>CAWEHH010000026.1:0-103091 GCA_963808765.1 uncultured beta proteobacterium
AAGCGCGAATCCGTGGACCGAATGCGCCGCCGGTTCAGGCAACCGCGCCCGAGGTGCCTCCCGCGGGGGCTTCAACGATGCCGGCGCTTCCGCCGGCGCTGCCAGCGAGTGCCGGCGGCGTGCTGCCAGGGACCATGCAGGCGCCGGGGAAATGACAGCGCTCCGCGGGATCGTTTTCCTGGCCGTGGCCGCCGCCGCGCTCCTTTCGGCGCGCGTTGCCTCGGGTCAGGCATCCCAGGACGAGATGAAGAATTTCCCGATGCCGCCCATTCGCGGCTATAACGCGGTGAAGACGTTCACCCGCACGGGCGACTCGGGGTACTTCCTCTCTCCATTCTTCTCATGCGTCGGCGGCGGGGCGAGCTCGTTCGATTATCGGTACGTGCGCTACCGCGGCGTTTCGAACAGACGCCTGATCGTCTACGGCGCGTGGGGAACGACGAACATCGAGAGCAGCGGCGCGTGTTTCCACTCGCACGTAAGCTATGGCGTGTGGGCTCACGTGGACCTCGTCATTCCGTGGATCGGAGAATCCACCGGCTGGTTTCTGGCCGGCGACGCCGGAATGAGCGGCGTGTGGGACGACAGCCAGGGCAAATGCGTCATGCGCACCGAGAACTCTCACGCCGGAATCGATGCGCGCTTCGGCTGGGGCGACGAATTCGAGGAGTTCGACTTCCGGAGCTTCAGCTTCGTCAAAGAGCTCGTACTCGGGGTGCAGGCGAACACACACGGCTGGGGCACGTGCAACGCAGACGGCTTCGTCGCGTGTCGCGAGCCGGGCTATCTCATCGGCTACACGCTGCCGTGATTGAATTGGCCTGACTTAGCGGATTCGTTTCGATTTTCGCATTCTCGCGCAGTGTAACCGACTGTTTTTTCTGAGCGCGGCCCCAGCGAATCGCGCGAATTCGGCTGTAGTGAAGACCTTGCCTCTGGCGCACGGTGAACTTCTGCGGATAATTGCGCGTCGAGATGTTTCTACGCGCAACGACTCGCAAGAAGGACGGCAAGGAGCACCGCTACTTCTCCATTGTTGAGAACAAGCGTGTGAGCGGCGGGCGCGTGATGCAGCGCCACGTGCTGTATCTGGGGGAGATCAATTCGTCGCAAGAGCTTGCCTGGCGGCGCTCGATCGAAGTGCTGGACGAGGTCACGCGCGCGCCGCGTACGGTGGCGCTGTTTGCGGAGGATCGCTGTGAGGCGCTCGTCGGTGAGGACGCGGTGGTGCGGCTCCGGCTGGCACAGCTGCGGCTGGAGCGCCCGCGGCAGTGGGGCGCGTGCTGGCTGGCGCTGAGGCTGTGGCAGGAGCTTCAACTCGATCGCTTCTGGAGCGCGCGCTTGCCGCCCACGCGCAAGGGCACGCGTTTCGATCAGGTGCTCGCGGTGCTGGTGGTGTATCGGCTGCTTGCGCCGGGCAGCGAATGGCGTCTGCACCGGCACTGGTTCGACCGCAGCGCGCTGGCCGATCTGCTCGGTGTGGATCACGCGGCGGCCGACATCCACACGCTCTACGCTTGTCATGATCGGCTGCTCGAGCACAAGCGAGCGCTCTTCGATCATCTGGTGAATCGCTGGCGTGACTTGTTTAATGCGCGCTTCGATGTGCTCCTGTATGACCTCACGAGCACCTATTTCGAATCCGACCCGCCGTTCGATGATGAGGACAAGCGCCGCTACGGTTACTCACGCGATCATCGCCCGGACTGCGTGCAGGTGGTGATTGCGCTGGTGGTAACCCCGCAAGGCTTTCCATTGGCCTACGAGGTGCTGGCGGGCAACACCGCCGACTCGACCACGCTCAAAGACTTCCTGGCGCGCATCGAGGGCCAGTACGGCAAGGCGCGGCGGGTGTGGTGCATGGATCGCGGCATCCCGACCGAAGAGGTGCTGGCGCAGATGCGCGCAGCCGACCCGCCGGTGCAGTACCTGGTGGGCACGCCGAAGGGGCGGCTCACGCGCTTGGAGCAGGCGCTACTGGAGCAACCCTGGCATCAGGCGCGGCCCGAGGTGAAGGTGAAGCTGCTGGCGCAGGAGGATGAGCTCTACGTCTTCGCCGAGAGCCGCGATCGCGTGGCCAAGGAGCGCTCGATGCGCCGCCGGCAGATGAAATGGCTGTGGGCGCGACTGGAGAAGTTGAGCACGATGGAGCTCACGCGCGATCAGCTGCTCATGAAGCTCGGCGCGGCCAAGAGCAAAACACCCACGGCGTGGCGCCTCGTCGAGCTCACCGTTGCCGAAAGCGCTGGCACCTTCAGCTATCGGCTTAACCGCGACAAGCTCAAACAGGCGCGGCGCCGGGAGGGCCGCTATTTGCTGCGCACCAATCTCACCGAAGCCGATCCGGCGAAGCTCTGGCA
Organism: uncultured beta proteobacterium; assembly: GCA_963808765.1. Classification (GTDB taxonomy): domain Bacteria; phylum Pseudomonadota; class Gammaproteobacteria; order Burkholderiales; family SG8-41; genus JAQGMV01. The sequence continues at coordinate 2,361 of CAWEHH010000026.1, forward strand.
GTTCTATCTGCAGCTGGTCGAAGTGGAAGCCGCGTTCAAGACGCTCAAAAGCGATCTCGCCATCCGCCCCGTGTTCCATCAGGCCGAGCCGAGAATCGAGGCGCACATCTTCATCGCCTTCCTTGCCTACTGCCTGCATGTCACGCTCGGCCAGCAATTGAAAGCACTGGCGCCAGGGCTCACCCCGCGCTCGGTGTTCGAGAAGTTCGGTGCCGTCCAGATGATCGACGTCCACGTGCCGACCACCGATGACCGGGAGCTCAGCTTCACGCGCTACACCCAGCCCGAGCCCGAGTTGAAGCTGCTGCTCGACAAACTCAAGCTCACGCTGCCGGCTCAATCACCGCCGAAAATCAGCGCCGCACAGGCCGCGGCGGCAACGCTCGTGTAGTGCAGACCTTGTAGGGTCCCCTTATGATTAATCAAGCACTTGGCCCTCGTGACCCCCGCGAATCCGCCAAGTTCGGTTAGCGCGTCTGCACCGCGGCTGGCGTAGCTCAGAATCGACGAGCGGCTAACCGGCGCGCCGGCGGAACTTCTGAAACGCGTGGGGTTTGAGCGGCGCCATGCGTTTGACCGCGCCGGCGTTGAACACGACTTCGCCGACGTACATGTCGCCGCGCTTGTCGACCCAGATGCCGTGCGGCGCGATGAAGTTACCCGGCAGCACCGGGTTCTCGCCGCCGACCTGCGCCGCGATCTTGCCGTCGGGATCGCACACGGTCACGCGCGCGATCGGCGAGTGGCCGCACGGCGGATAGATCAACGTCTCGTCGTGAGCCGGCAGCGGCCCTTCGGAGCGCTTCATCATGTAGTTATGGAAGCCGCCTTCGGCGATGTGCAGCATGTCCTGCGCGTCGATGAAGATGTCGTAGGGGCGGTTGAGCAGCGGGCCCTTGCCTTCGCGTCCCCACTCGCGCACGTATTCGCCTTCGGGCGTGAAGACCTGCACGCGCGAGTTCTCGCGATCGGCGACGTAGACGAGGCCCGCGCTGTCCACCGCGATGCCGTGCGGCAGCTTGAATTGCCCGGGGCCGCTTCCCGGTTCGCCCCATGAAAAGAGCAGCTCGCCTTTCGCGGAAAACTTGTGAACGCGCGCGTTGCCGTAGCCGTCGGCGATGTACATGTCGCCGTTCCTGAGCACCGCGACGTTGGTTACGCGATGAAACGGCCCTGCCGCGCGCTTCACCGGGCTCTTGTTCAACTCGTAGCCGGTGTCCGAAGGCTTGCCCGATTGGCCGATCGTCATCAGCCGTTCGCCATCGCGCGTGAACTTATGGACCGTGTGGTCCTTGTCGTCCGCGAGCCATAGAAAGTCTTCGTGGTCGATGAAGATCCCGTGAGGATTCTTGAAAACGCCCTTGCCCCAGGCGTTCAGGAACTTGCCTTCCTTGTCGAACACGATGACGGGATACGCACCGCGATTGAAGACGTAGACGCGATCCTGCGAGTCGCAGGCGACACCCGCCACCTCGACGTATGCATAGCCTTCCGGCAAACGATCCCAGCCTTCGAGCGCCTCGAATTCGATTTTGTGCGGACCCTGTGCCATATCGCTGCTCCTGGTAGAAAATAGGGACAGACCCCATTTTCCTCAGTCCCAACAGCGTCGTCTCAATCTCTGCGAGGAAAATAGGGTCTGTCCCATTTTCTAGGTGATGTTCGTTCCCGTCGGCGCGAAGTAGCCGAGCGTGCTCGTGCGTCGCGCCTGCCACGGCACGCGCACGTGGTCCGTGGCCTCCTCGTCGTCTCCGTCTCCGGGCACCGGAATGGCCGCGTCCGCGGAGCCCTCGATCGTATCGCCGCGCACCCGTCCGACGAAGGCGAGCTGCGTGTATCCCGCGCCCGGCAGCGTCATGCGAAGACTGAACTGAAGCGACTCGCCACGCAGGATCACGTTCTGAAAGGTCTCGCGCCGGTTGCCCACGCGCGTGACGCCTTCGGCCTGCTGCATCCGTTGCTCGAACAGCGCGCTGAAGCGATGCACGCGATCGCGCAGCGGCAGCTCCCAGTCCCAGCCGCCCTCGATGCGCGCGGGCACGATCCACTTGCGGAGGGCGGGCGAGGCGCCGCCTGCATCGTCGACCGCGTCGGGTTGCCAGGTGCCGAGATCCCACGTGGCGACGACGACCCGCGTGCCCGGGCGTGCCTGCGCGAGGATCTTCGGCCGCAGCAACCGCATCAGCTCCGGAAAGAGCCACATGAAAATGACGTCGACCTTGCCGATTTCGGCATCGAACGCGTTCTGATGCAGAAAGCGGGCACGACCCGCCAGTCCCTTTGCTTTCGCTTCGGCGTTGGCCTTCTGCACGAGCTCCGCGTTGATGTCCACGCCCAGTCCACGCACGCCGGCCCGTCCCTCGAGGGCCGCGAATACGATGCGGCCGTCGCCCGAGCCGAGATCGATTACGGTCTCACCGCTCGCCGGCGCGGCGAGCTCGACCATGCGGCGCACGTTCTCCGGATTGCTGCCGACGAACGGCGAGAACCGTTCCTGCGCACGCGCGGCGAGTCCGTGCAGCGCCGAGGCGGCGGTCACGAGCGACAGGAAGGAGCGACGCGTCGTCATTCGGACGTCTCGACGCGCTTGACAACGGCAACGCAAGAAACCCGCGCGAGCCTGTCGCTTCGCGAGCGGCTCGGTTCATCACCAAGCCGCAGAACAGAACGCCGCCCCATGAAAGCCGCCTGCGTCTCTCGTCGTGCGGCCGACCTCACTTCGCCGCGAAGCAGTAGAACAGGCCGGCGCCGCCCGTGCTGACGAGCGACTCCTGATCGCATCCGCGCGTCGCGTGCGACGAGTTCCACGACGTCGCCCACGCGGCCTTGACTGGACCGTCGCGATCGTGGTGGCCGACCATGGCCGAACCGTCCTTGCCGCCTTTGGTCCAGTTGGCGCAGGTCATATCTGCGTTCGGTGCACCAGGAAAAGCCGTCCCGTCCGGGCGCGAGCCCGGTCAGGATGTCGTGCCTGTTCGGCTTCTCGGTGCGCCCGTTGACCGCCTGGCCTTTTTCGTCGAGCGCGGTGTCCTTCGTCACGTTCGCTTTTTGGGAATGCAGCTCTTCGAGGTTGCGGGCGATGACAACGCCCTTCGCGTTCTGCCACGGTCCGTTGCCGATGCGGTCACGCGCGTTGATGAATCCGGGATCGCTGGTCTTCGGGGCCTGCGTGCTGAGGTAGGCGCGCCACTCGCGTGCGCCTGCGCCGGCTGCTTTGGCAAGCGCCTGGCAATGGCGATCAGCGCCTTCGAGTCCGCCGAGGTCTGCGCCTTTTCCAGGACCTGCACTGGTGATGAAGAAGGACATGCCGGCGGGCCCGGATTCCGTCTGCATACCCGCGCAGCTTCCAAGCAGTGCGGCAACTCCCAGCATCGACGCTGTGACAGCGATGGCACGCATCATGGATCTCCTTTGGTTGGCCAGCGATTCGCCCCGCATTTTTGCCGCGGAGCACCGGCCGCGTCAATCGAAGCGGCCGGACGCCTCCTGCGCCTCGAGTGCGACGAGAAAGGGGGCGAGTTCGCCCGCCTTCACAAAAGCGAGCGCACAGGCGAGCGCGGCGTCGAACGCCTCGCGCGGCAGCGCGCAGCGCGACTGCTCCACGCGCGCCTTGGGCGGCGACGGTTCGTCCGCGCCCGGAAGCGCGCGCACCCGGTCGGCTTCACGGCGCGCGGTGCCGGGCGTCGTCTCGCCCGCGGGGATCAACTCGATGTCAGGGCCGACGCCGGTGCGCTGAACGGTACGCCCGGACGGGCCGTGGTAGAGCGCGGTGGTGAGACGCAGCGCACCCTTCTCGCCACCCAGCGGAAGAATCGATTGAACGCTGCCCTTTCCGAAGCTGCGCTGGCCCATGACGGTTGCGCGACCGTTCTCCTGGAGTGCGGCTGCGACGAGCTCCGCGGCGGAAGCGGAGCGGCGGTCGATCAGCACGACCATCGGCACGCCGGCGAGGTACTCGACAGGATCCGCCTGCCACGAGCGTTGATTGCCGAACGTGCGCCCGCGCAGCGAGACAATCTCGCCCTCGTTGAGGAAGAGGTCTGCGATGGTGATCGCCGGACGCAGCAGGCCTCCGCCGTTGCTGCGCATATCCAGAATGACCGCACGCGGCGTCGCGAGTGCGCTCGCCTCTTCGATCGCCTTCTGCATCGTCGAGGCTACGGATGACGTGAAGCTCGCGAGACGCAGCACGAGCACGTTCTCCTCCAGGCTCCACCGCAGCGGCTGAAGGCGGATCGTTTCGCGCACCAGCGTGACCGGGAATTCTTCGTCCAGCCCGGCTCGGCGGATGGTCAACGTGATCGCGGTGCCCGGCTGGCCACGCATGCGCGACGTGGCATCGGAGAGTGCCATGCCGAGCACGGGTTGATCGTCGAATCGGACGATCAAGTCACCGCGCTGTAAGCCGGCGCGCGCGGCGGGTGTGCCGGGCATCGGGGCAACGACGCGCACCAGTCCATCCACCGTGTCCACTTCGAGACCGAGGCCGCCGAAGCTTCCGGTGAGCGCGCTGCGCTGATTGCCGTGCGCCTGCGCATCGAGATAGCGGGAGTGCGGATCGAGCGAGCTCAGTGCCGCGTTCATTGCCTTCCTGAAGGTTTCCGCGGGCTCGGCGGCCTGCGGGGCGAGTGGCTCGATCACTTCCAGCGCCGCTTTGATGAGCGCCGGCACGTCGACTTCGCGGGCATAACTGCGGTGGATGCGCCGCAGCACCGGCTCGAAGAGGTCGCGGTGGAGCTCCGCCTGCTCGCCCGGTTTCACCGCTCGCACGTATGCGGACGTAAGGGGCGCGAGCATGTCGTCGGACACGGGCTCGGGACCCGCGACAGACCCGCCGGCGGCGGCGAACAGGCAGGCGGCGGCGGATGCGCGAAGCACTTGGGGAAAGCGTCTCATGGCATATGAGGACGGTGGTTGGAGCGCCGATTCGTGTCGGCCGCATCGTTGTGGATGAGTGACGGCTCGAGCCGGTACGGCGATCAGAGCGAAGTGCGTCAGTGCGCAGTATGTCATGGGATAGGCTGCCGCGCACGCGGCCGCGGGTAAACGGGTCTGTCCCGCTTTACATAAACGGGTCTGTCCCGTTTATGCTATTTGACATGGGCTTCTCGCATCGGGCGAAAGTCGCGATTCAGGTCGCGATCGCGCTGAGCTCCGCGAACCTGCGTGCGGACGATGCGCGGCAAACCGACCGCGCGAGCGGCGCGATGCTTCCCTCCGTCGAAGTCCGTGCGCTGCGCGATCCGGTCGAGAAGTCGTATCGCAAGATCGTCAAGGGCATGGAGGTCTTCGAGCAGAGGCGCAGTCTTGCTCCGGGGGCGCGCCTGCGCTTCAAGCTCCTGCCCCGAAACCGCGAAACGGACATGCAGGGGATCGCACTCGGCATCGTGAGCGACAGCGTGTCGATTCCCGTCCAGGTCGCCCCGGACAGGACCTTCGCGCTGGAGCGTGTGCCGCAGGCGCTCGAGGAGGATGCTGTCGTCGCACCGAATCGCCGCGCCGGCAGCGTGACGTGGCGCACGGACATCCGCACGCCCGGTCTGCCGGCCGGCACGCGCCGGCTCGGTGATCTGCGGCTGGAATGCCTCGTCGGCATCGAAGCGGACCTCGTCTCCGACTTCCGGCCGTTCTTCGGGCACATCGCGCGACTCCTGAGGCCGCGGGACTACTGCAATCAGCGGGAAGTTCACTACCTGTTTTTTGCGGACCGTCCGTTGTTCAGCGTCACGCTCGTTGCGGGAAATCGCAGGGAGGTGCTTCCCGTCGATCAGCTCTACGCGGGCATCAGCCGCAATCCCATGACGGCGAGCGAGCTCCAGTACTGCGACTGCGAAGTGCTGATCGATCGCACGTACTATGCGCCGCTCGGCAATCCGGGTTGGCCGGACGATACGCTGCTCGTGTTCGAGTACATGGACGATGGCGCCGTTCCGGGCGCGAGCGACTCGCCGAAAGCAGACATGGACGCTCGCGCGGCTTCCGGCGTGAGACATGCGCCGGGCCGAGCATTGGCTGTGCGCTCTCGATGAACGCGCTCCTTCGCATCGGCTTCGCTCTCGGCGTCAGCGCTGCCATGGCCGGATGCGCAGTGGGTGTCGTTCCGACCGCGGTCGTGACACCGCTCGCAACGAAGGTTATTCCGCAGAGTCGCGTGAAGCATGCCGTGGTGCCCGGCACGAGTACCAAAGCCGACGTGATCGCGGCACTCGGAGAGACCCTCGTTATCCGCTTCGATAGCGGCTACGAAGTGTGGGTGTATCGGCTCGACGATGGCACGTCCGGCGAGGGAACACCCTCGGCGCCGTGGTTGCGCCGAGCAGCCACGCCGGAAGCGAGCGCCGAATTCGTCATCCTGTTCGCGCCTTCGGGCGTCGTGACGAAGACCCGGATCCGGCCCGCTCCCGCGAATGTCGCTCGTGGAACTCTCCGCATGTCACCGGCCACTAATCGTAATGCTCAAAACGCTTACCCGATTCTTCGAACAATTCGAGCGCACGCCTCATCCGCGTGCTGAAGTCGACGAACTGCGCCTGACCATTGCGTGCCTTGTCCAGGAAGCGCGGCGCGTCGATCTGGAGCACGACGCACGAGAGCATCCGGCCGCGATCGACGCGCTCATCCAGATGTTCGCCATCCAGCGCACGGAGGCGGAGCATCTGCTGGAGGACGCGCGTGAGAAGGCGCGGCAGCTCACCTCCTACTATCCGCTCGTCAGCGTCATCAAGCGCGATCTGTCGCTCGAGGAACGCATTCTCCTGATCGAAGTGCTGTGGCGTGTGGCCTACGCGGACGGCGTACTGCACGGCCATGAGGACCACTTCGTGCGCAAGATCGCGCATCTGCTCTACGTGCCGAACACGCAGGTCATGCTGGCGCGGTCGCGCGCCCGTGCAGCGCCGGTCGCGATCGAGACAAAGGCGCTCTGAAGTCCCCCTCCATCGGGCAGCGACTGAAACCGGCAGCATTCGAGACGCCGGTCGAACTGCTGCGGTGAAACTTGCTGGCGCTCACCTTGCTCGATCGCTCGATGGAACAACGAAACGATGCTGCCGCAGCGACCCGACCAGGTGGTCGGTCAATGCCTTGATACGCTGGACGCGACGCAGATCGGGGTGCGTCAATACCCAGACTTGCGTGTTCAGGCTGGGGAGGGGCGGCGCGACGCGGGTAAGATCGCGTTCCTTCTCCGCAAGCACGCATAACAACATGCCGAGACCGAATCCCTCGCAAACCGCGTCTACCATGCTCGTCAGGCTGTCCACACGCAGCGCGATCCGCTCTGGCGGAATACGCGATCGCAGCCAAATTCCAGTGACTGCGCATTCCGGATCCGCTCAGGGTTGCGCCGGCCCGGGGCCCTGCCACCGTCCTTCGCTGAACAGTCCTTCGTACCTTTCTCCGCCCGGTCGCGTTAGCAGCCCGCGGCCATTCATCGTGTCATTGCGCCACTCGCCGTCATAACGCGTTCCGTCGCGAAAGATCATGACGCCACGGCCCGAGAGTGTGTTCTCGACGAGCTCGCCCTCGTAGCGGTCTCCGCTCGGCCACTGCATGACGCCTCGGCCGTGTGGAATATCGTTACGCCACTCGCCTTTGTACTTCGTGCCGTCGTAGAAGATCGCCGTGCCGCGGCCTTCGCGATAGCCGCTCACGAACTCGCCTCGGTAGTCCGTTCCGTTGGGATAGACCATTGTCCCGAAGCCATAGGGCTCGCCGTCCTCGAGATCGCCTTCGTAGACGCGGCCGCCGGAGAGCGTGATCGGCAACTGCGCGTAGGTGGATGCGATTACGCACCACGCCGCGAGCAGGAACCAGCGCGAGGATGCCGCAGCACGGGAAGCGGAGGCCATACGCCAATATTGTATCTCCGCGTTCGCGCGTTTCAGGATCCCGGGGGGAAGCGGGATTAGATTCTCGGGACGAACCCGAGCAGAGGACACGCTATACTGCGCCAGACTCGCCGCAGGAGATCCGCATGCCGGTCGAATTGCGCGAGATTAAGCTGAGCTAGACGGGACATCATGCCGAATCTCTCTCTGCTGATCGGTAACAAGAACTATTCGACCTGGTCGATGCGGCCATGGGTGTTGCTCACGCAGGCCGGGATCGAGTTCGAAGAGGTGCAGCTCTGGTTCGATCAGGATGCGCACCTGCCCGGCGCGGCGGGCAGGCTGCCCGCGAGCAAGGTGCCCGTGCTGCTGATCGACGGGGCGCCCGTGTGGGATTCGCTCGCGATCTGCGAGACGGTGGCCGAGCTTTTCCCTGACAAGCAGCTCTGGCCCGGCGACGCGCGCGCACGGCAGATCGCCCGCAGCGCCTGCGCCGAAATGCACTCGGGGTTCGGCAATCTGCGCAACGCGATGCCGATGAACATCCGCACGTCGCTCCCAGGCAAAGGCATGAGCGACGAGGTGCAGCGCGACATCGACCGCATCGTCGCGTTGTGGCGAGAGTGCCGCGAGCGCCATGGGCAGGGCGGCGAGATGCTGTTCGGACGCTTCACGATCGCCGATGCGTACTATGCGCCGGTGGTGATGCGCTTCATGACGTTCGCGGTCTCGTTGCCGCCGGATGCGCAGCGTTATGCCGATGCGGTTCGAGAGCTCGCAGCAGTGCGTGCGTGGATCGATGCCGCGCGGCAGGAAACGGCGTTCGTCGCGGCGGACGAGCCTTACGCAAGCCCGCCGGCCTGACGCTCGCGGCGGCGCGCAGCGTGTGCGTGAGCCACCGTAACATCGACTGCCGAAATCAGCCTGGATTTCACATGGGCACGCATGGGGTCGGGCGGAACGTACGTTCGCGCGCCCGCGTCAGCGCTCGGTATCGAGGCGAATAGCTGCGAGGGCGTCGGCCCGAATCAGGTTCTCGGAAGCGGCGTGGACAGCGGCGAACTCGCTGTCGGGCACCAGCACGAACTGCGTTCTTGCTGCACTCACCCCACGGACCACTTTCTCCAAGGCGTTAATACGCTTTGGCGAGCGGTCGATCGACCGGATGTAGATGACGCGGATGCGCTCCGGATGACGCTCCACGATCTCGCTGTAGATCTCCGGATCGCGCTCGCCGCTGTCGCCGATCAGGATAAACGGCAGTTCGGGATACGTTTCGAGGAGGCGATCGATACACGCGAGCTTGTGGGCGCCTTCGGCCGCAGCCGGGAAGAGAAGCTCGTCCCCGAAATCGCGCAGGAACAGCGGGCCGACCGGAATCTCGTTGAGCCGCAGAAATTCCAGCACGAGCGCGTAAAGATTCCACGGGCCGTTGGAGACGTAGAAGAACGGATTGTCCTCGTTGCCGGTGATGCCGTCGCGCAGCGCGCGGTAGAAGGCCGGCAGTCCGGCGAACGGCATCCGGGTGTGTGCGTTCGAAAGAAGCACCGTCAGCGCCATCTTCACCTTGCTCGTCACGTTCGTCGCGACGATGGTGTCGTCGATGTCGCTCACGACGGCATGGCGCGCCCGGGCGGGCGGTGTGAGCACGCTCGTCGTCGCGTGTGCGTTTGCGGGGTCTCTCACAGCCGGATGGATCAGTTCGAACGCCGCGGATTGCCAGACCTGCTCTCGCGGCACCGGCTCCGCACGCATCTCCGCCTCTGACGGCAGCGATTTTCGCCGTACCTCGATCCGGAAGTGGCCTTCCTTGTCCGCGGTCGTTTCGGCACAGGCGCCCGCAAACAGGGCGCGGATGCGCGCGTGCGGCACCTCCCGCGTTGCGAAGCTCGTATAAACGTTTCTGAGGTTACGCCACTTGCTGTCGGTCGCGGCCGCGGAGACGAGCGGCGGGCGCCTCAGCACGCGTCCTGACAGGTAAGCGCCGTGTGTCCCCGCATGGCCCAGATAGGGAACGATCGTCGCGTCGTCGTCGCGGCCGAGTTTCGCCCGGAGCCGTTCGAGCAGCTGGTCCGCGAGGTCGTCGGCCTTGCCGATCGCCGAGCGGGCGAGCGCCTTCAATCAGGCGAAAACTTCGAGTTCCTGCGTGGAATCCTCGCTTTCGCGAAACCGGCGCAGCTCGTCGACGAGGCGCTTCATCGTGCGCAACGATTCGAGATCGGCATCGTAGTAGCCTTCGGCGAGACGTTGTTCGATCATCCTGAGTTCCTGAGCGTCCATGGTTCACCCCCGTGCAATTCGACCCGGCGCGTGCAAGCCCTGTGCCGGACGCGCATCGCGCCCGTACTCTAAACCGTATGGTAGTTGATCATACGATCGATCGCAGCGGAACAGGCCGCGCAAAAATAATCGCTCTGCAATGAAAACATGATGCAATTCACTTCCGCGCGATACATGCCCTGCGCGTACCCGTGCGCGCCTTCGAACGTGGCGACGCGGCGCACGGGCCGGTTCCGCGCGAGCAGCGCAGCCTGTCGCGCGGCCGCTTCCCGCATGAGCCGCTCGATCGTGTCTTCGGATGCACCGGCGGCGCGCATCTTTTCGTAGCGCCGCACGTACTCCGCGAAGTACGCATCGTACTCGGCCTTGTTCCAGCGCGCCGGCACGGTGGCGGGCTCGCTCATCAAGTATTGCCACTTGGGGAACTCGCTCGAGGTCGTGACGTTCGGATACCACGGCTCGATGTTGCCCGAATACTTCGCGCGGTCCGGCGTCGTGATGTAGTACTCCTCCGCGAGCCCCGCCATCGCGTGGCCGAATTCGTGAAGGACCAGATACCTGGCGAAGGCGCTGTCGATCGCGACGACAGCCGGGCCGCGGAAATAGGCGCTCCCGCCATAGCGCCTCGAATTCGCGATGACGAGCACGAAATCGGAAGGCGCGGCGGCGGCCGCCTCGTTTACCAGGCGCACGTCCGTCGGTTCGAGCGTGCGTTCCGCGGCGCCGTTTCCGTAAGCGCAGCGCAGCACGCTGTCCCGGTCGATACCGAAGTGCCGGTCCGTTACACCGCTCTGTTTGCTCTCCGCGAACACGGCGCGCACGTTGAAGTCGCCCACGCGCGCCTTGAATGGCTCGACGGAGAAAAGGTAGTCCATCGCACGCTTCGCGTCGGCGGTGAACTTGCCGTACTCGCTGTCGGTGTAGCCTTCCGCGACGAAGACGAGATCCACCTTCGTGGTGGACGGACCGTTCTCGATCAACACATCGACGACGGTGCTTACGCGCGGGGCCGTGCGATCGAGTGCCCTGGGCGTCGGCAGAATCGAACGTTCCCACACGCGCTGGAACACGGTGCGCGTGCGGCGCTTCTCCAGGAGGGCGCGGAACTCGTCGTAGGGCAGGGGAAAGCGCACGGCGATGCGGTTCGCGGCCGCGGTTGAGTCGGGCGACACGCTGCTATCGAAGCCATCGCGAAAGAGGAGCTTCTGGGTGCGCCCGTCGTAAACGGAAAGCCGGTAGTCGCCCCATCCGATGTCTTCGGCGAGGCGTGCGCCCGGACCTCCCCACGTCGGTTCGTAACGCAGGTTCGTCGCCGTGAACGTTTCCTTGCCGCTTTGAATGGCATGCAGGAAATCGATGCGCAGCGCGCCCTCGGCAAACGGGCGGCTTGCCGTGTCGACGCCGCCGTCGCTCCTGGAACCTTCCGGCTCCGGCTTCGGGCCGCAGCCGGGAACGATCAGCGACAGCCCTGCCGCGGCGGCGCCGTGGAGGAGCACGCGGCGCTGTCTCGCACGAGCGTGCATGGTGGGATGCCGAATGCTCTCAGCGGACGGTGGCGCCCTCTGCCTCACGCGGGGAGAGGAACCGGCACAGCACGCTCAGCTTCTCGCTTTGGTTCCCGCCTGTCGAATGGCGTCGACAACCGCATCGCCCATCTCCACGGTCGAGGCCTTGCCGCCGAGATCTCCAGTGAGTGCCGTCGCCTCCGAGATGACGGTGTCCATCCCATGGTCCATGAGTCTGGCCGCCGCGCTCGCCTTCGGCTCGCCTTTCTTGCGGCCGAGCCACTCGAAGAGCATCTTACCCGACATGATCATCGCATACGGATTCGCGATGTTCCTGCCTGCGATGTCGGGCGCCGAGCCATGCGTCGCCTGCGCCATCGCATATTCGTCGCCGACGACGAGCCCCGGCGCAAGGCCGAGCCCGCCGACGAGGCCTGCGCCTTCGTCCGTGAGGATGTCGCCGAACTGATTCGTCGTGACCACCACGTCGTACTGCTGCGGCTTCATGACGAGCTTCATCGCGAAGCCGTCGACGAGCACTTCCTCGAGCTCGATGTCCGGATAGTTCTGCGCCATCTTCCTGCATTCCTCGGCGAACATGCCGCAGACCAGCCGGTACACGGGTTCCTTGTGCACGGCCGTCACCTTCTTGCGCTTGCGCGTGCGCGCGATCTCGAAAGCTTCGCGTGCGACGCGGCTTGCGCCCTTGCGCGTGACGACGCGCGAGCCGATGGAAATCTCGTCGTTGGGGCGGTACTCGGCGTTGCCCGCGACCACGGTCCCGCTGCCCTGCATGCCTTCGGTCACTTCGCGCAGGAACACGATGTCCACGTTCTTGTGGATCGAGGAAATGTTCTCGTAGGACTTCACCGGCTTCACGTTCGCGTACATGTCGAACTTTTTGCGAACCGGCGGCATGATCCACGTCGGATCGTTGCGCGGGTAGGCGTTGTGGCCGATCGGCCCCGTGATGAACCCGTCGGTTTGTCGCAGGCCCTCGACGGTCACGTCCGGCATCGTATGGCCGTGCAGCTCGTGGCCGCGTTTGCCGAGCGGGAACTCGCGCCAGTCGAGCTCGAGTCCGACTTCGAGCGCCGCGGCGCTCATGACTTTGACTGTTTCCGGAACGACTTCGAGGCCGATGTCGTCGCCCAGCATGTATCCGATCTTCAGCATTGCTATTCCATCCTTCTATTACGTGACTGGATGTCGAGTCACGTGACAAATCTCCCCTCGCCCTTCAGGGAGACGGGCCGGGGGAGCGGAGCGGTCGGGGAGGGTGCGTCATTCGCCCTTGATATTCGCTTCCCTGATGACCTTCGCCCATTTATCGTATTCGACCCGCACGAATTTGGCGAACTCCGCCGGCGTGCTCGGTGTCGGATCGAGTCCCACCTTGTTGAGCTGACTCACGACATCGGGCGCGCGCAGGATCTTGCCGAGATCGCCATTCAGGCGCTCGACTACTTCGGCCCGGACGTTCGCGGGCGCGAACAGGCCATACCACGTCATGACGACGAGCTGCGGCATGCCGGCTTCGGCGGTCGTCGGCACGTTCTGCAATGCCGGCACGCGCTCCGGCGCCATGACGGCGAGCGCACGTATCCGTCCGCTATTCACGTAAGGGATCGTGGCGGGCACGGTCGACGTCACCATGTCCACCTCGCCGCTCAACATGGCCGTCATCGCGATCGCGGCGCCTTTGTAGGGAACATGCGTGATCTTCACTTTCGAAAGCGCCATGAAGAGCTCGCTGCCGAGCTGGCTGCCCGAACCGAAGCCGCCGGAGCCGTAGTTCAACTTCCCCGGCATCGATCGCGCAAGCTTCACCAGTTCGTTCAGCGTTTTCGCCGGCACCGAAGGATGCACCACCATCACGTTCGGCACCGATGCGAGATTCGAGATCGGCGTGAAATCGCGGAACGTATCGTAGCCGAGCTTCGGATAGAGGCTCGGGCTGATCGTGATCGAGCCGCTCGTGAGCAGCAGCGTGTAGCCGTCGGGCGATGCCTTGGCGGCCAGCTCGTTCGCGAGATTGCCTCCGGCGCCCGGCCTGAAGTCGGGTACGACACCCTGGCCCAGCGCATCCCTCAACTTCTCCGCGACGAGCAACGCGAGAATGTGCGACGCGCCGGTCGGAAACGCGACGATCATGCGGACCGGCTTCTCGGGATACTTCTGCGCCACCGCAGGCAGCGACCATGTCAGCGCGCCAAGCAGCGCAACACAGAATGCGACTCTTGCTGTTCTCATCCATCTCCTCGTCGGGATTCGCGGCTGGGCAGTCTCGACACGCTGGGGTGTCGCCGCACGAAAGGCCCCAGAGTGTAATGCGGCTCACGCGACAATTACAGGGTCGGGCGCTCGCACGTTATGATCGCGACCAGAGGAGGTGGGCATTGAACATCCATCGTTTGACCCTTTGTGCCGTGTGTTGTATTGCGACCGCGATGCTGGCGCTGCCGGCGGCTGCGCAGAATTATCCGAATCGGCCCGTGCGCGTCATCGCGCCGTTCCCGCCGGGTGGCTCCACCGATGTCTATGCGCGCATCCTGGCGCGGGAGTTGTCGGCCGCGCTCGGCCAGACCTTCATCATCGATAACCGTCCCGGTGGCACCGGGCTCCTCGGCACGCAGACCGCGCGTCAGGCGACGCCGGACGGCTACACGCTGCTCTTCACGTCCAACACGGGCCACGTACTCGGACCGTTACTGAAGCAGCCGCGACCCTTCGATCCCGTCGGCGATTTCGCGCCGATCACGATGGCGGTGCGCTTTCCGCTCTATCTCATCGTCAATCCCGCATTGCCCGCGAAGACGGTCAAGGAGTTCGTCACGTATGCGCGCGCGCAGCAGGGCAAGTTGAATTACGCGAGCTCCGGCGAAGGCGGGTTGAGCCACATCGTCGCGCTGCTGTTCAATTCCTCGACCGGGATCGCCGCTACCCACATCCCGTATAAGGGCGCCGCGCCCGGGCAGCAGGCGGTCGTGAGCGGAGAAGCGCAGTATCGCTTCGACAACCTCGGCACTTCGCAGCCGCTTGTCGTGGCGGGACGCCTGCGCGGTCTCGCACTGACCGGCACGTCGCGGTCTCCTGCCGCGCCGGACATTCCGACGCTATCCGAGCTCGGTATCAAGGGGCTGGATGGCATGTACGTCTGGCTGGGCCTGCTCGGGCCGCGCGAGCTGCCTGCGAGCATCCGCGATCGGCTCTCGCAGGAAATCGTTCGCGTGTTGAAAACGCCGGATCTCGTGCAGAAGGCAGCGAAAGACGGCTACGACATCGTGGCGAGCACTCCGGCGCAGTTCACGAAGGAGTTGAAGCAGGAGATCGCGACGCTCGAACGTGTCATCAGGGAAAACGGCATCAAAACGGAATAGGGATAGCGCATGTTCTACACAGGCAATTGGATCGATTCGTTCCCGGAGAATTTTCAGTGGTCCAACGCAACGCTCGTCACGAAGGGCATGGCGCCGTACGGCGCGGTTGCGATGGGCGAGATCGACGAAGTCGTTCAGCGCCTGCACGCGCGGTCGAAGGAGCCGCAGGCCTGGTGGGAGGAGTGGGGTCGCATGGGCGAGCGCCTGGAGCGTGTGGCCGACGCGGCTGCGGCGGAAGGACGCGACGCGACGGCCGGCAACGCGTACTTGCGCGCGGCGATGTACTACTACACCGGCGAGCGCATGATCGAGCCGGGCGAGCAGAAGACGGGGATGTACAAGAAAAGCCTGCGTTGTGCGAAGGAGGGACTGAAGCGTCGCTATCCGAACATCGAAACGATCGATGTGCGATACGAAGATTCAGCGCTTGCTGCGTACTTCATGAAGTCTACGAACGCGACAGGGCGCGCACCGACGGTCGTTCTCTTCGACGGGCTCGACAACTGCAAGGAGATGAGCGTCCTCTTCGCGGGCGTGGAGCTCGCGCATCGCGGCTTCCATACACTCGCGATCGATGGGCCGGGACAGGGCGAGTCGCTCCGGCTGCGCAAGATCCATTCGCGCTACGACTACGAAGTGGCGGGCACGGCTGCGTACGAGTACGTGGCGAGCCGCGGCGACGTCGATCCGAAACGCGTCGCGATCGCGGCCTACAGCCTGGGCGGCTACTACGCGCCGCGCGTCGCCGCGTTCGAGAAGCGCTACGCCGCGTGCGTCGCTTGGGGTGCGATCTTCGATTATCACGACTTGTGGACGAGGCGGCGCATCGCGATGAAGGCGACGCCGGCCACGAGCCAGGCGGCGTCGCACTTCCAGGTGCCGTGGGTGATGGGCGTGCCGGACATGGATGCTGCGATGGAGAAGATCAAACGCTATACGCTTGCCGGAGTCGCGGAGCGCATCGAATGCCCGACGCTCATCTGCCACGGCGATCGAGACCGCTTGAGCAACGAAACGGTCGCGCGGCAGCTTTACGATGCGGTGGGCGCGAAGGACAAGACGCTCAAAGTCTTCACCGCGGAGGAGGGCGGCTTCGAGCACTGTCAGGTGGACAATCGCCAGGTCGGAACGGATTACATCTCCGACTGGCTGAGCGCGAGACTCTGCAAGTAACGCACGGAGGAAATCCAATGCACACACAAGTAAGAGACAAGTCTTTCCTCGACGTGGTCGGCGACGACGTTCGCGTCGAGCGGGTTGCGACCGGCTTCGGCTTTACCGAAGGACCCGTATGGGACAAGGCGCGCAGGCAGTTGATCTGGAGCGACATGATGCACGATCACATGCGTTCGTGGAGTCCCGAGCGCGGCGTGCAGACGTACCGCAAGCCGAGTAACAAAGCGAACGGCAACACGTATGACGCGCAGGGGCGGCTCGTCAGCTGCGAGCACGGCACGAGTCGCGTCGTGCGTGAGGAAGCCGACGGCAAGTTCACCGTGCTCGCGTCGCATTGGCAGGGCAAGGAGTTGAACAGTCCGAACGACATCGTGATCCGCTCCGATGGCGCGATCTATTTCAGCGATCCAAGCTTCGGCCGCACGCGCGAAGACGTGGGCATCCCGCGCCCGCTCACGCTCGACTTCCGCGGTGTCTATCGCATCGCGCCGGACGGTTCAGATGTGAAACTGCTCGTCTCGGATTTCGAGCAGCCCAACGGACTCTGCTTCTCTCTCGACGAAAAGCAGCTCTACATCAACGACACGCCGCGGCTCCACATCCGCGTCTTCGACGTGCAGCCGGACGGCGGAATCGCGAACGGGCGCGTCTTCAGCGAGACCACCGGTGAAGGCGAGGGCCGCCCGGACGGCATGAAGATCGACTGCGAAGGACACGTCTATTGCACCGGTCCCGGCGGCGTGCATGTCTTCGCTCGGGACGGACGCTGCCTCGGCGTCATTCTGATTCCGGAAAGGCCGACGAACATGGCGTGGGGCGACGACGACCTGCGCACGCTGTACGTGACGGCGCAGAAGTCGGTTTACCGCGCGCGGCTAAAGACGAGGGGGCATTTGAGTTACTGAGCGGTTGCGGATGAAACAGAGCAAGCTTCACGCGGCAACCCTGGCAATCGAGCACCCGAGCATGCTAGCAGCGCGTTGGACGTCTCATCCCACGCGCGACAAAAGGAAAAGGTAACGGAGCAAAACCTTTTGGTTGTCCTCTGTTCCGCAGGCGGCGAGGCTCGAGGCGGAGGCGAGCGCCACCCCTCAGGCTGAGCCGTCCAGCCGCGCGAGCGGCCGGACGGGACGGAGCGCGAATGGGAGCCTAATCCTTGATTCTCAGGACCTTGTTGGCGGCAACGTCGATATGGGCTTCGAAGTTCTTCCCTTTCGCATCCTCGAGATGCACCTCGCAGATCGTGCGATTGTCGTCGACCTTCACCTCGAGCTTCGTGATGTTGCCCGCTCTTGCCGACGACGCACTCTTGATGCAGGCCGTCGCCTGAGCGGCTGACAGGTGTTTCTGTGCCCGGTCCTTGTCGGCACCCGAGACGAAAGGACTCGCCGCGAGCAGAACGCCCCCGATGAGCATGACAGATAAGTGGCGCATGGTTTCCTCCTGAAGTTGGGGTCCGGCGCCCACGTGGGCGTCGGAGCGTGAACTCGATGGCAATTTGCATGCCGTGGCCATGTCGGCGGCGTGGGTTTGCTTTCTCGCCATCAACCGCCGGACAAATTCTGCCGTTTCTCCAGGCGCAGCAGCACAGACAGAATCACGAGAGCGAGCAGTGTCGCGATGATGGCCGTGCCTTCCCTGCCTAGGCCCGCTGAAGTGGCGATCGCGGCCGTCGCCCACAGCGTCGCTGCGGTCGTGAGACCGCGAATCTGGTCGCTCGTGTCCTGCTTGATGATCGCGCCCGCCCCCAGAAAGCCGATCCCGGCGAACACGCCCTGAATGACACGGCTCACGCTCTCGCGGTCCATCCCGGATTGCGCGGATGCGACGACGAGCAGAGACACCCCGAGTCCTACCATCATGTGCGTGCGGAGCCCCGCGCTGCTGCCGCGGCGCTCTCGCTCGTACCCCACGAGCGCGGCCAGCACGGTTGCGAGCACGATGCGCGTGATCACCTGCGTCAGGGCCGCAGGATCGGTGAGGTCGGAGAACTCGGATGCAAGCGTAGAGACGATCGAATCCCACATGTTCGAACTCCGGAACGTGTCTCGAAAGATCGTACACCCCGTCGAAGCCCGCGCTCAAGGCGAGCCTCCGCATCTTCGGCGCGCGCCTGTCTCGCGGCAGAATTCGCCAGGCAATGTGCCGGCGCTCCGGTGTAGACACGCATCGATCGCATGCCATACCGCTGCCGTCAGCGGCGCTATCGCAAATCGAGCTGGAGATTGCCGATGGGCGGCTGCAGCGGGGCGCGTGGCATCGACTGCAGGAGCCGGCGCGGCGATCTATCGCAAATCGAGCTGGGGGTTTCCGACGGGAGGCTGCAGCGGGGCGCGCGGCATGGACTGCAGGAGCCGGCGCTGCTCGAGGTCGAATCGCTGCGATTGAAGCTCGCGCTCGGTCGCGAATGTTTGCCGCTCATGGTCGTGCCGGTGGCGACGGATGTCGGACGGAAGATGCGCGGCGTCCTGCCTCGTCTGGTGCTGGCGCTGAAGCTGCTGCTGATCGAGCAGTTGCTGTTCCATGCGCTGGCGCAGTTGGAGCTGATCGAGGCGCCGCGCGTCCGACGGCGTCAGATCGTGCTGTCGGCCCGCGAGTCCCTGCCGAAGGTTGAGATTCAAGGCATCCTGCTGTTGCCGGAGCTGAAGCTCGCGCCGGTGGGTCGCCATGTTGCGCGGGTCCGCTGCCGGTGCCGGCAGCGACACGGTAAGCGCGAGAAATGCGAGCAGGCAAGCGACAGGGCGGCTCATGCTATTCGGACTGCATCTGTTTCCGAGGGTTCCGTCATCGCCTCGCCCGGCTCCGGACGGAAACGTCTGTTGCACGTCTTACGCCCCGACGCAACAATGGAGCCCCACCGCTGGCCGGCTCGAGGCGCTCTCCCGAATGGACATCATCTCACCGTGGTTCAACCTTGGCTACATCATCCCGCATCGCTATACGGACATGGACGCGTATCAGTTCTATCGCGTGGCTCCGGAAGGCATGATGCTCGTTACCACGGGACTCGACCTTCAGGGCCACAGCCTCGAAGCCGTGGAGCGCGAGCTGCCCGCATTCTGGGAGGCGGTCGATCTCTTCGCGAAGCGCAAGGTGGACCGCATCGCGCTGAGCGGTGTGCCGGTTGCATCGATGCTCGGCCGCCAGCGGATGCGGCAAGTGCTTGCCGACGCGCAGTCGCGCAGCGGCCTTCCGTGCGACACCGATCTCGAGGCGCATATCGCGGCGCTCGAGCATTTCGGCGCACGCCGTGTCGCGCTCGCGACGCGGTGGGGCGAGCCGACGAACACCGCGCTCACCCGCTATCTTGCGGAAGCGGAAATCGAAGTCGTCGGCATCGCGGCGCGCGGCACCTCGTTCGGCATCAGCCGAAGCTCTAATCCCGCGGACGATCACCTGCTCGCCCTCGAACTCGGGCGCAAGGCGCTGACGGAGCATCCGACGGCGCAGGCTCTGCTCATGCCCGGCGGCTTGTGGCATGCGATGCATGCGGTGCCGATGCTCGAAGCGGAATTCGGGAAACCGGTGCTGCTTAACATTCTCTCGACCACGCGGGCCGCACTCGTTCAGGCCGGCGAGCGCATTGTGAAGAGGCCGGATGCGAGGTGGGGACTGGCCCTACAGGCTATCGCGTCATAAAAGGAGATTCGCATGGCCGCACCATTGGCAGACAGCAACTCGACGCCGCTCTCGTCGCTCTCGAAGCTCGTCCAGCTCGCCGGACTGAGCGAAGACGTGATGAGGCACGTCACGATCAACGGTTCGGATCCGGTATGGCCGACGCGCTACAAGGTGGTCAATCCAGGGGCCGCTGTCATGGCGGCGACGGGCGTCGCAGCCGCCGACCTGTGGGCGCTCAAGACCGGCCGGGGGCAGAACGTGAGTCTCGATTCGCACGCGGCGGCGGCAGCCCTGCGCAGCCCGCGCTATCTCCGCATCGACGGCAAGAAGCCCGAACCCGATTCCGACAGCATCACTGGGTTCTATCGTCTTCGGGATGGCCGCTGGATGTATCTCCACTGCAACTTCTGGAACCTGCGCGACGCGAACGTGGCGGTGCTCGACACGCGGGCGAAGCGCGACGAAGTCGAAGCGGCCGTCGCGAAATGGGACGGACTCGAGCTCGAGAACACACTCTTCGAGCGGGGCGGGTGCGGAAGCTTCGTGCGCAGCGAAGAGGAATGGCGCGCGCTGCCCCAGATGCACACGGTCGCCGATCTGCCGCTCTTCGAAATCATCAAGATCGGCGAGGCGCCGCCGGAAAAGCTGCCCGCGGGCAACCGGCCCCTGTCCGGCATCCGCGTGCTCGATCTCACGCGCGTGCTCGCGGGTCCCACCTGCGCCCGCACGCTCGCGGAGCATGGCGCGGATGCGCTGCGCGTCACACGTGAAGATCTCGCCGATCTCGGCGATACCGATTTCGATACGGGCATCGGCAAGCTTCAGACGCACATCGACTTGCGCGATCCGCGGCAATCCGAGCTCATGCGCGAGCTCGTGCGAACGAGCGACGTCTTCTCGCAATCGTATCGGCCGGGCGCGCTGGCGGGCCACGGGTTCTCTCCGGAAGCGCTCGCCGAGATGCGGCCCGGCATCGTCTACGTGACGCTCAGCGCAGGGGGCACGAAGGTCCGTGGCGGCGTCGGCGCGGTTACGACACCGTGGTCCAGTCCGCGAACGGCTTCGTCACAAAGCCGAAGAACGAGAAGCCGGCGTTCCTGCCGGTGTCGGCGCAGGACTATGTCGCGGGCTATCTGCTCGCGTTCGGCGCGATGGTCGCGCTCGGCGGCGCGCGCCAAGGCGGAAGCTGGCTCGTTCGCACCTCGCTTGCGGGCGCCGGCCATTTCATCCGCCAGCACGGCCTGAACGAGGCCATCCGAAGACTGCGCACCTGCCCGCGGAGCTGCCGGCGGAAGAAGTGAAGACGCTCCGTGACGGAGCACGATTCGCCCATCGGGCGCCTCGCGCACCTGAAGCCCGTGGTACAGATGTCGGAGACGCAGCCCTACTGGGCGCGGCCGTCGGCGCCCCGGGGCTACAACCGCCCCGAGTGGCCTCCGCGTAACTGACTGCATGACACCGGAACACCACGTTCCCAATTCGGCGGGCACCGCCGCGCCAGCCTTGCGTGCGCCGGCGAACGCAGCCGACTGCCATATCCACATTTACGATCCGCGTTTCAGCCGGTCGTCACGCATCCCACGCAGTCGACGGTGGCGGACTACAGGCTGCTCCAGAAGCGCATCGGCGTCTCCGCGTCGTGATCGTCCAGCCGCGCAACTACCGCACCGACAACAGCGCGACACTTGATGCCATCCGGCAGTTCGGGATCGCAACGCGCGGGGCGTCGCCGTAATTCACCCGGACGTGCCGGAGCTCAGCCCGAGCGCCTCGAGAAGGCGGGATCCGCGGCATCCGCTTTACCGTCGGGTATCCGGCCACCGCGGTGGTCTCGGTGAACATAATCCAGCCCCTCGCGAAGCGCATCGCCCCGCACGGATGGCACGTGCAGCTCAACATGGAAACCGACCAGATCGTCGAGATGCCCATCTCCTGCGGCGGCTGCCCACCCAGATCGTCTTCGACCACCGGGAAGCTCGGATTGACCGGGCTCGAGCACCCCGCGTATGGTGCATCCGTGAGCTCCTGGATGCGGGACGGGCCTGGGTCAAGATCTCCGGTGCATACATGAATACGCGCACAGGGCCGCCGACCTATGCGGATGCGACGGCCGTCGCGCAGGCCTTTATCCAGGCTGCGCCCGAGCGCCTCGTGTGGGGGAGCGATTGGCCGCACCCGACACCGGCGGCTTTCCCGGACGACGCCGTGCTGTTCGACCTGCTTTCCACGTGGGCGCCCGATGAAGGCGTTCGCAATCGTATACTTGTCCGGAATCCGGAAGCACTTTACGGGTTCTGACCGCGCCCGACGCCGATGGCCGCTCCGCCGCCCTCGCGCGCCCCGGCTGCAAACGCCGGGTGTTCACGCTGCACGATGTTCTCTACGCGCCGCTTGACGGGACGCGCAGTGTCGCGTGTGCGGCCGGATCGCGAGGCTGGATCTTTTCAGCCGCTGGGTGATCTCCTGCGCGATCGCCTAATCCTGCCCGCTCTGCTCCTCTACTGGGAGCTCTTCTACAGCGGGCACCTCTTCGTCGTTTCGCTGCTCGTGATTCTCGTCGCGTGGCGGATTTTCACGTTCCTGATCTTTCCGCTGCTCGCGCTGGAGGAAGTCGCTGCGAGATCCGGAGTGAACAGGAAACAGAGCTTCCTGATTCTGGCTGTCCTCTTCTCCGCCGCCATGGCGATCGACGGCTTCATGTCTTCGCGGTTCGAGCCGATGAGGCCGCCGAGCTGAGACGTATCACTTCGAGCGAGTCGCGCTGAAGATCTCTCCATCAGGTTCCGAATCCCCAGG
The DNA here is from genome assembly GCA_963808765.1 of uncultured beta proteobacterium. Taxonomy (GTDB): domain Bacteria; phylum Pseudomonadota; class Gammaproteobacteria; order Burkholderiales; family SG8-41; genus JAQGMV01. The sequence continues at coordinate 24,948 of CAWEHH010000026.1, forward strand.
AGTCCAGGGGCGAGGGCGCTCTTGTCCTCGACACTGATATTGTTCGAACGCCGACGTTCCAAGGAGGAGTTGCTCATGCGATCGCTGTCTGTCGTTGCGTTGTTCGCGCTGGGAACGTGGGCCGCCGCCTGCGCCGCGCAGTCGTATCCATCCAAGCCGATCGAGCTGGTTTCGCCGACGGGAGCCGGAGGCGGTTCCGACCTGGTCGCAAGGACCGTGGCGGAAATCATCACAGAGAGAAATTGCTGTCGCAGTCCGATCGTCGTTCAAAACAAGCCGGGCGGCGGAGGCGCCGTGGGACAGACCTACGTCGCCTCGAAGAAAGGCGACCCCTATACGATCCTGCTCGGCGGCACGACCCCGATCACCGTGCCGCTGCGCACGGGACTCGACGTCGGTCTCGAAAAGTTCCAGCCGCTCGGAATGATCGGCGTCGATCTGAACTCTCTCGCGTGCGCGAGGACTCGCCATACAAGACCGTGAAGGACCTCGTCGCCGCGGCAAAGCGAACCCCAAGACGATCAACATCGGCGATCACGTTTCCCGGAGGCAGCGCGCACAGCATGGTGTATCGGCTGGAGACGCTCACGGGCGCGAAGTTCAACACGGTGTCGTTCAAGAGCGGGAGCGAAACGGTGACGGCGGTGCTTGGCGGCCATATTCACGCGACTGCCGAAAATCTCGGCGAAGTCATGCCGCACGTGGGCGGCGGAAAGCTGCGCCTTCTCGGCGTGCCGGCGATGAAGCGGCCGGCGGGCTTGCCGAACGTGCCGACGATGAAGGAGCAGGGGTTCGACATCCATGCGGGCGGCTACCGCTCGTTCGTCGCGCCGGCGGGCGTTTCGCCCGAAGTCGTGAAGATCTGGGACACGACGCTCGAGAAAGTTCACAAGAGCGCCGGGTGGAAAGACTACATGGCGCGGAGCATGGTACGAAGACGTCTACATGAACGCCGAGCAGTTCACGCGCTGGCTGCGCGAGCAGCAGGCCGAGCTCACGCGCTTCATCACGGAGATGGGGCTGGTGCAGAAGAAGTAGAGACGTAGACTGACATCACGAACCAGAAGCTCGATCCGAAGGTCGAAGGCAAGTGGCCGGCGTAAAGCGGCCGAAGGAAGAACTAATAAAAAAAAAAAAAAAAAAAAAAAAAAAAAAAAAAAAAAAAAAAAAAAAAAAAAAAAAAAAAAAAAAAAAAAAAAAAAAAAAAAAAAAAAAAAAAAAAAAAAAAAAAAAAAAAAAAAAAAAAAAAAAAAAAAAAAAAAAAAAAAAAAAAAAAAAAAAAAAAAAAAAAAAAAAAAAAAAAAAAAAAAAAAAAAAAAAAAAAAAAAAAAAAAAAAAAAAAAAAAAAAAAAAAAAAAAAAAAAAAAAAAAAAAAAAAAAAAAAAAAAAAAAAAAAAAAAAAAAAAAAAAAAAAAAAAAAAAAAAAAAAAAAAAAGCACGGGCAGTACAAGCTGCTCGACTGGCCTCCTCTAAAAAAAAAAAAAAAAAAAAAAAAAAAAAAAAAAAAAAAAAAAAAAAAAAAAAAAAAAAAAAAAAAAAAAAAAAAAAAAAAAAAAAAAAAAAAAAAAAAAAAAAAAAAAAAAAAAAAAAAAAAAAAAAAAAAAAAAAAAAAAAAAAAAAAAAAAAAAAAAAAAAAAAAAAAAAAAAAAAAAAAAAAAAAAAAAAAAAAAAAAAAAAAAAAAAAAAAAAAAAAAAAAAAAAAAAAAAAAAAAAAAAAAAAAAAAAAAAAAAAAAAAAAAAAAAAAAAAAAAAAAAAAAAAAAAAAAAAAAAAAAAAAAAAAAAAAAAAAAAAAAAAAAAAAAAAAAAAAAAAAAAAAAAAAAAAAAAAAAAAAAAAAAAAAAAAAAAAAAAAAAAAAAAAAAAAAAAAAAAAAAAAAAAAAAAAAAAAAAAAAAAAAAAAAAAAAAAAAAAAAAAAAAAAAAAAAAAAAAAAAAAAAAAAAAAAAAAAAAAAAAAAAAAAAAAAAAAAAAAAAAAAAAAAAAAAAAAAAAAAAAAAAAAAAAAAAAAAAAAAAAAAAAAAAAAAAAAAAAAAAAAAAAAAAAAAAAAAAAAAAAAAAAAAAAAAAAAAAAAAAAAAAAAAAAAAAAAAAAAAAAAAAAAAAAAAAAAAAAAAAAAAAAAAAAAAAAAAAAAAAAAAAAAAAAAAAAAAAAAAAAAAAAAAAAAAAAAAAAAAAAAAAAAAAAAAAAAACCCAGAGACGAATTCGGAGTTCAGTCTCCGCTACGGCTCCTTCGCCAGCCGCGGCGTGGACGCCGGCTGCTTGCGCGGCTTGAACGCCCGCTCGAAACGCGTAGGCATACGCGAGCAGCTTCGCTTCGTGGCACTCCCAGACCGAGAACCACGGCGTCGGCCGGGACGCCTAACGGTGCCGTCGCTGTCGGTTGTCGAAAAACCGCCGGGGAAGGTTACTGCCGGGAAGCCCGTGCCGTTCGAAAGCGTGCCGTTGCGCTCGAAGCTGATCGGCCGCCGTCACGGGCGCCACGAGGATCTTCTGGAGCGGATAGAGGATCGCGTCGAGGTTGAGATCCGCCATCTTCGTCGCGACCGCAAGGCGCAGCTTGTCGCGGTTGAGCGTGCGGTCCTTGTAGGCCTGACTGTTCATGCCGTCGACGACCGCGAGCTCCTTTTCGAGCGTGTTCTGCACGACGGACTTCTTCGTCGCGACGAGATCCCGCGAACGTTTTGATCGGCGCCTTCGGGCCGAGCGCCGCGAAGTAGCTTTCCATCACGGTGCGCGCTTCGAACTGTGAGGTGGAGGAGGACCGAAGCGAGCTTGTCGGACTCCGGCAGGTCGAAACGGACGACGGTCGCGCCCAGCGAGGGCGACTTCGCGATCACGTCCTCCATCACCTTGTTCACTTCCTGATGCCGTTCCGCCGTGCCGAACAGGTTCGTCATGACGCCGATGCGCGCACCCTTGAGCGCATCGACGCTCAAGAAGCTGCGTGTAGCTCTTCGGAATGCGCCCGACACTGAACGCGGTAATCGGGTCGGCGGGATCGTAGCCCGCCATCACGTCGAGCATGAGCGCCGCATCGCGAACGCTGCGGGTGATCGGACCGATCTCGTCCTGGGTGAGACTGTTCGGCGTCGACCCCCGCGCGGCTTACCAGACCGCGGGTCGGACGTATGCCGACGAGGTTGTTGGCGGAAGCCGGCGAGCGGATCGATTGCCCCGTGTCGCTGCCGGTGCCGAGCAGCGCCCATGTTGGCCGCGATCGCTACGCCCGTGCCGCCGCTCGAACCGCCGGGCGTGCGCGTGAGGTCATACGGGTTCAGCACCTGTCCGCCGAGGCTGCTGATCGACATGCCGCCGCGCGCGAATTCCTGGAGATTCGCTTTCGCGAGAATGAGTGCCCCGGCCTTGCGCATGCGCTCCACGGGTAAACGCGTCCGCGGGCGGCACGGAATCCTTCATCGTCGACGTTGACCCGACGAGGTCGGCATGTCGAACGTATTGAAGTTGTCCTTCAGGATGATCGGAATGCAGTGGAGCGGCCCCATCCCCGAGGGATTGTCCGCATAGCGGCGGGCCATTTGCTGCGGCCACCTCGAGCGCCTTCGGATTCACGGTGAGGATCGCGCGCAGCGTCGGGCCCTTCAGGTCTTACGCCTCGATGCGATCGAGATAGAGGCGCGTCATACTGCGTGCATATGATGTCTTTTCGGGCAAGCGCCGCGTGCACGCTCCCGACCGTCGCTTCCTGAAGATGGAACGGTGTTCTATCGCTGACGCGTGGCCTCCGAAAAGAGAATGGATAAGGTTAGGACCAGGGTGTGCGTCGCCCTCACGCGCTCTTCGCCTTCATCACCAGCAGCGCATCGACCGCCATCACGCCCCGGCCCCGCGGCAGCACCATCAGCGGATTGATGTCCAGCTCTTCGACATGCCTTCGAGCTGCACCGCCATCCGCGACACGTGCACCAGCACGTCGGCGAGCGCGTCGACATCCGCCGCGGTTTGCCGCGAAAACCGCGCAGCAGCTTCGCACCTTTGACTTCCTCGATCATCGCAGCGCCTCCGCGTGCGGATCGGGCAGTGCCGCATCGCCACGTCGCCGAAGACCTCGACCATCACGCCGCCGCTGCCGAAGACGAGCATCGGCCCGAGCTGCGGGTCGTACTGGACGCCGACGATCGTCTCGACGCCGCCGCTCACCATTTCCTGCACGACACGCCGCTTATCGCCGCGTCGGGCGCGTTCTCGCGGCGCTCGCCACGATCTCGTCGTACGCGGCGCGCACCGCGTCGTCGCGGCGAGTCCGAGGCGAACGCCGCCGGCTTCGGTCTTGTGCGCGATGTCCGGCGAATCGATCTTCAGCACGACCGGATAGCCGAGGTTGGCGCGGCTTCGACCGCGCCGCCCGCGGACTGCCGCGATCTCGCGCGCCACCGGAACGCCCCATGCCGCGATGAGCGCTTGCTCTCGCTTTCGGAGAGCTCGGCCGCGTCGCGCACTCGGCGATCGCCGCCTTCTGATGCGCGGTGAGCGGCGCGGGTCGGCAATCCGGGCGCGCGACGCTCGTCGCGCCAGGCGTATAGTCGGCGAGGACTTCAGCCCGCGCGCGAGCTTCTCCGGCGAATAGAAGATCGGGACGTGCGCTGCTTCAGCTTGTCGAGCGCCTTGTCGTTGCGGCTCGCGGTGTAGAAGAACGCGACGTTCTTGTCGGTGCGGTCGCGAAGCGCGATCACGTGCTCGCTTGCCTCCGCGCCGGCGCTCGCGACGACGAGCGTCCCCACGCCGGGCTCTTCGATCATGTAGTCGGCGATCTGGGCGACCTCGTCCGCCGCGCAAAACCGGTGACGTCGGCCGGGTTCGCCGCCCAGCCGAAATCCTTGAGGATCGCGTTGATGCCGTCACGCGCCGGTCCGAGAGCTCCGGCAGTCGAAGACCCGCGAGCCCGAGCATGTCGGCGGTGAGCGAGCTGATGCCGCCCGAGTGCGAGACCACCGCGACGCCGCGCTGCTTCGGCTTGTGCGAGTTGGCGAGGAGCTGGCTCACCTCCAGCAGCTCGTCGTAATCGTGACGCGGATCACGCCGTACTGTTCGAACATCGCGTCGTACAGGCTGTCGGCGCCGGTGAGCGCCGCGGTGTGCGAGCGCGCCGCCTGGGCGCCCGATGCCGAACGTCCGATCTTGATGAGCACGATCGGCTTGCCGCGCTCGGCCGCGAGCTTGGCGACCGCGATGAATTTGCGCACGTCCTTGAAGCCTTCGACAAAGCCCGCGATGACGCGCGTGCCCGTCGTCGACGAGATAGCGCGCGAAATCGGCGAAATCGAGGTCGGTCTCGTTACCGGTCGAGATGATGTGAGAGAGGCCGATGCCCGAATCGACCGCGCGCAGGAGAAACGGGCCGAAAGCGGTCGCGCCGCTCTGGCATACGAGCGCGATGTGCCCGGTCAGCCCGCCGAGCGTGCGCGAGGAAGCGGTGGCCCAGATGTCGTCCCTCACGTTCGCCAGCCCGAGGCAGTTCGGGCCCGCGATGCGCAAGCCCGATTCGCTTCGCGAACGCGCCGACCTGGCGCTGCAGATCGGGGCCCGAGTCGGTGCCGCGCTCGGCGAATCCGGCGGAGATCACGACCGCCGACCGGCCTTCGCGTGGCCCTCCTCAGCACGTCGAGCACCTTCTGATACGGCACGACGACGCCCATCAGGTCGGGCGCTTCGGGAAGATCGGCGATACTGCGGTACGATTTGACGCCCGCGATCTCGTCGTAATTCGGGTTGACCGGATAGACCTCACGCGGTCTTTGCCGCAGCCGCGTAGAGGCGCCCGCCGTACCGCCTTTCGCCGACGCGCCGATGACGGCGATCGAGCGCGGATTGAGCATCCTGTCGATCGAGTCGAGCTGCGCGGCTGTCCAGAAGTCCACGGGTGTTTTCCTTGGTTTCGTGCCAGGCGGAAGCGGAAATTATAGGTCGCGCCGCAAAGGAATGATTTCGGCGGGTTCGCGCATGCCGATGTTGAGCAGCACGACCGTGTCTCCGATCAGCACGAGTCCGCCGGTGCGGCGGTTGTCGCCCGTGTCGCTGTACTCGAACTCGTAGGCGCGCCGGAGTGTCAAGTGGCCGTTTTCCTTGCGCGCGGGCCGAAGCGACGCGATCGCTACCGTGTCGTCGAGGAGCAGCAGCCCCTCGGCTTCACATGCGGCCCGAGCGGCTGCCCTTGCCACGTCGCGTGCGCGCAGGCTGTCGAGCCACAGCCACGCAGCGGCGCCGGCCAAGAGGAGGAGCGCGATTTCCAAATGTTAGAAGTTATCCCGAGAATGCCTCATCCCTACCCCTATCCCGAGGGGAGAGGGGTTCATCTCCCTTCGCCCCCGGGAGAAGGGACGGGGATGAGGGAAGGAAGCAGCGCTTCACTTCGGCGGCGCGGGAAACTGAACGACCGGTCCCTGCGGCTCCTTGCCCGGCGGCACGAACGCCGGTGCCGTTTCGCCGGCCGGTCCCAGCGACTTGGTGTACCGATAGATCGCCTTCAGGTCCTGATCGGTCATGTCGTTCAACGCGAACCATGGCATCGGCGGCCGCGTCTGCATCGTTCTCGCGGTCTTCAACCATTTCTCTTCACTGATGTCGCGCATGTAGAGCCGCAGGTTGACGGCGTAAGTCGTGCCCCACGGCCCGCGCCAGCCGAGCTTGTCTCCGACCAGCCATTGCGACTCGGGCACCTTGCCTCCGTTCATCGCGTAGCCCGGCGTGTGGCAATCATTGCAGCCAGCCACTTTGACGAGATACTTGCCGCGCTCGATCAGGCGCTGTGTGGCCTTGTCGGAGGCCGGGGGCTTCGATGCTTCGCCTGCGACGGAAGCGACGGGTATTGCAGTAGTGAGGACGAGAAGCGCCCGGACAAACTGTTTCTCCATGATCCTCAATCCTTGCACCGGTCAAGGTGACAGGAGTTTAGATCATGCAGTGAGATTGTTTTCTAGACGGTCCTTCTGCTAAGGCCTCGTGCACATTGATGGAAATACTAACTGACGCTGGAATGGTTAGTTCGCGGGGACAGCCTGTCTCAGGCGCGTCACCTCTCCTTCTGCTTCAGGCCTCGGACAATCGGACGAGAGTGCTAACGGGCGTTCGAAGGATTCGTTCGCGGGGACCCCCTGCTCCGCAGCCCCCGCTCACCAGAGAACACTTAGTCATCCATGCTATCGAGCGCCTTTATGGCCGGGCCGTTTAGCACATGCCCATCGATCGGATCGAAGCGGGAACCGTGACACGGGACAATCCCAACTGTTCTCGGTCGCGTTCCACGTGACGATGCAGCCCAGGTGCGTGCACACGGCCGAGCACTTGTGCAGCGTGCCCGCCTCGTCGCGGTAGGCCGCGACTTTTTCAGGACGCGCCTCGCGGACGATGGCGCCGTTCCCGCGCCATACATGGGGTGTGTAGCTCTTAACCTCGCCGGGCGTGACGTAGTCCTTGTACTGCGCCGCGACGTTGAGATTTTCCTTTGAACTCGCCGGAGCGGCCCGAAGCGTCTTGCGCGAAGGATCGTAGAGATCCGCCCACGGATTTTCTGCCCCAGAATCAGATCGGTCAGCAGCATGCCGGCGATTGTGCCGTGCGTCATCCCGTTCCCGGAATCGCCGGTGGCGATGTAGATGTTGTCCGTGCCCGGGTTCTTGCCGATGAACGCCATGCCGTCCACCGGCTCCATGACCTGGCCCGACCATCGGAAGTCAACGTCTTCACCATCGGGAACCGTCGCGAGTCCATTCTTCGAGCCCTTGAAGCGTCGCTCGGCGTCATCTTCCTGGCCCGGTCTTGTGGTCCTCGCCGCCGACGATGAGGATGTCCTCGTGCGCGTCGACGCGGTGCCACTCTGAAGCCGGACGTAGTGGTACGGCTCCGCCGTGTCCCAATAGAGTGCGCGCGGCACGGACCCCGAGGAACTCGCGCACCGATCACGTAGGTGCGATACGCCGCCTGCTTCGTGTGCAGAATCACCCAGTCGTTGACCGGAGTATTCGTTGCGACGACTACGTTGTCGCGCGGTAATACGTTGCCATCCGCTGTGTCGACCACGGCACGGCTCTCCATCCACGAATTTTCGGCGTGAGCGTGCGAGTAGATGTGACCGCCGTCGCGCAGAATCGCGCGCGTGAGCCCGTTCAGGTATTGAGCGGATGGAACTGCGCCTGGCGGGGAAACGAGCGCGGGCCCTGAATCCCAGAACTGCGGGCGGCGCCCGGTCGACAATCTCGACATCGCCAATCCAGCGCGATGCGCTGCCTTGAGCTCCCGCTCGAGCTCGAAGCGTCGGTTCGCCCGGCGCAAACAAGTAACCGTCGACGCGCTCGAAGTCGCAGTCGATGTCTTCCTGCGAAGCAATGGATTCGATGCGCGCGATCGCGGCCGTATGGCTCTCGGCAGCTATCTGTGCGCCGGTCTGTCCGTGAAGCTTCTGTATCTGGAAGAATCGGTCGTCGAGCGCATTCGTGAGATGCGCGGTTGTACGGCCTGTCTCGCCGCCGAGCCGACGGCCCGTCATCGATGACGACGACGGACTTGCCCTCGAGCGCGAGGAGATACGCCGTCGTGATTCCCGCGATGCCCGCGCCGATGACGCAGACATCCGCGTCTTCATCCTCGAGCAGCGGCGCTGCCTCGAGCCATTCCGCTGTCGCGAGCCACACTGATAGGTTCTCGCCCGACGGCCCTTTCATGGAGGTTCTCCGGGTTGGGTCAGATGCGCGGCAGGCTGCAACGCGTGTGCCCGCGGACGGAGTGTGACTGCTGTAGAATTTCACCTTTCCGCGGCCGCCATGAAGCCACGAAAGCCCTTTCCGATCCCGGTGCGAACGCGCACAACGTATTCGTGTCTGAAATGCCCGGGCTATTGCTGCAGCTACGCGGAAATCGAGATCACGCCCCGCGACATCGAGCGGCTCGCGCGCTACTTTCATATCGACTACGGCGAAGCGGAAGCGCGGTTCACCAAGGCCGATGCGAAAAACCGCATCCGCATGCTGCGGCACAAGAAGGACCATATCTTCGCCTCCACGTGCATGCTGTTCGATCAGGAGCAAGCGACGCTGCACGGTCTACGAGGCACGGCCGGGTGTATGCCGCAAGTATCCCGATGCGCCGCGTTGCGGTTACTACGACTTTCTCGCCTTCGAAGAACGCGAGCAGCAGGGCGACCCCGAATTCATCGCTCTGACGTGATCCGCGGGCTGCTTCCGCCAGGCGCGTCGGCGCGATGGCCGTTCGGCTAAGATGCGTTTTCTTTTGTTCGAGCCTGGGCCATGACACGCGAACAACCGGCAGGCGCCGAGCCGCTCATCACCGTCCAGACGGGCGAGGACTACAAGGACATCCGCGAAGCGGTGCGCCGCGTCTGCGCCGACTTTCCCAGCCCGAATACTGGCGCGAGAAAGACGAAGCCGAAGCGTATCCGACCGAGTTCATCGACGCGCTGACCCAAGCCGGTTTTCTCGCGGCGCTCATCCCCGAGGAATACGGCGGCACCGGGCTGCCGCTGCGCGCCGCAGCGGTCATTCTCGAAGAAGTGTGCAACGCCGGCTGCCACGCCGCGGCGGGGCACGCGCAGATGTACACGATGGGCACGATCCTGCGTCACGGGAGCGAAGCGCAGAAGCAGAAGTACCTGCCGCAGATCGCCGCCGGGAAGCTGCAGGCTGCAGGCTTTCGGCGTGACCGAGCCCACGACCGGGTCGGACACGACGCAGCTCAAGACCCGCGCGATCAAGACCGGAAGCGGCTATACCGCTCAAGGGCCAGAAGATATTCACGTCGCGCGCGCAGCACTCCGACCTCATGCTCGTGCTCGCGCGCACGACGCCGATCGAGGAGGTGAAGAGCCGCATCCCACGGCATCTCGACTTTCCTCATCGACATCCGCGAGTCGCTCGGCAAAGGCCTCGAGATCCGGCCGATCAAGACGATGGTCAACCATCACGCGTGCGAAGTGTTCTTCGACGACTGCGAGATTCCGGCCGACGCGCTCATCGGCGAGGAAGGCAAGGGCTTCCGCTACATCCTCGACGGCATGAACGCCGAGCGCGTGCTGACCGCGGCCGAAGCGATCGGCTCGACGCGGTGGTTCGTCCGCACCGCCACCGAAGTACGCCAACGAGCGGCGCGTCTTCGACCGCCCGATCGGGCAGAACCAGTCGATCCAGTTCCCGATCGCGCAGGCGCACATCCAGATGGAAGCCGCCGACCTCATGGTGCGCCGCGCCGCGGCGATGTTCCAGGCCGGCGTGCCGTGCGGCGCCGAAGCGAACATGGCGCGCTATCTCGCAGCCGAAGCGCTGTGGAACGCGGCGGAAGCGTGCATGCAGACGCACGGCGGCATCGGCTTCGCGCGCGAGATGAACGTCGAGCGCAAGTGGCGCGAGGCGCGGCTCTCGCGCATCGCGCCGGTGTCGACCAATCTCATCCTCGCGCACGTCGCGCAGCACGTGCTCGGGCTGCCGAGATCGTATTGAAATGCCAAGCAGCAAGCCGCTGCAGCGGCTCATTGCGTCGTCGAAGTCGGCAACAGCGTCGCCGGCCCTTACGCGGGGCTGATCCTCGCCGAGCTCGGCGCGGACGTGATCAAGATCGAATCGCCCGAACGGCGGCGATTTCGCGCGCGGCTGGGGCCCGCCGTTCTGGGACGGCTCGGCGCCGCATTTCGTCGCGCTCAACCGCGGCAAGCGCTCGATCACCGTCGAGCTCGGCGACGCCGAGCAGCGCGACGCGCTCGAGCAGCTCATCGTCCGCGACGCCGACGCGGTGATCTTCAACCTGCGCCCGGGCATGGCGACCGAGCGCGGGCTCGGCGCCGAGAAGCTGCTCGCGCTCAAGCCTTCGCTCGTCTATTGCGACATCGGCGCATTCGGCCGCGGCGGCCCGCTTTCGGACAAGCCCGGCTACGATCCGCTGATGCAGGCGTACGGCGGGCTGATGAGCATCACCGGCGAGGACGAGACGCGCCCGCCGATCCGCGTGCCGGTCGTCGATGATCGACATGGGCGCCGGGCTGTGGGCGGCGGTCGGCATCCTCTCGAGCCTGATCGAGCGCCAGAAGACCGGGCGCGGCGGGCATCGTCGAGACGTCGCTCTTCGAAACCGCGCTCGCCTAGGAGACGATCCAGATCGCGAGCGTCACGATCGCGCCGCGGCAGATGAAGCCGCAGGGCTCGGGCGCGCCGGGCATCGTGCCGTACCAGGCTTTCCGGGCGAGCGACGGCTGGATCGTGATCGGCGGCGGCAACGACGGCCTGTTCGCGAAGCTCGTCGAGGCGCTCGGCCGCGCCGAGCTCGCGAACGACGCGCGCTTCGTCGACCAACGCGGATCGCGTGAAGAACCGCAGGCGCTGATCCCGCTGCTCGATGCCGAGAGTCGCGAAGCACACGATCGCGGAAGTGCGCGAGCATCCTGGACGACGCCGGCGTGCCGAACGCGCCGGTGCAGCGCATCGACCAGGTGGTCAACGACCCGCAGGCGCAGGCGCTCGGCATCATCCAGCAAGGTCCCGAAGGCGCGCTGCCGACGCTGGGGCTGCCGCTGCGCTTCGACGGCGTGCGTCCCGCATACGAGCGCGCCGCGCCGAAGCTCGGCGCGGACGGGACTATCGTTGAATATGGCCGCAGAAAGCCCTGACAGTAGCGCAGGTCCATTTCAGCCCGCTTCATGCAGCGTATAAACTCGTGGGACTCGCAGCCGGCATGGATCGGGCAACCGGCGCTCAAGACCAGGGAGATGACTGTGGTGGAAGGAACCAGAGGGGAACGACGCAGCATCTGGAATTTCACGATTACGGATGAAGGGTGGGGCTGGACTTGCACGCGCCCGAACGGCAGCGTGGAGCGCTCGCCCCGGGCGTTCACGTCGCTGAAGGAAGCGGGCGACGATGCGGCCACCCACGGCTACGGTGCGTGGAAAGGACCCGAACGGCGCGCTGTCGCCGTCGATGAATTCTGAACCACGCGATCGATGCGCGAGACGACTTCTTCGCTCGAGGCGCCCGGGTTTCTCTGCAGGAACGGCTGAATCGCGTCGGTATCGCCCTCGCGAGGGAAATCGAATCCGGCACGCTGCCCGGCGCCGTGGTCGCGATCGCGCGCGCGGCAAGCTCGCCTATCAGGAAGCGTTCGGCCATCTCGATCCCGCGCGCGCACGCCGATGCCGAAGGACGCGATCTTCAGCATCGCGTCGATGACGAAGCCGATCGTGACCGTCGGCCGCGCTGATGCTGTACCAAGAAGGCCGGATGATGGTGAACGAGCCGGTCGGGAAGTACCTGCCGAAGCTCGCGCGCATGCGCGTCGGCACGCCGCGGCTGCGACGGGAGCCCCGCGCAAACCGTCGCGCTCGCGCGCGAGATGACGATACAGGATCTCATGCGCCACACCGCCGGGTTGAGCTACGGCCGCGGCGACGACGCCGCTCCACAAGCATCTATCCCGTCGGCTCGGCATGGGCCGCGACGAAGTGGACCGGCGCGAGTTCCTCGAAGCCTCGCCGAGCTGCCGCTCCACTTCCAGCCGGGCTCGCGTGGGAATACAGCCTCGGGCTCGACATGCTCGGTCTCGCGGTCGAAGCGGTCGCGGGCATGCCGCTCGCGAATATCTCGCAGAGCGCCTGTTCGCGCCCCTCGGCATGACCGACACCGGTTTCGTCGTGCCGGCGAACAAGCTGCGCGCGCTACGCGAAAGCGCTGCCCAACGATCCGCTGACGCGCGAGCCGCAGACGCTGCGCGACGGTACCAGGCCTCACAAGTTCGATTGCGGCGGCGGCTGCGCGGTGTCCACGCGCTCGCGATTACCTCCGTTTCGCACAGATGCTCCTGAACGGCGGCGAGCTCGACGGCGTGCGTATCCTCGCGCGCAAGACGGTCGATTACATGACGGCCGACCACATGGGGCCGGAAATCGATGCGACGCTGCTGCGCCTATCCGAATATCAACGGCTACGGCTTCGGACTGGGCGTTGCGGTGCGCCGCAGCGCGGGCATCTCGGGCGTGAACAGCTCGCCGGGCGAATTTCACTGGGCGGGCTCGACGGGCACGTACTTCTGGTGTCGATCCGGCGGAAGATCTCGCGGTCGTATTCATGGCGCACGCGCCCGGGCGCGATCCGCTATTACCACCGGCAGTTCTGCACGCGCTGGTGACGCAGGCGCTGGAGTGACGGCGCTCGAGGAGCTTAGTGTGGCTGTCTACGGGATCGACCACGTTCAACTCTCCATGCCGGCGGGCGGTGAAGCGCTCGCTCGCCGCTTCTACGGCGACATCCTGGGGCTCTCGGAGATTGCCAAACCACCGGAGCTCGCCGCGCGCGGAGGCGCGTGGTTTCAATGCGGCACACTGCAACTGCACCTGGGCGTGGAGTCCGGGTTTCGTCCCGCCTCGAGAGCACATCCCGCGCTCCTCGTCAGCGATCTCGCGGAAGCGCTTGCGGCACTCACGAGTCAAGGCTTCGAAGTGAAGTACAACTGTGTCCTGATCGAGGGCTTCGACCGCGCTTTCACTGCCGACCCGTTCGGCAATCGCATCGAGCTCCTTCAGCGCAAAGCGGGCTCGGTGTAACTTTTGTCTCGTGCGCGCGGCAACGTCGGCATCGTCTCCATGCACGACCGGCGAGCGCACGGGAGCCGAAGAAAGCGACATGCTCGGCAGGGCCAGGACAGAACGAACAACATGTTTTACGACGCCATCGTCATCGGCCTCGGCGGCATGGGCAGCGCGGCGCTGTTCCACCTCGCGCGCCGCGGGGTGCGCGTGCTCGGCATCGAGCAGTTCGATATCGCGCATGACCTGGGTCTTCTCACGGCGGAGCCGCATCATACGGCTCGCGTATGCGGAACATCCGGATTACGTGCCGCTGCTGCGACGCGCTTACGCGCTATGGCGTGAGCTCGAAGAAACGGCGGGCGAGAAGCTGCTGTTCGTGACGGGAGGCATCGACGCCGGACCGCGAGAGAGCGCGACCGTAAAGGGCGCGCTCGCTGCCTGCGCGATCCATGATCTGCCGCACGAGGTGCTCGAGTCGGCGCACTGGCGAGGCGCTTTCCCGGCTACCGGCTGGGCGCCGACATGCTGGCCGTGTATCAGCCGTACGCCGGGTTTCTGCTGCCTGAACGATGCGTGGCGGCGCACGTGTCCGCAGCAAAGGCGTCGGGTGCGGAGGTGCGCACTGGAGAGAAGGTGACGGGCTGGCGGACCGAAGGAGAGTGCGTCACCGTCGATACCGGCGCGGGACGATACGGCGCGCGTAGTCTCGTCGTGACGGCGGGACCGTGGGCGCGAACGCTGTTGCCGACACTCGAACGCCTCGCAATTGCCGAACGCCAGGTGATGCTCTGGACCCAGCCGGCGCGTCCTGCACTGTTCGAGATGGGCCGTTTTCCGGTCTTCAACATGGAAGCGGCCGAAGGCCGGTTCTACGGTTTCCCGGCGGACGAGACGACGGCATTCAAAATCGGCAAGTACAATCACCGACGCGAGCGAGTCGATGATCCCGAGGCCATGGACCGCACGTGCCATCCAGAAGACGAAGCCGTCCTGCGCGAAGGCATACGGCGCTATTTCCCGGACGCGGATGGGCCGACGCTCCAGATGAAGACGTGCCTGTTCACGAATTCGCCCGACGGGCACTTCATTATCGATCGCCTGCCGGATGCGCCGCAGGTCGCGATCGCCGCCGGTTGTTCCGGCCATGGCTTCAAATTCTGCAGCGTCGTCGGTGAAATCCTCGCGGACCTCGCACTGAAGACGGAAACGCGGTACGACATCGGACTTTTTCGTCTCGATCGTTTTTCCGCCCGCAACGGCCCGTTCGAGTGAGCGTGACATCCAGGACGGACTACTTCATCGGCGTTCACGCGCGCGAGCTCGCGCGCTTGCGCGACCAGCACGCCGCCTGGCTGCCGGAGACGCGGGCGTTATGCGCCGAGGCAGGCTTCCGAAAAGGCGATCACATCGTGGATCTCGGCAGTGGTCCGGGCTTCACTGCGTTCGACCTCGCCGAGCTCGTCGGTGCGGAGGGTCGCGTCACGGCGCTCGACAAGGCCTCGCCCTACCTCGACTTCGTGCGCGCGGAGAGCGAGCGACGCGGCGTCGACAATGTGTGTCCGCTGGAAATCGACGTCACCACGGTGGACGTAATCCCCGGCGAAGCCTGCAACGGCGCGTTCTGCCGCTTTTTCCTCGCGTTCATGATTGCGGATCTCGACAACGTGCTCGCGTGCATTCATCGCACGCTGGAGCCCGGGGGCGTGCTCGCGGCAATGGAGTATCTGACGCTGGGCAGCGCTACCTCTTCGCCGCCGATCGGCGGCTTTGACGCGCACACTCGAGCCTGGACGGATTATTACCGGGCCCACGGTGCGGACACGCAGATCGGCCAGTACCTGCCCGAGAGGTTGACGCGAGCCGGCTTTCACGTTACCTACACATCCTGCGTCGGCGGCATGGCGCGGCCGTCCCACCGCTGGTGGAAATGGTGGGGCCGGCTCATGGAAGACTTCGGAGACACGCTCGTTTCGAACGGCCTCATGTCCGCCGGGGCGTTACAGCACTTGCAGCAGGACTGGGCGCTCGCGTCCTCGAACCCGAATGCCTTCATCTACACACCCGTTCTCCTCCAACTCGTAGCGCGGAAATCCTCATGAGCCAATCCGTTTCTGAATCCTCCGGCGCGCCGCATCTGCCGCTCTCCGGCGTCGTCGTCCTCGATCTCACCCTCGCCCGTGCCGGTCCTACGTGCGTGCGGCACCTCGCCGATTGGGGGGCCGACATCATCCGCATCGAGCCGCCGGAAGAGCAGGGCGAGGACGTGACGGGGCGCCGCGACGGGTTCGACTTCCAGAACCTCCATCGCAACAAGCGCACGATGCAATTGAACCTGAAGTCGCCGGAAGGCCATGCGGCGTTCATGAAACTCGTCGAGCGCGCGGACGTGATCGTCGAGAACATGCGTGCAGCGGTGAAGCACCGGCTCAAGGTCTCGTACGACGACGTGAGCAAAGTGAATCCGCGCATCGTATACGGCAGCATCAGCGGCTTCGGCCAGACCGGGCCTTACGGCAAGCGCGCGGGCGTCGACCAGATCGTGCAGGGTATGGGCGGTCTCATGTCCGTGACCGGTTTTCCGGGGCAGGGGCCTGTGCGCGTGGGGATTCCGATAGCCGATCTCACCGCGGGCAACCTCCTCGCGCTCGCGATCTCGATGGCGCTCTTCGATCGCTCGCGCACCGGCGTCGGCCGCTGGGTGCACACGAGTCTCCTCGAAGCGCAGATCTTCATGCTGGATTTCCAGGCCTCGCGCTGGTTGATGGACAAGGAAGTCGCGAAGCAGGCCGGCAACGATCATCCGACCGGCATTCCCACGGGCGTGTTCCCGACGAGCGACGGCCATATCAACATCGCGGCAGCCTCCGAGCGTGTGTGGGAACGCATGTGCGATGCGATGGGACAGTCCGAGTGGAAATCCGAGCCGAAATACCGCACACGCAAGACGCGCAGCGACCATCGGGTCGAGCTGAACGCGAAGATCGGGGAGATCACGCGCCACAAGCCGTCCGCGCACTGGGTGGAGCTGTTCGAAGAGTCGGGCGTGCCGTGCGGTCCGATCTATTCGATCGACCAGGTGTTCGCCGATCCGCAGGTGCAGCACCTCGGCATGGCCGCGGCCGTGAAGAGCCGCGGCGCGGTGATTTTCAGCTCGTCAATTCCCCGATCAACATGGAAGGCACGCCGAAAAAGATCCGCAGCGCCACGCCGGAAGCCGGAGAACATACGAAGGAGATACTGAAGACGGTCGGCTACAGCGATGCCGATATCGATGCGCTGAAGCAGAAGGGCGTGATCTGAGCCGGATCCTCAATGTCGTCAATCCGGCGTCATTCCGGACCACGCCGATGCGCGAAGTCGGATCCGGAACTCCAGCCTCCGGAAAGCGCTCTGGATTCCGGACTCGCGCCAGAATGACGACAGTAACATAACTCAGGAGCAACTGAACACATGAACACCGCCACCGCCGAAAGAATCGAAGCAGACGACAAAATCCAATCCAGGAAGCAGGGCAACATCGGCCATATCATCGTCAACAATCCCGAGAAGCGCAACGCGTTCTCGCTGGACATGTCGATTGCCGCCGCGCAGGTAATGGACGACTTCCTCGCCGACGACGCGGTGCGTGTCATCGTGCTTTCCGGCACGGGCGGCAAGGCGTTCATTTCGGGCGCCGATATCTCCAAGTTCGAGCAGACGCGCGCGACGAAAGAGCAGGTGGAAAGTTATACCCAGAAGAGCGAGCGCTTCCGGCTGCTGCTCAAAGACAGTGCGAAACCGACGATCGCGATGATCCGCGGCTACTGCCTGGGCGGCGGGATGGGGATTGCGCTCAACTGCGATCTGCGCATCTGCACGGAAGAGTCGAGCTTCGGCATTCCCGCGGCAAAGCTCGGCATCGGCTATCAGGCCGACCGCCTCGGACAGCTCGTCGATCTCGTCGGTCCATCCGCCGCGAAGGACATCATGTTCACCGCCCGGCGCGTGCCTGCGGCGGAAGCGCTGCGGCTCGGCATCGTCAATTACGTCGTGCCTTCGGCCGAGCTCGAGACGTTCGTCGAATCGTATGCGAACACGATCGCCGGCAACGCGCCGCTCTCGATCGTCGCGGCGAAACGCACGATCGATGAATACGTCAAAGACTCCGACAAGCGCGACGAGGCATTGGCTGCGAAGGTCGTTTCCGACTGTTTCGGAAGCGAGGATTACATCGAAGGCCGCCGCGCGTTCATGGAAAAGCGCAAAGCCAACTTCAAGGGTAAATAGCGATGGCCGCGCAGGAGGAGGCGCGGCAAGGGTCCGTCGACGCGCACGCGCACTGGACGCCCGAGCCTTACATGAAGGAGCTGGCGGGGCTGGGCCATCCGGCCTCGGGCGGCGGGTTGGTCCCGCAGATGTACGACCTGCCGAAGCGGCTCGCGTGGATGGACGAGCGCAACGTGAAGATGCACGTGCTCTCGTTGTCGGGTCAGGCGCCCTGGCAGTGGGCTTCGCAGGATGACGCGAACAAGCTCGCGCGCATCGTGAACGATGCGGCGATCGAAGCGCACAAGGCGTTCCCGGACCGGTTCGTCGCTGCGATCGCCATCCCCATGCGCGATCCGAAAGCCGCCCTGCGCGAGCTCGATCGCGTCGCGGGCGCAGCCGGGCTTGCGCGCGATGCACCTGCCGAATTCGGTGGAGAGCCGGGATTACATCTTCGAGCCGCAGTACGAGCCGCTCGTCGCGCGCTGCGAAGAGCTTGGGCTTCCGATTCTCTTCCATCCGCTCGACGGCGTGCCGAATCATTACGCCGGGCCCGAACGGCTCGCGGGCGAAACGTTCATCTACAACACGCTCGGCTTTCCGTTCGAGACGGCGACGACGGCTGCCAAATTCATCATCAGCGGACTGCTCGACAAGTATCCGAAGCTCGACGTCCTGCTGCCGCACTCGGGCGGCTGCTTCCCGTACATCGCCGGGCGCATCGAGCACAGCATCAGGAAAGGCGTCACGAACATCGAGCTGAAGCGGCCGTTCCGCGATTACGTGCGGCGCTTCCATTACGACTCGCTCGCGTACTATCCGGAGACGCTGAAGTTCATGATCGACCTCGTAGGCGCCGATCGCGTCGTCATCGGCACCGACAACTACGCGAAGATGGATGTCGATCAGCCGAACGCGCTCGTGCAGTCGCTCGGCTTGCCGCAGGCCGATCTCGATCTCATTCTGCGTGGCAATGCCACAAGGCTATTCCGGCTTTAGACGGCGCCTGGATTCCGGTCTTCACGGAGAATGCGTCCATCGCGTCGCTTCCGGGGCGCAGCTATTCGACTACGGACGGATGCCGCCGATCTGCGCATGGCCGATCACGAGGACGAGCCCGGCGCCGCCGGTGACGACGATCTTCCTGTCGGTCGAATCCGGAACGCTAAAACGCCGGCCTGAATCGGTGCACGCGTCGGCCGTAGTTCGTTTCGGCTACGTAGAGGCAGTCGCGCCAGTCGACCGCGAGGCTGTGTCCGTGCGTGAAATTCCCGAGCTGGTGGCCGGGCCGCCCGAAGCTCGAGAGTATTTCCCCGCTTGCATGGTCGAGGATATGGACCTGCTCGTTGCGCCCGTTCATCACGTACAGATACTTCTGCTCGGGGTCGCGCGAGAACTCGCACCACCACGCGGTGCCGCGGCGATCGGGTAGCGTTGCGGTGCCGGTGCGGATCCAGATGTTTCTCTGGAAATTGCCCATCTTGTCGAACACCTGCACGCGATCGCCCTGCCGGTCGCAGACGTAACCGAGGCCTTCGTTGCTGATCGTCACGGCGTGCACGACCTCGGCGAAGACGCCGCCCACGCCGGCTCTCGATTTCCTCCTGCGTGGCCTGCCGGCCCCATTGGCGCAGGAAGTTGCCGTTGGCGTCGAACACGACGACGCGCCGGTTGCCGTAGCCGTCCGCGACGTAGACATCCCCGTTCGTCTGGTCGACCGTGATGCCGGCGGGCTTCACGAACGCATTGCGGCCTGCGTTGAGCGGCGTGCCCTGGCGGGTGCCGTCGGACGTGTCGATACACGCCCTTCGTCCCGATCTGGAGCAGGAGCTTTCCGTCGTGCGTGTACTTCTGGATCATGCCGTCGCCGTTCGCGGTGATCCAGATGTTGTCCTCGGCATCCACGCAGCAACTGTGGACCGTCCTCGGCAGGAGGTCCCAGTCGCCCCAGGCGTCGATCATCTCGCCCTGCTGGTCGAAGATGAGCACGGCAGGCGCCTTGACGCAGGTCTCTTCTTCTTCCTTCGTGATGTCGCCGCGGTTCGTGACGATGATGTTGTCGTTGTGGTCGACGCATACGCCCGCGAGCTGTCCGGTGATCCAGCCCTTCGGCAGGGGCCTGGGCCACGTCGGATCGATCTCGAAGCGGGGAACGCGCTCGGTCCCGTGCAGCGGGGCGGTGGTCAGAACGGGTGCTTCGGTGACTTGAGTGTGCATGACTCCTCCTGCTCTAGAAGTAGCGTCGCGCCGCTCGATGATTGTTTCGCTTGTCAGTAATGCGAGCCGAAGCTTACACCATCCATCTTCGCAAGCTCGTCGAGCTCGATGAAGGAGCGCCGGGTCTCACGATCGACGGTGAACTGCATCCGGCGATGACCGTCCCGGGTCGCGCGTATCGACAGGAGCTGGAGCCCGTTCGGGCCCACCTCCCATTCGTGCGAGCCGGCGATGCCCGGCGGGGCATAGATCGCCGAACCGGGGCCCACTGCGTATTCCTTACCGTGATAGTCGCGCACGGTCGCGCCGCCGGCCGTCACGTAGTAGAAGACCTCGATCGCGTGCCAGTGCAGATGCTCGTGCGTGCCGGCTTTGAAGCTCGCGACGGCGACGCGGATTCGCTCGCTCGGACGCTCGGCGATGCCGATCAGCGGCCGCAGCGTCTGGCCTTCGACCACGCCCGACTGGTCCTTGATATCGGCCTGGCTGAAGACCTGCAGAGTCGACTCGAATTCCATCTCATCCGCTCCTCGAAAAACGGGTCTGTTCCGCTTTCCGGATAAATGGGCTGTCCCGTTTTCAGGGTCAATGGGCGGTGATATTACCGGCCTGCACCACCTTCGTGTATTTCGCGATGTCGCGGGCGATGACGCGCTGGAACTCCTCCCCACTGGAATCAGCCGCCTCGCGGCCGTCCGCACGCAGGCGATCGAGCACGTCCGGCTGCTGGAGAACGGTCGCGAGCGACTGATTGAGGCGCACGAGGATCTCTCGCGGCGTGCCTTTCGGCCCCCACATGCCGTTCCACGACGTATGTTCGTACCCGGAACGGATATCGGAGATCGACGGCAGATCGGGCAGCTCCGGGAAACGCCGCTCCGTCGTCACGCCCAAACCGCGCACCTTGCCGGACTTCAGATGCGCGATCAGCGCCGGCACGGACGACATGATGAACTGGACTTGTCCGCCGATCAGGTCCGCCATTGCCGGCCCGTCGCCTTTGTAGGGCACGTGCACGACGTCGATCTTCGCGAGCTGCCGGAAGAATTCCGTCGCGAGATGGGACGCGCCCCCCACGCCGGACGAGGCGTAGTTCAGGGCACGCGGCTTCGAGCGTACGAGCTCGATGAACTCCTTCGCGTTCGTCGCCTGCACCGACGGATGCACGCCCAGCACGCGCGCAATGTCGATCGGCACCAGCATTCCCTCCTTTGGATGTCGTGCGGACGACGACGCAGGGTTCGTGTCCGCGGCGATCGTGCGGCAAATGGTTGCGGTGCGTCAAGCGGGGCGTACCGCCTGCCGGCGGCGTGCGACGCATGCGCTTGCAGGCCGTTCCCTGCGGCGAGCGTGATCGGTTCAAGGCCCGCAGCCGTGCGCGAGTTCAGAAAACCGCAGATTGCGTGGTAACGTTCACGTCGCGCGTCGCCATGTCATTTGGCGCGCGCTTCAGGAATGCGCACTTTCTTCCATCTCTCATTGCGGCCGGCCCCTCATGATCACGAAATCGACGCTCCGCACGCTCACGCGATACAACCAGTGGGCGAACAAGCTCATCTTCGATGCGACCTTCAAGCTGCCCGACGGCGAGGCGACCAAGGCGAGGCAGACGCTCTTCAAGAACATCGTGCACAGCCTCAATCACAATTACGTGATCGACCGGATTTTCCAGGGGCATCTCGAAGGCCGCGATCACGGCTATGCCGCGCGCAATACACCCGAGTGGCCGCCGCTCGATGAGCTCTGGCGCGCTCAGCAGGCGGTCGACGAGTGGTACGTGCAATGGAGCGACTCGATTCCCGAAGCCGACCTCGACAAGCGCGTGGACTTCACGTTCGTGGGCGGCGGCGAGGGTTCGATGACGCCCGGCGAGATCGTGATGCACCTCGTGAACCACACGTCGTACCACCGCGGCTTTGTCGCGGATCTCTTCTATCAGATACCCGCGCGTCCGCCGACTACCGACCTTACGGTGTTCCTGCGGGACGCGCGCCCCGCTCTCGACTGATTACTGCGCGACGTGACGCAAGGCGAGGGTCCGCCGCTCCGCGCCGATTCGAACGCGAAGCCGATCGGCGCGTTCGATCTCTTCCTCACGTTCACCCACCTCACGCTCTATAGCTTCGGCGGCGCGCTGTTCTGGTCACGCCGCATGTTCGTCGAGCGCGGCGCTGGCTGACCGAGCAGGAATTCGTCGAAATGCTGTCGATCTCGCAGGTCCTGCCCGGCGCGAACGGCGTGAACATGGCGGTGATGATCGGCTACCGCCTCGCCGGGTTTCCTCGGCGCCGCCGCCTCTCTCTGCCGGCTTCATCGCGGCGCCCTGCGCGATCGTGGTCGCGCTCGCCGTCCTCTATCGGTATTTCGGTTCCGTTGCCGCTCGTGCGCGATGCACTGTCGGGCATGTCCATCGTCGCCGTCGGTCTCATCATCGCCATGGCGGCGAAGATTGCGAAGGTTTTGCAGCGCAGAGCGCTGCCTTGGGCGTTCGCGCTCGCCGCTTTCATCGGTGTGGGCGTCATGCGCTGGCCTCTGCTCGCGGTGCTCGGCGCGCTCGCGCCTTTCGCGATCGCGGCGGCGTGGAAGGGCAGGATGTGATGGACTGGGGGCAACTCGGCGGACTCTTCCTGTACTTCCTCATGCTGTCGTTCCTCGCGATCGGCGGCAACGCGTCCGTCCTGCCCGAGATGCACCGCTACGTGGTCGACGTCCATCGCTACATGACGAGCGCGCAGTTCGCGGAGATGTATACGCTGGCGCAGGTCGCACCGGGACCGAACATCATGTACATCCCGCTGGTGGGCTGGCATATCGCAGGCTGGCCAGGCGCCATCGTGACGATCGTCGCGACGCTGGTTCCGTCGGCGACGCTCACGCTCGCGGTCGCATACTTGTATCAGCGCCATCCGCGCGCGGCCTTCGGGCTTGCGATCCGCCGCGGTCTGACCCCGATTACCATCGGACTCGTGTTCGCGAGCGGCTGGATTCTGCTGCCGGCCGTTGCCCACGACTGGCGCGGGTACGTGCTCACCGCGCTGACGGTCGCCGTCGTTCTGCGCACCTCGTTCAGCCCGCTGTGGGTTCTCGTGGCGGCGCTGTGGCGGGGATCGCGGGGTTGGTGTAGGGCGTCGCACGTTCTGCATAAGGCCGTACTCTTGATGGAAATACTGACTGATGCCGGAATGCTTCGTTCGCGGGATGCTCGGCCCCCGCACCGATAAGAGGTCGTTCAAAGCAAGGTTTTCCGGCGGATCAACGCGAGCGAGAGCGCCCCACACACGACCAGCGCGGCGATGACGAGGAACGCGAAATCGTAGGTGCCCTCGGGTGTCGAACACGTAGCCCATGAAGAGCGGCACGACGACGCTCACCGGAATCTGAAAGGCGTTCGCAAAGCCGCGCAGTGTCGCGAACCGCTTCGCGCCGAAGAGGTCGGCGATGAGCGTGTGCTGCAGCACCAGCCATCCCGCGTGGCCGATGCCGAATGTGAGGAAGAACGGGATGAAGAGCCACCAGCGCTCGGGCGTGACGAACGCGAGGAAGCAAAGGCCGATGCCTTCCAGCGTGACGGCGAGCATGTAGGCCCGCTTTCTTCCGAAGCGGTCGCCGAGCCAGCCCACGACCCACCGCAGCGGGATGGCGGCGAGCCCGTACGTTGCCGCCATGATGCCGACGAACGTGAGCGAGAAACCGGCAGCCATGAGGTGCGGGACCTGGAAGACGATCCAGACAAGCTGTGCCGCCGCCCCCGCTGCGAGACCGAGCGTGAGCAGATAGAAGGCCGGCATGCGCATCGCGTCCGCGACTTCGATGCCGCCGGCGTCGCGTGAGTCGGCCCCGCCGCCGTCCGACGCCGCTCGCCCATCGGGCTTCAGTCCGAGATCCTCGGGCCGGTCACGGATGACGAGCGCAAGCGGCAGTCCGCCGACGAAGAGCACGACCGCCAGCACGAGGAACGACTTCGTGAAAACCGAACGCGCCGATCGTCGCGGCGAGGATCAGCGTGGACAGGTATCCGAAGCCGTTGCCGGTGGTGATCACGCTCATCGCCTGCCCGCGCTTCTTCACGAACCATCGCATGATGGCGAGCGAGAACGCGTTCGGTCCGCCGATGCTCTGACCCAGTCCCATCACGATGCACGCCGCGTAATACATCGTGAGCGTGGTCGCCTGCCAGAACATGACGAGCGAAAACGACATGACGATGACGCCCGCCACCGCCATCCTGCGCGGGCCCAGACGGTCCGCGATATAGCCTGTAAGCGGTGCGAGGAGTCCCAGCTCCAGCGTGCGGATCGAATAGCCCAGCGCGATGGCGGTCACGGACCAGCCATACGTGACGCGGAACGTCTCGAGGAAAACGCCGAATCCGAAGAACGTGATGCCCAGCACGAAGAAGTTCGTGCCGGCGCCGGCGGCTGCGATGTACCAGCCGTAGAAGAGGTTGCGCTTCACGGGAGAGGAGGCGATCGAGTGCGAGCGAGTGTAGACCGGCCGCACGTCGGGGGCGTAGAGTACAGGGGGTACCGCGGCAGTCCGCAACATGAAACTGCTGGAGGAGTTCAGACTTCCATAGAGGCGTGCAGCCGGCCAATGCATCGGCGCGGAACTGCACCCGATCGCCAGTCGGGCGCGAACCGCCCACGTCCAAGGAGAAACCATGAACTATCGCAAGTCCGAAGCCAAGGAAGCCTCGAAGGCGCAGTTTCGCGGTGTGTGGGCCGCCATCACGACGCCGTTCACGCCCGACTACGAGGTCGACGAGGCCGGATTGAGAAGCAACATGAAGCGCATCGCGGATCTCAAGATCCAGGGCGTCTTCTGCACGGGCGTCATGGGCGAGTTCTGGTCGCTCAAGAAGGAAGAGCGCAAGCGCGTCGTCGAGATCGTGGTCGAGGAAGCGCACAAGCGCGGCGTGAAAGTCATCGCGCATACGGCCCACCATTCGGCGCACGAGACACTCGAGCTCACGCAGCACGCGGAGCAGGTCGGCGCCGACTTCGCGATCCTGATGAACCCGTACTACCCGCCGATGAGCGAGCAGACGATCTACGACTGGTTCCAGTTCATCGCCTCGCGCGTGAACATCGGCATCTGGATGTTCGACGCCGAATACGCGGGCTTCGGCCTGTCGCCCGAGCTGATCGCGCGCGATCGCCGACATCGAGAACATCTGCGGCATCAAGATCCCGCGGCCGCTCGAGAAGTACGAGCAGGTGCAGAAGCTGATCCGCGACAAGATCGTCATGAGCGAGCCCACGGAAGGGCAGTTCCTCAAGCTCATTCGCGACTACGGCCAGAAGGTGCACCAGTCGTCGCCGACGCCGTATCTCTATCAGACGCCGGGCTCGACGCCGATGCACGACTACACCGAGCTTGCGCTCGCGGGCAAGTTCGCCGAGGCGGAGAAGATCTCCGCGACGCTCCAGCCGGTGCGCGAAGTCTCCGCCAAGTGGATGCGCGCGAAGTGGGTCGAGCAGAATCTGATCCCGATCGCCTACATCAAGGCGTGGAGCGAGATGCTCGGAATGGCGGGCGGGCCGGTGCGTCCGGGCTTGCCGCAAATCACCGAAGCCGAGCGCGCCGAGTTGCGGAAGGCGCTGGAGGGCACGGGTGTGCTCGGGCGCGCGCCGATCGCTAAGGCCGCCTGAGGCAGTTAGTTAGCCGTCGCGCCGTTCGCCGACTGGGCGAGCGGCGCTTTCACGAATAGAAGGTGAATCGTTTGAACAAGCCAGCAGATCTGAAAACCGAAGCCGTGCCGATGTGGGTGAACGGCCGCAGGCAACCGGCGGCGAGCACGCGCTCGGGTGACGTGACCAATCCGGCGACCGGTGTGGTGGTGAGGACCGTGCCGTTCTGCAACGACAGCGGATATCGACGCGGCCGTGCAGGCCGCGAAGGCGGCCTTCCCCGGGTGGCGCAAGACGCCGGCGTTGCGGCGCGCGCGCGTGCTCATGCGTTATCGCGACCTGATCGAGCAGCATCGCGACGAGCTCGCGGGGCTCATCACCGAAGAGCACGGCAAGACGCTCGTCGATGCGTTGGGTTCGGTCCAGCGCGGCCTCGAAGTCGTCGAGTTCGCGATGGGCATCCCGCACCTCATGAAAGGCGAGCACAGCGAAGAGGTCGGCACCGACGTCGACACCCATTCGCTGCGCGAGCCGCTCGGCGTGTGCGTGGGCATCACGCCCTTCAACTTCCCCGCGATGGTGCCGATGTGGATGTATCCGGTGGCGATCGCGTGCGGCAACACGTTCGTGCTGAAGCCTTCGGAGAAAGTGCCCTCGACCGCGATGCGGCTGGCGGAGCTCTTCAAGGAAGCGGGCTTGCCGGACGGCGTGTTGAACGTCGTGCACGGCGACAAGCAGGCCGTGGACGCGCTGCTCACCCACCCGGACGTGCGGGGCGTGTCCTTCGTGGGCTCGACGCCCATCGCGCAATACATCTACGAGACGTGCGCCAAGCACGGCAAGCGCGTGCAGGCGCTCGGCGGCGCGAAGAATCACGCCGTGGTGCTGCCGGATGCGGACCTCGATTTCGCCGCCGACGCGCTGATCGGCGCGGGCTACGGCTCGGCGGGCGAGCGCTGCATGGCGATTTCCGCGATCGTCGCGGTGGGCGACATCGCCGATGCGCTCGTGAAGAAGCTCGCGGACAAGGCGGGCAGCCTCAAGATCGGCGCCGGGCGTCGGCAAGGATATCGACATGGGGCCGCTGGTGACGCGCGCGCACCGCGAGAAGGTCGCGGGCTACGTGGACAAGGGAGTCGCCGAAGGCGCGAAGCTCGTGCTCGACGGCCGCAACCTCAAGGCGCCCGGACTCGAAGACGGCTTTTTCCTCGGCGCCTCGCTGTTCGACAACGTGAAGCCGGAGATGACGATCTACAAGGACGAGATCTTCGGCCCGGTGCTGAGCGTCGTGCGGGTGAAGACGCTCGACGAGGCGATCGCGCTCATCAACAAGAACCCGTACGCGAACGGCACCGCGGTGTTCACGCGCTCCGGCGGCGCGGCGCGCAAGTTCGAGCGCGAGATCGAAGTCGGCATGGTCGGCATCAACGTGCCGATCCCGGTGCCGATCGCGTTCTACTCGTTCGGCGGCTGGCGCGGCTCGCTCTTCGGCGACACGCACGTGCACGGCATGGAAGGCGTGCGCTTCTACACGCGCGCGAAAGTCGTCACCACCCGCTGGCCCGATGCCGACGCGCTGCCGACGGGGTTCCATATGCCGACTTTGGGCTGACGGCAAAAGTGAACTACGCCCTGTCCCCGTGAATCGTGAGTCGTGGCTGAGGGAAAACGTGAAGCATAAACAGACAGCCGCTCTCACGTCACGGGGAGAGGCCAGCGATGAAGCTCTATCTCACCGACATCTCCGGCAACTCCTTCAAAGTCCGCGTGCTCGCGTCGATCCTCGGCGTCGAGTACGAGAAGGTGTACATCGACTGGGACGAGCGCGAACACAAGTCGCCCGAATTCCTCGAACTGAACTTCCGCGGTCAGGTCCCCGTGATGGAGATCGAAGGGCGGATCTTCTGGGACTCGACCGCGCACCTCGTCTACCTCGCTCGCAAGCACGGCGGCGAGCAGTGGCTGCCGAGCGATCCGCTCGACATGGCCGAAGTGATGCAGTGGATGGCGCTCGCGCAAAACGAGATCTACTTCGGCCTGCAATGGGCGCGCGGTGTTCTCGTCTACGGCAGACGGCCGTACAGCCTCGCCGACTACCAACTCGACGGCCGCAAAGCGTTGGAGGTGATGGAGCGCCGGCTCTCGAGCAACGACTGGCTCGCGCTCGACCGGGCCACGATCGCGGACATCGCCTGCTACCCGTACGTGAAGCGAGCGCCGGAGGGCGATGTGCCGCTCGAGCCGTTTCCGGCAGTGAAGACGTGGCTCGCACGATGCGAAGCGTTGCCGGGGTGGCTCGAGCTTCGATGAGCGACCGATCTGCGGCACTGCGTTGAAGCCGTTCGTCTCGCGGTAAGGCCACAGCCGCATAGATCGCCCGGCCTCGAACTCCTCCCCCCATCGACATGTCCAACGTGGTTCTGAAAAGGAGCGCACGGCATTGAGCGAGCAAGAACAGAAGTCCATCCTCACGATCTGCCTGATGGCGGCGTTCGCCGACGGCTCCAAACACGAGCGCGAACGCGAAGAGGTCAAACGCGTCGCGAGCTCGCTTGCGGGAGACGGATCGACGCACATCGCAGCGCTCTATCAGGACGTGCTGCTGAAGCGCGTCTCGTTGCCGCAGGTGAGCGCAGCGTTGTCCTCGCCCGAGACGCGACAGCTTGCGTTCGAGATGGCGGTGTGCGTGTGCGATGCGGACGGCTCGCAGTCCGACGCGGAACGCGCGTTTCTCCGGGACCTGCGCGTCGCACTGAAGCTCGATGCGGCACAGGCGCAGGCCTATACGGAACAGGCCGAAGCAGTCGCCGAAGCCCCGGTGCAGGCCGCTGCGCCCGCGTACGCATCGACGATGAGCCCGGAGGAAATGGACAGGAAGATCCTCAACGCGGCGATCCTGAACGGCGCGCTCGAGCTTCTGCCGGAATCGCTCTCGACCATGGCCATCATCCCGCTCCAGATGAAGCTCGTGTACGGCATCGGCAAGTCGCACGGCTTCGAGCTCGATCGAGGACATATCAAGGACTTCCTCGCGACTATCGGCGTCGGGCTCACGTCGCAGTATCTGGAGCAGGCCGGGCGGAAGCTCCTGGGCGGACTGCTCGGCAAGATCGGTGGAGGCGTTCTCGGTGGCCTCGGCAAGCAGGCCGTGAGCTCGGGGATCAGCTTCGCCAGCACGTACGCACTGGGCCACGTCGCGAAGCGTTACTACGGGGGCGGCCGGACGCTTTCAGCGCAGATGCTGCGCGAGAGCTTCGACGGGATGCTGAGCGAAGCGAAAGGTTTGCAGACGCGCTACCTGCCGCAGATGCAGGAACAGGCACGCACGCTGAACACGGCGAAAGTGCTGGAGATGGTGCGCGGCGGCTGAGCGTCGCGATGCGATAAGTTCCTGGGAATTGCAGCAAGGCTCGCCCGCGCGCGAATTGCTATTCGTCGCGCCGACGTGCCGCTTCCCCAAGAAAGGGTATTTTCCGAGGTCCGAATGACGCGGATGCGCTTCGGATGGATTGCCCTCTTGCTTGCGCCTCCAAGGTCCCACCCGACGCTTTCTCACAGACTTTTCGCAATCTCGGCCACGCGTTCCCGGAACCATCGGTGCGCAGGTTCCTTGTGCGTGTGCTCGTGCCAGTACATCGCGATCCGCACGTCCGGAACGTTGAGGGGCAAGCGCAGAATCTGCAGCGGAAACTTCTGCGCCAGCATGCGGGCCTGGCGCTCGGGCATGGTCGCGATGAAGTCGGAGCCCGCGATCACGTTCGACACGTCGAACGCGTTCTGTACGCGTACGGCGACGCGGAGCTTCCGGTGGAGTATTCCCACGGCCTGATCGATGGCGCGATAGGACGGCCCGCTGCGGGTCAGGATCCTGACGTGAGGCGTGCGAATGAAATCGTCCACGGCGAGCTTCTCCTGAACCTCCGTATGTCCTTTGCGCGCGATGCATACGAGACGGTCGCGAAAGAGCAGCCGGTAACGCAGCTTCGCGGCGGGCTCCGGCCACCAGCCGAGTCGCAGGTCGACTTCGCCGCGCTCGAGGAGACGCAGCGCGTGTTCGCGATTCGCCTGACAGAATTCGATGTCCACGCCCGGGGCTTCCCTCTGGAGGTCCGTCACGAGCGGCGGGGCGAGCAGATGTTCGACGTGCTCGGCTGCCATGATCGTGAGTTTGATGCGCGCGGCCGCCGGCACGAACGCGGAAGGCTTACGCGTCAGGCGTTCCGCCGTGGCGAGCAGCTCGTGCACCTGCGCCTGCAATCCGAGCGCGCGTTTCGTCGGCGTCATCCCGCGGTCGCCTTTGAACAGGAGCGGGTCGTCGAAAACCTGGCGCAGGCGCGCAAGCGCGTGACTCAGCGCGGGTTGGCTCATGTTCAGACGCCCGGCCGCACGTGACACGCTGCGCTCGGTCATCAGCACTTCGAAGCACTGGAGCAGCTTCAGATCGGGGACACCGTTATTCATCTCGAGAATGAATGTAATGCATCGGCCGTCATGGCGCATCGCGCGGCGAGAGCTTAGATTCGAACCCGAACGGTGCCGGACACGTTCGGAACGTTCAACCAAGGGAGGCCTGGAACATGCGCGGACGCTACTCTCCCCGGTCTGTAGAACGTCGCGATGTCACTTTGCGGACGCCTTGCGCGCGCGCAATGCCGGCGGCGTGCGACCTGCGGTATCTCGCGACAGCCGTTCTGCTCGTGGCCGCCGCCGTCGCGAGCGGCGCTGCGAGCGCCCAGGGCTGGGCGCCCGAACGCCATGTGGAGCTGACCGTTCCCGGCGGCGCGGGCGGTTCCCTCGACGGCACGGCGAGAACCGTGCATCGCCTGTGGCAGGAGTTGAAGCTGGTGCCAGTCGCGAGCACGGTGATGAACCGCGGCGGCGGTGGCCACGCGATCGGCTACGAATACGTCCGGCAACGCACGGGCGACGCGCACCAGCTCGGGCTCGCGACCGACATGCTGCTGACGGGGCACATCGCCGGCTACATGCCGTTCACTTACACCGATGTGACACCGATTGCGTTCATGCTGACGGAGTATGTCGCGTACGCCGTGCGCGCCGATTCGCCGATCAAGACCGGCCGCGATCTCGTGGAAGCACTCAAGAAGAATCCCGCCGCGTTGTCGTTCGCAATGGGCGCCGCGCGAGGCGGCACGTACCACCTCGCGATGGGTGTCGCGATGCACGGAGCCGGCGTGGACATGAAGCCCGTGCGCATGGCGTTCTTCACGGGTGGCGGCCAGATCACGCAACTGCTCGGCGGCCACGTCGATGTCGCCGTTGGCGGCCTCGCTTCCGCCGCGCCGCACGCCGAGAGCGGCAAGCTGCGCATCGTTGCCGTGAGCGCGCCGCAGCGCATCGGCGGAGCGCTCGCGTCGGTCCCGACGTGGGAGGAGATGGGACTGAAAGGCACCTACGGCTCGCGGCGCAGCATCTTCGCACCGAAGGGTGTCACGGCCGAGCAGGTCGCGTACTGGGAAGGCGTGCTGCGCCGAGTCGCCGAGAGCGAGGAGTTTCGCAAGGCGGCGGAAAAGAATCAGTGGGACGTGACCTTCAAAGGCTCCGCCGAGACCCGGCAGCTCATGCAGTCCGAATACGGACAGCTGAAGGGATTGATGGCGTATCTCGGCCTCATCAAGACGGACGTGTCCGTGCACCAAGCGAACAGGTGACGCGCCGATGAGATAACCGCCCTGATCGCGCGGGGCCCGACGGTTCTCCAAGGTGAGCCGGCAGGGCGAGCGCGAAATGCATTGCTGACGTAACACCAGACAGGAGACGACGAATGAACTACCGCAAGTCGGAAGCGAAAGAAGCATCGCGGGCGCAGTTCCGGGGTTTGTGGGCGGCGATGACGACGCCGTTCACCCCGGATTTCAGGGTCGACGAAGCGGGTCTGCGGCACAACATGCGCCACGTCACGGGGAACCTCAGGATCGAAGGCGTGTTCTGCACCGGCGTCATGGGCGAGTTCTGGTCGCTTACGAAGGAAGAGCGCAAGCGCGTGGTCGAGATCGTAGTCGAGGAAGCGCGGCGCGGCGGCTGTAAAGTCATTGCGCACACCGCGCACCACTCCGCGCACGAGACGGTCGAGCTCACGCGCCACGCGCAGGAAGTCGGCGCGGACTTCGCGATCCTGATGAACCCGTATTACCCGCCGATGAGCGATGACGTGGTGTACCAGTGGTTCGAGTTCGTGGCTTCGCGCGTCGATATCGGCATCTGGATGTTCGACGCGGTCTATTCGGGCTATGGCCTTTCGCCGGAGCTCACGGCGCGCATCGCCGGCATCGAGAACGTCTGCGGGATCAAGGTGCCGCGTCCGGTCGAGCATTTCGCGAAAGTGCAGAAGCTCTGCGGCGACAAGGTCGTCATGAGCAATCCGAACGAAGACGAGTTCCTCATGATGATGCGCGACTACGGACAGCAGGTGTATCAGTCGTCGCAGCGGCCCTACCTCTATCAGACGGCGACGTGGACGCCGTTCCGCGATTACGCGGAGCTCGGTCTTGCCGGACGCTTCGAAGAGGCGGAGAAGGTGGCGAGGGAGCTCGAGCCACTGCGCGAAGTGCATCGCAAGTGGCTGCGTTCGCATTGGCCCGAGCGGCGCGTGATCCCGATCTCCTACATCAAGACGTGGAGCGAGTTCATGGGCATGGCCGGCGGTCCGGTGCGGCCGGGACTGCCGCAGATCACGGAGAAGGAGCGCCAGGAGATGCGCCGCGACATCGAGCGCACCGGACTGCTCGCGCGTATTCCGACGGCGAAGGCTGCGTAAGGTAGACCGTCGAATAGCTGGACGGCAGGCGGCGATCGGCTGCCACCGTCCGGCACGCGAGGAGGGCCGGACCATGCTTTCTTCGACTTTGCTTCGCGCGGCTCTCGCGTTGCAATGGGTCTTGCGACGAACGCCGCGCTCGCCGCAAGCTGGTCCCCGCAGCAGCCCGTCGAGTTCGTGTTCCCAACGGACCGGGCTCGTCGGTGGACAACAACGTCCGCCTGATTCACAAGCTCTGGGGCGACCTCAAGGACAAATCCGTCAACGGCACCGTGGTCACGCGCGCCGGCGGAGAGCACCTGCTCGCGTACACCTACATCCGGCAGCGCACCGGCAATCCGCATTTCCTGGGGCTCGCAACCTCCGGTGCTGCTCACGTCGCACATCAGCGGGCGCAGCGCGATCACTACACCGATATCACGCCGCTCGCGACGCTTTCGACCGAGTGGACGTATACCGCTGTGCGCACGGAATCGCCATCAAGACCGGCAAGGACCTGCTCGAAGCGCTGAGGAAGGATCCGGGTTCGCTCACCATCGGCTATGCGAGCACGACACATCGCATCGCCGCCGCGATGCCCATGCGCAGGGAGAACGTGGACGTGAAGTCGGTGCGCATGCCGGTTTTCGAAGGAGGCAAGTCGATCGTCATGCTGCTCGGCGGTCATCGGACGTGATCCTCACGACGTATTCGCAGATCGCCGCGCACGTCGAAGCCGGCAAAGTGCGGGCCATCGCGGTGAGCTCACCCGTGCGGCTCGGCGGCGTAGTCGCGTCCGTGCCGACATGGGAAGAGCTCGGATACAGGGGCGGCTCCGGCTCGTGGCGCAGCATCATCGCGCCGAAGGGCATCAGCACCGAGCAGATCGCGTACTGGGAAGCCGTGCTCCAGCGCGTCACGCAGAGCGACGAGTTCCGCGCGGACGTGGAGCGAAACCACGGCCAGATCACCTACAAAGGCTCGGGCGACACCGCGCGTTTCATGGAAGCCGAATACAACGAGATGAAGGGCGTGCTCGCGTATCTCGGGCTTGCGAAGCAGTAGGGACGTTCCGTGCAGGAGAGCCGTCGCCCTGACGGCGGTGTAAACTCCACGCATTCCATTGTTTGACGGGTGACGACCGGGCACCGATCGAGGGCTGCGCGGCGCAGACTCGCGGATGGGAGGAGGCGGCGTGTTCAACCTGCATCTCACGGACGAGCAGAAAGCGATGCGCGAGAGCGTGCGCAACTTCGTCCGCAAGGAAATCAAACCCAGTGCGAACGAGCGCGACCGCCTGGAAGACTTCGACAAGCGTTTTCCGTGGCAAGCGCTCGACAAAGCCTCGGATCTGGGCTTGCGCACGCTGCTGCTCTCGACGGAGAACGGCGGCGCCGGCGTCGATGCGCTGACGTTCTGCATCGTCATCGAAGAGCTCGCGGCCGGCGATGTCGGCGTTGCCGCAACGCTCGGCCAGACGGCGGCGCTCGCGCATGTCTGGTTCGACCGCTTCATGAACGACGAGCAGCGCACGCGCTTCCTGCCGCAGTTTCTGGAGGACCCGCGCTTTCATCTCTCGACGGCCGGTCACGAGCCGGACACCGATCTCGGCTGGCGTTATCACGAGCCGACCGTCGCGAATGCCGCCTACAAGACGACGGCCACGCGTGGGCGCAACGGCGACTGGGTCATCAATGGCGTGAAGAATTTCATCACGAGCGCGCCCATCGCGAAGTTGATCGCCGTGCACGTGCGCACCGGATCGAAGGAAGAGGGCACGCTGGGCACGAGCTCGATCCTCGTGCCCCATCCCACGCCCGGTCTCACGATCCGCGAGCACGACAAGGTCGGGCGAAGGCTCGGCTCCAACGGCGAGCTCGTTTTCGAGGATTGCCGCGTCCCCGCGGGGAACCTGATCGGAGTCGAAGGCCGGAGCGGCGGCACCGGAAGCATCGGGCGGCGCATGCCGCGCTTCCAGGCGATGAACCTCGGCATCGGACGCGCGGCGTACGAAGCGGCACTCGACTACGCGAAGCTGCGCGTGCAGGGCGGCCGCCGGGTGGTCGAACACCAGGCCGTGGGCCTCACGCTGTCGAACATGGCCATCGGGCTCGAGGCGGCGCGGGCACTCCTGTGGCAGGCGGCGTGGGCCTCGGAACATCCCGAGGCCTACGCGGACGGCAGTCTGCCCGACCTGCCGCTGCAGACGATCGCGAAGATCTTCATCTCCGAGACGGTGCAGCGCGTCGTGCTCGATGCGATGCAGATTTTCGGCGGCATGGGCGTGATGCGCGAGCTGCCGATGCAGAAATACGTCCGCGACGCCCTCATCTTCCTCCACTCGGAAACCACCAATGACGTGGCGCGGCTGCGTCTCGCGGAAGCGCTTGCGGGCTACGAGCGGCCCCCGTCGAACGCGCCGGGCGGGATCGGTTGATGCCTCCTTCGACGCGAACGTCAGGTGAGGGACACCGGAGCGTGACAGCGGCAATGAGATCCCCCGTGCGCCTGCTCGTCGTGTGCAAGCACGTCGCCACGATCGCTGCGAGCCTGTTCGCTGCGGCAGCGAGCGCGCAGGTCGCCAACTATCCGGCGAAAGCCGTGCGCATCGTCGTGCCGTTCACGGCGGGCAGCCCTGTGGAGATTCCGGCGCGGCCGGTCGCTCAGCGACTGGCGGAAGCGCTCGGCCAGCAATTCCTCATCGACAACCGCCCGGGTGCGAGCGGCACCATCGCGACCGAAGCCGTCGCGAAGGGGCCGAAGGACGGCTACACCATACTGATGACGAACTGCTCGCATTCGTCCAATCCCGCTTATTACAGGAAGCTGCCGGTCACGATTCGCTCAACGACTTCGAGACGATCACGCAGACGAACGTCACGTACGGCAACGTGCTCAGCATCCATCCCACCGTGCCTGCGAAAACGGTGAAGGAATTCATTGCGCTCGCCAAGGCACAGCCCGGCAAGTTGCACTTCGCTTCGGCGGGCATCGGTAGTCCGCCGCACGTGACCGGGGCGCTGTTCGCGTCCATGGTCGGCATCAACCTCACGCACGTCGCTTACAAGGGCACTTCCGTCGCGTTCAACGACGTGCTCGGCGGTTACGTGGAAGTCATGTTCTCGAGCCCGCCGTTCACGCTGCCCTTCGCAAAGGCCGGCAGGGTGCGCGTCCTGGGCATCGGCGGCCCGAGGCGCTCACCGCAGTTTCCCGACGTGCCGACGTTCCACGAGGCCGGCGTGACCGGCTACGGTCCACGTGTTATCACGGATGTGGGTGCCGGCCGGCACCCCGCAGGAGATCGTGCGCAGAATCCACGGCGAAGTCGCGAAAATCCTGAAGCAGCCCGAAGTGCGGCAGCTCTACGAGGACAACGGGATCATTCCGGTGGGCAGCACGCCCGAAGAGTTCCGGCAGTTCCTCGAGAAGGACATTCCGAAGATGGCGGACGTCGCGAACCGCGTCGGCATCAAGCCGCAATAACGACAGACCCGGGCGCGTCGTAGAACAGCGTCCTGACGTTGCTCGACTGCCTTACGTCAGCACCGTATAGTGATGCAGCGGCCGTTTCAGGCCCATCCGTTCAGGGAGAAAACACGTTGGTAGAACGCATCCCGGTCAGCGACCTGCGTCTGGGCATGTACGTGCAGAAGCTCGGCGGCTCCTGGTGGAAGCACCCTTTCCTGCGCGGGAGCTTCCTGCTGACGGAACCATCGGATCTCGCCGCGATCATTGAATGCGGCATCAGCGAAGTGTGGATCGACCCGTCCAAAGAGGTCACCGAGGCCGAAGCCCGGAACCGCCAGTCCACGGCCCGGAGCCCGGAGTCAGGGAGCCAGCCCCCACAGTCAACGGCCCAGAGTTCCGAGCCCGAAAGCGTGTCGGATGTGCCCCCCGCGCCGCCCGACCCTCCGGTCAAGAAGGGTGTTGGCACCGTCTCGATGGCCCACGAGGTTGCCCGCGCCAGGGATATTTGCCTCGCGGCCAAAGGGCAGGTCATCGACATGTTTCATGCCGCGCGCCTTGGCAAGGCGATCGACCCCGGCACCACCGTTTCCCTGGTCGACGAAATCGCCGCCTCGGTCGAGCGCCACCCCGCGGCATTGCTCAGCGTGGCGCGGTTGAAGACGCACGACGACTACACCTACCTGCATTCGGTCGCCGTCTGCGCCCTGATGCTCGCGCTGGCTCGTCAGCTCGACCTCGACGAAAAGCAAACGCGTCTGGCCGGCATCGGTGGGTTGATGCACGACATGGGCAAGGCCGCGATGCCACTGGAAGTGCTCAACAAGCCCGGCAAGCTCACCGATGCGGAGTTCGCCATCATGAAGCGCCATCCCGCAGCGGGCGCGGAGATGCTGCGCGCGGCCGGAGCCGAGCCCGAGGTACAGGACATCGCCCTGCACCATCAGGAGAAATTCGACGGGACCGGCTACCCGGATCGGCTGGCCGGTGATGCCATCTCGCTGCTCGCCCGCATGGGCGCGGTCTGCGATGTCTACGACGCCGTGACCTCGGACCGAGCCTACAAGAAGCCCTGGGACCCCTCCGGAGCGATGCACCAGATGGCAAAGTGGCAAGGGCACTTCGACAAAGCCATTTTCAACGCCTTCGTCAAGACCCTGGGCATTTATCCGGTGGGCTCCCTGGTAAGGCTGGCCTCCCACCGTCTGGCCATCGTGGCCGAACCGGGAACGCGATCGCTTCTGACCCCGAAGGTGCGCGTCTTTTTCTCCGTGCGTTCGAACGAGCCGATCACGATGCAGACTATCGATCTCGCCGCGAGAGCCTGCACGGACAAAATCGTCGGGCCGGAAGATCCCGAGCAGTGGGGATTCAAGAACCTGGATCAGCTCTGGGCGCAGTAGCTGAGTTAGGACCATCCCTCTTTCGGTGAGCGGCGCGCCTGGGACAGGCTGTCGCCGCGAACGTAAATCTCAGGCGCCGATTAGTATTTCCATCCGAGTGTACCAGGGCTTGGGTAGAACGAGCGGGGCCGTCAAACGGCGGGGCGCGGCGAGGCCCGAGCCGAAGGCGAGCGCCCACCCGACAAAGGAAAGGAGGTAACGGAGGGAAACCATGGGTTGCCCTCTGTTCCGTAGGGCGGCGAGGCCCGAGCCGAAGGCGAGCGCCGCCCCCTACGCAGCCTTTACCGTCTGCACGCGGTTGAGCAGTCCGGCGCCTTCGAGCTCCGCGCGCAGCGTCTGCTTTTCCTGAGCGGTGAGCTGCGGCAATCCCGGACGCACCGGGCCGGCCGCCATGCCCATCAACTCCGACCAGGCCTTGATATACGCGATCGGGATGAGGCTGTCGTTATCCCACGTGTCCCGCATGTACTTCACGTAGATCGGCCGCAGCGATTCGAGCTGCTTCGACACGTTCGCCGCTTCGCCGTACCGCCCCGCGAGGCCGAGCGCGGTGTACTCGTGCATCGGCAGCCATTCGGTCGTCTGGCACAGATACGGGAACGGCGAGGACTGATACACCTGCTGGCCGTAGTCGCGCATCATCATCAGCCAGTCGCCTTCGTTCGGCGTGCTCATCACGATCTTCCTGCCGACGAGCTCGTGCACTTTCGCGTAATGCTCGATCGGACGCGGGATCTTGATGCCGCAGACGTTCTCGATGTCCGCGATGCGCGCGGTCAACTCCGGCGAGAAGCCATAGCGCGCGAACTCCGCGTCGAACATCCAGATGCCGATGTTCACGCGCGAGGCGATGAACTGGAACCACTCATAAACCGTCTGTTCGTTCATCGGCGGGTAGTACGGATTCATCAGGATCGCGAAGTCGGCGCCGACCTGCTCGGCATGGCGCGTTAACTCGACTGTCTCGTGCGCGGAATGGTGCGCCGTATGCGCGATGACCTTCACGCCGCGCTTGTGCGCTTCCTCGACTACGATCTCGACGATGCGCTGGCGTTCCTCCTTGGTGAGCGACCAGAACTCGCCCATGACGCCGGTGCAGAAGACGCCCTCGATCTTCAGATCGGCGATGCGCTTCATGTTGGCTCTCAAGCCAGCCTCGTCGACTCGAAATCGGTCGTGAACGGTGTGGTGATCGCGGTCCAGATTCCGTGGAATTGCGCCTTCGCGGCTTCTTTTGCTTCCGACTTGCGGTAGTTCATCGCTCTCTCCTCAGGCTTCGCCGGTCGTCCTGCCGTTCGCTCGCGTGCACCCGCGCTCGCCCGCGCGTCTGGGCACGTCACACGCGACTTTAGCGCAACAGGCCGTTTCGGTGGCGGAAGAAAACGCAGGCCCGCCGCTGGTTACGATGTGGGCGGCGCTCGCCTTCGGCTCGGGCCTGGCCGCCCTCCGGAACAGAGGGACACCGATGGTTTCCCTCCGTAACCTCCTTTCCTTTGTTGGGTTGGCGCTCGCCTTCGGCTCGGGCCGCCCTCCGGAACAGAGGGACACCGATGGTTTCCCTCCGTAGCCTCCTTTCCTTTGTTGGGTGGGCGCTCGCCTTCGGCTCGGGCCTGGCCGCCGTTTCTTCTGCTTTAGGCCTCGTACACTCGGATGGAAATACTGATGGGCGCCTGAGATTTACGTTCGCGGCGACAGCCCTGTTCCAGGCGCGCCGCTCACCCAAAAAGGGGTGGTTCTAACGAGGACTCGCTTCGTCGTGACACCCGCGCGCGTAGTAACGTGGCTCCTGCTGGCGCTCTGCGTCGCGCTGGGCTACGGCCTGTACTCCGGGAAGATCGTCATTCCCGATCGATACAATCCCTGGGCGCCGCTCAGGATCGACGAGCCGCTCGGCTGGCTGACCTCCTTCAAGCTCGCGCGGGCTTCGCGGGACCCGGCGCTGTGCAGGGCGACTCTCGCGCAAGCCCAGTGGCGCTATTCGCCGGTGCCGGATCGCCAAACGGGTCCGGGCTGCGGGTTCGAGAATGCCGTTCGGATCGAATCGACGAGCGCGGCGGTGGGGGAGCCTTTCACGCTCACGTGCCGCGGCGCCCTTGCGCTCGCGCTATGGGACCGCCACATCGTCCAGCCTGCCGCCCGAACGCACTTCGATGCGCGGGTCAAACGGCTGGAGCACTTCGGGAGCTACGCGTGTCGTAATATCTACGGGCGCAAGGACGGGCGTTTGAGCCGGCACGCGACAGCCGATGCACTGGACGTCGCCGGCTTCGTCCTGTCGAACGGCCGCCGCGTGAGCGTCCAACGCGACTGGGGCAGCGATGACGCCGACGGGCTGTTCCTGCGTGAAGTGCACGCGGGTGCGTGCCGTGTCTTCGACGGCGTGCTCGGTCCCGATTACAACGAGGCGCATCGCGACCATTTTCATCTGGAACGCGGGGGCCACAGGGTTTGCCGCTGAGGAACGAGAGCTACGACATGAGCCGCCCTACGCAGCCGACAGTGCGGGCTCCTGCGTCCGATGGCGCCGCCGTTCGAGCGCCGCCCGGACCTTCTCCCAAAGCTTGTCGTGGAGCGGCAATAGCGCGACATTGCAAATCGGCTCGACCAGCGCCGCGACGCCGCCGAACGCGATCGAACCGGTCATCGCATACATGACGCCGAACGCAACGCCCATATGCAACACCACCTGACTGACTGTTTGTCCCGCCCTGACCATGACTCAACTCCTGAGGATGGAGCGATCTTATCGGCAGGGCGGGGAGCGGTCTAATTGAATGTTCCGAGCGAAGGGATAGCCGAGTCCTATGGCATCGCGGGATCCAGCCGCCGTCGAATGCACGGCGACGCTCACGCGCCATCCCGCCGACACCGCGGACCCGGTAAATGTGATCGAGGTGCGGGTGCGAAGAACCTCGGCCGGTTCCCTTGTCATGACTTACCGGATGTCCGGTGAGATCGATCGCGTGCGCATTCCGGCGCCTGCGCCCCCGGGCATCGTGGAGCGGCTGTGGGAGCACACGTGTTGCGAGCTTTTCCTGCGCGTCGAAGGCGCGGATCGCTACCATGAGCTCAACTTTTCGCCCTCCGGCGAATGGGCGGCGTACGCGTTCGCGGGTTATCGCGAGGGCGGGCTCATGAACGACGCGGCGCTCGATCCGCAGGTGCGTGCGAGCACGACCCGCGAGGTGCTGGAGCTCGGTGCGACGATCGCACTTGCGCGTCTGTCGCGTTCCCATGCCGCGGCGCCGCTCGTGCTCGCAATCTCGGCGGTCGTCGAAGCGTGCGACGGCGCACGGTCGCACTGGGCGTTGGCGCATCCATCCGGCAAGCCTGACTTCCACCATCCCGATGCATTTGCTCTCGAGATCGATGCAGTTCGGAATTGATCGGCTCCTCGCGGAGTCCGAACTGAGAGGACTGCTTGCCGGCAGGCGCGTCGCGCTGCTTGCGCATCCGGCTTCAGTCACGGCCGATCTCACGCATTCGCTCGACGCGCTCGCCGCCCTCGGCAGCATCGATCTCACGGCCGCGTTCGGCCCGCAGCATGGCCTGCGTGGCGACAAACAGGACAACATGGTGGAATCCGCGGATTTCATCGACCCGGTGCACGGCATTCCGGTATTCAGCCTCTATGGCGAGGTGCGCCGTCCTACGCCCGCCATGATGGACAGCTTCGACGTGCTCCTTGTCGATCTTCAGGATCTCGGCTGCCGCATCTACACGTTCATCACGACGCTCCGCTACGTTCTCGAAGCGGCTGCGAGTCACGGCAAGACCGTGTGGATCCTCGATCGTCCGAACCCCGCGGGCCGTCCGGTCGAAGGGCTCACGCTGCAAACCGGATGGGAGAGCTTCGTGGGCGCGGCGCCCATGCCGATGCGCCACGGCCTCACGATGGGCGAGCTTGCGCGATGGTTCGTGAAGACACTCGCGCTCGACGTCGAATGTGACGTGATAGCGATGCGAGGGTGGGATCCCGCCCTGGCGCCTGGCTACGGCTGGCCCTCGGGCGAGCGCACCTGGGTGAATCCCAGTCCGAACGCGCCGAACGTGTCGATGGCGCGCTGCTATGCGGGCACCGTGATGCTCGAAGGCACGACGCTCTCGGAGGGCAGGGGGACGACGCGTCCGCTGGAACTCTTCGGCGCGCCGGACGTCGATCCGCGGGCGCTCCTCGCGAGCATGCGTTCCATCGCGCCGCAATGGATGCGCGGCTGCCGGCTGCGCGAGTGCTGGTTCGAACCTACGTTTCACAAGCATGCGGGTAGGCTGTGCGCCGGCATCCAGATACATGTCGACGACGGCGCGTACGATCACGCTGCGTTCACGCCGTGGCGGCTGATGGCACTCGCGTTCAAGGCGCTGCGCACGCTCCAGCCCGGCTATCCGCTGTGGCGCGACTTTCCCTACGAATACGAACGCGGCCGGCCCGCGATCGATCTCATCAACGGCGGCGAGCGGTTGCGTGAGTGGGTCGACGATCCCGCCGCAAGCGCTGTCGACCTCGAGCGAATCGCGCGGACCGAAGAAGCCGCATGGCGCGAGGAACGCGCGGGCGTGTTGCTGTACGGCGAATGACAATGGCTTGACGTTCGAGCAGGCGCTGCGCCATGCTGTCGGCCGCAAAGGAGGCGGAGCGTCCCGGCAGCACCGGGCTTCGCGTGAACCGAAGTCACCATCCTGGAGGAGGTCATGATGAACCGCACATTTGTGTTCGGCTTCTCGTCGCTCGTTTTCGTTCTTGCCATGCTCGGCTGCGCGACATCCGATGGCGGCGGAGGAGGAGGCTGGGTCACGCTCCTCGACGGATCGAACCCGAAGACGCTCGACAACTGGAATCGCTCGGGGGGCGATGCAAACTGGAGATTTGTCGACGGCGCACTCCAGGCGGACAAGGGCGCAGAGAAGGCCACGAGTCACCTCGTTTCCAAGAACCCCTACAAGGACTTCCAGATCCGTGCCGAGTTCTGGGCCGATCACACGACGAACAGCGGCATCTTCATCCGCATCCAGGATACCAAGAGCATCGGGTCCAAGAATTCCTACGAAATCAATATCTACGACCAGCGACCGGGTCCTGAATACGGGACGGGCGCCATCGTGAATTTCGCCAAAGTCGATCCGATGCCGAAGGCCGGCGGCAAATGGAACACGTTTCTGATCACGGCGAAGGGTACGAACCTCATCGTCGAGATGAACGGGAAGCAGACCGTCAACATCAACGACAGCTCCTTCGCGAGCGGGCCGTTCTCGCTTCAGTTTGGAAACCGCGGCAAGGAGCCCGGCGGCGCGATCAAATGGCGCAAGGTCGAGGTCCGGCCGCTCTAAACAGCGTGTCGATTTGCCATCCGACACGCGACAAAGGAAAGGAGGTTACGGAGGAAAACCTTGGTTTTCCTCTGTTCCGTAGGGCGGCGAGGCCCGAGTCGAAGCGAGCGCCGCCCCCAGGAAAGGAGGTTACGGAGGAAAACTTTGGTTTTCCTCTGTTCCGTAGGGCGGCGAGGCCCGAGTCGAAGGCGAGCGCCGCCCCCGCGCTAATCCGCGCGCGCGCCGGACATTTTCACGACCTGCGCCCACCGCTCGACCTCCGCGCGCACGAACTCGCCATATTGTTCGGGCGTGCTCGTGATCACTTCAAAGCCGCTTGCGTCCAGACGCTGCTTCACATCGGAAGCGCTGAGCAGCTTGACGGTCT
Organism: uncultured beta proteobacterium; assembly: GCA_963808765.1. Taxonomy (GTDB): domain Bacteria; phylum Pseudomonadota; class Gammaproteobacteria; order Burkholderiales; family SG8-41; genus JAQGMV01. The sequence goes on from CAWEHH010000026.1 coordinate 67,896, forward strand.
CCTTGTGGAGGCGTGCGATGATCTCTTTGGACGTGCCGGTGGGCACCGACAGCCCGTACCACGAGCCGACATCGAATTTCGGAATGCCTGCCTCGATGACGGTGATGAGGTCCGGCAGCGACGGCGAACGCTCGGCCGTCGTGAGCGCCAGCGCGCGCACGCGGCCGGCCTTCACGTACGAGATCACGGAGGGCATCGTTGCGAATGCTGCCGACACTTCTCCGGACAGCAACGCGGCGACGGAAGGCCCGCCGCCTTTATAGGGCACGTGCAGCATCTTCGTTCCGGTGAGATAAGCGAAATACTCGCCGCCGAGATGCGACACCGATCCTGATCCCGACGACGAGTAGACGAGCGCGCCCGGCCGTGCTTTCGCCAGCGCCACGAGCTCCTTCACTGACTTGGCGGGCACGGACGGATGCACCACGAGGATATGCGGCGTCGTCGCGACGCGCGTGACCGGTGCGAAGTCGCGCACAAGGTCGTACTTGAGGTTCGGATAGAGGCTCATTCCGACCGCGTTGGTCACCGTCATGAGCAGGAGCGTGTAACCGTCAGGCGGCGACTTCGCGGCGATTTCGGTGCCGATCGTGGCGCCGGCGCCGCCTCGATTATCGATCACGACCTGCTGGCCCAGCGCTTCCGAGAGTTTGGGCGCCATGACGCGCGCCATGGTGTCGGTGCCTCCGCCGGGCGGGAACGGTATGATGAAGCGTATGGGTTTCGCCGGATAACCCTGGCCGTGCGCGGCAGGAATCATCGCTGTCCCCGCCGCGAGTGCAAATGCGCAAAGCGTTTTCAATGTGTTCATCCTCGCTCCTCCTCGGGTGTCGTCAGGCGGGCGTCATGCGCACCGGCAGCGCGGCCAGAGGCAGGGGCGGACCTTCCGGCACCGCCGTGCGCGTCACGTTCATGATCATCGCGAGCAGCGCGTAGTATCCGGCAATGCCGATGATGTCGATCAAGCCCTGTTCGCCGAATTTCGCCACGGCACGCGCATACGTCGCTTCGCTCGCACCCTTGTTCTGCAGCACTTCGGTGAGCAGGTCGTAGACGATCTCTTCGTCTTCCGCCATTCCGGTCGGACGGCGGCCTTCACCGACCGCATCGGCTATCTTGCGGTCGAGGCCCGCTTCCACCGCCTGCCGATAGTGCGCCCACCACTCGAACTGCTGGTTCCAATGGCGTGCCGCGATGATCGCCGCGAACTCGTTCAAACGCTTGTCGATGGGACAGATGAAGCGGATGTATTCGCCGACCTTCTGCACACGCCGCATGAACTCCGGGCTGCGCAAGAGCGAAACGAAGGGTCCCTTCACCTCGCCGCGCGGGCCCGCGGCGATCTCCGCCGCCGCCTGCTTCTGCTCGGGCGACATCTTGTTCTCGGCGAGCGGCGGCATGCGCTCGGGCGCGAGAGAGAACTGCGCTTTCGAAGATTGGGACGCGGCGGACGTGTTCGGACTTTCCAAGGTGCTCTCCTTTGAGTTGAGCGCATAGTGTCCGGTACTTTGGCGAGACGAGCAAAAGTGGCACTACACTTCGCCTGTGCCAACCGGCCAGGCGCGATTGGCAATCACCTTCGCACGCGGGCCTGCTCCGCGCAGGTCTGCCGCTCGCGAGGACACATGTTGTAGGCTCGTGCCGTCAAGCAATGCTTGCTCAAGGAGATCTGATGCGCATCTGTACTTCCTGACGCTTTCAGCGGTTGCCGTGACGCTTGCGACCGATGCGCCATCGGCGCATGCCCAGCCGAAGCCCGGCTTCCCCTCCAAACCGGTGCGTCTCGTTGCAGGCGCGTTCGGCAGTCCCAGCGACATGCTGGCGCGTACCCTCGGGCCCAATCTGAGCGAGCGCTGGGGCCGGCCCGTGCTCATCGAGAATCGCACCGGCGGCGCGGGGACGGTGCAGTCGGCAGTGGTCGCGCAGGCGACACCGGATGGCCACACGCTGCTCCTCATCTCCGCGCAATTCGCGATCGGCGCGGCGTTGCGTGCGAAGAGTCTTCCTTACGACCCGATCAAGGATTTCGCCGGCGTGACGCAGATCGGCTACAGCACGAGCGTGTTGCTGGTGTCCCCCGCGCTCGGTGTGAAATCGTTGAAAGACTTCGTGGCGCACGGACGCGCGAATCCCGGCAAGCTCCTGTTCAGCTCGGGCGGCGGCGGCAGCAGCACGCACTTGAGCGCCGAGCGCTTCAATTCGGCCGCGGGCATCAAGGCCGTGCACGTCGGCTTCAAGGGAACGCCGGACGCGATACTCGAAGTGCTCGGCGGCCGGGTGCAATACTGTCTCGTCGGACTCGAGCTCGGCCATGCCGATGGTCAAGGACGGGCGGCTGCTCGCACTGGCCGTCAGCACGCCGCAAAGAACGCCGCTCCTGCCCGATGTCCCTGCCCTCGGCGAGCTCCTTCCCGGCTTCGGCAGGGACGGCGCGCACGGTCTCATGGCGCCTGGGGGCACGCCGCTCGCCGTGCGCACGCAGATCAGCAGCGACGTGGCCCGTGTGTTCAATTCTCCGGAGGTAAAGGCGAAGCTCCAGGAGCTCGCCTACAACATCGAGACGACCACGCCCCAGGAGCACGATCGGATCATCCGCGCGGATATCAAGTCGTTCTCCGAGATCGCGAAGCGGGTGGGGCTGATAGAGCAGTGAAGCGGAATTCGGGGACAGACACCGAATTCCCGAATTCGCAGGGAGGAACATGAAGCTCTGGTATCAAAGTCTCGCCCGCCAGGCGCAGACGATCGATTACGGCGCCGACCTGAAGAAGGTCATCGCGATGGCCGCCGAGCCTGGCACGAGCGTTCACGTCCAGGGCCTCGCGCAAGCCGCGGGCATCGGTGCGCATTTCCGCTTCCTCGAATATCACGACACGAAGGAAGTCATCTACAACGCGCTGGAAGCGGAGAAACAGGGGTACGACGCGTTCCTGATCGGCAACATCACCGACGCGGGTCTGCGCGAAGCGCGTGAGCTCGTGAACATTCCCGTGCTCGGACTTTCGGAGACGAGCCTCCACGTCGCTTCGATGATGGGCGCGAGCTTCGGGCTGATTGCGATCGCCGAGCGCTGGGTGCCGCGGCTCATGGAAAACGTCGAGCGCTACGGTCTCCGGAGCAAGCTCGCCGGGATCGAAGCGATGCAGACTTCGCCGCTCGACCTCAGGAAAGCCTTCCGGGACGAGACGCGCCGCGCGGATGTGATCGCGCGATTTACCGAAGCCGCGCAGAAGCTCGTCGCGAAAGGGGCGGAAGTGATCATTCCCGCAGGCGGAGAAGTCGGCGTCTTCGTGATCGAGGCCCGGCTTTTCGAGCTGGAGAAGACACCGATCGTGAGCGGCATCTTCGAGCTCGTGAAGATGGGCGAGATGGCCGTCAAGCTGCGCGGGCTCACCGGGCGCTTCACGAGCCGGCGTCTCGAACTACTCGCGGCCCTCGGGCGATTTCCTGGCGCGCATCCGCGAGCACTACGGACCCGATGTCTATCCCGATCCGAAGACGTGAGCGCAACACCCCGAGGCCATTCGCCCTTAGAGAAAGACGAGGAGCTGCTTTGAATCGAATCGCGCTCACAATCGCAGCACTGGCCGCCGCCACTGCAACGCTCGCAACCGCGCAGAACTATCCTGACCGCCCCATACGCGTGCTCGTCCCGGTGCCGGGCGGCGGGACACCGGACGTGCTTGCACGCACCGTAACGCCCGCGATGGCGGAGCTGTTGGGACAATCACTCGTCATCGACAACCGCGGCGGCGCCGGGGGCCGCATCGCAGCCGAGCTGGCGGCACGGGCCGCCCCCGACGGCTATACGTTGTTTCTCACGAGTCCCGGTGCGCTCACGATCGTGCCGCACGTTTCGAAGGACGTGCCCTACGACACGCTGAAGGATTTCGCGCCGATCGGGCTCGTGTCGAGCGGGCCCTTTCCTGCTGATCACGCATCCTTCGGTGCCGGTGAAGAGCGTGAAAGAGATCGATCGCGCTCGCGAAGGCCGACCCCGGGAAGCTCCTGTATTCGTCGGCCGGCAACGGCACGGCCAACCATCTGGCCATGGAGCAGTTCAAGTACGCCGCCGGGGTCAACTTCACGCACGTGCCTTACAAGGGCGCGCCGCAGGCGGTGACCGACCTCGTGGCCGGACGCGTGAACGTCACGATGAACTCGATCGCGCCGGTGCTCGCGCACATCAAGGCCGGCCGCCTGCAACCGCTCGGCGTCGCGGCGCTCGAAGCGTTCACAGCTCCTGCCGGACGTGCCGACCATCGATGAAGCGGGCGTAGCGAAGTTCGAATCCGGGAGCTGGCTCGGACTGCTCGCGCCGGCTCAAGACACCGAAGCCCATACTCGCGCGCCTCGCCGAGGTCGTCGTGAAAGCGGTCAACACGACCGATGTGCGTTCGCGACTGGAGGCACAGGGCGCGGAGCCCGCGGCCGGCACGCCCGCCGAGTTCGCGGCGCAGATCCGGCGCGAGTACGAGCTCAACGCGAAGGTCATCAGGATCGCGGGTGTGAAAGTCGATTGACGCATGACGCGCTTCTCGACGCCGGTACCGCACGTCTATTTTCGCTTCGCGACGGCCGAAGACGTTCCCGTGCTGCTCACGTTGATCCGAGAGCTCGCGGAGTTCGAGCACCTGCTCGATCAGATGCAGGCCGACGAGGCAACGCTGCGTGACGAGCTCTTCGGCAGCCGCCGCGTGGCGGAAGTCGTCCTGGCCGAAATGCATGAGGAGCCGGTCGCCTTCGCCGTGTACTTCCACAACTTCTCGACCTTCGTGGGACGTACCGGGCTTTACCTCGAAGACCTGTACGTGCGACCGGCGGCACGCGGCCGAGGCATTGGCCGTGCGTTGATCCGGTTTGTCGCAAAGATCGCGGTGGAGCGCAAGTGCGGCCGCTTCGAATGGTCCGTGCTCGACTGGAACACCCGCGCCATCCAGTTCTATCGTGCATTGGGCGCGACCGCGATGAGCGATTGGACCGTTCAGCGCGTGACCGGAGAAGCGCTCGAGCGACTTGGGGACGCGACGTTCGAGTGCCTAGACCCCCATTTGTGAGCGGGGCTGCGGAGCAGCGGGCCCCCGCGAACGAAACTCTCCGACGCCGGTTAGCATTTCCATCAATCAGTACCGAGCGTTAGGGCTGAACAAGACCCGAGCCGAAGGCGAACGCCCCTTCGCGGCATTCCGCCCGGCGCACCCGCGCCCGGCTGAGGCTACAATCGACGGCCAAATCGGCGCGGAAAGCGCCAGGCTGCACGCCGCCAAGGGGGCACATGGCAAGCAACGACGGAAGGCCGATCCGCGAAACGGCATCTCTCAGACGCGAGCACGAATCGCTTACGATCGTCGAGCAGGTCATATCGCCGGGGCAGTTGCGCGAGGCGCTGCGGCGCCGGCGGGCCGTTTCGACGTTGAAGCTCGGCGCCCGGCTGATCGAGTTGGGGTTGATCACGCAGGCGCAACTCGAGACGGGCCTTGAAATCAAGGACCGCGAGCCCGGCAAGCACCTCGGTGAAGTTCTGCTGGAGCTCGGCTTTATTTCCGCCAGCCATCTGCAGCAGGTCCTGTGCGAGAAGCTCGGGATCCCGCTCGTCGATCTTGATCACTTCGAGTTCGACGCAAGCGTCCTCGAAACGATGCCCGAAGACCTCGTGCGCGAAACCGGCGTAGTGCCGCTATGCCGCGTCGATGGGGGCAAGCTCGTCGTCGCCACTTCCGATCCGCTCGATCCCGAGTCGCTCGATCGCGTACGGTTTTTCGTGCAGACGCAAGTCGTGCCCGCCTTCGCGCCGCGCGAGAAGATCGCGCAGGCGATCGCGAGCCGCTACGGCGGCCCCGTGGTTGCGGCCGGGGTGCCCGGCATCGATGAAAGAGCGCTCGCGGGCGCACGCGGCGATGCGACCGAAGCCGCCGACATCTCGGTCGTGCGACTCGTGAACAGGATACTCGCTCAGGGCTGCACGTCCGGCGCGACGGACATCCACATCGATGCGAGCCTGGGGCCGGAGCATGTCGCGGTGCGCTTCCGCCGAGACGGCCGGCTGTACGAGCAGACGCGGCTCCCCGCGCATCTGCGGCAGGGCATCGTTTCGCGCCTGAAGGCCCTTGCCGGGATCGACATCGCCGACCGGCGCCGGCCGCACGAAGGCCGCATCGAGACGCTCGAACAAGCCCCCGAGGGCGTCCACCTGCGCGTGCTGACGGTGCCGACGCGCGATGGCAGCGAGGACGTTGCGATCAGGCTCGTCCCGGCTCGCGAGCTGCCGCCTCTCGAGATGCTCGGGATACCCGAGCCGGTGCTCGACGCGTTGAAGCAGCTCATCTCGCGGCCTCGGGCCACGCTGGTCGTGGCGCCCGCGGCCAGCGGCAAGACCACGACGGCGCACACGATCGTCGGGCTCCTCGACGCGACCGGCGCGAAGATCTGGACGGCGGAAAGCCCGGTCGAGATTCACCGGCCGGGATTGAGCCAGGTCGAAGTGGTGGAAAAGGACGGATGGACGTACGCCGCCGCCGTACGCACGATCGTCCAGGCCGATCCCGACGTGCTGCTGGTCGGCGAGCTGCACGATCGCGAGACCGCCGCGGTGTCGATCGAAGCGTCTCTCAAGGGTTGTCGCGTGCTTGCCACCGTCAGGGGCAACAATGCGGCGGAGGGCATCGCCCGGCTGCTCGATATGGGCGTCGATGCCTTCGGTCTGGCCGACGCGCTTCTCGGCGCCGTGGGGCAGCGCCTGGTGCGGCGGTTGTGCGAGCAGTGCCGGGTCAGACGAACGCTCACGCAGGCGGAGGTGGACGCGCTGCTGGTGGAGTACTGTCAGGGCACGCAGCTCGACGCGTCGCACGTGCGCGATGACTGGACTGCGCGCTTTGGCAATGAGCTGAGCGAGCATCGTCCGCAGGGATGCGAGGCGTGCGGCGGCACGGGCTTCATGGGACGCATCGGTCTGTACGAGCTCGTGCTCGGCGGGCCGACAATCCGAGCTGCGCTAGTCGGCAGACGCCCGGTCGCCGAGCTTGCCATGGCTGCCGTGCGTTCCGGCCAGCGCACGATGAAGCAGGACGGTATCGAGAAAGTGCTCGCCGGCCGCTGCGACATGCGAGACGTACGCGCGGTCGTCGCATAGAGCGTTAGGGCCGGCCGCTCGCGCTCATCGCTGCGATTCCGGTCGCGAACTCGAGTTCTCCGATGGCCTTCGCCTCTTCGGATCCATCCGCGGGCAAGACGTACGGGTCAAGCCAACTGCTCTTTCCTGTTGAGCAGCTCGATGCTCACGCCGTCGGGCGCCTTGATGAACGCGATGCGCGTCGTCGGATTGAAGTCGACGGGCTCTAAGCTGAACGCGACGCCCTTGCCCCGCAGGTCGCCGCAGTAGCCATCGAAGTCGCCCTGCACGCGCAGGCCGAAATGATCGACGCCCCATTCGAGTCCCGGCTTGTCCTGTGCGGATTCGCTGGGACGCTGGCCGCGCACGATCACGATGAATCCGCCCAGCGAGACGTACACCTGCGGCGCCCCTTTCACGTCGGCGCTTCGCACGACCTCGCCGCCGAGCTTCTCGACGTACCACGCGGCCGTGGAGTGCGGATCTTTGGCGACGAGATGAACATGATCGAAGCTCAGGCTGGCGTTGGCCATGGCGACCTCCTCTGGACGGGGTTCGGCGGATGGCCGCGAGTGTAACCCCTCCGGCGGCGGCACGCGTACACTTACGCCTCCCGCCACTGCCGACAAAAGAGAGACGAATCATGGCAAAAACCAACGGTGCGAAGCTGCTCGCGGAGCTCATCCAGGGCTACGGCCTCACGCACGTGTTCTACGTGCCGCAGGTCGTGTCGAAGGCGCTCGTCGCGATGGAAGACATGGAGATCCGGCGCGTGGTCGCCCACAGCGAGAAAGCGGCTGCGTATATGGCGGACGGTTACGCGCGCGCCCGCGGCGCTCCGGGTCTGTGCATGGCGCAGCCGATCGGAGCGTCGAATCTCGCGTCGGGATTGCGAGATGCGTTCATGGCGCGCTCGCCGGTGATCGCGATCTCCGGTGGCCCCGCGGTCGCATCGCGCTATCGCCATGCGTATCAGGAAGTGGAAGACTTCGAACAGTTCACGAGTGTCACGAAGGCGAATTTCAACGTCGACAGTCCGGCGCGGCTGCCCGATCTGCTGCGCCAGGCGTTCAGGACCGCCACGTCGGGGACGCCTGGACCGGTGCATCTGCGCTTCCAGGGACGCGGCTCTGATGTCCCGCTCGGCGATCTCGATGCGGACGTGCTCGTCGAGAAGCAGTTCACGCGCGTGCCGCCGTTTCGTCCCGAGCCTGAAGGCGAGCGTGTCCGCGAAGCAGCGAGCGTGCTCGCGGCTGCGAAGAAGCCGCTCATCGTCGCTGGCGGCGGCGTCGTGAGCTCGCAGGCGCAGCGCGAAGTCGTCGCGCTCGCTTCGATGCTGCAGATTCCGATCGCGACGTCGCTCAACGGCAAAGGCATCGTGCTCGACACGCATCCGCTCTCGGTCGGCGTCTGCGGGACATACTCGCGCGAATGCGCGAATCGCGCCGTCTCGGAAGCCGATCTCCTGTTCTTCATCGGCTGTCCGGCAGGCGGCATGGTGACTTCCAACTGGGCCATCGTGCGCCCCGGCACGGAAGTGATCCAGCTCGACATCGAGCCGACCGAGCTCGGCCGGAACTATCCGAACAAGGTCGCGTTGCTCGGCGACGCGAAGGTCACGTTAGGCCGGTTGATCGAGGCCGTGCAGCCGAAGGAGGGCACGACGAAGGCGTGGGTCGGGCGCGTGCAGGAGCTTGCGCAGACGTGGCGCAGCAACACCGCGCCGAAGCTCGACTCCGACGCGGTGCCGATCCACCCCGCGCGCATCTGCAAGGAGATCACGCAAGCATTGCCGGCGAACGGCGTGCTCGTGTCCGACACCGGACATGCGGGCATGTGGACGAGCCAGATGGTCGATCTCACGCAGCCGGACCAGCGCTACATCCGGTGCGCGGGGTCTCTCGGGTGGGGATTGCCCGGCGCCATCGGCGTGAAGTGCGCGCTGCCCGATCGTCCCGTGCTGTGCTTCGCGGGCGACGGCGGCGTCTACTATCACATGACCGAGCTCGAGACGGCGCTGCGTTACGGCATCAACATCGTCCTCCTGGTGAACAACAACGGCGCGCTCTCCCAGGAGTTCCCGTCGCTCAGGCGCAACTACGACAACAATCTGCGCGGCCGGTCGGACGAGCTGTGGCGCTTCAGCAGTGAGTTCAACTTCGCGAAAGTGGCCGAAGCGATGGGCTGCAACGGCATCCGCGTCGAGAAGCCGGGCGACATCAAGGCAGCGCTCGGAAAGGCGTTCGCGATGAACAAGACGACCGTCGTGGAAGTCGTGAGCGACGTGAAGGAGATGGCGCCGGTGGCGTGGGCGCCGTAGTAGGCTTCGTTATTCCGGCGCGAAGAGGACGGAATCCAGGCGTCACGGCGGTGCTTGCTCTGGATCCCGGACGCGTGTGCCGTGCACCTCCCGGATGACGGCCCTTTGAGCGCTACTTCAGCGTCGCGGCGATCTTGCGGATATCGTCCGGCGAGCGCTCGCCGCCGAGCGCCGTGCCGGGGATGAGGTACTTGCCCATCGTGAGCGGGCCGATCAGGACTGGCTCGAGGCCGATCTCGCGGATGAGGCGCGAGGCAATCGCGATCGCTTTGGGATCGTCGCCCGCGATCGGCATGCCGGTACCGGGCCGGCTGGCGAACTCCGGCAGCTTCGCATAGCCGATCGCATTGAACGCGCGGACGATGCGCGCGCCCGGAAGCAACTCGGCCGATGCGTCGCCGGCGCCTTTCTCGCGCGCCCACGTCCCGATCTCTCCATCGCGCGGAACGATGGGATTCGACGCGTCGATCAGCACCTTGCCTTTGATTGCGCTCGCGAGATCCTTGCCGACCTGCGGCACGGCACGATACGGCACCGCGAGCAGGAGCACGTCTCCGAATTCCGCCGCTTCGCGCGAAGACCCTGCGCGAGCATTCGGTCCGACACTCGCGGCGAGCTTCTTGTCGTGCTCGAGGTCCAGTGAAGAGAACATGACTTCATGGCCCGACTTGGCCCAGATCGTGCCGAGCGTGCCGCCGACGCGGCCCGAGCCGATGATGCCGATTTTCAGCTTCGATTCGCTCGCGGCTCGCGCGGCAAGCGGCAGTCCACCGACTGCAAGCATGGCTGCCGCGGCGCCTGCTACCTCTAGAAAGCGGCGACGGTCTTCTCTTTTCGCGTTGTTCGATTGCATGAGGAGTCTCCGGAAGTCGCTGCCGCTTGCCCGATGGCACATGTTGAAGCGGACACCCGCGCGGCTCGAGCGGCATACGTTAGTGGCGCCCTTGGCTGCGCGCAAGCCCCGGTGAACGGACGCGAGCAGCATCCTACCGGTTCCACGCATCTTCTCACGCCGCCGAGCTGTCGCGACGACGTATGGGCTCGACCCGCCAAACGGCCTTTGTCATGAGAACGCCCGGAACGCTACCATCCGAGCTTGCGCCTCCCGCCGAGAGCGCTGGAAGCGCGATGCATGGCAGCTTTGGCTTCATCGGAGAAACCTATGGCAATCCCCGCGGCGTCGTCCATCGATTCGCTGACCCGGGTCATCACGCTTGTCTCGCTCGCGATCGGTGTCTTTGCGACGTGGAAGGCGCTGCCGATGGACGCGGAAATCAAGCGGCTCGAGGCCGAAACTCAGCGTCTCGACCTCGCGTTGAAAAAGGCCGACGCCGAGCTCAGGACGATCGAGTCGAGCAGAAAAGTAACGCTCGAGCTGTATCAGGAAGTGAAGAAGGTGATCGCCAACAAGGAAAAGGATCCCCGGGAGGAGGATGCGGTCCGTGTGCTGGTCGAGGAGCTCGCCGAAGACCCCTTCCGGTGGAGGCTGCTCCGCGTGATTGCTGTGGGCGCCGGGAGCAAGGAGGTCAAGGAGACCGCCGCCGCAACCTCGCGCTTCTATGAAGATCAGGCAGTCGTGCAGGCGGTCACGATCGCGCCACCGAATCCGGCGCCGGTGTCCGTGAAAGCAGGCGAGATCGGCGCGTACAACATCGACATCTTTTTCTGCGAATCGAAGCGCGCTACGTCGGAGCCGATCGCGAGGGCCGCGCGCGAGCTGCAGCCGGCCGGCAGCAAAGGCCGATGGCGCGTGCGAGCGCTTCCGGAAAGCATCAACCAGCAGCCTGGCTATGGCGTCGTCGAAAACGAGATCCGCTACACGCCGCCCGATGAAAAGCCGATCGCCGATTCGTTTGCGAAGCTCGTGTCGTCGAAAGACATCAAGTTCAAGTTCCGCGAAACGTCCTATCCGACTCCGGGCTACATCAGCGCATTCGTATGCCAATAGCTCATGCGCGGTGATCGAACTTCACGCGCGTTGGGTTACATTTACGGCATCGTGAACGTCTCGAGGGAGCATCAGGATGGCCAGAGTCGCAGTCATCGGTAACAGCGCGCGGGCGCTCGGAGCAGTGTGCGCCGCGGATCTCACGCTGGCGGGACATCAGGTGAGTTATGCGGTGTTTCCCGAGCAGGCGGCGCAGTTGCCGGAGGTGCGCAAGCGCGGCGGCTTCCTGGTCGAGGGCGATCCGAAGCATCTCGTTTCGCAGAAAACGGGACTCGCCACGCTGCATGCGGTCTGCGACACGATCGCCGAGGCGCTACGCGACGCGGAGGTCGTGCTGATCGAATGCCGTATGCACGAGCTCGAAGCGAAGTTCGGCGCGATGCTGAAGGACTTGCCGCAAAACGCGGTCGTGCACATCCAGAGCCACGGCTACTGGCCTGCGGCGCGTTTGACACCGCTGCTCCGCAAGGCCGGGCGCGAAGACGTGCTCGTCACCGAAGCGGCGGCGCCGACGCATGCGGCACGCGTGAACGGGAGTGTGGTCACCGCCAAAGCGCTGCGACGTGGGATCGAGATGACGACCGTGCCGGCTTCGCGCAATGCCGACGCGCTCGCTCGAATGCAGTCGATCTTCCCGAACGTGAAGGCCGCTTCTTCAGTGTTGCAGACAGGCATCGAGAATCTCAACCTGATCGTGCATCCGGCGATGGTCCTCCCGAACATCGGGCTCATGGAACGCGCGAAGCTCGACGGGCGCCGCGTCGGGTTCTATCAGGAGTGCGTCGTGCCGAGCGCGGGCGTGTTGGGCGATGCGCTCGACCTCGAACGCGGCCGCGTATGCGAAGCGTACGGGGTGGCGCACACTTCGATGCCTGCCGCGATCCAGCAGTATTACGGCATGACCGGCAAGAACTTCTATGAAGCGATGCAGAACGATGTCTATCGCTCGTTCCCCGACTTCGCGCCCGACATCTGGCGCGAGTGGGAAATGGACGACGTGCCGTATGCGATCGTGCCGCTTGTTCAACTCGCCGAGCAGGCAGGCATTGCGGTGCCGCTGCATCGCGCCTGTGTGGAGATCCTCGGTGTTCTGCTGCAGATCGACCCGTGGCGAAGCGGCCCGACGCTCGCCGACATGGGCTTGCAGGGCACGCCAGCGGAGGTCATGAAGCGCGTGAAAGGGTAGTTAGCTGCCGCGCTCTTCTGCTCTTGTTCGTCACCCCGGCGCGAAGCCGGGGTCCAGGCGCTTGATGCCGGGCAGCCTTGTTCTGGATTCCGGCCTTCGCCGGAATGACGATGCTGGTTTCGGCCCAGGAATCGCCTCTCATGCTGCGAAGGGCTCGGGGCGTGACCTGTCCCGCGGGAATGTCGATGGTACGCAGTTCTGCGTCTGCCGGTGCGGACAGACGTCCAACGGGCTTTACGGCCCCTCTTCCGCCGGGTGCCGCAGCTTGCGCAGCGTGTAGGGTTTCGCCGCGACGTTCTTCAGCGCTTCTTCGTCCATGTCGACGCCGAGGCCGGGCGCGGTCGGCAGCTCGATATAGCCGTTCTTCGGCTTCAGTTGCGCCTTGCAGATCGTGTCGCCGAACTCGACGAACGGCAGGAAGTATTCGGTGATGATGAAATTCGGCATCGTCGCGGATGCGTGCACGGTCGACGCGAGCGCCACGGTCGTCGAGTTGTAATTGTGCGGTGACATCGCGACCAGGAAGGACTCGGCCATCGCGGCGATCTCTTTCAGCTCCAGGATGCCGCCCACGCTCGCGACGTCCGGATTGAGGATGTCCGCCGCGCGCTTCTCCAGCAGCGGCCGGAATCCGGTCTTCGTATACGTCGCTTCGCCGATCACGACCGGCACGCCGATCTCGCTTCTGATCTGCGCCATCTCTTCGGCGAACTCCGCCTGGCACGGCTCCTCGAGCCAGTAGAGGCCGACTTCGGCAAGCCGTTTGTCGAGCCGGATCGCGTGCATCGGCGCGAGCCTGCGATGCTGATCGATGAGGATGTCGACGTTCGGCCCGACTGCTTCGCGCACCGCCTTCACCACACGGACCGCGCGCTCCTCGTGCTCTTTCGGAATCCAGGTGCGCCAGGGCGAGGGCAGGGGATCGAGCTTGAGCGCGCTCCAGCCCTGTGCGACCACTTTCTCCGCGGCCTTCGCATAGTCGGCGGGCTCTCTCATCCCGTAGCTCCAGCCGTTCGCGTAGACGCGGATCTTCTCGCGAACCTTGCCGCCGAGCAGGTTGTAGACGGGTTGGCCGCAGACCTTGCCGACGATGTCCCACATCGCCTGCTCGATGCCGCTCATCGGCGCAGAAGAATTCGACGGACCCGCGCCGCGCCGCGTAATCGTCGAACGCAAACTGCGTAAAGTGTTTGATGTCGAACGGGCTGCGGCCGACCATGTACGGCCCGAGCGTGCCGAGCTGCGCCATCACGGCCGGATCGCGATCGTACTGCGAGTACGCTTCACCCCAGCCGTGAACGCCCTCGTCGGTCTCGACTTTCACGAAGATGAGGTTCTTGCGCCAGCCCGGATGGACGGCGTAGCTCTTCACTGCCGTGATTTTCATCGGTGCTCCTCGATTGCAGCCGTGTCCGACCGGGATCAAGAGCATGTCTAGAACGGCGCCTGGATTGCGGCCTCCCGCCGCAATGACGACATACTCGATGTAATCCCGAACATCAGACCGAGCTGTTGCCTCACGCCATGCGCTTCAGCCCCTATAGACGACCGGTGCGAGCGTGTTCTGGTCGATCAGCACGTCGATGATCGCGGGCTTGCCACTTGCGAACGCACGCTCGAGCGCCCCTTCGAGGTCGCCTGGACGCCTGGACCTGCTCGCCGTGTGCGCCGAAGACTTTCGCCAGCGCGCCGAAGTCGGGGTTCCTGTAATCGACCGCATAGAAGCGCCCGCCGTAGTGCTCGTTCTGGAACGCGCGCTCGTTACCGAGCCCCTGATCGTTGAACACGACGTAGACGACCGGGATGTTCTCGCGCACGGCCGTCTCCAGCTCTCCGATATTGCACATCGCGCCCATGTCGCCCGAGGCGCATACCACCGGGCGATCGGGACGCGCGAGCTTCGCACCCAGCGCGATCGGAAACGAGCCGCCGACGGAAGCCCAGTCGTCGATGCACATGAACGTGCCGGGCTCGTAGCTTCGAAAGTACGTGCGCACGTGCTTGCCGCCGTTGCCCGCATCGACGACGAGGATGCCGTCTGTCGGCAGCACCTTGCGGATCGCATGCGCGACGAACTGCGACTGGATCGGCTCGGCTTGCGGTCGGAGGTCCGCCTCTTGCGCCGCATTGCACTCGGCGCGCGCCCTGGCGACATCGATCCACGCCTTGCGCAGCTTCGCCTTCTCCGCGCGTGCCGTGAGGCCTTCGATGAAGCTGCGGGTCGATCCCGTCACGCCGAGCGTCACCGGAAAAACGATGCCGATCTGTCCCGGCGCCGCGGTGTGATGGACGAGCTTCGCGTCTTCTCTGAGGATGCCGTACTTGAACGTGGTGGAGAAAACGTCGATGTGCGCACCGATCGCGACGATCACATCCGCCTGCGGCACCGTCTTGTTCGCGCTGGCGAAACCGTTCCGGCCAAGCGGGCCCAGCGCGAGCGGATGCGAAGACGGAAAAGCATCCGGCGAATACTGAAGCGCTGCGACCGGTATTCCGGTGCGTTCGGCAAGCTGCGCCATCGCAGCCGTCGCCGATTCGCTGATCACGCCTCGTCCGACCAGAAACACCGGGCGCTCGGCGCGCGAGAGGAGTGCGACTACTTCGTCGAGCTGACCTGCGTCGCACGCGGGCAGCGTGGTGTTCCGATAGCGCGCCGGCTCGATCGGCTCGGAACGCGTATGCTCGAGCAGGATTTCGGCTGCGGCATCGATATGGGTCGGTCCCTGCGGCTCCGTCAATGCGACGCGAAATGCCTTGCGCACGTACTCCTGCACCTTGTCGGCCGTCGGAATCGTTTGCGCCCATTTGGTGATGGGACGCATGAACGTCGTCTGATCGATGTCCTGTGTCGCGTCGCGGTCGCGCATCAGGCTTTCCTGGACGCCGCAGATGCTGATCACGGGAACATTGCCTTTGTATGCGGCCGCGATGCCGGTCGCGAGGTTCGTGACGCCCGGGCCTTCGGTTGCCGTGACGACGGCGGGCTGCCGGCGTGCGCGCGCGAAGCCGTACGCCATGAATGCGGCGCCCTGCTCGTGGCGCGTCAGGATGAACCGGATCTGCGGCGTGTCGCGCAGCGCATCGATGATGGCGAGATTCTGTGTACCGGGTATGCCGAAGACGTGATCGATGCCTTCGCGCAGCAGCGCATCGACCAGTGCGCGCGCGCCCGTGGTCGTGCTCACCGCCTGATGTTCCTTGGGATCCATCGCTCCTCCTTCCGAAGAGGGGAGTGTAATCCACGCGGGTTCACGCGGAGAAACCGGCAGTGCGGCGCATCGCTCGATGCGTGTGCATCGATGGCCGCATCGCGCGCGGCTTCCGGGGTCGCGCTAAACTCACCGTGACGGTTCCCGAAAGACCCGCTTCGCGTCGTTCAGGGCGAGGGAAAGGACGTGCCCGCCAATCTTTCACCGGAGTACAAGGCGGCCGAGGCCGCTCATCGCAAGGCGCGAGAGCCACGCGAACGCCTCGATCTTCTGCGCGAGATGCTGCGCACGATCCCGAAACACAAAGGCACGGATCATCTGCAGGCGGACATCAAGCGGCGCATCAGGGAACTCTCGGAGGAGCTGGAAACACGCTCCAAAGGCGGCCCCTCGCGTCATGGGCCGTCCCTCGTGCTGCGCCCCGAAGGCGCGGCGCAGCTCGCACTGATCGGTGCGCCGAACACGGGTAAATCCTCGCTGCACGTGCGGCTCACCGGGTCGCATGCGCATGTCGCGCCGTATCCCTTCACCACGCAGTTTCCCGAGCCGGGCATGATGGCGCACGAGGACATCCACTTCGAGCTTGTCGATCTGCCGCCGATCGCGCCCGAACATGCGGTGCCATGGATTGCCGCTACGTTGCAGACGGTCGACGCCTGCCTTTTCGTGGTCGATCTCGGAGACGCGTCGTGCGTGGAGCAGGCGCAGTCCGTTCAGCGGCTGCTCGCCGAGAAACGCGTGACGCTGTGTGCGTCCTGGCACGAGACGCAGGAGGACGGCGACGCTTTCGCGCTGCGGATACCTGCGTTGCTGCTCGCCAGCAAGGCCGATGTCATCGAAGGCATCGATGTGGAGCTCGAGACTTTTCGCGAGCTCACGGGTTTCGACTATCCCTCTTTCTGCGTGTCGGCGGCGACCGGCGAGGGACTCGAAGTGCTCGGGCCATGGCTTTTTCGCGAGCTCGGGATCGTTCGCGTTTACACGAAAGCGCCCGGCCACCCGCCCGATATGACGCGCCCGTTCACGCTGCGAGCGGGCGGGACCGTCGGCGACGTCGCCCGGCTCGTCCACAAGGACGTCGCGAGCGCGCTGCGCTATGCGCGGGTTTGGGGCCGCTCGGGCCACGACGGCCAGCAGGTCGGCCGCGAGCACATCGTGTGCGATCGCGACGTCGTCGAGCTGCACGGGTGAGGTTCCCTTTTGCTTCGATCAGTAGGCCGAGGTCGGGGGAAACGGTTTGTCGGAAGGTTTGCAGTGCCCGTCCAGCGCACCGATGAGCGCGCCGTTCAGGCCGTAGGATACCCGGCGCAGAACGCTGGACGTGCGATTGATCCGGTAATCGGCCTTGAGCTCGTTCGGTTCTCCGGAAAACTCGGTCGCCCTGAATTCCTTGTCGGTCTCGGAGAGCTTCAGGCGAGTGCCGTTCACCCACATGACGGCGGCGACCTTGTCGACGCGAATCATGTATTCGCCGGACGATTTCATCCTGCACGAATAATAGATCACGTCCGGCTCTTTGGCCCGCGCCGGCAATGCGCTCAGCACAAGAACCGCCCAAATGATGCTGCGACCCACGAGAGGCTTCATGGGTATTCGAACCAGCTCAGATTACGTACCATGTCTTCGAACCACGACGACGCATAGCATAAGCCAACTTCCGGCCTCAGGTCAGTATTTCCCATCAATATGTACGAGGCTTGGAGCAGAACGTCCGGGGCTGGGCAGGGAGGCCCGAAGGCGGCCGTCGCCTACGATCCCGAGCCGCGCCCCAGATCTTTTCCTTCGCGAACCCACGCCTCGATCAGGCGGTAGGACACCGCGAGTATGAGCGGACCGACGAAGATGCCGACGAGGCCGAATGCGACGAGGCCGCCGATTACGCCGGCGAACACGAGAAGCAGCGGCAGCCGGCCTCCGCGCTGGATGAGAATCGGCCGCAGCACGTTGTCCATGCTCGAGACGAAAATCGCCCAGACAAGCAGTGCGGTCGCCCAGCCGGTATCGCCGGCCCAGTACATCCAGGCGACCGCGCAGAACAGCACCGGCGCCGCGCCGATCTGTGCGATGGCGAGCACGAACATGAGCGCCGTGAGCAGGCCCGCGAAGGGAATGCCTACCAGAGCCAGTCCCAGGCCGCCCATCACGCTCTGGACGAGCGCCGTGACGACGATGCCGAACGCGACGCCGCGTATCGCCTGCACCGAAAGATCCACGACTTCTTCGCCCCTCGCGCCCGCCAGGCGCCGGAAGAAGAGACGCACACCGGCGCCGGCGCTTTCTCCATACGAATACATGACGGCGGACACGATCAGCGAGAGCAGGAACTGAAGCGCCATCACGCCGAAGCCGCCGACTTGCGCGACGAACCACTTCGCGATGCCGCGGGCGTACGGCTCGATCTTCGCCGTCACGGCGCTCGGACCGTTCACCGCGATGTCGTTCCATGCGGCGGAGATGCGGGAGCCGGCGTAAGGAAGGCGTTCGATCCATGCGGGCAGGGTGGGCAATTGCGCGGTCCTGAGCGATTGCACCCAGGTGCTGATCTCTTCGGCGTGCTGCGCGAGCGTGCTGATGGCGAGCCAGAACGGGATCACGAACGCGAGCACCAGCCCGCTCATCATGATCGTCACGGCCATCCAGCGCTGGTTCCAGAGCCGCGCCTGCACGCTCAACATCAGCGACCACGTCGCAACCACGATCATGGTCGCCCACATGAACGCCGGCAGAAACGGCTTGAGGATCCAGAAGCACGCGGCGATCAGCCCGAAGATGAACAACACTCCCAACGTCGTGCGCGCGAGATCCTGCCGCACCGCAACCGGCACCGCGGCGGCTTCGTCTTCAGAGCGCGCGTCCATCGCTGTTCCGGCTGCAACGCTGCGCGCGGCTCCGGCCATGGCACGCTCGGCGGCAATGCGCTGATGGGCTGTTCGGTCGTTCTCGGTCATGGCGGGGTGCCGGCGCGACGAGGATTTCGCACACGTTTGCTTCCAGCAACGATCATACAACGCCGGCTCCGTCGAAAGGATGACGGGCGGCGTCCCTGCGCTGCGGCCACGAGGTTCGCGCCGGTGCTTCTATAATGAGAGCGGGTTTGCCGTCCTTCCATGGAGAGAGAAATGGGTAAATTGCGCCACATCGCCATCGCTGTGCGGACACCGACGCGGCGGCCAACTTCTACGAGCAGGCATTCGGCTTGAAGCGCGTGCGCCAATCGACGAGCGCCGTGCTGATGTCGGACGGCGTGATCAGCCTCGCGATCCTCGACAACAGAAACAGCCACGAAGCCCTCGGCCACAACGGGCTGCATCACGTGGGATTTATAGCGGAGGACGTCGGCGAGAGCGCGGCAAAGGCGGAGGAATGCGGCGCGCTCTACGTCGACAAGGAAGAGAACGTGGCGAAGCGATTCGCCAATCGCGGACAGGTCGAGAACGGGGAATTGAAGGCCGAAGCGCGCGAGCAGGACCAGCGCAAGTACGTCGACCCGAACGGCATCAAGTTCGACATCGTGAACACGGCGCACGCCCGCAACTCGTGGCGGTTGCCGCTCTGAAAACGGGGGCAAAGCGGGACAGACCCGCTTTCGAGCTCATCGTGTTTCGACCGGCGGCCAGATGCGATGCGCCGGATTGGCCGAGCCCGGCACGTGCGCGAGATTCGGAATGAAGCGGTTGCTCCATTCCTCCATCTCCGGATAGTTCTTCGCGAGTGTCGGCCAATGCTGCGCGCGCGCTTCACGCGACACGAACTCGTAGATGACGCCGTGTTTCGCCCAGCCGACGGCGGCGACGTATCTGCGCATCGCGACACATCCGGGCATCGCGCTCAAGGCGGGCATGCGCCAGTCGGCGTACCACGAGAGCAACTCGGCTTCGACGCGCGGGTTTGCGGTGTCGTAGCTGCCGACCTGGATGCAGGGCGCGAGCAGCAGTTCCCCCTCACGCTGCGAGGCTTCGGGTCCGTCGACGCGCGCGGCTTCGGCCGCCAGCACGACGCGCTCGCCGGCGCGCATCGCCAGCATGTCGCGATCGGCCTGCGCGAGATCCGACTCGAATCGGCCCGGCGCGCCCTTCACGTACACATCCGAGCCCGCCGAGAACGCATCTACAGTTCGCGCGCCGACTATGAGAACGAATTCGCTTCCCGCCGGAACGGACGGGTCCTGCGTGTAGCGCCGGCGCGCCGTGGGCGGCAGCTTCTCGATGGCGTAATGGGCGGCGTAGAGCAAGCCCGGTCGTTGCAGGAGCTTCGGCAGGTAGCGCTCGTGCAGCCACGCAAAATGCTCGTCCCGGCGCTCGGCCGGGAGGTCGTACCACGTGATCCACAGTCCGCGATCGGATTCCATGGGCGTCATGTGAGCCGATCGACTGCGCAAGAGTGGGCGATGCAGAATGCGGACGCAATGCGTTTGTAAGCCATGCGCTTTCCCCTCCCTTCAACGACGCTCGAGTGCGGCTCCAAGCTTATCGTACGACACACGTGGCGAACCGGCGAGTGGAGCATGCCGGACACGACACCGTGACGGACCTGGATATCGATCTCGACGTCGCTCGGAGAGATCGAACGGCTCGAGGATCCTCCCGGCGTCGCCCCGATTCGTGCACCGCGCAGCACGTCTGTGTTAGCTTCCTGCCAAAGATCGGAAACGAGCACGACACGGTCGGACGCGGCTGGACCTGGCGTCCACCTTTCGCAACGGATGAGGAGAGCGCGCATGAGCAACAAGGACATACCCGACATACTCGAGACGATCGAGGCCGAGCGACTCGCGACCGGCTTCACGTTCACGGAAGGGCCGTTGTGGCATCCCGACGGCTTCTACTACTTCGTCGACCTGCGCGTGAACCGCCTGCATAGGATCACGCCGGGCGGAAAGCCGGAGCTCGTGGCGCAAACCCAGGAAGGCAACGGCACCACCTTCGATCTGGACGGGCGGCTGGTGATTTGCGAAGGCGGCGCGCGTCGCGTAAGCCGTCTCACCGCCGACGGCAAGTTCGAGCCGGTGGCCGAGCGCTTCATGGGCGGGCGCTTCAATCGGCCCAACGACGTCGTCTGCCACACGAGCGGCGCGCTCTTCTTCACCGACCCCGACAAGCGCGTTGCGTATTCGAAGCGTGAGATACCGGGGCCGGAGGGCGTGAACAATCTGTGGGACAGCGCGGGCGTGTATCGCGTGACGCCCGACGGCACCGTGAGCCTTGTCGCGAATTGCGAGTACCCGAACGGGCTCGCTTTCTCGCCGGACGAGCGCACGCTGTACGTCGCCAACACGCGCTCGACGAAATACATCCATGCGCTCGAGCTCGATGCATCAGGCAATTGCGTGCGACGGCGCATCTTCGCCGACATGAACGAGGGAGAGCGGCCGGGCATACCCGACGGGCTCAAAGTGGACAGCCAGGGACGCGTTTACTGCACGGGTCCGGGCGGGGTTTGGGTGTTCACGCCCGAGGGCAAGCGGGCCGGCATCATCGAGTTCCCCGAGCAGGCGGTGAACTTCGCGTTCGGCGGCCCGGATCTGCGCACGCTCTTCTGCTGCGCGCACACGTCGCTCTACACGCTGCGCGTCAAGGTGCCCGGTCAGCCGCATCCCTGGTACGCGAAGCGCGGGCGCTGATCGGAACGCGGGGGGGGGCGGCGCTCGGCGTCAGGCTCAAAAAGAACTTGGCGACATCGACAAACTGGCTTTTGCATCATAGCAGCCGACTCGCGCCGCGCGACTCGCGCCGCGAAGGAGGAGAGTATGAAGACGCTGTTGCGGACGGTGCTCATCGGGACGATCGGCGTGACACAGGTCCACGCGCAACCTGCCTGGAAGCCCGAGAAGCAGGTCGAGATCATCCTGCCGACGGCGCCGGGCGGCGGCAATGACGCCGTGGCGCGTCTCATGGCGAAGATGCTGCAGGACCAGAAGCTCGTGACGACTCCCATCCTCGTCGTGAACAAACCCGGCGGCAATCAGGCGCTCTCGGTCGCTTATCTGGCGCAGCATCCGAACGACCCGCACTATCTGCTGCAGGCGACTTCCACGCTCTTCACGAACCAGATTCAGGGGCTCACGCAGGCGAAGTACGGCGACTTTCCGTCGCTCGCCCTCGCATTCATCGACTACAGCGCGTTCATGGTGCCGGCGAACTCACCGTTCAAGACGATGCGCGATCTCATCGAGCGGCTGAAGACCGATCCCGAGTCGGTCGCCTTCAGCGTCGTCGCGCGCGGCGGCACGTCGCATGCAGTGCTGGCGGCGGCGGCAAAGGCGGCCGGCGTGGATCCCAAACGCCTCAAGCTCGTCGTCTACAAGACGAGCGCCGAGGCCACCACGGCGTTGATGGGCGGCCACATACAGGGCGCGGTCTCCTCCGCCGCGGGATCCACGCCCCCGGTGGTTGCCGGACAGCTTCGCATGCTCGCGATCGCGGCGCCGAAGCGCAGGCCGGGCGCGCTCGCGGACGTGCCCACGCTTGTAGAGCAGGGCGTCGAGGCGCCCATCCTCGAAACATGGCGCGCCGTGTTCGGCACGAAGGGCATCAACGCCGCACAGATCGCTTTCTGGGAAGACGCGCTCGCGCGCGCGTTCCAAGGCGAGGAGTGGAAAGCGTGGATGACGAAGAATGACGTGACGGCGCCGCCGCTCAGAGGCGCGGAGCTTCAGAAATATCTCGAAGGCCAGTACGCCCACACCCGCAGCGTGCTCGTCGATCTGGGTCTCGCGAAGTGACGGCGGGACCGCGCCGTTCCACGGCCCCCGCTCACCTCGTGCTGCCCTGAGCCTCGCACATTTTGATGGGAATACTTATCGAGGCCGGAATGTTTCGTTCGCGGGGACCCCGCTGCTCCGCAGCCCCCGCTCACCGAGTGGGGGTGGGTTCTAATAACTTGCTCTGTATCCAGTCCCACATATACGAAACACCGATGCTCACATTGTCGATCTGACAGTGGTGATAGCCGCCTTCCTCGCGCGTGAAGACTTTCAGCCTCTTGTCTTTCGAGCCGACTTTCTCGACGACCGTGTGTGCCAGCTCGAGCGGGATCTGCTCGTCCCCCTCGCCATGCAGCAGCAGGAACGGACACGTGATCTTCTGAACGACACCGTCGAGCCTGAAGCCTTCGAGCTTCTTCATCGCTTCGTCGCGCGTTTTGACGTCGAAGATCCACAGCAGATGCTGCCACGGGACGGATAGCGACGGCGCGCGTCCGCTGTCGATGAGATCGAAGCGCTTTTTCCAGGTCTGCCAGTAATCCCACTGCGCGCCCCACGCGACACAGCACGCGAAGCGCTGCTCGAAAGCGGCGGCACGCGGCGCATAGTAGCCGCCCAGACTGATCGCCATCACGCCGATGCGCTTCGGATCGATCTCGGAACGTGAAGCGAGGTATTCGTACGCCGCGGTCGCGTAGCGCTCGGTTTCGTGGTGCAGGAAAAGTCCGCGAAAGCGCGGACTCTCGCCATTGCCGGGCCCGTCCACGATGAGGCACGCGATGCCGCGCCGTACCAGATCGGGGACGCCTTTGAAATACTGGATCTCCTTCGTCACGTCGAAGCCGTCGAAGAACACCATGGCTGGTTGGCGCGCGCCGGCCGGTCCCGCAGGCTGCGCGTGAACGAGCAGGGCAGGCAGCGTGCTGCCCTCGTACGGGACTTCGACGTGCTCGATGCGCGGCTGCATGGTGAGTCCTGCGGCGTCCCTGAAGCACTCGACCCCGCGCCGATACTCCTCCACCCCTTCGGACTTCGGCTGCAGGAAGCGCTCGCCGACGTGGTAGTAGTTTGCCGCGCGAAAGAGATAGGCAGCCGCGCTCGCGGGGTAACCCGCCGCCAGCCGCTCGCGACCCGCTCGCTCGACCGCCTGTGCTTCGCGCGCCCATTCGCGATGCCACGCCTTGTCGTCGCCCACGGATCCTGCGAGCCGCAACCCGATGCGGTGCACCTCACCGATCTCGGCACCGCCCCACGGCGCGGCATTGAGTCCGATCAGCAGGCCGTGGGACCACCGATAGTTCTCGGGGAAATACATGAATGAAAGCTCTGGCTGGGCGTCTTTAGCCATGGTCGTGTCTCGTCAGTGGGGAAGGTCCGATTATGCCGAAGCATCGGGTAAGCCATGCGCAGCCTCGGGAATGAGGATTGCAGAACGGCGTGCAGTTCAACACACGGCCATCGATCATGGAGCGGACCCTCACGGCAGAAGAGCGCGATTGGCTGAATCGGCTCGATACGGACGCACCGACCAAGCCCGAACCGCCCGCGCACGTTACGACGAAGCTGGTGGAGTACGGACTCGCGATCGAGCTCGTGGAGGGCGGTTTGCAGCTCACGACGCTGGGCCGTGAAGCGCTGTCGACCGCGAGCGGACTGCGCGAAGGATCGGATTCGCGTTGAGCGCAAAGGGCGCGTAAGCTCGCGAACGGCGCGGCCGGCCTCCAACGAGGAGTGCAGGCGGCGCCCAGTAAGGCAGTCCAAAAAGGGGTATGTCCGACACGGACTCGACAGGGCGGCGCGCGATCCGACAACTTGCTCGCGTCGTCGCGACCGGCTTGTCCGCGCTCATGGCAGTCCCCCTCGCGTTCGGCACGGAAGCGCCTGATGCCGCCCGACAGGTGCGAATGGCGGTCGACATCCGTGCAGCGGGCTATGGGCCCGATTGGACGTTCCGGCTGGACCACGAAGGGCGGCTCAGCTTCTCGTCGGAACGCGTGCGCGCGCTGGTGCTGATGGCAGCGCCCGCGGCCGGTGGAATCGGCGGCCCGGGCGGACTTGTTTACGGCGCGCAAAGTGAAGCGCATCAACTCGTCGCCGAAATCGCAACCGCGAGCTGCACCGACGGGAAGAGCGGCGAGCCCCTCACGCATCGCGTGACGATTCGTTATAGAGGCGAGGAGTATCGCGGGTGCGGGACGCTGACCGAGGTGCCGCTTCGCTAGCAGGAAAACCTTGCTTGGAACTACCCCTTATCAGTGAGCGGGGGCTGCGGAGCGCGGGGTCCCCGCGAACGAAATACTCCGGCATCGTCAGTATTTCCATCATGAGACAGGCCATGAGCAGAACGTGCGAGGCCCGGGCCGAAGGCGAGCGCCGCCCGGCACAGGAAAGGAGGTTACGGAGGAAAACCTTGGTTGTCCTCTGTTCCGTAGGGCGGCGAGGCCCGAGCCGAAGGCGAGCGCCAGCCCAGCACAGGAAAGGAGGTTACGGAGGAAAACCTTGGTTGTCCTCTGTTCCGTAGGGCGGCGAGGCCCGAGCCGAAGGCGAGCGCCGCCCCCACGTCAGCACGGACCGAAGAACTCCTCGTGCCAGATGTCGCGGGTGAGCACGGCGCGCTGAGTAATCCAGCTTTCGATGCGCGAGCCGTAGGGCGAGGGGTATACGTGAGCGATGGCAGCGACGCCTTCGCCGCCCGATCCGACGATGAGCTCGATCGCACCGCGATCGTCGAGTGGGCGCCGCGTGACCCGCCATTCGCGCTGTCTCGCCATGCGCGCCACGACACAGTCGGCAACATCGGGCGGTTTGCGGAGCGACTCTGAGGTGTACTC
Organism: uncultured beta proteobacterium; assembly: GCA_963808765.1. Lineage (GTDB taxonomy): Bacteria > Pseudomonadota > Gammaproteobacteria > Burkholderiales > SG8-41 > JAQGMV01. Next base: position 93,201 of record CAWEHH010000026.1, read on the forward strand.
TGTGGCCGCTTTGCAGCACCTCGTGGTAGGGCATCGTGCAGCCCGTCATGAGGATGCACAGAACGATGGCGACCCTGCGCCACCTATCCTTTGCCCGGACCGGGAACGCGAATGTCATGGTCGAGTATCGCATGCCCGGGACTCTCGATGCCGGGGCAGGGGTACCGCGGTCCCGGGTAGCCTGGACGGCGATCGGGCAGCCGCTTTTGCGCGGCGCCGCCCTTCTGCGACAATGGCCGGCTTCACGTGCCGCCTTTCGCGCCGGATGACGTTTCCAAGGCGGCTGCGATAGGATTGGCGGACGGCACACCAGACCGGAGGCAGTCATGGCTGCACGATCGATCGGCTCGTTGAGTATCTCGTTCGGACTCGTCTCGATTCCCGTGAAGCTCTTTTCGGCCACGGAATCGAGCCGGGCGATCTCGTTCAATCTGCTGCATCGCGAATGCGGCTCGCGCCTGAAGCAGCAGTACTCTGTGCGTGAAAGAGAACGTGCCGGTCGGGCGCGAAGACATGGTCAAGGGCTACGAGTTCGCGAAAGACCAGTACGTCATGTTCTCGCCCGAGGAGCTGAAGGCGCTCGAGGAGGCCGGCACGCAAACGGCGGAGATCGCCGAGTTCCTCCCCATCGAATCGATCGATCCGGTGTTCTTCGACAAGGCGTATTACCTCGCGCCCGACAAGTTCGGCGCGAAGCCCTACGCACTCCTCGCGAAAGCGCTGCGCGAGTCGAACCGCTGCGCTGTCGGGCGCTGGGCCGCGCGCGGCAAGCAATATATCGTGATGATCCGTCCTGTCGAGCACGGGCTCGTCATGCAGCAGCTTCTGTATGGCACCGAAGTCCGGTCGATCAAGGACATTGAAATCGCGCCCACGGAAGTGAAGGACGCCGAGTTGAAGCTCGCACAGCAGTTGATCGAGCAGCAGGCCTCCGACACGTTCGATCCCGCGGCGTATACCGATGAAGTGCGCGACCGCGTCGAAGCGGCCATTCAGAAGAAGGTCGAAGGCCAGGAGATCACGATGTCCGAAGCGCCGCAGCCCGGAGCGCAGGTGATCGATCTGATGGAAGCGCTGCGCGCGAGTCTCGAGAAGAAGCCGCCGGCAAAGGCGCCCGAAGCTCGAGCCGAGGCGCGTGAGGCACGTGCGGAAACGCGCAAGCCGCCGAAGCGCGCGCAGTCGGCCGACACGCCTTCGAAGAAAGCGGCCCGTAGATAATCGGAGCCGGGGCATCCACAGTTCGCCTGACGCAGCACGGTGACGTCGAGCGTGGCGTTCGCTGTGAGACCGCCGACCGCGGCGCGTCGCCTGCCGTCAGCCAACCTTTAGACGCCGCTCACGGCATGCAGCAATACGGCTTGCGCGATGTGGAGAAGCTGCTGCGCCTGCCGCGCAGCACGATCCGCGCGCTCGTCGACGCCGGGTTCGTCTCTCCCGGACGCGGGCCGCGCAATGCGTGGCTCTTCTCGTTTCAGGATCTCGTGGTGCTGCGGACCGCCCAGTCGTTGAGCGCCGCGAAGGTGCCCGCGCGACGCATCACGACCGCCGTCAGGCAGTTGCGGCGCCATCTGCCCGATGCGATGCCGCTTTCCGGTCTGAGCATGTGCGCAGTGGGCGATCGCGTTGTCGTAAAGGAGCGCGGCAGTCGCTGGCAGGCCGAATCCGGACAGTACCTGCTCGCGCTCGAAAGCGATCTGGAGATGAGGCCGGCGCGTGTGGTCGAGCGCGAGGCCGTGCCTCCGCGCGTGAGCGCGGACGAGTGGTTTGCGCGGGCGGCGGCGCTCGAAGGCATCGACGACGCGGCCGCGATCGACTCGTACGAGCGCGCGATCGACGCCGACGCGCAGCTCATCGACGCGCGCATCAATCTGGGACGCCTGCTCCACGCGAGCGGCCGTCTCGCGGAAGCCGAATGCGTGTATTGCGACGCGATCGACGCGAACGCCCACGATGCGCTGCTCCTGTACAACCTCGGCGTGCTGCTCGAAGACCTCGAGCGCAAGCCGGCCGCGGCCGATGCGTACAAGGCCGCGCTCGCCCTCGATTCGACGCTCGCGGACTGCCATTACAATCTCGCGCTTCTCTACGAGGATCTGGGCCGGCCCAGGGAAGCCATCCGGCACATGTCGCAATATCGGCGAATGACGGACAAATCGCGTTGAGCGGGTCCGCAGGTCCCGCGCATTGGTGCGAGGCCGTGTTGCGCGCCCGCTGCGTGCGGTGGAGTCCGGACGTGTGAGCGTGAGCGACAGCGAATCGCGCGAGTTCCCGTACTGGCGCCGCAACCTTCGCGTCATCCCGCCGGCGAATCTGCTGGCGAGCCTCGCGTTCGGTTTGTCGTGGCCGTTCCTGCCGCTGATGGTGCGCGGGCTCGGCGTCGAAGCACGCCTCGAAACGTGGGTCGGCAACATGGTGCTCGCGTTCTACGTCGTGAGCTTCGTCATGAACCCGATCTGGGGCGGCATCGCGGATCACTATGGCCGCAAGATCATGGTGCTCCGCGCAATGCTCGGCATGGGGTCGTTCATGACGATCGCTGCGTTCGCGACGACGCCGTTCTGGTTCGCCTTTCTTCTGTGCTGTGTGCGATTCTTCAACGGTTCCTCCGCGGCGGGCATGGCGCTGATCGTCGGCAATACGCCGCCGTCGCGCATCGGACGCGCGCTCGCGCTGGCGCAGACCGGCATGCTGGTCGGCCAGACGACAGGCCCCGCGCTGGGCGCGCTCCTCGCGACCCATGTCCCGCACTACGCACTGGCTGTACTGGATCAGCGGCGCGATGATGCTGACGGGTGGCATTCTGGTCGCGCTGTTCGTGCGCGAGGTGAAGCAGCTCGCGCCGGGCCGGTGGCGCCTGCAGTGGCTGGGTCCGTTGCGCGAGCTCCTGAAGGCGCCGCGCGTGGGGCGCGCCTTTTCTCTCGGTTTTCTGTTCGCGGTCCTGTGGAGCGGCAACGTCACCGTGATGAGCCTCTACACGCTGCAATCCTGTCGGCGGCCGGGGCGAGCGCCGGAGACCGAGGCGATCTGGATCGGCGCGGTCGCGCTCGCGCTCGGCATCGCCGGCCTGGTGGCGATCCCGGTCTGGGGCTGGGTGCTCGATCGCCACGATCCCGCGCGCGTGCTCGCCATCGCCCTCGCAGGGGCGGCGATCACGCACGTGCCGCTGCTGTTTCTTCAGACGCCGCTGCATCTCGTCATCGCCCGGGTGGCTCTTCGGGCTGAGCGCCGCCGCGATGCAACCGGCGATCGTGCGTCTGCTGAAGGCGCATGCGCCCGCCGGCATGGATGCGCGGGCGATCTCCTACATGGCGTCGTTCCAGTTCATCGCGATGGGACTTGCGCCGTTTGCTGCGGGCGTGATCGGTCCCGCACTGGGGCTGCGAGCCTACTTCGTGCTTCTCATCGTGCTCGCCGCAGGCGGTTACGTGCTCTGGATGCGCAGCGCGAAGTTGAGTGTGCGGCTCGTCTGACAGTTTTCTCTGAAGGTGGGGGTGCGCGATTCGAAGTGTCGCCGGTCGAAGACACTTCAAGAGGGAGTCCGCACAAATGCCGCCCGATCGCCGCACCGCCACAATCCGTAGGCTATCATCGCGGCTCGTGCGGGCGGCGGGCTTGGAGGAACCTTTCTCGTCCGGTGCATTTCGTTTAATTGAATGGAAGGATTTGATGAAGATCACAGTCATTGGGGCAGGCTACGTCGGGCTCGTCACGGCCGCGGGTTTTGCGGAAATGGGCAACAACGTCATGTGCGTCGAAGCCGATCCGGACAAGCTGCGCATGCTAGGGGGGCATTGCCGATACACGAACCGGGGCTCGAGCCGTTGCTCGAGATGCAACGTGCAGGCGGGGCGCCTTTCATTCACGGGCTCGCTCGCCCAGGCGGCGAAAGAGTCGGACATTTTCTTCCTCGCCGTCGGCACGCCGCCGTCGGCCGACGGATCGCCCGACATGTCGTACGTGTACGGCGCCGCCGCGGAAGTCGGCCGCACGATCAAGCGCTACTCGATCCTCGTCAACAAATCGACGGTGCCGGTGGGGACCGCCGACCGCGTGCGGAGCATCGTCGAGAAGAGCTTCAAGACGCGCGGCGCGAAGATCGTTCGACGTCGTGAGCAATCCCGAATTCCTGAAGGAAGGCGCCGCGGTCAAGGACTTCATGAATCCGGAGCGCATCATCCTCGGCTGCGACAGCGAGCGTGCCGAGAGCATGCTGCGCCGCCTCTACGCGCCTTTCAACCGCAACCACGACCGCATCGTCGCGATGCGGCCGCGTGAAGCCGAGATGACGAAGTACGCGTCGAACGCGCTGCTCGCGACGAAGATTTCGTTCATGAACGAGATCGCCGAGTTCTGCGACGAGCTCGACGTGGACGTCGAAAAGGTGCGCGCGGGCGTCGGCGCCGACTCGCGCATCGGCTACTCGTTTCTCTACGCGGGCTGCGGCTACGGCGGCTCGTGTTTCCCGAAAGACATCAAGGCGCTCATCCACACCGCCAAAGGATCCGGGCCGAGCCTGGATCCTCGAAGCGGTCGAGCAGCGCAACGCGCGCCAGAAGCGGCGCCTGTTCGACAAGGTCGTGGCGCGTTACGGAGCGGATCTCAAAGGCCGCACGTTCGCGCTGTGGGGCCTGTCCTTCAAGCCCGATACCGATGACGTGCGCGAGGCGTCTTCGCTCGCCGTGATCGAGCTCCTGCTCGGCGCGGAGCGAAGGTGCGGGCGTACGACCCGATCGCCGTCGAAAACGTGCGCAAGATCGATGCCCCGCGGCGGTCGACCCGGCAGCTCGTCTTCTGCGCCGAAGCCTACGAGGCGCTCGACGGCGCGGACGCGCTCCTGCTCGTCACGGAGTGGAAGCAGTTCAGGAACCCCGATTTCGAGCATCAAGAAGAAGCTGGGCCGCCGCGTGATCTTCGACGGGCGCAACCAGGTGACGACCCGAAGGAAATCGAAGATCTGGGCTTCGAGTATTACGGCATCGGCCGCGGCCTCAGCGCATGGCAGGCGGGTGAAAGCGGGGCGGAGAAGGCGGCATAGGATTAGAACCACACCTTTCGGTGAGCGGGGGCTGGGCGAAGCAGCGGGGCCCCGCGAACGTAGCATTCGAAGGCCGGTTAGCACTCAGTCCGATTGTCCGAGGGCTAAAGAAGAACGAGCATCTACCCACGCACGATCGGCAGCACGATATGCGAAGGATGGCGCGCGGAGACGTGGACGCTGTTTCCTCGCGACCTGCCTGCGCCGTGCGCGGCCTTCCGGCTCGCCGGTATTGGGTTCACGTCGAAATGCGGGAAGTTGCTGCTCGAGATGTCGAGCCGCATGCGGTGGCCGCGCTTGAACAGATTGGCGATGGGAACAGCTCGATCGTGATCTCCGAGACCTCGCCCGGCGCGAGCATCTGCGGCTGCTCCCATGACTTCCGATAGCGCAGCGCAGAAATCCGTCGGTCAGGTTCATCGCAAAACCCTGCGGATAGTCCGCGTTCGGCGGATGACAGTCGATCAGCTTGGCCGTGAAATCGGTGTCGGGCGCGTCGAAGAGATCCACAGCTTGAGCGTCGACCGGCCCGGCGACTTCGAGATCGTCATCGAGCGGCGGCGTGGCGAAGACGAGCACGTCGCGGTCGCGCGGCGAGCGGCAGATAAGGCGGCGGCGCGCCGAACAACATCCGCGCTGCGTGCGCTGGTCGTAGCGCCGGCGCAGCATCACCGGCTCGCCCGAGGTGATCGCGCCGCCGATCGTCGGCACCGGATCGGCGGGTCGAAGTCGAACACGATGGACGCCCTCGCCGGATCGGGCGCTCGCGCGCGCGAGCGACCCGTCGGCGTGCAGATAGAGGCGCGTCCAGCGCGTCTCGGGCAGCGGCCAGTCGCGGCGCTGCGCCAGCGGCCGCCATGATCGAGCCGTCCGTCGGGTTGCGCCGCCCCGAGCCGCCGCCCATCACGGAAAGCGCACCGCGGGCGCTCGACGCCGTTGTCGAAGCGGATCCAACGGTCGAACCAGCGCGGCGGAACTCGAAAAAATCCTCGGCGAGGTTGCCGTCGACCGGCGCCGTCCGCACCGAAATCGACGTCGCCCGCAAAAGCTCAGCGAGCGGTCGCCATGCGTCCACGGCCCCAGGATCAGCTGCGCGGCCGCGCTCGCGGCGCGCGAGATGCCCGAGTAGTTGTCGGTCGCGGTCCGCGCGTACGGGTCGTACCAGCCCGCATGAGGTGCACCACGGGACGCCGGCGTAGGCGTCGTAGAAGACCCGCCGCGTAGATGCCCGGCTGCTTCCAGTAATCGTCGAAGGTGCCGTGCGACCACTGCTCGAACAGATAGTCCTCGTATTCCGGCGCCCAGCGCAGTGGCGAGTTGCCGCGCTTCCACGGCATCGCCCGCGATCCAGGCGGCGATGTCCTCGGCTTCCAGCGCCGGCCCGAACGTCCGGGTCGGCCGCGCACGCGGGCCAGAGCGCGTTGCGGTAGGCCCAGGTCGCCTGCTTCAGGTCGAACGCGCCGCCGTGCCGGATGCCGCTGCGATAGGCGTTCGAGAAGCCGCCGCAATCGAGGAACATGCGCCGCCAGCCCCGGGGGGTCGAGGCAGTCCGAGCGCCGTCTGCGGTGTGCGCCGATACGACAGGCCGAACGTGCCGATGCGGCCGTTGCACCAGGGCTGTCGCACGAGCCAGGCGAGCGTGTCGTAGCCGTCCTCGGCTTCGCTGAGGTATTTCGTGAAGCGGCCCTCCGAGCGATAGCGGCCGCGGCAGATCCTGAATGCGACGGCGTAGCCGTGCGCGACGAAATAGGCGGCGAGTTCCGCGCGACGGCGGGGCGCTGCTGCTCCGCCGTGCGTTCACGGATCGGCGTCGTTTTGCCGTAGGGCGTGCGTTCGAGGAGACGGGAAACTGACCGGAAGCAACCTTGCCGTCCCGCATCGGCCGGTATACGTCGGTCGCCAGCCGCACGCCGTCGCGCATCGCGACCATCACGTCGCGTTCGATGGCGGCCTCGTAGGTCGTCTGAACGTCTGCCGGCTGGGTCATGCGCGGATCGGCCGCACCGGGTAGTTGGCCTGTGCGGCTGCCTGCGTCGTGACGGCGAGCGTGGAGAGTGCGAGCACTATCGCGGCGGCGAGGCGGTGCATCGCTTCGCGGTCGCGTGGCATTTCGATCGACATCGTCATAATCACCGGCTCCGGCAAGGCGTGACTTCGATCCGGCGTGAGCGAGACGCAGCTTACGCGATACTCAGTAGAATTTGCGGGGAACGATCCCGCCTGTCAATCCGAACACTCGCGACTGCGACAAGCAACCGTGAGCAGGAGCCCCAAAGCATGCCATCCCTGAGCCGGGAATTCGCGCGCTGGATCGCGAAGCTCTCGTACGACGATCTTCCGGCCGAGGTGGTCGATCGCGCGAAAGGCGTGACGCTTCAGTGCATCGCGTCGGTGCTGCTTGGTGCGAAGACCCAGGCGGGACGGCAGGCCGTGAAGATGATCGTCGACGAAGAGCTCGGGGCGCGCGGTGGAGCGACGATCCTCGTCGACGGCTCGAAAGTCACGAAAGGCGGCGCCGCGTTCGCCAATTCGGAGATGGCGTTTGCCGGCGGACGCTGGGACACCTTCCGCATGCTCACGCATCCGGGAACGAGCATCATCCCCACCGCGCTCTGTCGCGGCGGAAGATGCTGGCGCGTCAGGCCGGGATTTCATCGTGGGCGTCGTCGCGGCGTACGAAGTCATGGAGCGCATGGCGGCGGACTTCATTCCGACGGTCATGTCGCGCGGCTTCCATGCGGGACCGGTCTTCGGTATCTTCGCGGCCGCCATCGCTGCGGCGAAAATCCACCGCTTCGACGAAGACCGGACGAACAGTGCGATCGCGCTCTGCGCAAGCCTCGCGGGCGGCAACCTCGAAGGCGCGCGCAGCGGCGGACGCGCGTTGCGGGAGGGCGCCGCGGTGCGCAATGCCATGCTCGCCGTCGCGCTTGCGAAAGCCGGCCATATCGGCGGAGAGACGGTGCTCGAGGGGGACGCCGGCTTCTATCACGCCTACGCCGGCAACAACGAGGGAAGGCTCACCTACAGCTTCGAGGGGAAGACGCGCGCGGCGCTATCGGACATGACGCGCGATCTCGGCAAGGCGTGGATCTTTCTGGAAACGCTGTATCGGATCTACTCCATCTCCGGTTACAACCTCGCGCACGTCGACGTGACGGCGAAGCTCTGCGAAGAGCACGACATTCGCTACGAAGACGTCGATCGCGTGGAAGCCGTCGTCAACTGGCTCGAAACACAGTATCCGAGTCCCGCGTTCCCGAGCCGGCGCGAAGACCTTCTGGCGCAGGCCGGAAGCACGGCGTATCACACCGCGTTCGGGGTCGTGCAGCGCGGCTTTCCGATGCTGCGCGACTGGGCGCCCCAATCGACCGCCGCGGATGATCCGCCGGCAGTGCTCGACCTCATGAAGCGCGTGACGATCATCCCGTCCCACACGATGCCCCTCTTCGGGCCGCGCATCACGATCTTCACGAAAGAAGGCAAGCGCTACACGAAGCAGGGCACCGGGCGCGAGTTCATCTGGGACTTCGAAGAGCAGGCGCGGCGGATTCGGGCGGTGGCGCCGGGACTGCCCGTTTCGGTCGAACGCTTCGAGGAGATCATCGGTGCGTGCCGTGAACTCGATCGTCTCCCGCGAGCGGCGAGCCTGATCGGACTCACGTTGACGAAGGCCTGACGCGCAAAGCTTCCAAGCCACGGCGGGAAATCACCACCACGTCTGGAGCGCAGGAAGATGATCGGCATCGCGCGAAGCCTTATCAAACGATCTTTGGCGCCGAAGGCGTTCACCGCGCGGCCACGAGCGGGCGGAGTATTGCGTCAATATCGCGTATCGACAGCGAGTAGTGTCCGTGCTGCGGGCTGAATACTGCGGCCGAGTCGAGCGCTGCTGCGAGCCGACGGCCCATCGCGATCGGGACGGTCGTATCGCGCTCGCCGTGCCAGACGTACGTAGGCGCCGCGATGGGCGCGAAGGTCGGCTCCCGCTGTGCCGCATAGAGCGCGAAATCGCATGTCACGCCGCGGGTACCCTGCCGGAACGCTTCCCGGACCGACGCGAGCAAGTCCGCGCGCACCCTTTCCTCGTTGAGGACCTTCCGATCGCACTCCGGCAGCTCCGCGGACAGCAACGAAAAGACCCACTGCGGACGGCGCGCGAGCGCGCTGCCAATCGCGCCAACGACTGCCCGCGAAAGCGGCGGCACACGACGCGCGAGGCCGAACATGACCCGGGCGAACGGACCGAAGAACGCCAAGTCCTCGGCGCACGTCGGTCCCAGCCCGCTCACGATGCCCACGGCGCTTACACGATCGGCGAGTTGCGCGCCGCACGCGAGCGCATAGGGTGCGCCGCCCGAGATGCCGAGCACGGCAAAACGTGCGATGCCCAGCGCGTCCGTCGCCTCGCACACATCGTGCGGCCAGTCGGCGATGCGACGACCAGACTGAAAATCGGAGAGACCGTATCCCGGCCGGTCGAGCGAGATGAGACGTGCGCCTAGGTCGCGCGCGGCATCGTGCGCGAAAGCGGCTTCCAGACGCGATGCCGGAAAGCCATGGCAGTACACGATCGGAGCGCCACATGGATCGCCGGTACTCGGCGATGCCGAGTGTGCGCCCATCGCTCAGCGCGATCGTGGTTCCGGGCGAGTCATGCACGAGGAGAAGGATACCGGCGAGCGATCTCGGGTGCTCATGGCGGCGCGGCTGACCTGCGCCGCCGCCTCTGGCGAACAATAGTAACCGGCATTCTGAGCGACGCTGCCATCGCCGCGGTCATAATACACGGCATGCACGCGTGGCGAACTTGCGGCGTGAGCGGTGCCTTCACGAGCGCGCTTCCCCGCCAGCAG
>CAWEHH010000027.1:0-155864 GCA_963808765.1 uncultured beta proteobacterium
CCGCCCTCCTACTTCCAGGCGTCCGCTAGGGGAGCACTCAGCTCCGGAGCGTTGCTCGCTCACGTCCGGCTTTTGTTCAACGCCTGCAGGATCTGCGTTTTTGAGAAGCGTTGCCGCGGGTCGCCCCATACACCGATGTCCGAGATCTGCTCGCCAGCTAATATTTTCTTGATCAACGGCGCCGCCGCCGGTGGGCTGTCACTTGCAAGTTGCTTCAGGAAAGCCAGTCGTTGAACTCAAGTAGCTGCATCAAATGGAAGATGCACGCCAGAACGTCCGTGGGCTCGCCGTCCTCGGGCGTTCTGTAGTTCCTAGCTTCTACGATGCGTCCTCCTTCGGGGCGGAAGTAGACACTCCGTATCGGATTCAATCCGAGTATGCGCCTAAACGCGCGAAGTGGGCCGTGCGCACAGCGACGCGCCTGAGAAGCGGGAAACCCGCCGTGTGTCTCTTTATCGCTTGGTTAAGTAGCGGGCGATCTGCACTCCATACCGCCAATGTGCAGCAAAGTCTCGCGGGGCGAAAAACCACATGCGGAGTATATGTGTAATCGTTCGCGGCGGGCCCTTACGTGATTGGAAACTTTATCGATCTGAAGATTGATGGTATCTTCGGTCCGATTTTCGTGGCTGCGTCGGCAAAACTCGATGAAGTGATATTGCCCGCAGATCACGCCCGTCGTCAGCATGCGCCACCCGTGGTGGTGAATGTCGTCCGCGCTATATCCGTAGCGCCGTCGCGAAATGGTGCAAAAAGTTAAGAGCAACGGAAATGTCACCGCTCTCGAATAGCGGCAAGCTCAATCGTCTGGCCCGAATATCGCGCCAGGACGCGAAAGATAATGTCGCAAACCATCGAACAAGAAGCCGCGATCGTCACATAACTCTTGAATCAGAGGCTGGAGCTTGCGATGTGCTTCATATCGGTCTGGCGCGTTCTGAAAGGCAGCCAATATTGAGCGAATGGCAGAATGTTGCTCCAAAGCTTAATCCCCTCGTGGTTCGCGTGCGAGCGGCGATCGACACCATCGGGCTACCGAATCGTAAGGCTACGGACGCGGACGGCCGAACTCACTCCTACGCATACGGATGGGCGTCTTTTGCGCAGATGCGTTCATCGACCTCGTGGCTACAGAAAGCTCTTCGTCACAGCCCTATGCACCGGGGCCGCGCATGGGGACCGCGCGGCGTTCCTGAACTTGCATCGCAATGCTCTTGCACCCCTACACGCTGGATCACGGTCCACGCCGGCTCAAGGGCCAACCTTATTTATTCGCGGCACTAGTGCCAGGCAGTGGGCGCGACGGCAACCTAGAGCGCGGACAAGGCTCGCCGGAACGCAGCTTCACGCTCGCTGCCCGAATCTGTCGGTCAACACAGGCTGCGGAAGCAGGGAAAAAGCGGAGCCGTCGAAGGAGTGACGAGGGCTGGGCGGGAACCTGTCACGTCAGCCGACACGCATACCTTGGAGAGGACGTGTCTGAAGTGAGCCGCGGCGAGTATGCCGATACTCACGCGCAGGCGAACGGGCGTTTGGCCGCGTTCGGGACGACAACGCAGCGACCGTGTGAGCTACATCAAAACAAGGGAATCGCCATGCGCGATGCGCGCGCGCAACTCGCAATACTCTGCCTGAGAATCTGACACACACGCGATTGGCTCACGCCAAGCGCTACACCGATCTCGCTCAGATTGAGATCTTGCTCATAGTGGAGCGACATCACCGAGCTTCTCGCGCTCCGGCAGTTCCTCGATACTCTCGACCAGCGCTTCGCGCAGCTTGCGATCCTCGAGTGTGTCGGCGGATCCCCGTCTTGAGCCGCCGAATAACGCTCCACGAACGGGTCCTCCTCGTCGCTGCCGAAATCCTCATAAGAGACGATCTGATTACTACCCACTTCGTGCAGAAGCTGCTGATACTCGGGTGACCCCCATCCCGAGTGCTTCCGCGCGTTCGGTGTTCGTCGGTGAGCGGCCGTGCTTCTGCTCTAAACGCGAAATCATGCTGTCCAGGCGCCGCTGGGCGGTGCGTATCGATCGCGGTGCCCAGTCGCATTGACGCAGACCATCCAGCATCGCACCCCGGATGCGCTGTGTCGCATACGTCTCGAACTTCGCGCCCGGCGTGCTCTCGTATCGTCGGGCGGCGTGGAGCAGCCCCATCATGCCCGACTGTATGAGATCGTCGAGCTCGACCGACGCCGGCAGACCCGCCAGCATGTGACGAGCGATGCGATGCACGAGCGGTCCGAACTTCACGCATAGGGCTCGGACTTCGCGCTCATCCAATGTGCTAGACATGATCAGGCCGGCCGTGCTGGGCGCTATGCTCGACTTCTTCTGTCGTCGGAACGATTCTCCGCGGGTGAAATTATGGTTGCCGCCGGGACTACGATAAACGCCGAATACCAATGGGAACCGGGTCCATTTCCGGGATCAGGAGCAGCCGTGAAACGGCTCAGTAGGGAGGGCCTCCCGAAGTTCCTGGATACTCCACGGGAAAGAAAAAGCCGAGCCGTCAGGCGGGAGCGAGGGGCTCACCAAGCCTATTCTTTGCGGAATGCAATCACCTTCCGCGGAGTGTGTGGAAGCGAACGCGCGAGTTGCCGCGCGAGGCGCAGAGAAAGGCTTTGTCCGCTCATCACAACGCCTTCGGAACGACTGACCCTACTTCGAACCAACCACTACGGGGTTCGGCCCAACCACTACGGGTTCGGCGCGTCCGCTTTTTCGGGCCACTCAGCGAGCGCACATGGCGCATGAGCGAGGCCAATCCGGCCATCGATCCGCGTATGCCGGCGCCGCTAGCACCGTCACGACATACACACGCTGATGGTCGCCGATCGACGCGAGGAGCCCCTGAATGACTCGCCGCGCTTCAGCGGCAAGTAAACCGGCCCGATCATTGGATCGAGCTGAATGAGGGGAGACGTGAGGATGCGCACCGGCCCCGGCTCGTAGCTCGCGCATTTATTCGCTCGGATGTCCTCTAGGCGAGCGCAATTCTCTCCGGAAATCGTTTCGCGTGTCCGCTCAGATTGTCGTCGGCGTAGTAGCAGGCGCGGAGCGCGCCGCAGCGATAGAACCGAATTCCGCCGTCGCGCTGGCGGACTGCTAGATCCGGTTTGGCTGAGGCGTAATACGCGGCAGGGCTGCCCATTCAGCAGGTATTCGATGCGGGTCGCATCATCCCCCTCATTGTATATGTTGTTTTATACAGGCTATCGCCAGGAGCGCTAGAGCTGAAATGAGCGGAGTGCGCGGGAATGGAGGTTGCACTGCGGAACACACGTCACATCGGGCGCCTTCAAGGGAGTTTCAGAAAATGCAGAACCGCGATACCACTACTCTCGTCACAGACGCTCAACGGCCGTTTGCTCTTGGCCGTAATGAGTCCTTTAGCTCCGGTGTCTCGTGGGGCGCTATCGTGGGTGGCGCTTTCGTTGCCGCTGCCATGGGCCTCATACTCGTATCGCTTGGCACGGGGCTGGGCTTCGCTTCCGCGTCACCTTGGCAGGGTGAGGGCGCCTCTGCAAAGACGATCGGCATAGGAGCTATCGTGTGGCTCATTGTTGTGCAGGTCGTATCGGCTAGTCTCGGCGGGTATGTGGCGGGCAGGCTGCGGACGAAGTGGGCAACCGTTCACACCGACGAAGTGACCTTCAGGGATACAGCCCACGGCTTGATCGTCTGGGCGGTTGGAGCGGTGATCACAGCCTTTATGCTGACTTCAGCGGCGACCTCGGTCATCGGCAAGACGGCTGAAGTGGCGGGCACCGCCGTGTCGGGCGTCGCCAGCGGTGCTGCGAGTGCGGCGGGAGAGGCTGTGCGGTCAACACAGGCCGAGCCCGATGCTTACTTTACGGACATGCTGTTTCGCTCCGAGAAGCAGGCCGACGATGCTTCGAGTCGAGCCGCTTTACAGCGCATCGTAGCGAATGCCGTTCGCACGGGTGACGTGCCTCCTGCAGATCGGACTTACGTCGCACAGGTGATCTCCGCCCGAACCGGCGCGAGTCAAGCGGAAGCAGAAAAACGTGTGGACGAAGTGATCAACCAAGCGAAGCAGGCCAAGGCGAAAACCGAACAGGCTGCGCGAGAGGCTGCAGATGCCGGACGGAAGGCAGCTGCGACGTTTGCGTTCGCGAGTTTTCTGGCAATGCTGATCGGCGCCTTCTGCTCGACGTATGCCGCTCGGGTCGGCGGGCGCCAGCGCGATCTGGTCAATGACTGAGGGGGCCAGGATAGTCTCTCGTCGTCGCCGATCTTTCCCCATCGCAATTGGAGACGCATGCCGCGGCTCTGAAGTTCCAGTTCCTCGCGAACGACGGTCCGACAGACGCAGCTTCCCCAGGGATTTCGTTGGCCCGGTTAAGGGAAGCGACACAAGCATTACTCAGAAAATTCCGGCGGCGAAAGAGATCGCAGCCGGGCTCTGCCATCCTGCCATCCTCTCAGGAGCAGGAAGGCTTCAGGAATTGGAACGAGGCCGCGAGTGAACGGTCAGCTGCGCCACCGTAGTTCTTTGATGCAAGTCAAGACGGCATTCAGCTTGCTTTGAAACGGGGATGGAATGCGAGCAGTGGGAATTCTTTCAAGGCCAGGATGGTCGCTGGCGCTGGCGCTGCTATAAGGAGGATGGCAGCTTTACCGAATCTCAGCACTCGTTTCAAAGCCGCGTCGATTGCATTGCACAGGCGATGAGCCACGGCTATCTAAGCACCGCCGGCCTCACCACACGAACCGCAACTAAACCGCCCTCCGACCCCTCCTAACCCGCATTGTCCGATGCGGCTCGAGCGCTGTCTCACGCCAGATACCCGTGCCCCATTGCATCCGCAATACAGTCAGTCCGGCTCTCAAAGCATTTAGCGCCTTCAGTGACGACACCGTTCGGACCTGTGCGCCTCCAGCACCACAGTCCGGCATCGTTTTGATAGAAATACCATTTCTCCATGTGGCCCCCACGCGCCGCGCCGATTCCAAACCGTGACTTAACGGAACCGGCCGCAAACCGTTTATTCGTGCGTTCGAAGCACCAATTTTCCAGATTCGCGGTGGCCCGATAGTGCCTTTTCCTTCCGGTCTCGTTCCTTCCGAACACCTCCAATCGGGAGTTTGAGGCTGATCTATAGCAGAAACGGAAGGGGAACTGCGTGGTCCAGGCGTGAGGCGCTCGTCAGGCACTCGCTGCGCGCTCGTCTATCCACTTGCGAGCAGCGGCTTCGGCCCTCGCTCTCGGACGTAAAGTGCCGGGACTCCAGGTGCACCTCCTCCAAAGCGTCGCCAACTTTTTTCCACATGCTGAGATCGCCCCCGCGGCCCCTCAGTGACCTTCATGCTTATGACGTTGTAGCAGTAGCTCTTTGTAGTCGATCATGTGAAAGCCCGTGTTTTAGGTTAGCTCTCCGATAGCAGACCTTGACGGGGAGCTAAGTTCACTTAACCGTGATGATCTCGACGCCTGTTATCGCGATTCATGCGCCACGACCGCACTTTCCGCCGTCCAGAAGTCATGCACTGACCGGCCGCGCTTGTGCTTCATGCGTCGCGCCGTGATGCGCAGGCGGCCGAGCTCGGCCACGTGGACGAAGCAGTGCCTTCATTAGCCGCGCCGCAGGCGTTCGCGCTCAACCCCGACCGGCGTCTTGATCTTCTGCCAGCGCGTCGTGCGGCCGGCGCGGTAGATAGAACCTGCATCCTTCGCGACGATCCCCTCGAGCTCAAGTCGAGCGCCATTTCCCACAGCGGCGTGCAATCGTCGTTTATGTGCCGCGCGTAGCGCACGCGGCGGTTCGCCGGCAGCGTGCGATGTAGCGCGTCCTTCCGCTCGAGCAGCGGACGCGGCCGGAAGTCGGCGCCGTTTAGCCAGAGCAGGTCGAACCCGAAGATCGCGGCCCGGTCAGAAACCGCCGCGCGCTGGACGCGCACAGCGTCGCGTATGGCGTGCCGCTGTGCAGGCGGTCCCATTGCGGCCGCCCTTGGGCGTCGAGCACGACGAGCTCGCCGTCCGCGACGAAGTCGTGCGGAATCGGGCGAATCTCGGCGACGAGTTCCGGAAACAGCTCGCTCATGTCGCGGCCGCGTCGCGATTCCAGCCGCACGACGTCCCCGTGCTTGCAAACCAGGCACCGGAAGCCGTCGTATTTCAGCTCGTAGATCCAGCCGGCCGCCGAGAACAGCTTGCCCCGGCTCGCAAGCATCAGGTCGCGATGGCAGATGGAGTGCGGAAGGTCGCGCAGGTATGTCATGAACCGTGAAACGCCGCTCGGTTGGGAGCGGATTATATGTGGCGCCGAAGGTAGGACCGAGAATACTACGAGCCCGTGCCGATTTTGACCGCGTCGGCACGCGCGACGTGCGGTCGTGCAGGTCATTTGCTCACCCGACGGCCTGCCTCCAGAATGGGTATCCCAGCTTCGGTCGGCACGTAGATGATCTGCGGCGGCGACCCCTTGCCGTCATTGAGGCCCTGGATCCACAGATAGCGCAGATAGCCTTCCGGCCCGCCGAGGCCATCGGAGATGATCTTGTTCGCCTCGGCGACGCCCTTCGCGCGTTCGACTTCCGCTTGATTCAAGAGCTTCGCCGAGTCAAGGTTTGCCTGCGCTTCGAGCACGCGCACGCGCCGGTTCTGCTCGGCGCGTCTCAGTTCCGCCTCTCCCACCAGACCCTGTTCCCACACCCGGTATTGCGGACAGCCCCACATGCCCGCCACGATCAGTGCAACCGCGAGCAACGCCACATCGCGAATCAACGCGCTGCGGTTCCAGCGTTGACGCTCGTCATCCCAATACCGCCCGTTACTCATTCACTCCTCCTATCGCAACACGCATGAAGTGCAACCGCCGTCTTGCCGAAGCCGAGCTTGGCGGCCTAGTGAAATAGACTGAAACGATCGGTCGGCTGCAGGACGAGAGCTGCCGAACCACAGCCGGGAAGCGCGCCTACGGCTTACCAATGGCCACAGCATGTCAGAACAGAGCCATCGCGTTAATCGGCAACAGCCGTTCACCTAAACTATCATGTCCCAAAGATACCAGTCCTCGACGATCTGCTTGATGGCTTGATAACCGGGCCGACCGGACGCAGCGCTGCACTCACGGAGAATGGCGCGCAGCTTTGGATACGTTACGTCCGACCCGGTCTTGACTGTGCCGATGACAAGATCGAGATGCTTGAGCTTCGTTCCCAGGAAATGTTGCTTTATGCACAACAGCGTCGGCAACAGGAAGGGCACGCCATCGCGGCGTGAGAGCACGTCTCCGACCCCTGACAGCAGCTTCGCCTTCCGCTGCACCCTTAGATGCAAAAGGTCACGTAATCGGCTCACGTTAGAGCCATGCATCTCGACGCGATGCTGCAGGCTCGGGACGCGAACGCGAGCGGTGGGCTGACTCTCGATCGCGGTCCGTCGGCCAACCACGCCCAAGGCCAACAAGAGCTGCTGAACCTCGGACGCGAGCCGCCTTGATGCGGTCGTGAAGCCGACCTTGTTCCTTCCCTCGCTCACATAGCCGTCGCCGTCGATCAGTCCGGAGACGAATGCACAGACCCACGCCTTGCGCGTATGAGGGAGCCATGACGGTAATCGCTTCAGAGGGGCTTTCGTCAGCGGCATGTCGAGGTGTCGCAGGAGTTCCATAAACTCATAGGAATTGAGGCACCACTGATCGGTTCGTCCGCTCCTGGCAGTGAACCTCAACCCGAGCACCTGACCGGACATGAGGAACTCGCCGATCTCCGGGTCGCCGCACGTAATGGTGACGCGGCCGATCCTTTCTTCGATGCTGCCTTCGGCCGTCCACAGCCCTAGGAAATAGGCGAGGTCCTCTGTCATGCCTGTGACCGAGACACGCCGCGGTTGGCGGCCCCGGTTACCAATGAACCGACCGCGCCATGGGAGCACGCGTCGATCCCACCTCGAGAGGGGATCGCGCTTGCCCCAGCGCCCATTGCCTCGACTGATGCCGACCCGATCGCCAGGCTGCAGTTGCGAGACATGCTTCGTGGAAATCGTCCCGTCGCCGTGCATCACCGGCACGCTGCCCGGCCACTCAGGCGTCAGCTCGAAGCCCATATGCGTCTTGACCACAGAACTGGCCGACAGCGCTCCGGATGCAGCGGCGGCAGCATGTTCGGAAGGCGCATTCGACCTCAACGAATGCGGCGCTGAAGGACACGGCGCAAGCGTCGAGTTTCCGCGCACGCGCGCAGGACGAAACACGACGAGGCACGCGGCGCCCCGTCAGTCGAGCAGTTTCGCGAGTTCGTGCGCCTGCAGATGCGTGTAGCGCTTGAGCATCTGCAGGCTCTTGTGACCGGTGATCGCGGAGACCTGAAGCGGATTCAAGCCGCGTTCGAAGAGGCGGCTCGTCGCTTCATGGCGCAAGTCGTGGAAACGGAAATCTGCGATGCCGGCCTTCGACACCGCCCGTCGCCACACGTTTTCCACCCCGTAGATCGAGCTCCACTGCGGGAACACGCGCTCGCCCGACCGGGGCCAGCGCTCGAGAATGCGCACGGCAAGCGAGGACAGGGGCACCGTGCGCGCTTCGCCGTTCTTGGTGTCAGGCAGATAAGCCGTGCGTCGATCGAGCGAGATGTGCTTCCACTCAAGCCCCACCAGTTCGCCCAGCCGCATGGCGGTCTCGATCGCGAGCTCGACGATGACGGGGAGACCCGGAGCACGGCTCTCGCGGCACACCTGCATGAGCGCATCAAGTTCCTCACTCGCAAGCCGCCGGTCGCGTCCGCGGGCAGCCTTGGGCCGCGAGACGAGCTTGACCGGGTTCTCGGGCAGGTAGATGCCCCATTCCTTGCGGCCGCGGTCGATCGCGTGCGAAAGGGTATTGAGCTCCTTGATGACCGTCGCCCCGGCGAGGCCCGCCGCGAGACGGCGGTCGCGGAAGGCGGCGATCTCCTGCGGCCGCAGCCGTGACAGGGACCAGACCCCCAGGTGCTGCTTGAGCAGCCTTATACGGAGCACCTCGCGGGCGGCTGTTGCCTTCTGAGGCGTCACTTCCTCTGCATAGCGATCGAGGAGCTCGGCTACGCTGGTTCGTTCGGCAGCAGCGCGCGAGACGAACGTGCCGCGCTCGATCTGCGCCTCAATCTCGTGTGCCCAGGCGCGGGCGTCTGCCTTGCGGGTAAATGACCTGAACTGATGGGGTTGACCACTGCGGCGGATCTGCACGCGCCAGCGGCCGTTGCGATTGCGAATGGTTGCCACGTGTCTTGCCTCCATGTGTGGCAAAACTGTGGCGGATCGGTCGCTGGCGCCGGGCCGTTCGGCTAACTCCTTGAGCCGAATGACCCTTCGTCCCGCATCCCGGTGTTCCGTCCCCCTTAGGAGGGGGTTGCTCTATCCACTGAGCTACCGGGGCGCGCCGCGCGATTTTACTTGACCCGGCGGGTGCGAGATGATGCCGGCGATTCACACGTTCGAGCCGCTTTCGCATCCCACCGCCCCATGCTTGCCACAATCGATCACATCGTGATCACGACAGCGGACCTCGACCGCTGCCTCGACTTTTACACACGCGTGCTCGGCATGAAGGTCGAACGGTACGGCCAGGGCCGCATCGCACTCAGGTTCGGCCCCCACAAGTTCAACGTGCACCCGCCGGGGTTCGATGCTTCGATCAAGGCGCGCGTGCCGACGCCCGGTTCGTTGGATCTGTGTTTTCTCGCGGACCGCCCGATCGACGATGTGATCGCCCATCTCCGGGCGTGCGCCGTGCCGATCGAAGAAGGACCAGCGGTGCGCACCGGGGCCCGCTTCCTGATTCGTTCCGTTTATGTGCGCGACCCTGACGGCAATCTGATCGAGATTTCGGAACCGGCGGACGCGGCGTAGCGTGCCCGGGCGCCCTCTATAATGGCGGCATGGTGACGAAAAAAATCGAGACTGTTCCGAGCGGAGCGAGTGCAGGGCCCCTCGAGTCGACATTGGATCGCTGGGAACGTCTCGCCAGCGCAAGCGCGGACGAGGTGAGCCTCGCCGAAGGCGCCTTGCTCATCGCGGCGGAAGAGTACGAGGATCTCGACGTCGACGGCTATCTGCAACGCATCGACGCGATGGGCGCGGCGCTCCGCCAACGTCTGCGCGGGGACATCAGCACCTCCGATGCGCTCGTCGCGCTCAATCGCTACGTCTTCGAGGAACTCGGATTCAGCGGCAATGCCGACGACTACTACGATCCGCGCAACAGCTATCTCAACGACGTGATCGAACGCAAACTCGGCATTCCGATTACGCTCTCGGTGGTGTATATCGAGATCGGACGCCGCATCGGTCTGCCGCTGCAGGGCGTGTCCTTTCCATCGCATTTCCTCGTGACATGCGCGCTGCGCGACGGCACCGTCGTGCTGGACCCGTTCGCCCGCGGCGCGTCGCTCGGTCTGGAAGACCTGGAGGCGCGCCTGCGGCCGATTGCGAAAGACATCGATCTGGACGAGCGCATGCTCAAGACGCTTCTCGCTCCGGCCGCGCCGCGCGACGTGTTCGCAAGAATGCTGCGCAACCTGCGCGGCATTCACGAGAGCAGGGGAGACGACCTGAAAGCGCTGGCATCGTCGAGCCGCGTCCTCACGCTCCTTCCGGACGCCGCGGACGAATACAGGCACCGCGCCGAGCTCTATACGAAGCTCGAATGCTTCAGGGCGGCGCTGTCGGACTGGAGGACCTATCTGCGCCTCGGGCCGCAGGCAGCCGATGCGCAGCACGCGAGAGCGCGCATCGCCGAGCTCGAGCCGCTCGTCGCCCGGTTGAACTGAAGCGGTCCGCGCATCCTGTGACGGGTCCATGATGGGCGACGCCCCCATCAAGACCTCGACGGCCTACGTTTTTCTCGTCTGCACCTCGCTCTTCTGGGCCGGAAATTGGGTCATCGGACGCGGTCTGCAAGGCCAGATGTCGCCCGTCGCGATGGCGTTCTGGCGCTGGTTCGGCGCGTTCGTAATATTGCTTCCGTTCGTCGTGAGGCCGATCGTCGCGGAGTGGCCGCGCCTGCGCCGGTCGTGGCTGCTGCTCGTCTTCTTCGCAGTGACCGGCGTGAGCGCGTTCAACACGCTGAGCTATACGGGCCTCAAGTACACCACCGCGACGAATGGCGTACTGCTGAATTCGGTCGTCCCGATCCTGATCATCGCGATCGCCGTGGTGTTCCTTCGCGCGCGCGTCACCGTCCTCCAGACGCTCGGGGTATTCGTGTCGCTCGCCGGCGTGCTCATGATCATCGGGCAGGGTGATGTCGACACACTTCTCCACTTGCGGCTCAACGCCGGCGACATCTGGGTGCTCGGCGCGATGCTGTGCTGGGCGGTCTACACGATCTGCCTGCGCTGGCGCCCGGTGGAACTTTCTTCGCGTGCGTTCACCGGCGCGGTGATCGGGACCGGCGTCCTGCTTCTCACGCCCGTTTTCCTGTGGGATTACAGCGGCGGCAGCCGCACGCAGTGGAATGCCGCAACCGTGTCGGCAGTCGCCTATTTCGCGATCTTCCCGTCCGTTCTCGCCTACTTCTTCTGGAATGCGGCCGTCGCGCGTGTGGGCGGAGAGCGCGCCGGCACCTTCATTCACCTGATGCCCATCTTCGGCGCGCTGCTCGCTTCGGTTTTCCTGGGAGAGGCGTTCCTGTGGTATCACTTCGGCGGCGCGGCGCTCATCTTCTCCGGTATCTTCGCTGCTTCGCATTCTCCCGGACGGAGCTGAAGACCCGGAATGGCGCTCGAGATTCTCAGTCGCACACCCTCGGGAGCTTCAAGGCGCGTACCGCTCCTGTTCGTGCACGGGGCGTTTGCGGGAGCATGGTGCTGGGACGAGTACTTCCTGCCATGGTTCAGCGCCCGCGGTTACCGTGCTTACGCCGTCAGCCTGCGGGGGCACGGCGCGAGCACGCTCGCGGGTCCGTTCGACTTCGTGAGTCTCGACGACTATGTCGACGATACCGTGCAGGCGGCCGCGCAACTCGATGCGCCGCCGATTCTGATCGGTCATTCGATGGGCGGTGTCGTCGTGCAGCGGGCCGCGCGGGCGTGTGGAGCGGTGGGCATGGTGCTGCTCGCCCCTGTCCCTCCGCAGGGCCTCGGTCTCAGCGCCTGGTCGCTCGCGACGCGCGACCCGCCGCTTTTTCTCGCGATCGGCATGATGCAGCTCGGCGCGAATGCGAACAGATTGAAAACGGTGCGCGACTACCTGTTTTCGAAGAGCCTGAGCGAAGCCGACGCGATGCGCTATCTCATGCGCATGCGACGCGAATCGCAGCGGGCGCTGATGGACCTCACGTGGCCGCAGAATGGATGGATCGCAGATTCGGTCGGCGTGCCGACGCTCGTTGCGGGGGCCGATCGCGACGCGTTCTTCACGCGAGCGATGATCGAGCAGGCCGCGCATCTCCACGGCGTGTCACCGACGTTCTTCCCCGAGATGGCGCACGTGATGATGCTCGAGCCGGGCTGGCGGCACGTCGCCGAGCATGTCTGCGGATGGCTCGACGCGCGTACGCAAGCGACAGACGCGAGGAGCCGGTGAGGGCAAGGCGTGAGCGCCAGCCGCCCGGCGTTCGCGCGGCCTGAGCTGACGACGCGTTTCAGGAACCTTCGAGCGTGCGGTCCGGAGCCTCGCTCGCTTTGATGTAACGCCACAAGCGCATGAGCGTCGACGATCCTGACGCACCGCCCTCCGGCGAGACTGCCGGCGCTTTCGCCTGCACCTCCCGGCGCTCGTCATCGAAAAGCGGACCGGAGCTCCCGATGGCCAGTCTCTCAGTGTCGCTCGGCTGCGTCTCGGGAACGCTTGCGGGCTGCTTCCTTGTCACGACGGGCGCTGAATCCTGCGGGCCCATTCGCCCTTGGGGCACGTGATCCTCCGCGGCAACCACCGAGCGTTCGAAACCAGGCCGGGAAGCGAGGCGGTCGCGCACGTCGGCATCACCCTTCGGCGGCACGATGTCCAGGTCTTTGTCGGGCGGAGGCTTGCCGTCGTAGATCAGGTTGCGGCGCCGCTGGAGGTAGGCGTCGCGAAGGAATTCGTACCGGTCGAGCGCCGCGGCGTCGAGAACCGTGGTCGCGTCGAGCAGCTCCTCGCGGCGGCTCACGATACGTGTGCCCCACATCCAGTTTCGCGCGCTCGTCGGATCGACGTACGTCGCCACGTCGATATAGAAGTCGCCCACGCGTCCGACCGCGTCGCGCCCGCTGCTCGGCCCGAAGAACGGCAGCACGATGTACGGCCCATCGGGCAGGCCCCACACACCGAGGGTCTGCCCGAAGTCTTCCTCGTGTTTCAGGATGCCTGCCTCGGAGGCGATATCGAGTAGGCCGAGCAGACCGATCGTCGAATTGATGGCGATGCGCGAGAAATCGTCGAGCGCAGCGAGGAATTTTCCCTGCATCACGTTGTTCGCGAGCACCGTCACATCATTGATATTGGAGAAGAAATTGCTCACGGTGGTGCGCACGGGCTGGGGAAGCACGAAGCGATAGCCCTCGGCAACGGGTTTGACTACGTACTTGTCGAGCGTTTCATTGAACTGATAGACGCCGCGATTGAACGGCTCGAGCGGGTCACGCGGATTGGTTGCGGTCGCGCAGCCGCCCAGGAAGGCGAGCAGCAGGACGATCGCAGCGCAACGGAAGCTCGATCGCGGGAACCAGTTGGACATGTTCATTTCCTGTTGAAATTGTTATTCAGCTCACTCGGCCGAGTAGTTTTCCCATTATATCAACCCGTCTCTCGCCATCGGGCGCCCGAAAGGCGCAAGGCAGGGACTTCGCCACCGCTGGAAGCGCAGCGCCTGTGTTCTGCTCGGCGGGCGGGACCGGCCCATCGGCCGAAGGACCGATGGCGCTTTGCTATACTGACCACTCCCGCGGCGTTCGCCGCCCCTTCTCCAGCAGGAAGACAGCCATGCAACAGAAAGTGAAGCCCGCGTTGCAGTTGAAGGACATGAGCCTGTTCCGCCAGCAGTGCTACATCGACGGCGCGTGGGTCGACGCCGACGACAAAGCGACGCTGGCGGTCTACAATCCGGCCGACGGCCAGCAGCTCGGCACGGTGCCCGCGATGGGCGCGGCCGAAACGCGCCGCGCGATCGAGGCGGCCAATGCCGCGTGGCCGGCGTGGCGCGCGAAGACGGCCAAGGAGCGCGCGGCCATTCTGCGCAAATGGTTCGACCTCATGATGGCGAACCAGGAAGACCTGGCGATGCTGATGACGGTCGAGCAGGGCAAGCCGCTTGCGGAATCGCGCGGCGAGATCGCCTACGGCGCGTCGTTCATCGAGTGGTTCGCCGAAGAGGCGAAGCGCGTCTACGGCGACACGATTCCCGCGCAGTCGCCCGACCGGCGCATCGTCGTGATGAAGCAGCCGATCGGCGTGTGCGCCGCGGTGACGCCGTGGAATTTCCCGAACGCGATGATCACGCGCAAGGCGGGCCCGGCGCTCGCCGCCGGCTGCACCATGGTGATCAAGCCCGCGTCGCATGACGCCGTATTCCGCGCTCGCGTTGTGCGAGCTGGCCGAGCGCGCCGGGATCCCAAAGGCGTGCATTTCCGTGCGTCACGGGCTCCGCCGGCGCGATCGGCGACGAGCTGACGACCAATCCGCTCGTGCGCAAGTTCACGTTCACCGGCTCCACCGAGGTCGGCAAACAGCTGATGGCCGCAATGCGCGAGCACGGTGAAGAAGGTCTCGCTCGAGCTCGGCGGCAACGCGCCGTTCATCGTGTTCGACGACGCGGACCTCGATTCGGCCGTCGAAGGCGCGATGGCTTCGAAGTTCCGCAACACCGGGCAGACCTGCGTGTGCGCGAACCGCCTCTTCGTGCAGGACGGGGTGTACGACGCGTTCGCGAAGAAGTTCGCCGACAAGGTCGGCACGATGAAAGTCGGCAACGGGCTGGAGGAGGGCGTCATGCAGGGCCCGCTCATCGAGATGAAAGCGGTGGAGAAAGTCGAGGAGCACATCAGCCGACGCGCTGGGCAAGGGCGCGCGCGTGCTCACCGGCGGCAAGCGTCACGAGAAAGGCGGTCAGTACTTCCAGCCGACGGTGCTCGCGGACGTGAAGCACCGACATGAAAATCACGCACGAGGAAACCTTCGGTCCCGTGGCGCCGCTCTATCGCTTCAAGACCGAGCAGGAGCTGATCGCGCTCGCGAACAACACCGAATACGGCCTCGCCGCGTACTTCTACAGCCGCGACATCGGCCGCATCTGGCGCGTCGCGGAAGGCCATCGAATCCGGCATCGTCGGCATCAACGTCGGCATCATCTCGACCGAGGTCGCGCCGTTCGGCGGCGTCAAGGAATCCGGCATCGGCCGCGAAGGCTCGAAGTACGGCATGGAGGAGTTTCTCGAGGTGAAGTATCTGTGCCTCGGCGACATCACGAAGTAAGCCAGCCCGACGTTGCGCCACTTTCTCACGAATGGGGATCTCATGAAGATCAGCAATCGGTCTGGGGCTCGCCATCACTCTGGCGGCGGGCGGCGGTGTGTTTGCGCGCAGGATTCGGCCGTTGGCACATACAAGGGCAGCTATGAGGTGCAGGGGACCATGCGCTACACCATCGATGGGTGTGACGCTGGTCATCGCCAGCATCGAAGATGGGAAACTGACAGGCACCGGCACTTATCACGCAGGTCCCTGCCGTGGTTACTATCCACTTGTAGGCAGTCTCAAGGACAATGCGATCGGCGTTGCGAAGCGCGATGCAAAGGCGGAGCGGGCGGAGACTGCAGGTTTGGCTTCAAAGGAAAAATTGAAGGGAATCGGCTGGTCGGCAATATGGGAAAGTATCGAGGTTGTGCTGCAGAAATAGATTGTCCGTCACGAGTTACTCTCTTCATGCCTATCATGATCCACGTCCTCGGCCTCGATCACATCGTCCTGCGCGTGCAGGACGCGTGCGCGCATGACGCGGTTCTACTGCGACGTGCTCGGCTGCAAGGTCGAGCGCGCGCGGCAGGACATCGGTCTCATACAACTGCGCGCGGGCCAATCGATGATCGATCTCGTGCCGGTCGACGGCGAGCTCGGCCGCAAAGGCGGCGCGGCGCCGGGAGCGGAAGGGCGCAACTCGATCATTTCTGCCTGCGCGTCGAGCCGTGGGATCCGCTCGCGGTCATCGCGCATCTCATCAAGCACGGCGTGGTGCCGGGCGAGACCAAGCAGCGCTATCGGCGCCGACGGCAACGGGCCGTCGATCTATATCACCGATCCGGAAGGCAACGGGGTGGAGCTCAAGGGGCCGCCGGGCATAGCCGCCGAGGCTTGCCCTCGCTTCGCTCGGCTCGCCGATTACGACCCAGAAGGAAACCAAGGTTTCCCTCCGTGACCTCCCCTTCGCTTTACACATCGCGTCGGGTAGCGGCGCTACCCGATCTGCTGCTGCGATGTGCTTGCGAACTCCTGCGTGCCGAGCTTGCCGCCGAGGTCGCGCGTGCGCGTCTCGGGCTTTTGCAGCGCCGCGTCGATCGCCGCTTCGATCGCCTGCGCCGCTCGATCGAATTCGGTCGCGCTGATGCCGCTCGCGAGCCAGTCGAGCAGCATCGCAGCCGACAGGATGAGTGAAGTCGGGTTCGCCTTGTCCTGTCCTGCGATGTCGGGCGCCGAGCCGTGCTGGGCCTGCGCGCAGCACGCGTCGTCGCCCGCCATGGTCGAACCGGCGAGCCCGAGGCTGCCGGAGATTTCCGATGCTTCGTCGGACAGGATATCGCCGAACATGTTGCCGGTGACGATGCAGTCGAACTGCGATGGATCGCGCACGAGCAGCGCCGCCATCGCGTCCACGATTTTTTCGTCGAGCTCCACGTCCGGATATTCCTGCGCGACCTTGCGCACTTCGCGCAGGAACAGCCCGTCGGAGATGTGCAGCACGTTGGCCTTGTGCACGGCGGTCACTTTCTTGCGCCGCTTGCGCGCCCAGTCGAACGCGACGCGCGAGATGCGGTCGCACTGGCGCGCGGTCACTTTGCGCACCGCGATCGCGACATCTTCCGTCGGCATGAACTCGCCGCGCCCCATGAACATGTTGCGATCGGCGTAAAAGCCTTCGGTGCATTCGCGGAAGATCACGAGATCGACCGGTTTGCCGGTGAGCGCCCACACCCATGCGCGATTTCGCGGGGCGGATGTTCGCGAAGAGATCGAGCTTCACCCGAAACTCGCCTGACGGATTGATGCCGCCTTGTTCGCGCGGCGGATACTGGAGGTGATCGACGGGCCCGAGGATGATTCCGGGCGCGTTGCGCGCGGCTTCCATCACGTCGTCGGGCAGCGTCGAGCCGCGCTTCTGCGAGCGCGGTCATGCCCGATCTCCTGCATGTCCCACTCGAGTCCGAGATTGAACTCGCGTTCGCGCGATCGAGCACGGCGAGCGTCGCTTCGGTGATTTCGGGCCCGATGCCGTCACCGGGAAGGACGAGTATTTTCATGGGAGCGGAGTACTCGATTCAGCGACAAGGCGGGGCCGGCGGTTGGGTGTTCCGCGGCTCACGTCAGTCTTCCAGCGTGAAGCCCACCTTGATGGTGACTTGCCAGTGCGCGACCTTCCCGTCCTCGATGTGGCCGCGCGTATCGGTGACCTGGAACCAGTGCATGTTACGGATCGTCTTGTCCGCGCGCGAGATCGCGGTCTGGATCGCGTCCTCGATGCTGGTCGCGGAAGAGCCGGTGAGCTCGAGGTGTTTGTACACATGGTCGGTCATCATGTTGCGCTCCTTTCGAGATCGCGCCGGGGTGAATCGCCGAGCGCTTTCCTCACTCCACTTTGATGTTGGATTTCCGGATGATCGGCGTCCACTTCTTCTGCTCGGCCTGGATATAGCGGGCGAAGTCAGCGGGCGTGCCGGGTGCCGGATCGATACCGTTGTCCTTGAGAAAGGACACCACGTCACTCGTCTTGAGGGCGGCGTTCATCTCGCGATTCAGGCGTTCGATCACGTGCGGCGGCGTCGCGGCCGGCGCGAGCATGCCGTACCAGTTCGTTGCTGCGTAACCCTTTACCCCGCCCTCATCGACAGTGGGCACGTCGGGCAGCGCTTCGGCCCGCTTCATGCCGGTCACTGCAATCGGACGGATCTTTCCTGATCGCACATGGGGCACCGCCGTCGAGATCACCGCGAAGAACGAAGGCACGTGGCCGGCGATGAGATCGATGATCGCCGGCCCGCCACCTTTGTAAGGCACGTGCGTCATGCGCGTGCCGACCATCGAATCGAGGAGCACGGCCGCGAGATGTCCGGGGCTTCCGCTGCCGGAGCTCGCGTAGAGCATGTCACCCGGCTTCGACTTGGCCAGCGCGATGTACTCCTTCAGCGTCTTCGCCGGCAGCGAAGGCGTGACGACGATGATGTTCTGAAGCGATACGACCATGCCGACGGGCGCGAAGTCTTTCTGCACGTCGTAGGGCACTTTCGAGATCACGGGACTGATGACCAACGTCCCGATGTGACCGAAGCCGATCGTGTGGCCGTCCGGCTCGGCGCGCATGATGAGCTCGTTCGAGATGACGCCGTTCGCGCCAGGTCTGTTGTCGACGATGATCTGCCGGCCCAGCGGCTGACTCATCTTCGGCGCGATCTGCCGCGCGACCAGATCGGTCGCGCCGCCGGGCGGAAAGCCCACCACCATTCTGATCGGCTTCGAAGGCGCCCATTCGGCCGCGGTGCTGTTCAATGAGAACGACGCCCCGAACGCGAGACAGAAAAGCGCCATTCCACGACGGGGCGCACGGTTTGACATGAGAGACATCGTGCCCCCGCTCACTCCGGTTTCGCGCCGGAGACCTTGATGACCTTTGCCCATTTCACCGTCTCGGACTTGATGTAGGCTCCGAACGCCTCGGGCGTGCTTGGCGCCGCGTCGAGTCCCTGCTTGAAAAGAATCTCCTGGATCTCGGGCATCTTCAGCACCGCCGTGAATTCGCGATTCAGTCGATCGATGATCGGCTTCGGGGTCTTCGCGGGCACCACCACGCCGTACCAGTTGTTGGCCTCGAAGCCCTTGAGCCCCGCTTCAGCCACCGTCGGCAGCTCGGGCACGAGCTTCGAACGGTTCGACGTGGTGACTGCAAGGGCGCGTATCTTGCCGGACTTGACATGAGGAACCGCGCTTGCCGCCGTGGCGAAAATCAGATTGATCTGTCCGCCGAGCAGATCGGTCATGGCCGGGCCGCCGCCCTTGTACGGCACGTGCGTGATCTTCGTCCCGGCGAGGACGTTGAACAGTTCGAGCGCGAGGTGGCCCGCTCCGCCCACGCCCGAGGAGCCGCCGTTCAGCGACTTCGCTTTCGCCAGACCGATGAGCTCTTTCACGGTCTTCACCGGGATCGACGGGTGAACGACGAGGATGTTCGTCGAGTCCACCGCGCGCGTCACCGGTTCCAGATCCTTGAGCGGGTCATACGGCAAATTGCCATACAGGGTCGGATTGATCGCGAGCGCTGCGATCGTGCCCATGAGGATCGTATAGCCGTCGGCCGGCGCCTTCGTGGTGAGATCGGTCGCGATGTTGCCTGCCGCGCCGGGGCGATTGTCGACGATGACCTGCTGGCCGAGGCGCTCGCCCAGTTTCGGCGTCAACGCGCGTGCCGTGGTGTCCGTGCCGCCGCCGGGCGCGAAGCCGACGAGCATGCGAATGGGTTTGCTTGGATACTCTCCCTCCGCGGCGTGGACGAGTGCGGCCGTGCTCGGCAGTGCGGCGACCAGAGCCGTCAGGTACAGGTGTTCGCATGTTCATGAGCTTCTCCTCTTCGTGTTCTTGGTTTAAGCGTGAGCGGCGGCGGAACGCGCCGCGATGCGTGTCGACGCAAGCTGCGCGGCGAGCGTGAGCGCATGCTCCATCGCGCCCGGATCGGCGCGGCCCTGGCCGACGATGTCGAACGCCGTGCCATGCGCGGGCGTCGTGAAGACCGTTTTCAGGCCTGCGGTCACCGTCACGCCTTTGTTGAAGCCGAGCAGCTTGGTCGCGATCTGCCCCTGATCGTGGTACATCATGACGACGCCGTCGAATTCGCCGCGCAGCGCCTTCAGGAAAATGACGTCCGACGAGATCGGGCCCGTGCAGTCGATCCCGCCCGCGCGGAGCTTCTCGACGGTGGGGCGGATAAGGCGGATCTCTTCGTCCCCGAAGAGCCCGTTCTCGCCGCAGTGTGGATTGAGCGCGGCGACACCGATGCGAGGCGTCGCGTGCCCTGCTGCCTGCAATGTGGCTCGCGCGAGGTGGACAGCGGCCGTGATGCGCTCGGGCGTGATGAGATCGAGCGCTGCCCGGAGCGACACGTGCGAGGTCACGCGAAACGTGCTGAACTCCTTGATGACGTTCATCTCGCCGAAGAATCCGGCGTGGTCGGTCAACTTCGCGAACATCTGATGCTCGTCGTGAAACTTCCAGCCGCCCTGGTGAAGCGCGCCTTTATTGAGCGGCGCGAAGCTGATGCCGTCGAGCTTGCCCGCGAGCGCCCAGTCGATCATCTTCTTCAGTGTCTCGCCCGTGAGCCTTCCCGACTCCGGCGACACGGCGCCCCGCTTGAACGCATCGGGGTCCACATTCTTCAAGTCGACGAACGGCACGTCGTTGCGTGGGAAGCGGACCTCATCGATGCTGTCGTAGCAGGTGTAGGGGATTTCCACGTTCGCATCGCGCATGCCGAGTTCGAGCACCCGGAGGTCCCCGATCGCGACGATGTTCGCCGCGTCCTTGAGCGCGCCGGATGCGAGGACTTTCGCAGCGATTTCGGGGCCGATGCCCGTTACGTCACCGAGCATGAGTCCGAGCGTAGGCAGTCTGGTCATGGGAGGATCCTGAGTAGTGATGCAGAGGGGGGCGGGCGTCAGCATCGGGGTCACGCGGGCACGGCAACATTCGGGCCTGCATCCTTCCGCGCGGTTTCACTTCTTGCGCTTTGCGGGTGCGCGCCTTGCAGTCTTCCGCCGGGGAACACCGATCGCGAGCAGCCGGGCGAGATCGCGTGTGCTCTTCACTTTTTCGAGGCCGAATACCAGATCGACAACCTTCTGCGCATCCGTCCTCGGCAGTCCGCCCCACTCCGCGCACCCATGGAATTTATCGGCGAGCTCCTGGTCGCTCATCGGATTGGCTGGGCTTCCCTTGCCGAAGTCGGCCCGCCCGCTTACGGTCTGCCCGTCAGTCAAGTCGATGTCGATGATCGTCGTCATCTTCTCGTACCCGGCGGCTTCGGCCGTCGGATGCACGCCGAACTCTATTCTTTCGATCATCCTGCGCACGTCGCGGCGGTGCACGACCTCGTCGGTGAACTCCGCGAGGCCCGCCTTGCGCTCGAGCAGCAGGATCGCCATGCAGAATTCCATGCTGAACTTCGCCTGCAGCTCGTTCGTCGGCCGGTGATGGATCAGCGCGTTCGGCATGTGGCGGTTCGTTCCCACCTTGACCTTTGCCACCTGACTCGGCTGGATGTCGTGGGCATGGATGAGCTCCAGCATGAGACCCATGCCCGGATGCGTGAGGGAGCCGCTCGGGTGCGGCTTGATCGACACGCCGGGAAAGGCGAATGTCCAGGGATTGCCGAGCTTCCCCTGGATCGCAGAGGAATCGTAGCCGCCGCCGGCCGCCTTGAAGAAGCCGCGACCGGCTTCGAGCACGATCGGCGTCGCGGTCCAGCCGAGCGCCGCAAACTGCGCCGCGACGATGCCGGATTCCGCGGAGCGGCCGGGGTGGAACGGCTTCGTCATCGTGCCGAAGTTCTCTCTGAGGCCGGCGGACTGACTCGCCGCGATGCCGAGCGCGCGGCGCGTCTGCTCCACGTCGAGGCCCATGAGGCGCGACGCGCCCGCGGCCGCGGCGAGCGTGCCCATCGTTGCGGTCGAATGAAAGCCGTGGTCGTAGTGTCTCGGATCGATCGCTTCCGCGATCTTCGTCTCGACTTCGACCCCGATCTGATACGCGGTCAGCACGTCGAGTCCCGACCGGTTGTCCTGTTCGCCGAGCGCGAGCACCGGAGGCAGGGCGGGCGCGGTCGGATGCGTGAGCAGTCCATAGACGCGATCCTGCGCGACGGCAAGCTGCGTGTCGTCGTAATCGTCGGCGTGTATCGCGATGGCATTCGCGAACGCGGCGAAGCGCGCCGGGAGCTTCAGATTCGTTCCGATGACCGTGCAGCCGCGGCTTGCGGAGCAGCCGAGCGTCTTCAGATACGTGCGCACGATCCGGCCGGATTCGGCGGCGTTGCCGGCAAGGGCCAGGCCCAGACCGTCGAGGATCGAGCGCTTGGCCAAGTGCATGACGTCGTCGGGTATGCGCCGCGGCGAGGTATTGACGATGAACTCGGCGACGTAGCGAGTGAGTGACGAGTCTCGCGGCATGGTGTGATCGTGGACAGAGGGGTACCGGTTAATACCACAGCGCGTGCGTCACAGCCAGCCCGCACACCGTCGATGCGCCTGTCGTAACCGGAAGTCGTGGCGCTAGAATACGGTTCCCTTCCGCAACCTTCCCTTTTCTCCAGGAGGCGTTGTTGGGCTATACGCTCGCCGAAAAGATCCTGGGTTCTCATGCCGATCGTCCCGTTCGGGCCGGAGAAGTGGTGGTTGCGCGGGTCGACTTTGCCATGCTCCACGACGCGCGCGCGGGCAACGCGCTCGAGCAACTGCGCAAGCTCGGCGTGGCTCAACTTCCCTATGCGCCCCGCACGGCATTGGTTCTCGATCATTATTCGCCCCCGCCGACGACCGAAGCGGCGAACGTCCACATCGCCATGCGTCGGTTTGCCGAACACCACGGAGCGACGCTCTACGACGTGGGTGACGGCATCTGCCATCAGGTGATGCCCGAGGGTGGGCATCTCACATGCGGCGATCTCGTCGTCGGTACCGACACGCATTCGACCACGTATGGCGCCTTCAACGCCTTCGGCACGGGCGTGGAGGGCACGGACGTCTCTGCCGTGATGATGACCGGCAGGCTCTGGTTCCGCGTGCCCGAGTCGATCCGCATCGAGCTCGCAGGCCGGCTCCAGCCCGGTGTGTGGGCGAAGGACGTGACGCTCGCGATGCTCGGGCGCTTCGGCGCGGAAGGCGCGAACTACAAGGCGCTCGAATATTGCGGCGAAGCCGTCGCCGCGATGGACATCGACGACCGCATGACGCTTGCGAACCACGCGGCGGAGCTGGGAGCGAAGGCCGCGCTGCTTGAAGCCGACGAGAAGACTTTCGCATGGCTGCGCGCGCATGGAGCGGGCGAGCCGCGGCCCGTCAGCCCGGACGCCGACGCCGTGTATGCCGACCGCATCCGGATCGATGCTGCCGCGCTCGCGCCGCAGGTCGCGCGCAGACATCGCATCGACGATGTGGTGCCCGTGCCGGAGGTCGCCGGGCAGCCGATCGACATCGCGCTCATCGGAACGTGCACCAACGGCCGTCTGGACGACTTGCGGCAGGCTGCGGCGATTCTGCGCGGCCGGCGCATCGCGCGCGGTGTGCGCATGATCGTGACACCCGCGTCGCGGCAGGTCTATCTCGCGGCATTGCGCGAAGGCATCGTGGAAGCGCTGACCGCCGCCGGTGCATCGGTGGAAGCGGCCGGCTGCGGGACGTGCGTCAACATCACCAGCCATCTGATCGCCGGCGACGGTCAGGTGGTGATTTCGAGCGCGAACCGCAATTTCAAAGGCCGCCTGGGTAATCCCAACGCAGAGATCTGGATCGGATCGGCTGCGACAGTCGCCGCTTCCGCATTGACCGGACGTCTCACGGATGTACGCGAGGTCGAAGGCGGCCGCGTGGCGCGTGGCAAGTCCGACACGTCCGCCGTGCTGACATGATTGCGGCACGCGCGCATCTGCTCCCCGCGGAAATCAACACCGACGTTCATTGCTCGGCGAAGTACATGCCGGGCAGGGATGCGGCGTATATCGCCCAGCATGCCTTCGAGCAGGTCGATCCCGGATTCGTGCAGCACTTCAAGCGCGGCGATGTAATCGTGGCGGGCCACAATTTCGGCATCAACTCCTCCCGCGAGCAGGCTGTCCACGTCATGCATCTGCTCGGCGTCGCAGCCATCGTGGCGCCGGCGTTCGGGCGCCAGTTCTTCCGCAACGCGATCAACAATGGGCTGCCCCTGGTCGAGTCGGACATCGGCGGCATCGAGACGGGGGACTCGATCGAAATCGATCTCGCGGCAGGAAGGCTGTGTGTTCGCGCGCGCGAGATCGAGCGCACGTTCGCGCCGCTGCCAAGTGAGATTCGAACGTTGCTCGAAGCAGGCGGCCTGATCCCGTTCCTGAAAGAGCATCCGGATTGGCGGATAGCGTGACATGGATGAGAGCCAGGCGAGCAAACCGTGACCCGTGAATCACTGAGCGTGCGGCAGCGGCTGCGCAGGCGCCTGACGGAAGGCCCGATGCTCGTCGCGCCCGGGATCTACGATGCATACGGCGCGCTCTTCGTCGAGCAGACAGGCTTCGAAGCGGCGTACATGACGGGCAATGGCGTGTCCGCAAGCCTGCTCGGCCGGCCCGACGTCGGGCTCGTCGATCTGACGCTTTTCGCCGCGCACGCCCATCGCGCCGCCGCGTGTGTCGCCATCCCGCTCATCTGCGACGCCGACACGGGATACGGCAACGCGGTCAACGTGCAGCACACCGTCCGCGAGTTCGAGGCGGCGGGCGTCGCGGCGATCCACCTGGAGGATCAGGTGTTGCCCAAGCGCTGCGGGCATCTCCCGGGCTCGAGGCCCGTCGTCGAGCTGTCCGAGCACGCCGGCAAGATCGAAGCGGCCATCGCGGCCCGGCGCGACCCCGACTTCATCATCATTGCGCGCACCGACGCCGCGGCCGGACACGGCCTCGACGAAGCGATCCGGCGCGGCAAGGCCTATCGCGCGGCCGGCGCGGACGTCGTGTTCGTCGAGTTGAAAAGCAGTCCCGACATCGCCGAGCAGCTCGAGCGCGTGACGGGCGAGATCGACGCGCCCTGCCTCATGAACGTCGAAGAGGGCGGCACCATCGGCGAGCTCACCGCGGAGGAGCTCGACCGGCTCGGCTTTCGCATTGCGATCTATCCCGGCCTCGCCCGCAACGCCGCCGGATTCGGGATTCGCGAAGCCCTGCGCGTGCTCAAGCGCGACGGCAACACGAAGAAAGCCCGCGAACGCATGCTCACGTTCAAGGACTACAACGAGGCATTGAAGCTGGGAGAAGTCGAGGACTGGGAAAAACGCTTCCTGCTGCGCTAGCGCCTCCGTTCACTCCTTCACGTTTCACTCTTCCACACTCCATCACGCCCACATGC
This sequence comes from uncultured beta proteobacterium, assembly GCA_963808765.1. Taxonomy (GTDB): domain Bacteria; phylum Pseudomonadota; class Gammaproteobacteria; order Burkholderiales; family SG8-41; genus JAQGMV01. Next base: position 25,272 of record CAWEHH010000027.1, read on the forward strand.
AAGCGACCCGCACCCTCGCCCGCTTCGTCGTCGAACATGATCCTTCGCGGCTGCCGCAGGCCGTCCGCCATGAAGCCGCACGATCGATCCTGAACTGGGTTGGGTGCGCGGTGGGCGCCAGCCGGCACGAGACCGTGGAACGCGCGCTGGCGGCGCTCGGGCCCTTTTCCGGTCCACGGGAAGCGACCGTGCTCGGCCGCAGCGAGCGCGTGGACATCATGCTTGCGGCGCTCGTGAACGGCATCTCATCGCACACGTTCGACTTCGACGATACGCACCTGAAGACGGTCATCCATCCGACCGGTCCGGTCGCCTCCGCGATCCTCGCGCTCGCCGAACGCCAGCCGGTGACGGGCGCCGCATTCCTTCATGCATTCGTGCTCGGCGTCGAGGTCGAGTGCCGCATCGGCAACTCCGTGTATCCCGAACACTACGACGTCGGCTGGCACATCACCGGCACCGCCGGCGTTTTCGGCGCCGCCGCGGCAGCAGGCAGGCTGCTCGGGCTCACCGAACAGCAGATGGTGTGGGCGCTCGGGATCGCGGCGACACAGTCGAGCGGCGTGCGCGAAATGTTCGGGACCATGTGCAAGCCGTTTCACCCGGGCAATGCGGCGCGCAACGGATTGCTGGCGGCACTGCTCGCGCAGAGCGACTTCACGAGCTCCGATCAGGGAATCGAGGCGAAGCGCGGGTTCGCGAACGTGCTGTCCACCCGCTTCGCACCCGAGGAAATCACGGAGCGCCTGGGCGAAACGTGGGAGCTTTCGCTCAACACCTACAAGCCGTTCGCCTGCGGGATCGTGATCCATCCCGTCATCGACGCGTGCATCCAGCTCCGCGCGCAGCACGACTTCGAGATTGCGGACGTGGAGGCCGTCGAGGCGAAGGTGCATCCGCTCGTCCTCGAATTGACGGGCAAGAAAACCCCGCAGGTCGGCCTCGAAGGCAAGTTCAGCGTCTATCACTCCGCGGCGGTCGCGCTCATCCATGGCGCGGCGGGGGAGGCCGAGGTACAGCGACGCGAGTGTTCGTGACGCGCGAGTCATCGCACTGCGGGACCGTGTGACGGCGGAGGTCGACCGCGCGCTCCACGAGGATCAGACCCGGGTCAGGATCCGGCTGAGGGGCGGCAAGACCGTGGACATCTTCGTGAAGCATGCGATCGGCAGTGTCGACCGCCCGATGAGCGACGCCGATCTGGAGGCGAAATTCCGGGGTCTTGCGTCCCCGGTGCTCGCGAAGCCGCAGATCGAGCGCCTCATCGCACTCTGCTGGGATGTGGCGAAGCTCGGCAACGTCGCGGACCTCGCGCGCGCGAGCGTGCCCGAATAGCTGGCAACCGGGATGTTGCAAATTCGCCGCACAATACGGAGGGTCGACAGTCGGGTGCGACACAATCCATTGTGGCCGCGGAAAAAGTCGTCGTAAACTGCTCCGGCCGCTCACCGATTTGATGTGTGTCAAAACGCGGTGGCCGGCCTCCGGTATCTTCCGGGCGCAGGCCACGACAGTCATGTGAGCAGGTTGTGTTGAGTGCACACGCACGATGAGTGCGGCGCGTTAAACCAGTTCGAGGAGAGCCAGCGAGATGTCGTTCGACAAAGCCATCCTGTGCGCGGTCCTGGTCGCGCTGAGCACGTCGTTATACGCGGCCGAGAAGCGCGCACCCGCCAAACGCGAAATGCTCGCCTGTCGCCTCGGGACCGAAGACCGCCATGCGCGCATCGCCGTGGTGCTCGTGGGCGGCAAGATGAACGAGTTCGCCTACTACAGCAAGTGGAAGCCGCGGACGTGTTCGATCTATCTCCAGCGTAACGATGCCCACAGCAAGTGGAAAGACAGCGGCGCGCTCACGACCGTCAATCTCGAGCGCGGCGCTTTCCTCATCGAGCACAAGCCGGGCCGCTACCACATCATCTTCCGGGACATCGATCGCGAGCGTTATTGCGGGATGGACGGCACGATCAACGGCAGCCTGACGATCCTCAAGGGCAATGACGCGTGCCAGCTCGAAGGCATCATGGAAGAGGGCACGCCGCTCGGGCAGGCCCACGTGAAACTGGAGCAGACGGCGGCCGCTCTAGTTCGGGAAGACGCCACGCCATCGCGCATGGCCACGCCGGCCGCGTCGGCGAAGCCGCCTGCTGAGGCCGTGGTCTTCTCAGAGATCCTCCAGCCGCTCTTTCCGTGATGCCATGCCCGTCGGTCTGACGATGGCCGTGGGCTGAATACTTTCGAAAGTGGCGCCTGCCTGACTGGGCGCGCCGCTGCCCAAGGAAAGGAGATTACGGAGAAAAACCTGGGTTTCCTCTGTTCCGTAGGGCGTCGGGGCCCGAGCCGAAGGCGAGCGACGCCCTCAAGGAAGGGAGGTTACGGAGGGAAACCATCGGTGTCCCTCTGTTCCATGGGGCGGCGAGGCCCGAGCCGAAGGCGAGCGACGCCCCCTACGAAACGAGTTTCAGCCCGGCGATTCCTGCGACGATGAGGCCGATACAGGCGAGTCGCGCCGCCGTCGCGGGTTCTCCGAAGAGGGCGATGCCGAGAATGGCCGTCCCGACCGCTCCGATTCCCGTCCACACCGCGTAGCCCGTTCCCACAGGAATCGCGCGCAAAGCGAGCGCCAGAAACCACACGCTGACGATCATCGCGACCGCCGTGATGACGCTCGGCACGAGCCGCGTGAAGCCCTCCGTGTATTTCAGTCCGATCGCCCAGACGATCTCCAGCAAGCCGGCGACCACGAGATAAACCCAGGCTACTGCGTTCATCGGCTGCTCTGCGAAATCATCGAAAAACGGGACAGACCCATTTTCGCGTTAAATGGGTCTGTCCCGCTTTTGGATTGTACGATAATCCGCTCCACCGCCCCGACCGCGGGTGAATCCACGACTCAGGAGAACGCGTATGCGCAGGAGGAGGCGCTTCATCGAAGTGCTCGCAGTGCTGTTCGCTTTCAGCCACACGCTCGTGTGGGCGCAGGCCTACCCGGCCAAGTCCATCCGTGTGGTCGTTCCATGGCCGCCCGGCGGCTCGAACGACATCGTGGGACGCATCATTTCGCAGAAACTCAGCGAGGCGACGGGCCAGCAGTTCCTCGTCGACAACCGCGGGGGCGCGGCAGGCACGATCGGCTCCGACGCGGTCGCGAAGAGCGCGCCGGACGGTTACACGATCATGATCCACTCCGCGACGCATGTGGCGAATCCCCACCTCTACGGCAAGCTGCCCTACGACACGCTGAAGGACTTCGCCGCGGTGGCGCCGTTGAGCGTCCAGATCGGGATGCTCATCGTGCACCCGTCGCTGCCCGTGCATTCGGTGAAGGAATTCATCGCATTGGCGAAGCGCAATCCCGGGGAGATCCGTTACAGCTCGTCGGGCAACGGCAGCTTCGTGCATCTCACGATGGCCATGCTCAACGTGATGACCGACACGAAGATGATCCACGTCCCCTACAAGGGCGGCGGACCGGCAGCGGTCTCGATCGCCTCGGGCGAGACGCAGGCGCAGGTGGGCACGATCGGCGCCGTCATGCAGCAGGTGAAGGCGAACCGCGTGCGGCCGCTTGGCGTCACGTCGGACTATCGGGTGGACGCGTTCCCGCAAGTGCCTACGCTCGCCGAGGCGGGGGTGACGGGCTACGAATTCACCGCGTGGATCGGGACCCTCGCGCCTGCGGGCACGCCGAAGGCGATCGTGGACAGGCTGAACGGCGACATTCAGAAAGTGTTGAAGATGCCCGAGGTCGCCGCGAACCTGAAAAGCCAGACGCTCGATCCGCTGATCATGTCGCCCGATCAGTTCGCGCAGCGGCTCAAATCCGATTACGACAAGTACGAGAAAGTCATCAAGGTGACCGGCGCGAAAATCGATTGAGAAGCGAGGCTCGCTCGCGGATACGACCGGCGATGGAGAATGCATGCATTTCAAGCTAAGCGACGAGCAGCGCGGCATCGTGCGCACGGTGCGCGCGCTCACGCAGGAGAAATTCAAGCCGAACGCGCTGAAGTACATGGACGGCACGTTTCCGTGGGACAACATCCGCGAGCTCGCGAAGATCGGTGTGCTCGGGATGGCGGTGCCCGAGGATTACGGCGGACTCGGATTGCCGGTGCTCGACACGGCGCTCGTGCTGGAGGAGATCGCGAAGGCCTGCTACGTGACGGCCATGGCGGTGCTCGGCGAAGTGGGCGTGCAGACGAAGATCATCGATGCCTATGCCCCCGAGGACGTCAAGCGGCGGCTCCTGCCGGGAGTGTGCACGGGCGAGGTGATCCTGGCCGTCTGCATGACCGAGCCGCATGCCGGGACCGATGTCGCCAACTACCGTACCAATGCCGACGTCGTTGGAGACAAGCTCGTGCTGAACGGCGTCAAGACGCTCATCAGCCGCGTGGACGAGGCGCAGGCGTTCGTGGTGTTCAGCCGCGTCAACAAGCAGCCGGGGCGCGAAGGCATCGGGTGCGTGCTGATCGAACGCGGCACCCCGGGATTCGAATGCACCGCGCGCTACCACACGATGGGCGGAGAGAATCTCGCGGAGATTCGCTTCGACAACTGCGAGCTCCCGTTCGAAAACCTGATCGTGCGCGACGACGGGTTCCGGCGCCTGCTCAACGCCTTCAACACGCAGCGCTGCCTCAATCCCAGCATCTCACTGGGTCTTGCAGAGGGCGCGTTCGAAGAGGCAGTGAAGTATGCACGCGATCGGAGCGCCTTCGGCCGCGCGATCGGCGAGTTCCAGGCGATCCGGCACAAGCTCGCGGAGATGTATCGCGACATCGAAGTCGGCCGTGCGATGCTCTATCGCGCCTGCGCGACCGCCAATCCGTTCCCGAACCCGCACGAGGCAGCCGTCGCAAAGATGTATTGCAACGAGATGGCGATTCGCGTCACCAGCGAGGCGATCCAGATCCACGGCGGCTACGGCTTCACCGACGAGTTTCCCGTGTCGCGCTTCTATCGCGGCGCGCGCTATGGCTCCTTAGGCGGCGGGACGAGCGAAACGCTGAAAGAGCTCGTCGGCAAGAAGATCCTGAGCGACTTCGGGCCGGATGGGTTCCTGGGGATGGATACGTTCTGAGGCTCGATTCCAAGTCCGTCGTTCCAGCGTGTGAGGCAGGAGCCCAGAGGGCTGCGTTCTGGATCCCGGGTCCCTGTGCTTGTGCACGCCCGGGACGACGAGCTACATCCTTGTGCGCGCGAAACAAGGGCTATGGCATGCGGGCGCGGATTCCTGTGACCATCTTCGAAAGCGAGTCGAATACCGTAACGCCCGCGCGCTCGAGCGCGGCCTTTTTCGCGTCGAACGTGCCGTGGCTGCCGTGCACGAGCGCGCCGGCATGGCCCATCGCGACGCCCGCCGGGGCGGTGCGCCCTGCGATCAACGCGAACACAGGCTTCGAGAAACGGCTCTCGGTCAGCGCCGCCGCGAACTCCTCCTCTTCCGTTCCGCCGATCTCGCCGATGACGAGGACCGCGCGCGTGCCTTCATCGCTCGCTAAGAACGGCACGAGATCCGCATAGCGCAGGCCCTTCACCGGGTCTCCGCCCACGCCGATCCACACGGAGGTGCCGACGTCCTCCTGCGCGAGACGGAAGCCCGCTTCGTAGGACAGCGTGCCGGACTTCGACATGAGCCCAAGACTCCCCGGCAGCAGCGAAGCATCGGGCAGGAAGCCGAGCTTCGCCTCGCCCGCGACGGCCATGCCCGGCGTCGAGGCGCCGACCCAGATCGTGCCGGTCTCGGCCACGAGGCGTTTCGCGCGCAGCGCATCGTGCACGGGCATGCCTTCGGTGGGCGTAACGATGTAGCGTACGCCGCCGCGGATCGCGTCCTCCATCGCCTGCATGAGATCGTATGCGCCCACGAACGCAACGCACGTCGTCGCGCCCGTCGCTTCGACGGCGGCGCGGCAGTCGGGGAACACAGGGATGTCGTCGACCGTCGAGGCCGTCATCCTCGGCGATACGCCCGCCACGACACGCGTGCCGTATGCGCGCATCAGGCGTGTGTGCTGGCGCCCGGCGCGTCCCGTGATGCCCTGAACGATCACGGGTGTCGCGCGTGTGATGCGGGGGTCGATCATGTGCGACGCTGTCCGGAACCGGGCATGAAAAGGCGACGATCGGAGCTCATACGAGCGGCGATTACGATTCGAGCCTGCGCTGAATATCGGCGACCGCCTGGTCCAGGTCCGTGTGCAGCGGAATGCCAGCCGCGGCGAGGACCTCGCGTGCCTCGGGCAGGCCATTGCCCGCGAGCCGCACGACCACCGGCACCTTCAGGGCCGGCGCTTCAGAGAGCGCTTGCAGCAGCAGCTTCGAAAATTCGCCCATGTGCGCGATGCCGCCGAAGATGTTCACGAGCACGATCCGAAGCCGTGGCGCCGCGCCGATCCATTCCAGCACCCTGACGAGCCGGGTCGTCTCCCCGCGCAGGCCGCCGGTGCGAACGTCGAGAAAGTTGAAGGGCTTCAGACCCGCCGCCCGCAGCTCGTCGATCAGCATCATCGACAGCCCCGCGCCGGTCGTGAGCAGACCGATTTCACCTTCGGGATCGACGACGACATAGTCGAAGCCGTGCTCGATCTTCAGCGCGACTTCCCGGTACGCGGCATGCCGCTCCTGTGCGAGCGCAAGCAGGAAAGGCTGGCGATCGAGCGCGTTATCGTCGGTGACGATCTTCGCGTCGCCCGCGAGCCAGGTGCCGTCGTTCTTCACGAAAAGCGGATTCACCTCGACCAGGATCGCCTCGCGCTCGATGAAGACGCTCGCGAGCCTCGCGGACGCCGCACGCAGCGCCGCCGCTTTCGGCCCGGCCATGCCCTCGACGAGACGGTCGATGCACGCAACGATCGCATCACGGTCCGGAGCGACGGTTGCCGACCGAATCTGTTCGTGTGGCATCGCTTCGATCTCCATGCCGCCCACCTCGGACACGATCACGCGCACGCCGCCCGCTGCCGCATCGAGGAGCAAGCCGAGATACACCTCCTCGGCGTCCGAGACCTGCTGCTCGACCCGGACGCTCTCGACGCGCTTACCCCTGACGACGCGGCCCAGCATGGAGCGCGCATGCTCGGCGACTTCGCCGGGTGTCGCTGCGCGACGGATGATGCCCGCCTTGCCGCGTCCGCCCGCCGCGATCTGTCCTTTGACGACCCACGGACCCGGCGGCAGCTCGCCGACCTCGAGGCCGCCCAGCAGTTTCCCCGCCGGCGTCGGCACGCCATGGTGCGCAAGCAGCGCTTTGGCATCGTGTTCGAGTAGGTACATGCTTAAGGCTCCTTCTGCACTGAGCCTCGTACGTATTGATGAAAATACTAGGGCCTGTACACAATTGATTGCTCTCGGTACATTCTGGTCTTTCCGCGAGGACCAGAGGCGATGCGCAAGATGCTGCGGAATGACCAATGGGAACGTATCGAGCACTTACTGCCAGGTAAAGCGACAGATCGGGGTGTCACAGCGAAGGACAACAGGTTGTTCGTCGAAGCGGTTTTATGGATCGCCCGCACCGGCAGTCCCTGGCGAGATCTTCCGCCGCAGTTCGGCAACTGGCATAACGTGTATACGCGCTTCTCGCGCTGGGGCAAGAGCGGCGTGTGGCAACGCGTGGTCGAAGCGGTGGGTATGGATGTCGACTTGGAGGCGCTGTTGTTGGATAGCACCATTGTTCGTGCCCACCAGCATGCTGCTGGCGCCCAAAAAAAGAAGGCACGCAAGCAATCGGGCGCTCGCGCGGAGGACTGAGTACAAGATCCACATGGCTGTGGACGCGTTGGGCAATCCCGTGCGATGGCTGCTTACGGGCGGTGAGGTGCATGACATCACCCAAGCGCCGGCGCTTATCGCCGGCATTCACCCTAAACAAGTGATCGCGGACAAAGGCTATGACTCGGATGCATTTGTCGTTCACATCGCAGCCAGCGGCGCACAAGCCGTTATCCCGCCACGCAAAGCCCGTCGCCAAGCGCGGCCTTATGATCGCGTTGCCTACCGTGAACGCCATCTCATCGAGTGCTTCTTCAGTCGTCTCAAGCAGTTTCGCCGGATCGCCACACGTTATGAAAAGCTCGCACGCAATTTCCTATCGATGCTTAACCTTGCCGCCGCCTACATCTGGCTGGCGTAATTGTTAACAGCCCCTAATTGGCGCCGGATGTTTCGTGAGCGGGGACCCCGCCGCTCTGCGGCCCCCGGTCGTTCCAATCCAAGCCTCGTACTGATGATGGAAATTCTAATTGGCGCCGGAATGCTTCGTGAGCGGGGACCCCGCCGCTCTGCGGCCCCCGGTCGTTCTACTCCAAGCCTCGTACTGATGATGGGAATCCTAATTGGCGCCGGAATGCTTCGTGAGCGGGGACCCCGCCGCTCCGCGGCCCCCGCACACCGATGATAGGGGTGGTTCTAGTTAACGGTAAGCTTCCTCGGCCCCGAGCAGAGCCTCGCGGAAGCGGTGCTTGAGCGCGGTGCCGTCGCGCCGCGGCAGGACGAGCGGAATCGTGTCAGTGTTCACCTTGATGGTGACGAAGAGCGGGCCGTCGTCGTTGCGGATACGCGGCGCCCATTCCCGCAGTTCCGCGCGCGTGAAGACCGTCGTGGCAAGAGGGAAACCGGCGGCCTTCGCCATTCCGGCGAGATCGACGCCATGACGCGTGTGCGTCTCCTGCATGCCGGTTTCGCCATAGTGTTCGTTGTCCATGACGACGAGCGCCAGATTGCGCAACTGCTGGACGCCGATGGTGGCAAGCGAGCCGAGGCCCATCAGCATCTCGCCGTCGCCCGTGATGACGATCACGCGCCGCTTCGGCTGCGCAAGCGCGAGACCGAGGCCCACCATCGCCGCGCCGCCCATGCCTGCCCAAGTATAGAAATTGAGCGCGTGATCGCCCACTGCCGCGACGTCCCACGTGGGCGCGCCGAGACCCGTGACGACGAGCGCGTCGCCGCGGTCTTTCAGAATCTCGGCGGCGACGGTGCGCCGATCGAGCGTTGCGTTCCTCTGCGCTTTCACTTCTTGAACTCCTTCGTCCCGACTGCACGCTGCGAGATGAGCACGGCGACGATGCGCGAGGTGTTGAACGCGAGGCGAGCCGCGGCCGACACCGTCTGCACGATGTCTTCGGCGGAATCGGCTCTGTGCACGAGCGCGCCCATTGCCACGAGCACCGGTTCCGTCGCCTGCGCCATGGGCATCTGCCAGGGATTGAACTCCCCCCATTCGCCGCGCATCGTGACGAGCATGAGGAGCGGCACGCGGCATTCCACGGTCATGCCGAGCATGTTGATGCAGTTGCCGACGCCGCTCGACTGCGTGAGCAGCACGCAGCGATCTCCGCCGAGACAGGCTCCGACGGCGAGGGCGACGCCTTCTTCCTCCGTCGTGAGTGGCACCGCACGCATCTGTCGATCTGCGCGCACGAGCTCGATCAACCGTGCGTGACCGGAATCCGGAACGTAGCCGACCTGATGGATGCCGACCTCACGCAGGACCGGCGTGCAGGCGGTCCGGCCATGACGCCGCGGCGCCGGGCGCACTTGCCGCAGCCGCTCCCGGTTTGCGCCGTATTTCGCTGCGCGCCTCGCCGTTCGTCGCTGCCTTTCTCATCGCTTCCCTTCGCATTCCTGATCGTGATTTCGCCTGATGTTAGCGGCTTTCAGGTGGAGACACACGCGCGAGGGCTGCCCCTACAACGGCGTGCGCTCGAACGGCCCTTCCTCGCGATTGAAGTCACCGTACGGGACGAAACCGACCTCCGGCTGATGGTGATAGCAGAAGCACGTGGTCCACCAGCGACTGTAGATGTCTTTGTAGACGATGCGGCCATAGGTGAAGAAGCCGCGCTTCGTAATGCCGAACTGCGAGGAGCGCTCGAGCGTTCGCGTGTGAACCTGCACCGGCTGGACCATCTGCTCTCCGCCCAGCGGATCTCCGAACTCCGGTGAGAATTCCGACGCCGGGACGTGGCTCGCGCGCTCGCACCAGACCCACACGCGATGCGCGGGCGTCTGTCCGAAGTTGCGGATGCTGATCTTCTGAACGCCGGTTTCCTCGTCGCCTTCGGAGAAAAAGATATCCTCGACGCCCAGATAGGCACGATTCGCTTCCTGCGTTGCCGCGGCGGCATTCGCGACGAGCCGTGAGCTCGCGCGCCACAGCCGCCCGCTGTAGATCGCCAGCGCGAGAAGCAGCAGTGCTACGGCAGCCGTTGCGATCACGAGCCACCAGCCGCTCTGCTGCCACCACACGATCCCCATATCGCCCCCTCGTGCTTGCCCGTTCGCCCTGCGGTCTTTATGCTAGCGCGTCCGCAGTAGCCCGCCTCCACGGAAATGCCCGCACCTTACCACTCGCAGGACGATCCTCACGCCGAATTGCGCGAAGGCGTGCGCGCCGTATGCAACCAGTTCGAGAGTGCGTACTGGCAGAAAGTGGACGAGGATCGCGCGTACCCGGACGCGTTCGTGGAAGCGCTCACGAAAGCCGGCTGGCTCTCGGCGCTCATCCCGGAAGAGTATGGCGGCTCCGGTCTCACGTTGACCGAAGCCTCGGTGATCATGGAAGAGATCAACCGCTCGGGCGCGAACTCGGGCTCGTGCCACGGCCAGATGTACAACATGGGCACGGTGCTGCGGCATGGTTCGCTCGAGCAGAAGGAAAAGTACCTCCCGAAGATCGCCACGGGGGAGTTGCGCCTTCAGTCGATGGCCGTAACGGAACCGACGGCCGGAACCGACACCACCAAGATCAAGACGGTGGCGGTGCGCAAAGGCGACCGATATATGATCAACGGCCAGAAGGTGTGGACCTCGCGCCTTCAGCACTCGGAGTTGATGATCGTGCTCGCGCGCACGACGCCCGTCGATGAGGTCACCCGCAAAGCGGATGGCATGTCGATCTTCCTCGTCGACGTGCGGGAAGCGTCGACGAAATCGCTGGTCGTAAAGCCCATCCGCAACATGGTCAACCACGAGACCAATCAGCTCTTCTTCGACGATCTCGAAGTGCCGGTGGAGAATCTCATCGGCGAGGAGGGACGCGGCTTCCGCTACATCCTCGACGGGCTGAACGCGGAGCGCATCCTCATCGCCGCCGAATGCATCGGCGACGGCTACTGGTTCACTGATCGTGCGTCGAAATATGCGAGCGAGCGCGTCGTGTTCGATCGTCCGATCGGCCAGAACCAGGGCATCCAGTTTCCGATCGCGCGCGCTTTCGTGAACGTCGAGGCCGCGAACCTCATGCGCTACAAGGCGGCGGCGCTGTTCGACGCGCACAAGCCGTGCGGCGCCGAAGCGAACATGGCGAAGCTCCTGGGCGCGGACGCGTCTTGGGAAGCCGCCAACGCGTGCCTCCAGACGCACGGCGGCTTCGGCTTCGCCGCGGAATACGACGTCGAGCGCAAGTTCCGCGAGACTCGCCTCTATCAGGTCGCGCCGATCTCGACGAACCTGATCCTGTCGTACGTCGGAGAGCACGTGCTCGGCATGCCGCGCTCGTTCTGAGCATTACGTGCTACCTCTCTCGGGCATCACCGTCGTATCGCTGGAGCAGGCCGTTGCGGCGCCGTTCGCCTCGCGGCAGCTCGCCGATCTCGGCGCACGCGTGATCAAGATCGAGCGGCCGAAGGTCGGCGATTTCGCCCGCGACTACGATCAGTCGGTGAAAGGGCAGTCGGCGTACTTCGTGTGGCTCAATCGGTCGAAGGAGAGTCTCACGCTCGACGTGAAGCATCCCGAGGCCGCGCCGATTCTCGCGAAACTGATCGAGCGCGCCGACGTGTTCATTCAGAACCTCGCGCCGGGCGCGGCGAAGCGCCTCGGCCTCTCCGCCGAAGCGCTGCTTCCGAAGCATCCGCGGCTCATCGTCTGCGACATCTCGGGCTACGGCGACAGCGGCCCGTACTCGGAGAAGAAAGCCTACGACCTCCTCGTCCAGAGCGAGGCGGGCGTGCTCTCGGTCACCGGCACTGAAGAAGCGCCGAGCAAAGTCGGCATCTCCATCACCGACATCGGGACAGGATTGCACGCGTACGCAGCGATCCTCGCCGCGCTCTACGAACGGGAGCGCACCGGGCGCGGCAGGCGCATCGAAGTGACGATGTTCGAAGCGATGGTGGAGTGGATGAACCATCCGCTTTACTACACGCATTTCGGTGGCCGCGCGCCGAAGCGCAGCGGCCCGGACCATGCGACCATCGTGCCGTATGGCCGCTTTCGGGCGGGCGACGGCAGGCACGTCATCTTCGGCATCCAGAACGAGCGGGAGTGGGCGGCATTCTGCAGCGGCGTGCTCGCGCAGCCGGAGCTCGCGAAAGATCCGCGCTACGACAACAACACGAAGCGCACGGCAGCACGCGCCGAGGTCGTCGCGCTTATCGAGAGCGCGTTTTCAGCGCTCACTGCCGAGCAGGTCGTGGCCCGTCTCGACCGCGCCGGTATCGCCAACGCGCGACTGAACTCACCCGACGAAGTGTGGAACCATCCGCAGCTCGAGGCACGCAACCGTTGGCGCGAAGTCGGCTCACCGGTCGGCACGCTCCCCGCCGTGCTGCCGCCGGCGTCCTTCGAGGGCGTTGAAGCCCGCATGGACCCCGTGCCGTGCATCGGCGAGCACACCGACGCGATTCTCGCAGAGCTTGGGCTTACGCCCGAGGCGCGCGAGCGATTGAAAGACGCGGGCGCGGTATAGCAGCGTGTCGGACGCCCTGCGACATGTCGCCAAAAGGAAGGGAGGTAACGGAGGGAAACCATGGGAGCGGAGCGGTCGGGTGCCCTCTGTTCGTGTACCGAGCCGCGGCTCGGGCGCTTGCGCCCGGAGGAATCTTGCCGCGGCAGGTTACGGAGGAAAACCTTGGTTGTCCTCTGTTCCGCAGGCGGCGAGGCCCGAGCCTTCAGGCGAGCGCCGCCCCTCGGCAGCTCAGCGGATCAGCCGAGAATCTCGGCGATATGCTCGCGCTCTTCCACGTCCTCTCTGAATTGCACGAGGTCCGCGCCCAGTGCATCGCGCGCGGACACCATGCCGATGAGCTTTCCGCCTTCCACGACAGGCACGTGGCGAAACCCGCCTTCGTACATGAGATGCAGCGCGTGTCCGAACGGCCGGTCGGGCGTAATCGTCTGCGGCGCTCGCGTCATCACCTGCTCGAGCCGTGTCGCGTGAGGTTCCAGGTCCTGGGCGAGGACGCGATACACGGCGTCGCGCTCGGTGAAGATCCCGCGGAGCCGGCCGTCTTCGACGATCGCAATCGCGCCGACGTGGCCGGCCTTCATCAGCGCGCACGCTTCGCTCACGCTGGATCGGGGCGTAGCGACGAAAAGGGTCTGGTTGGAGATCAGCTCTCTGATCGGTCGGTTAGGCATCATCGCGCTCCTTATCGAGCTTGCATGCGTCGCGCTCGATTCCCTTCCCCGACCCTCTCCCGGACGGCCAGGAAAGACTCGTGACGCAACCCGATAGTCATCTACTTACGGTCCTCGAAACGGCCGTGAAGTCGATTAAACAGCGCGGGCCGGGGACTGTCACGCTGCACTGCACGGTCCGGGCGCGACATCGAACCATGGGCGTGCGCGTGCATGATTTCTGCTAAGACGTCGGGCATGCCCTCTTCCTCGCCGTTTCTCGATCTGCATCCGGAGCGCGCACAGTTGTCGGATTCGCTGTGCGTGGACGTCGCGCTCATAGACCGCCTGCTCGGCACAGTGCTCTCCAGTCAGACCGACTCGGATCTCGTCGCGATCGCCCGCGCGCTGTACGAAGAGCAGCACGACGAAGATCCGCGCACTCTTTTCGAGCGCGTGCCCCAATTGAGGGACGCTGCGTTCGCACAGCGTCTCCTGCGCGCCTACACGATCCTGTTCCAGCTCATCAACACCGCCGAGCAGAAGGAGATCGTGCGTGCGAACCGCCAGCACTATGCCCGGGCCGGCGCCGGCAGAACGTTCCGAATCGATCGGCGAGGCCGTTCACACCCTGTACTCGGCGGGTGTCTCCGCCGATGAAATGCAGGCGCTCATCGAGCGCCTCGAAGTCTGCCCGACGCTCACCGCACATCCGACGGAAGCGCGGCGCCGGTCGGTCCTCGACAAACTCCAGGCGATCGGCCGAGCGCTGGTCGCGGGTGGCGAGCGCGGAGATGCGCCGCCGGTGGACGGACGGCTTACCGCCGATCAGCCGCTCGAACAGGAGGTGCGGCGTCTTCTGACGGTGCTGTGGCAGACCGACGAGCTCCGGGCCTCCCCGCTCACCGTGGTCGACGAAGCCGCGAACACCCTGTACTTCATCGAGCATTCGATACTCGACATCGTCGCGTGGCTGCACGAAGACCTGCGTGTCGCGCTCGCGCGCTACTACCCGGGCCGCGAGTTCAAGATCGGGCCGTTCGTGCGCTACGGCTCGTGGGTCGGGGGCGATCGCGACGGCAACCCGAACGTCTCCGCGGACGTGACCTGGCAAACCCTGGTTCGCCATAAGCGTCTCGTCCTCGAGTACTACATCGCCCGTGTCGGCGCGCTGCGGCGCGAGCTCTCCGTCAGCACGCGGCTTGTCGGAGTGAGCGAATCACTCCAGCGATCGATTGCCGAAGACGCCCGGGAGATCGCGCTCCCATCCGAGACGCTCCAGCGCTACCACGTCGAGGCTTACGCCTTGAAACTCGTGTACATGCAATCGCGGCTCGCGGCGACGCTCGCTCACCTGAACGCGCTCGGGGGTTTCGAATCGCCTGCGTCGCCGCCGGATGGGCAGGCGTATGCGAGCGCGGCGCCGTTTCTCGAAGACCTCGCGTTGATCGAGCGCAGCCTGCTCGACAATCGCGGCGCCGTGCTGGCCGAGCAGGGGCCTCTCGCACACCTCATTGCGCAGGCGACCGCATGCGGATTCCATCTGGCGACGCTCGACATCCGCCAGCACAGCGAAGAGCACGAGCGCGCGGTGGACGAGTTGATTGCGGCGGCGCACGTGCTGCCCGTCGACAGGAAATACAGCGCGCTTCCCGAAGAAGAGAAGGTGGCGCTTCTCACGCGCGAGCTCTCCAATCCGCGGCCGCTGCTCTCGCACGACCGATCCGCCGCCGTGGAAGCGAAGCGCGTGCTGGACGTGTTCGACGTCATGCGCAACGCCCAACGCCTCCTGTCGCCGGAAGCCGTCACGACCTACATCATCAGCATGACGCACGGCGTGAGCGACATGCTCGAAGTGCTGTTGCTGGCGAAAGAAGTCGGATTGCTCCGCTGGTCGTGGCGCGAAGGCGAGCAGCATCTCGAGAGCGCCATCGACGTCGTGCCGCTCTTCGAGACGATCGATGACCTGCGACACTGCGACGGCCTCATGCGCAGTCTGTACGGGGCGCCGGCGTATCGCCGCCATCTCGACGCGCGCGGCAACTTCCAGGAGATCATGCTCGGCTATTCCGACAGCAGCAAGGATGGCGGGTTCTTCGCCGCCAATGCAACGCTCTGGGAAACACAGGCGCGACTCGCAAACGCGTGCAAGGAAGCCGGCGTGCGCACGCGTTTTTTCCATGGACGCGGCGGAACCGTGGGCCGCGGCGGCGGCCGCGCGAATCGCGCGATCCTCTCCCAGCCGCCCGGCAGCTTCGACGGGCCGATCCGTTTCACCGAGCAGGGCGAAATCGTCTCGTTCCGCTACAGCATGCCGGCGCTCGGTCACCGGCACATGGAGCAGATCGTCAATGCGGCGCTCATCGCCGCGAGCGACAAGACCGCCCAACCGCAGATCAGGGAAGAATGGTTACACGCCATGCGCCACATGGCGGAGCGCTCGTTGACGGCGTATCGCGCGCTCGTGCACGAAGATCCCGAATTCTGGAGCTTCTATACGCAGGCGACGCCGATCCGCTACATCAGCCGGCTGCCGATCGCATCGCGGCCGGCTTCGCGCGCGCGGCAGCTCGGCGGACTCGAATCGCTGCGCGCGATCCCGTGGGTCTTCGCGTGGATCCAGAACCGGTACGTCGTGCCTGGGTGGTACGGGCTCGGCAGCGCTTTGAAGGATTACGCGGGGCAATCGGAGGAAAACGCCGCGCTGCTGGGCACAATGTACCGCGATTGGCTCTTCTTCAAGATGGTGATCAACAATGCGCAGCTCGAACTTCTGCGCGCGGACCTGCCTACGGCCGCATGGTATGCGCAGCGCGTCCAGCCGTCCGAGCTCGGCACGCGCATGCACGAGCGCCTGACACGCGAGCACGCGCTCGCACGCGAGTGGATCCTGCGGCTTACCGGGCACGACGAGTTGCTCGGCCATGCGCCGATGGTGCGCAGGACCGTCGAACTGCGCAATCCCGCGATGCTGCCGCTCAGCAAGATCCAGGTCGCGCTGCTCGATGTGCTCGAGCGCGAGGCCGAAGGGCCGCAAGCCGCGGCCTGGCAGGACGCCATGCTGCTCAGCATCGCGGGCATCGCCGCGGCGATGCAGAGCACGGGGTGAGAGAGGGGAGTGCGGACCGCGCTAGGGTGAGGGGTGAACGAAGGGGAAGATGAACCCTTACCGCGCGCGCCGCCTTCTGCTCAGCATCAGGTAAACGGCGAAGAGCGAGAGCGCGGCAAGCAGATGCTTGACCGTGTGTCCGCTGATCGTTTTGGCGGTCAGCTCGAAAATCATCGCGTCGCCCAGCTCGGCAATCTTGGCAAACGCATACGCAAGCAGGCCGTACGCGAGATATCGGCGATGCGTGTAGCGGGCGGGATAGGCGATCAGCAGAAAGGCGACGATGGCGAGCGGCGCGAACTGCACCCACGCATAGATTCGAAGGTCGTCGGCGTAGCGCCACCAGGCCACGCTCGCGATGCCGACGACGAGCGCCACAGGAAGGAGCACGCGCTCCAGATCGGGCCGCAGATGTTCCGACATGAGCGCGGAAAAGAGCGCCATGAAGACGATCGTAATCGGCAGTCGATCCCATGCGAGCGTCGCGTCGTCGGGCGCCCAGTGGTAGTAGGCCGAGCCAGCCGCGATTGCCACGGCGCCAATGAAAAAAACCAGCCAAGACCGCGCCGCGCCGCCCGCGTCGTGCGTGCGGAAGAGCCGCAACCCCAACGCGCCGACGATCAGGAAAGCGAGATTCGACACGACGTTGGCGAAATTCGGGATGCCGAGCGCCCCCGGGTGTCGGCGAGGACGTGATAGCGACTGTCCTGCGGGATCGGCTCCACACCCAGCATGAGCACGGCGAGGGGGATTGCGGCGAGCGCAAGGAGTATCGCTTCCCGCCATCCGAGGCCCAGGGCCATTCCCGCCGCACCGTTCGATCGTGTAAGCATCAGTGTAGTGTGAACGGCCGCGGTTGTTCGTGCTGGTCCTCCTGCATGCCACAATGGCGGCCTTTCGAGTTCCGGTCAGGCACCGGCCTTGCGTCTTCACCGAACTCACCCATGGACCATCGATGAACGAGATCACGCGCCACGAAGACAATGCGGTTGCCCAGGTCGGGCCCGGCAGCGATACGCCCTCGGAGAACGCACGGCGCAGCCATGAACGCGACGCTGCGGGTGCCCAGGCCGGGAGTCACGCCGGAAGCCTGCGAGAGCTCGAGTTCGACGCGACGTTCGTGCGCGAGCTGCCGGGCGATCCGGTGCTCACGAACATTCCCCGGCAGGTGCAGGATGCCGGCTATACGCGCGTCGATCCCACGCCGGTGCGCGCCCCCCGGCTGATCGGTTGGGCAGACGCCGTGGCGGACCTGCTTGGCCTCGATGCTCGCGCGCGCGGCCTCGACGAGACGGCGCAGGTGCTCGGCGGCAATCTCGTACTGCCCGGCATGCAGCCTTATGCCGCGCGCTACGGCGGGCACCAGTTCGGGAACTGGGCAGGGCAACTGGGGGACGGCCGCGCGATCACACTCGGCGAAGTTCTGACCAAGCGTGGCGAGCGTTACGACGTTCAGTTGAAGGGAGCGGGCCGCACACCGTATTCGCGCACCGCCGACGGCCGCGCCGTGCTGCGTTCGTCGGTTCGCGAATTCATGTGCAGCGAAGCGATGCACTATCTCGGCGTGCCGACGACGCGCGCTCTGGGCCTCGTCGCCACGGGCGAGACCGTCATTCGCGACATGTTCTACGACGGCAATCCGGAGCCCGAACCCGGCGCGATCGTGTGCCGCGTCGCGCCGACGTTCATCCGCTTCGGCAATTTCGAGATTTTCGCCGCGAACGAGGAGACCGCCTCGCTGAAACGGCTCGCGGACTACATGATCCGCTATCACTATCCGGAACTCGGCGAACCCTCGCAGGCAACCTACGCGCGCTGGTTCGAGGAGATCTGCCGTCGCACGGCGGTGCTGATGGCGCAGTGGATGCGCGTCGGATTCGTGCACGGCGTGATGAACACGGACAACATGTCGATCCTCGGGCTCACGATCGACTACGGGCCCTACGGCTGGCTCGAAGGATACGACCCGCAGTGGACACCCAACACGACCGATGCCGCGGGACGCCGCTACTGCTACGGCAACCAGCCGCAGATCGCGCTCTGGAACCTGGTGCGGCTCGCGAACGCGCTGCTGCCGCTCATGGAAGACAAGGCGCCGCTCGAGCAGGCGCTCGGTGCGTACGGCGAGACGTACGTGAGCACGTGGAGATCGGTGCTCGCGCAGAAGATCGGCGTGGCGGCGCTCGAAGGCGAAGCCGATGACACGCTGCTGAACGATCTGTTCGAGATTCTGCAGGCGGAGGAGACGGACATGACGCTCTTCTTCCGGCTGCTCGCGAACGTGCCGGTCGATGCGCGCGCCGAGCGGATGGACGATGCCGCACTGGTCGAACCGCTGCGACGCGCGTATTACACGACGCAGGCGGCCGAGCCGGCTCATGTCGAGCGCACGGCCAACTGGCTGCGCCGATACGTCGAGCGCGTTCGCCGTGACGGCGGGTCCGACGCCGAGCGCAAGGCGCGCATGAATCGCACGAATCCGAAGTACGTGCTGCGCAATTATCTCGCGCAGCTCGCGATCGACGGCCTCATGCAGGACGATGCTTCAGTGATGGAGCGGCTCATGCGCGTGCTCGAACGTCCGTACCGATGAGCAGCCCGAGCACGATGACCTCGCCGATCGGCGTCCGGAATGGGCGCGCAACCGGCCCGGTTGTTCCGCGTTGTCCTGCAGCTCCTGAGCACGTCGCGAGGGACCGCGTGCGCCGCGCGCTTACGTAACCTTCAAAAGGAAAAAGGCTTATGAGCTCGCAAGCGATCACTCGTGCGATGTTCGCGTACGTCGGCTGCTTCACGACCGAGAAACGCCAGGCGCGCGGGAAGGGCGTGGCCGTGTTTCGCATCGACGAAGCGAGCGGGAAGTGGACGTTCGTTCACGCCTGCGATGCGATCCCCAACCCGGGCTTCATCGCGCTCGATCGAACGCAGCGCTTCCTCTACTCCGCGCACGGCGACAGCCACGAGGCGGCTTCGTACACACGCGACCCGGAGACGGGTAAGCTCACGTTTCTGAACAAGCAGGATACCGCCGGCAACAACTCATCGACCGTCGCGGTCGATCCCGGCAACCGCTTCGTTCTGCTCTCGACGGGGCCCGGGGTGGCGCTCTTCCCGCGTAACGCGGACGGGTCGCTTGGCGCCCGGTGCGAGCTTCT
This sequence comes from uncultured beta proteobacterium, assembly GCA_963808765.1. Lineage (GTDB taxonomy): Bacteria > Pseudomonadota > Gammaproteobacteria > Burkholderiales > SG8-41 > JAQGMV01. The sequence continues at coordinate 44,886 of CAWEHH010000027.1, forward strand.
GCTGCCGCATGGCGAGCCCGGCCCCTGGAAGCGTCATCAGGAACACGCGCACCCGCATCAGGCGATCTTCGATCCGAGCGGCCGTTTCGTAGTGGCGCCGGACAAAGGCGTCGATCGCGTCCACGTCATGCGCTACGACGCCGAGCGCGGGAAGCTCGCCGAGCACGATCCGCCCTGCGTAAAGGCGCGGGCCGGCGCGGGGCCGCGGCACCTGAGCTTCCATCCCTCGAAGCGATATGCGTATCTCGTGAACGAGCTTGCCTCCACGATCACGGCGCATCGCTGGGACGCCGACCGCGGCACGTTGACGCCCTTCCAGATAGTGCCGACGATCCCGGACACGTATGCGGGGCCCGAACACCGGCGCGGAAATCGAAGTCGCGCCTTCCGGCAAGTTCCTCTACGTATCGAATCGCGGCCACGACAGCGTCGGCGCCTTCGCGATCGATGGCGACAGCGGCCGCATCTCACCGCTGGCGTGGGAATCCACCCAAGGCAACAAGCCGCGCTTCTTCTGTCTCGGACCCGGAGGCCGCCATCTGTATGCGGCGAACGAGGATGGTCACACGATCGTCGAATTCCAGGCCGACGCGGAGAGCGGAAAACTCACGCCGACAGGCCAAGTGATCGAAACCGGAAGCCCGACGTGCATCGTGTTCGCGCGGAGGCCTGACGTTGGCCGAGCGAAGCGGCGTCGCTCGAGGATTGCCAGCAAACGATTCAACCTACAGGAGCGCTCCGATGGCCGGCGATCCCGCGTTCGTGCACGTCCAGGTGTTCTGCTGCCTGGCAAGGGAACACTGATGGCGCGGCATTTCTCGATGATCCGCGACCTGCACCTCGCGGATTTCTTCACCCTTGCGAATGCCGCGTGCGGAGTGGCTGCGATCTTCTGCGCGATGGTCTATCTGCACGGCGAGTCGATGACGTACTTCTTCGTCGCCGCGGTGCTCGCACCCGCCGCGTTCATCTTCGATGTTCTGGACGGACGCATCGCGCGCTGGCGGCATACCCATTCCGCGCTCGGCCGCGAGCTCGATTCACTGGCCGACGTGATCTCGTTCGGCGTCGCCCCGGCCGCACTCGGCTTCGCGGCCGGTCTCACGGGCGGATGGGACTGGGTGATCCTCATCTACTTCGTATGCTGCGGCGTAAGCCGTCTTGCCCGCTACAACGTGACGGCCGAGACGCTTTCAGCGGGTGACGCCAAGGTGCCGTACTTCGAAGGCACGCCGATTCCGACCAGCGTCGTGCTGACCGCGGTGCTCGCGTTCGCGGGCTGGCAGGGCCGCGTGGGCGACGACATCTACTGGGGCGTGTGGCAGCTCGGACCGTGGGAGCTGCATCCGCTGGCGCTGCTCTTCGGGCTCTCGGGCTCACTCATGATCAGCAAAACGCTGCACATCCCGAAGTTCTGAGCGGTTAAGCGCACTTCACGGCACGTGGCGGGGGTGGGTCGCGCACCTCGTCGATAGCCGATCCGGAGGCACCGCGGCAAAGGCGAACCCGCCGGGGCGGGTCCGCCTCTTTCAAGCACTCATCAATGCGAGTGGCCGTCGGGCTGGCCGGCCTGCTTCGGGCCGATGCGATAGGGCCGCATCATCTCGTTGTCTTCGTGCTCCAGGATGTGGCAATGCCAGACGTATTGCCCGCCGGGACCGAACGTCATCCGAACACGTGTGACCTCACCCGGATAGGCGATGACCGTGTCCTTGCGGCCGTTCTCAGTCGGTTCAGGCTCCCTCGGCGCGTCGATCGGCACGCCGGTATTCGGGTCGAGCGGCTGTCGATTGACCACCTCGAAGAACACCTCATGGATATGAATCGGATGCGCATCCTCGGTGAAGTTGTAGAGCTCCCACACCTCGGTTGCGCCGGGATTGGGGGTCTCCGACTCCGGATCGTCCCACATCTTGAAGACGATGCCGCCGGGAGTGCCCATGCTCGGATCGAACGTGCCAAGGTGCGCCGCGATGGGCATGTCCCCGAATGCCGACATCATTTCGAGTAGCGCGAGAGTTCGCGTGGTGCCTCCGGTGAGGCGCTTCAGCTCGGGCATGCGGAGGCGCGTTGGAGGGGTCGAATGATCCGTGGACCGTAGTGCCCCGACGCGGCACTGCATTACGAGCCCGGTGCTGAGCTGATCGGCTGGGTCAAATGGCGGGCCGCCGAACGGCTCATCCGGACCGACGTTGAGCAGCGTCACTTTCGTTCCCGGGTTCAGGTCCCCGAAATCGACGATCACATCCGCACGCTCTGCGGGCGCCATGAGGATTTCCGTCACCTTCACGGGCGCGCGCAGGTAGCCGCCTTCGGCCCCGATCTGCCAGACATCGACTCTCGGGTCGCTCCACTTGAGGAGCAGGAAGCGCGACTGGCACCCGTTCAGCAGCCGGAAACGATACCGCCGCGGCTCGACGTCGAGAAACGGCCATGTTCTGCCGTTCACCACCATGCAGTTACCGAAAAACTCCGGATTCCAGATCGGAGACACGTCGGTTGCCGGTAAATACGGGCCCGCGAAGCCGTCGAAAAACTCGCGCGTGTTGGGATAGAACAGCGAGCCGTCCTTGTTGAAAGAACGATCCTGGATGACGAGCGGCAGCTCGTAGTAGGTACCGAACGGGTCCGCCCCTACACCGGGCGCTGGCCCTGGCAGAACCGCCCTGGCACTGGAGCCGGCGATGAGCGGGTTGTCGTCTGACAGGAGGCTGCGCACGACGTACATCCCGGCGAGTCCCGCGTACACGTTGAGATGCGTCATGCCGAGCGTGTGGTCGTGGAACCACGCGGTCGAAGGCTCCTGGCTGTTCGGATACCTGTAGGTGGCTTCACCGCGGTCCCAGTCCCCGAGACCTCTCTTGTCCGCCTTCTCGTTGAAGAAGTCGAACCACGTGCCCTGGCGTGCGAAGCCAGGCGGAATGTTCCTGGCCGCGGGGAGGTACCAGGCTTCGGGGTAGCCGTCGGCCCAGTCTTCGACCCGCTCGATGCCGTGCGCGTGCGTGACGATCGGCACCGGGCCCGTGTACGGTGCGGGGGTCGTCTTGAACATTGGACGTGAGTCGCGCGGGCCCATGCCGTTCACGGCCAGGTTCGTTCCATTCGGAGGGTTCGCCCAATGAAGGGTCGGATCGACCGGCAGCAGATGGGGCAGGAAGTTGCCTTTCGCATCCTTGAGTTCGTTCACCCATGTCACGACGGTCGGTATGCCTCGCAAGTTCTCGATCGTGTGTGCGGGAGAGCTGAACGTCGATGGGTCCGTTACGGATGCCGTAGCCCCACACAGTCGTCTTGGAAAACCCCGGCGGCAGCATCTGCTGCCTGAACTGTCGCGCGGCGATCTTGTATTTGATGAGGCCGGCGCGCGGCATGGCCGGCGGCTTGAAGAGCGGCGTAACGAACTTCGGGATCGATCCTGGCGGGAGCGTGCCGCCGGGAATGGCGGCGATCGCGTGTTCGATCCCGAACTTGTCGAGTGTGTACAGCGTCAGCACGCCGGCGCTGCTGAATTTCAGGAAAACTGCGTCTGGTGATCATTTTGTCCCCACTGTCACAAAAGAGAGGTGCGTGCCCGGTTTTGACCGCATCCGGGCGTTCTTTTTTTGAGCCGCCGGACGACGCAGATCGCTCGTGCGGCGGCGACGAAGTCGGTTACGCGCCCGTGAGGGGCGCCGGAACTCTAAAGGTGGCGGGGTTCCCAGGCGTGCACAAACCCGACGGCGAGAATAGAACGCAATGCAGCTTGTGCGGGACGACGCGTCATTCGAATCACCACGCGCTGCTTTCGTGCGGAGGAAGGCCGCCGCCAGCGGAGGGTTATTTGACGCTGTCATGCTGCGCCGCGTTCGTGAAGGAAGCTTTAATGCGCGTCAAATAAAGGGCCGAGGAGAAATCACCTCGGCGCTTGCTGCAAGCGCCTGGCTAAAAGTGGGTTTGAGCGCGAAAGATCAGGATCGGGGTTTCGCGCTCGCGATGACGTTCTTCGCTTCGAGTGCCTCGGTCTCGGCCGCGCTCAGGCCGAGCACGTCGTGCAGCACCTCGCGCGTATGCTCGCCGTGGAGTGGCGCAGACGTCTCGATGCGGGCGGGCGTTCTGGAAAGCCGCACCGGATTGCCGATGGCGCGCATCCTCCCGACGACAGGGTGGTCCATCTCGACGATCGAGCCGCGCGCCTTCACCTGCGGATGCTCGACGACCTGTCCGATGTCGTTGATCGCGCCGCAGGGAATGTCGTTCCCGAGCAGCAGCGGCTCCCATTCCTCGTAGGGCTTCGTGAGGAAGACTTCCTGAAGCTTCGGAATCAGCGTCTCGCGATTGTTCATGCGATCGGTGGTCGTGCGATAGAGCAAATCGTTCGCAAGCTCCGGAAGCCCGATCGTCGGACAGAACTTCTGCCACAGCTTCTCGCCGGCGATGGCGATCGCGAGGTCGCGCGTTTTCGTGTGGAACGTCTGATACGGGACGACGACGGCGTATGCGTTGCCCATCGGCTTCGGCACGATGCCGTTGGCGAAATAGTTCGCGAACGACGTGCCGAGGAGCGCGAGCTGGCCTTCGAGCATCGAGACGTCCACCTGCTGCCCTTCACCCGTGCGTTCCTTCACGCGGAGCGCGAGCATGACGCCATAGGCGCACAACATTCCGGCGGTGAGATCCGCGATGGAGACGCCGGCACGCGTGCCGGTCGTGCCCGGCTCTCCGGTCACGCTGATCATGCCGCTCTCGGCTTGCAGAATCAGATCGAGCGCCGCACGGTCGCGATACGGGCCGTCCTGCCCGAAGCCCGAGACCGAACAGTAGATGATGCCCGGATTGCGCTTCCGAGCCGCTTCGTAATCGAGCCCGAGCTTTGCCAGCGCGCCGACACGGTAGTTCTCGAGCACGACATCGCTCTTCTCGATCAGCTTGAAGAAAAGCGCCTTGCCTTCCGGTTTCTTCAGATCCACGACGATGTCGCGCTTGTTACGATGGAGTGTGACGAAGTACGAGGTCTCGCCGCCTTCCATCGGGATGCCCCACATGCGCGCGATGTCGCCGGCGCCGGGCGGCTCGAGCTTGATCACCTTTGCGCCGAAGTCGGCGAGCAGCGTCGAGCAGAACGGGCCGGCGAGGGCGTGCGTGAGATCGAGTATCGTGACGTCTTCAAGGGGAGATTTCATGTGCGAACGCGAGGTCGATGTCAGTGGCCGATTGTCGCACAGCCGAAAATCGCGTCCGCGATGCGAAAAGCGAGGCCCCATCGAGGCGAGCGTTGGGCCATAACCGCATGACGCCGCCGAAGAAGCGCTCGGCTCGCGGTCAGCGACTCGCAACACGACATCCCGAGGGCAAGCTTCAGAAGAACTCTCGCATCAGGAAGTCTTCGAGGCCGCGCGTATCACGAGGCCGCGCCGAAAGCAGGACGTTACGCCCGAGGCGTTTCGATTCCCAGACGAAATCCTCCTTCTCCTGCTCGCGAATGATCGCGATCATCCTGCGAATCACGGCGATGCGGATGTCCGGCTCGCCGGCTTTGCGCACTTCGATGAGTTGCAGCGAGTTGCGCTGGATATCCTTGTTCCAGCCGAAGAAGGTGAACTCGGCGCTGTCGTGGCTTATGCGCTCGATCCCGAACACGCCGCCGCCTTTGCGGGGATCCGAACCGAAGCTCGGTTTGCGAGTGGAACCGAGGTTCGCCGCGGCCATGCGCGTTGCGCGTGCGTTCGGGTCTTCAGCCGCCTCGGTACTCGGCGGCGACGCAGCGGACGATGCGCCAGCGGCTTGCTCACGCGCCCGGCGGCGCGCTTCCACGAACGACGCGAGATCGCCTTCGGGTGCGGGGGTCGCCGCAGGCGGAGCCGGCTGCGCAACGGGAGGCCTGGGCGGCACCACCGGTGCGCTCGGAGCGGGCTCCGCGCGTGCGAGCACTTCGGGCGCGGCTTTGGGCGCCTGCGGCTGCGGCTTCGCCGCCTTTGACTTCGGTCGTGGCGGACTCGCTTTCGCTTGCGGAGGCGTCGCCGGTGGCGTCTCACGCGCGGGAGGTGCTTGCGGTGTTGCGCGAGGCGGGCTCGGCGGAGGCACGATTCTGACGATCAGAGGACCCTTGCCGATCTCGTCGCCCGCCGAAGGGAACCGCACTTCGTAACGCCACATCCAGAGCACGAGCGCGTGGATCACGATCGAGAATACGACCGTGATCCAGATCCGCGGGATCGTTACGCCATTGCGCCGATGGAAGATCCGTTCACCCGACGGGTGGAAAGGGACCGTCATGGCCGGGTGCTCCGCCGCGACATGTACACGCCCGCCCACACGACGATCGCGGCGCCGATTGCCATCCAGGCGTCGGGTATCTCACCCCACACAAGGAACCCGATCAAGATCGCCCACAGAAGGCCACTGTAGCGAAAGGGTGCGACGACCGCTGCTTTGCCGAGCCGGAACGCCTCGATCACCATGAACTGCGCGGCGGCATTGAAGAATCCCGCGGCGAGGAACCACATGCCCCCCTTGAAATCAATGGGCTGCCAGCCGAACGGCACCGTGAACACGCCGCCAATGCACACGATGACGCCCGACCAGAACAGGATCGATATCGAAGTGTCGGTGCGCGAGAGCCGGCGCGTGAAGGCGTCGCGCAGGGCATTCAGGAACGCGCCGAACAGCGCGAGGAGCGCGATCCAGTCGCCGCCGCGCGTGCCGGGCTGCACGATGAGCAGCACGCCGAAGAAACCGACCGCGATCGCCATCCACTGATAAGCGTAGACCCGCTCGCCGAGCACGGGCGCGGAGACGGCGGCGACGAAGAGGGGGCTCGAAAACAGCACGACGCTTACGAACGAGAGCGGCAGATGGTGCAGACTGACGACCACGATCACGGAGCCGGCGAGGAACAGCATTCCACGCAGCAACTGGCCGCGGCCATCGACGATGCGCAGCGCGCGCGTACCGGTCACGATGCCCGCGTAGGGCAGAATGAAAAAAAGGGCGGCGAGCTGCCGCAGGCAGAGCACTTGTCCGAGGGGGTAAAGCTCCGTCAGATGTTTGGTCGCGGCATCGCTCAGCGTTAGCAGACCCGAGCCGGCCAGCATGGCGAGAATGCCGCGCACGGACGATGGCGGGTTCATCGCTCATAGGTGCGGGTGACGACGCTGAAAACCTTATCACACTCGCGCCGGTCCCCGGCGCCGGCGGTCGACCCCTGGAAAGCCGCTTCCGTTCGCGGGGGCGGCATGGAACGTTGCAAGCCCCATGCCGCCGGCAGCACGACTTATCGCCCGAGTCGCTTTATCATGTGCGCGATCATCGCACCCATTGAAGGGAGACCACGTTGCGCATGCCGATGCCCTACCTCGATCGCCGCGCGCGGCTTGCCTGCGCGTCGGCGCTGCTCGCTGCCCTCGCGCCCGGTGTCGCTACGTCCGCCGAGAGCGCCGCACAAACCTATCCCAGCCGTTCGGTGCGGGTGATCGTCGGACTCGCGCCGGGCGGCGGCACCGACACGGTCGGGCGCGTCATCTCGCAGAAGCTCTCGGACGTGTTCGGTCAGTCTTTCATCATCGACAATCGTCCGAGCGCAGGCGGCAACGTGGCCGGCGAGCTCACCGCCCGCGCGACGCCCGATGGCCACACGCTGCTCATCACGACTCCCACGCACGTCGTGAATCCGAGCCTCTACAAGGATCTGCGTTACGACGCGATCAAGGACTTCGCCGCCGTGGGCCTGATCGTCTACGCGCAGTACTATCTTTCCGTGAGCAACAGCGTGCCCGCGAACTCCGTGAGCGAGTTGCTCGCTTATGCGAAGACTCGACCTCAGCCGCTTTCGTATGCGTCCTCGGGGATCGGCAGCGCGAACCATCTGTCCGGCGAGCTCTTCAGGACGATGTCGGGCATCAACATGGTTCACGTGCCGTACAAAGGTGGGGCGCCGGCGCTCAATGCGCTCATCTCGGGAGAGGTGCAGATTTCGTTCACGAGCAGCACGGCAATTCCGCACGCGAAGGCGGGCAGGATCAAGACGATCGCCGTCACGGGAGTCAAACGGAGCCCAGCCGCCCCGAATACTCCGACGATATCCGAGTCGGGCGTGCCCGGCTACGAGGTCGTCGGCTGGTACGGCATGACCGCGCCTGCCAAGACGCCCCCAGCCATCATCGAGCGCCTGAACAAGACGATCAACAGCGTGCTCCCCGAATTGCGCGAGCGCTACGAGGCGATCGGCCTCGATCTGGGCGGCGGCACGGCGGCCGAGTTCGGTGCGTTCCTGAAGACCGAGCGCGACAAATGGGCGCACGTCGTGAAGCTCTCGGGCGCGAAAGTCGAATGAAAATCCAACGGAAGTGGATGAACTGCGCCGCGCGCCGTGTTATCGAGACTGGCTGAACGAACGATCGCAGGGAGGGGTGAATGGAAGTGCGCTCGAAGTGGATGCGGCTTGCGCTTGCGGCCGGGCTGGTGCTCGCCTGCGTTGCGAGCCACGCTCAAACATGGCCTACCAAGCCGATTCGCATGCTGGTTGGATTTCCGGCAGGCGGGCCGACCGATGTCGTGGCGCGGATCGTGAGCGACCGGTTCGGCGCTCAGGTGAATCAGCGAGTCGTGATCGACAACCGGCCTGGCGCCTCGGGGAACATCGCGGTCGAGTTGCTGGCGAAGGCGAACGCGGACGGGCACACGCTGCTCTATTCCTCGAACGCGATCGCGCTCTCGCCCGGGCTGTACATGAAGCTCGGCTACGATCCGTTGAAGGACATCGCGCCCGTGACCGAAGTGGGCGCGGGCTGCCTGATCTTCCTCGTGCATCCGTCGCTGCCCGCGAAGACGGTGCCGGAGTTCATCGAGCACGCCAAAGCGCATCCCGGACAACTGAATTACGCGTCTTCAGGCACCGGCACGAGCACGCATCTCGCCGCAGTGCTGTTCTCGCAGCGAGCGGGTCTTCAGACGCAGCACGTTCCCTACAAGGGCACGGCGCCCTCGCTCGTGGACATGATCGCCGGAAGAACGCAGTTCCTCATGGGCGCAGTGCTGACGGCCGTGCCGCACGTGAAGGAAGGCCGCTTGCGCGCACTTGCCGTGACCGGGAGCAAGCGGATTCAGTCGCTGCCGGACCTGCGCACCATGGAAGAAGCGGGCATGCCGGGATTCGTCGTGACGACATGGCAAGGTGTGTTCGCTCCGGGGGGAACGCCGCTGCCGGTGCTCGAGCGTGTGAACAGCGAGCTCGTGAGCGCGATCCAGAGCACGGAGTTGCGTCCGAAGATCGAGCAGCAGGACATGGATCCAACGGGGCTGCCCGTCGCGACGTTCACGAAAATCTATCGCGCCGAGCTGGCACGCTGGACGAAGGTCGCACGCGACGCGGGGCTCAAGGCGGAGTAGTTAAGTTAGAACCACCCCTTTTGGCGGGGGCCGCGGAGCGGCGGGGTCCCCGCGAACGAAACTTTACAGCGGCCGTTAGCCTGTGAGACAGGGCAGGGCGGTGCGGAGCAGCGGGGCCCCGCGAACGAAACCTTCCGGCGCTGGTTAGAACTCTCGTCCAGCGTACGAGGCCTAAGGGTAGAACGAGCGGGGGCCGCGGAGCGGCGGGGTCCCCGCGAACGAAACTTTCCGGCGGCCGTTAGTACTCTCGTCCGATTGTACGAGGGCCAGGGCAGAACGAGCGGGGGCCGCGGAGCGGCGGGGTCCGCGCTCACGAAGCATTCCGGCGCCAATTAGAATTTCCATCAATGCACGAGGCTCGGTGCAGAAGGCGAACGCAATTACTACGAACCTCCGTCTTTAGAACAGACTATTCGTGCGGACCCGGCTGCTCCGGCTCGCTCGTGGCATCTGCGTCCGGCGCGACGGAGGGCTCCGGGAGCGGCTGCGCTGGCGCGGCCGTAGCGGTTTCTCCGACGCCCAGCGATCTGCCCTGAACCTGCTCGCTGCCATCGCCGAGCGCGAACGCTTCGGTCATGCTCTTCATTTCGTGAGGCAGCACGAGTCTGCGTCCCGGACGGCAGCCGATGCGCTCCCATTTCGCTTTCGCTTTCGCTTCCGGGAGCGTGATCCACCGCATGTTGTCCGGATGGTCCGCGCCGCCGCACGCGAGCGGAATCACGCGGTCGATCACATAACCCGTGCACGGCCCTTGCGCCTGACCCGTGACCGGACAGGGATTCGCAACCCTGAACTGCGCTTCGGCGATCCGGCTCGGCTCCGCGCCGAAGGCGTGAGGCGCCAGGAGCGCGACCGACACGAGGCACGGCCACAGGCGTTTCACCACCATCCGGCGTCAGTCTTCGTAGAACGACTGCTTCATGTCGGCTGCGCCGCGATCGACCAGATACTTGAGCTCCGCCTTCGATTCCATCGTCGCGCGATCGATGTTGAACTGGATGGCGCGCTCCGGCGCGTTCGTGCCCTTGATCGTGAGGAGCTGAAGCGTCTCCTTCACTTCCCATTCGTGCGAGCCGCGCAGCCCCGGCGGGCCGTAGACGATATCGCCCGGGCCGACTTCCCAGCTTCGGCCCTCGATGTCGCGCACGATGCCCTTCCCGGCGACGATGTAATGGAACGTCTCGATGAGGTGCCAGTGCAGATGCTCGTGCGTGCCCGGCCCGAACGTCGCCAGTCCCACGCTGATGCGCTCGCTGGGATGCTCGGGATCGCCAGCGAGTTTCCTGATCGTGAGACCGTCGATCACACCCGGCGAAGTGGCTACGTCTTTCTGATTGAACACCTTCAGAGCTGATTTGACTTCCATGTCGTCCTCTCGAAAATTCATACGCTCCGCTCGTCGCGTTACGACTCGACCAACCCGCTCTCGCGCGTTGCGCGCGCGTCGATGATGTCGAAAGCTTGCTTGAGCCGCCCGGGCTTGTCGAAGTCACGCAGCACCTCGAAGAGCGTGCGGGCACGTGTGCCGAGGACAGGTTCCGCGAGCGACAGGAATTTCGCTTCGAGATCCGGCCAGCGCATCGGGTGGCCCACGCTGCCGAAGGCGAGCTGCGTTACCTCCGTGAGCGTCCGGCCGTCGGCGAGTGTCACTTCCACGCGCGCGCCGGTGCGTTCGACGGCATCCGAGGGAATCGTTTCGACACGGGCCGCGAGCGCCTGGAGCCGCCCATCGCTCAAGCGGCCGCCCATGAAATCCTCGAGTCTCGCGCGGTAGCCCGAAAGGCCGAGCGCGATGGTGTAAGCGAGACTGAACTTGCCTTCGTTCGAAGTCGCCGCGTGCGTATGCCCGGCCATCTTGATCGCGAGCGGATTCACGTAGGCGCGAATGCGCGTCACCTCGGCGCCGCGGATCGCGTCTCCGAGCTTCAACGCGCAATCGATGGAAGCGTGCGTGAGCTGACACGCCGCATACGGCTTGAAGCTGTTGCGCGTGATCTCCCAGGTGCTTCCGAATTCGGCCACGCGCACGGTGACGGAAGGGTCCTGGAACAGCGTCTGCATGACGCCTTTCTCGCTGTCGAGCAGGTCGACCGCGGCTTCGAAGCCCTGAGCGGCGAGCTCGGCCGCAAGCACGCCATCGGAGGCGGTTTTGCCGGCGTGGAAGGGCTTCGACATCGTGCCGACGGACGCCGTCAAGCCGCCGACCTGCGTTGCCACAACGCCGAGGGCATGCTTCACCTGGAGCTCGTCGAGCCCCAGCAGGGCCGAAGCCGCTGCGGCGGACGAATAGCGGCCGAGCACGCACGTCGTGTGCCATCCGCTGTGGTTGAGCCTGACGCCGATGCCGCCGTTGCCTACGCGCGTGCCGACTTCGAAACCGGTGATGAACGCGGAGAGGAGCGCGCGCTCGGAAGCGTTGCACTGCGCGCCCGCAGCGAGCGTCGCGGCCCATGTCGGCCCGCTGCCGTGCAGGATCGATTCGATGTGCGTGTCATCGTAGTCGAGGCAATGAGCGAGTGTCCCGTTCGCCAGCGCCGCAGGCACTGGCGCTGCATAGCCTCCGGCAAGCATGCGCGCCTCTCCCTGGCTGCGCCACGCGCTCACCATCCGATGAACGGTAACGGCGGCAGTCTCATGCAACGCGCCCAGGCACACGCCGAACCAGTCGACGAGACACTGTCGGGCTGCGTCGAGGACGTCCGGCGGATAGTCGCGGTGGCGGTGCTCCACCACGAAGCGGGCGATCGAATCGGCGTTGGGGGTCGTCTTCACGATGAGAGATTTCCGCGAGGGCGCGCGAGTTCGATCGATTCTCCCGCACATGCTACTGTCGCGCAAACAGCGCATCTCGAAACGCATAAGGACATGACATGATCACCCTCATCGGCATATCGGGCAGCTTGCGCGGCGGCTCGTACAATACGGCCGTATTGCAGGCCGCCGCTTCCATGATGCCGGATGACAGCAAGCTCACGATCGAATCGATCGCAGGAATTCCGCTCTACAACGGAGACGACGAAGCCGCGCAGGGCGTTCCGGATGCGGTGGCGCGCCTGAAGGATGCCATCGCCGCGGCCGATGGGCTGCTCCTCGTGACGCCGGAGTACAACAACAGCCTGCCGGGTGTCGCGAAGAACGCAATCGACTGGCTGTCGCGGCCGCCGAACGACATCGCACGGGTTTTTCGCGGGAAGCCCGTCGCGATCGCGGGCGCGTCCGCGGGCGGGTTTGGCACGATTCTTTCGCAGAATGCGTGGCTTCCCGTGTTCCGGACCCTGGGCGCGGAGCTGTGGGCGGAGGCCGCCTGCTCGTATCGCGCGCCGGCAGCGTGATCGCCGAGAATGGCGAGATCAACGATGCCGCCACGCGCCAGAGCATCGGAAAATTCATCGCGGGTTTCGTTGCCCATGTACGGCAGCGCAGCCGCAGTTAGCCTGTAGAGAATCTTGAAGCGGCCCGCCATGACCTATGGCTCGCGCGTTGTGCGTATGGGGAGAGCAGTATTGGAGCTCAGGACTTTCGCGATGGCGGCGGCGCTGGCCGCCGTCCTTCTTGGCGGCTGCGCACACGGGCCGAGCGCGCCCGTCACGAACATCAAGGCGAGCTCGTTCGGCGACCTGCAGGAGCAATTGCAGGAGAGCGTGAAAAGCGACATCGACCTTTTCAAATCCCGCGGCCCTTTCGCGGTGTCGGCACAGCAAGACCGGGAACTGCGCCTGTCGCGCACCGAGCGCATCCGGATGGATGTCTACGCCTCGGCGCCGGCTGAACCGGCGCCGCTGGTTGTTTTTCTGCACGGACACGACAGCTCGAAACGGGCGCACGCCCATCAGGCGGAGCACCTGGCATCCTGGGGCATGCACTGCGTATCCATCCAATTGCCGAGTCAGGGACCATGGGTGCGCAACGGCCGGACGCTGACCCGGATCGTTCGCATGATCCATCGCTCCCCGGACCTGGTCGGTCGAGGGGTCAACCCCGGCAAGATCATCCTGGTGGGCCATTCGTTCGGCGCCTCCGCGGTTTCGATCGCGGTGGCCGAAGGCGCGCCCGTCGCGGGCGCGATCCTGCTCGACCCTGCCGCCGTGGGCCGGGAACTGCCCCAGTTTCTGCGTAAAGTCGATAAACCGTTGATGGTGCTCGGCGCCGATGACGGGCTCTCTTACGCACGCAACCGCGACTACTTCTACGACTACGTGCGGGGCCGCATTGCCGAAGTGTCGATCAAGGACGCGACGCACGAGGACGCCCAGTATCCGTCGGAGTACGCATTACGGAATCTCGGCTTCGATCCCTACACCACCGAGGAGGCGCAGATAAGCTTCGTGAGCGCGCTCACCTCCGCCGCGATCAGCCTCTCGACTTCGGGGACGTTCGATTACGCATGGACGACGTTTGCGCCTGCTTTCACCGACGGGCGGTTCTTCAATCAGCGCCGAAAATAGCGAACGGCATTAATTCCGGAACGAGTGTGCGAGGTGTCGTCTCATCCATGCCAACACGGGAAAAAGCCCAGGCAATCGGCCCTCGCGGTTGAGGGTGCCGGTAGCGCGTCCTAGAATGCAGCGCGGTGGTGTCCACGTGTGGGCGTGGGCGTCCGGTTCAAATCCTCTAGAGAATGTTCCGTTTATGCGTAAAGCCGTCTCGATTTTCGTCGCGGTTCTATGGCTCGGGGTTGTCCATGCGCAACCCGTCTCAGTCGTGCCATTCGGCGATGAGCTCCTCAAACAGGAAAACATCTATAAGGGCGACGGAGAGCAGCGCAAGTCAGGGTATACGGTCGATCGCCCGCTCGCCGCCTACGCGGACGGGCTCCCGTCGGAGTTCGAGCGTACGTTGTCCCTGCTCGGCCCGACGGATCGCTGGCTCGACATCGGAGCGGGGGAGGGCCAGGCCGTCCTCGATTACTACGCACCGAGCGCGAAAACGGCGGACGGGCGCGAGTTCCTCGAACGCAAGGCACGTGCGGTCGCCATGTCCATAGAAGATCGCCGCTCGCCTTTGTGGCAGGAAACGGCTGCGCGCCTGGGCAAGGACCAGATCCAGTATCTCGCCGGCAGGCGGCTGGGCGAATATTCGTCCCAGGAGATCGGCCGCTTCCAGGTGATCACGGACATGATGGGTGGGTTCTCGTATACGACCGATCTTTCCAGATTCATGGAGACGGTGCTCGATCTGCTCGATGTGAACGGCACGTTTTTCACGGTGCTCCAGGATATTCATCGGGAAGAGGGAACCAACAAGCCGTTCTATCCCGGTTCGCCTTTTCTTACGGAGATCGCGGACGCGGACGGCTCGGAACTGAAGGTGTGCTCATGGCTGAAGCGCATCGGCTGCGCGGAAGTCAAATGCGAGCCGAAGACGCACTGGAAACCGCCGGTCGAAGCGTTTCGCGTGCGCAAAGTCTGCGAAGCCGTGGCGGTGCCGCCTCGCGCCCGTCCACTATCAGGCCGGAACGCCGCCTGAAAGGCGCTTTCAGGCACGCCGCTAGCTCGCGAGCGGGCTGCCGCCCGTTTCGACTTCGATGTAAGCATCTCGTCGCGGCCGTTCGTGTCGCGGCACCTCGTCGCGTGATCGCGGGCTCTTCACGCCGCGGTCACGCTCCATCCCGGGTGAGATTCATCTGAAGGCTCGCGCGTGACGCCATGATCAACGACCTCTGGTACAAGAACGCGTCATCTACTGCCTGTCGGTCGGCACCTTCATGGATTCCAACGGCGACGGCATCGGCGACTTCGAGGGGCTCGATGCGCCGGCTCGACTACCTGCACGGGCTGGGCGTCACCGCGATCTGGCTGCATGCCGTTCCAGACCTCGCCCGACGCGACGACGGCTACGACATCGCGGACTACTACGCGCGTCGACCCGCGCTACGGCACGCTCGGCGACTTCGTCGAGTTCACCCACGCGGCGAAGCAGCGCGGCATTCGCGTGCTCATCGACCTCGTCGTCAATCACACGTCCGACCAGCACCCCTGGTTCCAGGCGGCGCGCCGGGATCCGAATTCGACGATACCGCGACTGGTATGTCTGGTCGAAGAAGAAGCCGCCGCACGCCGACGAGGGCATGGTGTTCCCCGGCGTGCAGAAGACGACGTGGACCTACGACAAGGAAGCGCAGGCCTATTACTTCCATCGCTTCTACGAGTTTCAGCCCGATCTCAACACGTCCAATCCGCGAGGTGCAGGCCGAGATCCTGAAGATCATGGGCTTCTGGATCCAGCTCGGCGTGTCCGGCTTCCGCATGGATGCGGTGCCGTTCGTCATCGGCACGAAGGGCGCCGACGTGCGCAAGCCGGTGGAGCAGTACGACATGCTGCGCACGTTCCGCGAGTTCCTGCAGTGGCGGCACGGCGACGCGATCATCCTGGCCGAGGCCAACGTGCTGCCGGAGACCAACATGGAGTATTTCGGCGACGACGGCGACCGCATGCACATGATGTTCAACTTCCAGGTGAACCAGAACCTGTTCTACGCGCTGGCCGCGGCCGACGCGCGCCCGCTGGTCAAGGCGCTGGAGGCGACCGAAGCCGCGCCCGGCCACCGCGCAGTGGGGCATCTTCCTGCGCAACCACGACGAGCTCGACCTCGGCCGGCTCACGGAGAAGCAGCGGCAGGCGGTCTTCGCCGCCTTCGGGCCCGAACAAGGACATGCAGCTCTACGACCGCGGCATCCGGCGCCGCCTCGCGCCGATGCTGGACGGCGACCAGCGGCGCCTCGAGCTCGCCTACAGCCTGATGTTCACGCTGCCCGGCACGCCGGTCATCCGCTACGGCGACGAGATCGGCATGGGCGACGATCTCTCGCTGCCCGAGCGCGACTGCGTGCGCACGCCGATGCAGTGGTCGACGGAGCCGCAGGGCGGATTCACCAAGAGCGACAAGCCGATCGTGCCCGGTGATCAGCGGCGGCCCCTACGGCTACGAGCACGTCAACGCCGCCGAGCAGCGGCGCGATCCGAACTCGCTGCTCAACTGGACCGAGCGCATCATCCGCATGCGCAAGGAAGTTCCCGAGATCGGCTGGGGCGACTTCGAGGTCATCGACATCGCGCACGCCGGCGGTCCTTGCGATCCGCTACGACTGGCGCAGCAATTCGGCGCTTGTTCGTGCACAACCTCGACTCGAAACCGCGCGAGATCTGGCTTTCGGACGGGCGTCGAGGGCGAGCGCGGCAAACGGCTCATCGATCTCCTGAGCGACAACCATTGTGAAGCCGACAAGAAGGGGCGGCACCATCTGCTGCTCGGCGCGTACGACTATCGCTGGTATCGCGTCGGCGGCCTCGACTATCTGCTGAACCGAAGCGACATCGATCTTCAGCAGCAGCAGCTGCGGACGCGGTGACAGGGCGCGGTGCTTGCCCGGCTGCTTCGTAGTTCCTCGTCTTGCCGGGAGCCTCGAGGCTCGGACGAGAATGCGGAACGGGCGCTTGAATGCTTCGTTCGCGGGACCCCGCTGCTCCGCGGCCCCCGCTCGTTCTGTTCCAGGCCCTCGGACACTCGGATGAGAGTGCTAACGGTCGCTTGAATGTTTCGTTCGCGGGGACCCCGCCTGCGGCCCCCGCTCGTTATCTTCCAGGCCTCGTCACGCTCGGATGAGAATACTAACGGGCGCTTGAAGGCTTCCGTTCGCGGGGACCCCCCGCTCGTTCTCTTCCAGGCCTCGTACGCTTGGATGAGAATACTAACGGGCGCTTGAAGGCTTCGTTCGCGGGGACCCCGCCTGCGGCCCCCGCTCACCGGAAAGGGGTGGTTCTAATCAACGGATAGGCTTGACACGATATCGAGAATCATTATCATTCCTTCATGGTCACAGAACGGCAGCAACCCCAAGGGGAAGATCGGCGGACCATCGCCCTCACGCCGCAGCGCCGACGGGTGAGCAGCTCGGCGCTCCTGGGTGACCTGCGGGAGCTCATCATCGAGCACAACGGCCGCGAGTATCGCCTGCGCGTCACTTCGCATGGGAATCTGATCTTGACCGCATAGCCCGCGCCTCGCATGCGGCGCTCCGGCGCCAGCCAACGCCCCTTCGGGTATACGGTCGCTTCGACGAGCGCGCTCGGGCGCTAAACGGAACACAGTCATGGCTTTATCGGGCAACCGAAACCTCATCGCAGAACACGACTGTCTGTCGCTGCCGGCGGCGGTCCAGCATCGCTGGTCATCGGATCGCCGCCGCGATTCCGTTACCCGCCCCTCACCGCCGGGAGCGAACTGAGCATGGACCCCCAAGCGATCGGCCTCGGCCACTTTCTCGCCCATGCGGACGGCGTTGGGCTAGACTCTCGTCGCGTTGCTCGTCATGTCGGTGGCGACGTGGTATCTCATCGTCACCAAGTCGATCCAGGCCTCGTGCTAGGCGCCGCACGGCGCGCTTTCTGGAGACATTCTGGGACTCGCCGTCGCTGCAGCGTGGCCGCGCAACTCGAGCAGCAGCATCCCGACGAGCCGTTCTCGCACCTCGCCTGGCACGGCGATCGTCGCGGCGCGCCACACCAGCGCCACGGCGCGAACAGGCTCGACGAATCGGGCAGCACCGCGGAGTTCCTCACGCGCGCGATGCGCCGCGTGATCGACGAGGAGACCGCGCGCTTCGAGTCGGGGCTGACGGTGCTCGCGTCGATCGGCAGCACCGCGCCTTTCATCGGTCTGTTCGGCACGGTGTGGGGCGTCTATCACGCGCTCGTCGCGATCGGCATGAGCGGGCAGGGCACGCTCGACAAGGTCGCGGGCCCGGTGGGCGAAGCGCTGATCATGACCGCGCTCGGGCTGGCGGTCGCGATTCCCGCGGTGCTCGCCTACAACTTCGCGTGCGCAGCAACCGCATGGTGCTCGCGCAGCTCGACTCGTTCGCGCACGATTTGTTCGCGGTGCTCACGACCGGCTCGCACGTGAGCACGCGTCGGCACGAGTCGCTGCCGCTCAAGCTGGCGGCCGGCGCACGGAGCGGCGTGAATGGCTTTCGGCGGATTCGGCAAGGCGGCGAGAGCGCGCCGATGGCGGAGATCAACATGATCCCGCTGATCGACGTGATGCTGGTGCTGCTCGTGATCTTCATCATCACCGCGCCGCTGCTCACGCACGCGGTGAAGATCGACCTGCCGAAAGCGTCGAGCAAGCCCAACATCCGACCCAGCGCGAGAACATCCAGCTCGGGATCAAGGCTGAGCGGCGAGGTCTACTGGAACGGCGAGCGGTCGTCAGCCGGTCCGCACTCGAGCCGCGCTTTACGGAAGCTGCTCGCGCGGCGCTCCAGCCGGAGCTTCATATACGCGCGGATCGCAAGGCCGAGTACGGGAACGTCGCGGAAGTGATGTCCATGGCCGCACGCGCCGGCCTGACCGCATCGGGTTCGTCACGCATCCGACGCCGCAGCCGTAAGCGCCGCCGGCAATGGGTGACACGTCCACGTACAATACACCGGCGGACGCCCCGCGCGAATCGCAACGCGCGGCGTTACGGTCGCTGTCGTCGTTACGCTGCACGTCCTCGCGATCTGGCTGCTGTTGCAAGTCGATTCGGTTCGCAGCGCGATCGTGCAGGCTGCGCCGATCATGGTGGATCTGGTCACGCCTCAGCCGAAGCCGGAGGTGAAGCCCGAGAGGCTTCCGAAGCCATTGCCCGTGCGCAAGCGCGTCACGCCCGTAAAACCGGTCGCGCCGCCCCCCATCGTGACTGCCCCGCAGCAGGCGGAGTCTCCGTACGTGGCACCTCCGCCCCCACCGCCCGCGCCGCTCCCACCGGTGGAAGCGCCCCTGGCCGTTGCGGCCGCACCCGAAGCCGCACCGCCCGCGCCGCCTGCGCCCGTGCCTGTGACGCCGCCGATCTTCCACGCCGACTATCTGAACAATCCGCCGCCCGCGTACCCGGCTCTGTCACGTCGCATGGGCGAAGAGGGGAAGGTCGTGCTGCGCGTGTTCGTGAGCGAACAGGGACTGCCTGGGACGGTCCAGGTGAGGACGTCGAGCGGGCACAGTGGACTCGACGAGGCAGCGTTGAATACCGTCCGGTCGTGGCGCTTCGTGCCGGCCCGCCGCGGCAACGCTCCGGTCGGCGCGTGGGTGCTCGTGCCGATCTCGTTCAGCTTGAGAAGCTGAGAGGATGCGCCGGCGGCAACTCGGCCCTGCCACAACGATGGAGGCGCTTTTATGTTCAAGCGCATGACCGTAGCCGCATGGACGTTGCTGCGATGCGGCACCCGCAGCAGCGAATTCCTGCGCTCAGCGGTTCGCGGTGATGGGGGATTGACTCGAGCCCGTGTGCGTGTCGGCTGCGGTGCAGATCGGTAGGCGCTACTCAACCTTCTCGAAGTCGATGCGCTCGTTGACCGGCAGGCCCTGAAGATGGCGGCGCAGGCAGTCGAGCCCCATCTCCGCGCGCCGAGTCGCACCCATTCGCGGCCGCCGAGGATGCGGCTGCGGCGCGAGCCGACCTCGTGCTCGGTTGCGATCGCGAGGCAGATCGTGCCGCCGAAATCGATGCGGTCGGGGCCGTCGTCGAGATCGATCAGCACCGCCAGCGCGTGGGTCGCGCCGCGTCGCGCCGCGCGGCCTGCGCCACCGCCTCGGCGCTCTCGCGTGATCACGCCGGCGGCACCGGCGCGATCCAGACCGCTCGCACAACTCGGCGAGGTCGCGCGCGACGATGCCGCGGCGGAACACTTCTCGGCGCCGGGCAGGTGGCGCGAAGCGCGCAGCGATCTGGCCGCTGGTGAAGGTCTCGACGATCGCCAGCGTGCCGCTGCGCGTCGCGAGCGCTTCCAGAACGACGCCTTCGAGCGTCTGGTCGTCCTCGGCCAGGATGAAGTTGCCGAGGCGCTTGCGCACCTCGCTGCTCGACCGGCGCGAGCTTGCGGCGGATGTCGTCCATGTCCGTGCCGCGCACCGTGAGCTTGGTCTCGAGCTGCGGGTAATGGGCGCGGAAGCCGAGCTTGACGCTGCCGTCCGGCACCAGGTCCTCGACGCCCGGCGAGCAGCGTGTCGACATGGGATTCGCCGAGGCCGTAGGAATGGAAGCGCTTGAGGATGGATCGCCGCCTGCATGCCGCTTCGCGCCAGCAGGCGCGGGATGATCTGCTCCTCCAGCATGCGCCGCAGCTCGCGCGGCACGCCGGGCGTGAAGAAGAAGCGCGCCTTGCCGATGTCGAGCGCGAAGCCGCAGGCGGTGCCGATCGGGTTGTCGAGGATCTCGGCAGCCGGCGGGCAGCATCGCCTGCTTGCGGTTGTTGGGCGGCATCGACGCGGCTGCGGCGCGCGAAGAACTCCTCCATCGTCGCCGAGCCATCCTCGTTCAAGCACGAGCTCGACGCCGGCCGCCTTGGCCGCGATCTCCTGCGACAGATCGTCGACGGTCGGGCCCGAGGC
The DNA here is from genome assembly GCA_963808765.1 of uncultured beta proteobacterium. GTDB lineage: Bacteria > Pseudomonadota > Gammaproteobacteria > Burkholderiales > SG8-41 > JAQGMV01. Next base: position 65,619 of record CAWEHH010000027.1, read on the forward strand.
CGCCATTGACGATGACCGCATCGGCGCGCTCGCCGGCGAGCTGGAACGCCGGCAGCAGCGTTTCGCGATCGTCGCCGACCGTCGTCTCCCACGTCACCGAAAGCCCGACATCCTCCAGCTTCTGGCGTGATGTAGCTGAAGTTGGTGTTGACGATCTTGCCCGTCAGCACTTCGTCGCCGGTGCAGATGACTTCGATGCGCATGCCGTTACGCGACAAAAGAAAGTCGGCTTCCGCAGTCTAGCAGCGTGTCGGCCTCACCGTCCGACGCGCAACCAAAGGAAAGGAGGTAACGGAGGAGAACCATGCTCAGAACCGCCCCTTATCGGTGAGCGGGGGCTGCGGAGCAGGGGGCCCCGCAAACGAAACATTCCGGGCGTCAGTCAGTATTTCCATCAAGATATACGAGGGCTCGAGCAGAACGTGTGAAGCCCGAGCCGAAGGCGAGCGCCGCCCCCCTTGGAGTAAGATTCCAGCGCACGCGGCTCGTGCATGAAGAGGGCAACGATGGGATTGCGGCTTTCGCTGGGCGTTCTTTCTCGCTGCGCTCGTGGTGTTTTCCACCGCTGCGCGCGCGGCGCAATCAGCCGCCGCCGATACCTATCCGGTGCGGCATATCCGTCTTATTGCGCCGTTCACCGCCGGCAGCACGCTCGACATCATGAGCCGTCTCCTCGCCGAGCGTCTGGGCTCCGGACTCGGACACAACATCGTCGTCGACAACAGGCCCGGTGCGAACGGTATCGTGGGCATCGAACGGTCGCCAAAGCGCCTCCTGACGGCTACACGATGCTCATCACCACCGGCTCGTTCATCGGCAACATGGTGCTTTACAAGAAGTTGCCGTACGACGGTTTGCGGGACTTCCACCGATCACGCTCGTCGCGCAATCGTACGGCCTCGTGCTCGCCGTTCATCCCGGCGTGGCGGCACGTTCTCTCAAGGAGCTCGTCACGTTTGCGAAGGCGAATCCCGGCAAGCTGAGCTATGGCTCGAGCGGCGCGGGCAACATCACGCATCTCGTCGCGGAGCTCTTCAACACGGCTGCCGGCATCCAGATCCAGCACGTGCCTTACAAGGGCGCCGGGCCCGCGATGCAGGACGTGATGGGACGCCAGATCGACATGACGTTCGTCTCGACGGTCTTCGTCCAGCCGTTCATCAAGGACGGACGGGTGCGCGCACTCGGACTCGCCGGTCCGGTGCGGGCGCCCGTTCTGCCCGAAGTTCCCACGTTCAAGGAGCTCGGCTATCCGGATGTGATCTTCACCGGCATCTACGGCCTGTGGTTTCCCGCGAAAACGCCGGCCGCGCGCGTGAATCGAGTGCACGCCGAAGTGAAGAAGATGATTGCAACGCCGGAGATGAAAACGAAGCTCGAAGAGCTCGGGCTCGTCGGCGTTGCATCCACGCCTGCCGAATTCGGGAAATTTATCGAACAGGACATCGTATTCCAGACGCGGGTGATGAAGCTCGCGAAGGTCGAAAAACAATAGTGGCGTATCGCGCCTCCGACACCCCTTCGTCGAAGGAAAGGAGGTTACGGAGGAAAACCTTGGTTTTCCTCTGTTCCCGAGGGCGGCGAGGCCCGAGCCGGAGGCGAGCGCTGCCCCCATCGCACAAGGAGTCGCAATGTTCGAGTACTTCCCGAACAACTACACGTGGAGCCTCGCGGTGATGTCGGCTCTGAATCGCGGCGGCCAGATATCCGAAATGGACGAAGCGTGCCGGCCGCTCAGGGACATCGCCGGCGTGAAGGCACTGCATGGGGATCAGACACAGCAGCGCGCGTGGTTCGAAAGCTGGATGAAGCTTGCCGAGCGCGTGGAGCGCCTCGGACGCGCCGACGAGGAGGCGAAGCACCCGCTCTCCGCGGGACGCAAGACCTGCGCGCGGGCATCTACTATCTGCTTGCGGAGCGCATGCCGAGCCACACGGATCCGCGACGGCTGGAAGTGTACAAGCGCGGGATCGAAGTCTTCGCGCGCGGCCTTGTCTGCCGCAAGGAGCCGGTCGAGCAGGTCGAGGTACCCTTCGGCGAACACAGACTGCCGGCGTTGTTTTCGAAGGCGCCGGTGCCCGGCCGCGCACCGTGCGTCGTGCATTTCGACGGTCTCGACGTGACCAAGGAGATCATCTACGCGTCCATCGCCGAGGAATTCCGGCGGCGCGGGATCGCGCTTCTCATCGTCGATCATCCCGGCGTCGGCGCCGCGCTGCGCCTGCAGGGGCTCACGAGCGGTCCGGATACGGAGAGACCGGCCGGTGCGGCGGTGGACTACCTCGAGACGCGTTCGGATGTCGACGCCAAGCGAATCGGCATCGTCGCCCTGTCCCTCGGCGGTTACTATGCGCCGCGCGCCGCCGCGTTCGAGAAGCGCTTCAAATGTGCGGTCGCGTGGGGCGCGATCTACGATTACGGACGCTGTGTCGAGGATCGCATCGGCGGCCGCGGCGAGCCGTCCGTGCCGGGCTACGCCGAACACGTGAACTGGGTCTTCGGCGGCAAAACGATCGAGGACACGCTGAAGATCGTGCGCCAGATGACGCTGAAGGACGTCGCCGGGCAGGATCACGTGTCCGCTTCTCATCATCCACGGCGAGAACGACCGCCAGGTGCCGCTGTGGCACGCGCAGCGCACGTACGACGAAGCGGTCAACAGCGACGGGCGCGAGCTGAAGATCTGCCGGCTCGCGGACGGCGCCGCCGAGCACTGCGGCGCCGACAACAGCACGCTCGTCGTCGACTACATCACGGACTGGGTCGCGGAGAAGCTCGGCGGCAATCCCGCAGGGATGTAACTCCGGGCGTCCTGCATCGCAAGAGAGGTCGTCTGGAAGAACTTCGCTTCACGTTCGTCCTGAGGAGGCGGGCAGAACGCCGTGTCGAAGGATGAACGGCGTCTTCACGTCCCACGGCTTTTCGCCTCCTGCACGGTGTGCCACACGCGTGATGCCGTCGCGGGCATCGGCACATCGCGCACGCCGAGCGGCCACAAGGCATCGGTGATCGCATTGATGACGGCCGCGGGGGCGCCGATGGCACCGGCCTCGCCGCAGCCTTTCACGCCGAGCGGATTGTGCGTGCAGGGTGTTTCCCTGGTTGCGACCTTGAAGGTCGGCAGATCGTCGGTGCGCGGCAGGCGTAGTCCATCAGGCTGCCGGTGAGGAGCTGTCCGTTGTCGCGGTCATAGACGCAGGCTTCGAGCAGCGCTTGCCCGATGCCTTGTGTCAGCCCGCCGTGCACCTGACCTTCCACGATCATCGGGTTGATGATCTTGCCGAAGTCGTCCACCGCGATAAAACCGACGATCTTGGTTTCTCCGGTCCTGGGATCGATCTCGACCTCGCAGACATAGGTGCCCGCAGGAAAGGTGAAGTTGCTCGGATCGTAGAACGCGGTCTCGTTCAACCCCGGCTCCAGCTTGTCGAGCGGATAGTTGTGCGGCACATAAGCGGTCGAAGCCACCTGCGCAAAGGGCACTTGCTTGTCCGTGCCCGCGACCGTGAACTTGCCGTCCTTGAATTCGATGTCCGCTTCGGCGGCTTCGAGCAGATGCGCCGCGATCTTGCGGCCTTTGTCCACGACCTTGTCGAGCGCCGACGATCGCCGTCCCGCCGACCGCGATGAGCGCGATCCGTAGGTGCCCATCCCGAAACGATGCGACCGGTATCGCCATGGACGATATCGACATCGTCCACGCCCATGCCGAGACGATCGGCAACAACCTGGGCAAAGGTGGTCTCGTGCCCCTGGCCGTGACTGTGCGAACCGGTGAAGACGGTCACTTTGCCGGTGGGATGCACGCGCACTTCGCCTGCCTCGAACAGTCCTGCCCGTGCGCCGAGCGACCCGGCGACGTTGGACGGTGCGATTCCGCATGCTTCGATGTACGCCGCGTAGCCCAGCCCGCGCCGCATGCCGCGCGCTTCGGCTTCCTTCGGCGCGCGCCGAAACCGGGCACATCGGCAAGCTTCAGGGCTTCGGCAAGTGTCGCCTCGTAGTCGCCGGTGTCGTAGCACAGCGCGACCGGCGTCTGATACGGGAACTTAGTGATGAAATTGCGCCGGCGAATCTCGGCGGGATCGAGTTCATCTCGCGCGCGGCGGTATCGACACCAGCCGCTCGACCATGTACGTCGCCTCGGGACGGCCGGCGCCCCGATACGCATCGACAGGCGCGGTGTTGGTGAAGACGGCGGTCACTTCGCAGTAGATCGCGCGGGGTCGTGTATTGTCCCGCGAGCAGCGTCGCGTACAGGATCGTCGGCACGGACGAAGCGAAAGTCGAGAGATATGCGCCCATGTCGGCGGTCGTGTGCACGCGCAACGGCGAGAAAACGGCCGTCCTTGTCGAGCGCGAGCTCCGCCTTCGTGACGTGATCGCGGCCGTGAGCGTCCGAGAAACATTCCGAGCGCTCTGCCGTCCACTTGACCGGACGGTTCACCTGCTTCGAAGCCCACGTAAGCACGCGTCTCTTCGGCATAGAGGAAGATCTTCGGAGCCGAAGCCGCCTCCGACGTCGGGCGCGATGACGCGCACCTTGTGCTCCGGGAGTCCGAGCACGAACGCGGTCATCAGCAGCCGCGCCACATGCGGATTCTGGCTCGTGACGTACAGCGTGTAGCTGTCGTCGCCGCGTGAGTAGCTCGCCACCACTGCCCGCGGCTCGATCGCGTTAGGAATGAGGCGGTTGTTGGTGAACTCGAGGCGGGTCGACGTGATGCGCCCGGTGAAACGCCCGCTTCACGGCCGGTTTGTCACCGAGCCCCCAGACATAGCAGGTATTGTCCGGGGCGATGTCGTGGATGACAGGGACCCCGGGAGTGCGCGCTGCGCAGCGTTCACGACCGCCGGCAGCACGTCGTAATCCACGTCTATGGATTCAGCGGCATCCTTCGCCTGGGTCGAGCGTTCTCTGCGATCACGACGACGACGGGGTCGCCGACGTAGCGAGCCTTCCCCTGCGCGAGCAGCGGATGCCGAGGTTCCTTCATCGGCTCGCGCGTTGACGTCGGTGATGAGCCAACCGCATGGCAATCCGCTCGAGGCCTCCCGGTCAGATCGGCGCCCGTAAAGACCGCAAGGACCCGGGCGCTGGGCTCTTCGCTTTCGCGGTATCCGACACGCACTGATCCGTGGCGTGCGCGTGCGGCGAGCGCAGGAACCAGGCGCAGGTCTGCCCGTGCATACGATATGTCGTCGGTTAAAGCTGCCCGTTGCCCGGTGAGGAACCGGTCGATCTTCCTTGCTGCTCGACGCGCGCGAGCCGATCAGTTGACGCGCCCATATCAGGTCCCCGTTTTCCGGTCTATGGCCTCATCGCCGCCGCACCGGCCCGAGGATCGCTTGCACGATGTTGTGGTAGCCCGTGCATCGGCAGAGATTGCCGGAGAGGCCGGCCCGGACTGTTTCCTCGGACGGGTCCGGTGTGCTCTCGAACGAGGCCAAAGCGCGGCTCATCACCATGCCCGGCGTGTAGAACCCGCACTGAAGGCCGTGGTACTGCCCTGAACGCCTCCTGCATCGGATGCAGCGCTCCGTCCGCGCCGGCGATGCCTTCGATCGTGACAATCTCCGCGCCCTGTGCCTGGACGGCGAAGAGGTTGATGTTTTTACCGCGCGTCCATCGACATGACGGAACATGCACCGCACTGCGCGGTCGATCCGATATGAGTGCCGGTCAGGCGGAGGTGTTCGCGCAGGAATTGCGTGAGCAGCATCCGCCCCTCGACCTCCGCCGTCACGACCCTGCCGTTCACGGTCATCGATACAGGGATTCGCATAAACTCTCCTCCACTGCCGCGAGCGGTTCCTGGAGCTGCCCTCGACGAGTGCAAGCGTGCGGATCGAGGACCGGCTCGCCCGAGCGCGGGCACGAAGCCGTTGCGGCGAACCCTGCTTACGCTGCGGCGCCCGCTCCGATCACACTCTCGGGAACGAACTTAGAGAGCCAGCGCTTCTGCACGATCAGGTTCTCCTGCCACACGGCCTCGAAGTTGTCGACGGTCGATGCACTTCACCGCGGGCGCGGCGATCAGGGCGTCGCGCCATGCCGCCAGCAGCGGGAACTTGTCGATGACGCCGACGGACTTCAGCCGATCCATGAACGTGTAGCGCTGGAGGAACGGCGCGTAGGCCGCATCGACGAGCGACAACTTCGGTCCGTTGAAATAGGGCCCGGGATTGCCGCGCTTCGCCAGAGCTTCCTCGAGCTTGCCGAACGGTCCGGAAATCTTCGCCGCGTTCGCCGCATATTCCTGTTCCGAATTCGGAATACACCGCGACCGGACACGGCGGATGCGAACGTCGGCACGTAATCGGTCCATGCGCGATTGCGCGCCCGCGCGATCGGGTCCTCCGGATGCAGGCGCGGGGTGGCGACTTCTTCGAGGTACTCGGCGATCGCGTTCGACTCGAACAGCGCCTCCTTGCCGTCGATCTGCAGCACCGGCACCTTGGAGTGCGGCGAGATCGCGAGAAACCACGCGGGACGGTTGTCGCGGTCGATGTAGGTGATGTCGTAGGGGATCTGCTTCGCCTGCAGCACGATCGCAGCGCGCTGAACCCAGGGGCACGTCTTGAAGCTGCAAAGCATGAATCTGGACGCCATGGAATCCTCCGGTCGTGGACTGTGGATGCTGGCACACCCGGGCCGGGGTTTCAATGCAGGGGGTTTCGACCCGCCAGTAGGCATGCCAGCGCTGCCGCCGCGAGCAGCGCCAGGAAGCCGAACGTGGCCGCATAGCTGCCGGAGAAGGCATAAGCGGTCGTCATCACCACCGGACCGAACAGCTTCCCGACATTGACGAAGAAGAGCGAGCCGCCGGTCGCCCGGCTGATGGCGCCGGGCGGCGCGATCCGCGCGACTTCGGCCAGGAACGCACCGCTCCAGCCCGTCGCCGTCGAGCCCAGCACGAAGAAGAGCGCACACGCGGCGGCAAGCGGCCAGCCAGGCTTGATGAAGAAGCAGAGCAGGGCGCCGCCCAGCATGACTGCGCAGAGGATGGCGAGCGCCGTGTAGCAGTTGCGCACCGCATCGGCGAGCCAGCCCCAGAATACGCGTCCCGCTATGCCCGCGATCTGCGAGGCGGCGAGCACCGTTCCCGCGGCAACGAGCGTGTAGCCGACTTCCTCTGCGAAAAAGACAACCGTGAAGGTGGAAATGCCGATCTGCGGAACGACGAGACATGCACCCGCGATCGAGAGATAGCGCAGCCGCCGGTCTCGCCAGATCGTGGCAACGCCTCCAGCGGATTCTGCGCGACGCGAGCGGTCGCTTCCTGTCGTCGTCCCAGCGGCCGCGACGGCTCTGCATCAGCACGATGAGGAGCGCCAGGCACACCGCGACGAGCGCGAGCGACCAGCGCCACCCGAAGCGGCTCGCAATCACGGGTGCAATCACCGCGGTCAGCATGCCGCCGATCGGGACGCCGGTCTGCTTCAGGGAAAAGAGGAGATTGCGCCGGTCCGACGGCGTGAAGCGCATGAGCAGATGCGAGGCGGACGGCGTGAGCAGGCCGTATCCGAGGCCCAGGAATATCGCGGAGGCGAAGAAGAACGCGACGTGCGGTCCGGTCGCGATGACGCATCCGATCACGAGGAGCGTCAACGCGACCTGCTGCACGCGGCAGGCGCCCCAGCGCGTGCTCAGGTTTCCACCGAACGCGAGCGCGACGAGCATCGCCGCGGCGAGCAGACTGATCTGGTAACCGATGAGGGAGGAGGGAACGCCATAGCTCGCGGCCACCGCGGGCGCGACCGCCGGCAGCGTCATCGTCGCCATCGTGCCGAGCGCCTGGCCCGCGAGCATGGTGGGAAGCAGAAAAAGGAATTCGCGCGAAGCGCCGGGCGCGCGCGTGTCCTGCACGGCTCCGTCCATCATATGGGGTTTCGCGCGATCGGGGCTGACGCTCTCATGGCATGCAGATTATCATCGGCTCCGACTCACACATCACCGACCATCTACCACGTCGAGGAATCATGGCAAGACAGGAACGGCTGGGGACTGGTGGGCACGGGGCGTATCGCGGACGATCGCATCCTGCCGGGCATCAACGCGTTCGAGGGCAACGAGCTGTTGCGCGTCGAGCCGCGACCAGGGCCGTGCGGACGCGTTCGCGCGGAAGTTCGGCGCGAAGCACGCCTATACGAGCTACGAGGACATGCTGCGCAACCCCGAGGTGACGGTGGTGGCGATCCACACACCGAACTCGATGCACGCGGAACAAACGATCGCGGCTGCGCGCGCCGGCAAACACGTGTTCTGCGACAAGCCGATGACGACCAGCGTCGCGCGATGCCGAGCGCGTCATCGCGGAGTGCGAAAAGGCGGGCGTGAAGCTCGGCAATGAACTTCCACAACCGCTTCATGCCGAGCTTCATCGACGCGAAGCGCATCATCGACAGCGGCGAGATCGGCGAAGTGCAGCTCGTGCAGATCGAAGCAAGCCCCGGCGCACGCCCGGGGGGCAGGCTCGCGACGTGGCGCGTCGACCCGGCGATGGCGGGGCTCGGCACGACCATGAGCATCGGCGTGCACGTCTACGACATCCTGCGCTTCCTGCTCGGCTCCGAGATCGACGACGGTGTCGGCGTTCTTCGACACGCCTCGCAACGTGATGGAGGAAATCAATCTGTCGATCGTTCCGTTTCGCGAACGGCGTCGTGGCGCACGTGAGCGTGCACGAAAATTCGCCGTTCCCGCACAACGACTTCGTGATCTACGGGAGCGAAGGGACGCATCACGGGGACGCGGGGCTCACGCGGAGCCGCGCGGGCGGCGTGATGCAGGTGACGAGCCGGCCGAGGGCAAGACACGCGAGACCGAATATCCGCCCATCAACGCGCACGCCGCATGCGTGGCGGCTTCAGCAAGGCGCTGCTCGAAGGACGGGACCTCAGTCCTTCCGGCATCGACGGCCTGCGCAGCATCGAGTTGACCGAAGCCATGGCGAAGTCGGCGTGGGACGGCGTGCACGTGCGGCTCGCGAGTTAGACGGCGCTCGCCGCGACTGGGCCCTCGCACGTTCTGCTCAAGGCCTCGGATGTTTCGATGGAAATACTGACCGGCGCGCGAATGATTCGTTCGCGGGGCCCCGCCGCTCCGCAGCCCCCGCTCACCGGTAAGGGGCGGTTCTAACGCAAGGTCTCCCTCCGTTACCTCCTTTCCTTGAATCGTGTCGGATGGCAGAGCCGACACGCGTTTCGGGCCGCACTCTACCTCACTGCGGCTGAATCCCCGCCGCCTTGATCACCTTCGCCCACTGCACGAGCTCCCGCTTGATGACGCTGGCGAATTCCTCGGGACTGCTGTTGACGACCTCGACACCTTCCGCGCTGAGACGGCTCTTCACCTCGGGCGCATTGGAGCCGCGTACGAGCGAGGCGTGGAGACGATCGACGATCGCCCGCGGCATGCGTGCGGGACCGAGAATGCCGAACCACTGCGAGGTCTCGAACTCGGGCAATCCGGATTCCGCGATCGTCGGGATATCCGGGACGACCGACACGCGCTTCTTCGTCGTCACGCCGAGCGCGCGGATCTTGCCGCCTTTCACATGCGGTAGCGCCGAAAGCACCGTCGAGAAGGCGGCCTGCACCTCGCCCGAGATCAGACTCACGTAAGCCGGACCGGACCCTTTGAAAAGCACCTGCGCCATGTCCACGCCGGCTTGCAGCTTGAAGAGCTCCGCCGTGAGATGCGGGCTGGTGCCTACACCCGGTGAAGCGAAGTTGAGCGTGCCCGGCTTCGCCTTGGCGAGCGCGATCAGTTCTTGCACCGACTTCGCGGGCACGGCCGCGTTCACGGTCATGATCTGCGCCGCGTCGACGACGAGCGATACCGGCGTGAAATCCTTGACGGTGTCGTAAGGCAGCTTGCGGATCATGCTCGGATTGATGGTGAGCGAGGGCTGGATGATGAGCAGCGTGTATCCGTCCGGCAGTGCTTTCGCGACGATGTCCGTACCGATCACACCGCTCGCGCCGCCCCGGTTGTCCACGACAACCTGCTGCCCGAGATCCTCCGTCATCTTCTGCGCGAGCGTGCGCCCCAGGATATCGCTCGCGCCGCCTGGTGATGACGCGACCACAAGCCGGATGGGACGTGTCGGATAGGTCTGCGCCCAAGCCGACGCCGCGCCGAGGCCGAGCACCGCAACAATGAACAAGACTGCCCGCATTCTCAAGAGTCTCCTCCGTCCCCGTGGGGCGAAACATCGAGCTTGCATGACGCCGTGATCGGCTGGAATCCCTCTGGCCACGCTCACTTTTCGCATCGTTCGTTTGTCAGATACACCGCCGCTTCACGAAGCCGCCGCCGCGCGCGATCGCGCCGGCATCGGGGAGATCGTCGACGTTCCGGCACGCGCCAGCGTGCGGGTCACTTCCATGCGATCTCCATCGGTGTGCGATGAACTCCTCGGAAACTCGAAGCTAGCACAGCCCCCGAAGCGGGACCATGTCTGTGGTGTGCCGCTCGGAGGTGCAGCGCGATATTCCGCGACCACGCCCGTCGATGCGAGAATGCGCGGGCGACAATCGTCCACGGGCAGGCGCGATGGATTTCCAGATTCCGGATCGGCTGAAGGAGTTGCAGCAGCGCACGCGTGAGTTCGTGCGCAACGAGATCGTCCCGCTCGAAAACGATCCGCGCTGCACGACGCATGGACCCGAAGAGTCCCTGCGACGCGAGCTGATCGCGAAGGGGCGCAAGACCGGCCTTCTCGCGGCCCACGTGTCCCCCGAGATGGGCGGCATCGGGCTCGATCATCGCGGCAAGGCGATCGTGTTCGAGGAAGCCGGTTATTCGCTGCTCGGCCCGATCGCGCTCAATATCTTCGCGCCGGACGAAGGCAACATGCATCTGCTCGACGCCGTGGCCACGCCCGAGCAGAAGGAGCGCTGGCTGCGCCCGCTCGCGGCCGGAGACGTTCGCTCCTGCTTCTGCATGACCGAGCCGCCGCCGGGCGCGGGCGCCGATCCGAGCATGTTGATGACGACCGCGGCGAAGGACGGCGACGCCTACGTGGTGAACGGCGTGAAGTGGTTCATCACGGGCGCTGTCGGGGCCGCGTTCGCGATCGTCATGGCGAAGCTCGAAGATGGCCGCGCGACGATGTTCCTCGCCGACATGTCCACGCCGGGCATCACGGTCGAGCGTGTGCTCGACGCGCTGGACACGTGCTTCCCCGGGCGGCCATGCGGTGGTGCGTTTCAGTGACGTGCGCATACCGGCTTCGGACGTCCTCGGAGAAGCAGGGCAGGGCTTCCGCTATGCGCAGGTGCGACTCTCGCCGGCGCGTCTTACGCATTGCATGCGCTGGCTGGGCGCCGCCCGGCGCGCCCACGACGTGGCAGTCGAGTATGCGCGCAGCCGTCATGCCTTCGGCAAACGCATCGGCGAGCACGAAGGCGTCGGATTCATGCTCGCGGACAACGAGATGGATCTCCACAGCGCGCGGCTCGCGATCTGGCATTGCGCGTGGCTGCTCGACCAGGGGCAGGGATTGGGCCGCCATGCATCGAGCGTCGCCAAAGTCATTTCGTCGGAAGCAATCTGGCGCGTCGTCGACCGCTGCGTGCAGATCCTGGGCGGCCAGGGCGTGACCCACGAGAAGATCGTCGCGCGCATCTTCGCCGACGTGCGCTCGTTCCGGATCTACGATGGTCCCTCCGAAGTGCATCGCTGGAGCATCGCGCGGCATATTCTCGGCGCGAAGGCGGATTGACGTGGAAAACGACGGCGGCGAGCTCGAACGCAACAGTGCCAACTACGTTCCACTGTCGCCGCTGACCTTCCTCAGGCGCTCGGCACGTGCCTTTCCGCGCAAGACCGCGGTGATTCACGGCGATCGGCGCATCACATACGCGCAGTTGCTCGAGCGGGCGACCCGGCTTGCGTCGGCGTTGGTGGAATCAGGCGTGCGTCGCGGAGAAACCGTGGCGATCATGGCGCCCAACGTGCCGGCATTGCTCGAGGCGCACTTCGGCGTGCCGATGGCCGGTGCGGTGCTGAACGCGATCAACGTACGCCTGGATGCGGCGAGCGTGCGCTTCATCCTTCAGCATGGCGGCGCTCGCGTCTTCATCGTCGACCGCGACTATGCGGAAGTCGTGCGCGAAGCATTGCACGGCATCAGCGAGAAGCCGCGGGTCATCGACGTCGTCGATCCGTTCGCCGCGGACGGGCATGCCCATACGACATCGCTCGGGGAAATGGATTACGAAGCGTTTCTCGCGAGCGGGGATCCGGAGTACGCGTGGTCGCTGCCGGACGATGAATGGCAGTCGCTCGCGCTGAACTACACGTCGGGTACGACCGGGAATCCGAAAGGCGTCGTCTATCATCATCGCGGCGCCTACCTGAACGCCCTCGGCAATGCGCTGGCGTTCGGATTGCGATCCGACAGCGTCTATCTCTGGACGCTGCCGATGTTTCACTGTAACGGCTGGTGCTATCCGTGGGCCGTCACGGCAGCCGGCGCAACACACGTCTGTCTGCGTGGCATCGATGCGGGCCGCATCTTCGGGTTGATCGAGCAGCATCGGGTCACGCATCTCTGCGGCGCGCCCATCGTCCTCAATACGCTCGCGCATGCCCCGCAACGCCCGCAGAAGCCGTTCGGCTGGAAGATCGAGGTGGCAACCGGTGGCGCCGCACCGCCAACCGCCGTGATCGAGCGTATGGAGGAGATGGGCTTCCGCGTGACGCACCTGTACGGGCTTACGGAGACCTACGGTCCGGCGACGCTGTGCGAGTGGCAAGGCGAGTGGGATGGCCTCCCGCTCGCGGAACGCGCGCGTCACATGGCGCGGCAAGGTGTCGCGATGCCGACGCAGAACGACGTGGCGGTGCTCACGCCCGGCACGACTCGTCCCGTTCCTGCCGACGGCCGCACGTTGGGCGAGATCGCGGTGCGCGGGAACACGGTCATGAAGGGCTATCTGCGCAACCCGAACGCGACGCGCGAAGCGTTCGCGGGCGGATGGTTCCGGACCGGCGATCTTGCCGTCGTGCACGGCGACAACTACATCGAGGTGAAGGACCGCGCGAAAGACATCATCATCTCGGGCGGCGAGAACATCTCCACGCTGGAGATCGAGGAAGCGCTCTATCGGCACCCGTCGGTCATGGAGGCGGCGGTGGTCGCGAAGCCGGACGAGAAGTGGGGCGAGACGCCCTGTGCGTTCGTTACGCCGAAGCCTGGCGCGCGCGCAGGTCACGGAGGAAGACCTGATTCGCTGGTGCCGCGATTCACTCGCACATTTCAAGTGCCCGCGCCACGTCGTGTTCACCGAGCTGCCGAAGACCTCCACCGGGAAAGTTCAGAAGTACGTGCTGCGCGAATGGTCGAAGTCGGTGGAACGCGAGCCGTGAGGCCGGCGAGCGCTCCTTCCGCGGATCATGCGCCGGGCGCCATCGAGGACCGTCTGGCGATCGACGTCGATCGCCTCGCCGAATTCATGCGGGCACGCGTCGACGGGTTCAGCGGCAGCCTGAGCGTGGAGCGCTTCGAAGGCGGCCAGTCGAATCCGACTTACAAGCTCACTGCCGGGGATTCGCGCTACGTCCTTCGCCGCAAGCCGCCGGGCAAACTGCTGCCGTCCGCACATGCGGTCGATCGGGAATATCGCGTCATCACGGCGCTCGCCGAAGCCGGCTTCCCGGTGCCGCGCAGCCGGGTGCTGTGCATGGACGACAATGTCATCGGCACTGCCTTCTACATAATGGATTTCGTGGAGGGCCGCGTGTTCTGGGACCAGTCGCTGCCCGGCTCGAGCCCCGCGGAACGCGCGGCCATCTACGACGAGATGAATCGGGTCATCGCCGGTCTGCACGCTCTCGACTTCAACGCGATCGGGCTGGGCGACTACGGGCGCCCCGGCAACTATTTCGCACGTCAGATCGACCGCTGGATGCGGCAATACCGGTCGTCCGAAGGCGAGCGGATCGACGCGATGGACCGCCTGATCGAATGGCTCCCATTGAACATTCCGCCGGGCGACGAGACCTCGATCGTGCACGGCGACTATCGGCTCGACAATCTGCTGTTCCATCCGACCGAGCCGCAGGTCCTCGCCGTGCTCGACTGGGAGCTTTCCACGCTCGGACACCCGCTGGCGGATTTCGCGTACAACTGCATGAGCTGGCACGTGAGCCCGGCCGTCTTTCGCGGCATAGCCGGAGCCGATCTGAAGGCGCTGGGGATACCGGAGCGAGGAGGCGTACGTGCGTGCTTATTGCAGGCGCACGGGACGCGATTCGATCGGCAACTGGGACTTCTATCTCGCTTTCAACCTGTTTCGCCTCGCCGCGATTCTGCAAGGCATCGCCGGTCGGGCGAGAGACGGGACCGCAGCAAGCCCGGAAGCGATCCGTGTCGGACTCGCGGCGCGTCCGCTGGCCGAGCTCGGGTGGAGCAGGGTGGAAAGGGCGGATGCGACGCGGGAACCATGACATCACGCGCTATGCCCCCGCCGGACGGCGCGCCGTCTTTCGCCGCGAACGTGACGGAAACGACGTGCTTCGGGAAACCTGCGGCTCGACTGCGCGGGGCCGGTCGCTCAGCAGAACGGTTGCATGCCGCCTGCCCTCATGCGCTCGTGGTTACTTGTCGGACGCATGCCGCCTCGGGCGGGCTTTACGCTTCAGGCGACAGAACGAAGTGCCGGACCAGTTCCGGACGACGGCGGCGGGCGATCACGGCGGCGTCGCGGGCTTGAATGAAGAACGAAAGGGCGTCGAAGAATTTGGCTAACATGGCTGTCTCCTTGTTTGAAGCCTGGAGGTTAGCCTTCGGATGTTGCAGCGCCACATGACATACCTCACGGGACATAATGCACGGTCGCCTGGAGCGGATGAACGGCATGTGTGCGCGATGGAGCGAGTGCGCCTGACAAGCGCGAACACAAAAAGAGCGCCCCGGCGGTTTCCCGTCAGGGCGAAGAGGAACGATGGAACGACCTTTGTTGTGCGCATCGAGGCTGGCGAGAGAGCTTAAGTGAGTTCGCGGGCCCCGAATGCGAGCGGGAAGTCTGCAACGGCTTCATGGAGGCCCGTTATGACGTTTGTCTCACAGAAGCGACACCGATGGATGATCGTCTTCGCAGCGGCCGCCGTGTCGCTCGCGCCATGGGCGTGGTGTCAGTCGCCTCATACGCATCAGCATAGCTTCGAGGACGCGCATAAGTGGGCGCAGGTCTTCGACGATCCGAAGCGTGACGCCTGGCAGAAACCGCACGAAGTCATGCAGGCCCTCGCGCTCGCACCCGACGCGATCGTCGCGGACATCGGGGCGGGCACGGGCTACTTCACCATACGGCTCGCCCACCACGTGCCGAAGGGCCGCGTGTTCGCCGTGGATACGGAACCCGCCATGGTGAAGCATCTTGCCGAGCGCGCGAAACGCGACGGGCTTACGAACGTCACCGCGATGGGCGCCAAGCCGGACGATCCGACGCTACCGGAGAAAGCCGACCTCGTGCTGTTCGTGGATGTGTATCACCACATCGGCCAGCGCGAGCGCTATTTCACGAAGTTGGCGCAGTCGCTCAAGCCGCGGGGCCGCGTCGCGATCATCGATTTCCGCATGGACTCGCCGCACGGTCCGCCGAAGGCCGCGCGTGTCGCCCCCGACCGCGTCAAGACTGAGCTCGGGAAAGCGGGCTTCGAGCTTGTCCAGGAGCACACGTTTCTGCCCGAATCAGGGACCTCTTGGTTTTTAGGCGCACAAGCTAACTTGGTTCAGCGCGCCTGCCGTTCCACGGCCCCCGCTCACCTTCTGCATGAGGCCTCGTACTCTCGGACGAGAGATGGGCATGGACGCCTCCTCTTTTCCCCGGGCCGCTGTAGGGGGCCGGTGAGTCAGAGAGGAGCGGGAGAAACCTCCCGATCCCACGGCATCATTGTGCCAAAGTAGAAGTTCGACCAACTACTTGAGGATGGAGGTTTCTCATGGACAAGGTTACGACAATTGCCGTGGATATTGCAAAGCGCACCTTTAACGTGTTCTGGGTCGATGCGGTGACGGGCGAACTCGGTGCGAAGAAGCTCTCGCGTGTGAAATTCGAGCAATTCATGAGCACGCGTAAAGCGAGCCGGGTGGTATTGGAGGCGGGTGGCAGCGCGCATTACTGGGGGCGCTGGTTGAGTCGCTTGGGCCACGATGTGCGGCTGATCGCGGCGCAACACGTGCGGCCGTTCGTGCGCACCAACAAGACCGACGCGGGTGATGCGCGCGCGATCTGGGAAGCAGCGCAGCGGCCGCAGGTGAAGTGGGTGGCGATCAAGAGTGAGGCGAGTCAAGCGGTGCTCAGCTTGCATCGCATACGCAGTCAGCTGCAGGACATGCGCCGCATGCAAAGCAATCAATTGAAGGCGCTGCTCTATGAGTTCGGGATCGTGGCGCCGGCGAAGATCAGTGCGGCACTGCTCGAGGAGTGGTGCGCCAGCGAACAAGTGCCGCGGCTGCTGCACGAGAGTTTGCGCGAGCAGTTCGAGCGCATTGCGCAGCTGAAGGCTGAGGAGCAGGAGTTGACGCGTCGTATCGAGCGCCACAACGCGACCGATGCGTTGGCGAGCCGCCTGCTGACGGTGCCGGGCATGGGCACGCTGGGCGCGAGCGCGCTCAGCGCCGAGCTCGGTGAGGGGGCTCACGGTTACGCCAGCGGGCGCCACTACGCGGCGTGTAAGGGAATCATCCCGCGAATGAACGGCACCGGCGGTAAGGTGCGCGCCGGCAAGATCAGTAAGCGCGGCGATCCCTACGTGCGCACGCTGTTCATTCACGGGGCGCGCAGCGTGATCGTCGCTCACAGCAAAACTCGGCGCCTGTCGCCGTGGCTCGCGGCATTGCTCGAGCGGCGCCCGTTCAACGTCGCGGTGGTGGCGCTGGCGAATAAGATGGCTCGTGTGGCGTGGGCCATCGCAGCACACGGCGGCTGCTACCAGGAGAACTACGCGAATCGAGTCGCGTAGCTCATTGACAGTTTAGGCCCACGGAGGATCGTCTATAGGTTGCGCAAGCGATTTGACTAACGTGATGGCAGACCGGGTGCCCCGGGATCGACTTCAACCTGAGTTAGCACTTGAGCTTCGAGCTCGCGCGAGAGATAAGGTGTCGATTACGGAGACCATCAAGGCCGCGAGGAAATGTTCTTCGCAATGTAGGCCGGATATAAGACCGCAACACCCTCTGCGCCGCCACCAACGTCGAAAAGCTTGCATTCCCGGAGGCGTCCATATAAGTGCTAACCGAGCGCTCGGAATGTTTCGTTCGCGGGGCCCCGCTGCTCCGCAGCCCCCGCTCACCATAACGGACTAATCGAGGCGTATATTCGCCTCCCGGATGAACGCGCCGTAACGCTCACGATCGACCTGCTGGAGCTTCGCGAACTCCTCGGGTGAGGCGGTCGCCACTTCCGCGGCGAAGCTCGCCAGCGCCGCGCGCGCCTCCGGCATCTGCATGATGCGGCCGATCTCGCGGTTCAATCGCAGCACGATGTCGCGCGGCACGCCGGTCGGCCCGTAGACGCCGAACAGCGAGTCGCCCTGTGCCTCGATGCCGCCCTCCGCGGTCGTCGGCGTGTCGGGAAAGAGCGGCGAGCGGCTCGCGGCCACGACTGCCAGCAGGCGCAGCTTGCCCGATTTGATGTGCGGGATCGTCAGCCCGGAATCGAACGCGAAATCGACCTGGTCGCCGAGCAGCCCGGTGACGAGCTGGGCGGCACCTTTGAAGGGCACGTGGGTCGCCTGCGTCTTCGTCTGGCGTAGTAGCCGCTCGGCGTGGATGTGCAGCGTGCTGCCGGTGCCGACGGAACCGTAGTTGAGCTTGTTGGGATTCGCTCGCGCATACGCAATCAGCTCCGGCATGCTCTTCACGGGCAACCCGGGGCGCGCAACGAGAATCGTCAGGATGCGTCCGAGCGGCACGATGGGCATGAGGTCGCGCGCGACGTCGAAGTTCAATTTGTAGAGATGCGGCCCTACGACGATCGGGCTGCCGGAGCTCGCAAGCAGCGTGTAGCCGTCGGGTGCGGCTTTCACGACCACTTCGAGCCCGACGTTGCCGCCCGCACCGCCGCGATTGTCGATGACGATCGGCTGCCCAAGCGTCTCGGACAGGCGCGGCACGAACGCCCGCGCCATCTGATCCGTCGTGCCGCCCGCCGGGAAGTTGACGATGAGCCGTATCGGCTTCACGGGCCACGTCTGACCCGCAGCGAGTGAGGCGCAGGCGAGCAGAACGATCGTGGCGAGGCAACGGACGACGGACGAAGCGCAGCGGCCCGGACGATCGTATGCGATCGAGTGAGCGACAGCGCGGCGAAGCCCGCGCCTCCGAACGCCGCTTTCGAAACCGCTCCTCCACCGTATGAGCGCCATCTTCTCCTCCCCGAGCTTCGCGCCGGTTCCCTCCCGCCGCCGGTTCCTCCGGCCCGCGTCGCCCGCCTACTTCGCCGGCTTCGGGTGTTCCGCGAGCAGGCGCACGACGTCCTTACCGGTGCGGGACTTGTCGCGGTTCTCCGGCGTTTCCTTGCCGAGCGGGGTCGCCGCGACGAAGCGCGTAGATGTCCGCCGCGCCTTTGAACACTTTCGGGCGTGATGCCGGCGGAGGCCGAGCGTCTTCGAGATTTCGAGCATTTCCGGCACCCAGCGATAGGCTTTCGGCGGGAGCATCGGAAACTGGTCGAGCACCCAGTCGTAGAAGATCCCGCTGCGACTGCCGCAACTGCTGCTCGAGAAGCTCGTCGACGCCGAGCCGTTGCGCCGCGATCAGCACCTCCAGCCACAGCGCCTGCGTGCCCTTGTTCAACGCGCCGTAGCACATCTTGAGCGCGCTCGCGTCCGCGATGCGCTCGCTCACGACGTGCACGTTGAGCTGCGGGCCGGCGAGCTGCTCGAGATCGGCGGCGCCCGGGCCCGACAGGTACAGGTTCGTTTTCGCCTTGCCGCGCGGCGGCGGACCGATGATGCCGCCGTCGAGGAAACGGCCGCCCGCCTTCTCGACCATGGCCGGCGATCTCGTGCACGGTATCGGGCGCGATCGCGTTGCAGTCGACGATCAACGTGTGGCGGCCGGTTGCCCGCAACGCGTTCGCGGCTTCGCGCGCGAAATCGACCGCGGCGCCCGGGTTCATGACCGAGAGGACGACATCGCACTCGCTCACCAGCCGCTCGATCGAGCCGAGATCGGTCAGTCCCGCTTCGCGCGCGAGCGTTGCGGCTGCGCTCGCTCCGCTTGTCGAGCGCGGTGCACACCGTGAAGCCGCGTGCCTTGATCTGCATCGCGACTGCCTGCCCCATGTCTCCGGGCGTCATCAAGCCGACTTTCTCTATTTTCATCTTTCGCTCCATGGTTACTCATCCTTGCCGTAGTGGACCCGGCGATTGAACAAAGGCACGACGCTGCGGGATATCCGCACGTCCAGAATCATCGGTGCGGGCTGCGCCGCCCACTCGGCGACGGCGGTGCGCACCTCTTCCAGGCTCCTCGCGAGGCGTCCCTTCCCGCCGCACGCGATTGCCACCGCCCCCAGATCGGGCGTGCCGATCGTGGACAGTTCGGAATCCATTTCATGCGCGTCGAGATGGTAATACTCCATCCCCAGGCCCTGATTGTTCATGACGACGACGAGCAGCGGAACGCGGTAACGGACCGCGGTTTCGAACTCGGCGAGATGCATCATGAAGCTCGCATCGCCATCCACCAGGATGCCCGGTTTGTTACCGGTGGCGAGCACCGCGCCGATGGCAGCCGGCAGCATCTGTCCGATGCAGCCGAAAAAGTAGCCCGGCAGAACGAGCGGGCGGCGGCGGGTGAATAGCATGTTCGAGAAGCAGGCCTGCGAGCCGTTGCCGATGAAGAGATTGATGTCCGCCGGCGCCGCTTTGTCGATCTCGACGCACGCGCGCCGTGGATCGACGGTGCCGGGCTCGATCGGGAACTCCGCGCGATCTTCGAAGGCGAGATGCAGCCGCTCCCTCACCTGCGGCGTGCGGAAGCCGCTCTGACTGAATGCGCGCTGCGCAAGGAGCGCTTCGATCGCCTCGACGCCCGCGCGCGCGTCCGACTGAACGTAGCACTCCGCGGCGCGTCCGCCGCTCATCATGACGTGCGCCTTCGTATCGACGTGCACGTAACGCGCGTTCGGATAGAGATAGCCGTGCTCCGTCGTGAAGCGATTCATGCTCGCGCCCACCGCGATCACGCAGTCGGCTTCTTCGCAGAGCTGCATCGCCGCACGCGTTGCGTATGCGCCGGAGATCCCGAGATGGAATTCGTCTTCTGCGAGCCATGTCTTTGCCATGAGCGACGTGCTGATGAGCGCGCCGATGCGCGCGGCCAGGCGCCTCACGGCTTCGCCCGCGCCCGACCAGATCGCGCCGCGTCCGACGACGATCATCGGATGGCGGCTTGCCGCGATGATCTCCGCCGCTTTCTCCAACGCCGCCGGTGCGGGCTGCACGATGCGACCCGAAAGCAATGTGCGCGACGGCTGGTAAGGATCGTCGTCTTCAATTCCTGGCGCTGGACGTCGATCGGCGCACTCAGCATCACGGGCCGCGATTCGAGTTGCGCGAGATAGAACGCCTTGCGTACGGCGCTGTCCACGCTGTCCGGCGTCGCGACGCGGACGAAGCCCGTCTCGCACGCGGCAGCAAAACGCGGATGGTCGAGCCGCTGGTTGTATTCATCGTCCCCCAGCGGAGCCGCAGAAGGCGACGAGCGGCGTTTCCGCGCGGCTTGCGGTGACGAGCGCAGTCGCGAGCTGGGTGACGCCAGGGCCGCATGTGGTCGTCGCGACGCCGGGTGTTCGTGTGACGCGCGCCCATCCATCGGCCATGCCCAGCCCAGCGCCTTCGTGGCGCACCTCGAGCGTCTTCACACCGAGCTTCGCGAGCTCGTTTATCCAGTAGATGTTGCCGTCGCCCATGATGCCGAAGACGTGCGATACGCCTTCGGCCGCGAACGCCTGCGCGAGCCGCTGATAAACTTTCATCGCTCCGGGCTACTCCACCTTGATGTTGGCGTCCTTCACGACGCACGCCCACTTGTCCGTTTCCGCACGGATGTAGGCTGCGAACGCGTCCGGAGCGTTCGATACGGCCTCGAGCCCGACTTCGATCAGGCGCGCACGCACGTCGGGCAGGGCGAGCGCCTTTGCGAGCTCGGTGTTGAGCCGCGCGATCACCTCCGGCGGCGTGCCACCCGCCACGAACACGCCGCACCAGTTGTTCACTGCGAACCCGGGTATCCCCGCCTCCGCGATCGTCGGCAGCTCCGGCATCGCGGGAAAACGCGTGCGGTTCGCGATCGCGATCGGCCCGAACGTCGCGAGCACCATCGTGTAGCCGTCGGGCGGCGCTTTGGCGGTCAACTGAACGCCGATCATGCCGCCCGCGCCCGAGCGGTTGTCGACGACCACCTGCTGGCCGAGCGCCTCCGCGAGCCTGGGCGCGATCGTGCGCGTCAGAACGTCCGTCGCTCCGCCGGGTGGGAACGGCACGATGAAGCGCAACGGCTTCGCCGGCCAGGCCTGCGCCTGCGTGGGCGCCGCCGCGAGCGCGCTCATGCTGGCGACTGCCGCGACCGTCACGCGCCGCGAAAGCGTCCGGACATCCATGATGTGAAATTCCAATCAGACTTCCTCCTCGCGCGCGGTCCGCCAAAGCCCCCGAGAGCGCAGCCGCATTGTAGGGCGCATGTCGCGCTTGGGGTATTCGCGTCGCCGCGAGCGGCCTGACGGATTGAAGTCCGCCAATTTGATGTACATCAGGGCACCGTCGGATGGCGCAGCTAGCATGAGTACGGAAGCCGGTGAACCGCGAGTGCACGATTCGGAGGGTTCGAACAGCCGGCCATCGCACGGAGCCAGGATGATTTTCAGGAGAACCCGTATGCAAGCGAAACGCAGAAAAGCTGCGGTCGAACGCGTTCGGGTGCGGCGCGAGAAGGTTGCCGAGCGCGCTGCGCGCGAACGTGGTCCCGCCGTGTCGTCGCAGGCGCGGCGACTGCTCGCGGAATGCTGTGCGTTCTTCAAGGCGGACCGCTATCGCGAAGCGGCGCCGGGCACGATCCGGCGCCATGACGTCGACGTCGCCGAAGCGGAGATCGACGCCATCATTCGCAAGTTCTGCCGCGGCTAGTCCGCGCGAGAACCGCAGGACCAGCGGGATCATGGGGGAAGCGCGAGCATGAAATTCCTGAGTTTGTCGGATCGCGCGTGGCTCGTGGCGTCGGCGCTGCTGATCGTGGCGTGGTTCACGAGCATGCACGCGGCCGGACTTTTCTAAGCCGATCGAGCGCGTTGCGCTTTTACCGAAGCACCACCCGACGTCGGGAGCCCGCGCCGTTGTGGGCCCTGCCTGCACGCCGACGTGCGGCGCCGTTCCAGGCGTTTCGTTTGAACTGACGACTCTCACCCGCCTTCACGCCCCGGGAGTGGCGTTGCGCACGGGTTTGGGTGCATCCTTGAGCGTCCGGGTCGTGCGTCCATTCACATGAGCCAGCGCTTCCTCGAGCACGATGCACTGCTGATCGTCGATGTGCAACGCGATTTCCTGCCGGGCGGTGCGCTCGCCGTGCCCGCGGGCGACGCCGTCGTGCCGGTCCTGAATCGCTATGTCTCGCTCGCGACGCACGCAGGCGTTCCGGTGTTTGCGAGCCGCGATTGGCATCCGCACGGCCACGTGTCGTTTCACGGGCGCGGGGGGCCATGGCCGGTCCATTGCATTGCCGACACCGAGGGCGCTGCATTCGCAACAAGGCTCGCGCTTCCGGCAGGCGTAACGGTCGTCAGCAAAGCGACGGGCACGGAGAAGGACGCCTATTCTGCGTTTGCGGACACCGATCTCGCGGAGGCGTTGCGTGCACGTGACGTCGAACGGCTCTGGATCGGCGGGCTCGCGACCGACTACTGCGTGGTGAATACGGTGCTCGACGCGCGGCGGGAGAACTTCGCGGTGCTGTTTCTCGAGGACGCGAGCCGGCCCGTCGAAGTGAATCGCGGAGACGGCGCGCAGGCGATCGCGCGCATGCGGGAAGCGGGGGCGGTTCCTGTGCGGCTCACCGACGTCGTTCAATGAACGTCCTCGGGTCACCCCTGCTCACTGATCTGTATCAGCTCACCATGCTGCACGCTTATCACGTGCATCGCATGAACGACACCGCGGTGTTCGAGCTCTTCGTGCGCAGGCTTCCGCCGGAGCGAAACTTCCTGATTGCCGCGGGTCTGGAGCAGGCGCTCGCGTTTCTCGAAGGGCTGTGTTTTTCGGAAGAGGACCTCGCGTGGGTGCGCGATTGCGGGCTCTTTCGCGCGGATTTCGCAGATTACCTGAAGACCCTGCGTTTTACGGGCGACGTGCACGCGATGCCCGAAGGCACCGTGTTTTTCGCCGAGGAGCCGATCCTCCGAATCACGGCGCCGCTGCCCGAAGCGCAGCTCGTCGAGACCGTGCTCCTGAATCTCGTGCACTTCCAGTCGATGATCGCGGCCAAGGCGGCGCGCTGCGTGCTGGCAGCCGAAGGCCGGACGCTCCTCGATTTCGGACTGCGGCGGTCGCATTCGCGGGAAGCCGGTCTCTTCGCCGCGCGTGCGTCTTACATAGCGGGTTTCACGGGCACGGCGACCGTGATGGCGGCGCCGCTCTTCGGCATTCCGGTTTTCGGCACGATGGCGCATTCGTTCGTCCAGACACATGACGACGAGCTCGAAGCGTTCGCGCATTTCACCCAGGTGTACCCGAAGGGCGCGACCTTGCTGATCGATACGTACGACACGGAGGAGGCGGCGCGCAAAGTGGTCGTTCTCGCGAGACGCCTCGCGGCGCGCGGCGCTCACGTCGGTGGTGTGCGTCTGGACAGCGGCGATCTCGACGTGCTCGCGCGGCGCGTGCGAACCATTCTGGATGAAGGCGGATGCGGGCAGGTCAGGATATTCGCGAGCGGCAACCTCGACGAGCATCGCGTTGCGCGGTTGGTGCGCTCCGGCGCGCCGATCGACGGCTTCGGCGTGGGCACGAGCCTCGCGACCTCTTCGGATGCGCCATCGCTCGACGTGGTCTACAAGCTTCAGGAATACGCCGGCAGGCCGCGGCGCAAACGTTCCCAGTCGAAATCGACGTGGCCGGGTGTGAAGCAAGTGTTCAGGCATGGTGACGAAAGCGGGTGCATGCAACGCGACGTCGTGAGCGTCGAGAACGAGCGCAGCGCGGGTACGCCGCTGTTAGAGCTTTTCATGAAGGCCGGCCGCCGCACGTGCCCCCCGGAGAGTCTCGCAAGTGTGCGGGCACGCGTGACGCACGAGCTCGAGCGGCTACCCGCCCCGTTGCGCGAACTTGGGCCGGCTCGCGAGCCTTTCCCCGTGGAAATCGCACCGGCGCTCCGCACGCTCGCGCACGAGATGGACCGGCGAGCCGGCGCCGAACATGCTCCAGCGAGTCGCTAGGCGAGGGGCCGCCCCCTCAAGAGCGCGATATTTTCGCATTTTTGCCTGGCTGCAAAGGCGCGAGGCGTCGACCCCCGGGGTCGACCCCGAACTTGACGTGCGTCAAACTCCCCCACGCCGAGGGAGCTAGGCTCGTCCCATGCGCGTGCATCTGACAACCCGTACGCGTCTCGTAGCGCTGGTGTTTGCGGCGGCTTTGCCGCTCATCCTGCTTTCGATCTACGTCGCGCTGGACCAACGCGCGCTTCACGAGGCGCGAGCCCGTCAGGACATCTCGCAGCGGGCGCAGCTCATGTCCGTTCTGCTGGGCGGGATGTACGTGAGCGACGTTCACACCCTCGACCCGTTGACGCTTGGTCAAGGCGAGACGCTGGTCATCCTGGACGACAAAGGCAGAGTCCTTCTGCGTCTGCCGTCGGCCTACGACGGGTCTGCCGATTCAGCCGACGTGGAGCTGCTCGAGGCCAGTGCGGCCGCACGGGAAGCGGTGATCGAGCGCACGGACGCGCGAGGGGACCGTCACCTGTATGCGTTTCGCAGCGCAATCATGCATGCCGAAAGTCCGGTGCCGGTCACAGTCGTGGCAAGCGTGCCGCTCGCAGTCGTCCACGAAGACTTCTGGCGCGTCCTGACGCTGAGCCTGACCGGCATCGCGCTGATCACGCTCGTGCTCATACTCGTCGCCTGGTTCGGCGCCGAGAGTCTCGTATTGCGGCCGATGCGCGCGCTGCTCGCGATGTCCGCGCGGGTGCGCTCCGGAGACTTCGCCGCGCGCACCGGCATGAAGGCGAGCCGCGAAGAGCTGTCGCAACTCGGATCGGAACTCGACCGCATGGCTGAACAGCTCGAGCGGCGCGAGGCACGGCTGAGCGTAGCGCTCGAGAAGCTGCGCATGCTCGCCGTCACCGACGCGCTGACAGGTCTCTATAACCGCAGGTATTTCTGGGATGCGCTCAAACGCGAGCTCATCGCGACGCGGCGCAGGCCCGCCGTCTTCTCCGTGATCCTGATCGACCTCGACCACTTCAAGCGGGTGAACGATGCATGGGGGCACGAAGCAGGAGATCGTGTGCTCCGGGCGACCGCCGATCTCCTGCGCGCTCACATCAGGGGATCGGACATCGCCGTGCGCTACGGCGGAGAGGAGTTCGCATTGCTCCTCCCGGGTACCAGCGCGGCGGTTGCCGAGGAGCGCGCCGAACAGCTCCGCCGTGAGCTCGAGGCGCTCGAGACCGCATACAACGGGCGCAGGATCAGGATCACGTTGTCCGCAGGCGTGGCTGAGTCTCATGCCGCCGAGAGCGATGTGCGTGAGCTCATGAAGCGTGTGGACGAGGCGCTTTACGTGGCCAAGGCCGCGGGGCGCAATCGGGTCGTCAGGGCGCCGGCACGGGGCGGAGCCCGGTCGCAGAATTCAGGGCCGGCTCATAGCGGGTCGTGACCGAAGTGGCCCGGAAAGCGCCAGGGGTCGGGATGGCAGGGCGCGGGGCTTGCCAATTTATTTGATCTCGATCAATATTTCGCCGGCTCAGGGTGGCTATGTTCGCGTGCGCTGCAGCCGTCGGCCGGAGTCCGCCGCGACTTGTAGCACGGTGGGGCACCGTCCGGCGAGGCCTTCGCAACAGCGTCTTCGCCGCCCGGTCGTCGGTTGCCACGCCTGCCGTGCGCCGACCGTATGGACATTCCGGCGTTTTCCGAGCGCGTCACGACGTGGTCGCTCGGTTTGAGCCTGACGTTAACTGGGGAATTTCTTGCACGCCGTAGAGCGCACCGTAGATGAACAACTCGCTGCTTCGGAAGCCAAATACCGGGCCGTCTACAAACACAGTCCACTTCCGATCTGCGTCTACGCGATCGATTCGTTTCGGATTCTCGACGTCAACGATGCAGCCGTGCACCAGGTACGGCTATGCCCGTGAAGAGCTGATCGGCAGCGACATCAGGCGCTTGCTGCACCCGGAGGACATACGCCGCTTTGAACGAGCGCAGTGCCGCGTGCTCGACGGCCCCCAGCGTGGCCCGATGTGGCGCCATCGCACGAAGCAGGGCCGTGACATTCTCGTGAGCGCAGCCACGCACGTCATTGATTTCGAAGGCCAGAGAGCGCAGATCGTATTCGCGCACGACGTCACCGAACATCGCACCACGACACTGCGGGCGCGTCATGCCGAGCGCAAGCTGCGAACGGCGCTCGCCCAGACCATCAAGGTTCTTCTGCGCGCCTCGGGCCAGCGTGACGCCTACACAGCCCAGCACCAGAGCAGGGTGGGCGATATCACCGTCGCGATCGCAAAGGAAATGCGTTTGCCGTCGGACCAGGTGGAGGGGTTACGCTTTGGCGCCATGGTTCACGACATCGGCAAGCTCGGCGTGCCGTCCGAGCTGCTTTCACTGCCCCGGAAGTTAAAGCCCGAGGAGTTCGCGCTGGTGAAGATGCACGCGCAGATCGGGTATGAAATCGTGAAGGAACTGGACTATCCCTGGCCGATCGGCAAGGTGGTCCTGCAGCATCACGAGCGATTGGACGGCAGCGGATATCCCAACCATCTGCGCGGCGAGGAGATCTGCCTCGAAGCGCGTGTCCTCGCGGTCGCCGATGCGATCGAGGCCATGGCTTCCCATCGGCCTTACCGAGCGGGCCTCGGCGTCGATCAGGCTCTGGAGGAAGTGCGGGCGGAACGCGGCACGAAGTACGACACCGACGTGGTTGCCGCCTGCATGATCCTGCACAAACACGGCGGTTTGCAGCCCCTGGTTGCACGCTGAAGCGGCGCGGCCGGCGCCGCGTTCCGGGTGGCGTCTACGCCACGAGCGCGGGACGGCCGAAATAGAAGCCCTGGAAAAGGTGGAATCCCATTGCGAGGCAGTCTCGGGCGTGTTGCAGGGATTCGACTTTCTCCGCAAGCAGGGTCCGCTTCCACGGCTTCAGTAGTCCCACGAGCTCGGATAGCGACGTCGGATCGAGCGAGAGCACGTCCACCTTCACGATGTCGACAAGATCGAGCAACGGCTCGTATTGCCGACCGTAGCGCGTGAAATCGTCGAGCGCGAGGCGATAGCCCCTGGCCTTGAGATCGCGGCAGCGGCGCACGATCGAACGGTCGATGGAAATCGTCTCCAGCAATTCGATGACGACGCGATCGGCCGGCAGGGTTTCGATCACGCTGCTCATGAGAGACACGGCATCCACGTTGATGAATGCCTTGGCGCCGCCGACGACGGTCTGGATGCCCAGATCGCCGAACGCGCGGCTGACGACGCCCGCTGTAGCGAGAGCATCGTCCGTGACCAGCGCTTCCACGTGTTCCCCGGATGAGCGGAACAGCAGTTCGTAGGCGATCAGATTGCGTTCGCGATCGAGCACCGGCTGACGTGCTACGAAGACTTCTGGCGCTCGCGTTTTCATGTGCTCGATTCCTTGTTCTTGGGGCTTTTGTGTGAGGCAGTATGCCCCCGAGACTCGGATGCAAATATCGGCAGTGGCCGGATTCACCCTGTAGGAGAGCGGGAGTACCCGGTGTCGGAATAGTCCTACACGCGGCCTTCGCGGTCTATCGGACGAACGGGTGAGGCGGCGCTTCGAGCGTGCGCATGAACACCTGCATGCCGTAGTGCAACGCGATGAACGCCCCGAGCTCCATCACCTCCGCTTCGCTGAAGTGCTGCTTCAGCTCCGAGTAGAAGGCGGCGTCGAGGCTCGCCGGATTCAGGTACATCTGATCGGCATAGCGCAGCGCCCACTTCTCCTTCTCGGTGAAGCCGCCGCTTCGCTCGTAGTCCTCGCAGCCGGCCTCGATGAGCGCCTCGCTCAACCCCCGCGCGCTCGCCTGTGCCGAGCGCAATTGGCCGAAGTAGCGGCTGCCCGCCCGGCGCGCAAGCTGCACGCGGATGATCTCCTTCAGCGCGTGGTCCACCTGCCCCTCGAATTGGGATCGCAGCATCGCCCGAAGCAGCGGCTTCGCGTATTGCGGCACCCGCGCGAGCACGAGCGCGAAAAGCGAGCCGGGCACACCCAGCCGTTCCGCGCGCTCGATCAGCTCCGCGAGCTCGGGATCGCGAATGTCCTCCGGGCGGGCCGGTTCGATGTGCGTCAAGGCCCGGCTCCGGCGGTGTCCGCGAGAGAGACGGGCGCTTCGCCGTAGAGACGCGCCGATTCTTCCTGTGTTACGAGGCGACCATCGGGCGCGAACATCGGATAGAACCCGAGCGTCCCGAAGAAAGTGTGGAAGCCCACGTTGAAGCCGATGAACGCGCCGAGCTCGACGATCTCCTCATCGGTGTAGTGGCGGCGCAGCTCGTCGTAAAAGGCGCCGTCGATCGCGCCCGGGTCCGTAGCCATGAGCTCGCTGTAACGCAGCGCGAGCTTCTCGGCGGCGCTCCACTGGGAACTGGTCCGGTAATGCTCGACCCCGTCGTCGATACGGTGTTCGGTGAGGCCCTGCCGCTTCGCCGAAGCGGACCGGACGTTGCCTCAATAGGTGCAGGCAGCCATGCGGGAGAGCTGCACGCGAATCACCTCCTTCAACTCGTGATCGATGCGGCCGGTGTTGAAGAGCGTATCCCATGCGACGAACATCGCCTCGCAGAGCTCGATGTTGTGGCCCATGATCGCGTGAAAGGCCGGGTCCGGCGCGCGGTTCTGGAGACACTTGTCGATGTAGGGACCGAGGCGGGTCTGCTTCAGTCCTTCGATGTCGAGCAGGCTGATGTTGGGCATGAGCGATGCCTCCTCCGATTCGGCAGGTCGGCGCGACCACCGCAGGAACGGGGTTGGCCTTGGTCGACCGAGTATACAATTCGCGTCGCTTTGCGCCTCGCGCCGCGGCGAAGTATCTTCGGTGTTTCCCAAGCACGGCTCGCGTTCGACCGGCGCGCGCCGACCCTTCACTTCAGGAGCGAGGTTCATGTACGACGTAATCGTTGTAGGCGGCGGCAATGCGGCTTGCGCAGCGGCCGTGTCGGCGAAGGAGAACGGCGCGAAGCGCGTCCTCCTGCTGGAGAAAGCGCCGAAAGAGCAGCGTGGCGGCAACACGCATTTCAGCGGCGCGATCCTGCGCTTCGTGTTCAACGAAGTCGAAGAGCTCGATCGCTTCGTCCCGAATGTGGAGAAGGAGTATCCGGGCTTTCACACGGGCGTTCCGAAGTATCCGAAGGAGGCGTTTCGCGAGGACCTGATGCGCGTGACGCAGGGCAAGAGCGATCCGGAGCTCGCCGATCTGCTGATCGACGCCTCGTACGACACCACGTGCTGGATGCAGGATGTCGGCAAGCACGAGTTCGAGCTCGCGCGTTCGGTCATGGGCATCAAGGTCGGGAACACGTACAAGTGGCCGCGCGGCGCGATCGTGCGCACGGTGCACGAAGGCGTGGGTCTTTCCGCGACGTGGTTCCAGACCGTCGAGGCGATGGGCATCGAGATTCGCGTACGACGCTCATGTGCTGCAGCTCATCCAGAACGACGACGGCGCCATCGGCGGTGTGGTCGTGCGGCGGCCCGACGGCCTCGAAACGGCTCGAAGCGAAGTCGGTGGTCCTCGCGTGCGGCGGCTTCGAAACCAATCCCGAATGGCGTACGCGCTATC
The DNA here is from genome assembly GCA_963808765.1 of uncultured beta proteobacterium. Classification (GTDB taxonomy): domain Bacteria; phylum Pseudomonadota; class Gammaproteobacteria; order Burkholderiales; family SG8-41; genus JAQGMV01. The sequence goes on from CAWEHH010000027.1 coordinate 95,654, forward strand.
TCGGCCAGGAGTGGGGCCACGCGAAGGTGCGCGGCTCGAACTTCAACTACGGCGATGGCCTGAAGATGGCGCTCGACGTGGGCGCGATGCCGTGGGGTCACTGGGGCGGATGTCACGCGACGCCGATCGTCACCGAAGCGCCGGATTACGGCAAGCGCGAGATGACCGACAAGACGAATCGCCTGTCGTACCTCTATGGCGTGATGATCAACACCGAAGGCCGTCGCTGGATCGACGAAGGCGCGGACATGAACGCCTTCACCTATGCGAAGTATGGCGGCCTGATTCTCAAACAGCCGAACGGCAAGGTGTTCCAGATCTTCGACAGCAAGGTGCTCGATCTCCTCGAACCGCGCTACAAGACGAGCGAACCGTACAAGTCGGACACGCTGGAAGGACTCGTGAAGCAGCTCGACGTGAATCAGCGCGCAGGCGATGAAGACGCTGAAGGAGTACAACGAGGCGTGCGGTCGCGGCGGGCCGTTCAATCCCGCCGTGCTCGATCACCTGCACACCGAAGGCATCGACCCGCCCAAGACGAATTGGGCGCAGAAGCTCGACACGCCGCCGTATTACTCATGGGGCGTCACGGGTGGCATCACGTTTACGTTCGGCGGCGTGAAGGTGAACCGGGAGGCACAAGTGATCTCGAGCGGCTGGAAGCCGATCAAAGGCTTGTATGCCGCGGGCGAGATGGTCGGTGGACTGTTCCACTACAACTATGCGCTCGGCACGGGCCTCATGTCGGGCGCCGTGTTCGGGCGGATCGCGGGGAGGAGCGCGGCGGGGGGTTGAAGAGCGGGGACCCCGCCGCTCCGCGGCCCCCGCTTCCCTTCTGCACTGGGCCTCGTACTGATGATGGAAATACTAATTGGCGCCGCAATGCTTCGTTCGCGGGGCCCCGCCGCTCCGCGGCCCCCGCTCACCGAGTGGCGTTGGTCCTAACGTGCCAGCTGTTCCTCAAACCACGGGAACGCGCTCGTCACTGTGGGATACTGGACGGGCATGGCACGCTTCACGCGCGAAGGCGTAAGCTCCTTCAGCGATCTCGCGCCGATGAGCCCCATGACGGATCGGATCTCGGCGTTCATGAGCTCCAGCATGCACCGCACGCCCGCTTCGCCGCCCGCCGCGAGCGCATAACCCATGAGCTTCCCGACACCCACCGCGCGCGCGCCGAGACACACCGCCTTCACGACATCCGATCCGCGCAGCACGCCGCCATCGAGCACGATCTCGGCACGGCCGCGAACAGCCTTTGCGATCTCGGGCAGGACATCGAGGGTACCTTCGCCCTGATCGAGCTGCCGCCCGCCGTGATTGGAGATCCAGACGACCGCCGCGCCGTGCTTCACCGCAAGCTCGGCGTCTTCCGCCGTCGCGATGCCTTTCAGGATGAGCGGCAGCTTGCTGTATTCCTTGATCCAGTCGACGAGATCCCAGTCGAGGCTCGCCTGGTGGCTCGGGTCACTGGATGCACCGGCGCGCTCGAATCCCGTGATGAGATCGCGCTCGCGCCGCGCGTAGAAGTTGCGGTCCACCGTCACGGCGAGCCCGCGATAGCCCGCCGTCCTCACGCGGTCGAGCCGATCGGTGAGCCATTTCCGGTCCGACGTGATGTAGAGCTGATTGATGAACGGATTCTGCGAGGCCTTGGCCGCCGCTTCGAATCCCGGCCGGACGTTGCTCGCGACGACGGCGACGGTACCGAAGGATTCGGCGGCGCGCAGGACAGGCACCACGCCCTGCGGATGCGCAAGGCCCGTGTAGCCGCCGACCGGTGAGATGAACACCGGAATCGAGAGCGTCTGGCCGAGGAACGTCGTGGTCGTGTCGATGTTGTTCACGTTCACCAGCACGCGCTGACGCAGCGCGAGCGCTTCGAACGCGAGCCGGTTGCGGCGGATCGTCGTCTCCGAGTCCGAGCCTCCGGTGAGATGCGTCCAGAGGTCCGGCGGCAGGTTGCGTTTCGCGGCCAGCACGATCTCCTGCAGCGTCTTGAAGTCGCCTTTCTCGACCGGGTTGGTGATAGCGGGCTTCGGCTTGGGCTTCGGTTTAACCTCCTCGGCCTGAGCGACGAGGGTCGGCTCGCCCGGCGCGCGATGCGCATCGGCGTGCGCCGCTTCCGCGAGCACCGCGCCGCCTGCTGCGCCGAGCGCCGTGAGATTCCTGAGGAAGCCGCGGCGACCTGTTACGTCACCCGCCTTGTCCTTACGTCCCTTGTTCTGGTCCATGCCCCCTCCGGTGTGGAAATCTAGTGCCGCGATTCACAAATTCGTCATTCCGGCGAAGGCAGGAATCCAGGCCTGGGTCCCTGCCTCGCGCAGGGACGACGATGTCGTGCGAATTCTGGCCCAGCAGACTAAATCATCGTGAGATCGATCAGCGTATCGGCGCGCGGCGCCTGCTCCAGCGTGCGGCACGTCTCGATGATTTTCTCGAAGCGCTCCGCGGGAATCGGGAGCACGGGGATCACGTCGCGGATGCGGCGCGCCTCTTCTTCGAAGTCCCAGACGAACTCACGACCGGTGCTCTGCTTCGTGTAGCTCCTGCCGTCCTTCGTGAAGATCGTGATGCGCGGACCGAAGAGCGTCATCGTCGTGCGACGGAATGAGCGTCACGCGATGCATGAGATCGAGCACTTCGCTTCGGGCGTATCGGGACCGGCGGGTCCGCGCCAATGCCGCGCGCAACCGGGAAACTGCGCGTCGACCGCGCCATACGCGGTGAAGTAAGCGGTGCTGCCGGGCTTCGCCTGCCTGATCTTCACGGCGGCTCGGGAATGCCGGGCTCGGATATTGCGTCTCGATCCAGTTCACGACCGCCTCGATGCGATCGATGTCTTCGACGCGGATGTCGTTCTCTTCGCAGAGCTTCGCGGTCACGTCGACGTGCGCGATGTTGTAGCCCGCGATCGAATAGATGCGATAGAGCGTCTCGAGGAACATCCAGTCCTTGCCGAGCCCGGCCGTGATCTTGTCGAAGCTCGTCTTCGTGTCGCCGACGAAGCTGTAGGTGAGCCGGCCGAGATTGTTGCCGGTGTAAGCGTGATAGAAGCCGGCTTCGCCTTCGAGCACGGTCTCGCCGCCCGACGTGGCCGCTGCTCGCGAGCGAGATGGCGAGCATCGCGTTGCGCACCGCGCCGCCTTCGCGCAGGCACTTCCGCCGCTGCGCGCGCCTTCGAGGTTGCTCGACGCGAGACTCGCGCACAGCGCGAGCGTGCTGTTCATCTGGTCTTCGGTGAGTTTGCGCAGCTTGCCGGCCGCGATGGCGGCCCCGAAGATGCCGAACACCGGGACTTGCGTGGAAGCCGCGCGACATCATGGTCGGGATGAAGTCGGCGGCCATGCGCTCCATCACTTCGTACGCCGCTGCAAGGCCGGTGAGTCAGATCCTTCCCCGAAGCGCCGCCGCCCTCGGCGCCGATCAGCGCGCTCGGCACGATGCTCGTTCCGGGATGCGTCAGCATGCGAAACGAATCGAGCTTGCCGCCCGCCATCGCCATCTCGGAGTTGGCATACGCCGCTCCGCCGCTGCGTCACTTTCGTCCCGTGCACGAGGAGCCGTCGCGCCGTTGCGCACGCCGGCTTCTTCTTCGGTGATCATCTTCACCGCTTGCTTGCCCGGCCCGGTCTGCGAGCCGATGAGCGCGGAAGCGATGTTGTGCAGCGTCACGCCTTTCGCGCGATCGACGACTTCGGGAGGGAGATCCTCGTAGCGAAGACCGACGATCCATTGGGCGAGCTGCCGGCTGAGGGAAGCCATTTGTTCATTTCTCCTTGGAATGGGCGGCCTGCCCAAAGACCGCGCCATAATATGCTCGATTGGCTCACACGCAGCAACCGGCCCGGTGCGCGGCCGCATCGTGAACATTGCGCGCCGTTAGTATGGTGATTCAGAAGTTCGTCCTATCCTAGTGACGTCACCCCGGCGAAGGCCGGGGTCCAGAACCAAACTAGCTCTGGATTCCGGCCTGCGCCGGAATGACGACTGTGGGGCGAATTTACGATTCAGGACACTAGCGAAACATAGAGAGATTCAGCTCGACCGGCACGCCCAGCCATGAAGCGTTCGCGGTGTGGTCTTCGAGATTATTGCCGGTGACGCCGTGAACCAGGATGTCGAGTCCGTTACGGTGCGCGTCGAGCCATGGCATCAGTCGCTCGAACTGCGCCGCGTCGAACGCGAGCTGACAACTCCAGCGCGGATGGGGCCCGACAAGCTTCTGATGCACGCGTCCCATGACGACGCCGAAGCGCTCCGCAGCCTCGGCGCAGAGCGCGCGGGCCTGTTCCACTGACGTCTCGTCAAAATACACGTGGGCGTGATACTTTCCGAACAGATTTCGAGGGCGCTGAACAGTCGGTTCCATGGTCATGACTTTCCGGATGAGGCGAGTTGATTTTCATAGGGTACACCGGAGCGCGAGGCGATGCGTGAGCGAGCGGACGCGATGAGCACGACAAGCGCACGGTTGGCGGCGGTTCTGCTGGCGCTGGGCGGATGTGCTTCCGAGCCGGTAGACAAGCCGTCGCCGCTTCCTCCGCCGCCACCTGCCGAAAAAGCGCCCGAGCCTCCGAGCGTCGAGCCGCCGCCGGAAGTCGAACAACCGAAGCCGGAACCGCCTCCGCCGCAGCCCGCCCCGAAGCCGGAAATAAAACGCTCGCAACTGCAGGCCGGCATCGAAGCGTACGACAACGGACGGCACCGCGATGCGTCCAAGTTGTTGCGCGCGGCACTTGCCTCCGGACTTGCGACGAGCGAGCAGGTCGAAGCGTACAAATATCTCGCGTTCATCGAGTGTTCGGCCAACCGCCGCACGCCGTGCCGGGAGCATTTCAGGAGAGCGCTCGCGCTCGATCCGACACTCGAGCTGCAGCCGGCGGAGGCCGGGCACCCGGTGTGGGGCCCGATCTTCCGCAGCTTGAAGCAGCAGAAGCCACGACCTTAGTGGAAGGAGGCCACGTGTACCAGAAACTCGCTCTATACATCGACGGGGCCTTCATCGAAGCCGAAGGCCGCACGACCGAGCCAGTGGTGAATCCCGCAACGGGGGCGGTTCTCGCCCAGTTGCCCCATGCGAGCCGTGAGGATCTGGATCGTGCGCTCGAGGCCGCCCAGCGGGCGTTCGAAAAATGGAAGAAGACTTCGCCGCTCGAGCGCTCCGCGATCCTGCGCAAGGTCGGCCAGCTCGCACGCGAACGCGCCGAGTCGATCGGCCGCAATATCACGCTCGATCAAGGCAAGCCGCTGGCCGAAGCAGTCGGCGAAGTGATGGTCTGTGCCGAGCACGCGGAATGGCACGCCGAAGAGTGCCGGCGCATCTACGGTCGCGTGATTCCGCCGCGCCGTCCGGACGTTCGCCAGTTCGTGCTGCGCGAGCCGGTCGGCGTGTGCGCGGCCTTTACGCCATGGAACTTCCCGTTCAACCAGGCGATCCGCAAGATGGTCGCGGCACTGGGGGCGGGCTGCACGCTCGTCCTGAAAGGCCCCGAGACGGCGCCGAGCGCCGTCGTCGCGCTCGCGCGGCTGTTCCATGACGCGGGCCTGCCGCCGGGATGCTTGAACCTCGTATGGGGCGTGCCGAGCGAGATATCCGGGTACCTCATCCAGTCGCCCATCGTTCGCAAGGTGTCGTTCACCGGCTCGATCCCGGTGGGCAAGCAACTCGCCGCACTGGCCGGCGCTCATATGAAACGCGGCACCTGGGAGCTGGGCGGTCATTCGCCGGCGATCGTGTTCGACGATGCCGACGTCGAGCAGGCCGCGTCGATGCTGGCGAAACTGAAGACGCGAAATGCAGGACAGGTCTGCGTCTCGCCGTCGCGCTTTTTCGTTCAGCGCGGCATCTACGATCGCTTCGCCGCGAAGTTCATCGAAACCATCGGCTCGACGAAGCTCGGCAGCGGACTCGAGAAGGGCACGCAGATGGGCCCGCTCGCGCACGCGCGCCGGCTCCAGGCCATGGAAGCATTCATGGAGGACGTGCACGCGCATGGAGGTGAAGTCGTGCTGGGCGGATCGCGCGTGAAGGATTCCGCCGGCTTCTTCTTTCCGCCGACCGTGGTGACCGGTTTGCCGGACCATGCGAAGCTCATGACCGAAGAGCCGTTCGGACCGATCGCGCCGCTCGTGCCTTTCAGCGATCCGGAAGAAGCGATCCGGCGCGCCAACAGCCTGCCGTATGGCTTGTCGGCCTACGTCTTCACCGAATCGCTCAAGACGGCGACGTATGCCGCCAATGCGATCGAGTCGGGCATGGTCAACATCAATCACTTCGGCAGCGCGCTCGCGGAAACGCCGTTCGGCGGAGTGAAAGAAAGCGGCATCGGCAGCGAAGGTGGGACCGAGACGTTCGATGGCTATCTGGTCACCAAGTTCGTGACTCAGGTGTAGAGCCGATCGCACGCCCGGTGGGCAGCACGGTTGTGACTCCGCAGGAGCCTGAAGACGGCGAACCCGCTCCGGCAGTGCGATGACGATCTACATCATCGTCCTGCTCACCTTCCTGGTCCACATCGGGTTTGCGGGAAGCCGGCTGGTCGTTCCGCTCTTCGCGGTGGACCAGGGCGCATCGCCGTTCGTGGTGGGGACCGTCGTGGCGCTCTACGCGGCGTTGCCTGCGGTGCTCGCATTGCCCGCGGGGCGTCTGCTCGACCGACTCGGCTTCAAAACGCCGCTCGTCTTCGGCACGGGAGGCGTGCTGGTCGCGCTCCTGCTGCCGTTCCTGTGGCCGTCGCTCACGACCTTGTATGTCGCCGTCTGCGTGCTCGGCGTCGCGTTCATGTTCTTCCAGCTCGCGACGCAGACGCTCGCCGGCGCCATCGCCAAGGCGTCAGAGCGCGCGCGCAACTTCAGTTGGGTGAGCCTCGGTTTTGCCTCGGCGAATTTCACCGGCCCGCTCCTCTCCGGTTTTCTCATCGATCAGATCGGGCACGCCTGGACGTTCGGCGCCATCGCGATACCGCTCGTGCCGGCGACGCTTTTCGCGCTCTGGGGCTCACGCTGGATTCCCGACGTTCATACGAAATCGGAAGGCGGCAGCGGCGGCGCGTTCGATCTGCTGCGCATCAAGGATCTGCGCGACACGCTGATCGCGAGCGGAATTGTCTCCGCCGCCTGGGACCTCTACCAGTTCTTCATGCCGCTCTACGGCCACGCGCAGGGGCTCTCGGCCACAGTGATCGGGATGATCATGAGCGCGTTCGCGATCTCGATCATCCTCCTTCGGCTCGTTTTGCCGTGGGCGGTGAAGCGCACGGGCGAAGCGCGGATGCTCACGTATGCGATGTTCGTCGCGTGTCTCGCCTACGTGCTGTTCCCGTTCTTCCAGAACGCATGGGCGCTCGCTGCGGCCTCGTTCCTGCTGGGCATCGGCTGCGGCTGCGGCCAGCCGCTGTCGCTCACGATGATCTACAACGCCTCACCGAAGGGGCGAGTGGGCGAGGCGAACGGGATGCGCATCACTGTGAACCAGATCGTGCACTTCGCCATTCCGCTTTTCTTCGGCGCGCTCGGCTCGGTGGCCGGACTCGCGGCAGTGTTCTTCACCAACGCGGCTTTCCTCGCGGCGGGCGGCTACATCAGCCAGCGCAGCTTCGTGAAACCCAGGCGATCGACGGGGTCGGAGTAGTTTTCTTTCACGACTTGCCCGTGCCCCGCGCGCGCTTGAGCCACAGTATGACCGCCGTCGGCACGTGCACGATGCCGAACCCGATCACGAATGCGAGAAAGGTGAACGAATGGTCGCCATCAGCAAGAATAGCGGCCGAGACGGCGCCCAGCCCGAGACCGACGACAATCAGGACGGCGTGACCGATTCTCGCCGTGCCTGCCGTGTATCGGGGGATTTGCCGGTGCGCATAAGCGGCCGTCGCGAGCAGCAGAAGCGCAAGCACCGTCATCCACGCGCCCGACAGGCCCCCGGTTGTCTCCTGCACGATCTCCATCCTCGCCCACTCGCAATCGTCGTTCCCGCAGGCTACAGGTGGGACGTGACGAAGTGAAGTGTGAAGAGAGCCTACGCCATCGCGAGTGCGTCTGTCAGCTGATGCCGCGGATGCGCTCTTGCCAGCCGTCACCCTTTTCCAGCACGTGCGCAAAGTGCGTCGGATGGGCGCAGTTCACCATGTAGTACGCGGGATACCCTCCGGTCTCGCCCTCGCACTGTGCGATCGCGCTTCCGAGCGACTGACCCGAAGGCAGCCGTCCATCGGTTTCGACCGTGAAGGACACTGCGACCGGTATTCCGTACGCTTTCGCGGCTTTCGCGATGCCGATGCCTTCTTCCACGTAGTTGATCGTGAACGCGGCGACCATGTCGGCGGCCGTTCCCGCGAACGTCTCGATCTGGGAGGCGTGATAGTCGTAAGCCGCATGGATGCTCATGCGCCGATCCGGGACGTAGCCATCGCCGCGCGGTCCGAGATTGCCGCTCACCACGATGGCGCGGCCGGGCATCTCGTGTCGCCTGCGGATTTCATCCATGAGTCCGATCGACCGGCGGTTGAGCTGCTCGAGGGTCGCCTCGTCGCAGCCCAAATCGCGAAGCCCAGTCGCGGCTCGCGCGCCACGTCGGGTTCTCGAGCACCATGCCGAGGGCGTACGCGTCCGCTATCTTCATGTAGCGCTCGAAGTAGCGCCTGAGCGCGGCCACGACGTGGTCGTCGCGTATCAGCATGAACGCCGCGAAGCAGGGGAGATCGAAGCCCTCGTGGTAGATCAGCGTAGTCTCGAGTCCGCCATCGGTCGCGAACAATCCGCTTTCGAGCTGGGGCAGGGCATTCCGGTACTTGCTCATTGAGAGTCCTCGCTGTTGACCGTACGATCAGGCGACACGGGCGACGACGGCCGGAACGTCCACTGGGGGCTGCACATTCAGCGCGCCGGTCCGGGTGAGGCCCTGCGAAAGCCACAGGAGCAGCGCGATCAGCGTCCCGCCGGGCAGAAGCAGCTCGACGAAGACATAGGGTCCCAGGCTGCGGAGTTTCGGGAGCAGGGTTTTCAGGGTGATCGCGTTCATTTTCGGCTTTCCGGCGGGATCGGTCCCGCTTGATGTCATGGAAAGCGAGTGTAGGTGCGGCGCGTATCGCCCCAATTTCCTCATGGAAACAGTATTGTTTCAGTATGTTTCTATGAACGGTTTTCAAGCCAATGAAGATAGCAACCCTGAACGTAAACAACGTCAACAAACGGTTGGGGAATCTGCTGGAGTGGCTGGAGGCTGCCGCGCCCGCCGCGGTGTGCCTCCAGGAGACGAAGACGCTCGACCGAGACTTCCCCGCAGCCGCCATCCGGGACGCGGGCTACGGCGCGATCTGGCACGGGCAGAAGACGTGGAACGGCGTCGCGATCCTGGCCCGGGGAACGGACCCGATCGAGAGCCGGCGCGGACTGCCCGGCGATTCCGAGGACAAGCAGCCGCGCTACATCGAGGCGGCGGTGAACGGCGTGCTGATCGGGTGCCTCTACGCGCCCAACGGCAACCCGCAGCCGGGACCGAAGTTCGACTACAAGCTCGCGTGGCTCGAACGGCTCACCGCCCACGCGGCGCAGCTTTTCTCGTCGGGACTGCCGGTCGTGCTCGCGGGCGATTACAACGTCGTGCCGACGGCGCAGGACATCTACGCGACGAAGTCCTACGACGACGATGCGCTGCTCCAGCCGCAGAGCCGCGCGGCCTACGCGAGGCTGCTCGCGCAAGGCTGGGTCGACGCCGTGCGCACGCGGCATCCCACGGAGCGCATCTACACGTTCTGGGACTACATGCGTAACCGCTGGCCGCGCGACGCCGGGCTGCGCATCGATCATCTGCTCCTGAGCGCGCCGGTCGCGAAGCGCCTCGAGGAGGCGGGGGTGGACCGCTGGACCCGCGGCGTTGCGAACGCGAGCGACCACGCGCCGGCGTGGATCACGCTGCGCTGACGGCGCTGTCCCAGTGATTTGCTCGATTCGGCGCACATCCGGAACCACCACGGATATGGAAGGCGGTCAGCGCTTGGCCGCCAGATTACCGTGGGAGAAGAAATGCGCCAGCGCCCGGATTTCGGCGTCGTTCACGCGTGACATGATGCCGTTCATGTTGGTGTCCGTGCCTACGCGCTTGTTGTCGCGATAGGCCTGCATCGAGAGGACGAGATAGTCTTCGGCCTGTCCCGCGAGTCGCGGCACTTCGCGCTGGCCGCTGAAGTCGGACATGTGGCAACTGCCGCAGCCCATGCTGCCTGCGATCTCGCCGCCACGCGCCCGCAGCTTCGCGTCTGCCTTACTCTTCTTCGTCGCAGGCTGCTGCGCCGCGAAGTAGGCGGCCATGTTATTGAACTCCGCATCCGTGACGCCGTTCAGCACGCCCCTCATCGGCGGCACGTCGCGCAGGCCTTCGCGGAAGAGAAACATCTGCAGCACGAGATACTCGGGCGGCTGACCGTGGAGCGACGGCGACCCGGACGCGGGCGGCTGACCTTTTGCGCCATGACACGCAGCGCACGCTTGCGCTTTGGCGGCGCCCTTCGCGGCGTCGCCTTTGAAGGCGGTTTGCGCGCCAGCGCTCGCGGCGATAACCGCCGGCGCGAGAGCAAACAACAGGAGCCGTGTTACGCGACACACGGTTGTACGGCCATGAACCCCACGGCTCGCCGCTCTCGCCCGTTGTTTCCCCCTCACCCTAACCCTCCCCGACCCGGGGTGAGGGCAGGTTTGCGCGTCGCACCTCGCGCCCTCCCTATTTCTTATAGCTCACGCGATAGATCGCACCGTTGTGGTCGTCGGAAACGAGCACGGAACCATCAGGCATCTGCATGACGTCCACGGGGCGTCCGATGAACATGTTCTTACCCTTGTCGAGGAAACCCGTGAGAAACGGCTTGATCTGAGGGTTCTTGCCATCCGGGGTTGCGACCACCTGCAGGACATCGTAGCCCTGGCGCTCCGTCCTGTTCCACGATCCGTGCCGGGCGAGCAGAACCGAGTTCTGGTACTCGGAGGGAAACATCTTGCCGGTGTAGAAGCGCATGCCGAGCGCCGCGGTGTGCGCGCCGAGCGTCGTGACAGGCAGGACAACTTTTGCGCACGCGTTCTCGCGCTTGAGGTCCGGATCGGGCTGCGCGTTCCCGTGACAGTACGGGAACCCGAAATTCGCGCCGATCATGTTCGCAGGCACGCGATTCAGCTCGTCTTCGAATCCGTCTTCACCGCCCCAGTCGCGGCCGTTGTCGGTGAACCACAGCTCGCCGGTTTTCGGGTGGAAGTCGAAGCCCACGCTGTTGCGAACGCCACGCGCGACGATCTCCATCCCGGACCCGTCGAGATTGTAGCGGCGGATGTTGCCGTGTACGTCGGGTTTGACTTCGCACAGATTGCACGGCGCACCGACCGGGATGTAGATCTTCTTGTCGGGCCCGAACGCGAGGAATTTCCAGTTGTGGTGGACCTCCGGCGGCAGCTTGAAGGCGTCCGTGAGATCGACCGGCGTCGGGATCTTGTCGAGGTTCGCCTCGATGTTGTCGTAGCGCAGCACCTTGTTGATGGCCGCGACATAGAGCGAGCCGTTATGGAACAGCACGCCGTTCGGCTGAACCATCTTCTCCGCGATGATCTTCGACTGGCGCTTGCCGTCGCGCTCATAGAGCGCATACACCCGGCCGATCGCGCGCGTGCCGATAAAGATCGTTCCCTTGTCGCCGCGTGTCATCATCCGCGCGCCCGGCATGCCGTGCGCGTAGAGCTCGACCTGGAATCCGGGAGGCACTTGCAGACTCTTCACCGGGATCTCTTCAGGCGGCGTGATGGTCATCTTCGGCGGGTTGCCGGTGAGGTTTGGATTCTTCATCCGCTCGGGGTTATAGCCCCCCATGCCGCGCCTGCGCTCGAGCTCTTCGGGACTGATCTTCGCAGCGGGCGGCGCCGCTTCTTTTTGTTGCTGCTCCGCTGCAAACGACGGCGTGCTCACCGCCAACATGCCCGTCACCATCGAAACGCCCACGGCAGTTCCAAGATACTGAGGCAGGAATCGTTTCACGAGGTTCTCCTCCGGTGGATTTAAGAAAGATCGTGCCCGACGCGCTATATCATACACATCCTCAAGCCACCCCCTGGAACCCATGGGCGAGGGACCTCGAATCGAGCGCGATCCCACGGACACCGTGGACCTGCGGCAGGGCAGCCGCTTTCCGATCAGTCCAGGCGGATGGGTGGGCATCGCCGCGGCGGTCGTGGGCGTCGCCTATTTCATGGTACCGGAGGGCGCCTCGGAGCAGGCGTCCGAGCGCAAGCCGCCGCCGGAGGCGCGAATCGAAGCGCCGCAGCCGATGGTGAATCGCTACGAGGTCGTCGGTCCGACCGCTCGCGATAAATCGGCGGACGAGCGCGATGCGGCGACGAAAAAGGAAAAAGCCCCACGATAAACCGGCCACGTTAAGCGGCCACGCCGCCTGGATCCGAACTCGAAAACTCGAGCGTCTGTTAACCGAGCGCGATCTGGAGATCGACACGCTCAGGAAATCGACCGGCGAAAGGGGTGAGCTCGCAGGCACTTCCGGCGAGCACCCCATCGGCGCCCGCCTGAACCGCTTCGCGCCCATCATGCCGACGATGTGCTCGCTGCGATCGATCGTCGCTGCGTCGAACGGCGGTGCCGGCGAGAGCGGCTACAATCGCGTCGGTCCAATCCGGTGGGACGACCTCGGGCGCATCCACAGTGTGTCGGGTGTCCCCCGGAAGCTGGAAGGGTGCGGCCCGGCACCCGCATGGAGCATCGCATCGATACCTCGCCTCAACACGGTCCCACAGCGGAAATCGCGGCGCTCGTAAGCCGCCTCGGCTACGACGCGCTCGACGCGGTCGCGGTCGCCGCCGTCAAGCGCCTGATTGCCGACGGCATTGCCGTTGCCGTCGCGGGAAGCGCCGAGGAGGCGCCGAAAATCCTGGCGGAGAACGTGCGTGCGATGGGCTGCCGTGAAGACGCGTCGGTATGGAGTTTCGGATTCAGGACCGCGCCTGCGCAGGCGGCGTATGTCAACGCCGCTTCGATGCACGTGCTCGATTTCGAGCCGATGTCGAGTCCCCCGACCCACGCGGTGTCGCCGACCTTGCCGGTGGCGCTTGCGCTCGGGGAGGCGATTCGCGCGAGTGGCCGAGACATCCTGACCGCATGCGCGAAAGGCCTCGAAATGCAGGGCCGCGTGCTGCTCGCTTCCAGCCACGACCGCGGTGCGCTGCCGTTTCATACGCCGGGCGTTGTTGGTGTGATGGGCTCCACCGTGGCCGCGTCGCACCTTCTCAATCTCGACGCGACCCGGCTTGCGAACGCGCTTGGCATTGCCGCCTCGCGCTGCGGCGGGCTCTCGGCGAACACCGGATCGATGGTGAAGTGCACGCACTGCGGTAACGTCGCAGCGGCCGGTCTCGAGGCGGCGCTCCTCTCCAAACGCGGGTTCACGGCGCATCCGGCGATCCTCGAAGCGCCGCACGGTTACGTCCAGACGTTCTTTCCCAAGAGCTTCGATTACGGGACGCTGCTCGAATTCGGAAAGCCGTTTCGATTTGTCGATCCCGGCATGGCGATCAAGTTCTTTCCCTCGAAATATCCGACGCACTTCGGGATTGCCGCCGCGCTCGAGCTGCTCGAGCGTATCCGGGACGCCGAGGAGATCGACAAGGTGTACATCGATACGCCCGAGATTGCGGATGCCGACCGTCCGCAACCACGTTCCGGCCTGGAAGGCAAGTTCAGCTTCCAGTACACGGTGGCCGCGGCGCTCCTCGATGGCACCGTGGGCATCGAGACGTTCACGGACGAGCGACGCTGCCGCGAAGACATGGTGAAGCTGCTCGCGAAGACCGAGCTTAAGCGAGACCCGACGCGTCCGCGGGACACCCGCAACATGCACGTCACTGTCAGCGTGACCTTGCGTGACGGCAGGACGCATGCGAATCGTTGCGACCGTCCGCCCGGCTCGTGGGGCCTGCCGATCGATCCGGCGATGCACCGTGCGAAAGTGCGCAGTTGCCTCGGTGTGCGCCTGCGGCGAGAGGACGTCGAACGCACGCTCGCGCTGCTCGACAGCCTGGAGGAGGCGAGCGCTGATGACATCGAGGAATTGATGCGGCTGCTGCGCCACGAATGATGAGTCGGCGCAACACGTCGATTGCCTGCGCCACGGCCTCGCGGCGCTGGATTCTGGTCGCCCGGATGTGCGCGATCCCGTCCATCCTTGCGCTCTGCGGCGGGAGCTTCGCGCACGCACAGGAGTATCCGGCCGCGAAACCGCTGCGCATCCTCACGTCGCAACCCGGCAGCGGAAGCGACATCGTGGCGCGCATCATTTCGGACCGGCTCCCCGCGACGTTCGGTCAGCGCGCGATCGTCGACAACCGGGGCATTCTCGCGCCGGAGATCGCCGCGAAAGCCCCAGCCGACGGCTACACGGTCCTCTTCTACAGCACGCCGCTCTGGGTGTCGCCGCTCATGCGCTCGAATGTGCCATGGGACGCCACGAAGGATTTCGCGCCAGTGACGCTCGCGGTCAACGCGCCGAACCTGCTCGTCGTGCACCCTTTGCTGCCGGTGAAGACGGTGAAAGAGCTGATCGCGCTCGCGAAGACGCGCTCCGGCGAGCTCAATTACGGCTCGGGGTCCGCCGGCTCGACCTCGCACCTCGCCGCAGAGTTGTTCAACGCGATGGCCGGCGTCGATATCGTGCGCATTCCCTACAAGGGCGTCGGCCCCGCGCTGCTCGGGCTTCTCGGCGGACACGTGCAGGTCATGTTTCCATCGGCCAGCTCGGTGTTGCCGTACATTAAGATGGACAAGGTGCGCGCGCTGGCGATCGCGAGTGCGAATCCGTCGCCGCTCGCTCCGGGAGTGCCGACCATGGCCGCGGCAGGGTTGCCGGGATTTGAAGCGGACACACCGCTGGGGGTCTTCGTTCCAGCGGCCACGCCGCCGCGCATCGTCGAGCGCCTGCACCGCGCGCTCGTCGCCGTGCTCGAGATTCCCGAGACGCGCAACCTGGTGATCGCGCAGGGCTCCGATGTCGTCGCAAGCTCCCCGGCCGAGTTTGCCGCGACGCTCACGGCGGAGATCGCGCGCTGGGGGAAGCTCATCAAGGCGAAGGGGTTGAAGGAAGACTAATGATGTCGTCGTTTCGCGCGCAATGGCGACGGCGTGAACGAGGAGCAGAGGGATGAGGGATGGGCAAAACACTCCCTTGCCCCGAGTCGGGGAGAGGGTGGGGAGCGGAGCGGTCGGGGAGGAGAACCAAGAAGGGTTCAGAGCAAGCCGAAGGAGAGCACGATGAGCAGAGTTTTCGAGCGGCTGGGCGCGGGCGAGATGGCGCTCGGCGTGTGGTTGAAGGGCGGTCCGAGCTGGGTGCCGACGATCGCGCGGGCGGGCTTCGATTTCGTGCGGCCGGACATGATGTTCTCGGCGATGGACTGGCGCGAGCTCGATCACATCCACCGCGCCGCGCTGGGCGTAGGTCTCACCACGTGGGTGCGCGTTCCGTCCAATCCGTGGCTCGGCGGGACCGAATCCCTGCAAGTCACCGTCGACGTGCAGCGCGCCTTCAGCCTCGGCATCGAGATCGTCGGCGCGTCGATCGCCTCGGCGCGTCAGGTGCGGGCGTGCGTGGAAGTCGCGAACGACTGGCATCGTTCGGGCACCGGCGAGTATCCGAACTCGAACGACACGTTCAAGGCGATGCACGCCAAAGAAAAGGACGTGGCCGTGTTCGTCCCGCACATCGAAGCGGGCACGGCGATCGACGAGATCGACGAGATCCTCGCGATCGACGGCATCCGCATTCTCATGCTCGCCATGACCGACCTGAGCAAGGCGCTCGGGCACCCCTTCGAATACGAGCATGCCGACGTGTGGCGCGCGCTCGATTCGATAGTCGAGAAAGCGGCAAAGCGGCAAAGCGCAACATCGCGATCGCCGCGAACATGGGCTACGACTACACGACACACGAGCGCATGTCGCAGCGCGTTCAGCGCATGCATCAGCACGGCGTTCGCATCTGCCTCATGCAGGGCGCGGACAACATGCTCGAGAATTTCGCGAAGCCGCTGCTTACTGAAATCCGCGGAGCAGTGGGCTGATGGATACGCTCTCGCACGACGCTGCCCGGCTCGACTAGACCGCGCGCTATACTCGACCGCGCTGTGCCGGCGCGGGAGCCGCCCACGGAACAAAGGAGAGACAACATGCATCTCGAAGGCAAGGCCGCCGTCGTGACGGGCGCCGGCCGCGGCATCGGTCGCGAAGTCGCAAAGCTGCTCGCACGTGAGGGCGCGAGCGTGATCGTGAACGATCCGGGTGTGGGCCGCGGCGGAGAGAAGACCGAGGAACGGCCGGCTGACGACGTCGTGGCGGAGATCACGAAGGACGGAGGCAAGGCCTTCGCCAACTACGATTCCGTCGCCGATTACGTGAAAGCCGGCTTGATGGTGAAGCAATGCGTCGATGCGTTCGGCAGGATCGACATACTCGTGAATCTCGCGGGAAACTTGCGCGAACGCATGATCTGGAACATGTCGGAGGACGATTTCGATTCGGTCGTCACCGTGCATCTCAAGGGGCACTGGAACATGTGCCATCACGCCGTGAAGTACATGCGGCAGGCGGGCTACGGGCGCATCGTCAATTTCTCGTCCGATGCGTACAAGGGCTCCGTGGGTCAGTGCAACTATAGCGCCGCGAAGGCGGGCATCATCGGGCTCACCCGGTCGATCGCGAAGGAAACCTCACGCTACGGCATCACGGCTAATGCGATCTGTCCGTCCGCGGACACGCGCATGACGCTGACCGAAGCGGTGAAGGCCAATCGCAAGCGCAGGTTCGAGGAAGGACTCATGACGCAGGCGGAGTACGAGCGCACCCTCATCCCGCGCGGCCCGGAATACATCGCGCCGATGGTGGTGTACCTGTGTCTCGACGAGGCCGACTACATCAGCGGGCAGGTCTTCCACGTCGAGAAGGGACGCATCAACACCTATTACTTCGGCGAGGATTACAAGTCGCTCCACAAGGGCGGCGACGGCATGTTCACGCTCGACGATCTGATCGAGGACGTGCCGACTTCGCTGATGAATGGCATCACGCCGGTGGTGCCGCCGATGGTGAAGGAGGATAGATCCACCGCGACACCGGTGAGCGGGGGCCGCGGAGCGGCGGGGTCCCCGCCAACGTGACATTCAGGCGTCCGTTAGCACTTTCGTCCGAGCGTGCGAGGGTCAGTGCAGAAGGAGCGGCGCGCCTGGGGCTATCCCCGCTCACGAAGCCTTCCGGCGGTGGTTGGCACTCTCGTCCGAGTGTACGAGGCTTGAGGTAGAAGGAAAAACGAAGTCGAGGTCCGTGCCGTTTAAGGCGCCTGGATTCCGGCCTCGCGCCAGAATGACGTCTATTTGACGTCATCCCGGGCGTGCGCAGCACACAGACCCGGGATCCAGAACCTGCTCAATGACGCGGGGTTCCGGGCTTGCAGAACGACAACGGTCAGGAACGCGCTTTCGCGGTTCGCGCCTTCCGCGGCCGGGTTTTCCTGATCGCGTCGAAGTCGCGATAGAGCAGCGAGTAGTCCTCCTCGATCATCCCGCGCGCGACGGCCTTTTCGAGGAACGCGAGCGTGCGCTCCCCGAGCTCCACGTCCGCGCCGCATTCCTTCGCGAGCCGCACGGCGATGCCGACGTCCTTGAGCGGGTTGTAGATGCGCGCCTGCGCGTTCCACGAGCCGTTCAAGATGTTGTTCGGGAAGCGGTGCCGGCTCGCATAGCTGAACGCGGTCGAGACGTTGCACACGTCGATCATGTCTTTCACGCGCATGCCCATCTTCTCCGTGAGCCGCGCGCCTTCGCAGGTCGCGAGAAAGATCGTGTGCAGCACCATGTTGTGGATGAGCTTCATCGCGTGGCCCGAGCCGGGGGCGCCGAGATGGAAGATGTGCTGTGCGAAAGGCGTGAGATAGCGCTTCACGCGCGTGAGCACCTTCGCGTCTCCGCCGATCATGAGCGCGAGCGAGCCTGCGAGGATGCCGGCCGGGCCGCCGCTCATGCCCGCATCGAGGTAGTCGATGCCCTTGCGCGTCGCGCGGCGCGCGAGCTTGCGGGTCTCCACGGGATCCGATGTCGTGAGATCCACGATGACGAGGCCCTTGCGTGCGTTCGAGAGGATCCCGTCCCGGCCATCGAAGCACTCCGCGATCTCTTTGGACGAGGGCACGACGAAGAAGATCGCAGCACACGCGCGCGACATCTCGCCCGGCGCCGCAACGCGCGCGCCCGACCGTTCGTCGAAGCCGGCGCGGGCTGCCGCGTCGATGTCCCACACCCACACAGGGAAGCCCGCCTGCAGCAGGCGTTGCGCGACCGGTCCGCCCATCCTGCCGAGGCCGATCACGCCGAGGGCGGTGCGCGCCGCCAACGTTTTACTTCACTTCCTTGAGAATGCCCGCCTTCGCCATGATGTCGCGCACGACCGCGCGGCGCTTATCGAACATCGGATTCACGTTGGCGGGCGCGATGTATTCCCAGCGCGTGTTGCGCTCGTTCGCGAACTTCACGAACTCGGGATCCTTCGCCGCCTTCTCCACGGCATCGGAGAGTATTTGAACGATCTCCTTCGGCAGCTTGGGCGGCCCCATCACGAAGTTGGTGGATTCCCACACGACGTCGTAGCCCAGCTCTTTCGCCGTCGGGATCTTGTCGTACGGCGCGGGCGCGCGCGCCTCGCCAAGCGTGGCGAGAAACTTCACCTGGCCGGCTTCGATCATGCTCTTCGCCGAACCGAGCGCCGCGACACCGAGCTCCGCGTGGCCGCCCGCGACCTGCGCGACCGTCATGGCGCCGGTGCCGGGCTGAGGGATGCTGTTCACGTTGATGCCGGTCGCGCCGACGAAGGCCATGGCGGCGACCCACCAGCTCTGCCCCACGCCCGCCGTCGAGAAATTGATCCTGCCCGGATTGGTCTTCGCGTAGGTGATCGCGTCCTGCACGGTGCCGAATTGAACCTTGCTCTTCGCCGATCCGATCACGATCGGAAAATAGGTCGCATAGGCGCCGAGCTGCGTGAAATCGTGATGGTCGAGCGGGGACACCCCCTGCAGTTTGTTCGTGATGATGGTCGCCGATCCCCAGCCGATCGTGTAGCCGTCGGGCTTGGCGACGTGCAACTCGCGATAGCCGATCGAGCTTCCGCCGCCGGGTTTATTCACGACGAGGATCGGCTGGCCGAGCATCTTCGACATGCGCTGGTAGATCGGACGCACGAGCACGTCGCCGTCGGCCCCGGCTTCCACGGCGACCACGGCCGTGATCGGTTTGACCGGATACTTCTCCGCTGCGTGTGCGAAGCCGAGGGCCGCGAGCGGCAGGCTCGCGTAGACGAGCGCAACGAGTGGCTTTTTCATGCTCCTCCTCAGATGATGAGCGTGCCAGGGTGCTTTCGACACATCATCGCACCGGCGGGGCGGCGCTGTCGAGAAAGCCGGAGTGCTCCTCCTGCAGTGAGCCTCGTAACCTGTCGATGGAAATTCTGATTGGCGCTGGAGTGTTTCCTGAGCGGGGACCCCGCCGCCCCGCGGCCCCGCTCACCGATTCAGAGGGTGGTTCTAGAGCGCTTTACCTTCCTCCACCGCGAGAGGCGCGGCTTGCCGCGAAGGTGGACCACGAGACGGTAGACGATGAATGCCACGGCGAGCGACAGCAGGGTCGTCGCGAGAGGCCGTTCGACGATGAGCCCCAAGTCGCCTCTGAACATGATGAGCGTCTGCCGCAGGCTCGTTCTCCGTCGTCGGCCCGAGCACGACGCCGATGATGAACGGCGCGATCGGATAGTGCCATTTGCGCACGAAGAATCCGATCACCCCGGCCGCGATCATCACCCACACGTCGAAGAACGCATTGCGCACGCTGTAGATGCCGACCAGACAGATCACGCTGATGACCGGCAGCAGGATCTGCGGGCGGATGCTTGCGATCTTCGCGAACGCCCCGACCAGCGGGAGGTTCAGCACGAGCAGCATGATATTGCCGAGGTACATCGCCGCGATGAAGGTCCAGAACACGTCGGGGTGGGTCGTGAACATCATCGGCCCCGGCTCGACGTTGTGCATGCGCAGCCCCGCCAGCATGATCGCGCTCGGCGCGGCGAAAGGAATGCCGAGCGTCAGCAGCGGAATCATCGATCCCATCACGGCACTGTTGTTTGCCGCTTCGGGCGCGACCACGCCTTCGACCGCGCCCTGGCCGAACTCTTCGGGACGCCGCGAAATGCGCTTCTCGACCGCGTACGCGACGAATGTCGAGATCACCGTGGACGGTCCGGGCAGCAGGCCGACGAAGAACCCGAGGACCGAGCCGCGCAGCATCGGCGCCACGCAACGGCGCCTCTCCGTCCTGTTCGGATACAGCTCGCGCAGCCGCACTTTGGCGACGGCCGGCGTCACGTATTTCGCGACCGCGATCGTGAGGATCTCGGAGATCCCGAAGAGTCCCATCGCGATCGGCAGGAAATCGATGCCGAGCATCAGCTTCTCGGTGCCGAAGGTGAAGCGCGGGTAGCTGTCCATCGGATTGATGCCGATCGTGCTCAGGAAAAGCCCGAGCGCGATCATGAGCGCGCCTTTCAGCGGGGCATCGGCCGAAAGATTCGCGAGCAGCACGAAGGCGAGAATCATGAAGCACAGGAACTCGGGCGGCCCGAACGAGAGCGCGGCCTGACCGAGGAGCGGTGCGAGAAACTGCAGGCCGACGAGTCCGAGCGTGCCGGCCACGAAGGATCCGATCGCCACGAGTGCGAGCGCGGCGCCCGCGCGGCCTTTGCGCGCCATCTGGTAGCCGTCCAGACACGTGACGACGCTCGCGGCCTCGCCCGGAATGTTGACGAGCACCGACGTCGTCGAGCCGCCGTACATGGCGCCATACCACACGCCGGTCATCATGATGAGGCCGGTCGTTGCGCCGTACGGAATCGTGAACGGCAGGAGCAGTGCCATCGTGGCCGTCGGGCCGAGTCCCGGCAGGACGCCCACCACCGTCCCGATCAGCGCGCCGACGAAACACGCGACGAGATTGACGGTCGTGAACGAGTTCGCGAAGCCGTTCAGCAGAAGCTCGAAGCCGCTCATCGTCCGAACACGCCGCGCGGCAGGTCGACGTACAGCCACACGTCGAAGAGAAGATAGATGAACAGCGCGGTGCCGCAGGCGAGCGCGACGGGTTTCACCCACCCTTCGAGCTTCACGGCCTTCGCGAAGACGAACGTCGCGACGAGTGTCACCACCACGTATCCCAGGATCGGCATCGCGGCGATCCACAGACAGAACGTCGCGGCCATGATCGCAAAGGTGCGCGCCGCGCCGCGATCGAGCACCGTCACGTTTCTGACTGCTCGCACGTTGCCGATGAGCGTGAAAAACGCGAACACGACGATGGCCAGACCGACGAAGAACGGATAGAGGCCGGGCCCCGGACGGCTCAGGCTGCCGAAGCCGTAGCCCCACGATACGTAAGCGATCAGGGCTCCGGCGGTGAGTAAAAGCGCGTCGAAAGCAGCTTCGGGTCCGAAGCGCGATCTCGTTGGCATTGCAGTCATCCTCTCGCTTCTTCAGCCTGCCGCGTGCCGGCTCGTTGCTTCGAGCACGAGTTTTCCGTCCACGCGTACGATCTGGGTGCGGACCACCGCGAGATTGTGTCCCTGCGCGGTTCGCGCGGGAGCGCTTCCGGCACCCACAGGCGCGTGACCTGCTCGGCGCCCGTCGGCAGATCGAGCATCACGAACGCGCCGGAGCCGTGGGCGATCAGAGTCTTGCCGGCGCGGATGGTGCCGGTGGAAAGGGCCTGCGTTACGCGCGTCCTCTGCGTGTAGTGGACGAATTGCGCATCCGCGACGAGATCGCCGACAACGGGTGCACCGCTCATTTGCAAGGCAAGGTGCACCGTCGCGGGGCGGCGCGACGGGCCGCCCTGCTGCCGGGTGACGCCTCCGAGCACGCGATCGGCCAGCACGCCGAGCGGGACCCAGCTCAATTCGCGGCGGCCGTCGTGAAACAACGGGTCGTCGTAGAATTCGAGCCTGAGGGCATCGTTCCGCATCTCGCGGCCCGTCACCTCCATGAATACACCGGGGAAGTTCAGCCCGGCTTTGCGGTTGAGGCGAAGTGTGCGTTCGACGCGGGCGCAGAGAGTGGAGTGTCCGCGCGCTTGGTTTTTCATCTTGGTGTGGCAGGGATCGTGCGGGTGGCTGCTCGCCCGATCTTATCGGAACGGGGGCCGCATCGCGCTCCCCATGTTTTGGCGTTCAAATCAACAGGAGGATCAGATGGCATTGCACATCGGCGATGAAGCGCCGGACTTCACGGCAGAAACGACGCAGGGACCGATCCGATTCCACGAATGGGTCGGCGACGGCTGGGCGATCCTGTTCTCGCATCCCAAGGATTTCACACCGGTCTGCACGACCGAACTGGGTTATATGGCGCGGCTGAAACCCGAGTTCGACAAGCGCAATACCAAGGTGCTCGGGTTGAGCATCGACCCCGTGACGGATCATTCGCGGTGGGCGAAGGACATCGAAGAGACGCAGGGCTATGCGCCCAATTACCCGATCATCGGCGATGCCGACCTGCGCGTCGCGAAGCTCTACGACATGATCCACCCTAACGCCGCTGCGAAGGTCGAGGGCCGCACGGCGGCGGATAACGCCACGATACGCTCGGTGTTCGTCGTCGGTCCCGACAAGAAAGTGAAGCTCGTGCTGACCTATCCGATGACCACGGGGCGCAATTTCGACGAGGTGCTGCGCGTGCTCGATTCGCTGCAGCTCACTGCGAAGCACACTGTTGCGACCCCCGTGAACTGGAAACCGGGTGAGGACGTCATCATCCCGCCGGCGGTTTCGGACGAGCAGGCGAAGCAGAAATTCCCCGGCGGCTGGAAAACGGTCAAGCCGTATCTGCGCATCGTGGGGCAGCCGAAGTAGGCGGGTCCGGAGAGAGGGCACGTTCCGCCGTGGACCGTTCCGAGCGGTCCTCTCTCCTTCGCGGGCGACGTTGAGCGCGTTCTGGCACGGATCTGGCAACAGCCCGGCGGTAATAGTGCAGGCCATTCGCGTGAGGCACTTGAGCGAACGGTCGCCGCGATCTATTCTGGAACGTATCCGGGCCGCTCCCGGAACCTGTGGAGACCGCAATGAACCCGATTCGTAGTCTCACCGCCTGCATGGGCGCCGTGGCGCTGTCGGCCGCGCTTTTCTCCCCGGCTGCGCAGGCGAGCATCAACCTCACTCAGCGTGGCTGCCAGAGCTACGCGAGCTGGTCGGGCAACATCGTATGGGCCCGCGACCTGGGTGCGGACAAGGAGAAGACGCGCACCGAGCTCGTCGGACTCGACCAGAAGACGCCCGCCAGTATCTATGCGCTGATGCTGAGAAACCTCGAAATGCTCTGGACCACCAACGCGAACTGGGAGCAGGTGACGCTTCTCATCCTTCAGGATTGCATCAACCGTCGCGGACAGTACCGAAGAGTCGACTTAGGCGGCGCTCGCCTAAGGCTCGGGTCTCGCCGCCCTGGAACAGAGGGAAACCTTCCACGGTTTCCCTCCGTAACCTCCTTTCCCCCAAGAGATAAGAGTGTCATCGGCGTGTATACCCGGGAATCGCTTCATTGCGCCCAAGTCGTAGCTCGCCTCGGCTCGCGTCTCGATGCGGGCATGACGACAATTTGAACGTCATCCTGGAGGTGCGCAGCACACACATCCGGGATCCAGGCGCCCTAACTTCGCTCTGACGAAATAGGTCCGAACGCAGGGGGCGGCACGCGGCGCTTCGACGCGGCCTCGTAGGCCGATGCGATGTTCAACAGAACGTCCTCCTTGCCGGGCTCGGTGCGGAACACGAGCGAAAACGGGAGCCCCGGCGCGGGAATCTCTGTCGGCTTCTCGGAAGCCACTCCGACATACTTCGTGCGATCGGCATTGAGCGCAAACACGGGATCGTAGGCTACCGACACATACCCGGCCGGAATCAACACCTCGGTCAACCCCGCGTTCGGGCCGTATTGCGACTCATCGCGCAGTCGCCGGATCAACCCTGGCACTTCCGGTCCGCCGATCTTCGCCGGCGGCAGCGGCGTGTGCAGCCGCACGAGCGCATCGAGCTTGTTCTCGAGGATCACCATCATGTCCACGCGCCGCAGGAGCTCGCGCAGCATGATGCGTTCGTTGACGCCCTGCCGGCCGGTGAGCGGATTCCTCGGATCGACGATCTCTTCCCAGTTCCGGAACGCTGCGCGGCCATCGTCGCCCCAGAATTTCGAGCGCGCATTGAGCGTCGGCCAATCGACGAGCGTCTCGGTAAAGCCGCGCGCCTTCCAGTCCGCCGCCCGCCGCGAGAGATACTGCTTGATGTGATAGCGGAACGTCGGTGCGAGTATCTGCTGCTGCACGGTGGAGATGTCGAGATTCACCGGAGGCGCGATGAGCCCGTCCGCGAGCGCGACACAATAGTCGATCGGCTGCATCGAGCCAATGCCGAACACTTTGCCCGGCGCGAATTCGGTCGGCACGATCGCGGCGGCGAACTCCTTGAAGAGCGGCCGCCCGTCGGTATCCAGGCGAAACAGGATGTCCGGCATGAACACCGGTACGAGCGCGGCGAGCGCGCGCCGGAAATCCACTTTCATCTGTTCCATTTCAGGATCGGACTTCCACAGCGGATCGGACGATTCGACCAGCGTCGCGCCGAGCTTCTGCCCCAGGATGGCCTTGATCTCTCTCGTGGCCGCGGTCGTGATCGGCTCCGCCGCCTTCACGCCGGGATTCAACATCGACTCGCGCACGATGCCGATGCGCATGCCCTTCAGTGCGCCGGGTTCGCCTGACGCCCGCGCGTGCACGGCGTAGCCGGTGCTCAGCACGGAGGAGCGCGGCACCGTCGTGTAAGGATCGCGCGGGTCGTAATAGCCTTCGGCCGGATCCTTGAGCGCGTCGAGCACCTTCGCGCAATCGCCCACCGTGCGCGCAAGGATGCCCGTGCGGTCGCAGTAGATGTCGGCGCCGATCGCACCGCCGTCGAAGCCGAGCATGGCTTTGTGCGGCAGGATGAGCGCGCACGCGTTGTGATTCGAAGGCCCGCGGCACGATGCGCGCGTCTCTTCGCCGAGGCTCACCATCACCAGGTTGGCGCTCACCGACACGCCCGAGCCGGAGCTCGATCCCAACGACGCCGCACGCGTCGTGTCGTAGACGTTCGATGGGTTGCCGGCCCACGAGCTTCGTTGGTAGCCGAGCACCGACGGCAGCACCTTCTCCGGCTGGTGGCGGCCGCCCGGATTACCGGCGCGTCCGTTGTATTCCGTGTTCACCGCCTTGGCATAGATGATGGCGCCCTTCTTCCGGAGCTGCTCGACGAGGATGTGGTCACGCGCCGGAAAGTCGATGTCGTAGCGCGCGTCGCCGCCGCCGGTCGTGCGCATGTCTTTCGTGTCGAAAGGATCCTTGAACGAGAAAACGATGCCGTAGAGCGGCAGCGCATCCAGCGGAGGATTGCGTCCGTACTTCGCGTCGAGCTCTGCGGCCTGCTCGATCGCGTCGGGGTAGTGGCGGAAGTTCTCGCAGACCGGCGGCGCGCCCTTCGGCAGCGGCCCTGCCGACGGGTGGCGGTCGTAATCGCCACGGCACGTGACCGAACGCTCGCCGCGGATGTTGAGCGTCGCGAGCGCGTTCAATTGCCCGGCGTTCGGTGTCCCGACGATCATGCCGTACTGCTGTTGGACCGACGGATCGGACGCCGTTGCTTCCATTCGACCGAATTCGAGCGGCGGCGCCCTTGTACTGGTCCAAATCCGGGAAGAGTGTGGAGGCGGCAACGGTCTGCGTGGGGAACCGGAGGGGCGCCTGCGCTCGCATCGTGCCCGTTGCATCGGGAATCGGTGCGCCGTCTTCAGTCACCAGCATGCTCGCGACCCCGTTGGAGGCGCGGGCGCGCGCGATGTAGTGCTTCACGATGTCGGCGCAGGTGATCTGCCCGGCCCTGATGGCGGTGTGCACGTCGTCGATGGTCGCTTCTTCGAGACGGAAAGTGCCGAGCACTTCGGTCTGATCCGGCATGGCTCTATCCCTGAGGCAGATCGAACCTTACCGCGATCGCCGCGCTCGCGATGGCGATGAGGTCGTGTCCACCTTCCTCGGGAACGTCGAGACCGCCCTTCACGATCTTCACCGTTACCTGGCCGATCGGCAACACGCGCTTCACCGCCTCCGTATCGACCTTATCGGGTTTCTGCACGCCGATCGTGACCTCGACCTGCGCCTTGTTGCGGTCGAGGCCGAGTGTGCGCACCACGTTGAGCGAGGAATGATGCAGCGCGTCTTCGACCGCCCGCACCGCGGCTTTCGTGTAGTCGGCGCCATGCAGATCGTTGCCGGCTCCGAGCTCGAGTATGACTCTCTTCAGTGCCATGGTGCCTCCGTATCCCTCCCCGACCGCTCCGCTCCCCCGGCCCCTCTCCCGAAGGGCGAGGGGAGATTCGTGACGTCAGTAAAGTCATCTACTTACGTGATATTCACTAAGCTACGTCGAGCCGCACGACCGCCGCGGCATTCGCGATCACAGTCGATCCCGTCCCCGCGTCGTTGACGATCTCGAGACCGCCTTCCGTGACAGTGACCGTGCCCGTGCCGTGTGGAAGGACCGCAAGCACTTCCTCCTTATTGACGCGCTCCGGCTTTGGCACGCCGATGAAGACGTCGACGAACATCGAGTCCGTCTCCTTGCCCAAAGCCGCGGCGACATTCAATGAGTTGTGCCACAGCGCGTCGCGCAGTGCGCGCACGGCCGCCTTGGTGTAGTCGGTGCCGCGTATGTCGGTGCCCATGCCGATTTCGGTCATCACGCGTTTCATTGTCATACAGGGGTCCTCGCTCGTTTCCGGACTCGCGCATCGGATGCTCGGATGAAGCACGACGCCGAGGGCATAGGCGGCACGATCGAAAAGCCACGCGGCCGATTTCGAACGCTGCGGCTTTAGCCTGTGCCGGGTCAGGATATTCTAAGCGAGAGGGTGAGCGTGCCGTCGTGCGCCGAAAAAAGACCAGACCCCGGGCCGGCGTAACCGGCCTGGGGTTGTCTACCGCGCAATCTGGCGGGCCCGTGCGCTGGTGCCAGCGGCAGAGTGTCCATCTGCGTAGGAACGGGATCAAATCCGCACGAGCTGAATCATCGCTCATCCCGATGCGGAACCAAGCTGAGAACAGGGCCCGTTTGCTGTGCCAATTCGCGTGACGGCTGCGGCTGCCATCCATTTCGACGCGCGGTGTCCCCGATGAAGCAAAACGCCCGGCGCGAGAGGCTACCTCTTTCGTTCCGGCCAGCTCGTAACGCGCCTGCGCAGAAAGTAGAAACCGCCAGCGCCCACGAGGAGCAGAGGAAGCCCCAGCAGCCAGCGCTGGCGTCCGCGTGCTTTGTCGCGCAGGTGGCGCAGCACGAGCTCTTCCCCTGCTGCGATCTCGCTGCGACCGGCGATGTATTGGCGCATGCGCTCGAGTTTCTCCGGGTCCATGTCTTTGCGCCCCCAGCGCACGTCCTGCTCGAGCTCGCGAAGCCGGGAAAGCTCGACGCGGGCCCGTTCGAGCGATTCGAGGGTGTCGTCACGCGTCGCACGCTCGTGCTCGTCGAGGAACAGCGTTTCCAGCGGGGAGGCGACGCGGTGCAGCGAATCGAGCCACGGCTGATCCATGTGTGGGAACGCCGCGAGCAGCAAGCCGGCAACGCCCACGGCGGCGAAGGCAAGCTGCGCAAGCTTGCGCGCTGCCGTGTTTCTCAACGCGGCACCGACGCCGACGAGCGCCATCGCCGCGCCGAACGCGCTCACGATCGCAGGTCCGGTGGGCAGATCCCATACCCAGGAAGCGTAGAGCCCGCCGGCGGTGAGCACCGCGCCGAGTCCCCACGCGAGGAAGAGGCGTGCTTTTAATGTCTTCGCGAACAGTAAGGCGAGCGCGGCCGGAATGATGAGATAGGCGAAGACGAGCAGCACGCCCGCAACGCGCACCGACGAAGTCACGACCAGCGCGAACGATCCGTAGAACACGCAATCCCAGAAGAAGACGCGCCGGCCGTTCAAACGCGCGCGCAGCGGATCGAAGGACACTTCCACGAGTGCGCGTCGCCATGCGAGGTGCAGCAAGCCGATCGCGGCGTACAGCGTTGCGATCGTGGCGAGCTCCTCCCGCGTGACGGTGAGGATCGATCCGATGAGGAGCTGCTTCACGTGTTCGGCGCCTTGCGGCGCACGGTCGAGCGCGAGCACCGCGA
The DNA here is from genome assembly GCA_963808765.1 of uncultured beta proteobacterium. Classification (GTDB taxonomy): domain Bacteria; phylum Pseudomonadota; class Gammaproteobacteria; order Burkholderiales; family SG8-41; genus JAQGMV01. The sequence continues at coordinate 123,963 of CAWEHH010000027.1, forward strand.
GAGACGCGGAGACGGCATACACGATGCCGATCACCGCTTCCTGCTGGATGCTGCGCTCGAACCGGCGCGTGAGCGCGAAGAGCGCGGCGCCGCCCAGGGCGAAAGCGAGTGCATACCAGTAAGCGGGCGTGCTCTGCACCGGGTGACCGGCGAGAATTGCGAGCGGTGAGGCCGAGGGCCGCCACCTGAGCGAGCGAGAGATCGACGAAGACCACGCCGCGCGCGAGAACATGCAGCCCGAACCACGCATGTATCGCCGTCAGCACGAGCCCCGCGACGAAGGGCCAGAACAGAAGCTCCGTCATGGGCGCTTCCTGGTTACGGCGACGAGTCGCGCGACGTTCTCCTCGAAGAGCCTCAGGTAGTCGTGGCTGGAGGGCGCGAGCGTCACGGCCCGTGCGTGCGTCTTCTCGACGATCTGGCGAACGAGCGCGGGATTGGAATGCGGATCGGCGATGACGATGCCCACCTTTGCTTCGCGCATGCGTTCGAAAAGCGCCGCGAGCTCGGCAGGGGAGGGCGGCGTCCCGGGATGCGGCTCCGCGGCCGCTACGATGAGCAATCCGAAACGCTCGGCGAAATAGGACCAGCTATCGTGAATGACGACCACCTTCTGCCCACGCAGCGGCACCAGTGCGCGCTCCCATGACTGCATCCTCGCCGTGAGGGCCTCGATGAACGTGCGCCGGTTCGCATCGAACAGCGATGCGTCGCCGGGATTCAACTTCGCGAGCGCGTCGCGGATCGCTGCCGTGATCGGCGCCGCATTGTGCGGGTCGAGCCAGTAATGCGTGTTCCCGAACGCGTGCACGTGCGCGGCGCGCTGCGCGCGGAGCCGCGGCGTCTGGGTCTGCGTGAGGCGCACGGTGCGCGAAGCATCGAGCACCGCCACGGTGCCCGGCAGCCGGAGCTTCGCAAACCACGGCTCGTGGTCGAGCCCGACGCGCACGACGAGCGCGGCCGCCCGGGCGCTCGCAAGCTGACGCGGCTTTACTTCGATCGCATGCGGGTCCTGCTCGGGCGCGGTGAGGCTCTCGACTTCGACGCGTGTGCCGCCGACGGCTTCGGTGAGCGCTTTCAGGTCGGCCGATGTCGTGACGACGCGGAGCTTCGGCTGGGCTTGCGCCTGAAGTGCTCCGGCGCCGAGAGCAAGCGCGAGGACGAAAGTCGCGGCACGCGCGAGGGCTGGGGGAAGAACGAAGCGGCGGGAGCCGTTCACCCTTCGAGACGGCCCAAATGGCTTGCCCTCATCCCCACCCTTCTCCCGCGGGGAGAAGCGAACGGGGCCCTCCTTTTGCGAAGACGGCCCCGGGGCGAGCGCTGCGAAAAACCTTCCCTCGCCGCTCGGGGAGGGGGAGCAGAAAGATCAGGACCGCTTCGTGAAGATCGATTTCGGAATCATGCAATGCACGCCTTTGCGGATGTCGACGACCTGCGAGACACGGCAATCCGCAGCCATCGACACGAGGCTGTAGGCTTCGTATCGGCTCATCGGCACCATCTTCTGATTGGCGAGCCAATTCACCGCTTCACGCGTGGCATTCACCATCGCGACGTCGAGATCCTCGTTCAGCCCGACCGTGATCCAGTGCGTGCGTGTCTCGATGAACGGCCACTCGAGCTTCATGTCCTTCCTCACGATCGGCTGGATGCGGATCTCCTTGTACGAGCACTCGAGCGCGGTCAGATTCACCTCGCCGTTGCCCTGACGGCAATGCGAGTCGCCCGTCCAGATGAGCCCGCCCTTCAGGAACACCGGGATGAAGATCGTCGTGCCTTCCTGAAGCTCGTTGATGTCGAGATTCGATCCGTTCTTCCACGGACGCAGCGTGGACACCGGGGCCATCGGATCCTTCGCGCCGCCCTTACGCGGAGACGGATCGTTAGGATCGATGCCGACCGCGAACGTGCCGGGGAAGGGCTGAAGATCGAGCACGATGCCGGGCTTGAACTCGGTCGTGCGCGTCTTGAGATCGAGGTTGAAAAACCGGATGAAGCCCTCGGGCATCTCGGAGGCGAGCGCGCCGATCGTCGGAAAGTCCTTGCCCGGAAGATTGAAGTTGACCGCGAATGGCTTGGGCTCGATCCTCAGGATGCGCACTTCGAGCACGTCGCCGGGCTCGGCGCCATTCACGACAATCGGACCGGTCATCGAATGCGGTCCGCCGCCGGGATTCGCCTTCCTCAACGCGACCACGTCATCCATGTTGACGCCCGGCCGGACCTTGTCGTGCGAGTGCATCATCGTTTCGATGGAGACGGTGTCACCGGACTCGACGGTGAGCTTCGGCGGCTCGGCAGGATCGAGCCATCCCCATTGCACCGTCTCGAGCGTCGCGGGCAGCGTATGGTGTTTCCCGGCCTTCGCAGGCGGAGCCCAGTCGTGACTGCCTCTTTGAGGCGCGGACTGTTGCGCGATAACGGCACCGCCCGCGAGGGCGGCGATGACAGCGGCAACGGCAAGCGAGCGCTTTCCTGCGTTCATGGCGGGCCCCCTATGTTGTCGTGGTACAAATCTATACTGACGGGCCGCTCGCTCGGGCGTCAAGGCGTGCACGCGCTCGGGGCGCTGGCTCCGGGGTGCGCACTGTTTTGGCCGGCACGAGGTGATACGATGCGGCCGCCCGGGTTTATCCGACAGGAGAGAGGAGCCCCATGCGTCGCTTTACCTTGTTCTTCGCGCTGTTCGCGCTCGCGCTCGCCACTGCGGCCGACGCGGCGCAGACCTACCGCTCCGAATACAAGCTTTCGACGGTGCTGCCCGCAAGCTATCCGTGGGGCAAGGCGGGGGAGCGCTGGGCGGAGCTCGTGAAGGAGAAAACCGAGGGCCGCATCAACATCAAGATGTATCCGGGCATGAGCCTCGTCGGCGGAGAACAGACGCGCGAGTTCTCCGCAATACGCCAGGGTGTGATCGATCTCGCGATCGGCTCGACGATCAACTGGTCGCCGCAGGTGCGGCAGCTCAATCTGTTTTCCATGCCTTTTCTCATGCCCGACTATCGCGCCGTCGATGCACTCACGAAAGGCGAGGTCGGCAAGCAGATCTTCAGCCTTCTGGAGAAGAGCGGCGTCGTGCCGCTCGCGTGGGGGGAGAACGGTTTTCGGGAGCTTTCCAATTCGAAAAGCGTGATCGTGTCGCCTGCCGATATGAAGGGCAAGAAGTTTCGTGTCGTCGGCTCGCCGATCTTCATCGACACGTTGACCGCGCTGGGCGCGAATCCGACGCAGATGAGCTTCGCGGACGCGCAGCCGGCGCTTTCCACGGGTGCCGTCGACGGCCAGGAAAATCCGCTCTCGGTGTTCGTGGGTGCGAAGATGTGGACGCTCAACCAGAAATTCCTCACGCTGTGGGGCTACACCGCCGACCCGCTCGTCTTCGTCGTCAACAAGGAAGTGTGGGAATCGTGGACGCCCGCCGATCGCGAGGCCGTGCGGCAGGCGGCCATTCAGGCGGGAGCGGAGAACGTGGCTGCGGCTCGCAAAGGCATCATGGGCGACGACACCGAAATCCTGAAGCAGATCGGCTCGCACGGGGTGACGGTGACGCGGCTCACCGAGGAACAGCGCAAGGCGTTCCAGGCCGCGACGAAGGCGGTGTATGACAAATGGGCGCAGCAGGTCGGGCGTGATCTCGTAAAAGCCGCCGAGTCGGCCATCGCGAAGCGCTGATTGCGTCGGACACATACGGCAAGTCGGACGGACCGCATGAGTCTGGCTGAGACGGCGACTGGCAGCGTGTCGGACTTGCCATCCGACCCCGCCGTCATAAGGAAAGGAGGTAACGGAGGGAAACCATGGGGTTCCCTCTGTTCGTGCACCGAGCCGCGGCTCGGGCGCTTGCGCCCGGAGGAATCTTGCCGCGGCAGGTTACGGAGGAAAACCTTGGTTTTCCTCTGTTCCGTCGGGCGGCGAGGTATGTTCCCAGCCGGAGGCGAGCGCCGCTCCCGAGGAAGGGCTGATGCAGGATCCGTTCGAAGCGCCGGCGGGCGAACAGGAGCCGCTCCCCCGTTGGGTTTCCATCGAGCGCGCGGTGCTCGCGGCGCTCATGGCCGTGCTCTGCGTCATCACGATGGCGAACGTCGTCGTGCGCTACTTCACCAATGTCTCCTTCGCGTTCACCGAGGAGATCTCGATCGCGCTCATGGTAGTGATGACTCTCCTCGGAGCGGCGACCGCGTTCCATCGCGACAAGCATATCGCGATCATCTTTGTCCTCGAGCGCCTGACGCCGCGCACACGCAGGTCCATGGCCGTGCTCGGCCGCGGCGCCTGCATCGTCATGTTCAGCCTGCTCGCGTGGTATGGCGCGCGCATGGCGTGGGACGACTATCGATTCGACGTGACGTCGCCGGCGCTCGGCATTCCGCAGTGGGTCTATACCGTATGGCTGCCGGTGCTGTCGGTGGCGATCGTCGCGCGGCTCGTGAATCGGATGCTTGCCCACGTGAAAGCGGAATAGTGAGGCAGCCCGAGTTGCCCCTCACGCTGCCCCTTGCCCCACTTGCGCGGGGCGAGGGAAACGTCTATCGACCGACTCCTTTCGCCGAGCGGGGCGAGGGAAACACGTACGGATCGACGTGTCTTCACTCAAGTTGGAGAAAACCCGCCCTCGCCCCGAGCCGGGGTGAGGGGTGAGGGGATGATGGACTGGATTCTCTTCGGCGTTTTCATCGTGCTCATGCTGGCGGGCGTCCCGCTGGCGGTGACGCTCGGCCTCGCCGGCACGGCCGTGATCGCGCTCGGCGGGCTCGGCATCATGTCGGTGCCGACGAGCGTCTACACCGGCATTGCGAAATACCCCCTGCTTGCGATCCCCGTGTTCGTGCTCGCGGGACTCATCCTCGAGCGTGCCGGCGTCGCGGCCTCCATCGTGCGCTTCGCATCGAGCATCGTGGGGCAACGCCGCGGCGGGCTTGCGACGGTCGCCGTGCTCGTCGCGATGATCCTCGGCGGCATCTCGGGCTCCGGACCCGCCGACTCGGCGGCAGTGGGCGCAGTGATGATCCCCTCGATGCTGCGCGCAGGCTATCCCAAACCATTCAGCGCGGGATTGATCGCCGCGGCGGGCGCAACCGATATCCTGATTCCGCCCTCCATTGCGCTCATCATCTACAGCCTCCTCGTCCCGCAGGCGTCCGTGCCGGCGCTGTTCGCCGCCGGGTTGCTACCGGGCGTCCTTGCCGGTTGTGCGTTGATCATCGCAGCGACGTGGCTCTCGGTCGTTCACGGATTCGAAGCCGAATACCATGAGCCGCGCCCGCCCTTCTGGCGTAGCCTGAAGGAAGCGTTCTGGGGCCTTGCCGCGCCGGTGATCATCCTCGGCGGCATGCGCAGCGGCTGGTTCACGCCCACCGAAGCGGCGGTCGTTGCGGTGTTCTACGGCCTTTTCGTCGGCGTGGTCATCTACGGCTCGCTGCATAGGCGCGACATCGTGGATGCGCTCGCGGAAGCCGCCGAGATCTCCGCGGTCATCCTGCTCATCGTCGCGCTCGCGAGCGTCTTCGCGTATGCGAGCAGCACGCTCGGCACGTTCGACCGCCTGGCCAAAGCGCTCGTCGGCTCGGGCGCGTCGGAAATCGCGGTGCTCCTCGGCATGACGGTTCTGCTCCTGATCGCAGGCATGTTCCTGGACGCGATCTCGATCTACTTCATCTTTCTGCCCCTGCTCGTGCCGATCGCGCTGCATTTCAACTGGAATCTCGTCTGGTTCGGCATCGTCATCACGATGAACCTCGCGATCGGACAGTTCACGCCGCCCGTTGGCGTCAATCTGATGGTGACTTGCCGCCTGGCAGGCGTGTCCATGGAATCGGCGCTGCCGTGGGTCGCGTGGATGTTTGTCGCGATGACGAGCGTGCTGATGCTCATCACGTTCATTCCCGAGATCGTGCTCTGGCTGCCGCGGTCACTCGGCTACCTGGAGTGAACGAAGCGTGTTGACGGCGGCGGCGCGGCGCTTCTACGATCGGGCATTCACGCCGAAGGAGGATTCATGGCTTCAACGAGCATCACCATGCTGTCGCCGCAGGCGACGTATCTCGATCTCATCGCGGATGCGAGCAAGTTCGCGCCGCGTTTCCCCACGCTCGACGGCAAGGTCGTCGGGCTGCTGCCCAACTGGCGGCCCTCGGCGGTGCACATTCTCGGCGCGGTCGGCAATCTCCTGAAGGAGCGCTATAGGCTGAAGGGCGTCGTGATGGAACAGCCGGTGCGCGAGCTGCCCTTGCGCGCGGGGAGGCTCCTCGACACGATGAAGGAACAACTCGACGACCTCGCGAAGCGCGTCGACGTCGTCATCACCGCGACCGGCGACTGAGGGTCGTGCACGACGTGGTGTAGCCACGTCACACCCGCTCTCGAGGAACGCGGCATCCCTGCCGTGATGATCGTCACGGACATGTTCTCGAAGTTCGGGCGCCGCATGTCGTCGACGCAGGGGTTTCCCTACGTGATCATCGCGGAGACGCCGAACCCGATCCGCCAGCTCGACGCCGAAGCGCTGCGTCCGCGCGCCGAAGCGATGATTCAGACGATCGTCGACGGCCTCACGCTGCCGGGCACGGAGCTCCAGGCGCGCATGAAGGACGTCGTGAAAGACATCCAGCCGGAGGGCGTCGCGCGTTCCTCGGTACCGGTTTAGGAAAAGCACGTGACTCGAACACAAGTGGAAGTGAAGGGCGAATCGGTTGCCCAACTCATGACGCGCGCGTACGAACATGCGTACGAGCAGGGCTGGACCGACGGGCTGCCGATCATTCCCGCGACGGCCGAAGCGGTGGAAGCGTTCGTCGCGGCTTCCGGCCGCAAGGCAGACGAGCTGATCGCGACGCTGCCGCCGCGCAAGGGCCGCGCGACGGTCGAGGTCATCGCAGTGAACGCGATCATGGCCGGCTGCAAGCCGGAGTACATGCCGGTGGTGATCGCCGCGATCGAAGGCGTGACGGCCCCGAGCTACCCGCTGGAGCTCATGCAGGTCACGACCAATCCGATGACGCCTTTCCTGCTCGTGAACGGTCCGGCGCGCCAGAAGCTCGAGATCAACTACGGCACCGGCTGTCTCGGTCCGGGGTGGCGCGCGAACGCGACGATCGGTCGAGCGTTGCGGCTCGTGCTCATCAACGCGGGCGGGGCGTGGCCCGGCATCTACTCGAAGACGAGCTTCGGCTCGCCGCTCCGCTACTCCTACATCTGCGGCGAGAACGAGGAAGAGAATCCGTGGACGCCGTTCCACGTCGATCGGGGCTTCAGTCGCGAGGACAGCACCGTGACGGCATTCAAGGCTTCGAACTTCTGCAACATCTCCGGCGGCGAAGGCGTCGGGCCCGAGGAGATCCTGCGCCAGATCGCGACCAATATGCCGCCGATGTACGGTGGGGGCGACGGCGTGCTGCTTCTACTCGGTGTCAATCACGCGCGCTCGCTCCACGAAGCGGGGCTCACGAAACGCGACGTGCAGCAGCGTCTGTGGGAGCTCGCCCGGCTTCCAGCGAGTCACTTCGCCGAAGCGTTCGCTTCAACGGAGCGCGGGGCGGGACGCGGCGATGCGGAGACCGTCTGGCGTGCGGCGAATCCGGACGAGATCTACGTGGCGGTCGCAGGAGGGCCCGGTCCGCAGAACGTCTACATCGGCGCGGGCATGCCGCAGACGCGATTGATCCGCGGCATCTAGCGCTTCAGCGCACGAGCGCCGGTCGCTTATTGTCGAATTTCCAGCCGGAAATGAGGTACTGCATGGCAACCGCGTCATCGCGTGCGCCGAGCGCGTGATCGCGATAGAGCGCGTGATGCTTCTCCACCTCCGCCATGTCGATTTCGATGCCCAGTCCGGGTTTCGGGGGGACGGCCACTTTGCCCTCGACGATCCGCAGCGGGTCGCGCGTCAATCGCTCGCCATCCTGCCAGATCCAGTGCGTGTCGATGGCCGTGATCCTGCCCGGAGCGGCTGCTGCGCAATGCGTGAACATCGCGAGCGAGATGTCGAAGTGATTGTTCGAATGCGATCCCCATGTGAGGCCCCATTCGTTGCAAAGCTGTGCGACTCGAACCGAGCCTGCCATCGTCCAGAAGTGCGGATCGGCGAGCGGGATGCTGACGGATTGCAACTGGATCGCGTGATTCAACTCGCGCCAGTCCGTTGCGATCATGTTCGTCGCGGTGGGTAACCCGGTTGCTCGCCGAAACTCCGCCATGACTTCCCGGGCGGAGAAGACGCCCTCGGCGCCACAGGGGTCTTCCGCGTACACCATCACGCCGTGCAGGTCGCGACAGAGGCGCACCGCGTCCTTCAGCCACCATCCGCCGTTCGGATCGAGTGTGACGCGCGCCTGCGGAAAGCGCGCGTGCAGCGCACGGATGGCTTCGATCTCGTCTTCGCCGCGCAACACGCCGCCCTTCAGTTTGAAATCGTTGAACCCGTAGCGGGCGTGCGTCGCCTCGGCGAGGCGTACGATGGCCTGCGGCGTCATCGCTTCCTCGTTGCGCAACGCGAACCACTCATCGCGGCCGTCAGGCTCGCTTCTGTACGGCAGGTCGGTGCGACGGCGATCGCCGACATAAAAGAGGTAGCCGAGCATCTCGACCGAGTCGCGCTGCAGGCCTTCGCCGATCAACTCGGCAACGGGAACGTCGAGGTGCTGGCCGAGCAGATCGAGCAGCGCGGCTTCGAGCGCGGTCACCGCGTGGATCGTGATCCGCTGATCGAAGGTCTGCAGACCGCGCCCGCCGGCGTCGCGATCCGCGAAGCGCGATCGAACCTCGTTCAGAATGCGGTGATACTGGCCGATCGTGCGGTCGAGCACCAGCGCCCGCGCTTCTTCGAGCGTCTGGCGGATCTTCTCGCCTCCGGGCACTTCGCTTATCCCCGTGCGCCCCGCGTTGTCCTTCATGATCACGATGTTGCGCGTAAAGAACGGGCCGTGCGCACCGCTGAGGTTGAGCAGCATGCTGTCGTGACCCGCCACGGGAATCACCTGCATTTCCGTGATCCTGGGCGTGCCGCGAGCGGCGGCCGGCGAGTTGGAAGACACGAGTATTCTCCTTCCGGAACAGTATCAGCGCAGCCTCAGCGCAGGCCGCGCTGAGCGGCTCACGACGAGCTCTTGCCTTCGCCCGGCGTCGACCCCAGCTCGAAGCCGGCCATCAGCTCCAGCGCACGCACCATGGCGGAGTGGTCCCACGCCGAGCCGCCGTGCGCTGCGCATGAATTGAAGAGTTCCTGCGCCGTGGCGGTGTTGGGGAGGGAGAGCTTCAACTGCCGTGCATTCGAGAGCGCGAGGTTCAGGTCTTTCTGGTGGAGCTCGATGCGAAAGCCGGGGTTGAACGTGCGCTTCACCATTCTCTCGCCGTGAACCTCCAGCACTTTCGACGAGGCGAAGCCGCCCATCAACGCTTCACGCACGCGCGCAGGATCGGCACCGGCTTTCGCCGCGAACAGCAATGCCTCGGCAACCGCTTCGATGTTCAGCGCGACGATGATCTGATTGGCGACCTTGGCCGTCTGTCCGTCTCCGTTCCCGCCTACCAGTGTGATGTTCTTGCCGAGAACGTCGAACAAGGGCTTCACACGCTTGAAGGTCGCTTCCGAGCCGCCCACCATGATCGAGAGCGTCGCGTTCTTCGCTCCAACTTCACCCCCCGACACGGGCGCATCGAGATACTCGCAGCCGAGGTCGTTCACCCGCTTGGCGAAATCCTTTGTCGCGAGCGGCGAGATCGAGCTCATATCGACGACGGTCTTGCCCTTCGTGAGGCCCGCGGCAACGCCGGATGGGCCGAAGAGCGCCTGCTCCACATGCGGCGTGTCGGGAACGATCACGATGATGATGTCCGCCTGCTGCGCCGCTTCCTGTGCCGTCGAGCACGCACGGCCGCCCGCTTGACTGATCTCGTCGGGGACGCCCTTGATGTCGTTCACGAAGAGGGTGTGGCCAGCCTTGATGAGGTTCGCCGCCATGGGCTTGCCCATGATTCCGAGACCGATGAATCCGATGTTCATATGCATCTCTCCTGCTTCGATTGCCCGCAAAAAAAGCGCGCGCGGCGTCGCCGTGCCGCGCTGCTTCGCGATTCAGCCTCTGGCCGCAGGCGCGGTCCAGAGGCTCTCCTGATCACGCACGTATTCCGAGAGCGACGCTCGCTCCGACGTTATTTCGTTATGCCCAGCGACTTGTAGAGCGCGCCATACTGATCGTAAGCCTGTTTGAACCAGACCTTGTACTCTTCGGCCCCCATATACATCACCGGCTGGCCGATTTCTCTCATGATCTTATGGAACTCGGGATCGCTCGTGACATCCTTGAACTTCGCCTCGAGATACGCGTTCACGTCTTTCGGAAGTCCCCGCGGTCCTGCGACGCCCTTCACCGAGCCCGCCGTCACGACATCCAGTCCGGCCTCTCGAAACGTGGGAATGTCGGGCACGGAAGGATCGCGCTTATCCAGCGCGACCGCCAGCCCGCGTATGCGTCCGGCCTTGATGTGCGGCAGCACTTCGCTCGGATGGCCGCCGCCGAAGTCGACGTGACCGCCTACCAGCGAGGTGAGCGCATCCGCGCCGCCCGTTCCGGGAACCGTCGTCACCTTGATGCCGGCGGCTTTGGCGAATAGCAGAAGCGTGATGTCTACCGCGCCGCCCTTGGTCGCAACCGAGGCCGTCAGGTAGTCCTTGCTCTTGGCCGTCTTGACCAGATCCGTGATGGCCTTGTGTGGCGTAGTGGCGGGTACCGAAAGGACCACCGAATGAACCGAGATCCTCGCGACCGTCTCGAAATCCTTGAACAGATCGTAAGGCACCGTGCGCTGGTGAGGCACGATCAGGTCTTCACCCGAGCCCCATCCGAAGAGCAGCGTGTAGCCGTCCGGTTTGGAGCGCACCACGTCCACGCGTCCGGGAATGCCGCCGCCGCCGGTCTTGTTCACGACGACCACCGGCTGCGAGAAGTGCTTCGGGGCCACCTGGCTCACGGCGCGTGCGAGCACGTCGGTCGAACCGCCGGCGCCATACGGGACGATGAGCTGGATTGGTTTTTCGGGATAGGCCGCGTTCGCGCCGGCCGCGGCAACGAGCATCGCCGCCGCACTGATTCGCACTGCCCACATCTGTTTTCTCATGATCCGAACTCCTTTACTGACAAGTGAAACCGGGAACGACATCTTGAAGCTGCGCGGTGCGTTCCGCAGCTTCGCCGAACAGCTAAGCCGATGCGCGCGCTGCTCTCCGCTTTGCCTTATGCGCGGACCAGAAGTTGTAGAGCACGAACAGCACGGCGATACCCATGAGCGTGCCCGAGATGGGGCGCGTCAAGAAGATCTCGAAATTGCCGTGGCTCAAGAGCAGCGACTGTCGCAGCGACCGTTCCATGATGGGGCCGAGCACGAACGCGAGCAGCAGCGGCCCGAGGTCGAACTGGAGCTTCTTCGCGAAGTACCCGAAGATGCCCACCACCAGCATGACCCGCATGTCGAACACGCTGTTGTTGACGCTGTAGACCCCGACCAGCGTGAGCACCATGATGATCGGAGCCATGTAAGCGTATGGAACGCGCAGCAGTTGCACCCACAGGCCGACCAGCGGCAGGTTGAGCACGAGCAGCATCACGTTCCCGATGTACATGGACGCGACAACGCCCCAGAACACGTCGGCGTGTTCCTTCAGCAGGAAAGGTCCCGGAGTAATCCCGTGGATGAGGAGCGCAGCGAAGATCATCGCGGTTGACGCGTTGCCCGGTATGCCGAGCGTCAGCAGTGGGATGAACGATGAAGAGGCCGCGGCGTTGTTCGCCGCCTCCGGCGCGGCGACGCCTTCTATCGCGCCCCGTCCGAATTCTTCCGGATGCCTGGAGACCTTTTTCTCGATCGCATACGAGATGAGGGACGACAGCACCGCGCCGCCGCCAGGCAGGATGCCGATGAGAAATCCGAGCACCGAACCGCGCAGCATCGGCCAGCCGCTGCGGCGCAGGTCCGAGGGCGTCGGAAACACATTCGTGATCCGCGTGGTAAGCACGTCGGCCTTCACCACCCGTTCGAGCGTGAACAGGATTTCAGCCACGCCGAAAAGACCCATGGCGAGTGTCACGAAATCGATATTGCTCTGGAGGTTCGGCACGCCGAAGTCGAAGCGGACTTCACCCGAGAGCGGATCGAGACCAACGCAGCCGAGCAGCAGGCCCAGGACCGCCATCGCGAGGCCCTTGAGCGGCGAGGCTCCGGTGAGATAGGTTGCGAGAAGCAGTCCGAGCACCGTCAGGGCGAAGTATTCCGGCGGGCCGAATTTGAGGGCGGCCTCTGCAAGCGGCGGTGCCATGATGGTCATGCCGAGCACGCCGACCGTGCCGGCGACGAACGAGCTGATCGCAGCAATACCCAGCGCCGGCCCCGCCCTTCCGGACTGCGCCATCTGATAACCGTCGATGCACGTCACCACGGAGGCGGCCTCTCCGGGAATCTTGAGAAGGATGGACGTCGTGGACCCGCCGTACATCGCGCCGTAGAAGACACCGGACATGAGGATGATGGCCGTGACGGGCGATCCCATCTTCATGCTGATCGGCAGAAGCAACGCGATCGTCGCCGCGGGACCCAGGCCCGGCAACACGCCAACGGCGGTGCCGAGAACGCAGCCGATCAGGCACCAGAGAAGATTGGTCAGCCCGAACGCGATGTGAAAGCCTTGCCACAGCCCCGCTATGTCTAACATGGCTGCCGTGCTCTCTTATGCGATGGTATTGCCGCGGCGCGCGTCATCGAACTGCACTTACAGCAGTATTCCGGTCGGAAACGGCGTCTGCAGCAGGCGCGCGAAAATAAGGTAGACGACGGCGCCTGCCAGCAGCCCGGTGACGGCGGATACGAGCACGCTCTTGCGCTCGACGAAAAGAAGCCAGCCGGTGACGAGGATCACGATGCTCGTGATGGCGCCGAGCTCGTCGAACACGATGATGTAGACGGCGGTGATGACGACGGCGAGGAGCGGGTGAAACCAGGCCATCTTTTCCCAGAACGGCACCCGCGGTCCGTCGGGGTCGCGCCCGGTCGCGATGAGGCAGATCGAGAGCACGGCGAGGAGCACGCCGAGGCCGAACGGCATGAACCCGGACCCTGGCAGACCCTGCTCGAAGAGGCGCAGCACCCACACCGACTGCTGGATCACCAGGGCTGCAACGAGCAACAGGAACACGCCCGCATAACGTTGCCATGACTTCATCCGCCTACCTCCCTGACCTCGGCGCTCGCGGCATCGTTGCCATTGCGTGCGCCCGGCAGTGCTCTACGGACCCCCGACGCTGATCCGATTCGCGAGTGGGACCGCTTGACACCGACAGGCCGTATGTTAACGTTGTCATCATGCACGTCAAGCGAAATAGCGGGGCGGTGAAGGCGAGAGCCGGGACAAATCAAAAAACCGACGTGAATCGCGGCAAGTCGGTGACGCTCCACGATGTGGCAAAGCGCGCGGGCGTCTCGGTCATCACCGCGTCGCGGGCGCTCCGAAATCCCAACGTCGTTTCCGACGCTGCGATAGAGCGCGTTCAGAAGGCCGTGGCGGACACCGGGTACATCCCGAACTTCCTCGCGGGAGGCCTGAAATCGAGGCGGAGCTTCACCATTGCCGCGCTCGTGCCGGGCATTTCCGTGCCCCAGTATCTGCCGACGGTGGAGACGCTGACTACCGAACTGGACCGCGCAGGCTATCAGGTCATACTCGGGCAAATGGGGTATGACCGCTCGCGCGAAAGCGCGCTGCTCAACGCGATGATCGGGCGTCGGGTCGATGGGATCATGGTGACTGGATTACTGAACGCGCCCGCGGCTGTGAGTGAACGCCTGCGGCGCGTGGGCGTTCCGATCGTCGAAACCTGGGATCTCACCGACCGCCCATTCGACATGGTGGTCGGCTTTTCGCACCTGAAAGTGGGCAGCGCAGTCGCCGCTTATTTTCTCGGGAACGGCTGGCAACGGGTCGCGATTGCGACCGCGGATGACAAACGGGCCGCTCAGCGGCGGGAAGGTTTCGTCGCGACGTTCGGACGCGATGTGCCCACGGCCGTGATGTGCGCGCCGGGCACCGTGGCGCTGGGACGCCGCGCGCTACAGAGTCTCCTCGAACGCGAGCCGCGCATCGAAGCGGTCTTCTGCAGCTCGGACGCCGTCGCGGAGGGCGTGCTCACCGAGGCGCGCGCCAGAGGCTTGCGCGTGCCGGACGACCTCGCCGTATGCGGCTTCGGTGGAGCCGACTTCTCGGCCCATCTGGAGCCCGCGTTGACGACGGTGCATGTGGACGCGGCAGCGATGGGACACCGTGCCGCGGAGTTGATCCTTCAACGCTGCAACGGCGAAGCCGTCACCGAAAGCGTAATCGATCTCGGTTTCAGGATCATCGTGCGAGCCTCAACCGCACGAGCCGCAGCGGTCGAGGTTTCATCTGACGCCAGCGCTTCCGCGCCCCTCGCAACCGGGTAGCGCACGTCAACGCGATACCCTCCGGCCAGGCCGGGACCCTTTGTACGCGTGGTGAACCTGCACGGCGACTGACGTCTCGTTGGAGACGTTGCATCGTCACGCCTTCGCGTGTTTCCCGGGCGGATGGGCGCGGCGGATCGTCGGCGACACGACCTTGTCGGAAACGTGGAAGTCCCAGACTGCCGCGCCGCCGCTTTTCGCGAAGTCCTGCACGAGCTTCGGCAGATCGGCAAGGCTCTTGAAGATCTTTCCTTCGAGCCCGAAGCCGCGCGCGACCGCTGCGAAGTCAGGGCGGCCGAACACCGAGCCGTCCTCGGGCAGCGCTTCCGAGCGGAGCTTGTGCACCTCCGAGCCATAAGCGCCGTCGTTCATCACGATGATGAGGATATTCAGGTGGTGGCGCCTGATCGTTTCGAGCTCCTGAATGTGCATCATCAGGCTGCCGTCACCGTCGAACAGCACGACCTGCCGATCCGGGCGCGCGGCCGCGACACCCATCGCGAAGGAGATGCCGTTGCCGATCGCACCGAACTCGCGGATGGTGAGGAACCGCTCCTGAGGGCGTGACGGCATCTGCGCGAAGAACCACGAGCAATGTCCGGAGGAATTCACGAGCTCCCAATCGCCGGGCAGCGTTTTCTCGAGTACTTCGACGCAATCGCGCGGATCGAGCAGGCCGGGCTCGACCTCGAACGCATGACTATCGGGTTTCGAATCGCGGATGCGCGCGGCCATCGCCTCGGTGCGCCACATCTGGCTTCGCGCGGGCAGTGCCGCGATCAGCGCCTCCACGCCCAGTCGTGCATCGGCACGCAGATGATGACGCGCGACTTCCTGCCCCTGTCGCAGAGCACGCGGATCGATGTCGATGTGCAGCGTCTTCGCGTTCTTCCAGAGCTGGCCGCCGCCGCCCGCGTGATAGGCAAGGGAACCGCCGACCGCGATGACGAGATCGGCCTGCGCGAGATATTCGAGCCCGACCTCCGGCGTGAAGCTCCCCGCGATCCCGATGCAATAGAGATCGTCGTGAAACAATCCTCTCGCAGGCAGCGTCGTGGTGAGCAGCCCGCCGACCTTGGCGGCGAGTGCGCGGCACGCCGGCGCCGCCTTCGCTTCGACCGCACCCAGGCCTGCAAACACGACGATGCGCTCGGCGGCTGCAACGAGTTTCGCCGCGGCTGCGACATCGTCCGGATGCGGTGGAATCGGCGAGGGGCGCGGCAGCAATTCGCGCGAAGGCGTAGGCAGTTTCGCCGGTCCTTCCCAGGCCCGCTCCTGAAGATCGAAGGGAATACCGATGACGACCGGCCGTCGCTCACGGCGCGCCTGCAGGAACGCGTCGCGAATCCCGATCGGCATGCGCTCGGGCAGATGCAGGGGATGATAGTCGGCGCCCGTCGCAGTGATGAGCGGGCCCTGATTGATGCCCTGGTTGTACCAGCCCATCCTGAGCGGCGCCTCTCCGGCAAACACCACCAGCGGCAGATGCGCGCGCACGGCTGCCGGGAGCGCCGTGATCAATTGCGTGACGCCGGGCCCGCACGTGACCGTTGCGACGCCTACCTCCGATGTCTTGCGCGCGTACGCCATCGCCGCTGCGACGGCGCAATGCTCGTGCCTCACGTAGACCATGCGACATCCCTGCTCGCCCAGGCGGGCAGCCCAGTTCATGTTCGCATCGCCCATCAGCGTAAAGCAGGTGCTCACGCCCTCCTGGATGAAGGCCTGCGCGAGGACATCGTAGACACGTGGGCTGATTACGGTTGTCATCTTGCGATTTCCCAAGGTGGTGTTCGTTTCCCTCTTGCCAACGGCGTCTGCGGATTCGCAGCAGCATTGGAGAAAGGAGCGAATTAGTATAGCTTCTTCACGCAGCCGGTTGATCAGGCGTCGTATGCCGGTGGATATGCCAAAGGAGAGCACATGCCACGCAAGAGCCCTGGTGCGCGCACGCCCGTAGCGCGCTCGCGCGCGGGAAATCCCGACGGAAACGATCGCCGCAAGTTCCTCGCGCGCGGCGCCGGCATCGTGGGCGCCGCCGTTGCGGGAGTGACGGCGAAAGCGGGACATGCCCAGGAAGCCGCATCGGGTCCGTGGATGCAGACGATGGGCACGCCCATGCGCGGCTACGGCAATCCCTCGAAGTTCGAAGGGAAGGTGCAGCGCGTCGCCGCATCCGGGTACGCGACGGTGACACCCGGCGCGGGCGCATCGCGCACGCCGTTGCAGGCCCTGGAAGGCACGATCACGCCGAGCGGCCTGCACTTCGAGCGCCATCACAACGGCGTGCCTGAAATCGACCCGGCGCAGCATCGGCTGATGATTCACGGGCTGGTGAAGAAGCCGCTCGTCTTCACCATGGAAACGCTCGAGCGCTACCCGATGACGACCCGCGTGTATTTCGTGGAGTGCACGGCCAACAGCGCTCCCAACACCGTGAACCCGAAGCCGCCGCAAGTCACGGCGCAGGCGATCCACGGCCTCGTGAGCTGCAGCGAGTGGACCGGCGTGCCGCTCGCCATGCTGCTCAACGAAGCGGGAATCGAAGCCGGCGCCGACTGGCTGCTCGCCGAGGGCGCGGACGCAGCCGCGATGAGCCGCAGCGTGCCCCTGGCCAAGGGTCTCGACGACGCCTTGCTCGCGCTCTACCAGAACGGCGAGCGACTGCGGCCGGAACAGGGCTACCCGGTGCGCCTGCTGCTGCCGGGTTACGAAGGCAACATGAACGTGAAGTGGCTGCGTCGCATCAAGGTCACGCAGGGGCCGACGCACACCAAGGACGAAACCTCCAAGTACTCGGACATGATTGCCGGCGGCAAGGCGAAGCAGTTCACGTTCGAGATGGGCGTGAAGTCCGTGATCACGCGGCCCTCGTTCGGCGGAAAGCTCGCGGCGCGCGGTTTCCATGAAGTCAGCGGCCTCGCATGGTCGGGCGCGGGACGCATCCGCCGCGTGGACGTATCCGTGGATGGCGGCGTGACATGGCGGGAGGCGGCACTCCAGGGTCCCGTGTTCACCAAGAGTCTCACGCGCTTCCGCCTGCCTTGGGACTGGAACGGCGAACGAGCCGTGCTCGCGAGCCGCGCGACGGACGAGAAGGGCAACGTCCAGCCCACGCGCTCCGTGTGGCTGGCCGAGCACGCCCAGCCCGCGCGCTATCACAATCATTCGATCCAGACTTGGGAAGTTGCGCCCGACGGGAGCGTTGCCAATGTTTTCATCTAAGCGTGCACTGGTCCTGGCCATCGCCGCTCTGGGAGCGTCCTGCGCCACGACGGAGCGGGAGACGCCGATGGCGACCACGGGGCCCGGCCTCGGCCGCGCCGCCACCGCGCAGGAAGTCGCGGCGTGGGACATCAGCATTCCGCCGAGCGGCGCGGGATTGCCCGCGGGCAGCGGCACGCCAAAGCAGGGGGAGGCGGTGTACGTCGCGCAGTGCCAGGCGTGTCACGGTGCGAAAGGCGAGGGCAAGCCCGCCGACCGCCTGGTGGGAGGCGCAGGCACCCTGGGCACCGACAAGCAGGTCATGACCGTGGGCAGCTTCTGGCCGTACGCGACGACGCTCTTCGACTACACGCGGCGCGCGATGCCGACTACGAAGCCGCTCTCGCTCACCAACGACGACGTGTATGCGGTCACCGCCTACCTCCTGTTCCTGAACGGCATCATCCGTGAGGACCAGGTGATGAACGCGCAGACCCTGCCCCAGGTGCGCATGCCCAACCGCGACGGGTTCGTCGATCATTCGAAGAGGTGATGCGTTTCTCGTCGCGTGCGACGTCGATATGAACGCGGGCGGCGATTGACGTCACGCCCGGATAAACTCTCTGGAGTTAATGCTCGAGCCATAGGAGGACGATGATGTATGCGTTAGTGGTTCCCGTCAGGGTAAAGCCGGAAATGCGCGAGAAATTCCTGGCCGCTGCACTGGATGATTCGACTTGCTCGCTGCGCGACGAGCCGGGCTGCCTGCGTTTCGACGTGCTTCAGGACAGCAGCGACCCGAACAAGTTTTTCTTCTATGAGGTTTACCGCGATGAAGCCGCGGTCGAGGCCCATCGGGCGGCCCCGCACTATGCACGCTGGCGCGCCGTCGCCTCGGAGGTCCTGGCCGAGCCGACTAACGCCAGCCGCTGCACCACGATTTTTCCGAAGGATTACAAGTAGGGGCTGGAGCCAGGTCATTCACCGTGCGTCGCTCGTGAGTGAGGTGCGTGATGCGGGGACAATGGCAGGGACTGTGCGCAGCAGTTGCGGCTGCGGCCGCGATCCAAGCGGGCGGCTCATGGGCGCAGGCCTATCCCGCTAAACCCGTCCGCTACGTCATT
Source organism: uncultured beta proteobacterium (assembly GCA_963808765.1). Taxonomy (GTDB): domain Bacteria; phylum Pseudomonadota; class Gammaproteobacteria; order Burkholderiales; family SG8-41; genus JAQGMV01. Next base: position 142,754 of record CAWEHH010000027.1, read on the forward strand.
CCGTTCGAGGCCGGTTCCTCGCCGGATATCGTGGGGCGCACCATCACCGAGCGCCTTTCGCGACTGTGGGGCCAGCAGATCGTTGTCGACAACCGCGTCGGCGCCGCCGGCACGCTGGGCTCCGCGTACGTTGCAAGGTCACCGCCCGACGGCTACACCCTGCTCCAGGCCAACATCGCGTCGAACGCGATCTCGGTCTCGCTCTACGCGAAGATGCCCTACGACCAGCTGCGCGACTTCGCGCCGATCACGCGCATCGGCATGACGCCCAACGTCATCATGGTGCATCCGTCGGTGCCGTTCAGGACGGTCAGGCAATTGGTCGATTACGCACGGGTGCATCCCGGGAAGCTCAGTTATTCCGCCTCGCTCGCCGGCACTTCGCCGCACCTCACGATGGAGCTTCTGAAACTGCAACTGAAGTTCGACGTCGTGTACATTCCCTACAAGCTCGGCGCACAGGCCGTGACCGACACGATCGGAGGTCAGGTGCCGATCAATATTTCGAACGCGCCACTCTCCATGGGGCCGGCGCAGTCGGGCCGGCTGCGCGCGCTTGCGGTCACGAGCGCGCAACGTGTCTCGGTGCTGCCGGACGTGCCGACGATGAAGGAGTCCGGCGTGCCCAACTTCGAAGTGAACTCCTGGTACGGACTGATGGCCCCGACGGGGACGCCGGTCGGCGGTGCTCGACAAGATCAACACCGACATGCATACGGCATTGCGCGCGCCGGAGGTCGAGAAGCGCATGCTCGAGGTGGCGATGCCACCGTCGCCGACCACGCGACATGAGTTCGATCAGTTCGTGCGCGGGGAAGTCGCCCGCTGGGGGCGCGTTATCAAGGAGGCGGGTATCCCGCAGCAGTGACCAAGCCTCCTCTCGGATAAGAGAAGATCGCAACGCCGTGGTTTATGTGCTTGGGGCCGTGCGCTCGATCAAGCTTGACTCCCGCCGTCTTCACCACCTTGCCCCACTCGTGCAGTGCATTGATGACGTGCCATGCGCGTGCTCGCAATCGGCCGCGTGCGCGGTAGTCGTCTGCGCGGGAACGGGCACAATCACTGCCCGCAGTTGGGCGTGAGGCGCCAACACCCCATGAAAGCGGATGAGATGCAGGGCTGAGAAGACACCCGCAATCCGTAAGCTGCCGGTTGACGGGCTAAGGTGGCCGCTTCATCCGCTCAGCTTGCAGAAGCGCGCGAGGCGACCTCTCTGCCAGGGCTCGCGTCAGTCAGTTCGACCGGAAAGTGACACGCCACCTGACGGTCTGGACCGTCATCGAGGAGTGGTGGTGATTGCTCCGCGCAAAGGGCTTGCGCCTTCCAGCAGCGGGTACGAAAACGACACCCTGATGGGGGACTGGCCGGGCTCGGCACCTCGCCTTGGAGCAGAATCCGATCGACGCCTCCTTCGTTGGTGAAGTCGATGCGTGGCTGTGCGGACAGCAAGGCTTTGGTGTAAGGGTGGCGAGGCGTTTTGTACACGCGCTCGACCGTGCCGATTTCGACAATGCGCCCCAGGTACATGACCGCAATGCGATGTGACATGTGACGCACGACGGCCAGATCGTGCGCGATGAACAGGCACGCGATGTGGTAGTTCGACTGAATTTTCTCCAGCAGGTTGACGACCTGCGCCTGCACGGACACATCGAGCGCCGACACCGGCTCGTCGCACACCAGGATCTCCGGATTCAATGCGAGCGCGCGGGCGATGCCGATGCGCTGGCGCTGACCGCCGGAAAATTCATGCGCGTAGCGTTTCGCGTGTTCGGGCAACAAGCCGACGCTTTCCAGCAGCTCGCTCACGCGCGTCGCCCATAGTCTGCGCGGCAGCACGTCTGCATGGATGACCCACGGTTCAGCGATGATCTGCTCGACCCGCATGCGTGGATTCAACGACGCGTACGGATCCTGGAAGATCATCTGTATCCGCCGGCGGATACTCTTCAGGTGAGCCGCGTCCGCGCGAAAGATATCTTCACCGTGAAACAACGCCTCGCCCGCGCTCGGCTCCTCCAGGCGCATCAAGGTGCGCGCCACCGTCGTCTTGCCGCAGCCGCTCTCGCCGACCAGCCCCAGCGTTTCACCTTTGCGAATGGCGAAATCGACACCATCAACGGCCTGGATGAAGCCGGCGTTTCGTCGCAGCCGCAAGCCGCCGCCGATGGGGTAGTGCTTGACCAGCCCGCGGACCTCGAAGATCGGTGCATCGCTTGGCACCGGCTTCGACTTTGACCCCGACGTTGGCGCCGAGGGCGGCAAGTCAGCGGCCATCGAACACCTCTTGCGCGCGGAAACACTCGGCATGGTGGCCCGGCGCCGTTTTAACCCTCGGCGGCAGGGATGCGCGGCACGCGTCGATCGCCATACGACAGCGTGGATGAAAACTGCAGCCGGTGGGCAGTCTCGCCATATCCGGCGGTGATCCGACGATCGGATTCAGTTGCCGCTGGTCGAGGTCGGCTCGCGGAACGGATTCGAGCAGCGCCAGGGTATACGGATGGGCGGGGCGCGACAGCACGTCACGCACCGGACCACTTTCGACCACGCGGCCGCCGTACATGACGGCCACGTGATCAGCCACCTCTGCGACGACGCCCAGGTCGTGGGTAATGAGCACCATGGCCATGTGACGTTCGCGTTGGAGATCGAGCAGCAGGTCCATGATCTGCGCTTGCACCGTGACATCCAATGCGGTGGTCGGCTCGTCTGCGATGAGCAGCTTCGGATCGAGCGCGATAGCCATCGCGATCATCACGCGCTGGCGCATGCCTCCGGAGAATTGATGCGGGTAGTCTCGCGCCCGTTCGTGAGGCTCGGGAATGCCGACTCGACGGAGCAACGCCTCGGCGCGCTCGAGCGCGGCCTTGCCGTGCAGAATTCCGTGCCTTCTGAATGGCTCCGCGACCTGCCAACCCACACTGAACACCGGATTGAGCGATGCCAGCGCATCCTGGAACACCATGCCGATATCGAGTCCGCAGCGTTTACGCCATTCGGACATGGGTGCGTCGAGTACATCGGCACCGTTGAAGCGGATGCTGCCGCCCATGATGTGCGCGGGCGGTGACGTAAGCAGGCGCATGATGGCGGCGGCCGTGACGCTCTTGCCGGATCCGCTTTCGCCGAGCACCGCCACCGTTTCTCCGCGCCGCACCGAGAAGGTGGCGCCGTTGACTGCGCGGACGATCTCGCGGCCGCTCCTGAATTCGACGCGCAGATCGGTCACTTCCAACAGAGGAGAGTCGGCGTCAGGCATTCGGGGCCTCGAGGCGCCAGCGCTGCACGGGATCCGTGACCATCCGCAGCCAGTTGGAGAGCAGGTTCGCGGACAGCGTCGCAGCCATGATCGCCAGGCCCGGAAAAAACGCGAGCCACCAGGCCTGGCTCAGATAGTTACGGCCCTGGGCCACCATTAACCCCCAGGTGATCTCGGGCGGCTGAATGCCGATACCGAGAAAGCTCAACCCGGACTCGGACAGCATCACGATGGCGAAATCCACCGTCAGAATGGTCAGCAGCGTCGGCGCAACAATGGGAACCACGTGACGCCACAGAATGTGCGTGCGGCTGGCCCCCATGGCGCGCGCGGCATCGACGAATCCGCGTTCGCGAATTTCAAGCACCTCGGCCCTGGCGACGCGCAGGTACGACGGAACGCGGGTGACCGCCAATACGATGATGAGGTTCGCAACCCTGGGTTCCAGCATATACAGCACGACCACCGCCAGCAGCAGTGACGGAAAGCCCTGCACCACATCGGACAGGCGCATGATCAGATTGCCGACCCAGCGCCCGACATAGCCCGCGATGAGCCCAAGTACGCCACCGACGATCAGCGCCAGCACCACCGCCGTGAACGCTACGGCCAGCGTGTTTCGGGATGCGACCACCAGGCGCGCGAGGATGCTGCGCCCGAGCGCATCGCTGCCCAGGACCATCACCCAGCCTTGTTCCGTCGAGCCGGGTGGCAGGTTGCGCGCGCGTAGGTTGATCTCGGTGGCGGCTTTGCCGAGAAATTCGGGCCCGAACAGCATGCAGACAAGCAGGAACGCGAGCCACATGGCCGAGCACAACGCCAGCCGGTCACGTGCCAGCAATCGCCACCACGGCAAACCAACGCGTACGGTCCCCATTTCCGCCTGTGCTTCGATCGAGCGGGTGTCCGTTATCACGGCCGTGTTCGCAGCGTTGTTGACGGGCTCACTCACTGGTGGCGGATCCTTGGATCGAGCGCGACATACAACAAGTCGATGAGGACATTCATCAGGAAGATCGCGGCTGCGGTCACCATGATGGAAGCCTGCACGACCGCGAAATCGCGTTGTACGACGGCGTCGATCATCAGCTTGCCCACGCCGGGCCAGCCGAACACCGTTTCCACGATGACCGCGCCGTTGATCAGTCCGACCGCGAGATCACCCGCGACGGTGACCACCGCCAGGCACGCGTTGCGCAAGGCATGGACAAAGATGACGGTGCTTTCGCCGACGCCTTTCGCGCGCGCGGTCTTAACGTAAGCCGAAGCGAGTGCGTCAAGCATGGCCCCACGCATGACTTGCACCAGCAATCCAAACGGACGCAGTGCGAGCACCGTCACCGGCATGATCCAGAAGAGGATTCCACCGGTGCCGGAGGTGGGCAACCAATGCAAACTGACCGAGAAGAACAGAATTGCAGTGATTGCAACCCAGAAGTCCGGCGCACTGGCGCCGACCAGTGCGAATGTACTGCCCATGCGGTCAAACGGGCCTCCTGGGCGATACGCTGCCAGCGCACCCACGAAGACCGCGAGCGAGATGGCGATCAGCAGGGTGACACCGGCCAGCTTCAGCGTCGTGGGATAAGCCTCGAGCACCAAGTCTATGGCCGGTCGCTGTTTGCGCAGCGAGAAGCCCAGATTGCCTTCCATGACATCGCCGACGAAGTGGACGAATTGCTCGGTGGCCGGGCGATCGTAGCCGTGTTTGCGGGCGAACTCGACGCGGTCCTCGAGCGAGGCGTCGAGCGGCAGGAACAAATCGGTGGGATCGCCAGTGAGCCTCGCGAGGAAGAATACGGCGATGAGCAGTCCGAGCAGCGCAACAGCGCTGTGCACCGCGCGGCGGGTCAGATACGGGATCATCTTGTGTGGCGTCCCAGTGATTCACCTCTTTTCGTCATCCCGGCGCGGTAAGTACACCCCGGACTCATCGATCGTTCGATGCGATCCGGGGCCGGGATTCAGGCGAAGACTCGTGCCCCCATCCTACCTTCCCCCCGAGGCGGGGGAAGGGGATACCGAATCGCGTCGCGCTTGCGCGCTGTTCGGAATGACGAACTTGGACACGAACTCGCGGGACAGCACATTCGTTCGAACTCGCTGAGTGGATACATTCAATCCACTTTTTTCCTCGTCGGCGACCTGACCGGCGGTTGGGTCACCCCAACCGTCACGGTCATTTCGTCTCCCTCGGCAGCGCTTACTTGAAGGTGATTTGCTCGAGCAGGATTTCGCTGTTGGTTGCGGCTGTCGGCACGAAATTGATCTTCGGACTGACGCGCGCGAAGCCGACCATGTGGAACAGGAAGACGTCCAGGACGTTCTCATGGACCATGGCCATGGTCTCCTCCCAGAGCTTCGTGCGCTGCGGACCGGCAACCGTCTGCGTCGCCGCATCTATTTTCTTGTCCAGTTCGGGGATGCAGTGCGACGAGGTCTGCGCTTTGCAGGCGTACTTGGGGTTCATCGAGAAGACCGGGTCGCCGACGTTGTTGTCATGCATGTGGCCGAGCAAGACGGGACCACGACCCTTGATCTTGGCGTCGGCCTCCGGCGTGAGCGGCCCCTTGTTGGGATGGGTGTTGTAGTTGACCCACAAGCTGACTTCGAGCATCTTCAACCTGACGTTCAGGCCGACCGCGGTGTACATGGCCAGGATGGACTCGCAGGTTTCGGTGGTGTTTTCCCACTGGTTGATACGACACAGAAGCTCGATTGGCGTGTCGACCTTCACACCGGCCGCCCTCGCTTCGGCCAGCAGCTTCCTGGCCCTTTCCGGGCTGTATTCGAAGCGCTGCTTGTCGAGCGCGTGATTGTGTCCGGCAATGCGCGGGATCACCATCTGCGTGGCGATCATGGCTTGCTTGGGGATGATCGCGCCATGCAAGCCCTGGCGGTCGACCGCGTAGTTGAGCGCCAGGCGCACCCGCTTGTCGTTGAGCGGCGGAACCAGCGATTCGATGCGAAGGTAGTTGGTCTCCGAGTTGGGGTAAGCGAAGTCCGTCTTCTGGTCGGTGGCATCCTGGACTGCGATGTTGGTTGCTACATGGGCTTCACCGACCTTCACCATCGCGGCGGCCACCGCGGATTCCTTGCGCCACACGTAGCGGGCGCCATCGAGTTGCGGCTTCTTGCCCCAGTAATGCGGGTTGCGCTTGAGCACGACCTCACTATTGGCCGTGTAGCGGTCGATCATGTAGGGGCCGGTACCGACGGTGGTATTCATGATCCTGATGGGCTCGTTGGGAGCACCGATGGTCATCGTCGTCATGCGCACCGGCAGAATCGGATCGGGCTGCGGGGTGACGACATCGATCGTCGCATCGTCGACCTTCACAACCTTGATCGTGAAGCCGGAGAACATCTTGGTGCGGGCGTTGCAGTCGAGTTTCGGGTTCAGGGCCTTGTCGATGGAACTGGCGATGGCCTCGGGTGTCAGCGGCGTGCCGTCGCTGTACTTGATGCCCTTGCGCAGATCGAAGCGCCAGGTCGTGGCGTTCAACTGCTTCCACGACGTCGCCAGCCGCGGCTTGAGCGAGCTGTCATTGGGGTCGAGCTCGATCAGCGTCTCGTTGACGTTCTGGCGAATGACCCGACCGACGGCCGACCGCGCGCTGTTGCAATTGTCGAGGCTGTCCGGTTCCTCGGGGATGACGATGGTGATGGTTCTCTGCGCGAACGCTGCGCCGGGCGCGATCAGCGCCATCGTCATGAGCGCGGCTACCGAGACCGCAGTAGTGGCCAAATCGGCGCAAATTGATTCGAAACATAGCGATACTCTCCTCGCTTTGTCGGCGCGCGGTTCGAACTGACCAGCCGTCCTCGCAGAATTCTTATTGGGCACTGGTTCTGCGCAGCAGGCTGCGTATCTGTGGACAAGTCTACCAGACGGCGATGGCATTTCGCCTCCTGCGCGCGTCGACGAGGACCGCTACGGCGCCGCTTTTACCGATCGCGACGATCCGCCGCCATCGCTTGGCGAACACAGCGAAGAGATCCTGCGTGACCTCGGCTATGGGACGGCCGATATCGAAAGACTGCGTCAGGAAGACGCCATCTGACGCTGTCGCTACCGAGCAAGCCCGCTAGACGAGTGCGATCCCCCCGGTGGCCAGCTCATACACGCCGCCAACGACGTCGATCTTCTTGCCCACATAGAGCTTCTGGAGGATCGGTTCAGACTTCTTCAGTCGGGCCACCTGTCGTCGCACGTTGTCCGTAACCGCGTTGTCGAGCCAGTTGCCGGTCTGCATTTTCTCAGCGGCGACGACGGCCGGTGTGATTGCGGCGATGAGCCCCGGCAAATGGCCCGGAAGGACGGCCTTGGTCTTCAGCACTTTGATCGCAGCGTCGACCGCGCCGCATGCGGTGTGGCCCAGCACCATGATGAGCGGAACCCCCAGGACGTGGGCGCCGTACTCCAGGGATGCCAGCAGATCCGGGTTCACGATGTTCCCGGCGACACGCACAACGAAAAGATCGCCCGGCCCCTGATCGAACGCGAGCTCCGGCGACACGCGGGAATCGGCGCAGCTCAGGATCTGGGCGAACGGATACTGCCCCTGGGCACGGGCGGCGCGTCCCGATGAGAAGTCACGCTCGTTCAGCGTGTTCGCGACGTAGCGCGCGTTGCCATCGATGAGCCGCTTCAACGCGTCCGCCGGCGCGATCGCATTCGGTGGAGGCGATGCGCCGGGCGCTGGCGGGGCGGCTGCGATCGCGACGCCGACACTCCAGGGGGCAAGCGCCACCCCTGCGCGGGTCCGCAGGAAAGCCCGACGCGATACCGGAGGTTTGTGCTGCTCATTTCCACACGCATCACACATTCGAGTTCTCCGGTGGTTGTATGACGCATTCGGTCGCGAACGGGCCAGCTCATGCCGACGGCCGCCGGATGTTAGCATCATCGCTGCGCGTGACCCCACAGTGCATAACGAAGGTCCGCGCCAATCCCTTACTGCAGCCAATCGAAGCGATCCCGACAAAGGAGCGTGATATGTATCTCACCACGAGCGAAGCACAGAAGATGCTGCAAGCTGCGCAGGCCAAGGCGCAACAGATGGGCGTGAAAGTGTCGATCTCCGTCGTGGACGGGCGGGGGGACTTGCTGACCATGGTACGGCTCGACGGCGTATCCTGGCGAACCGCGGGCATTTCGAAAGGCAAGGCCTACGCGTCGGCCAATTTCGGCGTGCCGAGTGCCGACCTCGCCGCGCGGGCGACCTCGCCGGTGATGCAGGCGTTCATGCTGTCCGTGCACGGAGAAGTCGTGCCCGCGCAGGGTGCCGTGCCGGCGCTGCGCGACGGCCATGTGCTCGGCGCGGTCGGTGTGAGCGGCGCGAAGGCGGAGGAGGACGAGGAAATCGCCAAGGCCGGAGTTGCCGCACTTCAGCAGTAGGCCTCGTGCGCGGCGGCATGCGCCGCTGCGAACCTCGCTGTGCGGCGCACGCACGATCAATCCGCGTGTGCGCCCGCCTGCACGACCGTCGCCCATACCTCCCGTCTGGCTATACACATCAAGAGAACAAGCATGAAGATCACCCGAGTCGAACCCATACTCGTACGCACGCCGCTCAAGCTCGACGATGCGCAGCCTCACGCCGGCGGGCTGCCGAAGAACGACGTGCACACCGTGCTCGTCAAGGTGGAAACCGACGAAGGCCTGACCGGCTGGGGCGAGGCGTTCTCCAATGCCGGATGGCAATCGACCTGCACTGCGGTCGCGCAGATCATCGCGCCGCGCGTGGTGGGCCGGGATCCGTCGCAGATCGCGCAGATCCAGGCCGATCTGCATCGCGGCCTTTACAACACGGGCCGCAGCGGACCGACGGTGTTCGCGATCTCCGGTCTGGACATCGCGCTGTGGGACATCGCCGCCAAGCGTGCGGGTCTGCCGCTCTACAAGATGCTCGGCGGCAGCGCGCGCGCAACACTGCCTGCATATGCAAGCCTCCTGCGCTATGGCAACGCCAGGGTGGTGGAGCGTAAGACCAGAGAAGCCATCGATCGCGGCTACCGTTACATCAAGCTGCACGAAAACAAGACCGACATCGTGCGCGCCGCAAAGAAAGTGTGCGGCGACACGGTGCCGCTGATGGTGGATTGCTCGTGTCCATGGACAGTGGACGAGGCGATCGCCGTGGCGCACGAATGGTCCGACATGAAGCTCGCGTGGATCGAAGAGCCGATTTATCCGCCCGATGATCACGGCGGGCTTGCGCGGCTGCGCAAGACGAGCAGGACACCGATCGCGGCCGGGGAGAACATCTCGAACTTCATGGAGTTCAAGCGGCTGTTCGAAGTGGGCGCGGTGGGCATCGCGCAGCCCAGCATCACCAAGATCGGCGGCGTTACCGAGATGCGCAAGATCTTTGCGCTGGGTGAAGCGAACGGCGTGGTCGTGGTCCCGCACTCGCCCTACTTCGGCCCTGGTCTGCTGGCGTCGATTCACGTGTGCGCCGCGAGCGCGCGCGAGATTCCGATCGAGCGCTACTACTGCGACTTCATCGAGACGCCGTTCGGTGATCAGATCATTCCGAAGAACGGCGACTTTGCCGTGCCGCAGGCGCCGGGGCTGGGGCAGGACCCCGACCTCGACATCGTCGAGCGCATGCGCGTTGCCTGAGGGGCTCGTCGATGCTTCATGACGTCCATGATTCGAGATGCGGCGCTCCTCACGACGAACGGTTATGACTTGGGCGCCTTCGAAGAACTGAACCGCGTGATCGACGGGCGAACTGACACAGGCGATGAGGGACTCGAGCGCGCGGTCGTCCGTGTCGGGATCGCCGCGCGAACGATTGCCGCGCTGATGCCTCGGGAGTAAGGTTCCCGCAAGCAAGCGGCACGCGCGTCACAGCGTCGAGCGTGCTTCGAAAACAGAAGGGGGAGAGTGACATGGCCAGAAAGCGAGATACCAAGCCGGAAGAACGCAAACCCCAGGAGAGCACATCGGTCAGCCGGCGGGATTTCCTCAAACAGGGCTGGCCGCCGGTGTCGGTGCGACGGGTCTCGGCGGTTGCGCCGCGACGCCTTCCGCGCAAGGGACACGCGCCGACGGCATCAAGTGGGACTACGAGGCGGATGTGGTCGTCATCGGCTCGGGGGCTTCCGGATTGCCCTGCGCGATCCGGGCACGGGATGCCGGCCTCACCGTGCTCATCGTCGATCAGAACTTCGACGTCGGCGGCAAGATGGCGCACAGCGGCGGCCAGGTCTCGCTTGGCGGCGGCGACCCGTGCCAGCTCCGGGACATCGCCGGCCAGGGCGACAAGGAGGGGCTCATCAAGGTCGCCCCGCTCCACAAGCCGCCGGACATGACCGAGGACACCGATTTCCTGTTCCGGGATATCACCGACTGGTCCGTCCTCGACGTCGGCGGGAACGCGCCCTACCGCTACAACGACCGGGATATGCATCGCGCGTGGGCGGACAACTGTCCGGCGACTCGACAGTTCCTCATGGACAACTACGTGCGCTTCACGCGCATCCAGGGCACGCACGGCACGGGCGGTGCTTCGCGCGCCCGGCGCGCGACCACCTTCCTCATGCTCGGCGACAAGACGGACATCAAGGCGGGAACGATCACACGGCAGGACGCGGGCATCGCGGGAAAAAGCTCGAGCCACTTCGCGCCGCGCTTCATGGCGAGCGCAGCCAAGTGGGCCGCGCCCGGCGCGGTGTGGAACGGCGCCGCTCTTACGCGCGGCCTGGAATTCAGCGCGCGGGAGAAAGGGGTCCAATTCATGCTCAACCGGAAGATGACCGAGATCGTCCGCGAGCAGCCGTTCTCGGGACGGGTCCTGGGCATCAGGGCGCGCTACAGCCCGCGCTTCAATCCGGACACGAAGGAGCGACTGACGAGCTTGTGGCAGAACGGCAACGTCGATGAGCGCCGCGCCACCATCAACATCCGGGCGAAAAGGGCGATCTTCATCGGCAGCGGCGGCCACAGCGCCAATCCGCAGTTGCGCAGCATGTTCTATCCTGCGTGGAACGAGCCCGCGTTCGTGTCGAGCGGATATGCGCTGCTGGGGCCCGACGGCGGGGACGGGAGCGGCATCGTCGCCGGCATGCGGATCGGCGCCAATCTCGCGGGTATGCAGCAGAACCTGGGGATCACCCAGAGCTTCCACATCCCCCCGCGCCTGGCGACGCGCGACACCTACACCGACATGCTGCCCGGCCACCCGACCTTCCCGTTTCGCCGCTCCACCGGGATTACGCTCGGCACCAGCTCGTACGAGCACCTGATCGCGGTCAACCAGGTCGGGAAACGCTTCTTCAACGAGATGGACGTCGCGAAGCGCTACCTGAGCCCCATCTGGCCGGGCGGGCCGCGCTTCGGCGTGCCGACGCACTCGCTCAAGCATGTCCAGTGCGACTGGCGCAATTGCAGCCCCGAATGGGTCAAGCAGATGTACAACGGCAATCCCGCGCTCGACGCCGCCATGGCGATGAACGAGGGCTCCCAAGCCCCGCACTTCTACTCCGGGCCGCTGTGGGCCATCTTCGACCGGGGCACGGTCGAGCGCGACAAGTGGGATATCAAACCTCCGTTCACCGCCGACAACGGCTATTTCTTCACCGCCGACACGATCGAGGAGCTGGCGCGGAAGATCGAGAAAGGCCACGAGTTCCAGCGGGTGCCGCTCTCGAACCTCGCGGAGACGGTGCGCAAGTGGAACTCGTACGTGGACGCGGGGGCCGACCCCGATTTCGGGCGCGGCAAGGACGCGCCGATGCACAAGATCGACAAGCCTCCCTTCTATGCCGCTGCGATCTGCCCGGTCTGGCACGACTCCTATGGGGGCCTCCGGATCAACGGCAAGGGCCAGGTCCTCGACACGCAAGGCGAGGTGATCCCCGGCCTCTTCAGCGGAGGAGAGGCGAGCGGCGGCGGCAACCAGCATGGGCTGGGCAGGGCGCTCGTCCATGGCTACATCGCCGGCAGCGAGATCGCGCGGCAGAAGGCGTAGAGACTCCCGTGACGCTTTCCCCGGCATTCCGGTTTTCGCCCTCATCCCAACCCTTCTCCCGGGGAGAAGGGCTTGTCTTCCCTCGCCCTTCGGGGGAGGGATCGAGGGTGAGGGAAGATTCGGTCAGTATGAAGAATGGTTTGCGTGACCACGAAGTCGAAGTTGCGCCGGTCGAGTTGCATGCGGTGCAGCTCACCGTCTGGGATGTGCCATCGGCGATTGTGGCGGGCGATGGTTTCAAGTTTGCGGTCGGCGGCAAGTGCTCGGATGGCTGCGACCTGGGAGGGCGGGAGTTGAGCATCTTCGATCACGAAGGTTCTCCCACTTGCACCGTGAAGCTCGGCCACGCTGTCTGGCCGGGTACGGAGGCGCTCTATGTTGCAGAGGTCGAAGTCCGAGCTCCGCTCGAGCCCGGATGCCATGAATGGGAGGCAAAGCTGGGCGGCTGGGATGCGGAGGTGCCGCATGCACCCGGCTCGTTCCCGCTGAGCGTTCGCGTAGTCAGCGCTCCCGATTGCGAAGTCACAGTCACAGCGATCGACAGGGAGAAGCGGACGCCGATCACGGGCGCGTGCGTGGTCATGCATCCTTACCGGGCGCTGACCGACGAGAACGGGATTGCGAGAGTCAGAGTAGCGAAGGGTCACTACGACATCCTGGTGTCGGGGTCTCGATACACGCCCGCGTGCGAGAGCGTCGAAGTCACTGCCGACATGATCACCAGCGCCGAACTCGACGCCGATCGGCAGTGGACGCCTCCTGACGAGGATCTCGAATGACCGAACGATCGACGTGGCTACGGTGCGCGTCGGCCCGGTTTATCGCGTTGATGATCGGCGTTGCGTTGACTTGCTTCAGCGCGGTTGCG
>CAWEHH010000028.1:0-135639 GCA_963808765.1 uncultured beta proteobacterium
GGCGTGCGACACCGCGTTCGATCTGGACCCAGCGGAAGAACCGCTCGCCGCGGACGAGCAGGCCTATGCGCGCGAGCTTCAATCTCGAGTGCAGTCGCTCGAAGCCAGCCTGGACGCGGAGTGCCGCACCGCTGCTTGAAGCGCAAGCGCGCCGCGTGCGGCGACCTCGATTCGGCGCTGCGCAATGCCAACGCCAGAGCTCGAGCAGGCGAGGGCAGCGCTGAGCGGGTATGGCGAGATGTATAAGCGCCTGACGCGACAGATTGCGGGAGAAATATGCGCAGAGCGCAGACGCACGCCGCGCGGGAAGAAATCTGGAGGGGCGGAAACGGGCGCGCTGGAACTGGAGCGCGAGATCGCTCGGGCACCGGACGACGGTGTCGCCGCGCAGGCAGCGGGCACTGCGCACGTGCGCACGCAATCGCGGCTGGAGGCCGAGCTCGCCCGGGCTCGGGCACAGACACGCTCGGCCGAAGAAGCGAGCGCCGGGCAGGCCGAGGCGCGCGCGCGGCTCGAGGCGCGCCTCGCCGCGTTGGAGCAGAGCTCCGGACTTTCCAGGAGCAGGCGGAAGAACACACACGGACGCGATCAGCGCTCGAAGAGCGGCTCGAGGCAGCGGCAGCCGATATGCGTGCGGCGAAAGAACACGACGCCGGACGGGCCGACACCCGCGACAGTCTCGAACAAGAGCTTGCACAGACCCGCGTCGAAATGCGGGAAGCGAAGCAAGAGCTTGCGACCGCAACGCGCGAACGCGAACGCCTCGATCAGGCGCTGGTGAAGGCACAGGCCGATGCCGTCGCCGCGAGAGACGCGTTGGCGAGCGATGGGCGGGAACGCGAACGTCTCGGCCAGGCGCTGGTGGAAGCACGAGCCGATGCCGCTGCCGCGAGAGACGCGTTGGCGAGCGATGGGCGGGAACGCGAACGTCTCGGTCAGGCGCTGGTGGAAGCACGAGCCGATGCCGCTGCCGCGGGAGATGCGCTTGCGAACGAGACAAGCCAACGCGAACGTCTCGAACAGGCACTCCTGGAAGTACGGCCAAGCCGTCGCCGCCAGAGAAGAGATCGCAGCGCATGCAATGACTCAGTCGGGCTTTGCGGAGCGGCTTGCGCACGAGCAGCGGGCGGGGCTGGCAGCACAGGAAGCGCTCGTCTCCAGGGTGGGAGAGCTGGAAGAGGCGCTGGAACGCGAACGGCAAAATGCCTACGAACATGCGCTGGCGCGCGCCGAACTGGATTCACGGATCGAAAGTGAACGGCGGGAAGCCCATGCCGCCCGGCACGAGGCCACTGTTCACATCGAAGAACTGGAGGCCACGCTGGAACGGGAGCAGCAGAGCGCCTACCAGCGGGCCGTTGCATACGCGGATATCGAGGCGCAGCTTGCGAATGAACGGCGCGAGCGCGAGCGGGCCGCGACGCGAGTCGAATGGAGAGACAGGCGCACGTACATACGCGCGACACGATCGAAGAGTTAAAAACGGCCGCGTCCGAGCAGGCCCGGGCCCATGCAGATCTGCTTGCGCGCTGCGATGAATATGGCGCGCGTCTCGCGGCGCTTCAGAGCGACTACGAGACGCTCGATCGCCTCCTCGCGCAGCACGTATCGGCGCGGCTCGAACTGGAGTCGCAGCTCGGCGAGGCACGCAAGCGCCGCGAGTCGGCGGAAGCACGGGTGGCCGCGGAAGAACGCGCGCGCAGCGAAACAGAGCTCAAGTTTCGGGCTGAACGTGAAGCTCGCGAAAGCGCGGAAGCGCATGCCGCCGCGGAAGCACGGACACGCACGGATGTCGAGCATCAGGTTCGCGCCGAGCACGAAGCGCGCGAGAGTGCGGAGGCGCGTGCCGATTCGGAAACGCGGACACGTACCGATGTCGAGCAGCAGCTTCGTGCCGAGCGTGAGGCTCGTGAAAGCGCCGAGGCACACGCCACCGCGGAGGAACAGGCGCGCAGCGACGCGGAGCGGCAGGTTCGCGAAGAACGTGATTTACGTGGCCGTGCCGAAGCGCATGCCGCCGCGGAGGAACAGGCGCACAGCGAGATGGAGCGGCAACTCCGCGAGGAACGTGACGCGCGCAGCCATGCGGAAGCCCATGCCGCCAGAGAGAGCGAACACGCAGAGAGGCCGATGAGCAATTTCGCTTGAAGGAAAGCGAGATCCTCGAAGACGCGAAGCGTATCGCCGGGGAGCAGGAGCGCGCCATCGCTCAGGCATGGCGCCGCTGTGAAGCGTTGGAAGCGCAGTTGCGGGAGACGCTCTCCGCACTCCGCACGATCGAGGAGGCGGCCCGTGCGCATGCGCTCGCGACCGCGCGCATCGATGCGCACCTCGCGAACGGAAACCGCGGCGAGCCCGGCGATTCCCCTGCCGCCGGCGAATGAGCAGTGCGCAGTTCTTGGGGGCGGTCGCGATGATTCGGCGTGAGCACCTGTCCGTCGATGAGTGCGCCCGTCAATCGCATCCATTCGCCGCATGAACACCCCGATGTCCGCGCCTACCGACGAGGACTTCATGCGTGAAGCGCTGGCGCTCGCCGCGCGGGCCGCGGCGGAAGGAGAGGTTCCCGTCGGCGCAGTCGTCGTGCGCGGAGCGGAGGTGATCGGTCGGGCTACAACCGGCCGATTTCGAGCCGCGACCCTACCGCGCACGCCGAGGTGGGTGCACTGCGGGATGCTGCGCAGCACGCAGGCAACTACCGTCTGGGCGGGTGCGTGCTGTACGTGACCCTGGAGCCTTGCGCGATGTGCGTCGGGGCGATCCTCCATGCGCGTATATCGCAAGTGATTTTCGGGGCGGCGGACCCGAAGACCGGCGCGTGCGGCAGTGTGATCGATCTTTTCGCCGAGCCGCGGCTCAACCATCACGCCACCGCCCGGGGGAATGTGCTCGGCGCCGAGACGGCCGCGCTTCTCCAGTCTTTTTTTGCTGCGCGGCGCCGTCCGGGCGCCTGAAACATTGCTGCGCGGTAGACTGCGCCGCGGCATAATTCCTCGATCGCCTCTTCATCCCCAACATGTAGCGGCGAACTGCCGGTTTCAGCCAAATCTTGCGCAGCACGGTCAACCGGGCATGCGTTGTGCAACGCGGGAAACTCCGCTACATTTGTGCACCGCTTTTCAAGGGAACGGGGATCAAATGCGACTCCAGGACAAGGTTGCGATCATCACCGGCGCAGGGCGTGGCATCGGCCAGGCGACGGCGGTCAAGTTCGTGCGGGAAGGGGCGAAAGTCGTCGCCTGCGACCTGAAGCCCGAGTGGATCGAAGAGACGCTCATGTTGTGCAAGGAGGCGCGGGGCGAGGCTTTTGGCTTCGCGGCCGACGTGCGGGACATGCAATCGCTGGAACAAATGGTCGACGCCACGCTCGCCCGCTGGGGCCGCGTCGATTGTCTCGTGAACAACGCCGGCATCGTCATGGATGCCCAGTTGAAGAACATGTCCGAGGATCAGTTCGACAGCGTGATCGAGATCAATCTGAAGGGCGTGTACAACTGCACGAAAGCGGTCGTGAACACCATGCTGGCACAGCAGTCGGGCGTCATCCTGAACGCCTCGTCGATCGTCGGTCTCTACGGCAATTTCGGCCAGACCAATTACGCCGCGAGCAAGTTCGGCGTGATCGGCATGGTGAAGACATGGGCACGCGAGCTGGGGCGCAAAGGCATACGCGCGAATGCGGTGTGTCCGGGGTTCATCGCAACCACTATTCTCGGCTCGATACCCGATCGCGTGCTTCAGGCGCTCGAGGAGAAGGTGCCGATGGGCCGTCTTGGCAAGCCGGAGGAAATCGCCAATACGTTCGCGTTCCTTGCGTCGGACGAGGCGAGCTACATCAACGGCGCGGTCATCGAGGTGAGTGGCGGACTGACTATTTAGAACCACCCCTTCCCGCTCACCAAAAAGGGTGGTTCTAGACGAATAGCGCCGCCAACACCTCGCGGCCTTCGCTCATCAGGATGTTGTAGGTGCGGCACGCGGCGCGGGTGTCCATTACCTCGAAGCCGACGCGCGCATCGGCGAGGACGCGCATCAGTTCCGGCCGGGGAAACTGCTGGCGTTCGCCGGTGCCGAGGAGCACGATCTGCGGTTTGAAATCGAGCAGCGCCTCTAAATGCGACGCCTGGAGCGCGCCGAAATCGCGGACGTCCCACCCCACGACCGCGCGATCGGGCATCACGATCACCGAAGAGGTATGGCGTTGCGCGTTGATCGAGACGTAGCCGTCGCCGTATCCGGTGATCTGGTTCTGGTTAGCCGCCTTGAGCACCTCGTATTTCATAAGCTGCTGATTTGCCGTGATTAACTCGCTTCGATAAAATTATACGCTTTTCGTTCGGGCGAGCTTCGCCCCTCCACAGGCGCTCACACCAGCATGGAAGAGTTTCCCCGCATCAAGCGCCTCCCGCCGTACGTCTTCAACGTGACCGGCGAACTGAAGTTGACGGCCCGCCGCCACGGCGAGGACGTGATCGACTTCAGCATGGGCAATCCGGACGGGCCGACGCCGAGCCACATCGTCGAGAAGCTGATCGAAACGGTGCGCCGGCCAGACACGCACGGCTACTCGGTGTCCAAAGGCATTCCGCGGTTGCGGAAGGCGATCTGCAATTGGTACAGGACGCGCTTCGACGTCGAGCTCGATCCCGACACCGAGGCGATCGTCACCATCGGTTCGAAGGAAGGCATCGCCCATCTCGCGCTCGCGACGCTCGACCGCGGGCGACATCGTGCTCGTGCCGAACCCGAGCTATCCGATCCACATCTACGGGCCGGTGATCGCCGGCGCCGACATCCACCATGTGCCGATGCATGGCGGCGTCGACTTCTTCGAAGCGCTCGGGACGGCGATCCGTGACACGTACCCGAAGCCGAAGATGCTGATCGTGAACTTCCCGAGCAATCCGACGACGCAATGCGTCGACCTCGCGTTCTTCGAACGTCTGGTGGGGATCGCGCGGGAGCACAACATTTACGTCGTGCACGATCTCGCCTATGCGGACATCGTTTTCGACGGCTACAAGGCTCCGTCCATCCTGCAGGTGCCCGGCGCGCGTGAAGTCGCAGTCGAATTCTTCACGATGTCGAAGAGCTACAACATGGCCGGGTGGCGGGTGGGCTTCATGGTCGGAAATCGCGAGCTCGTGACCGCGCTCGCCCGCATGAAGAGCTATCACGACTACGGCACGTTCACGCCGATCCAGGTGGCGTCGATCATCGCGCTCGAAGGTCCGCAGGAGTGCGTCGAGCAGGTGCGCCGCTGTTACGAAAGCCGGCGCGACGTGCTCGCAGCAGGGTTGATCGCCGCGGGATGGAAAGTGCCCGTGCCGAAGGCGACCATGTATATCTGGGCGCCGATTCCCGAGCCGTACAAAGCCATGGGCTCGCTCGAGTTCTCGAAGAAGCTCCTCGTCGAGGCGAAGGTCGCGGTTGCGCCGGGGACGGGCTTCGGCCACTACGGCGACGACCACGTCCGCTTCGCGCTGATAGAGAATGAAGCACGCACCCGTCAGGCGGTCCGGGGCATCCGAGACATGCTCCGCAAGGACGGTCTCGCGTGAGGCGCACGCGGTCTCGTCTGGACGCAAGCTGAACATCTTCCGGGAGGTTCTCATTTCATGAGCACGCAGCGCACACCGCTGAAGCCGATCAGCGTCGGATTGCTGGGCATCGGCACCGTCGGAGGCGGGACCTTCGAGGTCCTGCGCCGCAACCAGGAGGAAATCTCCCGGCGCGCGGGCACCGCGATCACGATGAAGATGGTCGCGGACAAGGATCTCCAGCGCGCACGCTCGATTGTCGGCGAGCGCGCGATCATCACGGCAGAGGCACGCGAGGTCGTGAACCATCCCGAAATCGACATCGTCGTCGAGCTGATCGGCGGCACGGGCGCCGCGCGCGAGCTGATGCTTCAGGCGATCGAGAACGGCAAACACGTCGTCACCGCGAACAAGGCGCTTCTCGCACAGCACGGCAACGAGATCTTCGCGGCGGCCCGCAAACGCGACGTGATGGTGGCGTTCGAAGGCGCGGTCGGCGGCGGGATCCCCATCATCAAATCGCTGCGCGAAGGACTCACCGCCAACCGCATCGAATGGATCGTCGGCATCATCAACGGCACGAGCAACTTCATCCTCTCCGAGATGCGCGAGAAGGGCGCGAGTTTCGAGGACGTGCTCGCCGAAGCGCAGCGTCTGGGCTATGCCGAAGCGGACCCGACGTTCGACATCGAAGGCGTCGATGCCGCGCACAAGCTCTCGATCATGGCGGCGATCGGCTTCGGCATACCGATGCAGTTCGCGGCCGCCTACGTGGAAGGCATCTCGAAGTTGACGCGCCAGGATATCCGCTATGCCGAGGAGCTGGGTACCGGATCAAGTTGCTCGGCATCGCCAAGCGCAAGGCGCGGGGCTTCGAGCTGCGGGTGCATCCGACGCTCATCCCGTCGCGCCGGCTGATCGCGAACGTCGAAGGCGTGATGAACGCCATCCTCGTGAAGGGCGACGCGGTGGGACAGACGATGTACTACGGGGCCGGTGCGGGCGCCGAGCCGACCGCGTCCGCGGTGGTCGCGGACATCGTCGACGTCGCCCGCATGCTCACGTCCGACCCCGAGCATCGCGTTCCGCATCTCGCGTTCCAGCCCGACCAGCTTTCGAGCACTCCGATCCTGCCGATGAGCGAAGTCGAAACGTCGTACTACCTCCGCATGCGCGTGTTCGACAAGCCCGGTGTGCTCGCCGACATCACCCGCATCCTCGCCGATTCGAGCATCTCGATCGACGCGATGGTGCAGAAGGAGCCGCACGAGGGCGAGGACCAGGTCAACATCGTGATGCTCACGCATCTCACGGTGGAGAAGAATGTCGATGCGGCGCTCGCGAAGATCGAAGCGCTTCCGGTGGTCGCGGGCAAGGTCACGCGCATCCGGCTGGAGCAGCTCGCGTGAGTCTGCTACAAAGGACTGATCGAGCGCTATCGCGACCGCCTTCCGGTGGACGCGAGCACGCCCGTGGTTTCGCTCACCGAGGGCAACACGCCGCTCATCGAGCTCGCGAACGTGCCGCGGCTCGTGGGCGCGAACGTGCGCATCCTCGCCAAGTTCGACGGGCTCAATCCGACGGGCTCGTTCAAGGACCGCGGCATGACGATGGCCGTCACCAAGGCCGTGGAAGGCGGCGCGCGGGCGATCATCTGCGCGTCGACCGGCAACACATCCGCTTCGGCCGCCGCCTACGCCGCACGGGCAAACATCGCGTGCTTCGTGCTGATACCGGAAGGCAAGATCGCGCTCGGGAAACTCTCGCAGGCGATGATGCACGGCTCCGTCGTGATCCAGATCCGCGGCAATTTCGATGACGGCATGCGCCTCGTCCAGCTTGCAGCCGAGAGCATGGGTGTCGCACTGGTGAACTCGATCAACCCGTTCCGGCCCCAGGGGCAGAAGACGATCGCGTTCGAGATCGTGGAAGCGCTCGGCGATGCGCCGGACTATCATGCGCTTCCCGTTGGCAACGCCGGAAACATCGGCGCGCACTGGGCGGGCTACAGCGAAGCGGTATGCCTTGAGACGAGTGCCTGCGCCTATTGCAAAGGCAAGTGCCCGTTCCACCGCGAGAAGATCGCGACCCGCCGCCCCGTGATGCTCGGCTATCAGGCTTCAGGCGCGGCGCCCATCGTGCGCGGAAGGCCGGTCGAGAATCCGGAAACCGTCGCGACGGCGATTCGCATCGGCAACCCGGCATCCTGGGATCTGGCGCTCAACGCGCAGCGCGAGTCCGGCGGCTGGTTCGCCGAATGCACCGACGAAGAGATGCTGCGCGTGCAGAAGCTGCTCGCCGAGAAAGAAGGGATTTTCTGCGAGCCGGCGTCGGCGATTGCGCTTGCGGGTCTCTTGCAGGACATCGAACGCGGACGGATCCGCGAAGGCAGCACGATCGTGTGCACGCTGACCGGGCATGGCTTGAAAGACCCGGATACCGCGATCGCGCAGTGCGTAAAGCCCGAGACCGTCGACGCGGAGCTCTCGGAGATCGAGCGGGTGATGAAGGAACACTTGCGGCAGACTTAGCGCACTTCGTGCCAAGTTGGTCGTATTCGTCATCCCGGCGCCAGGAGACTGTGTAAAAACTCTGCGCGGTTGTCATCTACTGCGCGCGTGGTACGTTGAGTGGGGTATGTGCGAGAACGGTGAGACAAACACACGTGAGTCAGCATAAGCGAGGCATACCCCGCACGCAAACGGCGCTGCTGCCCGCGGCGGTGGAAGATTACGTCGCCCGCGACAGCGTGGCACGGGTGATCGATGCGTATGTGTCCGGGCTGGACGTGCGCGCAGCCGGCTTTGCCCACAGCGTGGCGGCCGATACCGGACGCCCGAGTTACGCTCCGGACGATTTGCTGCGGCTGTATTTGTATGGTTATTGGAATCGCGTTCGCTCCTCGCGCAAGCTGGAAGCCGAATGCCGGCGCAATGTGGAGGTGATGTGGCTGGTGGGTCAGCTGGCGCCCGATCACAAGACCATTGCGGAGTTCCGCCGCGTCAACGCTGCGCCGTTCCGGGCTGCGTGTTGGCAGTTCGTGGGGTTTTTGCGGCAGGCGAAGCTGGTGGGCGGGGATGAGCCGGTGGTGGCGATCGACGGCTCGAAGTTCAAGGCCTGCGCTGCGAAGCGCAGCGTGGTGGATGCCGAGCAGCTGGCACGAGAGCGCGCGCGCATCGAGAAGCGTATCGCGGAGTATCTGCAGGAGCTGGAGCAAGCCGACCGGCAAGATGAAGCCGAGGCGCCGGTCACGGCCGCGGACATTGAAGCGGCGCTGGAGAAGCTCAAAGAGCGCGAGGACACGCTCAAACAGGCGCAGGCGCAGCTGGACGCACGCGCTGAGGGCGCTGCGGCGGACAGCACGCCGCGCGTGGGACTCACCGATCCGGACTGCGTGCTGCTGATCGGCAAGGGGGGCGAGGCGCTCGCCGGCTACAACGTGCAGCAGGCGGTGGATGCGCAGCACAAGTTCATCGTGGCACATGAGGTAACGACCCAGCGCAACGATCACGCGAGCTTCGAACCGATGGCGCGGCAGGCGCGCGAAGCGCTGCAAGCCCAGGCGCTCACAGCGGTGGCCGACACCGGCTACATGAATGGGCGGCAGGCCCAGGGGTGCGAGGAACAGGGCATTACGCCAGTGATGCCCATGCCGCAGCCCACGCACAGCAAGGCTCCCGGGTGTTTCCCGAAGACGCTGTTTACCTACGATCGGGCGAGCGACACCTATCGCTGCCCCGCGAGCCAGTTGCTCAAGCGCTACAAACGTTCCCATGGCCTTCAGACCGACTACTACACCACGCGCGCGTGTGCGCAGTGCGCGTTGAAGGCGCAGTGCACGCACGGGGGATCCCGCAGCATCGCACGCTCCTGGTTTGCCGATGCTGCGGAACGGGCTCATGCACGTGCCCAGCAGCGCCCCGATCTGATGCGCATCCGAGGCTCGAGCGCCGAACACCCCTTTGGCAATCTCAAAGCGATGCTCAATGGTGCATTCGCCCTGCGCACGCTGCCGAAAGTCAAAGGCGAAATGGCCTTGGCGGTGCTCACCTATAACCTCAAACGGGCGGCCAACGTGCTGGGAATCGAGCGGTTGATCGAACAGCTGTGGCTCGATACCGCATGGGCCGCTACACATGCATGAAACGCCCGGTGCCACGACTCACTCCGGCTACGTGAGTCACTCACATCCACGAGCGCCCCCGACCGCCTTGACGCATTTCCGAGTTCTCACACGGCCTCGCCAGGCCGGGATCCAGGCTATAGCCGGCTGCGGACTCCGGATCATCCCGCCCCCGGATCGCGCTTCGCTGGTCCGGGGTGACGAGCGTGCGGTCCGGAATGACGATTCCAAATTGACCGAAGGTTGCGGGATAGCACTAGCCGCGCTTTGACCGTGGCGCGGTACCTCAGCCCTCGAAACGCATCGACAGATCCACTGCCTTTATGTCTTTCGTCAGACTGCCGATGGAAATGCGATCGACGCCGGTTTCCGCAATCGCCCGCACTGTCTCGAGCGTGATCCCGCCTGACGCTTCGAGCTGAGCACGGCCGCCGGTACGGCGCACCGCCTCGCGCATCTGCGCTGGCGACATGTTGTCGAGCAGGATCATCTTCGCGTTCGCGCCGAGCGCTTCTTCGAGCTGCTCGAACGTCTCCACCTCGATCTGTATCCACACGTCCGCCGGCGCAATCCGGGCCGCGGCTTCGAGCGCGGCCTTCACACCCCCCGCCGCGGCGATATGGTTTTCCTTGATCAGCATGCCGTCGTAGAGACCGAGCCGGTGGTTCATGCCGCCGCCGCAGCGCACGGCGTACTTCTGGGCGAAGCGCAGTCCGGGGAGCGTCTTGCGCGTGTCGACGATCGCGGCCCGCGTGCCTTCCACGGCGGCGACGTAGCGGCGCGTCATCGTCGCGACCGCGGATAGCGTCTGCAGGAAGTTGAGCGCTGTGCGTTCGCCCGTGAGTAGCGCGCGCGTGCTGCCGGCGAGCTCGCAGACGCGGGTTCCGGACGACACGGCGGCGCCTTCCTGCACGAGCCAGCGGATTCGCACGGCGGGATCAAGCTTGCGGAAGCACGCGTCGACCCACGGCTGGCCGCAGAGCGTTGCCTCCACGCGGCACACGATGGCGGCGCGCGCGGTGCTGCCCGCAGGCGTCAGCCGTGCGGTCCAATCGCCTTCGCCGATGTCCTCGGCGAGCGCGGCTGACACAGTGCGGTCGATCTCGGCGGCAAGCTCCACGAGCGTTCCCTTCTCGAAGGCGAGGGCGCATTCTAGCGAAGGTGCCGCGAGGGCCGGGGCGCGTAAGCGGAACCGAAAACCCTACGCAGCCGAGGGACTTGAAAACACGCCTTCAGTCCCGATCTACGCTCCACAGGATTCACCTTTACACGAGTCTGCCCATGCGTTTCGACAAGTTCACGACCCGGTTCCAGCAGGCCTTCGCGGATGCGCAGAGCCTCGCCGTCGGCAACGATAATCCCTACATCGAGCCGCAGCATCTCCTGTACGCGCTGCTCAACCAGCAGGACGGGAGCACGGCCTCGATCCTTTCACGGGCCGGCGTGAACGTCGGCGCGCTGCGCAGCGCGCTGAAATCCGCGATCGACCGCCTCCCCAAAGTGGAGGGCACCGGAGGCGAAGTCAACGTCTCGCGCGAGCTCGCGAACCTGCTCAATCTGACCGACAAGGAAGCACAGAAACGCGGAGACCAGTTCATTCCTTCCGAGCTCTTCCTGCTCGCGGCCGCACAGGATAAAGGCGAGACGGGCCGGCTGCTGAAGCAGGCGGGAGCGAACAAGCAGGCGCTCGAGCAAGCGATCGACACCGTGCGCGGCGGCGAAAGCGTCCAGAACCAGGAGGCCGAAGGCGCGCGCGAAGCGCTAAAAAAATACACGCTGGATCTTACCGAGCGCGCGCGGGCCGGCAAGCTCGATCCCGTGATCGGCCGCGACGAGGAAGTCCGGCGCGTGATCCAGATACTCCAGCGTCGCACGAAGAACAATCCCGTGCTCATCGGCGAGCCCGGCGTCGGCAAGACCGCCATCGTGGAAGGTCTCGCCCAGCGCATCGTGAATGGCGAGGTCCCCGAGACGTTGAAAGGCAAGCGCGTTCTGTCGCTCGACATGGCTGCGCTGCTCGCGGGCGCGAAATACCGGGGCGAGTTCGAAGAGCGTCTCAAAGCGGTGCTGAAGGAGATCGCCCAGGAAGAAGGGCGCATCATCGTCTTCATCGACGAACTTCACACGATGGTGGGCGCGGGCAAAGCCGAAGGCGCGATCGATGCCGGCAACATGCTGAAGCCGGCGCTCGCGCGCGGCGAGCTACACTGCGTCGGCGCGACCACGCTCGACGAATATCGCAAATACATCGAGAAGGACGCCGCGCTCGAGCGCCGCTTCCAGAAGGTGCTCGTGGAAGAGCCCTCTGTCGAAGCCACCATCGCCATCCTGCGCGGCTTGCAGGAACGCTACGAGCTGCACCACGGCGTCGAAATCACCGATCCGGCGATCGTTGCGGCAGCCGAGCTCTCGCACCGCTACATCACCGACCGCTTCCTGCCGGACAAGGCGATCGACCTGATCGACGAGGCCGCGGCGCGCATCAAGATGGAGATCGACTCGAAGCCCGAGGCGATGGACCGGCTCGACCGCAGACTGATTCAGTTGAAGATCGAGCGCGAAGCGGTGAAGAAGGAGATGGACGAAGCCTCGCGCAAGCGCCTCGCGTTGATCGAAGCCGAGATCGCGAACCTCGAACGCGAGTATTCCGAGCTCGACGAGATCTGGAAAGCCGAGAAAGCGCAGGTGCAGGGAGCCGCGCACATCAAGGAAGAGATCGAGCGTACAAAGCTCGAGATCACGCGCCTGCAGCGCGAAGGCAAGCTCGACAAGGTGGCCGAGCTCCAGTACGGCAAGCTCCCGCAGCTCGAAGCGCAGATGAAGCAGGCGGAGAAGGGCAGCGAAGCGCAGACGAAGCCGCGGCTCCTGCGCACGCAGGTCGGCGCGGAAGAGATCGCCGAGGTGGTGTCGCGTGCGACCGGCATTCCCGTTTCCAAGATGATGCAGGGCGAGCGTGAGAAGCTGCTCCTCATGGAAGATCGCATGCATCGGCGCGTGATTGGGCAGGATGAAGCGGTGCGGCTCGTCTCGGATGCGATTCGCCGCCAGCGCGCGGGCCTGGGAGACCCCAAGCGTCCGTATGGCTCGTTCCTGTTCCTCGGGCCGACGGGCGTCGGCAAGACGGAGCTTTGCAAGGCGCTCGCGGAGTTCCTGTTCGATTCGGAAGAGCACCTGATCCGCATCGACATGTCCGAGTTCATGGAGAAGCATTCGGTCGCCCGCCTGATCGGCGCGCCACCGGGATATGTCGGGTACAAAGAAGGCGGCTATCTCACGGAGGCGGTGCGCCGCAAGCCGGTACTCGGTGATCCTTCTCGACGAGATCGAGAAGGCGCATCCGGACGTCTTTAACGTGCTGCTCCAGGTGCTCGACGACGGGCGCATGACGGACGGGCAGGGTCGCACGGTCGACTTCAAGAACACCGTGATCGTGATGACGTCGAACCTCGGCTCGCAGATGATCCAGACGATGGCGGGCGACGACTACCTGGTCATCAAGCTCGCGGTGATGGCGGAGGTGAAGACGCATTTCAGGCCCGAGTTCATCAACCGCATCGACGAGATCGTGGTGTTCCACGCGCTCGACGAGAAGCACATCAAGGAGATCGCGCGCATTCAGCTCCAGTTCCTGGAGAAGCGGCTCGCCGCGATGGAGATGAAGCTCGAAGTGTCCGACGCGGCGTTGAAGGAGATCGCCTCGGTGGGATTCGATCCTATCTACGGGGCGCGGCCGTTGAAGCGCGCCATCCAGTCTCAGATCGAGAACCCGCTGGCGAAGGCAATCCTCGAAGGGCGGTTCGCGCCGAAGGACGTCGTCAAAATAGACGCGCAGCGCGGCCGGATCGTGTTCGAGAAGGCGCTTGCTGCTGCCGCATGAGCTAAAGGCGCCTGGATTCCGTTCTCGCAACGGAATGACGACACGGTACGTCGTCCCTGCTCCCGGACAGAGTCTTCCGGGGGCAGGGGTGCACGGCCCACACATCCGGGATCCCGAGCTTCTCACACGCGCAGCTTCTGCCAATAGCCCGCGAGTTCCAGATAGCCGCGGCCGACGATCTTCTCGTTGGCGCGGGCGAACACCGCACCTTCCCAGTAGATCGTCCCGATGGAAAGGCGCGTGTCGTTTTCCTGGTCGTCCATGACGGGTTCGATCGTCAGGCTCCACTGGGGAAGCTCGATGCGCCACGCAACCGGATAGCGCACGCCGGTCCGCGGCGAGCGCCACCAGCGCAGCGGCACGAATTGAACCTCGCGCTCCGAGAACGCGCGGCGCGTGCCGCGCGCCGTGCGGTGCGTGCCGCCCGCCCAGAACGTCGCCCCTTGCGCGTCGCGCATGCGAAAGGCCATCAGCGCGCCGCCGTCGTCGAGATTGATGCCGATCCAGTCCCATCCCGAGGCCCGCTCGTCCACGTAGCTCGAAGACCATTCGTGGTCGAACCATGCGCTGCCCGACACGGACGTTCGGCCGCTCTGTTCCGCCATCGTGCCGAGCACCCGCAGGTGCGGAAAGCTGTAGTAGTAACTCGCCGATTCCGGGCGCGGGCCTTTGCGGCTGAAACCTTCGTCGCCCTGAAGAAGCGGCGGTTGTGTCTGTGTGAATTCGAGCGAGAGCGTGAAGTCCCGCGCCGGGATCGCCGCCCGATACGTCCCGCCTTCCTCTGCGAGCGACCAGTCGTCGATCCATACGCGTGTGCGTCCTTCATCCGCGCCCGATAGTGCGAACGCCGTGCGTGCGACCTTCTGGTCGTGCAGCAGGCGTCCGCGGCCGGCCTCGCTCAGTGCGGCGTGCGCGATGATGATCTGGCGCGGGGCGAATACGCTCGGATTGCGCTCGTCGACCTCGAGCCGCGCACGGAAGAAGGTGATTTGGAAACCGATGGGTTGCGACGGACGGTTCGCAGCGGCGCGCGTCGTCTGAAGCCAGCCCGTGATGTACCACCACTCGGTGCGAAACTGCGGATGGCTGCCTTCGTCGTGCGGAAAACGGATGCGATAACCGGGCACGACGGGCGAGAAGCTCGGGAGGTGGTAAGCGGGAGGCGGCTGCGGACCGGGAGCCGATGGGGGCGCGTTTGAAGGCGCGATAGCGCCGCGTGTCTGGCTGCGGGCTCGGGGCGCCGACGCGCCAAGCAGCCCCAGGCCGAGCAACTGAAGGAGTCGCCGGCGCCCGCACGCCTCGCGCCTCTCACCTGCCTTCTCACGCATCGCAGTCACCAGTCTTCCCGCACCGCGCGCGTCACCGCATCGCTTGTCGCCTGGCGGCCCGAGACGATCGCCGTCGCACCCGCGACCGTCACGAGCACGGATGCGAGCACACCGAGCGCGGCCCATGGCAGGTCCATGTCCATACTCCAGTGAAACGACTGCCGGTTGATGACGTGTATGAGCACCAGGCTGATCAGCCAGCCGAGGACGAGGCCCGCGACGACGCCGAGTCCGCCGACGATCAGGCCTTCGATTCCGAGCATGGTCGTCACCTCGCGGCGTGTCATGCCAAGGTGCCTCAGCACGCCGAACTCGCGCCGCCGCGCGAGTGCCTGCGCACTGAAGCTCGCGCTCACGCCGAAGATGCCGATCAGCACGGCCGCGGCTTCGAGCGCATACGTGATCTCGAACGTGCGATCGAAGATCGAGAGCGATAGCACCTTCAACTCGCGCGTCATGGCGATCTCGACGCCTTCTGCATCGCCCAGCGCGGCACGGATCTGTCTCGCGACGGCCTCGGAATTCGAGCCGCTCCGCACATGCACCGCGCCTTCGTTCGCCCGCGAATCGCCCGTGAGCTTCGTATACAGCGCACGTTCCATCACGATCGCGCCGTTCTGCCGAGCGTAGTCACGCCAGATGCCGGCCACCGTGAACGTGTGAGTGACGCCCGCGATCGGCAGCTCGATGCGCCCGCCGCGCGCGACGTGGAGCAGATCGGCCGCCACTTCGGAGAGCCATACCGGCGGCGGCGCGTTCGTTTCCGGCGTGATCACAGGACCTTCGAAGGGCAATACCGGGTGCGATTCGCCGGAAGGGAGGGGGCGGGCGAGTAAGGTCATCGCTGGACGATCCGGCCGCAGCAGGATGTTCCGGCTTCGCACGAAGACGGTCGCCTGCACGCCTTCAGCCGTGGTGATCGCGCTTTGTTCCCGCTCTGAAAGAAAGCCTGTCTCGCCGCTCCTTCCGGCACGCACGTAGAGGTCCGCGGGCAACATCTGATCGAGCCACGTCTCCAGTGAAGCGCGGAAGGAACCGACCATGATCAGCATCGACACCATGAGACTGAAGCTCGCGAGAATCGCGGCGAGACTCAAACCCACCTGGCGCGGGGTTGCCTCGAGCTGCGCGGCGGCGAGCGCGGCCGGCGCATAGCGCGGCTTCGGGATGCGCGCGAGCACGATCTCCGCGGCGCGCGGCATGACGAGGATGGCGCCCATGAGGATGAGCGCGATCGCGACGTAGCCTGCGATCGGCAGCTCGCCCACAGGCGGCGCCTGCGACACCAGCGCGCCCGCGACCATCAACGCAAGGCCGGGCCAGATTGCGCGCAGCTTGCGCAGCGCTTCTTCTTCGTCGCCGGCTTTGAGCGCGAGAGCGGGCGCCCGGCGCGCGGCTTCGAACGCCGGGACGGCCGCACCGATCACCGCGAACGCGACGCCCACGATGAAGAGCAAAAGCAACTCGCCCACCGCCAGGTCGAGCGTGGGCGCCATCGACCGGAAGTACCCTGCTCCGAGATCGCCGCCGAGGCGCTCGATGCCGAAACGCGCGAGGACGATGCCCAACACGAGCCCCACTGCGGAGCCGAGGATGCCGATGATCGCGCCTTCGCCGAGCAGGATGCGGAACATCCGTCCGCGCGTAAGACCCAAGACGCGCAACAGCGCGAGCTGCGTGCGGCGTCTCAGCAGCGCCAGAAACTGAGTCGAGAAGACCAGAAACGCGCCTGTGAAGAGGGCAACGAGCGCGAGCATGTCCATGTTCGTTCGATACGCGCGTGAAAGGCTCGTCGTGCGCTCCGCCTCCGCCTCGGGCGTCTGCACGAGCACGCCCGCGGGCAACGTCGCTGCAAGGGACTGGCGAAAGCGCTCGATATTCGCTCCGGACGCGAGCTTCAGATCGATGCGATGAAGCTCGCCCAGGTGATCGAGCCGCCACTGCGCGGCCGCGATGTCCATCAGCGCAAGCTGTTGCGACGTCGCGCCGGGTGCGAGCACGTCCGCAACACGCAGTTCGACGATGCCGGTGCCTGCCTGGAGTCTCAGGCTGTCTCCACGCGCAAGCGCGAGAGCCTCCGCCGCCGCCGTCGACAACACAACGGCATCGCTCGTGAGCAGCTCGTGCACGAAATCGCGATTGTCGGCGAAGAGCCGCGGCTGCACTTCGCCGGCCCTGAACGGATCGACACCGAGTACGCGGATCGTCTCCCTGCGGCCTGCGAGCTGCGCCTCCACTTCGACAGCGGGACTGGCGGCGCGCACTTCGGGCAGCCGCGAGATCCGGGCGTACAGCGAATCCGGAAATCCGGAACGCGGCCCCCGAACGATCAGGTCGGCGTCGCCCGCGAGAGCGCGCACGGCCAGGTTGAATTCACCCGCGGCGCTCGCGTTGATGAGGTGAACGGCGACACCGAGCGCAACGCCAAACGCGATGCCCAGCACCGATAACGCGATTCGCGCCGGCTGGTCGTGCCAACTTCCGGCGAGAACGGCATACACGATCGGGGCGGGGACGGACAGCGGACTCATGCGATCTCTTCCTTCAGTCCCGCGCCGGTGAGGCGATAAATGCGATCGGCCATGCGCGCTGCCGCGTTCGAGTGCGTGACGAGTATCGCGGTCGTGCCGTGTTGCTTCACGGCGCGTTCGAGGATCGCGAGGACTTGCGCGGCGTTGTCCGCATCGAGGTTGCCCGTCGGCTCGTCGGCGAGAACGAGCGACGGCTTGTGCACCAGCGCTCGCGCGATCGACGCGCGCTGTGCTTCGCCGCCGGATGCGACGCGAGGATAGTCGTCGGCGAGTTGAGCGATGCCGACCGCTTCGAGCATCTCGTGTGCGCGGCGATCACCCTCGAGCCGCGCGATGCCGGCGAGATCGAGCGGCAATCGGACGTTCTGCGCGATCGTGAGATGCGGGAGCAGATGGAACGCCTGAAAGACGAAGCCGATCCGCTCCCGCCGCAGCAGCGTGCGGTGGTGTTCATCGAGGCCGGCCATGTCGACGCCATCCACCAGAATCGAACCCGCGTCGGGCGTGTCGAGTCCCGCGATCAGGTTAAGCAGCGTCGACTTGCCGACACCGGATTCGCCCATGATCGCGATGAACGCGCCGCGCTCGACGGCGAGATCGATGCCGCTCAGGATCTCGCGCCGGCGCGGGCCGCCGTACGATTTCGCTACATCGCGGATGAGGAGCATCGTCACGCGCTGACGATCACTCGGGCAGGTTCAGCGATCACGGTGCTTGAAAGGCTCGTGAAGTGCGGCGGCTTCATGGGCGCCATGCCGGGGCGGGACGCCTCCCGATGAAGGGCAGGCGCTCGAGCGCGCCGATGCTATCATGCCGCGCTCTCTCAACATCGACACGAAGGCAGTCGCCATGAGAACCCTTCTTCTGCGGCTCTGTTGCGCAGCCATCGCGACCACGAGCGCCGCCGGTGCGCATGCGCAGGCTT
The DNA here is from genome assembly GCA_963808765.1 of uncultured beta proteobacterium. Classification (GTDB taxonomy): domain Bacteria; phylum Pseudomonadota; class Gammaproteobacteria; order Burkholderiales; family SG8-41; genus JAQGMV01. The sequence continues at coordinate 18,325 of CAWEHH010000028.1, forward strand.
TTCCGGCGCGTTCGGTGCGTCTGATCGTTCCGTTTTCGGCCGGAGGCGCAGCGGACGTTCCGGCCCGCATTCTCGCAAATCGCCTCACCGAAGCGCTCGGCCAACAGGTCATCATCGACAATCGGCCGGGCGCCGGATCGACCATCGGCGCCGAGACGGCTGCGAAATCGCCGCCGGACGGCTACACGCTCTTCATGATCAGCAACACGCATTTCGTGAGCGCGGGGTTATACAAGAAGCTCGTTTACGACTCGCTCAACGATTTCACGCCGATCACCCAGATTACGAGTGCGCCCAACGTGCTGATCGTTCATCCGTCGATGCCGGCGAAGAACGTGAAGGAATTGATCGCGCTCGCGAAAGCGCGTCCCGGCGAGATCAACTATGCATCCTCCGGCAATGGCAGCACGCAGCATTTGACCGGGGCGTTGTTCTGCAAGATGGCCGGAATCAGCATGACGCACATCCCCTATCGCGGCAGCGGACCCGTGACGGCGGATCTGCTCGCGGGCCAGGTGCAGGTCGGATTCCCCGGCATTGCGGGGATGCTGCCGCACGTGAATTCGGGACGGCTTCGCGCGCTCGGCGTCACGGGGGCGAAGCGTTCGCCCGAGCTACCCGCGGTGCCGACGATCGCGGAGGCGGGCGTCAAAGGCTACGAGATGGTCGCATGGTTCGGCGTGGCGGCGCCTCGGGGTCTTCCTCGCGAGATTCAAACGCGGCTCCATGGCGACATGCTGAAGATCCTGAAGAGTGCGGAGATGCAGAAAAGCCTGTCTGCCGTCGGTCAGGAAGTGGCGTTCCAGGAGAAGCCGGAGCAGTTCTTCGAATTCATGAAAGTGGAAGCGAAGAAGTGGGCGAAGGTGGTCCAGGACAGCGGCGCGCGCGTGGAATAGCGGCGCTGCTGGTGCGAGATGCGTCATTGTGCATGTGGTGTGGGTCCCGGGCCCATTTAACTTTGGCGCTCTCCGGCTTCGGGCAAGGCCCACGCGCGTAACGAGCGCTGTCGTACGAAGCGCGTACAGAAAAACGGACGCGGCTCTCGCCACGTCCGTGTCGATCGAATTGCACGCCGCCCGCACTTAATAGCGTGTTCCTCCCACGATGCCGCCATGGTGGACCGTCGTCGCGCCAACGGCGTGGCCGAAGAGCGGGTCGGCTTCGCTGCGGCTCAGAAATCCGTCCCGATTGGTGTCATACCGGTCAAACATCCCCGGCGCGAGCGAAGCTGCTTCCCGGCGGTTCAGGAAACCGTCGCGATCCGTGTCCCAGCGGTCGAACGACCCGCCGACGACCGGACCGATCAAGACCCATCGCCCGTCCGAGTAGCGCGTGACGGCCATCAGCGGCTCGGCTTCCGCGCGGCTCAGGAACCCGTCGCGGTTCGTGTCGTATGCATCGAGAGTCGGGCTCGCGTGACGGTTGTATAGCCATTGCAGGTGGGGCATTGCCTCGGAGCGGCTCAGGAACCCGTCGCGATCGATATCGAACCCGGCGAACGAGCCGCCCGGGATCGGCGCGAAATGATTGCCCGCTTCGGCGGGACTCAGGAACCCGTCGCGGTTGGTGTCCAGCCTGTCGAACATGCCCGTGGCGCTTTCGACCTTCGCGGACGCGCTCACGATACCCAGCGGCTCGAGCTCGGCCCGGCTCAGGAACCCGTCCCGATTCGTATCGAGTCGATCGAACATCGCGATGGGGGTCTCGGGCGCGGGCGCGGTGGTGATGCTGCGGCTTTCGTAGTCATATGACGCGCACGCGCCGATTAACGATGCGCACGCAAGCGGCAGAATCGCCCGGCGTAATCCCGTGTTCAGCCTGGTGTCTTTCATAGACGCACTCCTTCTGAATTTTGCGCGCGCCGCGTTTGCTCGATGGAGTTGGCAGCCATGCGCTCACGCCAGAAAGGCACCAAGTTTCGTGCCTGTATGCGGCGCTCGCCGAAGGAAAGGAGGTTACGGAGGGAAAACTTTGCTTAGCCAGAGCCCTATAGTGAGCGGGGGCTGCGTAGCAGCGGGGTCCCTGCGAACGAAACATTCCGGGCGTCAGTCAGTATATCCATCAAGATCTACGAGGTCTTGAGCAGAACGGGCGAGGCCCGAGCCGTGAGGCGAGCGCCGCTTTTACGTCGCGAACCAGACGATATGTCCGCGATAGGCCTGGTAGAGACAGAGGACGGCTTCGATCGCGAGCACTGCGAACGTGAGCGCGGTTCCCGCCGAGCGGCCGAAGCGAAAATGGGCGCTGAACGCCAAGGCATAGCCGTGGAGGAGGCGCCCGAGGAGCAATGTCAGCCCGAGTAGGTGCAGGAGGTAGATCGAGGATCGGGCCAGCTCCAGGATCAGCAGCATCAGAAGCGCGAGCGGGACGTATTCGACGAAGTTCGCCTGGCCGCGGATCGCACGCTCGAGCTTCGCATTGCCGCCCGCGCCGAGGCTCACGTGTGCAACGCGCCGCTGCTGTATGACACGCAGGCTCAGGACAAGAAGCCAGAGCGCAAGCAAGGCTGTGTACAGCGGCGTCACGACCATCGCGGCTCCTTCCATGTTGCGTGAGTCTCCGTCAGTCGCGCTTGCGCGCGCGCTCATCCCCGAGATGGACGCCCAGCCCGCGCGCGGTTCGAATGAGCGGGTCGTTCGGGTCGAGGCACCGCGAGCCGATGGTGACCTCGGCGAGCGGCACGTCGATGATGCCGTTCTCGCGCCAGGCGACCATGCGTCCGAAGCGCTTTTCCGCCACGAGCTGAACGGCATGCACGCCGAATGAAGACGCGAGCAGTCGGTCGCGCGCCGACGGCGTGCCGCCGCGCTGGACGTGTCCGAGCACGGTCACGCGCATCTCCGCGCCGGTCCCGGTGAGTTTCTCCGCGAGGTAGTAGCCGATTCCGCCATAGCGCGAGTGGCCTGACGCATCGGTCACGGAGGCGTGGTGCCCTTCCTCGGTCTTAACGCCTTCGGCGACCACCATCAACGCATGCGTGCGGCCGCGCGCGAGCAGATCCCTGATCCGGCGCGCGACACCCGCGATGGAGTAGGGGAGCTCCGGCACGAGAATGATGTCGGCGCCGCCCGCAATGCCGCCGTTCAAGGCAATGTGTCCGGCGTCGCGTCCCATCACTTCGAGGATCATCACGCGATGGTGGCTCGCGGCCGTCGGCTGGAGCCGGTCGAGCGCTTCGGTCACCACGGTAAGCGCGGTCGCGAATCCCACCGACCACTGCGTTCCATGCACGTCGTTGTCGATGGTCTTCGGCACCCCGACCATGCCCACCTCCGCGCGTTCGCACAACCGGGACACGATGCGCATGGAGCCATCGCCGCCGATCACGATCAGGGCATCGATGCCGAGCTCGCGCGCGCCCTCGGCGAACTGCGGGCTCAGGTCGCGATAGGAGCCGTCGGACATGCGGTAATGGAGCGGATCGCCTTTGGTGGTCGTCCCGAGGAACGTGCCGCCTTCGCGCAGCAGAGGACCGTCGAAGGTCTGCATCGTGAGTTCGCGATAGCGCAGAGGCCGCTCGATCAGCCCGGACGTGCCGTCGTAGATGCCGATCACTTTCCAGCCGTAGACCTGCACGGCGTGGTACGTGACCGCCCGGATCACGGCGTTCAAACCGGCGCAGTCGCCGCCACTCGTCAAAACGCCTACCGTCTTGATATCCGCCATCGCCATCGTGTCCTACAGACCCATCTTCTGAAGCTCTTCGCGAATCTTCTGGATGCGGTTGCCGGGATTCGGATGCGTGCTCGCGAACTCCGGCTGGCGGCCCCCGCCGGAGGCTTTCTCGAGCGCCTCCATGACGCCGATCATCGCTTTCGGATCGTAACCGGCTTCGCGCATGAGGCGCAGGCCGAGCGAGTCGGATTCGAGCTCGTCCTCGCGCCCGTATTTCATGTTGATGAGACTCCCGACCATTTGAGCGATCTGCGCGGTGTCGTACCGCCCCCGCTGCCCACGACGACGGCCCCGATCAGATTCTGCGTGAGCTGTTGTTTGGCCAGCCGTTCAGCCGAGTGGCGGCCGAGCACGTGTCCGATCTCGTGCCCGAGCACGCCGGCGAGCTCGTCTTCGGTCTTCAAGAGGCCCATCAGCGCTTCGGTGATGAAGATCTGGCCGCCGGGCAGTGCGAACGCGTTCACCGTGCGCCGGTCGGCGAGCAGATGGAACTGATATTGGTAGGGCGTTCTCGCTGCCGAGGACCGTGCGACCAGGCGCGAGCCCACCTCTTTCACTTTTTCGCGCATGGGACTCGATGACAGCCCGCCCATTTGAGCCGCCATCTGCGGCGCGAGATTGCGCCCGAGGGCGATCTCTTCCTCGGGCTTTAACTTGATGTGCTGCTTCTCGCCGGTGACGGGATTTTCGGAGGTCGTCGAGTAATAGGACACGATCCCGAAGAGGGCGATCGCCACCGCGATCAAAAGGCGGGCACCACGCATGTGTTGTCCTCAATCGTAAGCGCCCGGTTCATGGTCACCGAGCAGGCGTCTCTGGCGCTTCGTCGCGGCCGCGATCACGGCGGGATTGAAGCGCCAGTCGAGACAGGGAGAGAAATGCTGCGCCATCTCGCGGCGTCCGTAATGTACCTGCAGGAGATAGCGTACGGCATTCGCGTGTCGATTCGCACTGCCTGCGTGCCAGAGATCGCTGCGAAAGAGCAGACATTCTCCGGCATGCGCAAGGACGGGCATCGCTTCGCGCCCGTTCCATGCCGACTCCTCGGCGCGCGGCGCACGTCCGGCGAGATGGCTCGCCGGCACGACGCACGTCGGAGCGAGGTCGGGTGTGACGTCACTCAGATAGAAGTGCGCGGTCAGGATGAAGATCGGGACGCGCGGCAGCTCCGGGGGCATGTCCGGCGCCCGCGCGACCGGCAGGTAATCCACATGGAGCCGATCGCCGAGAAAACCCGGAAGCGATCGCCACGCCGTCTGTCCGATCACATGACAGTCGTGTCCGAGCGCTGCTTCCGCGACATCGATGATACCGGGCCGATCGACGAATTCGAGCCAGAACGGATCGCGGTTGAACACGCACAGGTAGCGGTCCATGCAACGGCCGCCGTCCTCGTGTACTTCGTCCCAGTGCAAAGGCTGCAACGCATCGGTCATCGCGCGGCCCTGCTCGATCAGTGCCGGCGTGAGCGCGGCCGCGGCGATCGCGAAACCGTCCGCTTCGAGCGCGCCCAGCATGCCCGCGATATCGTGGATGGCATGGCGCCGGATGCAGTCACGGGCCGGACGGGGCACCGCGCTCACGATCAGCAGTCCTGGAACAGCGCGTCGAGAAGATCGCTCTGCCGCCCGCTCGTCTTGACCATGAGTTCGATCTCGCCTCTCGATCCATTGCCTGCCGGCCGAAACTGGCCCGTCGCGTAAGTGACTCCGTTCTTCACGCGCACGATGGTTTCGGCGCCGCCGTCGCGGTCCGAGCGCACCTCCGCGACGAGAGCACTGCTGTGTTCTTCGGCGTTGCGTGCGAAGCAGCGGGCGGCCTCGGCCGGAGGCAGTTGCAAGCGCACCACGTGACGCGTGCCTGCTCCCGATGTGGCCCCCGATGGGATGGGTATCGGTATGCATGCCGCGACCAAGGCCGAGGCGAGCAACCCGGCGAGGGCGGCAGTGCGGGTACTTTCGAGAGTGGACCGTAGCATCATGCGGCAGTAACGTATTCCCGAACAGGCGGATCGCGCAACGCCTGGAGAGCAACTACGATGCCAGCAGGGAGGCCGGGTCATGCATGAGAGAACGCGTTCAATCTGGGCTGTCACCGCCGTCTTTTCGCTCGTTGCAACCGCCGTCGCGGCACAGAGCGCACCGCCCATACCGCTGGTGAAGGAAGGCAAGACGGTCAAGATCTCCCAGCACGTGTACGTCATTCCGGACGAGCACGTGCCGATGGTGCCCAACGTCGGGATCGTCGTCGGCGCCAAGGCGACGCTCGTCATCGATCCGGGCATGGGCAACCGCAGCGGCGAGATCGTCCTGCGCGAAGTTGCCAAGGTGAGCCGCAACTCGGAGCTTTTCGTCGCGAACACGCATTTCCATCCGGAACACACGACGGGCGATGGTGCTTTTCCGCAAAGCGCGAAAATCGTGCGCGCGCTGGCACAGCAGCAGGACGTCGACGAGATGGGCATGGCATGGGTCGACAATTTCCGTAAACGTTCGCCCGAGATCGCGAAAGTGCTCGAAGGGGCGACGTTCCGGAAGCCCGCGCAGACGTTCGATAAGACCACGACGCTCGATCTGGGCGGCGTGCGCGTGCGCATGATGTGGCTCGGGCCGGGCCATACGCGCGGCGATACCGTCTTCTTCGTCGAGGAAGATCGCGTTCTCTTCTCCGGCGATCTTGCGATGCGCAACATCTTTCCCGCGTTCGCGACGCCGCAGTCGAGCGCACGGTCCTGGCTCGCGAGTCTCGATGCGCTGGACAAGCTCGGCGCGACCCGCGTCGTGCCGGCGCATGGCGATGTCACCGACGCGTCCGTGATCGGGGCCTACCGCGAGTTCATCAGCGCGCTGCAAGCGCGCGTGGGTGCCCTCAAGAAGGAAGGCAAGGCCGACAACGAGACGGCGATGCTCCTCACGAACGAATTCACGCCCAAGTATTCAGGCTGGGCGCAACCCATCCGGATCCAGGCGGCAGCGCGAACAATGTACAAAGAAAACTGACGCGTTGTCGGTGAGCGGGGGCGTCGAAGACGGGGGGTCCCCGCGAACGAAGCATTCCGGCGCCCGTTAGTATTCTCATCAATATGTACGAGGCCTGGGGCAGAACGAAAAGCAGGTCGGCGAGGCCCGAGCCTGTGGCGAGCGCCGCCCCCTACATCACGAGCTCGACGAGATAGGGCCCACGCCGGGCGAACGCGCGTTGTAGCTGCGCTGAGAAACTCTCCAGCGTCGTCGCGCGACCGGCTTCGACACCGTGCCCCCGCGCAAGCGATACCCAGTCGAGGTGCGGCCGGTCGAGCGTCAGCATGTCCCTGCCTCGCTCGCCGGGCGTGCCCGCGCCCGTGGCGGTGAATTCGGTGCGCAGGATCTGGTACGACCGGTTCGCGAATATGACGACGGTGACATCCAGATTTTCGCGCGCCATGGTCCACAGGGCCTGAAGCGTGTACATGCCGCTGCCGTCGCCCTCGAGCGCGACGACTTTCCGGTCGGGCGCTGCCACGGCCGCACCGGTCGCGATGGGCAGCGCCCATCCGATCGAGCCGCCCATGATGCTCATCCAGTCGTGGGCTCGCGCGCCGTTCATGACTGTGCTGAACCTGCGGCCGGTGGTCACCGACTCGTCGGCGACGATCGCGTTCTCCGGCAGGAGCGAGACGAGCACGGCGGCAATGCCTTCGGGGGTCACCGGCCCTTCGGGTGGGGGAGCAGTCTGGCGTTCCCCGACATGGGCCGGAGGCGTGCTTCGTGCATCCAGCGCTTCCGCCAATGCGTCGAGCGCCTGTTCGAGGTTCTCCTCGACTGTTCCGAGCGTCGTTACGGTGCAATCGGATGGCGTCAGCACACTCGGCTTGCCGGGATACGCGAAGAACGCGACCGGCGCACGTGCCCCCGCGAGCACCATCTGTCGCGTGCCCTTCAGCGTCTCGAGCGCCTGATCGACGGGGTACGGCAGGCGGTTCACGTGCACGCGTCCGGCGCCGCCTTCCATACGCGCGTTGTTGTACTCGGACATCAGGCGACAGCCGGTCTTCGCGGCGATTCGCCCGGCCTGTCTCGAGCGCTTTGCCACGAAGGGCCGACCCGCCGAGAAACAGCATTGCCGGCTCGCCGCTGCGCAGCGCACGTGCGGTGGCGTCGATGGCACTCGCGGCCACTGCCGCCCGCGCCGGCGCGGGCTCGGCTTCGGCAATGCCGGTCGCGTCATTCCATGCGGTGTCGGCAGGCGCGATCAGCGTCGCGATCTGTCCCGGCGGCATGCGCGCGGCATGGACGGCAAGCGCGCAATCGCGCGCGAGGCTCTTCGCGTCGGTCGCGCGCTTTACCCAGTTCGACATCGGCCGCGCAATGCCCTCGATGTCGGCGGTGAGCGGCGCGTTGTGCTCGAGATGATAGGTCGCGTGCTCGCCGACGATATTCACGATGCCCGAGCGCGCCTTCTTCGCGTTGTGCAGATTGGCAAGACCGTTGCCGAGGCCGGGTCCGAGGTGGAGCAGCGTCGACGCGGGCTTCCCGGTCATGCGGTAGTAACCGTCGGCCGCACCCGTCACCACGCCTTCGAACAGTCCCAGCACGCAGCGCATGCCTTCGACCTTGTCGAGCGCCGCCACGAAATGCATCTCGGACGTCCCGGGATTGGTGAAGCAGACCTCAACGCCGTTCGCTACCAGCGTGCGTACGAGACTTTCAGCGCCGTTCATCGCATCCTCGTCAGTCGGAAAAACGTTCGCATTATGCGGCCGGCGCGGGAAGTTGGCATCGCGGCGCCCGCGCGCGACAATCCCGAACCATGAAGACCGTGAGACTGCCCGATGGGGAAGCCATTCCGGCGTTCGGCATGGGCACGTGGCGCATGGGGGAGAAACGCGCGCGTCGCAGCGGGGAGATCGCCGCGCTGCGCTATGGCGTGGAGCTCGGCGTGCGGCTGATCGATACGGCCGAGATGTACGGCGAGGGTGCGGCCGAGACGCTGGTTGGGGAAGCGATCGCCGGCAGGCGCGACGAGCTCTTTCTCGTGAGCAAGGTCTATCCGCAGAACGCCTCACGCCGCGGCGCGATCGCCGCATGCGAGCGCAGTCTCGATCGGCTCGACACCGACCGCATCGATCTCTATCTCCTGCACTGGCGCGGCTCCATCGCTCTCGAGGAAACCGTCGCGGCATTCGAGCAACTGAAGCGAGACGGCAAGATCCGTCATTGGGGCGTGAGCAATCTCGATCTGGGCGACATGAAAGAGCTGCTCGCGGTGAGGGGCGGCAGTGCTGTGGCGACCAACCAGGTGCTCTATAACCTCGAGCGTCGCGGCATCGAATGGGAGCTCATGCCGTGGCTGCGCGAGCATCGCATCCCGGTCATGGCGTATTCTCCGATCGAGCAGGCACGGCTCGTGCGCCGGCCCGGACTCGTAAAGCTCGCGCGCGAGAACGACATGACCGCCGCGCAGATGGCGCTTGCGTGGCTGCTTGCGCAGGAAGGCGTCATCGTGATTCCGAAATCGTCGGATCCCGACCGGTTGAAGGAGGATTACGCCGCGCTGGACATCACGCTCGCCGCCGAGCAGGTTACTGCGCTCGATCGATTGTTCCCGCCGCCCACCGGCCCATCGTCGCTGCCGATGCTCTAGAGCTTCGTGCTTGTTACGTTGCGGCCGCACGCGCCGACTTTCGGTGGCCGTTCCCTGCCGCCGTCTCTCACCCGAATCCTGTACGACCTTCGCCCGCTTGGTATTATCATTCGCTCGAAGGAGGAGCGTTCATGGCCCGGATGACAGGCAGTCGGTTTTTCGCCGAAGCGATGCGCGGCTACGGCGTGACGCATCTTTTCTACGTGAACTCGATCATCGGCAACGCGATGAACGAGATGGAGGCCGTCGGCGTGAAGCGCGTCGTCACCCACGGCGAGAAGGCGGCGGCGTACATGGCCGACGCGTACGCGCGGGCCTCGAACAGCGCGGGCATCTGTCTTGCGCAGGACATCGGCTCGACCAACCTCCTCGCGGGCATGCGCGACGCGCACATGGCGAGCTCGCCCGTGATCGCGATCACCGGCGGCCAGAACGATCAGCCGCGCTATCGGCACGCGTATCAGAACGCCGAGGACTTCAGCGCCTGGAACGCCGTCACGAAAGCGAACTACTCGGTCGACACCGTCGAGCGCTTCCCCGATCTGCTGCGCCAGGCGTTTCGCGTCGCGACGAGCGGCACGCCGGGGCCGGTGCATCTCGAGCTGCGCGGCAACGCAGGGCAGATGCTCGATGGCGAAGGCGATTTCGAACGACGTGGTCGAAGAGCGCTTCAAGCAGTATCCGGCGTTTCGCCCGGCGCCCGAGCCCGCAGCGGTCAAGGCCGCGATCGCGGCGCTCATGAAGGCGGCGAAGCCGATCATCGTGGCGGGCGGCGGCGCCGCGTGCTCAGGCGCGGGACCGGAGATCATCAAGCTCGCGGAGACGCTTTCGATTCCCGTCGCGACGAGCCTGCACGCGAAGGCGATCATGCCCGACGAGCATCCGCTCAACGTCGGCGTTCCGGGCAGCTATTCGCGCTGGTGCGCGAACAAGGCGGTGCAGGCGGCGGATCTCGTGTTCTTCATCGGCAGCCATTCGGGCGGGCAGGTCACGAACGGCTGGCAGATTCCGAAGCTCGGCACGCCCGCGATCCAGCTCGACATCAATCCGGAAGAGCTCGGCCGCAACTACCCGAACACGGTGTCGCTGCACGGCGACGCCAAGGCCACGTTGCAGAAGATGCTCGAAGCGGCCGAGCGTCAGCCCCCGCGCGACGAATGGCTCGAGCAGGTGAACGAATACGTCGAAGAGTTCTGGGCCGAAGCGAATCCGCTGCGCAAGTCCGAAGCGGTGCCGATGCGGCCCGAGCGCATCTGCAGGGAGCTCGAGGAGTGGCTGCCTGCGGACGCGACGCTCGTCGTCGACACGTTCCACGCGGCAATGTGGACCGCGCAGATGATCCGCATGAAAGGCGGTCAGACCTACCTGCGCTGCGGCGGGTCGCTCGGCTGGGCGTTGCCGGCCACGCTCGGCGCGAAAGCCGCGCTCCCCGAGAAGCCCGTCATCGGCTTCACCGGCGATGCGGGGTTCTACTACCACATCGGCGAGCTCGAGACGGCGGCGCGCAACAAGCTCAATGCCGTGATGGTCGTGAACACCAATTATTCCGGCGGCGTGCTGGAGAAGGTGGCTTACGAGCGGTCGGTCAACTTCTCGAAAGTCGCCGAGTCGATGGGTTGCTTCGGATTTCGCGTCGAAAAGCCGGGCGATATTCGCGGCGCGCTCGAGAAAGCACTCGCGGCAGGGCGCCCGGCGGTGGTCGACATCGTGACCGATGTGATTCAGGCGAAGCGCGGCTGGGTGCCGCAGACGATCAGCGGCGAGTGACCCCGCCATGATCGAAACGACCGAAGTGAAGTCGAGCAGGGACATAAAGAACCCAAGGCAGGAACCGAGCGTCTGTTTGGTGGCGCCGACCGGGGCGAGTTTTCCACTGTGAGGTAGACAACCGGAGGATGCAATGAGGCGAGTGAGTTATGCAGCAGCAGGGTTGCTTCTGGCGATCGCGGCTTCTCACGTGCAGGCCGCGGAAGGCGCTTACCCGAACCGGCCGATCCGATTCATCGTCCCGTTCGCGCCCGGAGGTCCGAGCGACATTCTGTCGCGCCTCGTGGGTGGGAAGCTCAGCGAGAGTATGGGGCAGACGGTCGTTGTGGACAACCGCGGCGCCGTGGGCGGGCTGCTCGGCGCGGAGCTCGGAGCGAAAGCGCCGCCGGACGGATACAGCCTGTTGCTCTCGGCGAACAGCCTGCTCACCATCAATCCGCACATCTACAAGAAGCTCGCCTACGATCCGGAGCGGGACCTCCAGCCAATCACACAGCTCACTTCCGGCGGCAACGTAGTCGTCGTGCATCCTTCCGTGGCGGCGAATACGCTCAAGGAACTGATCGCGCTGGCGAAATCCCAACCGGGCAAGATCAACTTCGCGACCACGGGAACGAACAACCTGCTCGGCATCGAACATTTCAGCACGATGGCGGGCATCAAGATGACGGCGATACCCTATAAGGGAACGGGGCAGGCGGTGATCGATCTCGTCGCGGGCCACGTTCAGTTCTTCTTCATGAATCCGCTGGTGGCGGTGCCGAACGTGAAGGGCGGCAAGCTGCGCGCGCTCGCGGTCACCTCGCTCGAACGCAACCCCGCGTTGCCGGACGTTCCGACCGTGGACGAGGCGGCCGTGAAAGGATTCAAGAACATCACCTGGCACAGCGTGCTCGTCCCCAAGGGCACACCCGCGCCGATCGTGAAGCGGCTTAATACGGAGCTCGTGAAGATCGTGAATGACCCGGAGGTGAAGGAGCGCTTTTCGGGGCAGGGACTCACTTCGGTCGGCTCCTCACCCGAGCAACTCACCAAGCTCATCAAGGAGGAATCGGCCGAATACTCGAAAGTGGTGAAACTGATCGGATTGCAGCCGCAATGACGGTATCAAGCAGCGCCGCGAGGGCAGCCTCAAATGACGCGCCGACCGGGGGTCGCGTTTCGCACTTACGCAGTCGGCTCGCTTATCCGCGAGCCGATCTCGATAAGAAGGGAGCACCATGGCTGAAGGACTCAAACCAATTCGGCGGGTCGTGACAGGCAACGACGACCAGGGCAAGTCGTACGTGACATGGGACGGGCCCGCGCCGAACATGCACGAAGTGTCGATGGGTCCGGGTCGCGGTCATATCGATTTCTGGGTGTGGCACGAAAGCCCGCCGCCCCTTTCGGGCAAGGACGACGACGGCTCTCTCTCGTACGACTTCCCCGGCCCGGTGAACGGCGGTCATTGGCGCGTCGTTCAGGGCGTGGGACGGCCAGCCGATTACGACGCCTCGACGGACTCGTCCATCCTCGCCCCGCATCCGCCGAAGAAAAGCGACATCGGACCGCGCTGGGATCGCGGCGGCATGAACGCGTACTCCGGCAACATGCACAAGACGGAGACCGTCGACTACGCGATCCTGATCGACGGAGAGCGCACGCTCGTCCTCGACGAGGGCGAAGTCGAGTGGAAGCCGGGCGATGTCGTGATTGACGTCGGCGCGTGGCATCAGTGGTCGAGCCGGAATGTCGAAGGCGGGCGCGTCGCGTTCGACATGATCGCGGCGCGCTTCGTCGACGGCCCGGTCGGCCTCGCGCAGGGCAACGACAAGATCATGCGGACGGAGGCGACCCAGAAGCTCCCCCCGGGGGTGAAGCCCGCGCGACGCATCGTCGTCACCGATCGCGAACCCAACAAGTCCAGCGTCGTGAGTGACGGACCGTCCCCCGACGTGAAAACGGATCCGGCACGTCCGGGCTTCGCGATCCAGCGCATGTGGGTGACCGATGGAACGCCATGCAAGATCGTGCTGGAAACGCTTCATCTTCCGTTCACGATCGAGCCGCCGCCGAACGGGTCGGTTCTGAACGTCGTCACCTTTCCGCCGGACGCGAGCTGGAAGGGCAAGGTCGGCGAGCGGGAGGTGAAAGCGTTCTTCAGCGCGATGGGCTCGCCGGGCGCCTCGACCTGGTCGCCGGATGCGCCGCACCCCTACATGCAGAAGACGCGAACCCTCGATTTCGCGATCGTCACCGAAGGCGAGATCGTGCTCGTCCTGGACAAGCAGGAAGTCGCATTGAAGAAAGGCGACTTCGTCGTCCAGCGTGGCACCAACCACGCGTGGAGCAATCGCTCCGGCTCTCCCGCGGTCGTAGCGATCGCTTCGCACGACGGCAAGTGGTGAGCGGGAGGGGTGCTGATCGCCGACCTCCGGGAGGAGCTTCCCTGGCTGGGCTACGGGGGTCGCGAGTGCGCCGAGACACGGGCCAGAGGCGAGCGTGCCCGCGCCCCCTCATGGGGGGGCAGCATCCGCGATTGGCTCCGGGGAGCCTGAGCGACACTCCCACGAATCGCGGAGATCTGCAATTCGTCACATTATTCGAGGGTGGCTGGAGCTTATGATCGGCGCGCGCGACCTGACCGCCCGATAAGGAGCCAGTGTCGCCACAGGCAGGAAGCACCCCATCGATGTCGCCGCCCGCGTGCCGGACGCCCCATCGCCTGAAGTTCGCTCCCATTGCCTCGCGGCGGCGCCTCTCGCACGATGAAGATCGACCCGCTCGATTGCCTGACGACCCTTTCGCTCGTCAGCTATGGTGTGTCCGTCCGGATCAGGGCGAACGATCCCTCGTTGCTCAACCGCCTGCCGGCGCACTTCCCGCCGGGGTGGCAATCAGCGCCCTCGGATGCGGCAGAGGAGGAGTTCTCGCTCGTTCGAGCGCGTCCGCAACGCGGTCGCGCTCAGGACCACTGGGAATTATTTCGTGGTGTCGAGCGCATCGCTGAGGGGGTGAAAATCACGGACCTGCTCAACCACCTCGAGTCGTGGCTGCGGCTCACCGTCGCCATTCGATCTCCCGAACGCATTTTCGTGCACGCCGGCGTCGTAGGCTGGCGCGGACAGGCCTTGCTGGTGCCCGGACGCTCCTGCAGCGGCAAGACGACGCTCGTCGCCGCACTCGTCCGCGCGGGCGCCACGTATCTGTCTGACGAGTATGCGATTCTCGACGAGAACGGGCGCGTCCATCCATTCGCGAAACCGCTCTCCATTCGCCCGCCGGGAGGTGGTGCAGTCCGGAAGTGCCCAGTCGAAGCGCTCGGCGGCAGGGCCGCAAAACGGTCGTTGCCCGTCGGACTCGTGGTCGTCACGCGCTATCGCACAGGAGCACGCTGGAAGCCGCGTGTCTTGTCGCCTGCCGAGGGCCTCTTCGCGCTGCTCGGAAATTCGCCCACGGCTCTTACACGATCGGAAGACGCGCTGCACACGTTAAAGCAGGTGGTGCTCGACGCAACGACATTGAAGGGCACGCGCGGGGAGGCGGATCAGGTCGCGCCCCTCCTGCTCGAGCACCTGCGCCGAACATGATGGCATCGTCCTCGAACGCGCCTGCGGAGAGTCTCGCTTTCGAGGTGTTGCTCGCGTGCAGCCGCGCGCACCTCGATGCAGAAGCGCTCACGCGCATTACGCAGCTCGCGCGCGAGGACGTGGATTGGCCCCGCGTGTTCGAGCTTGCGGCGGTACATGGCACGCGTCCGACGCTCTATCGCACGTTGACGGTCGCTTTGCCTGACCGGGTGTCGGCGCACCTGCTCGGAAGGCTCGGACAAGACTGCATCGCGATCACCGGGCACAATCTCTTCCTGACGAGCGAGCTGCTGGGCGTGCTCGAAGCGCTGCAGGAAAAGGGCGTTCCGGCGATCCCGATGAAAGGCCCCGTGCTGGCGGAGGTCGCATACGGCAGCCTCGCGTTGCGTGAGTTCCAGGACGTCGACATCCTCGTCCGGAAGAGAGATATGCCCGGCGCGGCGGACGCGCTGCTCGCGAACGGGTACGTCGAAATCGATACTTCAGGAGATGGAGACGCATACTCCCGCGTCTTCTCATGCGCGGCGGCCGCAACGGTCGTGGATCTGCACTGGGATTTCGCCGGCCGCCGCTTTTGCTTTGACCTGGAGCCCGACCGGCTGTTCGATCGCTGTGTCGCGGTCGAACTGGGCGGACGCACGATCCGATCATTGTCGCCCGAGGACACGCTGCTATTGCTCTGCATACATGGTGCGAAGCATTGCTGGAGTCGGCTCGCCTGGATCTGCGATATCGCCGAGCTCGTGCGCGTCCACGAGCGGATCGATTGGCCGGCGCTCACCGCGAGGGCGCAGGCGTTGGGCAGCGAGCGCATGCTCCTGCTCGGTTTGCGGCTCGCTTCGGATCTTTTCGGAACGCGACTGCCTGTGGACATTCGCGCGAGTGTGTCGCAGCCGGCGGTGGCATCGCTCGGGCGTAACGTGCGAGGCTGGCTCGCGCACGGCAAGGACGCAGCCGCCGACCCGATCGAACGTGAGATGTTCTACGTCGGCATGCGCGAACGTCTCACCGACCGCGCCAAGCACCTTGTCCTTGCAGTTGCGCGCTTCCTCACGCCCAACGCGCGGGACGCGCGGTCGGTTCGCCTTCCCGGCGCGCTCGGGTGGCTGCACTGGATCGTGCGCCCGCTACGGCTGGTGATGACTTATGGCAATCCGGCCACGCTGCTGAAGCGGCTTGTCGGCATCATCTGAGCTCGCCGCTCGCCGCCCGGTGCTGCGTCGCCCTTGGTGATTCGACGCGAGGACGGTAAGCTCTGCCTGGACAAAACTGCAACTGCACTTCGCGTTGCCATCGTCTCGTGCTTAGCGCGTCGCCCGGATGGTGAAAGCGGTAGACACAAGGGACTTAAAATCCCTCGGCCCTAACCGGCCATGCCGGTTCGAGTCCGGCTCCGGGCACCAAAAGGTCTAGCAGTTCCGCGCAGTATCCCGCACAGGAATCCACTTTCCCTCTGCGCAAATCAGTAAATACCCCCACAGTGCTACAATATCCCGCACTATCACTCACTCACTCCGGGGGTATGTGTGGGGACACTAAAAGAAGTCTCTGGGGGTATCGATCAGGCCGAGCGCCGAGCGGATGCATTCTTCCGGGCGCTGAAGGCGCGCGAGAAGCAGTACAAGGCATCGGCCGGTCATGGGATGTACATGCTGGTCATGCCCACCGGCGCGAAGTACTGGCGGCTCAAGTACCGGCTCGACGGTAAGGAACGCTCCCCTTACGCGATTGGCGTCTACCCGCAGGTTTCGCTAGCGCAGGCTCGCGGCGAGCGGGATCGTGCTCGTCAGTGGATTCGCGATGGGTTGGACCCCGCCATAGAACGAAAGGCCGTCAAGGTGCGGGCGGCGGTGAACCAGCAGTTGACCTTCGAGGCATTGGCGAACCAGTGGTTTGCGGAGAAGTCGCCCGGCTGGTCTGCAGCGCATGCGGGTGCACAGCGAAGCCGACTGGACCGGGAGATCATCCCTTATATCGGGGCGCTTCCGATACGGGACATCGAGCCGGTGCACGTCCTGCAAGTGCTGGAGCGGCTGCATAAACGCGGCGCGCACGAAGTGCTCGCGAAGTGCCGGATTCTCATGGGCATGGTGTTTCGCTATGCCGTGGTACCGGCGGGACTGAAATCAAACCCGGTCGATCTGCTGAAGGGGCGGTTCACGCGCACAACTCAGGTCGTCCATCGGCGCCGCGTTCCGGCCGCGCAGATGGCCGATCTGTTCAAGGCGCTGCGTAAAGTTCCGTCCGAGGACGTAACCAAGCTGGCGTTGTATTTCCTGATCTTGTCGGCTGCGCGAACGTCGGAGGTGCGCTTTGCCTCATGGCAGGAGATAGAGACCACGAAGGGGGGCAAGCTGTGGCGCATTTCCGGGGCGCGTATGAAGATGACGCGCGAGCACTGCGTTCCACTATCGCCGTTGGCTGTTGAAGTCCTGGAGCGCGCGAAGTCGCTGCGCTTGTCTGAAGACCCTGGGGCGCTGATTTTCCCCGGCTTCACGAGAGTAGGACACGGCGCGCTAAGTGAGAATGCACTGCTCGCACTGCTCGCTCGCGCTGGATTCTTCGGTCGTCAGACTGCGCACGGATTCAGGGGCAGTTTCTCCACATGGGCACACGAGGATGCGGAAGCGAATCCCGATGTCATAGAACTATGTCTCGCGCATGTCCGAGGCGATATTCGCGGGGTCTATAACGATGCGACAGTATCTATCGCAGAGGCGGGCTTTGCTTCAGCAGTGGGCCGACAAGTGCTCGGCGTGGGGGATGCGTCTGCCATGAACACTCAGACACGCAACCCCGAACCTCACTTGCTTATCCCGCACGGCGCCGTCCTGGAGAACATCCGCTCAGTCATTCTGCGTAAGTGGTTCAGAACAGATCGCATAGAACACGCACGGCTCGAAATGGTCCTCGCCATGTACAATTACGAGCAGAGGCTATTGCCCGGAACGCAATGGGAGCAAGTCAAGAGCGCAAAGGCGAACCTACGCGCGATCGAGACGCATGCTGTCGGGCTCGTCCGTGCTATCGAGAAGATGCCTGTGCGCTCGCACTCCGCACTGCGTCAGTGGCTTTATCTTCGCCCGGACAGTGAAGGTCCGCCGTCTTCGGCGCGTGGCTGGACGAGCTGAAACGCATCGGAGCGGAAACCCTGTTGCCGCTGGCCAGGCGCGGCGCGGCGCGCTCTCGTGCCTTCCCAAAGCCCCGGCGCGGCCGCCCCAGTAAGAACATCGACTCTCCCCGAGATGCGCTTGTGCGGCGGCTCTATTCCCTCCATCGAGAGTCCGGCAAAGCTACGCGAACGCGCGGAGACACGCCTGCAGGCGCTTTCGTTCGCGAGTTTGCCGACCTCGCCGGCCTCGCCGACGAACTAGACCTGCCAGAGAACCTCTCCCGTATCGTCAAGACAAAGAAATAGCAGCGCGCGTTGATTTTTATGGCGTGCGACTCGTCTTAGGAAGCGCGCACCCTTCGCCACTATTGCACGACTGTGCGATTACGCGGAGGTGACGAGTGAAAACAATTCGGCGCGTTTACGTTCCCGAGTTAAAGCAGCGGACAGGCTGGGGCGAAACCTGGATTCGCATGAAAGAGACTCGCGGCGAAATTCCGCGAGGACGGCGCGATCCGGGCGGTAAGCGGAAGTGGTGGACCCGGAGGAAGCCGACGCGATAGTGCTCGGCGGTCAGGTTAGTCCTCACGAGCAGGTGGGCTGATATGACACCTGCAAACGAAGATGGCTACCGGGGGCGAACCGGCAGCCATCGGGGACATCAGGGAAACAGCGAGCACGACAATCATAGCACGGCGTTCGTTTTCGTCTGCGTCGCATGCAATCTGCTTTTCGACGCGGAGCGGCGAGACCGGCTCACATGCTCGACGGCGTGCCGAGTGAAGGCTCACCGTAGCGGCGATCTAAAGCGCCTGCGCAGCATTGCGAAAGCATGGGACACACACCCAGCCGGAATACAGCGCGGGGCTGCCGTGGACCGCTTACGCCCCGATCTGGGCGACCGCATCATGCGGGGCGAGCTAAAACAGGACAACGAGAGCTGCTCCGAGGCGTCTATCGTGAGATTCTCCGGCTCGTCCTCGCAGCCTGTAACGTTTCGCCCGAAGCGTTACAGGAGCGTGCGGCATGAGTGCGGACACGCTGCTCTCCCGGCTCGAAAAGGTGAAGCCCACCGGCCCCCGCAAGTGGATCGCGTGCTGTCCGGCACACAGGACAAGCATCCGAGTCTCGGCATCCGCGAGCTTGATGACGGGACGGTGCTCGTGAGCTGTCACGCGGAGCAGTGCGGCGCCGCCGACATCGTTCACGCCGTGGGGCTCGAGCTGCACGACCTGTTTCCCGCGAAGCCGATCGAAGGCCACGTACGCAAGCCCGAACGCCGACCATTTCTTCCGAGCGATGTGTATGAGGTCGTTCAGCGTGAGGTGGCGATCATCGCGGTAATCGCGTCCGATATGCACCGCGATCGCGAAATCAATGACGGCGATTATCAGCGTCTCTATAAGGCCGTCGAGCGCCTCAATAGTATCGCGGAGGTGGCGTATGGACGTTAATCCTCGCACCGACGACGACATCATCCGCGAGTTCACCGATCGGCAAAAAACAAAGAAGCAAGCGAAGACGACGAAGAAGGTTAACGGCCACCCACACGAGCCGCAGGCCAACATTGACGGCGCGGCGCTGCTCAATGACGTGCGCGCTTTCGTCCGCGGTTCGTGGCATTTCCCGCCAGTTACCATGCCGATACGGTGACCCTCTGGGCTGCTCATGCTCAATGGTCGAGCACTTCCATACGTCTCCTCGGCTGGCACCGCTCAGCCCGGAGCCGGAATCCGGAAAGACGCGCGTCCTTGAAATTCTGGAGTTGCTGACACCGAACTCCATGCTGATCCTCTCGCCGAGTCCCGCTGCGATCTTCCGCAAGCTCGCGCAGGAGCAGAACACGCTCCTCATAGACGAGGTGGACGGGATCTTCACGAAGCGCGGCAAAGATGACCAGAACGAAGACCTGCGCGGATTGCTCAATTCCGGGTATCGACGCGGGGCGACCATACCCCGGTGCGTCGGGCCGAAACATGAGGTCCAGGACTTCGCTGTTTTCGCGGCGACGGCATTGGCCGGGATTGGCGACCTGCCGGATACGGTGATGACGCGCTCCATCGTCATTCCGATGCGTCGGCGATCGGCGGCCGAGAAGATCGAGTCTTCCGCCTGCGTCTCCATGAGGCCGAGGGCCATGCAATCCGCGACCGGCTCGCTCAGTGGGCGGATGTCGTCGGGGCCGCTGCCGGTGAAGCATGGCCGGTGCTACCCGAGGGCGTGGTGGATCGTCGGGCCGAAGCCTGGGAGCCGCTGATCGCGATCGCGGATGCGGCCGGCGGAGACTGGCCGGAGCGTGCTCGTGTTGCCGCTGTTGCGGATGTTGCGGCACATAGAGAAAGAGTGAGAACCCTCGGGATCCGGCTGCTCGCGGACCTGCGGACCGTCTTCGGGGACGCGGATGCCATGCCGACCGTGGCGGTCTTGCAGGCGCTGAACGATCTCGAAGACGCGCCATGGAGCGAGATCAAGGGTGGGAAGCCTCTCGATGACAAAGGGCTTGCTGCGCGCCTCCGCAAATACGACATCAAGTCCACATCGGTTCGCATCGGCCCCAAGACACCGAAAGGCTACAAACGGGAAGACCTGCATGATGCCTGGGAAAGGTATCTGCCGCCTCTCTCACTTCCTATAAGAGCCGCAACAAGCGCAACACCCGAAACACAAAACGGAAACGGTGCTACCGCTACGCCCGCTATGGATGCGTGCGTAAGGTGCGACGGAGAGGGTTGTGCGTGGTGTTCACGGGAGCCTCTATGAGCCGTCCACTGCGTCACCGTACCCGCGAACACGTCGAGCGCGCCATGCGGGATTTGGAATTTTTATTCGCACCGCTGAAGGATGAACCACGCATGAAGACGCCACCGATCCGCAAGTGCGCCGCTGAGGGATGCAACACGTTCGCTGCCGGCAAGTACCTGCCACAGGCACCGGCACCCGGTGGGCCGTGAGCATCTGAGCACGGCCGAACTGATAGCGCGAGCGCACGAGGATCGAGTGCAGCACGATCCGCTATTCGAGCGCCGAGGATGAACAGGCATGAGCCGCAAACGTCTTGCGACGCTCAAGCCACGCGTTGCCATGCTCGGGCAGACTGAACGGCAGGCGTGGCAGACCGGTCATCTAACACCCAAGCGCAAAGCCGGTCGCTGGCTACAGAAGGAACGCGCAGACCTGTTCAGGAACGAACCACTGTGCCGTACCTGCGTGGCTAACGGACGTATCTCAGTTGCAGTCATTCGAGATCACATCACCCCATTGTTCGAAGGCGGGAAGGATGATCCATCGAACATCCAACCCCTATGCCAAGCATGCTCAGACCACAAGACGCAGGCTGAGAGCAGACGAGGCCAGGGGGGTAGGATGAATCAAGGATTTCGCAACTACCGGAAACCGCTGCCGACCGCATGCGCGGATTCTGCCGGGAAGTCCGGCAAGAAAGTGAGGCATTGACCGTATGACAACGAGCAAGGCACCCGCACCTAAGCACCTATCGACCGAGGCGAAAAGGCTGTGGTCGAAACTGCAAACCGATTACGTCATAGACGACGTGGCCGGTCGCCTGATCCTTCAGTCGGCGCTGGAAGCGTTCGATCGCGTGCAGGAGGCCCGTTCGCTGATCGCGAAGGAAGGCAGCGTTACGACTGACCGTTGGGGCCAGACGAAGCAGCATCCGGCGTCCCTGGTGGAGGCATCCGCGCGGGCTCAGATGCACGCGGCGCTACGGCTGCTGAAGCTCGCGCCTGACGATATGGACTGACGCCATGACGGACAAAAGGCGGGTAATTCGGCCGCGACGCCGCGCAGGAACAGGCGGACTGCCGCTCGATCTGCGCGAATGGTTCGCAGGCGAGCGCATGAACGGTACGCCGTGGAGCGCCATGATCTACCCGGACTGCGTGCTGTTGCGGGAGCGCTGGCAGGTATGGCTGCGGCAGCATCCGGAAGCACGACCGCCGAGCGGGTATGAGTGGATCGCTGATGCGCCACCTGAACGGCTGCACGGCATGTCCTACGCCGACGCGCTTAAACAGGCCCGCCGCTGCGCGGCTCGGGCGCTGAAATGAAGCCGCTGTTACAACTTAGTCAAATGTTGCGATTTAAGGAAGCGGCAGTCTGTGATCGCTACCCGGATCTCATGGTGTGGCGAATTCCCCTACCGCCCCTCGCGCGCGCACGAAGGGAAATTGTGTTTTGGCCGTTTTTCGGTATTAGCGTTAGAACAGACCACTCGGCCCGGTACCCGAAGTCAAGCGCACATCGAATGATCCTGCGCCCCCGCACAGGATGAGCACCGCGGCCGACCTTGAACTGCTGCTGCGGGAGTTGTTCGGCGAGGTGCGCGGCCATCTCGCTGGCCGGGCGACTAGGCCGGCAACGGGACTGGCGAGTTTTCGAAAGTGACCCACCGACCATACGACGCACGACTATGCCCAGAACGGCGGTCGGATTTCCCACACTTGCGAGGCGTTGCGCCACGCTTGGTTAGCACAGAAGCGCTCCAGGTGTGCGCCGCAATTGTCACAGGAGAAATGCTCAATCACGCCGTATGGTCGCATCAAGCGTGCCCTGGCCAGCAAACCCCTATGCGGACGGGCCGTCGCTGGCTGCCCGAGCAGATTGTCGCAATGGCGGCAGAGCTGCATCGCACTTACATCCCGGCCGCCCACGCGGGCGAAGATACTTCCCAGAACTGGGGCGCGTGGCGCCAAGCACCGGTTGCACGAAAACGTTCCAAGTGCGTGCCGCAAGCCTCACAGGTGAAGTTTTCGACTGTGCCATACGGCCGTGTCTGGCCAGCGCGGGTGGGCAACAACGAGGCGTGTGGCATAGTCGTTGTCGGCTTTCCCAGTAACGTGTCGCAATCCTGGCAGACGTGCATCCAACCCTCAAAAGGTGTTGTACTCGGACGGCGAAAGCTACCGGCGCTTGGTCCACGGTGTCGCGTCAATTTGTCGCACCGCCCGTGCTGACGATGGGGAGAACTTCATGATGGCGGCAGTCTTCCCGCAACAGCCCGCTCCTGACGCGAACGCCGAAGCATTGATGCTCCTGCGAGAGATCCGGGACGAGTTACGCGCTATACGCAGCGCGCTTTCGCCTAAACGGCGACAGCCAGTCTTATGCAACGGCGACCGGGCCGCGTTGGAAAGTTTGCTGCCGGCGATCTCGGAAGCCGTGGGAACGCTGACATTCTCAACGCGCGAACTGCTGGAACACGCGAAGCTCGACGTTGAAGCGAACGTGGCGCTCAGGGCCGCCATTGCGTCAGTCGGGGACAACCCGCGCAAGCTCGGACGGCTGTTAAGCCGCGGCACCGACATTGACGTTGGCGGGTTCCGGATTGCCGAGAGCGGGACCACCCGGGAGGGAGTGTTACGAACGGTGATATCAATAACTCGCAGAAACTCGCAAAACTCACATTGATTGCTGACGCCTCGGAGCGTGGCGCGTTCATGGTGGCATGGACAGACTACGCGACTACACGGCCGACTTGATGCTCAGGATGCAGCACGAAGGCGCCTGGACGGCGATGGAAAAGCACTACCAAGATCCCAAGAACTGGAAGCGCTACATCAGCGGCGTCGCGATCAGTAGCCGCCAGCGAAACGCGAACCACCACGCATTTGACGCAAGAGGCGCGCAGATCACATTACCTGCGCTGTTGCTGCTCGATCACACCATCATGCATCCGATGGGCCGAATCACGCACGCGAGCGTCGATGGCGAGCAGTTGAAATTCACCGCTGAGATCTCGAACGCCTTCGGTCCGTACTGGCTTGACCAGATGTGGCCGATGATGGCCGCACGCGAGGTAACGGGTATCTCCATCGGTCCGCGCAAATCGGGTGCAGAACTACGCGATGGCATTTACAGACGATTCACGCTCGATGAGATCAGCGTCGTGCAGAGTGGAGCCGACCCGAGTGCGCGTATTACCAAGGTCTGGGAACGCGCGCCAGCCATTCATCTGGACGGCCGGCCGAATCAGGTTGTGCACTGGAGCGAGTGATTGAGCACTAGGTCTGAAATCAAAATCGAGATGGAAGCGCTCGACGCCGAGTTTGAGCGCCACGGTTCCACCATGCCGATGAACCTCTGGCAGCAACGGCGAGGCGAACTGTTCGCGAAACTGGAGGACGCCGAGCGCGCAGCAAGGATAGAGGCGCTGAGGAACCCACCACAACCTAAAGCGGCAACGTCGAGGCCGAAGGCGGTCTATCGCATGAGCGACGGCGACCGTGCGGAGCTTGAGGAATACAACCGAAAGAGCGAGGACGCAGTCGAGGCTGGCGACATTGACGCACTGATCGGTATGACGCGAGATAGACGTTTCAGGGAACTCATGTTCGAAAGCGCGCGTGAGAGGGAATCGGAGCATTCCACTGGCGTCAATATCCTTGCGTTGTGGTTCCAGGATGAGCAGTGGGGCATCCTTAATCTGATTCGAGTCGCACAGATGCGGAAGGCGAATAGGCGCCTGGACGAATTGGCCGCCGAGGTCGAAGCGCTTAAGGCCAAACCGCAGTTGAGTTACTGCGGCGTGTGGAGTGACAGCGAGCGCTACGAACGCGGATCTCTGGTCACTTTCGATGGTTCCATGTGGTGGGCCAAAGAGGACACCTTCAATCAACCGCCTTCGTACAACCATGACGGCAGCTCGCCCTGGATTCTTTGTGTCAAGAAGGGCAGAGACGGAAAAAGCGCGCGATGATAGCTAAAGACGAATACATCAGCCCATGGCGTGCGCTTGCGCATCGTGGTGCTCTATCGATGACCATTCTGACGCCGAGGCGCGTAGCACTTGACCACGTGTTGATGCATCGTGATGCAACCTTGGTCGGGCTGATCCTGCCGGATGATGGTCCATCGTTTCATTTGAGCTTCATTGACGCTCAAGCCCTCCGTGAGTGGATCACGGAAATGAAGCCGCGGGCGATCAGCGTTCGCGGTGTCTCCGTTCAGGACGAACGCGCCCTGCGACAGATTGTGTGGCAGGATGGCGGCGACGGAGTAGTCGAGATGCTGCACTGGCGCACGAAGGATGAGGCAGCACATTGAAGGTTGCTGGAGCGTATGGCGTCGCAAGTGGCGGCGGGGCTTTTTCTCTAGCCGCGTATGGACGCGCTCCTCGCGGATCTTTAGCGCGAATAAGGCCGCATGTTCGGGCCGCGAGGCGCGTGGGATCGTGGACGCAGCGAGCTTCACGGTGTCAAGCGGCTTCCTAGCCGGAAACTAACGAACCGGCGGCGCGGCATTAGTACGAAACTCGCTGCACCGATAATTATCAGGGACTGGAAAAGCGCCGATACATAAACACCTGCCGTCCACTCGACCTGCAACGCCATGGCGGTGAAGACGATAGCGACAAGCATCCGAAGCGATACGATAGGAACGCCAGCGGCTGCCTTTGCGACTGCGCCGTTAACAATCCCAACCACTACCGCCAGCCCGATCACACCGAGTATCCCGAAGTTCGCATACGCCTCGATCAACGGTCCCCAAGCAATCGTGCTTGTCTCAGTGCCTTCTCGGGTCTGCAATCCGTAGTAGATACTGAGCCGGTGGCTTCCTTCATGAGCGGTCAGTTTGGCCGGATTGAGAATGCGGGGTACGAGCAGTTGCGGGATAACCTCGTAGGTTGCACCGTTCATAAACGGATATCTGTCCGGAGACTCGGCTTGTACCTTCAGTAACAAAGGAATCAGGCTCACTCGCTGCGATAGACTCCAAGACTCGTCTTCACGCGGCGGTGCTGTGAGTTCTTCGAATCCGTAATCGATCCACTTCGCTACGAATTCCGGATACTCGTAAATCTGCACCGGCGTATACGCGTCCTTCTGCCAATATTCGGTCCTCATTTCATCTTTGCCCTGATGCAGTATCGCAAAGATCCCCAGAAAGACAGCCGCGAGCTTCCACGGTAGAGTCCCACCACCGATTACGTATGCGGCCATCGCGAAGGTCGTCGCGACCATTACGTCTATCAGAAGCAGGCCCATCGAGTGGGAGATTAGAAATAGGCCCAACACTGCGAAAAAAGTCGTATTTCTTCGGGATGCTGAGTTCGCGGGCGCCGGCTCGATAGGACAACACGAAAATCCCAACCGCGGCCAGGCCTAAGGCCGCTGCTCGGATGACCGAAGTCCAGCCTTCAATGTAAAACCACTGCCCTACCGAGCTAAGGTTAAAAAGCGCGGCGGCAAGGATGAACCCGATGAACAAAAGGTCACCTCTACCTTGGTCCATCGCTCGAATCGTCCCTCGTGCTCGCGGTATCCAACCTTGGACCCAGTACCACGCTGCGGTCCCGATCAATAAGAACAAGCAGACAGTAAGACCAGCGACCATACCTTGTTCGTCGTCATAGATCGTAATCATCTTGTCGTCGCCAGCGAGCGGGAACGCGTACTTCACCACGAAGGTCATCGCAAACAATGGGAAAATCGGCAGACCGAAACTTTCAGGTCGGCGACACCATAGGTAGGCTGGGATTAAAGCTGCTGCCGAAATCAGCCCGGCAGCCATCAATCGGACCGACGGCTCCATGATAAAGGCATAGAGATGAAACGCGGTGATTCCAAACCCTACTAGCCAGAAAGCAGAAAGAACTGGATGAGATTTGGCTCGCCGGACCAACTGAGGCACCCGGCCTCTGCGTGAAACGCGGTACGAAGATATCGTTAGTTGACTTCTCATGAGATCCCCCCTGCGGAAGCGTTAGTTAGCTCTTCTTTGAACACACTGTCCCGGACCGCGAGGCGAGCGTTCGATGATGGAATCTTCGTGCGGCAGGGATATCAAAGGTGGTGACAGGTAGTCAATATTTCATCGCAAATGATCGTTGCGATAATGTGCGCCGCATTTTCGCTGCAGTTGGAATGGACGGCGGTTGTCTACTTCTTCTACCTTTAAGCGATCTGTCATGGCCTGCGGAGAGCCTCGTGCAGATGTTTGCCACGCTTGCCTCGACGCTTCGTCAGCTGAACTCTGGCTCGAAAGATGGGCATCACACCGGCGGCCCCGAAGCCATGGAGCCTCCGGACACGAAGGTCTGGAACCCAACCCGCTCATCCCCATATGGCTCGATTTGGCGGCGCCGAATACTTCGACGGTCGAAAAGCCTGGAGGTACATGCTCGCCAGAGCGCTCAATCATTGCATCACGATCAACGAATGCAGTAGGGGGTGTTCAACGTGCAGCCGAGCAGCGACGTCAAGCCCCGACGCAACCAAGCGCCGCGACCTTCTTGAAGAGCCGATGCATCTCTTACGTGATGGTCGGTGCTATCGTGGCCAGATAAATCAGCATTCCCGTCACAATGGCCGCTATCAACCACGGCTTAATGTAGGCCTTCAAGAAACTCGTAAGAGCTCCATACTGCGGCCTTCTAGGCCAGTGCATTCGACGCTGCTCGGATCGGTCCATCTCTGTTTCTCCCTTGGCGGCAGAAATCCGCATGACAACTATGGAATCGGCTGCGCTTCGTTCCCGGTCTGGATTCTGTGAGCCAGCATGGGCGCGCCGGCGTAGACAAATGCACTTCCAGCGCGACCAGCGCGTTGTGCGAGCACGATCCTGATAAGCGGCCGATGGAGCTGGTCATTGAAGCGCGTGAGAGAGGCGCTATGCCACTTGTCGTTCGCCCGCCAATCTCCGCACAGCGCGCCGGAAAGCCCGCTTGCGCCAGCCTGGAAAGCAGCGTCGAACGAGTGACAGCCACGGATGCTGCCGCTGTTCCTCAAGCGTCGAGCCGCGTAGCGTTTGTCCATGGTCGAAAGGATCGCGTTTCACTGTTCTACCCACTTCTATTTAGCTTTGATCCCTCAAGACGGCGGCCGAAGCCTCCTTGAATTGCCGAATCTGCTGAAGGTGTGACGTATGGTACGCTTCGGAGTGCTGGTAACGTGTGCTAAACGTCCTTCATTCGTGCACTTTGAATACCGCCTTAGGCGCATTCCTATCGCCGGCGACTAAGACAGGAAGGCACGAATCGTTCTGAGCAGGTACAAGAAAGCGGGGCCGAAGCCCCGTTCGCTGTTGCCCCATTTGTTGTGCTGAGGATCAGCCGAGCTTCTGTTTCCGCCGATTGGCGATAAATCCGACGAGAGCGAGTCCTGCTACCAGCATTGCCCATTCCGACGGTTCGGGCACCGGCGGCGCGAGATCCGAGTAGTTCACGTACGCCTTGATGTTGAAGAGCGACAGGTCGTCCAAGCCCACGGTCGTATCGACCAACTGGACCCTGAGCCCCCCGTCTAACGCCCGCTGGAACGAGGCGTTGGCCTCAGTGATGTTGAAGCTTTGGATCTGGTAGTTGGTCATCTGCACAGGGAACATGTCAGTCGGTCCCGCCGAGCCCATCGCCCACCATGAAGTTCCAGGCGGCCACCCCGTCGTCGGGACCGCTCCCCAAGCCTGCTTTGAACGTGAGGGTTAGGCTATCGACGCGATACTTCGTGCTGAAGCTCGGATCGATGCTCAGAAGCAAGCCGGGAATCGGATTACTGTTCGGGAAGAAACCCAGCCATCCGGTCTCATTCGTGAATGGCGCGTAATCGATGTCGCCATCCGTGCCACCGGCACCACCCCTGCCGGAGAAATCGTTGGATCTGTGCTAAAGGACTGGGTGGCGAATGCATCGGGTAGGGAGGCGGTTACCCGCGCCGCCCTCCCACACCACCGTACGTGCGGTTCCGCATACGGCGGTTCATGAGGCACGCTGGAGGCGCCGCACGGTATCGAGCAGCGACACCAGCCCCAAGGTATCAAACCACGACTTCGGGAAGGCCGCGTTCATGTGCGAGGCACCCGCATTCCACCACGGTCCTCGTCCGTTCGTTGCCGAACGCCATGCCCGGTCTGCCGTCAGTCCACACCGCATCAGGTTACGGGCGCGTGCCGCCGCCCGCTTCCATTGCCGCCACAAGACGCAACGCAGTTTCCGCCTGATCCAGCCATCGAGCGTCTCCAATGCCTGCTTGCCGCTGGCGAGCTTAAAGTACGCTGCCCAGCCGCGCAGCAGCGGGTTCAACTGCTCGATGGTGTAGCCCAGGCTTCTACCACGTGCGCCGCGCAGCCGTGCGCGTACTTTATCCGTCATACGCTTTAAGCTCGGCTTCGCAATGCGCAGTTGCGGCGCCCTGTGCCAGGTGAGGCTGTAGCCCAGGAATTTGCGTCGCCACGGCACGTCCACCGCGCTCTTGGCCGCATTCACCTTGAGTTTGAGCCGTTCCGAGATGAAGCGGGTAAGGCTTGCCAGCGCCCGCTTGCCTGCCTGTTGGCTGCGCACATACACGTTGCAGTCATCGGCATAGCGGCAGAAGGTATGGCCGCGCCGTTCCAGTTCCCGGTCCAACTCGGTGAGCACAATGTTCGACAAGAGCGGTGAGAGTGGCCCGCCTTGGGGCGTGCCTTCCGTTCGCGGACTCACCAGCCCGTCTTGCATCATGCCCGCCTCAAGATAGCGGCGGATCAGTTTGAGCACGCGTGCATCGTCGATCTTGTCTGCCAATTTGCTCATCAGTCGGTCGTGATTGACCCGGTCGAAGAACTTCTCCAGGTCGATGTCCACCACCCAGCGCTTGCCATCTGCCACGTGGTTCTGTGCAGCTTTCAGCGCCTGATGTGCGTTCCTACCCGGCCGAAAGCCGTAGCTCGCCTCCGAGAAGGTCGGCTCGAAGATCGGGGAGAGCACTTGATGCAGCGCCTGCTGGATCAGGCGGTCGATCACCGTCGGTATGCCGAGCGTCCTCAGCCCACCATCGGGCTTCGGGATGTCCACTCGACGCACCGCCGAAGGCACATACGCCCCCGCCAGCAGCTTGGCCCGAATTGAAGGCCAGTGTTGCTTCAGATGGTCTTTGAGTTCGGCCACCGTGATGTCGTCGACACCCGCGGCACCCTTGTTCTCCACCACCCGCTGATACGCAAGCTGAAGGTTACGGCGTTCTACTACCGCTTCCATCAGCCCGCTCGCCTCCGCTTTCGTCTGCATGCGGTCCGCCGCGCTCGCCTCGGCACTCACGCAAACCTCACCGGCTTCCGTCCGGTTCCGCCCACGTAAGCCTCATCTACTCGATGTGCTTCTGCCGTCATCGACTCACACGTGTCACCGCCGCCTACTCGCGGCACTTCATGTTCGGCCCTTCGGTGTTGCCACCTACTATGGCCTCTGCTGACTTCTGGTGCCCCATTGCCACGCCTCTCGACGTCGCTAGCTCAAGGCAGAGCACCAGATCTCCCCGGGTATGACGCACTCACCTTCACGCTTATGCCTGTCGGATCTACGCCGCATCGTTCCGTGCATGTATCGGGCTTCGCACTTCTTTGCCTGCTCACCCCGATGCAGCGCCTCTATCCGCTTCCTGTTCGTCAGGCCAGCGCTTTGCCTTCGGCTTCCTCCGGATTCGCAGTCGCCCGCGACACCCTTGCCTTCAGCTAACACTTCCCCATGCCGGGTGTGTAGAGGACTCTCACCTCCAAGTGAGTGCGCCCTGCCGGGCGCACAAAGAAAAGCCCCGCCGCGAGGACGGGGCCAAGCTTCACCTAAAGGAGGATTTCTCAGTGAAACCCGATCGCGTGCGTCGCAGACTCCGGGCGACTGCCGCAACCGTGCAGCGAGTATGGCAGCGACCTACGGCAGCGCGTGCTGACGTGGATCAACCAGTATCGACTTCAGGGGCCGGCATGCACAGAACGGAACCATTGCGTGAGTCGAACAGGAAAAAGCGAATACGCCGTTAATGTCGCGGCTCGTTGCAATCGAAAGTAAATCGTCCAATGCCTCGAGCAAGTACTCGAGATGCACAGTCTGCCCCTCATCATCGTGTGCCTTCGCCCGACGCAGGCCGTGCAGCAGCAATTCGCGCTGCCTGAGTGCGTCGTCCACTGCGACGTTCAATGCGAAAGTCATGGCATCCTCCGGCAAAAATAAAGCGGGAGCTCGGTGTGTGTCTGGGAGCTCCCGAAAGCCTCTGGATGGAGGCAAGTCCTCATACAGGGGTTGATGAGGAACAAGTGCAGTATGTCACGAACGCGTCCGGTGTTTACAACGCGATGTGGACCCAATTTGACATATATCAAACCGCGCGGCCTAGATGAAAAAGCATGTGGTCAGGCGGCCTGTTATTTGCGTCACGTGCCCTGTGGCAAAACGGGAGGTTGCGAGATGCCGCCGACCAAAGTGAACGGCTTTGCACAAAGCCATGAAGTCGACACCAAGCAGCTAACACCACTGCTGGACGGAATCGACGCACGCACGGCCCGACGGCTCACTGCGGCTGCCGGGACGATTTACCTAAGGCGGCGCGACTTCATATTTAAGGCTGGAGGACCGCCGACCGGCTTGTATGTCGTCCTTACCGGACGCGTGAAGCTTAGCTTGCCTCTAGTGAACTCCGAAGATCGAGTGCTCGCGATCCTTGAGCCGGGCACCTGGTTCGGAGACAGCGCCTTGGTTCTCGGACATGCCCACTCCGAAAGCGCTTCGATGGTCGAAGATACGGTGCTGGCACACATCCCTGCCGCAACATTTCTCGACTGCTTGCGGCAGGACCCGCTATTCGCGGCCAAGGTTCTGGCCGAAGCGTTCCGGCGGCTACATACGGCGCTTGTCGACACGGCCTTAGTTTCCATCCCAGCTCGCGAACGCGTTGTGCAGTGGCTGCTGGAGGAGGTGGCGCGTGGAAACGTCCCTGGAGACCGCGCCGAAATCGTGGTGCCTGCCACTAAACGTGTGCTTGCGTCTCGCTTGAATATGACGGGAGCACACCTTTCACGAATGCTTCAAGAGCTCAAAGACGCCAAGCTGATAGAAGTCAAGGGCCGGCGCATCTATGTTCCCAGCATCGATCGTCTCAAGGCTGGTTGCACACGCCAAAGATCATCCCGCAAATGAAAGCGAGCTGCTTCCCCGCGATAAGGAAAAGAAAAGGCCCGGCAGGCGTCTTCTTTAAAGAGAGCTGACCGGGCCAGAAAACCCCCGTTGTGACGCCCGCTGAGATGGACGTTCATTCTTGCTGCGGTTATAGACTTACAGCCGCGCCGCCTTGATGCTTTCCAGCGATGAAAGGAGGTAAGAAGCCGAGCCTCATTTACACGAGGCTCGGGAACTACTCTCTTCGCGGGCCGACTCCGATCGAGCGAAAAGAGCCGACCCAGTGATTGTCGAGTGCCTGCGCGTTCGATAGTTGATCTGCATCAAAGCGGCCGGTGCCGGCACTGGTGCCTATCCCCTTCGAGCGTGGGGACGGAAAAGAAGGAAAAAGCCGAGCCGTCGAAGGGGAGGGACGAGGGCTCGGCGAGAGGGCTGGTACGCGTTTTACGATGGAAGCACCATCAGGCAGGCGCCCTCGAACTAGTGTTACGTCTGCGAAATGACTGGCTTTTCGCAAATGGTTGAAGGTACGGGAACAGGCTCCCCGCAGGGCCATGCCGAGTATATGGTACAAGTTATTTCGCGGCCACAACACTAGTTGGACTGTGTCACGGTTAATGCCATCATGCCGGGATCTTCATTAGCGGGGGTGAAGATTCATGGCAGATCTTGCAGAGTTTGATCGTTATATGGCGCATTTGTGCGAAGGGCTGGGCTACTCGACTCGTCATCAGAGTTTGCTCGAGTATTGCAGCGGACTGATGTTGCCGATCCAGCGTAAGAGCGTAGAGCCGCTCGCGGCGCATGCTGATCCGCTGAACGTTCCTGCGAAACATCAGGCGCTGCATCACTTCGTGGCGAATGCGCGCTGGTCGGATCGGGGACTGCTGGAGCGCATTCGACAATACGTCGAGCCGCACTTGGGTCTGGAGCACGGCGTCTATTGGATCATTGACGACACTGCGCATCCGAAGTGTGGCCGGCATTCGGTGGGCGTCGCACGGCAATACTGCGGCAGGCTCGGCAAGCAGGACAACTGTCAGGTGGCGGTGAGCTTGTCGTTGGCCACGGCCGAAGCCAGTGTGCCCGTGGATTACCAGCTGTATCTGCCGCAAGATTGGGCGAGCGATGTGAAGCGCAGGCGCGAAGCGAAAGTACCGGAGACGGTGCGCTTGCGACCAAGGCGCAGATCGCGCTGCAGCAGATCCGGGCAGCCCAGGAACGCGGGGTTGCGCCGGGTATCGTGCTGGCCGACGCGGGATACGGCAGAGACACGGCATTTCGCGAAGCTGTGGATGAGCTGGGGCTTACCTATGCAGTGGGAGTGAGCTCGGACATCACGGTATGGGCGCCGGGTAGCACTCCGATGCCGACGACATCGGCTCCAGGCCGAGGCCGGCCACCGACACGCCTGCGCCGCGGGCCGGGCCATGAGCCGCTGAGCGTGAAGCAACTCGCCTTGGCGCTGAAGCGCTCGGCGTGGAAGCGAGTCGCTTGGCGTGAAGGTACGAATAAAGTGCTCTCTTCGCGCTTTGCACGGGTGCGGGTGCGCGCGGCGCATCGCGATTACCTGCGAACGAGCCTGCGTGAAGAGCAGTGGCTGCTCATCGAATGGCCACTCAAAGAAGCCGAGCCCACGAAGTATTGGCTGTCGAATCTGCCGGTCGATATAAGCATCAGCCATCTGGTCAACACCGCGAAGATGCGCTGGCGCATCGAACAGGACTACCCCGAGCTTAAATCCGAATTCGGCTTGTCTCATTACGAGGGCCGCGGCTGGACTGGCTTTCACCATCACGCAACGGTGTGCATCGCTGCCTATGGCTTTCTACTCGCACAGCGACTGCAGAATGCTTCCAAAAAAAACTCCAATCGACCAACGGCGCTTGCCTTACCCGAAGATTACAGACCTCGCGGCAGCCGGCCGAGCGCAGCGCCATGTGCCGGACTCGATACCCACACTGCGCCATCTCGTGAGCACCGAGATCGCGCGTCGACTTCAACGATGCCCGTGCTGCGGAGCGGTCGCTCGGCGAGCGTGACACAGTACAACTAGGGGCTGTTAACAATTACGCCAGCCAGATGTAGGCGGCGGCAAGGTTAAGCATCGATAGGAAATTGCGTGCGAGCTTTTCATAACGTGTGGCGATCCGGCGAAACTGCTTGAGACGACTGAAGAAGCACTCGATGAGATGGCGTTCACGGTAGGCAACGCGATCATAAGGCCGCGCTTGGCGACGGGCTTTGCGTGGCGGGATAACGGCTTGTGCGCCGCTGGCTGCGATGTGAACGACAAATGCATCCGAGTCATAGCCTTTGTCCGCGATCACTTGTTTAGGGTGAATGCCGGCGATAAGCGCCGGCGCTTGGGTGATGTCATGCACCTCACCGCCCGTAAGCAGCCATCGCACGGGATTGCCCAACGCGTCCACAGCCATGTGGATCTTGGTAATCAGTCCTCCGCGCGAGCGCCCGATTGCTTGCGTGCCTTCTTTTTTTGGGCGCCAGCAGCATGCTGGTGGGCACGAACAATGGTGCTATCCAACAACAGCGCCTCCAAGTCGACATCCATACCCACCGCTTCGACCACGCGTTGCCACACGCCGCTCTTGCCCCAGCGCGAGAAGCGCGTATACACGTTATGCCAGTTGCCGAACTGCGGCGGAAGATCTCGCCAGGGACTGCCGGTGCGGGCGATCCATAAAACCGCTTCGACAAACAACCTGTTGTCCTTCGCTGTGACACCCCGATCTGTCGCTTTACCTGGCAGTAAGTGCTCGATACGTTCCCATTGGTCATTCCGCAGCATCTTGCGCATCGCCTCTGGTCCTCGCGGAAAGACCAGAATGTACCGAGAGCAATCAATTGTGTACAGGCCCTAGATCAATTGCGCGAACCGGCTTACCAAGTCAGCCATTTACCATCCGTCAAGGACTTTGGAAGTTTTGGGGAGCACGGTACGCAGCAAGTCCTTGTAATCGGACGACGGCAACCGCGCTGGTATTGGCGCGTTCAGTGGCATCGAATATGCCATCGAGCGAGATCAGGCGCGCAGTCGGTCTGGAGACGATGTGGTCGGGCATACGCGTGCGAAATCGCTCATTGCATCACACAAGGAAGGCGCTATGAAAATGACACGCACGTTCTTGTCTATCGCGACAGCCGCATTAATCGTAGGCGCAGGCGCACACGCGGCTCCGGTGAGCTATACCGGAGGCACTTACACGCAGAATTTCGATTCGTTGCCATGGACGGCCAACGGTGCCGTCGTCGGCACTTGGGTGAGCGATTCAACCCTGCCTGGGTGGCACGCATCCGGTTTCACTGACTTCCGAGGCAGCGACGGAAGCGTTGCGGGCAACAACACGTCTCTTTTCAGCTATAGCTCGAACGGGCTGGACAAAGCCCTTGGCTCGCAAGTGGGTCCAGTCGGAGGCCCTGGTCCTACCGTCGTGCGGTGGGGCGTGCAGCTCGTTAATAACACGGAGGTGACGTTCAAAGGGTTCACGGCTTCCTTCGCGGTCGAACAGTGGCGCGACAGTGGAAACCTTATACCCGAGTTGATGCTATTCGAAAGCCGGGTAAACGGGACATCACTTGATCAGCCCTACTCGACGGAAACGGGCATCATGTACCCGTCGTTACTGCGTCGCAACCGACCGCGCTGGATGGGAATGTCGCCGCGAACCGGGTTTCGGTATCCGTGACGGTGAACAGACCGTTCTTCAACTGGGACCCGGGCCAGAGTCTGTGGTTGCGCTGGGTCGACGTGGATGATCCCCGCCCGTTCCCGGACGCAGCCATCGCGATTGAC
Organism: uncultured beta proteobacterium; assembly: GCA_963808765.1. Lineage (GTDB taxonomy): Bacteria > Pseudomonadota > Gammaproteobacteria > Burkholderiales > SG8-41 > JAQGMV01. The sequence continues at coordinate 53,766 of CAWEHH010000028.1, forward strand.
GATTTTGCTTTCAGCGCGACGCCTCCGATCCCGGAGCCATCGGAGTGGGCGATGCTCCTCGCAGGACTTTTCGTCGTCGGCCTCATGGCGCGTACGCGGCGGCAGATGTACACATAGAGGCGCGCATTGCATGACAAGTAGAAACTCGCTGCGGCTGTTTGGGATCGTGAAGTAAAGAAAGCCGAGCCGTCGAAGGGAGAGCGATGGCCCGGCCAAGAGCCTATCCATTGCGGAATCGGCATCGCTTCGGGGAGGAGGACGTGAAGCGAAGGCGCGATTGTGCCGACGCTCACGCAGAGATAAGCGGGCGAATGACCGGCTTCACCCGGGCGTAGCGGGCGGCTGATCTAAGTCAACGTCGGTGAACTCGTGCGCTCGGTGATCGCTCGACATGGCTCAGCCGGCAGGTTGGCTCGTCGTGGTCTCCTTCGCGTGCGCGAACTCGGCTTCGAGCGAGCCGCGCTCGTCCACCAGCGACGGATCAAAACAAACAACCCCCATGATTGCGAACGCCGTGCCGAAGCCAATCAAGTAAGCGCCAAGTTCTCCGCTCGCATCGATGCCATAGCAATAAGTGAACTGTTCACCCAAGTCAACATTCGCACGGCGCAATTCCACGCGCCCATGCAAGCTCTCTCCTAGATTCTCAGGGAACTGCCCAGCAGCGATGTTCACATTGCTCCACCAACGAACCATAAGGAATGCGCCACTCGGCACGATGCGTCCCTGAGAGTGCCTATAGTGCAGCGCGCGGACCAAGCTCTCGGAAACGTTCTCGACTGCCTGCTGCATGCGCGTCGGTATCCGAGCCAAAGGCACCTCTCCGTAAGCGATTCCTAGCGGCTTTTCGAGCCCATATGATCGTAGTGCTTTGCGAATCTCGTTAGAGCGTAGGAGCACATCGCTTGCAACCGTCGGATGCTTTTCGACGAAGGCGCGCAGCAGTCTGTGGCTCTCCTCGTCGAGATCGCGCCCACCAGCGAGCCGAGCCAGAATGCCGACGAGCGCATCGTCTTCTGCTCTGCCGATGTTGCACACGAGGCACGCTGGAAACACGTAGCCTTCCGGCCATTTTCTCTTCCGGAATAGCGTCCGGGGCGGAAGATGGTCTTGTGTGACTGCCGGCGCAATTCCGCCGCACAGGCAACACAAGGGATGTTGCTGGAAAAACCGGTGCAGTTTGCGGCTACGCTCACCCACCTTGAGCGCTCTCCGCCGTCCAGAAGTAATGCGTTGACCGGGCCGTCGAACTCATGCGGCGGGCGGTGAAGGGCCGCGCCCGTCCGATACCAAATACGTCCTGCTTCGAACGCTGGCGACCCCGCCGTATGGCGCATCGTTGCATGACCTCATTGACGAGAGCACTTGCCGTAGTACTGACTGGGCACAAGCTCCCTAGACATGATGCCGTTGCGGCTATGAACGGCATCGCCAGAGGCGGTGATGGCGGTGACCATGACGTTGCCGGAGTTTGTGACTTCGACAAATGAGATGCCATTGACATTGGGAATGATCTCGACTTCCGACGAACCGGCATTGCCCATTAGGTACGCCTTCCTGGCGGATGAGTCGACTACGTAGCGAAGTTCGAATGGTGAGGCCTGCTTGGTCAGACCCTTTGGCGACGCCTCAACCAGAAACTGGCAGACGTAGCTGATTGTCGCTGCGTAGGCGCTCGTTCCCGCTAGCAGGAGCGCCGAGAGAAGGATGACGATCAGGCGCATGGCGTCCTCGCACAGTAGGCTAATCAGAAATCGGGCTCCTACACGGACCATTTATAACGCTGCGGCCGTGCAGTGCGTGCGTGAACTCGCGGCGCAGCGTGCACTGCTCGAAGGCGTGCCGATCGAAGTCATCGAGCGCGAGCACCCGCCGACGCGAGACGATCCATAGAACGCGCTCCGGGCTCGCGGCCGAGGCCGATGCACTCTCACCTCCCCGCGAGCCCGGCGTGCGCGCTACGACGATTATGGCTCGACTAGCACGGCACTCTCAGCAGCAGTCCGAACCCAATGCCGCGATCGGCCGCGCTCGAGGTCATGCGGGGCCGCCTACTCCGCAGGCGACACCGCTACGATCTGACCGTCGACGATGAGAGTCGCGCTGCCGCGAATGTCCTTTGCCGTGCCGAAGTTGAATTCTTGCTGCCTGAACTGCGTAACAACCCTGAAACGGCAGTAGCTTGGTACGCCGTTTCTCGGGAGAAATAAACCGGGCTGGGACGAGTGCGGGAACTCGAACGTCACGCCGGGGCCTGCGACACTCATGAACTGCGCCCCGCCCTCGCTGCCCGCAAAGAACGCTATCTCCAGCACAAGCTCCCGATCTGAAATGTTCGTGACAGCGCAACGTATCTCTCCAGAGTCCGGAGTGCCGCTCGGCAGCGGATGCGTGAATCGCACGAATGATGGCTGCTGTGCCTCATGCTTGTTATGTCCACGTTCACGTTCGTGTTCACCTTCTCCTGCGACAGATTGCAATGGGCCCAGCACGGTAGCAACTACGAGAGCGGATAGTGTGCGACGCATGACTCCTCCTATGGGTCGAATGCGGCTGTTGTCCTTGCCTTCGGCACGTGCCGCATGCCTAGCAGACACCCGAGATCAACTCGCCGTCAAGTCGCGATCAACTTTGCTCTAGCTGGATCTCGGCCGAAATCCGTTTGAGCGCGCCAGGATCGGACAGCGCGCGCACGGCATCGGCGATCACGTGACCCGGAATGCGCGCGAGGATGTTGTCGGCCATGCCGGAATACTACGCGCGCACCCTGAAACGGGCGACAATGCGGCACCGGCACCTCGCGGCACAGGGGTTCGGAGAGAAAGCGTGTACGACAATCAACGCACCGTGTTCTGCACCAACACGGAACGGCCCGTGCGAGCACGAGAGCTCGATCACACCCGAGGACCGAGATCGCGGCTGGGTCGTCTGCGCCAAGTGCGGGTGGAATATCGAGCTTGGCGATAAAGGGCCGTTTGAACCGCCTGTCCATCCCGACTAACGGGACCCTCCGATTGGCGGCGCTATTTTGGCGGATTCTCGCGTTTGTTCCCTATGATGCAATTGCACTACAAGTGAGAGCACGGCACTTGATCCGCCAGGACAAGCCGCGAACGGTTATCGAGCGCGTGAGGGCGGCGCTGTGCCGGGACATGCTGGCGTAGCCTGGGTCTGCCTGCTCGTGCAACCCGTGGTAAAAGGGTTTCGCCAATAGGAAGGTTTTTCGTAACGGCGCGTCGGCGAAAACCCTGATGTAACCCGCAAGCAGAGCAGGGGGTAGCCTTGGGGGTATCGAAGGGCTGGGAATGCTTACTTCCCCTGCTAAGGTCGAGTCCGGCTCCGGGCACCACGCTCCTTGCGGCATCCATTTCTCAACGAACGAAGCCTCCGCAAGCCTCACCTATGCCTGATGTCACCCGCGTGTTGCTGCTCGCGAATATCGCGATGTACGTCGTGCAGCTATTTGCGGAGCCCGTTCTCGTTCCGCTGTTCGCACTCTGGCCGCTGAACGCCGCGAGCGCCGGGGGCTCCTACTTCGCGCCATGGCAGCTCGTCACGTACAGCTTTCTGCATGGCGGCAGCATGCACCTGCTGTTCAACATGTTCGCGCTCTACATGTTTGGATCGGATGTCGAGCGCGTCCTCGGGTCGCGGCCTTTCACCATCTACTATTTCGCATGCGTAGTCACTGCGGGCGTGACACAACTACTCGTGTCCTCCATCGCAAATTGGCCGCCGTATCCGACGATCGGCGCATCGGGCGGTGTTTTCGGGCTCCTGCTTGCCTTCGGTTTGTTCTTTCCGCGGCGAACGGTCATGCTGCTCATTCCACCGGTTCCATTGCCGGCATGGCTCTTCGTAACGCTTTACGGCCTGCTAGAACTGGTCCTCGGCGTCACGGGAACGAGCCAGGGTGTCGCGCATTTCGCGCATCTCGGAGGCATGCTCGGTGGCTGGCTCATGATCCGCTCATGGCGCCGAAACTCGAGGTCTCGCTGAGACGCGAGTTGCGTTCGCAGTCACTCGCCCCGCGCACGGTGCACCGACCTGCCTTTTCCGGGGAATCAGCGTTTGTGGCATCATACCGTCCAACACCGCCGCGCGAGGGGTAACGTCGGGTCACGGATAAATGAAATCTTCCTCTGCGCGACTTTCCATGAGAGTAAAGGCGTGATTGTCTACAACTTCGGCTGCGCGAACGATCACCGTTTCGAGGGATGGTTCGCCTCGCTTGCCGAATACGAGCGTCAGTCCGAATCGAAACTCCTCTCCTGTCCGCTTTGTGGAAGCGAAGATGTTTCACGCCTGGCGCATGCGCCGCACGTAAGTACCGGAGCAACGCAGCGCCAGGAACCGGCGAGCAGCGGCGCGCCCGCGCCGGGACGGCCTCAGCAATACGCGAATATGACCGCGGAATTCATGTCGAACGTGATCGACACGTTACTGGAGAAGACCGTGGACGTGGGCCGCGCCTTTCCCGAGGAAGCGCGCAAGATCCACTACAATGAAGCGCCTGAACGGGCGATCCGGGGCACTGCGACAACCAGGGAGGTAGAGGCTCTCCGTGACGAAGGCATAGAGGTCATGAGTCTGCCGCTCCCGCCGCACCGCCTCGTAAAAGCTCATTAGCGATTTGCCCGCAGTCCGGAACTGCGGGCGGGTCGAGATGTTGCCGGGCACTGACCTGCCCTCGGAAGCCGCTCGTGTGAACCGGAGACTGCATGTTCAAACACATTCTTCTGCCGACGGATGGCTCTAAACTTTCGGACCGCGCGGTCGAGCGCGGGATGGAACTCGCGAAAATCCTGGGTGCCCGCGTCACCGCTTTCCACGTGATACCTGAATTCCGGATGATGGCCGATGAAAGCTTCGTTCTGCCCACCAGCGCCGACTTGAAGAAACGGTACGAAAAGGAGGCCAAAGCGCGAGCGGAAAAGCTGCTGCAGAAGATAGGTTCGCGCGCTGGAACGCTTTCCGTCGATTGTGAACGCCTCGTCGTGCTGGGCGACGTTCCGTTCGAGCACATTATCGACACTGCGAAGAAGCGCAAGTGTGACCTGATCGTGATGGCCTCTCACGGGCGGCGCGGGCTGTCGGGCCTGCTGCTCGGCAGTGAGACGTCCAAAGTACTGACGCACTCGAAGATTCCCGTGCTGGTGGTCCGCTGATAGCGGCTATTGTCTTTCGCCCCTTGCTTCGTCTTTGGCGGGCCTTGCGGTCAGGCGGTGCCGATTTACCCCGTCGAGCGTTATGGTCAGCCTGAGGACGCCAGCGTTACCCGGCCGACAGCGCTGTGTCGCGCGAGGTCCGTGCCGCGCTCGGCGCGCAAGTGACTCTTGCGATCTCGTGCGCCGGGACCGCACGGACTGGCTTCAGTTGGATGCGGGCCATTGCCGCAGAGCGAACGGCGTTCTATCAAAACAGGGAAAGAGAGCGACTCGGAATCGCCATATGCGTGACCTCCGCCGCGCGCGACGCACGGGTCAGAGAAGGCATGAGTTCCTAATTCCGTGCTGAGCGTCGGCAGTATCCTTCGGTGTATCGAATGAGCATTTCGTCACACTGTGCCTGAGGTGTACAACACGGCTCGTGCATTATCGCGGTTGAGCGGGCGGCAGTGCGCGCGATTTTTGCAAGCGAGACGCTGCAAGTGTCGGCTGGCGCTGCTGGCGGATGTCGCGGGGATCGGATGTGTGATTCGAATCAATGTGCCGCGGCTGGTCGTCGTTCAGATCGAGGCGCGGCGGGGGAGGGTCCCGTAGAAGAAAAGAGTGAAGCGGGGGGCGTGGCGATGCCCTGAAGCCGTGGGATAAACCATTCCTTTTGTATCCAAACGAACTTTTCCCGATGGCTGTGGACTGTTGTGAAAGGCGAGCCGTTTGGTTGGGATGTCAATACCGCGGCGTAAACGCGGCTGTAATCATGGTTTGATACGATTATGTTTTTTTCGGAGGGCGATCTGGCATTCAGGGGCTCGCGGGGGCGCAGCAATGCGAGCCGGTTCAAGCGCAAGGGGCGAAAAGCTCTGTCGTAGTCAAAAAAACTAAAGGGAGTGGCGTCTTGCTGGGTCTGTTCATATTGTCGTTTGCGGTCGCCCTGGCCATGGGCTATTCGATTTTGCGTTTCAGGAACCTGCATGCCGGGTTCAGTGGCGACGTTGCGTTGCGCGGTTCGCACAAGATCCACGCTCTTTCGGTGCCGCGGATCGGGGGCTTGTCCATCTTTGTCGGCTGGGCGGCGAGCCTGGCGTTCAGCAGCTATGCGGATGAGTTAAGTCTGCTTTCCGCTCTCATCTGGGCGCTATGTCTGCTTCCCGCGTTTGCGGCGGGACTGGCCGAGGACGTGACGAAACGCGTGCCTCCCGTTACCCGACTGCTGTTTTCGTTCCTGACGGCCGCGCTGGCGTATACGTTTCTGAATGCCAGCGTCGACCGCGTCGACGTGCCACAGATCGATTTCCTGCTTGCCATTCCAGCGCTTTCGTTCATTTTTACGCTGGTGGCGATCGGCGGTCTCGCGCACGCCGTCAACATCATCGACGGCCTGAATGGACTGTCGTCGGGCGTGTGCCTCATCGCGCTCTTCGCGCTCGGCTACGTGGCGTTCAACGTGTCCGACATGTATATCGTGCTCATGTGCGGTCTCGGGGCGGCAGCGATACTCGGCTTCCGCGTCTGGAACTATCCGAGCGGCCAGCTTTTCTGCGGCGACGGAGGCGCCTACTTCATCGGTGCATACGTTGCGGTCGTTTCCACGCTGCTTGTCAAACGGCACGACGAAATCTCTGCGTGGTTCCCGGTGATCCTGGTGTTGTATCCGGTATGGGAAACACTGTTTTCCGCTTACCGCCGGCGAGTTCTGCGTGGTTTGCCCGCGTCCATGGCGGACAAGCTGCACATGCACACGTTGTTCTACAAGCGGGCCAAGCAGCGTATCGACGCCAATAAACCGGGATTGCGCAGCCGGCGCAATTCTGATGCCTCCGTGTGGATGATGCTGTTCGCCGTCGGAAGCGCAGTACCTGCTGTCTTGTGGTGGTCGCAGGGACCTTACTTGCTCGCTGCGTTGTTCGCATACATCAGCGTTTATCTCGCCATCTACCGGCGCCTCGTGCGATTCGGGTTTCGCGCGCAACCCGGCGGGCGCAAAGTGTCCGTCCGCTATATCGTCGGACGCGTTGCGACTCTCGGGCGCGTCGGATCGCGCCGAAGTGTCCGACAGGGCACGAAAACGCCCTGAAGCGCTGTTATCCATTCCCGCTTGACGGTCGGCCTCCCGACGGTTCATCGTGCCGCTTCGAATGCATGATCGCTCGTGCCTACGCACACGGTGAGCCGGTTCGGTGATCGACCTCCATTGTCACTATCTCCCGGGAATCGATGACGGGGCTCAGACGGTCGACGAAGCTCTGACGCTTGCACGCGCCGCGCTGCGTGCGGGCATACACACGGCGGTTCTGACGCCGCATGTTCATGTCGGACGCTACGACAACACGCTCGCGTCGATCCAGAGATCGTTCGCGGCATTCCAGCAGGTTCTGGCGAGCCACGGCGTCCCGCTGAACGTGAAGATCGGCGGCGAGGTGCGCATCGCGGCGGAGATCATGCCGCTCGTCGAACAGGAGCAGATTCCGTTCATCGGACAACTGGGCGCCGATCGCATCATGCTGCTGGAATTTCCCCACAGCCATCTGGTGGTTGGCGGCGAGAAGCTCATTCGATGGCTTCTGGACCGGCGGATACGGCCGCTGATTGCTCATCCCGAGCGAAACCGGGATGTCATGCGCAACGTGGACAAGATCTCGGAGTACGTGGCGATGGGGTGCCTGCTCCAGGTGACCGGCGCGTCGATCATCGGCCAGTTCGGGACGAACGCGCAGACTTGCGCGTACGCGCTGCTCGATCGCAACTGGGTGAGCGTGGTCGCGACCGACGCTCACAACATGCAGCATCGGCCGCCAAACCTCAACCTCGCACAGGAAGCCCTTGTCGCGATGGGTGGCCTCCAGTACGCGCGCGAACTGACTGAGTTCTTCCCGGCCAGGATCATCGGGGGCCATTCCGGGGGCCCACCGGGGGCTCCATCAGGGAGCAAGCCCATCGGCTGATCAGCGTCGGCCGAGTCACGCCGGAAGGCACCGCGACCGCTTACTGTGGCGCCGAAGTCACTCGAAATCACACAGTTCGCGTGTACATCTCAACCGATACATCATGTTGCTCGCGGTACGCTAATATGGCGGCAGTGCGCGTGCGCTGCGGAGGATCGAGACCGCACGAGCCGGAGCTTTGGCGCGGCACGATTTGCGGCTTTTGTCGCCGGCGGGACGTGCGAGGACCGTGGACGTAAGGCTGATGAACGGCCCGTCTCACTTGAATAAGGGGGCACGAAGTGAAGAATACTTTCTCGGTTGGATGCGCTGTGTTGGCTGCGCTGTGGGCTCTCGACCCTGTGGCCACCGCGGTTGCGGCGACGGCTGAGCCGACCATTTCGGAAACGCCGGACCCCACCAAGCCGGCCCCGGAAACGGAAGAGAAACGCGAGCCTGAGAAGCCACCGGTGCTCCCCGAGGGTCCTGTCCAGCGGACGCCGTTTGCGCCGATCACGACTCCAGGCGATCCATTCGGGCTCGCGCCTTACAGCGGAGCCGCCGTTGGCACTCCCTACGGAGGCGCCGTTGGCACTCCCTACGGAGGCGCCGCCGGCATACCCTCCGGAGCCGCGGGTATCCGCGTCGGTCCCGCCCTCGTCTATCCCGCCATCTCGACCTCCCTCGCGTACGACGACAATATCTTCTCCTCGGACGCGAACAAGAAAGGTTCGTTCGGGACGATCATAAGCCCCTCCGTGCGCGCCGAGTTGCGGCCGCGAGGCGGTCATGTCGTCGGTCTTACGTATTCGGCGGACATCGTACGGTACAGCCGACAGCGAGGCCGACAATTTCAACGTGCACCAGTTACGGGCGGACGGCAATCTCATTTTTACGACGCGCGCGAGACTGGCACTCGATGCCCACTACGTGGAGTCGGTCGACCGACGCGGGTCGACGGACCGTCCGGTCGGCACAGAGCCGGATAAATGGGAAACAAAGGGCGCAAGTGGTCTCTTCACGTATGGCGCGCCGGGTGCTCGCGGGCGAATAGACGTCGAGGCCGGATATCGGGATCTCACTTACAAGAACAACCGCGCCGTTACCGCGGCCTTCGATCATGAAACCAAATACATTGGAGGCGCCTTCTACTGGCGTTTCATGCCAAAGACCTCGCTCCTGTTCCAGGCGCGGCAGACGATGCTCGACTACGCGTCATCGGACCAGAGCAGCGATGAGCGCTTCCTGGCAGTCGGCGTGACGTGGGAGGCCACGGCACAGACAACCGGTGTGATCCGGATCGGACAGCTACGCAAGGAGTTCGATGCGCCGGGTTTGGAGACTTACAGCGGCCTGTCGTGGGAAGGCTCCGTGCGGTGGAGCCCCCGCACCTACTCCGTGGTGGACCTGACGACAGCCCAGCACACCACCGAGTCGACAGGGTTTGGCGACTACACGCTCAGTCGAGTCATTTTCGCGAACTGGGCTCACACCTGGACGAGCCGCATACAGTCTCACGTTCGCGCCGGCTATCGTAACGACAGTTATCGAGGGGCGGTGCCCGTGGAACGCGAGGATGACACGACCACTCTCGGAGCAGGGTTACAGTATCACTTCCGCCGTTGGTTGCGGTTTGAAGGCCGTTTCGACCATGTTCGTCGATCATCGGATATTCCGGCCGAGGACTACAATCGGAACATATTCATGTTTACGGTCGGAGCGAACTTGTAGTATTTCCCCCGTCCTAACTCGTTGCCCAGCCGTCAGTGACGTCTTGTGATTGTTTTTTCAGGAGTTTCGGACCATGAGCACTCGTTTCGTGAATTGGGTCCTTCTCGTCCTGTTTTCCGCGATATCAACTCTCGGCCTCGCCGCCGAGAAGCAATCTTTGTCGAGCTATCGACTGGGCTCGGGCGATTTGATCAGCATACAGGTCTTGGGCGAGGACGATTTACGAAGAGAACGGGTGCGTCTCAGCGATGCCGGCACGATATCGTTTCCGGTGCTCGGAGAACTGCAGGTAACGGGTATCACCGTTGGTGAGCTTGAAAGCAACATCACGAAAGGGCTCAAAGGTCGTTATCTTCAGAATCCTGTCGTTACTGTCACGATCCACGAGTACCCGGCAGTTTTTCGTCAACGGTCAGGTCGGCAAACCCGGGAGTTACCCCTTCATTCCTGGGCTTACGATCCGCAAAGCAGTTTCGACTGCCGGTGGATTCAGGGAACGCGCGGCGACGGACAAGATCTATGTTATTCGGGACACCGATCCGACCCAGAAACCAAGACGGGTTTCGCTCGATACTGCCGTGCAACCGGGGGACGTGATTACGGTGGAAGAGAGTTTCTTTTAGGATTTCATGAAGACGGATATCTCGCTTAACGAGGATGTGCTCGGCCGGCCCGAGCCGGATGTAGCCGAGCGGCTGCGATTCTGGCGGCGCAGTCTCTCGAAGCATAAGTGGCCCGCGCTGGGCCTTGCGTTGCTGGTGATCGCTGTCGCGGCCTACAAGGTCTACACCGAGACGCCGCTTTATAGTGCCACGGCGACTATTCTTCTCGAAGCCGAGAAACCCAAAGTCGTCTCGATCGAAGAGGTTTATAGCGGCGTTGGGTCGAATCGCGACCAACTGCATACCCAGGCCGAAGTCCTCAAGTCGCATGCTCTTCACAAGAAACTCGTGCGAAAGCTCGGTCTGCACAAGCAGGCGCCGGCGCCGGCGAAAGATGCGAAATCGAGCAGCCGAACCCGATTGGCTGGCGAATAATGGTTGCCGTGGAACTGGATTCCGGCTAAGTGGCTCCCCACGAACTGGTGGCCCTCTGACGAGAACGAGAAGCAGCCCTCGAACGAGGAGGAGCAGGTCGGCGGCATCGCCTCTGGCCTCGCATCGAATCTGGTGGTGGAGGTCGTGCGCAACAGTCAGTTGATCAAGCTCACGTTCTTCTCACCGAATCCGGAGCTCGCCGCAAAGCTCGCCAATGCGCTCGCCGACGTCTATGTCGAGAATGACCTGGATGCGCGCATGCAGATGACGCAGCAGGCCAATGCGTGGCTCACCGAGCGGCTGGCCGGTTTGCGACAGAAGGTGGCACAGGCCGAGGGGGCATTACAGCAGTTCCGCGATCGCGAACGCATTGTGGAAGTGAAGACGGTGGCGTTGAGCGGTGTAGGCAACCAGCTTGCTCAGCTAACTGGAAATCTCGTCGTTGCCCGCCAAAAGCGCGCGGAGATGGATAACGACTACAACCAGGTTCAGGCCGCGCTGAAGAACGGAACGCCGCTCGAGACGATACCGGCGATCTTGAAGAATCAGGCGGTGCAGCGATTCCGCGAGCAGGAGGCCGAGGTCGAAAGGAAGCTTTCCGAGTTCGGCAAGCGTTACGGACCCGAGCATCCCCGGATGATCGCGCTGGATGCCGAGCTCAAAGCAGCCAAGGAGAACACCAAGCGCCAGATGCAGGTCGCCGTCGCCGCGATCGGTAAGGAGCAGGAGATCGCGCGCGCGAACGAACAGTCCCTCGACCGCGTGCTCTCCGAGACGAAGTCGAGCATACAGGACATGAACCGCAAGGAGTTCCAGCTCGGCGTGCTCGAACGCGAGGTCACCGCCAGCCGCCAGATGTATGACATGTTCCTCAATCGGTTCAGAGAGACAACCGTGGCGAGAGACATGCGATCCACCATCGCGCGGACGATTGATCCAGCCGTGGTGCCTGCCGACCCTGTGCGGCCGAACAAAAAGCGGACGCTCATCATCGCCGTCGTGTTGGGCCTGATGCTCGGCGGAATGCTCGCTTTCCTGCTCGAGTACCTCGACAACACCGTGAAGAACAGTGACGACGTCGAGCATAAACTCGGGCTGCCACTGCTCGGTGTGCTTCAGAAGGTACGGGGTTGGTCCAAGGACGACGTCGTCGGACGCGCCGTGATTTCGGATACGCAATCCGTGTTCGCAGAATCCGTCCGTACTCTGCGCACGAGCGTGCTCATGTCGGCATTGGACGATCCTCACAAGGTTTTACTCGTGACCTCGTCCGTCGCTGAGGAAGGCAAGACCACGGTGGCGCTGAATCTGGCATTTGCATTCGGCCAGATCAAAAAGGTATGCCTCATAGACGCAGACATGCGGCGGCCGCAGGTTGCGCATAGTGCACGCATAGACCGCTCACTGCCCGGCTTCTCGCACCTCGTAGCGGGGACCGAACCCATCGAACGATGCATGCATCTGGACGAAGAATCCGGTATCCACATTATCCCTGCCGGGGTCGTCCCTCCCAATCCGCAGGAGCTCCTTTCGTCGAGGCGATTCAACGAGGTCATGAAGGAGCTCCACCGGATATTCGATATCGTCATCGTGGACAGCCCGCCGATTCAGCTCATGAGCGACGCACTGGTGCTCTCCAGCCATGCCAATGCCGTGATCTATGTCGTAAAGGCCAATTCAACGCCATACCAGATCGTGCGCTCCGGTATCGAACGACTCCGCAAGGTGGGCGCGCCAACGCTCGGCGTCGTGTTGAATCAGCTCGACGTACGCAAGGCAGATAAGTATTACGGGTACGGGAAGTACAGCACCTACGGAAAAGGCTACAGCTATTACGGCTACGCCGACCGTTCGTGAGATCGCCCAATAACTGGCAAGAGCATGCAGAATTACAACGGTAGGAAAACGGGTACTGGTCACGGGCGGCGCAGGGTTTCTCGGCTCTCATCTGTGCGAGCGGCTGCTCGGCGATGGACACGAGGTGCTCTGTGTAGACAATCTGTTCACGGGTACCAAGGAAAACATCGCGGACCTGCTCCCGAATCCGCATTTCGAGTTCCTGCGGCACGACGTGACGTTTCCGCTGTACGTCGAGGTCGATCAGATCTACAACCTGGCGTGTCCTGCATCACCGATCCATTATCAGTACGATCCGGTTCAGACGACGAAGACATCCGTGCATGGTGCGATCAACATGCTCGGGCTGGCAAAGCGCGTAAGGGCAAAGATCCTTCAGGCGTCTACGAGCGAAGTCTATGGCGATCCCCAGGTGCATCCTCAGGTCGAGAATTACTGGGGGCATGTCAATCCGATCGGTATCCGCTCCTGTTACGACGAAGGCAAACGCTGCGCGGAGACACTCTTTTTCGATTACTACCGGCAGCACAAACTGCGCATCAAGGTCGCGCGGATTTTCAATACCTACGGGCCGCGCATGCACCCGAACGACGGGCGCGTGGTGTCGAACTTCATCGTTCAGGCCCTGCGAGGAGATCCGATCACCATCTACGGAGAAGGCCAGCAGACGCGCTCTTTCTGTTACGTCGATGACTTGATCGACGGGCTGGTCAAACTCATGAACACCTCCGACGACCTGACGGGACCGGTCAATCTGGGCAATCCGAGGGAGTTCAGCATACGCGAGTTGGCCGACCAGGTCATTTCGCTCACGAAGTCGCCATCGAAGCTCGAATTCAAACCGCTCCCGAGTGATGATCCCGTGCAAAGACAACCGGATATCACGCTCGCCCGGAAACACCTTCATTGGAACCCGTCCATTCCATTGGAAGCCGGCCTCCAGAGAACGATTCGTTATTTCCGCGATTTGATAGCGCAACAGGCGGGAGAAGCGGCGCCAGCGGCTCAGCCGCTGCGCCAGTGATGTGACGGCTCTTGATGGTTCTGCCTTCCCCGCGCCAGGAAGGGCTGTACGTACCTGGTCGACTGGTATTGGGGTGGGCATCACCCGACATACTTCGCGCATTTCGTGGTCGCACTCGAGGAACTCGGTATTCGGGTGCTGGGCTTGTGTCCGCGGCCCGAAGAAGCAGAAAGAATCGTTTCTGAAGTGAGGGGTGGCGCTGTTGCGTCCCCCATCGCCGGCGCCGCCACCGAATTCGAGCAGTTGCCTGAGATTTCCAGGGGGCGCTGGCTCCCGTCACGGCTTTACGCCGCAAAGCAAACCATCAAGCGCTTCCGCAGCATCGACCAGTTCGTGCGGAGATGGCAGGCTCGCATGGGCGTCACGGAGTGCCAGATCTTCTACTCGTGCATGTACGAGTGGGATTTCGACTATTTCAAGTTCGCCAAACCTTTCCTGGCGTTGCCGTGGTCCGGTTTGTACATAAGGCCAACCACTGTTCGCAACGGCGCCACGGTCTTGAACGAACGACACATCACACCGCAGGTGGATCGCATAGCGAGGGACGACAGGCTGAAGTCGCTGGCGATCCTGGACGAAGGAATGCGAGCGGCGTTCGAGCAAAGAGTTCGTCGACCCGTCGTGGTCTTTCCCGATTTCACCGACGAGCGATTGCCTCCTTCGAGTGAGCCGTCCCAGCTCGCGGAGCGGCTTCGCGTTTTTGCGGGGAATCGACCCATCGTCGGCATGTTCGGACACCTCCAGCGCAGCAAGGGGCTGACGACGTTCTGTAGCGCCGCGCAGAACCCGCTGCTCGCAGGGCTGTGCTTCGCAATCGTTGGAGAAATCGATTGGCTCGATTTTCCGGCCGGCGACCGACACCGAATACAGAAATGCCTCGCGGAATCGCCGAATGTATGGACTCATCTTGCGCGAGTGCCGGACGAACCTCAGTTGAACGCGCTCATGTCGGAGTGCGCGGCGTTGTTCGCGAGCTACATCGATTTCCCTCACAGCAGCAATATTCTCACCAAGGCGGCGGTGTTGCAGAAACCGATCATCGTGAGCGATGGGCTGCTCATGGCCGAACGCGTTCGCCGCTTCAGGATGGGAGAGATCATTCCTCAGGATGATCCCGGCGCAGCTTGCACCGCTATTCTGAGTATCGTGAAGGACCTCGACGGCTGGGTCGCGAGACAGCAACCTGCCTGGGACAGTTATCGGCAGCAACACTCGTTTCATGCATTGAAATCGGCCTTTTCCGAGATGTTTTCTGCTGCCTGGAAGCCTGTTGAACCGACGTTCCGATGAGTGAACAGATAGCCGTCTCGGTCATCATTTGCACATACAACCGTGCAGCCGACCTCGAACAGACGCTCGGCTCGCTGCGTGATGTGGCGCTACCAAGTGCAGGGGTGGCCGAATTGATCGTGGTGGACAATGGCTCCACCGACGACACGGCAAAGGTCGCGCAGTCTTTCAGCCGAACGGGCCTGACGATTCGCTACGTTCGTGAGGCGCGTCGGGGCAAGGGACATGCATACAACGCCGGCATTGCCGCAGCCAGGGGTCGAGTCCTTCTATTCTCGGACGATGACATGCGATTCCCGCCGGACTGGATCGAAGGCATGTGCGCTCCGATTTTCGCGGGAGAAGCGGACGCCGTGGCGGGAGGCGTCAAGATCGCGAAGCATCTGGAGCGGCCCTGGATGCAGGAGATGCATCGCTTGTTCGTGGGGGGAGAAACTTCGTCGTTAACGGAGCAGAACTTCGAGCTGCAGGGCGGCAGCATGGCGGTCGCGCGCTCGGTGCTGAATAAAGTTCCCGCGATTCGATCCCGAGCTCGGCCCCGGGTCGCCCACCGGATTGTGGTCGGGCGAAGAGACTCTATTCTCGTGGCAAGTGCTGGAGGCCGGCTACCGCATCAAGCTACGCAAGGAAGTGTGTGTCGAGCATCATTTCGATCCCACCCGTCTGCGACGGGACGCCTTCGTAGCGCGTGCTGTTTACAGTGGCCGCAGCAGAGCCTATCTGACGTACCACTGGCAGCACGGCAAGATCAAATGGCCACTGCTTCGATATTTCAAAGCGTGGCTGCGTCTGAGCACGTACCGAGCTTTCACGAAGGTCGGATCCTCTCCACATGCCGAAGGTATCGAATTGCCGGAGTTCGATCGCGTGTGCGGATTGCACTTCTACAGACAATATCTGCGCGAGCGCCAGCGGCCGCGCAATTACGAGCGACATGGTCTCGTCAAATTGAACCCGTAACGCATGGCATCTCCGGCGACGTCCAGCAGGGCACGTGTCGCGATCGTCTGCACCGGCATGGACCAGGTCAAACGCGGCTTCGAGATTCACGCCCGCGATCTGTTCGAGTTGCTGCGGAACGATCCGCAGCTCGAGCTTATTCTGCTGAAGGGTAGCGGGGTGAGACTTATCGACGAGAAGGTCGTGTTCAACCTTCACCGCGACTCGTTCCTGAATCGATTGCTGTGCCGGATCACAGGTAGCCAGTGGAAGTACTACATCGAGTATGTTTCCTTTGCGCTCGGACTGCTGCCTCTGCTCGTTACGAAATCGTTCGACGCATTCTATGTAATGGAAGCGCCGTTGTACAAGTTCTTGAGCCGCTGGCGAGGATTGACCGGGGCGCGGTACAAGCTCATTCACCCCACGGGCGGACAGTTGAGCAGGATACCCGCGAGCGAGCGAGACTATGTCCATCACGTTACGCCATGCTACGTGCCCCTTGCCGAGCAATGCGGGTTTCCCAGAGAAAACCAGTTCCTCATTCCGCACTTCATCCACGTCTCAGACGTGAGCGCGGCACGCGATGGCGTCGCGTCGGGAGCGGCTCCGGGCCGAGCTGGGCATTCCTTCAGGCATGCCTATCGTTCTCTCGGTGGGCAATATCGATGCACATGTGAAAAGAATGGATTACGTCGTGCGGGAGTGCGCCGCTTTGCAGCGCCCGATCTTCCTGCTGCTGCTCGGACAGCAGGACGCGGGCAGCAGGGCGATCCGCTTGCTGGCCAGCGAAAAACTGGGCTCGCAACGCTTTGCGATACTGACTGTCCCACGCCACGCGATATACGATTATTACGCGCTCTCTGACGTATTTGTCCTGGCCTCGCTACGGGAGGGTTTCGGACTCGTGTTTCTGGAAGCACTCGCCGCGGGTGTACCCGTTGTCGCACATGATTACGACGTATCGAGATACGTCCTGGGCGAGCAGGGCACGCTGGCCGACCTGTCCCAGCCGGGTGCGCTTACGTTCACCTTAGAGCGGCTGCTTGCGGAGCCTCAAACCGAAGCGGCACGCCGTTCCCGCATCGATTACGTGCGCCAGCGCTATGAAGCGCAAACGCTCAAAGAGAATTACCGAAGCATGTTTCTTCGCGTCTGCGGAGCTCGATGATGTCGGTTCGTGAATCCGCTTCCCGGTGATTCCTGCCGACGGATCTTGTAGCGAACCTGAGGTAGGGATGGAAGGAGGTGAAGATGCGCGCATCGGCACGATTGGCCGTCGAGGGACAGGGCAGGTACGCGAGATTCGAAGTCACGCGGCGCGGACGATATGAATGTTTTCACTGATCGAGTATCACTTGTTCAGGCCATGGCATCCGCTGAGCCCGCGTCCAAGGTGAGCCCAAGGCGCAGTCGCGTCGGTCGAATCCTCCTGACAGCCGATCCGTTCTTTCCTGTGCCTCCGCCGCTTTACGGGGGGATCGAGCGGATCGTGGCATCTCTCTGTGACGAGTATCGGAGGCAGGGCCGCGACGTCGGTCTGGTCGCGCTGCCCGGCTCGGCTGCAGACGTGAACGTGTTGTATCCCTGGCCGCGCGGACCCGATCATCTGAAAGGACCGCTCTCATGGTGGCATCAGCAAGCGGCGCTCAGCCACGCAATCCGTCGGTTCAGGCCGGACGTCGTGCACTCCTTTTCCAGACTGGCCTATCTTGGCAGGCATTTATGTTCCACACTGCCAAAAGTGATGTCCTACCAGAGACATCCATCATTCACGACGACGAAGTGGGCTGGGAGGCTGGCCGGGAACAGTCTGGTGTTTACGGGCTGTAGTGGCCACATCACCAACACGGGCAGCCGCTCAGGCGGCACATGGCGGTCAATCCCTAATTTCGTGGATCTCGATAAGTTCGATTTCGTCCCCGAAGTGCCCCCCGATGCTCCGCTCGTCTTCCTGAGTCGACTGGAAGAGATCAAGGGCGTTCACAACGCGATCGCGATCGCTTTGGGAACAGGGCGCCGGCTGATCATCGCTGGTAACCGGGTAGATTCACCGGGAGGGCGGCAGTACTGGAAGGAGCGCATCGAACCGTATGTCGATCGCGATGGCATCGAATACGTGGGGCCCGTGAACGATACCGAGAAAAACGTGCTTCTGGGGCAAGCGGCTGCGATGGTCGTTCCCATCGAGTGGGACGAGCCGTTTGGAATCGTATTCGCGGAGTCCCTGGCTTGCGGCACGCCCGTCATCTCTACGCCGAGAGGTTCTGTAACCGAGATCATCCAGCACGGGAAGCACGGATTTATCGTGAGCTCGGTGGAGGAGGGGCTGCAAGCGGTCAAGCAGCTTGGAACCCTGTCCCGGCGAGCGTGCCGTGAACACGTGGAATGCAATTTCGCATTGCCCGTCGTTGCACAGCGCTACCTCGCGCTCTACGACGAAATGCTGCGTCTTCAGCGCTGAACCGGGTGCTAAAGCCGCGGCTGCTCCCACATTTGTAAGCCAAACGATACGACAAAGAGCCGATGAAGTTTTTCGTTCTCATGGCCGCCTCTCCCGCCGTTGTGCACGCATGACTCAAGCGAAGCGCAGAACGGTCGCTCTCGTGGCGGCCCATTTCGTGCCGAGCAACTTGGCAGCGGTGCATCGCTCACGCCTCTGGAGCCTCCATCTTCGCGAGTTCGGCTGGGAGCCGGTCATCGTAACCACGCATTGGGACTACTACGAAGAGCAATCTGAATTCGAGCTTACCGGGCTCTTGCCGCCTGACCTGAAGATAATTCGCACTCGGGCGCTGCCAACACGGCCGCTGCGCATCATCGGGGATATCGGCGCCCGCGGGCTCTTCTGGCATTACCACGCGCTGGTGGAGCTGGCGCGCGCGGGAGAAGTCGATTTCGTACACGTGACGATTCCGTCGGGATATTCCGCGCTGCTCGGCCGGCTCGTCCTGGAAAAGACCGGCATCCCGTACGGCATCGACTATATCGATCCCTGGGTGCATTCGGCACCAGGCTCAGACCGACTGTTCAGTAAGGCGTGGGCTTCTGCGCGCTTGGCCGACTTGCTGGAGCCATGGGCCGTTAAAAAGGCCGCCCTCATCACAGGCATCAACGGACTTTACTTCGAGGGCGTGATCCGGAGGAACCCGCATCTTCGTGGTCAGGCGGTTTTTGCGGAAATGCCATATGGGGGCAGCGAAAAGGACCATGAATATGTCAGGCTGAATCGCAGGCGAGCTGCACTGTTTCAGGCGCATCCCGGAAAATTCAACCTGATCTACGCAGGGGCGATGTTGCCGAATGCCTACACTGTTCTCGATCGGTTCCTGGAAAGCATCGTGCTCCTGAAGAGCAGGCGACCCTCCTTCTGTCGGGATTTTCATCTTCATTTTGTCGGGACTGGCAAATCCCCCACTGATCCGCAAGGTTTCAATATCCGGCCGCACATCCAGCGTCGCGGGCTCGAAGATTGCGCCACGGAATACCCGCAGCGCTTTCCGTACCTGGAAGTGCTGACACACCTGGACGCGGCTTCTGGTATCCTCGTGCTGGGCTCCACGGAGCCGCACTACTCTCCATCGAAGATCTTCCAATCGCTCATGTCGCGTAGACCGGTACTCGCGCTGCTGCACGAGCGATCGAGCGCAGTGCCGATACTCCAGGCCACCAACGCTGCCGCGGTCGTAACGCTGTCGGAGGACACGTTACCCTCCATCGAAGATCTCGCAGGCCGTTTGGAACGGTTCGTTTACGCGAACGACTATAGCGAAGCGGGCGTCCGGTGGGAGGTTCTCGACAAACACTCCGCACGTGAGTCGGCACGCATTCTCGCCGGGGCGCTGGACGAAAGTCTCCGGCGGAAGGATCGCCCGTAAGCAGCATTCGCGCGCGAGGCACGTTAAAGGGCCGAAGGGCTTACAGGGGAGCCATGGCGATACAGGCACTTCACTGAGAGCTGGGTCGAACGTAATTGGCATTCGAAAATATCTAGGAGCCGCATGAAGACCGCGCCAGTTTCGAGCGAGCGTATGCATCAGACCGGTTGGGTATACCGTAACCCCAGGATGGCGAGCTTGCTGCTCGCCATCGGGTCTTTTTTTCCGCTTACCGCGGTGTTTCACCATGCCATTTTCTATCAGCCCACCTGTATTCTGAACAACTTCGGGTCTGATTACACGCCGTCCGTGCTCATGATATGGCTGAGCTTGGACCCATCACCCTACGTGGCATTGATCTGCGCTCTCGCGGTTTTCGTGCTTGCTCTGTATTACCCGCCTTTGCGGCTGGCCGTACTCGCCGGCGTGATTGCAACGATCCCCCTTACCGTATGGATTTGGGATATCCCCTTCACCGGCCGCATCGTATGCATGTGGGGGCACGACGGAAGATCGGCAATCAACTCGATGGATCTCTACTTGTTCGCGGCGATCTCGTTTACACCGATTTGGTACTGGCTATGGAGAAGTCCACGGCAGCCCCCGTCCCGACTGCGGACGCGTTGTCCCGATAAGAGAGAGTGTGATCCGACGGCCGGTTGAACCACGCAGTCATCTGAGGCGCGCGCGCTCTGTCGGCTCCGCCCGACTGGGTGGACAGCGTCATGGCGATACGGCCCACGGTGGGACCGCTTCCATGATAGTTACTACGTCGAACCTGATGAGGCCGCGTGGTGGGAATTCCAACGATGCGATGGCACGGTAGGGGCAGTAGCCGTACATGCGATCGATGAACGTGCAGTCAAAAGGTTGCGAGGCCGTGTCAGGAGATGCCAGCCCACCGCGGCTGGCGATCGTAACGAGCCATCCCATTCAGTACAACGCGCCCTGGTTTCGTCATCTCGCAGCTCTATCTGACTTGCGCGTGCGGGTCTTTTACCTGTGGGACTATGGTATCAAGCCCCGCTTCGACCCGGGCTTTCAGCAGGCGATCCAATGGGACATCCCGCTCCTGAGCGGATATCAGTATTGCTTCGTCCCGAATAAGAGTAGACGCCCCGGGACTTCCGGATTTCTGGGCTTGTGGAATCCGTCCATTGTGCAACACATCGACGCCTTCAAGCCAAGCGCAATTCTGATGCTGGGTACAATTTCGCGAGCTGTGTTTACCTGGTGCTACGCGCCCGACGAATTCCCCTCATCTTCCGTGGCGATTCGCATCGATTGGTCCGAGAGCCGGGCTTCGGTGAGCTCGTGCGGCGCAGGTTGATCAGTGGCTTGTTCCGACGATTTTCAGCGTTTCTATACGTCGGGCAGGCGAACTTCGAGTACTTTCGCTATCACGGCGTGCCCGAGAGCAAACTCTTCCCCGCGCCCCATTGCGTGGAGAACCAGCGCTTTTACTCGAACGCGGCGATTGCCGCCGCTGATGCTCTGGAGTGGAAGGCAGGACTCGGAATCCCTCGAGAAGACGCTGTCGTTCTGTTCGCCGGAAAGCTGGAATCCAAGAAGAGACCCCTGGACCTGTTGCGGGCATTCGAAGAAGCGAAACTGCCGGACACCTCGCTTCTATTCGTGGGCTCGGGTCCTTTGGAACAAGACGTCAGAGTTGCGGCCAGGGGAAATACGAAGATTTTCTTCGCTTCGTTTCAGAACCAGTCACTCATGCCGCGCACCTACGCGACGGGTGACGTTTTCGTTTTGCCCAGTTTTGGCAAATCCGAGACCTGGGGTCTCGCCGTCAACGAAGCGATGTGCATGAGCAGGCCTGTTATCGTCAGCGACCACGTCGGGTGCGCACGAGATCTCGTGGTACCGTATAAAAACGGATTGACCTTCCCGGCGGGCGACATTCGGGCGCTTACGCGTTGCCTTCAAGAGGCGCTCTCCGACCGCCTACGGCTGCGCGGCTGGGGCGAACGCAGCCGTGAGATGATCGAGGACTATAGCTACACTCACGCGACGCGCGGATTGCTCGCGGCGATGCGTGCCGTGCTTCCCCCGGCTCGTCCGCAACGCGTCTGATATGCGTATTCTGCACGTCGTGCCCTACTACTTGCCCGCATGGCGGTATGGCGGGCCGATCAGGTCCGTTCACGGACTGTGTAAGGGGCTGGCAAGCCTCGGCCATGAGGTCCATGTCTATACGACCAATATTGACGGCCCGGGTGACTCCGATGTACCGCTGGAGCAGGCGGTGGACATTGACGGCGTCAAAGTCTGGTATTTCGCATCCAGACGGCTTCGACGTTTGCATTGGTCTCGACCGCTCGGCCATGCGCTCGAGAAGCAGGTGAGCAGTTTCGATCTTCTTCACCTTCACACCATCTATCTGTGGCCGACAACCGCCGCTGCCCACGCAGCCCGTCGGGCGGGCGTTCCTTATCTGCTTGCGCCCCGCGGGATGCTGGTAACCGAACTGATCAACGGGAAGAACCGCTTTGTGAAGAAGGCATGGATCGCCTGCTTCGAAAGAACCAATCTGGAACATGCGGCTATGGTGCATTTCACAAGCAGCGTCGAAGCCGCGGAAGCGGCGAAGCTCGGCGTCGTCTGCAAACAAAGCTGCATCATCCCGAACGGAGTCGATTTGGACGGTTCCTCTACTACGGCCGGCGTGTCACCACCGGTTGAGGGAGAGACCGTCAGCCGACGATTTCTCCTGTTCATTGGCCGCGTGAACTGGGAGAAGGGACTTGACCGTCTGATAACGGCCCTGCCGGGTGTTCAGGACTGTGATTTGATTATTGCCGGTAACGACGAGGCGGGCTATCAGGGGCGGCTCGAGGCGATCGCCCGCCGGCTGGGGGTGCGAGAGCGGATCACATTCGTCGGCGCGGTATATGGGGTGCGGAAATCCCAATTGCTGATGCAGGCTTCTGCTTTGGTCCTGCCTTCGTACTCCGAAAATTTCGGCAATGTGGTTCTGGAGGCGATGGCCGCAGGATGTCCAGTGATAGTGACGCCCGAAGTAGGGGCGGCCGAGATCGTGCGGCGGACCGGGGGGGGCGTGGTCCTCGATGGTCGACCCGACACGATGGCCACCGGGATCAATCAGCTCCTGGCAGATCCACACAGGTTGCAGGAGATGGCCGAGCGAGCGCGCAGTGCTATCGATGAGCAGTTCACGTGGCAAGCCATTGCGCGGACCACCGACAGAATTTACCGAAGCATTCTGGCGCACTCGACGCAGAACGCTTCTCCGTTGAAAGCACGCGTCAATGTTTCCTCGGACTGACACCTCTGAAAACAGAACTCAGCGTTCTCGCCGAGGGCCTCCTTGCGCTCGAGCAGCCGCCCAGTCCGAGCGCGCTCCGGGACAGATGCGGGCGGGGGCTGCCGGCAATCGTGCGAACGATAGCTCCAGTCAAGCTGATGTCGTTCGCAGCTTCAAGTACAACGAGTCGCGGGTGTGCCCCTTCAAAAAGGGCAGAGTGACTGTTGTGAGCGTTTGGACCTGTGATATTGTTCCTCGGCTCAGGAACGATCGGGCGTCTATCAGACTCGGGCAGGACACTGGGGAAAAGGGTTTCACGCGTGACCGTGACGAAGCGTTCCCTCGAGTTGCGTAGGATTCGTCCAGAGCTTTCACACGAAACAGATTGAAGGAAGAGTTATGACTCGGCGAGTGCTGGTTGCTGGTGCAGGCGGATTCATCGGATCACATCTGGTGAAGCGCCTGAAAAGAGAAGGTTTCTGGGTCCGGGGCGTGGATCTCAAGAAGCCTCAATTCTCCCGGACAGCGGCTGATGAGTTCGTCGTCGGCGATTTGAGAGACCCGCAAACGGCCCTCGATTGCGTGAGCGGCATCGAAGAGATCTACCAGCTCGCGGCAGACATGGGCGGCGCCGGCTACATATTCACGGGCGCACACGACGCGGCCGTCATGCACAACTCGGCGATGGTCAACTTGAACATGCTCGAGGCGGCGCGGCAACACAGGGCTCACAAGATTTTTTATTCCTCCTCGGCCTGCATTTACCCGGAGTTCAATCAGCTTGACCCGGACAATCCGAACTGCTCGGAAGAGTCTGCATATCCGGCGCAGCCGGACAGCGAATACGGGTGGGAGAAGCTCTTCAGCGAACGCCTCTACTTCTCATACATGCGTAACTACGGGCTCAAGGTCTACGTTGCACGGTTTCATAACATCTTCGGTCCCGAAGGTGCGTGGTGCGATGGCCGTGAAAAGGCCCCCGCTGCGCTTTGTCGCAAGGTCGCCGAAGCACCCGATCAGGGGGAGATCGAAATATGGGGTGACGGGCGCCAGACGAGATCGTTCCTGTATATCGATGAATGTCTCGACGGTGTTCGCAGGTTCGTCGAATCCGACTTTTCGGGTCCAGTGAACGTCGGTTCCGATGAGATGATAAGCATCAATGCCCTGGCGCGCCTCATCATGGACATAGCGGGAAAGACGCTGTCGATAAACAATGTTCCCGGGCCGCTCGGGGTTCGAGGCCGCAATTCCGACAATCGCCTCGTTCGCGAAAAGCTCGGTTGGGCTCCTTCGCGAGCGCTCAGAGGTGGCCTTGAAAAAACGTACCCGTGGATCGCCGAGCAGGTCGCTTCACGCGTCTCGACCGAAGCCGTGAGCGGCTAGCCCCGCGCTACGACGCCTGCTTTTACACGATGCGATCTCCGCGGGCTGCGGCGGCCGAACTCCTCGCCTAGCCCCGGAAAACGAACACCTCCTACTGTTGGACTCCGGCGCAAGAGAACTACAGCGCATCGAACCCGATCGTCCCGATCTGGTCTACCTTTGCGACTGGTTGCCGCCTGATTTCGGAGCGGTAGGGCAGGTACTCGCTGCATTTCGCGCGTGAAAGAGTCCACGCCGGACGATCGGTTGCCTTGTATGGTCTCTCGTCGACAGGCGCGTCCGTGGCTATCGAAAGACATGCCGACGCTATCCTCAAGATCGTTCGACTCGAGGTCCGGCCGTACGACAAGGCGGCTTTCTGGACGCGCGCCCTCTGGACGTTGCAGACAGACATTCGCTTGCTGCTGAATGCCGGCCGAGACATCCTGAGAAGTCGTGAAGTACTGTTTACCGGCAGCCCCCCTTTTCTTCTCCACCTGATCGCGCCGCTGAATATAGTTTTGCGGAAGAGACTCACGTACAGGATCACCGACTTCTTCCCGGAATGCCTGATGGCCGAGTATGCGAAACCGCCGGCCCCTCTGAGATGGATGCATCGACTGACGGTTTTCTGGCGTAAACATATCACTCAGTTCGAGGTTCTGGGAGAAGATCAGAGGCGACGCCTCACCGAACTTGGCATCGATGAAGAGAGAATACTTCTGAGGCGTGACCCGAGTCCCGTATCGATCTCGGCACTCACGCGGCCGTTACAGAGGCCGGCGGCGCTCGAGGGAAAGAAGATTCTGCTCTATTCCGGAAACTTCGGTGTGGCGCATGATCATGAGACTTTCCTCGCCGCATACAAGCGTCATCATCGTGAAGGCAGCGGACGTGTCGTGCTCTGGCTGAACGCGGCCGGAACGCGTGCAAACGTGCTGGCAGATGCGTTGACCGAGGAGGAACTGCCGTTTGTCCGCACCCAGCCGGTCCCACTCGATCAGTTGGCGTCCCTCCTCGTAACGCCGGACGCACACCTCATCTCACTGAGAGACGCGTTCGTCGGATTTGTTCTGCCTTCGAAGGTATACGGGTGCGTGGAATCCGGAAAGGACATCATCTTTATTGGGCCCCGGGCGTCCGACGTGCATTTGGTATGCAGCCAGAAAAGAGGCTCCGGACGCTACTTTCACTGCGATGTAGCGGATGTGAACGCGGTGTGCTCGGCGCTGGAGGCGATCGCAAGCATGAACGACCAGGCTCGGTTCCCGGACCAGCAATAGCATCCAGTGGAAGCTGGTGCTCGGCAACGACCCTTTCAGTCGAGCTCATGTTCATGTTTTTTCGAACACGTGGATTCGCGTGCGGAAGCCTCGGAAGTTCCGGCTGTCCACTGCATGTGCCCTCGAAAGGTTTGACAGCAGGTCATGCGGGATAAAGCGCGCATCCTCATACTGATCGGCGCCCATCTCTGGACCAGTCCTCGGTCGCAGAAAGAGGCGGAGGCTCTTGCTTCCGCCGGTCACGACGTCACGATCAGCGGCATCTGGTTCAACGAGCTGGGCGCAAGTCGCGATTCGAGGCTCGCAGCCGGCAAGCCGTGGAAATTCCGACCCGCTCTCGACATTCGCGCGAGCACGGCGTCAGGCCGCATCCGAAACGCGGCTGTTCGTGCACGCCGGAGAATCGATTGCGAGCTGTCTTCGAGATACGGTTGGCGGCTGGCCGCCGCGCTCGGTTATGGCGCACAAGGATTGCTGCGAGCCGCGCTCGAGCATTCGGCCGATCTCACGATTGTCCACTCGGAAGCGAATCTGTGGGTCGGCGATCGGCTGTTGGACCGCGGGCTGAGGGTGGGCGTCGATTTCGAAGATTGGTTTTCGGAGGATATGCGCGGCGACGACCGGCAGGCTCACGCGATGCGATGGTTGCAGGGACTCGAACAACGGCTGGTGCGGGAGTGCACCTATTCGATCACGACATCGACGGCGATGTCAGCCGCACTCGCCGAGCGCTACAGTGCGCCCCCACCCGCAGTGGTGTATAACGTTTTTCCATTTTCTGAACGAGACGCCCTCGACGGCGTGTACAAGGACAGGAGAGATCTCACTGTCCCGTCCGTTCATTGGTTTTCACAGACGATCGGACCTGGCCGCGGGCTAGAGATTTTCTTCGCCGCCGCGCGCGACATTGTGATGCCGTTCGAAATCCATTTGCGCGGCAGGGTGGCAACGGGTTTTGCCGAAAGCTTCCACCGCTTAGTACCCGGTCACCTCCGCGAGAGGCTGTTCGTCCATGACACCGTATCGAACGACACTTTGCTTTCCAGAATAGCCGAACACGACATCGGCCTCGCCCTCGAGACGAGTGAGCGTGCGAGCAGGCAGCTCAGCATCACCAACAAGTTGTTTCAATACATGCAGGGCGGTCTTGCGATGATCGCGACCGATACCAAGGGCCAGGCGGAGGTTTTCTCTAGGGAACCCGACGTCGGCCTGATGATCGCCAACAATGATGCGACGGCCTTGGCGGATGCGCTAACCCTATTCCTGACAGACAGCGACCGTCTCCGAACAGCACGAGCTGCATCGCTCGATGCGGCACGACGAACCTTCTGCTGGGAGCGGCAAAGCGACACGGTCATCGACTGTGCAGAGCGTGCACTGGCAGCGTGATCACCGCGGTGCGCGCCGCGAGCGTCGAAAGGGGCCCCGCGGATCTCAAAAGCCCTTGGTGAGCGAACGAATGCGATACAGTGTGCTCCTGCTCATGATGTGCTACAGCACCCTCGGTATTGATGTTCAACGCGCCCTGCGCGAGCGTGGGCGCAAGGTCTCTGAGGGCAATCAGGACCAGCTCGGCGATGAGCATGTGCCCGACTTCGTCCGGGTGGCACATGTCGAGAAAAATATCCGGATTCGCATCCAGCACGGGGCGGGCATCCACTATCTTGACGCCCAACTCGCGCCCGACGTCGATCATCGCGGTGTTGTAGTCGGAATCGAGATAAATCGGGTGAAATCCGTGGACTGTTTCCTGCTGTCTTTCGATGTATCCCACTTCGGCCGCGATATCGCTGGAACCCATCGCTGCATAGGTCTGCGCCAGATACTTGCGAGACAAGGTGCCGGAAACGCGATTGTCCAGCCCGATGGTAAAGGCGCGGATGGCCTGTTCGTGATTGCCGCGCTCATGGTAATCGATTCCCGCACGGATCCTCCCTGTGTAGTAGGGATTATCCTTGAGCAGGATGAACATCACTGGTATCTTCCGCGCGCGTCCGTACCCCCGATTCTGCGCAGGTTCTCCCGATATTCATCTAGGAGTCTGCGCGGCAGAAGACTTTGAGGTGTGCTGTCATCGATTAAACCGCATGGTACGTTGATTTGGGATGACGACAAGCTATCTTCCATATGCGCCGGGGCAGCAGATGCTGCTGCCGGCGGCGCTGCAAGACTGGTTGCCGGAGGGGCATCTGGCCTACTTCATCAGCGACACGATCGACAGCCTGGAGCTGAGCGCGTTTCACGCGCGCTACGCCCAGGGCGGAGCGCGCAACCAGCCGTATCATCCGGCGATGATGGTCAAGGTGTTGGTGTATGGCTACGCGACAGGAGTGTTCTCCTCGCGCAAGCTGGCGCGCAAGCTGCACGAGGATGTGGCGTTTCGAGTGCTGGCGGCAGGCAACTACCCGGCGCATCGGACGATCTGCGACTTTCGGGCACTGCACCTGGAAGAGCTGTCCGGATTGTTTGTGCAGGTCGTGAAGCTCGCGCGCGAATGCGGGCTGGTGAAGCTGGGCACCATCGCGGTGGACGGCACCAAGATCAAGGCCAACGCCTCGCGGCACAAGGCGATGAGCTACGAGCGCATGCAAAAGGCCGAAACGGAGCTCACGGCGCAGATCGACGCTCTGTTGGCACGTGCGCGTGTGGTGGATGAAACCGAAAAGAACGAACCGGAGCTCGATGTGCCGGCCGAGATCGCGCGGCACGAGGACCGGCTCGCGGTGATCCGTGCCGCCAAAGAACGTCTGGAGCAGCGTAGCCGCGAGGCCGATGCGGCGCGGGGGCGAACGCCCGATGATGAGCGTCGGGGTCGCGGGCCTGATGGCACGCTCACGAAGGGGCCGCGCTACAAACGCGAGTTCGGCACCCCTAAGCCCGACGCGCAGGAGAGTTTCACCGATAGCGACAGCCGGGTGATGAAGCGTGCGGGCGGCGGCTTCGACTATAGCTATAACGCCTTTGCCGCCGTGGATGACCAGGCACACATCATCGTTGCGGCCGAGCTGACCAACAACGCTGCTGATAGCGGCTGCTTGGCGCCTATGCTGGAAGCGGTCAAGGACAGCACCGGCGATCTTCCCACACAACTGCTCGCCGATGCCGGGTTTCGCTCGGAAGCGGAGTTCGAACACCTTGCAGAGACTGCCGTGGAGTTGATCGTGGCCTTGGGGCAGGAAGGTAAACGCCAGCTCGCGCTCGATAGCGCGAAATACCCGCACACCGCCCAGATAGCCGCCAAGCTGCAAACGGATGAGGCGCGAGCAGCTTACCGCCGCCGCAAGTGGCTCTCCGAGCCGCCCAACGGCTGGGTGAAGAACGTGCTGGGCTTCCGTCAGTTCAGCCTGCGCGGATTGGCCAAGGTCAAAGCCGAGTGGCGGCTCGTGTGCACTGCGCTGAACCTGCGCAGAATGGCCGGCATGATGCCGGGTTGATCGCAACATCCGAGAGAAAACGCCTGTTGATCACGCCCGTCATGCTGCGAGCACCGTTCGAGATCCCCTGCGCCAAGGCACCACACGCACGATCGCCAAAAAATGCTCGCTCGCGCAGCCGTATCAACCATTCAACTCGTCGCGCGGCTGTCTGCCGCGCAGACTCCTAGGTGGCAGTGACGGATGATGTCGATGGGTGGCGAGCCGCTATAATCCGCCGTTCACGCTTCGACTGGAAAAAGCATGCGCTTCGAAGGCACCGACACCTACATCGCAACCGACGATTTGATGATGGCGGTCAATGCAGCGATCACGCTGGAGCGGCCGCTGCTGATCAAGGGGAACCGGGCACCGGCAAGACCATGCTCGCGATCGAAGTCGCCCGGGCGCTGAAGCGGCCGCTATTCGAGTGGCACATCAAGTCGACGACCAAGGCCCAGCACGGGCTCTACGAGTACGACGCCGTATCGCGACTGCGCGATTCGCAGCTCGGCGACGAGAAGGTTCACGACATCCGAAATTACATCGTGCGCGGCATGCTGTGGAACGCGTTCACGTCCGAAACGCCGGCCGTTCTCCTGATCGACGAAGTCGACAAGGCGGATATCGAATTCCCGAACGACCTCCTGCGCGAGCTCGACCGCATGGAATTCTATGTTTACGAGACGCAGGAGCTCGTCAAGGCGACGCACCGGCCGCTCGTAGTCATTACGAGCAACAACGAGAAGGAGCTGCCGGATGCCTTCCTGCGCCGCTGCTTCTTTCACTACATCCGCTTTCCGGATCACGAGACGATGGAGAAGATCGTTCGACGTGCATTTCCCGGACATCAAGAAGCCACTGCTGCGGCGACGCGCTCGAGCGCTTCTTCGAGCTGCGCGAAGTGCCGGGGCTGAAGAAGAAGCCGTCGACTTCGGAGCTGCTGGATTGGCTGAAGCTCCTGATGGCGGAGGACATCTCCGCCGGAGGCGCTACACAGCCAGGACACGCACAAGATCGTGCCGCCGCTGCACGGGGCGCTCATCAAGAACGAGCAGGACGTGCACCTCTTCGAGCGGCTGGTGTTCATGTCGCGACGCAAGTCTTGAACGTCGAACCGATGCGGCGAGCGTCGTTTCGCGTTAGCTGAAGCCCGCCGAACGTGTCCGATTACCTTATTCGACCTCGTCCGGCGTCCCATAATTGCCGCGCGATGCGCCGGCGGACGTTGAGTTCTTCGAGCCAAAATCTTTTGTATTCAGTAATCTGCGCGGTCTTTTCGCAAGACGCCGAGCAACCCAAAGCCTTGCGACGCCCGAAAAGTTCCGAGTAATACCCCCCGCGCGGGCACCCATGCGTTTTTCCGCAGACTCACCTCGCAGCTACTCTGCCATCGAAGTTCGGCAAGTCCAGGGGAAGGTGACCGGCATAAAGAGTTGCTTGTTCGTATGACCACACCCCAATCCCATCTCTCGCACCCGAAGTATCGTCCTGACATCGATGGTTTGAGGGCAATCGCCGTGTTACTGGTGGTGGGATTTCACGCCTTCCCGAGCTGGGTGAGAGGTGGCTTTGTTGGTGTAGATATCTTCTTTGTAATCTCTGGCTTTTTGATTTCCACGATTATTCTCGAGAATCTGGGTAAGGGGACATTCAGCTTTTCGGAGTTCTACGCCAGGCGTATCAAGCGGATCTTCCCGGCCCTGATAGTCGTTCTAGTTGCCTGTTACACGTTCGGTTGGTTCGCACTGCTTGCCGAGGAGTACATGCAGTTGGGTAAGCACATTGCCGCTGGTGCGGGCTTCGTGTCCAACTTTGCACTCTGGCAAGAGGCGGGATACTTCGATCCCACAGCGGAGGCTAAGCCGTTACTACACTTGTGGAGTCTAGGCATCGAAGAACAGTTCTATATTGTATGGCCACTGTTACTTTGGGTTGCTTGGAGGGGGAAATTCGATCTGCTGACAATAACCTTGTTCGTTGCCGCCGTCTCCTTTGCTTTGAACCTCGAGCGGATCAGGACTGACAGGATCGGGACTTTCTATTTCCCACACACACGCTTTTGGGAGCTTGTTTGTGGAGGCGTGTTGGCTTGGCTCAGCCTGTACAGGAAGGACGCCGGTCAGTCGACCAAGTCACAACTACGTGGCTGGTTGGATTCAGCTATCGATCTTGTAAAGTCGGTGGGTGAGCGAAAAGTCTTATCCAATCTTTTGTCATTCGCGGGGTTTTTCTTGTTGGCTTACGGGGCCTGGAAAATCAGGGAGGAGTTCCGTTTTCCTGGCAAGTGGGCTGTTATTCCTGTGTTAGGTGCTGTCTCGATCATCGCTGCCGGACCCAACGCTTGGGCTAATCGGCTGATTCTTTCGAACAAGGTTGCCGTTTGGTTCGGCTTAATCAGCTACCCTCTCTACTTGTGGCACTGGCCACTGCTTTCATTCGCCCACGTTATTCAGGGCGAAGTGCCAAGCAGAAGCATACGCATAACGGCAGTTGCACTATCAATAGTTCTAGCTTGGCTCACATATAAGGTCGTCGAGCTTCCCGTCCGGTCACGCCGATACGGCAAGGGAGCAGTCGCTGTTCTTTTGCTGCTTATGACCGTCGTTGGTTATGTTGGTTACAGCACCTACAGTCGAGATGGATTGGGTTTTCGTGAGAATGCCACCTTGAAAGGATACACCGGAGACATAGGGCAGCTCTACTTTCACAAATACGTCGCGAAAAGACACTTCATATGTACGCCAGAAAGTGTTGCCAAGGAAGCTCTCAAATGGGAAGGTTTTGTTCGCTGCATGCAGTCGAAGCCTGGGCCGGACGTAGACATTGCCCTGGTCGGAGACAGCCACGCCGAGCACTTGTTTCTTGGGCTGGCAGAAGCATTGCCCACCAAGAATGTTGTCTTTTACATTAGAAATGATCTGCCGTTAATCGATAGCCCGGAATTCAAGAACATTTTCGATCACGTTCTGGCAAGCACGGCTATCAAGGACGTTGTCTTGGCGATGGCGTGGGACCGTGCAGAATTACTGGTTCGGGATGGTTCTCGCGCGGACAATCGCGACGCCTTGTATAAAAATTTGGTTGACGTTGTGGATGCACTATCCAAGGCTGGGAAAAGGATTCATCTAGCCGACGATATTCCGACATTCGATTTTGGTCCCGAGAAAGGGAAGCGTTGGCTCGCAACCACAAACCCATCTTGGGAAATCAGTGTTGAACAATTCGAATATCAACGTGATGTTTACGTTGGCGCATTGAACAAGGTTGTGCAAAGCAGGCCTGGTGTCAGGATTCTTAATGTCGGAAAGTACCTGTGTGGTGATCGAGTCTGCAGAATGAACAAAGGCGATGAGATTATCTATCGTGACAACAACCACGTTAACATCATCGGCTCTTTATACATTGGCAGGCGGTTAGTCGAGGACAATCCTGGTATCTTCGATTGAGGCCTTTGACTTGATGGAGTCTCGAATTACCAGACCTTTGCAATGCGACGCATCCGTCGGTTCTTGGCGTATGACGGCGTTCGAATCGAACAACCGGAGGGGACCATCCCGATGGCAGCATCCACCGCATCAGAGTGAGCGCTCCTGAAATGCAACACCACTTGCTTGTAATTGAACCCGGCGCCACAGAACGGCTGTACTGGCGGGATCTGTGGAGATACCGCGAGCTATTCCTCGTCCTGGCGTGGCGGGACGTGGCTGTGCGGTACAAGCAAACGATGATCGGCGTTGCGTGGGCCGTCCTGCGGCCCTTCATTACAATGGTTGTCTTTACGATCATCTTCAGCAAGCTCGCGAAGTTGCCGAGCGACGGCGGAGTACCATATCCGCTGATGGTGTTCGCTGGCATGCTGCCTTGGTACTTTTTCTCCGCTGCCTTGAGCGGTTCAGCCGAAAGTATCGTGGCAAATGCAAGTCTCATCGGGAAAGTATATTTCCCGCGAATGATAGTTCCGTGCGCGAGTCTGGTGACTGCGCTGATCGACTTTCTTGTCAGCTTCGTCATACTCATCGGAATGATGGTGTGGTACCAGTTTATGCCCGACTGGCGCATTCTGTTTTTGCCGTTATTCGTGTTGCTTGCACTGGTGGCGAGCTTCGGGCCTGGACTCTGGATGGCTGCGCTGAATACGAAGTATCGCGATTTCCGCTACGTGGTTCCGTTTGTTCTCCAGCTTGGCTTGTACATTTCGCCCGTGGGGTTCTCGAGCGCCGTCGTGCCGGACGAGTGGCGCCTGCTGTACAGCCTGAATCCAATGGTTGGAGTGATCGACGGATTCAGGTGGTGCATCTTGGGAGGAGAGAGCACTTTGTATCTGCCAGGATTGGCGCTGGCCGTTGTCTTAACCGGCCTTTTCGTCTGGTTAGGCATCTCCTCGTTTCGCGGCACGGAGAAGTCCTTTGCCGACCTGCTCTGAAATGTCCGAAGTCGTTGTACGGTTTGAGGGGGTAGGCAAGAAATATTCGATCGGCCACACACTACAGCGGCAGCGCTATACCGCGCTGCGGGACGTGCTGGCCAGTAAGCTCACTTCAGCATTCCGGCATGCGAAAGACGTTTTGCACGGGCGCCCGATAATAAAGGGCGACGAGGTCGAGGAAGTATGGGCGCTGCGCGACATCTCGTTCGAAGTGAAGCGAGGCGAGGTGGTCGGCATCATTGGCCGAAACGGTGCCGGAAAAAGCACTGTGCTGAAGATACTGTCGCGCATTACCGATCCAACCGTTGGACGCGTTACGGTCAGTGGGCGAGTCGCAAGCCTGTTGGAGGTCGGCACCGGGTTCCATCCTGAATTGTCCGGCAGGGAAAACATTTTCCTGAACGGCGCGATACTCGGAATGAGCCGGCGAGAGATCCGGCAACAGTTCGACGCAATCGTTGCCTTTGCGGAAGTGGAGCGATTCCTAGACACACCCGTCAAGAGATACTCGTCCGGGATGTATGTCCGCCTTGCGTTCGCCGTCGCAGCTCACTTGAATCCGGACATCCTGGTCGTCGATGAAGTTCTCGCGGTGGGAGATGCCGCGTTCCAGAAGAGGTGCCTGGGAAAGATGCGGGAGGTGACGGCCGCAGGTCGGACGGTGTTGTTCGTGAGTCACAATGTGGGGGCGGTAAGCACTCTTTGCCAAAAGGCCGTCCATTTGGAGGGTGGAACGGTCAAGGCGATTGGGACTGCCGAAGCAATCGCGCGCCAGTACATGGCCGAGCTCCTCGCCCCGGAAACAAGCGATCTTTCACGCCTGCGTGAGGCAGGGTCCGGGGACAAGATCCGGTTTACAAGTATCAGGTTGCTGGCCGATCAAGGAGGAAACGTGAGTTATGGCACTCCGATAACGGTCAGGCTGAAGATAGAAGCAGATGTCGCTATGAGAGACCTTTCAATCGGCGCAGGCTTCTTTTCAGATGACGCTACAGCGATTGGTGCCGCTGTCACTGAGCAAACGTTCTCGGTTCGTGCAGGCGAAGAACTTACGATGGATTGGCAGATCTCCAACCCGAACGTTGCGCCCGGCGCCTATTACTGTGGATTTAGTATCGGAACCGGCGGAATCGACGGTCCCCGAACCGACTTCGACTATGTAAATGGCACACCACATTTTCACGTAGTCCCGAGTGTGGATACCCCTTACGTTGTCGCTAACTGGCTCGGCCACGCGTGGGGTCACGTAATAATTGGTCAGCCGCAGTTGTTAGCTCCCTCTACTGCAAGCGACAAGGCCGAGATAATTGCGTAGGCCAGAATTGCTAACTGAGTTTGCCGATGCGCGAAAGCGGGCACAGATGCGATCTCACCGTCGGTAAGCCCATTTCACTGAGCTTGGTTAGCGGCCGGCCGACTCAAATAAACCCGAGGGAACCGCCAGCATGAATTGAAACTGGGTCTGGCGCCGGGTGCAGGCCGATTTTGATGCTCGCGGTTCTCAAGGCTCATGGCGTTACGAATCGGCGTCCGCGCCGCGGACTTCGCCGACTGCGTCGCCAGACGGGACAAAAGCTCGCTCGTCAGATTCAGTGCGGGCTTACGCCATGCGTCCGTTAGCGCTTCTGCGAAGGGGATTTGCGCGAGACGAACAAGTTCTCGCGTGTCTCCCTAGAAATCTTCGGGAGGCAATATTCCAGGATCGCTTCTGATGCCACATCGGACACTTGACGCCCGTGCAGAGCTGCTACCGCCTTCAGTAGCTTGTGCGCGTCGTCGTCGACCTTCACGTTCTTCACTTCGGGTGTCCCTCGGGTGAATGCGTTTATCAAAGCAAGCAGTCCGATCGGTGCGGACTTTGATCGCGATGATACGCTTCAACGTTGACGCGCTCACCGTACCAAGGAAGTGCACCGCATCCACGCCTTCGCGTCGGATAAAAAGATAATTGGAGAAAGAGATAATGCGAGAAAAGGCCCGATCGTGCGCCGTTAACTTGATTACCAGGGGTATGCTTGCTTACGTCTTGTAAAGGTTGAAACAAGTCCATCATGAGGAGGCTCGCGCCTATGCGGCAAATCATCAGGTCTGTTCTCAAGCCCTGCTTCTCCGCGTTACCGCGGCCAATCCAGGAGCGCTTGCGCGAGCGCTTACGTGAACAGCGGAATCGACATGCCGCTCAGTTGGAAGTAAGGCGAAACATCGCGGCTGTGCAGCGAGGTGAACGGCTTGTCCCCGAGTCGGCGCTTGAACAGAAATTGGTCGAGGCGCTGCGGTACTTGATGGCGAAAGGCTCCTCAGCAGCAACGCTCGGTGATTACCTGGAATTTGGCGTCTATAACGGTTCGTCGCTATCTTGTGCCTTCAAGGCGCACAACCAAGTGGGTGCGCGGCACGTGCGACTCTTCGGTTTCGACTCCTTCGAAGGTTTACCCCCGGACGCGCACTTAGATGATGATGGTGTGTGGAGCCCGGGAGCGTTCCGCATGGACGAGCGCTTCGCCCGGAAATTCTTAACGGACGAAGGGGTGGACTGGAATCGCGTGAGGCTTGTCAAGGGCTGGTTCAATGAGACATTAACGGAGGTGTTGCTGCGAAGTCTCTCGATCCGCAAAGCGAGCATATTGATGGTTGATTGCGATACCTATGCTTCGACAAAGACGGTACTACCGTTTTGTGCCCCGCTGATTGAAGATCATGCGGCGATATTCTTCGATGATTGGCATGCAGACGGACTTGCGGATAAGAATCTCGGCGAGAAGCGGGCGTTCGACGAATTCCTGGAGCAACATCCCGAGTTCACGGTCGAGGACTTCGGAGATTACGGTAACTACAGTAAGGTCTTCATTGTCTCCCGTTCTTCCCAGACGCGCCGAGGTTCTGTATTTGCTTTGGTGCCCGGTGGATTAGCTGGTGATTTTCTTGCCGGTACGTTTGAGCTCGGCCGGTCGTTGCCTTATTTCATTTGATCTAAAGGGCCCGAGCGGCTTTCCGCGCGTTTGCTAACGGTCGGAGACCGTTGTTGCATTGACAGGCGCGCGGCGAATGCCCAGCGGAACACACATGGAACGAGGCCCGGCGGGGAAGCTCTACTCGCTGCAGCAGTGGTTCAGGAACACAAGCTACACCCTTGGGTTATCGGTTATCGCGCTCCGTCGTTGCTGTCCGGGCTGGCGTCAGCGGGCCTTCCGGCGAGCCGTACGCCGGTGGGCGGACCTACGGCCTCGCACAGCGCCGCCTCCCCTGAAATCCCCGCGTTTCCACGCCAAACTTCCAT
Source organism: uncultured beta proteobacterium (assembly GCA_963808765.1). GTDB lineage: Bacteria > Pseudomonadota > Gammaproteobacteria > Burkholderiales > SG8-41 > JAQGMV01. The sequence goes on from CAWEHH010000028.1 coordinate 90,655, forward strand.
GTGCCGGCGCCGGCCAGCGGCCGAAGTCAACTTGTTCGCATCGCGCGTAGAGAAAGCTCGGTGACGTCAACCGTGCGGCGCAGGCTGATAACACTAACCACGATATCTGCTACGTCCTGCGGCTGTATAAGCAGTTCGGGGGAATAGTGAGCGCCTTCGTGTTGATGAACGGATTTCTGCATCGGTGTCGCCGTGCGCCCGATAAACAGAGACAGCACGCGCATTCCGGTGGCCTGCGTTTCCTCCCGTAAGCTGTCGGCTACTGCCCGCAGCCCTGCCTTTGTGGCGGCATACTGTCCGGACTGCGGCCCGGGGCGCAGCGCTGCGTTGGAATTCATGAAGATGACCTGTCCTCGCGTTCGGCGGAGCATGGGAAGCGATAGCTTCGTCAGGAGAAAGGGTGCGCGCAAATTAGTTCGATACTGATAATCGAAGTTCTCGATCGGAGCCGAATCGGTGGACCCGAGCGCGATTACGGCTGCTGAGTGAACGAGAACATCTATCCTGCCCATATCCTGCTCGAGCGCGGCCACAAGATCGTGTACCTGGGCGTCATCAGTAAGATCGGCGACATAGCAGCTCGTATGCCCCGTACCACAATGCGACGCTCGCTGCAGCGTTTCGAGGTCACGACCTACCAGACAGACATGTGCCCCGCGATCTGCCAACGCCTGCGCGGTCGCTTGTCCGATCCCGCTGCTCGCGCCCGTAACTACGGCTACCAACCCCTCGAACTGCCTCACGCCGTCAGCTCCACAAGCAGGTCGGTTTGTACGAGGGCATCTGCAGCCGCCTTTACTGCAGGGAATGCAAGGCCGGACCTTTCAGAGATATCCAGTAAGGTATGCTCACCGTCCGACAAGTTGAGTACCCAGAGCAGCGCCAGCTGCTGCAGCGGAAAGTTGCGCTCTCCACCGACGCTGCCGTACAGGCGTCGCTTGCCCAGTCGAGGCTCACATTTGGGCTTGCAATTCAGGTAACGCCGGTTGTTCTCCAGTAGCTCGAAGATCGCCAAACACTTGCTGTAAGAATCGGCCAGGTACTCCGGGCTGACAAGGTTCAGATTGTCGGCTGAAGTGTGATACTCCGGGTACTCGCCATGAGGCGTTCGGCTGAATCGGCCGACCGGAAGATTGAAACCGGGCGAACAGTATTGACGTTCATCGTATCCATATGGCGAGAAGTCGATGACCCTGTGTTCGCGCCCCGAATGCCTGAGGACGTTCGCTACCGCCCGATCAATCTCGCTGTTGCCGCGCCGGCTTTTCTTGTACACGATATCACCGCTGTCACCCAGGTTCGCAAGAACGAGCCCGTGGCTGATGTTCTCCGCATGCGCTTCGTTGCGTGCAAGCCAAACGATGGAGCCGATATTTCCGGGCACGAACAGAAACCGGTAGCCGTAGCGGCGAGGGCGAGTCTCAAGGGCGCGCGCAAGGAGCATTGCTACCGCAATGCCCGAGAGGTTGTCATTCGCGAGAGAAGGGTGACAGATATGTGTCGAGATCAGGATCTCGCGGGTGCTGGAACCCGGAAGATATAGCTCACCATATGTCAGGCTGCCATCCTCCAGGCTGGAATCAATGCATACGTCGTACTCGGTGTCCGTTAGCGCCTGTAGCTGATTGTGACTTACGCAGAATGCCCATTTCTGATCGTAATAGCACGTTCGGTATGGTACCCAGCCAGGATGCTCTGGGTCACTAATGATGTGCGATTTCAGTTCTTCGAGCGAGATACGCCCCCTTACAGGCAAACTGTAGCTCATGACGTGTAGGTTGCATTTCTGAAAATCGACTACGCGCTCGCCGGTGCCGTTGCGAATGTATGCATCCTTGATCTTCCATTCGTTGGGCACTGTCCAGTCGAAAACTTCTGTTCCGGATGGCACCTCGTGGATTTGCAAAGGAATATGCTCGGCGAGCTTGCGCAGCGTCCATCGATTTCCGTCTCCGGTGATGCTCCGACAGATGGGAAATAGCTCGGCTATAAGTTGATATGCCTGCTCGCCTATCGGTTGCGTGTCGAATTGCATGTAGAGTCACACCCTAGCCGGCGAGTGCCACTAGCGTTCTGACGCTAGCGGCTCTCCCAGGCGCAAGCCGCTGCCAGCTAGCTCTCGCAGCCCGGCCGGGGTGCCGATATCGAGATAGTTGCAGTAGGGGAAAGTTACGCTGTGCGTTGCCAACCCCTCACGAATCGCGGCTTGAATCACATGGCCCACAGTCAACTCCCGAGGCAAAGCGGCCCCTGGCACTTGGACCGAGGTGCGGGGCACGGTGAGATACTCATGCAAAAATTCCGTAAAGCGCGGTCCCCAGACTGCAATGATCCAGGTCAGCGTTAAGGCCGCTTGCCGTGGTCTGATGACCAATTCGATGACTCGGCCAACTGCATCGATTGAGACCAGGTCGGAGCACGTCGGCTGTGCCCGATACAGCCCTAAAACGATGTCGCTCCGACTCGCGTCGAGTTGATCAAACGCCTGCAAATACACGTCCTCGGGCTCGATGAGAATGTCGGGAAATCCAAGCGCAACACGTGCCCCACGAACGAAGGCGTAGGCCTGGTCAATAGTGTATGCCGCGCCATAAGGCAATTTCGCGATGAGGTAGCCCACGTCCATCCCGAAGGACTCTCCACCACCGTAGTACTCCGGGATGTCCCACTTGCCTTTGCGCAGGATGAAAAAAGCTCGTCCTATGCCGCCGCACCGCATTCTTTCGACAAGGTAATGCGAAACCACCTTCACGCGTACCGATCCATCGCTGAGGTGACGAAGCCCCGCAGGCATCAACTCCTTACTGCATGGCAGTGGCGCAATTCGCGTACCGTGACCGGCACAGGGAATCAAACCGACAACGTTATGGCTGGTCATCTCTCCGCGTCAGATCGAGCGGCCAAACGCGCAGAACGTTTCGGAGGTGCCGCTGAAGGCGGGCCACGTACCACTTATCAGATTACATGGCATCGGTGCGACGCTGCTTGACCCTGCGGTAGGATTCGTACAGCCGTGGCGCAGATCTCTTGACACGCGAGACCAGCAGCTCCCGGAAAACGCCGTTCAACGTCATCGCCACGTCTCGGTAATAACCGGGTATGAACGGCAGCGCGAAACCGGCGCCGATCCACGGCAGCAGCCGCATACGTTTCCGGTACATCGTGCTCCATCGATGATGGTATGTTTGCCACACCAGTTCAACCATACATCGCTTTAGCTCCCTCCATTCATCACGATTTCCAGCCGCGTATGCTTGAAGATCGGCGTCGGAGTCCAGAAACTGGAAGAACGCTCTCAGATCCCTCGCGAGCTCGCCACACGGAAGCGACCATCCGTGACTCGCATCATCGATGCGTAAGCGATAGGAGCACCGCTTACTGAAGGCGACCTCTCGTCCAAGGCATAACTTAACGAGCAAGACATTGATCAGAACAGGTGCGCCCACGGAAAATCCGGGTACCCTCCACAGCGCTTTATATCCGCCGTCCGCGCCATTATTGGTGTGTAGCTTTCCACTCCATTCACCGTCCAGCGTCGAATCAGCTCCTCACCGGTCATTAGGTCAGGAACAGTGATCGACGGGCCCCGCATTACATGACCAGATGGATCTACGATCAACTGCTCTGCGGCCATAGCGAGAGCGACCTTCGGGTTTCGCTCCATCACCGAGACCAGCTCGGAGACGTAGTTCGAGCTCATCGCGTCATCGTCCGGCAGAAAAACGAAATACTCGCCAGAAGCGGCCGCGAGGAGCTGTTGGTAATGTATGCTGATGCGGACACTTACCGGATTACATCTTAGCGTGTAGGGGCGGAAGTAGCATTGGTCTACGATTTCGCGGACCTTTTCGCCATTGAGGCCGTTGTCGGAGACGATGAGCTCAATGCATGGATAATCTTGCGCCTGAACTGCTCGCAATGCCTCAGCGAGGTAATGCAACCTCTTGTAGATCGGGATCGCTACCGTGACCAGACTGGGCATGTCTAAGAGAACTCCAGCGAACCAGTGCGCATTACACGATTGCTCGGACCTGTTTCGATTCTGACAGCTCGCCGGCGCGCGAACAAGGTGGGCCTTGAGCAGCTGGAATGTGCCGTTGGGTGGCGATCAGCTTGACGTTCGTGGACCGACCAACCGGCGGAGAGCTCAGAGGATACGCACCTGAGGAACAGGAATTATGAACTTGCCGCCACGATTGCGATACTCGGCCTGCTGTGCCAATACTTCATCCATAAAATTCCAGGCGAGCAGCAGGACATAATCTGGCTGATCAGCCAAAAGCCTTGTCGGCTCGACAACCGGTATATGCATGCCTGGTGTACAGCGGCCCTGCTTCAGAGGGCTACGATCGGCAATGTAGCCGATCATATCCGGCCCGAGCTCGAGGTAGCTGAGTAAAGTGTTACCTTTGGCCGGCGCGCCATACCCCACCACACTCTTGCCATTCCGTCGGAGTTCGCTAAGCGTGCGGTGCAGGTCGGACTTGATGCAGCCGGTTTGAGTGGCGAATCGTAGGAAGGTCTGAAGCTGGTCGAGCTCCAGGGATTCTTCCTCGCGCATGAGTGCTTCGAGGCTTCCGTCAGAGCGGCCTTCTCCCTTTCTCTGCACAAACACCCGCACCTGCCCATGATGAATCGGCAGGCGCTCTACACGCACGATCTCCATCTCATGCTGCGCAAACAAGTACGCCATCGGCTTGAGCGCCCAGTAGGAAACGTGCTCATGATAGATGGTGTCGAATGCGCCCTGTTCCAGCATGTCCAGCAGATAGTGCGCCTCGATTACGAACACCCCGCCGTCGGCGAGGACAGACTTGATGCCAGCCAGAAAATCTGCCAACTCCGGGATATGCGGGAACGTGTTCGTCGCGGTAATGATTGAGGCCTTGCCCCATTTGTCGACGATCTGTTTCGCGCTGCGAGAATTGAAGAAGCCGACATAACGCTCGATTCCACTATCGCGGCTCAGCTCAGCTAAGTTGACTGCGGGGTCGACGCCAAGAGTCTTCACTCCATGCCCTTGGAATGCGCGAAGCAGGGTTCCATCGTTGCAGCCAATGTCCATCACCCGGTGGATCGAACCCAGCGAATACTTTTTGACAAGCAGATCGGCGAGGCCGCACAAATGTGCCTTGAGCGTATCGGATGCCGAAGAGCTGTAGAGGTAATCTTCGAACATCTCATGCGGCGGCACTCGCTCGGTAAGCTGGACGTGCGCGCAGGTGCGGCAGAAACCGACCTTCAGCGGGTACGTCGGCTCGTCGGCCTTGAGCTCGTCTGGAGTCAAGAACTTGTTCGCGAGCGCCGTGCGACCGAGATCGAGAAACTCTTCGACAGTTCTCTTTCCGCATACCACGCAGGGCACGTTCAAATTATCATCTTTCGTCAACATGTTTACTCCACGAACAACACCTGAGATCCATGCACCTCCGGTGCGACCCTGATTTGTCGCAGATCCGAGAGCGCCTTGCTGACCAGGGGCTGCTTATCATAAGGCACCAAGAAGAGCAGGAAACCGCCGCCACCGGCCCCGCAGAGCTTTCCACCCAGTGCGCCGGCCGTGCGCGCACGGTCGTACCATTGATCGATCTGATCGTTTGTTATCCTGCTGCCCAGTTGTCGTTTGAGCTGCCAACCTTCGTCAAGCACGGCCGCGAATGCCGACATGTCGCATAGGCCGTCTTTCAGGAGAAGACGCAATCGTTCGGCGTGGCTGCGCATCTGCTGCAACGACTCCATCTTTTCTGCGGTATTTGCCTTTTGCTCGCTCAACACAGAACGCGAGTCACGTTGATGGCCTGTCCAGAACATCATGATCGAGTCAAACAACTCGTGCAGCGCTCCATTGGCCAGGCGCTGGGGCTCCACCGTAACGCTACCGCCCGCCCGGAAGCAAAACAGGTTCAAACCGCCGAACGCTGCGGCATATTGATCCTGTTTTCCGATCGGCTCTCCAAGTATGTTGATTTCTATGTGCGACGCCTCTTCCGCCAGTTGCCCGGCCGAGACTCTTGCGCCCTTGTATGAGTGGAGCGCGTTCAGCAAGCCGACGGCGAAGCTGCTGGAACCTCCGAGCCCGGTGGAGGCCGGCAGATCACCCACGGTACTGATGTAGATCGGTGGCTCGATTTCGAGGAAGCGCAGGCACTCCCGTGCAATATTGTTTTGAACGTCCTCAATGCGAGTTACCTGCTCGCTCCTGGAATAGTTGATGCGGATCGATTCCTGGAAGATGTCGCTGTGACGCTTTACCGTCACATAGATGTATTTGTTGATGGCGGTGCTTAAGACTGCGCCATAGTCGTGGTCGTAAAACGCCGCCAGATCTGTTCCCCCTCCTGCGAAGCTGACGCGCAGTGGGGTGCGCGTCACGACAAGTTGGCGCGTGGAGACTTGGCTAGCCATGACGAAGATGCCAGTCGTATGGAATGTCAGGGGCAAATGGATCGATTCGCAAGATCTCATTGGGATCGTGCGGCTCCGTTGCACAGTTCGCCATAATTACGAGCTTGTCCCCATAAGCCTTGTACCCGTTCGCTATGCCAGGAGGTATCTGAACGAGACAGTAGTTGTCCTCGCCAAAGAAAACTTCCTGGAGCTGACCCTTCGTGGGCGAGTTTTCCCGCAAGTCGTACATGACAAGCTTCGCGTTCCCTGACATAACCGCATTGTTGACGGTCATGCTCTGGTGGATGTGCCAGGCCTTGATGGTGCCTGGCCATGCGCACGAGAAATAGATCTCTCCGAATGCGATGAAGTGCGGATCGGTGCTCTTGAGCATGTGCATAATCTTCCCGCGCTCGTCGACGATCTGCCGCAACGGAATGATTCGCACGCCATCAATCATTTCGCACCTCTTTCATTCCATCGAAGGTCATTATTGAGTTGTCCACTATCCAGCAGGTGCCTGAGCCATTTAAGACGTATGAATCGCTTATCGGTGAATTCCTCGGAGGTCAAAGCTAACTGCTCGAATGCGCGCTTTAACTCCTGCGCGCCCTCCCGGGGCGTCCATTTGAATGCAAAATTGGGGAAGGTGCGATGGAACTTGCCGAAATCGGCTTGGTAGGTGCGCTGATCGGCTCCGGACTCGCCGCGCACTTCGAGCGTACACCCAGGTACGGCATCAACAGCGATTTCGGCTAGTTCTATTACACGGTAATTCAGATTGTTCGCCCCCGTGTTGAAGGCTTGGTTGTGAATATCTGCAACCGGCGCCTCTATTGCCGCCAGGAATGCCCGCGCAACGTCCTCGACGTGGATGACCGGCCGGAACGGCTTGCCGTCGCTATAGACAATCACTTTGCGGATCGCTACCGCCGCGCCCATGAGATCATTGAAAACCGTATCAAAGCGCATTCGCGGCGACACACCATAGATCGTTCCGTTACGCAGGAAGACAGGTGAAAAGCGGTCGTTGGCAAGCTCTCTAATTGCTCTCTCGCTCTTGACTTTGGAGCGCGCGTACTCCGTCTTCGGATCCAGCGGAGAGTCCTCTGTTACGACGGCATTGGAGGACATCCCGTACATGATGCACGAGGATGAAAACAGGAAGCGTTCCACGCCTGCCTGTCTCGCAAGCTCGGCCAACCGCACGGATGCCTGGAAGTTAATATCTTCCGTCCACGTGCTGTTGAGATTTCCAATCGGGTCGTTGCTCAAAGCAGCCAAATGAACGACGACGTCGAAATCTTTGAGATCGTCTGCCGTTAGGTCTCGAATATCCTTCTGCACGGACGGGATCCCGGCCATGTCCGGCGTCAGCGTGCATTGGCTAAAGTAGCCTGTGTCGAGGCCTACAACTTGATGTCCGGCACGTAGGAATACAGCCGACATCACAGAGCCAATATAGCCATTGTGGCCCGTCATCAGCACTTTCTTTTGCATTGTTAACGCTCCTGGGGTATCGGATGTTGCAGCTGTGTCGGGGTAAGCAGGCTGTGAACAACGTCAAGCAGTGTCGTGCCCTCGGACACCAATTTCCACGGACAGCCAGCCGCTATAGCGGCCTCGATATCGCGTTCGTCATCGCCGATTACGAGCGTTCGAGTCAGATCCAATTGAAAATCTCGTTGCGCCTGAAACAGCATTCCCGGTTTGGGCTTGCGACATTCGCAACCTTCGTTCCAACCATGTGGGCAGTAATAGACGGCGTCGATACAGCCGCCGGCCAACACCGCATCCGCCCGCATTCGAGCATGAATGTCCATAACATCGGAGTCGCACATGGCACCACGCGCTACGCCCGCCTGGTTGGACACGACCACAACTCGATAGCCGCTACGATTCAGCAAGCGTAAAGCTTCTTGCGCTCCGGGCAGCCATGCGAATTCGTTCCATGTCCTTACGTACTCCGCTTTCGGTGGTCTTCTGTTCAGGACGCCGTCGCGATCAAGAATCACGGCTGGGCGACGTCTGAAAAATGCTTCCGTAAGCGGCAGCCGGTGTGTGGAACCTACACTGTAATATCGGTGATGGGTCACGTACCCGAGCAACTGCCGCTGCTGTATAAGACGAGGATACAACGCCTCTTCAATCGAAATGTTTGTATCGGGAACGAGCTGAAGCAAAGACTTGCTCATTAAAGTGTAGCTGATTTCGGTGCCTTGCAATCCGGCAGTCGTTCCGCTCTTATCGTATGTCGTGAGGTAGCTATCTCCATCAACCCGAACGGTATGCCGTGTATAGCTGTCGGTATTTGCGTACACGGTGACCATGGCTGGGACGTTCGCGGCCGCAAATCGATGCCACATTCGACCAAGTTGCATGGGCCAGTAATTGTCGCAGTAGAGTAGGAGGAAAAATGGATCGAGTAGCCGCTCTGCAAGCTTGATGCGACGTGCTGTTTCGTCTTCAACGGCGGAAACGGAGTACTCGATTTCGATTCCCCACGCACTGCCATTGCCGAAATGATCTTGTATTACGTGAGGCAGATAGCCGAGTAGTAAGAGAACCTTCTTAAAGCCTTGTTCACGCAGCTGCTCAATCTGGTATTCGAGAAAAGGACGCCCTTGAATCTCCACCATCGGCTTGGGCCGGGCGGTTGTGAGCTCTCCAAGACGAGTCCCGCGGCCTCCCGCCAATATGACCGCCTGAAGCGGGGGCAGGGCAGCTCTGGCTGCCTCGATTAGCAATTCGATACTCCTATTACTGCGTGGCGTTTCACATCCGGTGCCATGCGGCTAACTCGACATGGAACGGCGCAGCGGTACGTTCCCTTCACGCCTGATATGGGCAACTGCGGCAGCAACGTTTCTCGATAAGCACGCATCCGTATGGATGTCCAGGTGCGGAAAGGGGATATGAACCGCTGGTGGCTCTTGGACCATGAATTTCTTCCAGTGCTGCAATTTCCAATGGTCCCTGCGTTCGCCTCTCGTGCGCAGCCGTTCACGCAAGGTTTGTTCGGTGCAGGTGCATCGGATAACAACAAGTTTAGCCTTGCGTTTTCTCAACAAGCGCCGCAGTTGGTTCTTCCACTCAGGCCGCTGGACATCCTTGATGTGCGGAACGTCCAGCAGAACGGAGTTCCCCAACGCCAGGTTTGCGTCCGTGATCCTGTAGAGAGCCTCGTAGAACTTCGTCCGGAATCTTTTGTATTCACGGGTTTCCCTGGTGTTGGGAAAAAAAGGGTCGGCTATATGGTTGTTATCGAGATAGACCGCCACCAGACGGCGAACGATTTCGCAGGACAGCGTTGTCTTACCGCTGCCTGCAATTCCCATTATCAGGATCAGCGCAGGCGTCTGAGCGCGCGGTCTGGCGCGGCTGCGTTGGTGTGCTAGCGCGGCGGCGGCCGCTGATCGTCGAGGCGGATCGGTTTTACTAAGCAAGTCGTCAATATATGGCAAAGCGTCGCGTGCGCGCTTTCGACGATGCCATACGCACCTTTTCGCGTCGGCAACAGGATGTACGCGGTGACCATTTTCATCAGTACGCCGCCGTCAAATCCAAGCAGGCCGATGGTCGTCATGTCTCGGGCGCGCGCGAGCTCCACCGCACGAATGAGATTGGGAGAATTTCCGCTGGCGGAGATCACCACAAGAAGATCTCCAGGTTTGCCGAAATTCTCCAGCTGACCGGAAAAAACTCTGTCATAGCCTTCGTCATTGGCGAGCGCCGTAACCCATGAAATGTTGTCACTGAGGCTCATGACTCGAATCGGCGGATCCGTTTCGTTCTTCGTCGCCTTACCAAGATCGTTCACCCAATGTGACGCTAACGACGCGCTGCCCCCGTTCCCTGCGATGTATATCGTCGCTTCTCGCTCGCGGGCAGCGCTCAATACCGTCGCCACGCGTCCAATATCGTCGATCATCGGCGACGCCAGCATGCAGTTAAACGTTTCGAGATATTCCTGGATGATGTGGTTCAGAGCGCAAGAAGCCTTATCTTGCATTCGCGCCTCCGGATGATGCTGGGATAACAGCACCTGATTCAAACGTCGAATGATAACAGACGTATCCTGATCTGGTCGTCGCTTTGTGTCGGGTCGTCAAGCGAAATGGAAGTACCATCAACGGGTGCCCGACGTCGCGGACATAGTGCATATTTTACGTTGTAGGGGCTCTGCGTCAGCGTGTTCGGCCCACACGTCGACCAGCGGCGTTGACGGTGCGTAACGCGCAGCGCCGAATGCCACACCTTCGGCAGTCACGTAAGGCCGACGACGTGATCCGGTCGAGTGACACAAGGAAACGTTCAGGCACTCCACGCCTTCGAGATGCGCGGCGAAATCGCGCTCCAGCAGACGTGCGATGCCGGTGCCGGCATCGAAAGAGGAGGCGGTGCCCTCGCGTCGGACGAGAACCGATGCAGTGGCCCGACGCGGCGTCGGAATATAGCCGCCCGCGCCCAGCGGAATGATGGAAGTCGTGACGGTGCCCAATCGAACGATCACTCCGAATCGAAGCTGCCGAGCATGCAAAAAAAGCGCCGCGAGGGCGCTTTCTCGTGAGAGTGAGCGTGGGCTACCGGTGTCTGTAATGACCGTGATGGCGATGATGACGTTGCCAGCGGCGGTGGACGGCCGGAGGGCCGTAGTAGACCGGCGCGGGCGCATAGGTCCACGGGCGGTGCGACGTAGACCCGAGGCGGCGCCACATAGACCGGCCGGGGGTAGTAAGCGACCGGTGGCGGTGCCCCATAGACTGGCCGTGGGTAGTAAGCGACCGGTGGCGGCGCGACGTAGACCGGTGCCGGAATGCCTACGGAGATTCCGAACGAGACGTTGCCTCCGGCCGCGGCCATGCCGGCCGTGGTAGCGAGCGCTCCGCCCAACACGAGAGATGCGAGAATGCGGCGCATGACAAGCTCCTCCAATCCTTCGCGTCCGGAACCAGGGACGCGCAACTGTTGCTGACGTGGGTATGATCCGACTTTCCGCGGCAAAAATCCGTATCGAGTTGTAACGAATCGTAAATGAGCCTGGTGGTAAGTACTCGTGCTGATCGAATTTTTTCTGAAGCTCAAGGCGGGCGGCGTGCCGGTCTCGATTCGCGAGTTTCTGACGCTCGTCGAAGCGCTCGAAAAGGAAGTGGCGTTCGGCAGCGTCGGAGGACTTCTATTACCTCGCGCGCACGTGCCTCGTGAAGGACGAGAAGTTCTTCGACCGCTTCGACCGCGTGTTCTCCGCCTACTTCAAAGGCATCATCGAAGTCGATGCGCTCGTCGTGGAAATCCCCGAAGAGTGGCTGAAGAAGCTCGCGGAGAAGCACCTGACCGATGAGGAGAAGAAGCTCATCGAGTCGCTCGGCGGCTGGGACAAGCTCATGGAGACGCTGAAAAAACGCCTCGAAGAGCAGAAGGGACGCCACCAGGGCGGCGCGAAGTGGATCGGCACCGGCGGGCACGAGCCCGTTCGGCGCGTACGGCTACAACCCGGAGGGCGTGCGCATCGGGCAGGAGGAATCGACGCCATCGCCGCGCCGTTAAAGTCTGGGACAAGCGCGAGTTCAAGAACCTCGACGACAGCGTCGAGATCGGCACGCGCAACATCAAGGTCGCGCTGCGGCGACTGCGCAAGTTCGCCCGCGAGGGCGCGCCCGAAGAGCTCGACCTCGACGACACGATGCGCTCGACCGCGAAGAACGCCGGCTGGCTGGATCTCAAGATGGTGCCCGAGCGTCACAACGCGGTGAAGGTGCTGATCTTCTTCGACGTCGGCGGCTCGATGGACGATCACATCCGCGTGTGCGAGCAGCTCTTTTCGGCGGCGCGCGTCGAGTTCAAGCACCTCGAGTACTTCTACTTCCACAACTTTCTCTACGAGCGCGTGTGGAAGGACAACCGGCGGCGCAGCGCGGAACGCATCTCGACGTGGCAGGTGCTGCACACCTATCCGCACGACTACAAGGTGATCTTCGTCGGCGACGCGACGATGAGCCCGTACGAGATCACTTATCCGGGCGGGAGCGTCGAGCACACGAACGAAGAGCCGGGTTCGCTGTGGCTGCAGCGGCTGCTGCACGTCTATCACAACACGATCTGGTTGAATCCGCAGCCCGAAGCGTCGTGGGACTACCACGAGTCGATTCGCATCACGCGCGAGCTGATGGGTGAGCGCATGTTCCCGCTCACGCTCGAAGGGCTCGATCGCGGGATGCGGCGGCTTCACGCAGAAGAGTCACTGAGCGCTTTTCTTTTCTGCTGCGATTTTGCGGATTGAAGCGTTCGACGTCGATCACGTGGCGCTCGTGCGTGCCTTCGGAGATCTCGTCCACGCCGTCGTGCGCGCTCAGGGTGAACGAGAGCTTGCGGCCTTCCACCTTGTCGAGATGCACTTTGACCACGATCGTGAGTCCTGGCGGCGTGGCGGCGATGTGCGAGAAGTCGACGCGCGTGCCGAGCGACTGCTCGCGGGGCCAGTCGAGGTGCGGACGGATCGCCTCGATGCACGCCCATTCCATGAGGCCGACGAGATAACCGGTCGCCAGCACGTCAGGCATCTCCTGGAAGAGCTGCGATTCCGGATAGAGGTGCGGGACCGTCTTGCTGTGCGGGACCGTGAAGCTGAATCGGTGGGTGAGGCCGGCTGTGAGGGATGGCTTCATCGTGGTCAGGACCGCGATCCCTCTCCCCGCACGCGAGAAAGTGGTTGTGTTCATTCTGCCTCGACCCTCGCAGGCTCGGACGTGAGTTCTAACCTGCGGTCGAAGGTTACGTTGCGGCGACAGCCTGTTCCAGGCGCGCCGCTCACCGGCACAGGGGTCGTTCTCCCCGATCACCGGCTCTGCCGCCGGTCGCCCACCACCGGCGGTGCGACGCTCATCACTTCTTCCATGGTCGTGAGTCCCGCAGCGATTTTCATCGCGCCGCTGATGCGCAGCGGCTTCATGCCTTCCCTGTATGCACGATCGCGCAACCCATCGAGATCGGTCTCGGTCGGCGATCGCCTTGCGCAGCTCGGGCGTCATGACCATCGTCTCGTAGATGCCGATGCGGCCCATGTAGCCGGTCATGCGGCAATCGAGGCACCCTTTGGTGAACATAGGTCGTGTCTTTGGGCGTGGAGGCCTTCCACGGGGCGACCAGCATCTCCCACGCCGCTTCCTCGATGTCCTGCTTTTCCTTGCAGTGCGGGCACAGCGTGCGCAGCAGGCGCTGCGCCATGACGCCGAGCAGCGTCGACTGCAGCAGGTACGACGGCACGCCGAGATCGAGCATGCGCGTGATCGCCGAGGGTGCGTCGTTCGTGTGCAGCGTGGAGAGCACGAGGTGGCCGGTGAGCGCCGCCTGGATCGCCATCTCGGCGGTTTCGAGGTCGCGGATCTCGCCGACCATGATGATGTCGGGGTCCTGCCGCATGAGCGTGCGGATGCCGCTCGCGAAATCGACGCCGATGCCGTGCTGCACCTGCATCTGGTTGAAGGCCGGCTCGACCATCTCGATCGGGTCTTCCACCGTGCAGACGTTGACCTCGGGTTTCGCGAGCTGCTTCAGCGTGGAATAGAGCGTCGTCGTCTTGCCCGAACCGGTCGGGCCCGTCACGAGCACGATGCCGTGCGGGTGCTTCACCATCCCGTTCCACTTCTGCTCGTCTTCATCGGTGAAGCCCGAGCTCGGCGTAGTCCTTGACGAGGTTGTCGGGATTGAAGATGCGCATGACGAGCTTCTCGCCGAATGCGGTCGGCATCGTCGAGAGTCGCAGCTCGACTTCGTCTCCGTCGGGCGTGACGGTCTTCAAACGGCCGTCCTGGGGCCTGCGGCGCTCGACCACGTCCATGCGGCCGAGCACCTTGATGCGGCTCGTCATCGCGGCCATGACGGGCGTCGGGATCTGATAGACCTGATGCAGCACCCCATCGATGCGGAAACGCACGTTGCCGACCTCGCGCCGCGGCTCGATATGGATATCGCTCGCGCGCTGCTCGAACGCGTAGTTGAACAGCCAGTCGCAGATGTGGACGATGTGCTGATCGTTCGCGTCGAGCCGGCCGCTGCGCCCGAGCTGCACGAGCTGCTCGAAATTGGCGATCTCGCTGTATGCGCCCTTGTCCTGCTCGGTCGCGCCCTTAACCGAACGCGCGAGGTTGTAGAACTCGACGAGATAGCTCTGGATGTCGAGCGGATTCGCGATGACGCGCTTGATGTCGACGCGCAGCACGTGTCGCAGCTCGTCTTCCCACTCGCGCACGTGCGGCTCGGAGACGGCGATCGTCGCCTCCTTCGCGTTGATGCCGACGGGCAGGATCTTGTAGCGCTGCGCATACGCGTTCGACATCACCTTCGTGACCGCGGCGAAGTCGATCTTGAACGGGTCGATGTGCAGGTAGGGCAGGCCCTCGCGCTCGGCGAGCCATTGCGTCAGCGCTTCGAGATGCAGAAGCTTGCGAGCGTTGCGCGGGTCTTTCCACTTCTGATCCGCGATCACGATCAGGGGATGAATGTCGCTGCGGGCGTTGCGCCGGTTCTTCGCGAGCAGCTCCGCGGCTTCCTTCGAGACGAGGCCGTCCGCCGCCAGATCCGCGAGGACGGCGTGCAGAGTGAGCGGCCGGTTCTCAGCCTGGACGAGCGTTTCGAGCGCCATGGCAGTCGCCCGACTATAACCGTCGCGCCTAGCTGCCTCAATGGGTTACAGGCCGAACTTCCAGTGTGCTGAGTCGTACATTCGTCATTCCGGCGCAGGCACGCCGGACCCGCCGTGAAGCATGCGATCCGGGGGCGAATCCAGAGCGAATTCGTTTCGGCCCGGCCCTTCGCCGAAGTGACGCATTCGCGAGAACCTTCCGACTGTCATGGACCGGTCACGGCGGAGAAAGCGCACGCACCAAATAGGTCGTTTTCAGACGCCAAACGCACCATTAGTGAACATCGCTCGCAGTTAAGCCCGTAAACAGTCAACAAAATCAGTGGCACGCGAAGAGGAATGGCTATTGCTTACGCGCCCACCGATTCGATTCCAGGGGAGAGGGGGATCATGGAAGAACTAAAGGTCGGCAGCGACACGCTCTTTATCCTGCTCGGCGCGATCATGGTGCTCGCGATGCACGCCGGGTTCGCGTTTCTGGAGCTCGGCACGGTGCGCAGGAAGAACCAGGTCAATGCCCTCGTGAAGATCCTCTGCGACTTCTCGATGTCGACGGTGGTGTATTTTTTCGTCGGCTATGCGGTCGCGTACGGTGTGAGTTTCCTCGTCGGGGCCGACAAGCTCGCCGAGAAGAGCGGCTACGATCTCGTGAAGTTCTTCTTCCTGCTCACGTTTGCGGCCGCGGTGCCCGCGATCATCTCCGGGGGCATCGCCGAACGGGCGCGCTTCGTGCCGCAACTCGTCGCGACCGCCGTGATCGTCGGGCTCGTCTACCCGTTCTTCGAGGGAATCGCGTGGAACGATCGTTATGGCGTGCAGGCCTGGCTCGAATCCAGCACGGGCGCGAAATTTCACGACTTCGCCGGCTCGGTGGTCGTCCACGCCGTCGGCGGCTGGATCGCGCTGGCCGCGGTCATGCTCCTTGGGCCGCGCACCGGCCGCTACCCCAAGGACGGGCGGCGTCACCGCGCATCCGCCGTCGAGCATCCCGTTCCTCGCGCTGGGCGCGTGGGTGCTCGAGCGTCGGCTGGTTCGGCTTCAACGTCATGTCCGCGCAGACGATCGACAAGATCTCCGGTCTTGTCGCGGTCAACTCGCTGATGGCGATGGCGGGTGGGACGCTCGCCGCGTTGTTCATCGGGCGCAACGATCCGGGCTTCGTGCACAACGGGCCGCTCGCCGGGCTGGTTGCGGTCTGCGCCGGCTCCGACGTGATGCATCCGATCGGCGCGCTGGCGACCGGCGCCATCGCGGGGGCGCTGTTCGTATTCATGTTCACGCTCACCCAGAACCGTCTCAAAGTCGACGACGTGCTCGGCGTGTGGCCGCTGCACGGACTGTGCGGCGCGTGGGGCGGCATCGCGTGCGGGATATTCGGCGCGACAAGCCTGGGCGGTCTCGGCGGAGTCAGCCTTGCCGCGCAGTTGATCGGCACCGGGATCGGCATCGGTGTGGCGCTCATCGGCGGAGCGCTCGTCTACGGCATTCTCAAGGCGGCAGTGGGGTTGAGGCTCGATCCCGAAGAGGAATTCAACGGCTCCGATCTGAGCATCCATCGCATCAACGCGACGCCGGAACGGGAGTCGGGTTGGTGATAGACGGGGGGCGACATGCGGGCATGAAGGAACGCTTGGCGGCCTGATCGTGGAGTCGGGCGCTGCGTGCAAGCGCGGACAACAAAATCAACACGGACGCGAACAGTCCCGCGCCGATGGGTTACGCGTGATTCGAACGCTACAATGCGGCGATTCGGTCGCCCGCTGCAAACGCCCATGAAAGCGCCTTTGCTCGCACCCGCCCTGCTCGCTCTTGCGATGTGCTCGAGCGTAAACGCGCTCGCACAAGAGCAGCGTGCAGTGCCCATCTACGACTCGACCCAGATCGCGCTCGATCGCTACACCGTCATCGAGCGGCTGGGCGTACAGGGCTGGAGGTCGGGCTATTACATCGAGTCGTACCGGGATGCCGCGACTGCCGCCGAAGCGCTGGTTGCGCGGGCGGCTCATCTGGGCGCAGACGGGCTCGTCAACGTGTATTGTCTGGACCGCAGTGACCGGCTGAAAGGCGAGGGCTACTACTGTTACGGCAATGCGATCAAATTAAAGCCCTGATCCCGCCAGTACGGCAGCGAGGTCCGACACGTCGTGTTTGTCCAGCTCCAACACGAAATCGCGGATGCGCTCGGCTTTCGAGTGCGCCAGCACGAGCTCCGCGTTGTCCATGAACTTGGCCGCGATGTCCTCTGCGCTCAGGGCACGCTCGCCGGCGCCGCGATTGATCTTTTCCATGTGGACCAGCTCGCGTCCATCGCGCAGTGTGACGACGACGCCGCCGGAGAAGTACTTCGGAAACTGCGATTGCGGATCGGCTTCGTGCGAGACGCGCTGGGCGAGATCCAGGATCGTCTCGTCCGCGAGCGCGTCCGGCTCGAGCTCGGCGTAGCCGAACTTGCCGCGAACGAGGCACGCGGCGACGACGAACTGCACGCTGAATTTCGCCATGTAGTCGGAGACGGGCCGGCGGCGCATTTCGGCGGGCTCGGCGACGTAATGGAACGTCTCGGGATGGAGCAGGGCGCGCACGCGAACGATGTCGCGCGGGTCGAGGCGGTGCTTCTCTCGCACCGCGATCGCGGAGTCGGCGCACGCATGCAGCAGATGGCATATCGGAAACGGTTTGATGGCCACTTCGTCGAGCAGCCAGTGTTCGCCCAGCCCGCGGGTCATCGCCCCGATATCGACCTCGCCGAAGCGCTCGGCGGTATGTGAACGAAAGAGACCGTCCGCGCCTTCGTAGATCTTGCGCGTGCCCACGAAACCGCCTCGCGCGAGCGAAGCGGCCGTGATCCCGCCGACACCGGCCCAGCCCGGGTGCATGCGTTTATTCCACGCGCCGTCGGCACGATGCTCCGAGATCGCCGAAGAAGTGCTTCCGGCGAGGCCTTGCGCGAGCGCGAGCTGTTCGGCTGCGAGCCGCATCAATTTGCCCGCGCCGATCGCACAGCCGAAATGGCCCGCGATACCCGTCGTGTGAAAGCCGGCGGTGTGCATGGCGCCGCCCGCTGCGACCCCGACCCGCGTTGCCACATCCACCGCCATCACGTAGGCGGCGATGAGTTCCCGACCGGTCGAGTTCACTTTTTCGCCCACGCCGAGCGTGCACGGAAATGCACTGCTGCTCGGATGGACGATGGCTCCCGGATGCGTATCGTCGTAATCGAGCCCGTGAGCGAGGATGCCGTTCAGCAGCACGGCGTCGCGCAAGGCGAGCTTCACCGGCATGCCGATCACCGTATGCGTGCCGTTTTCCTGAAGCGAGAGCAGACCGGCCAGCGCGCGATGACTGAATTCGAAGCGTGTCGCGGCGAGCGCAGTGCCGATCACGTCGAGCATGTGCAATTTCGCGCGCTCGCGGATGCGTGCGGGCAGCATGTCGTAGGTCAAGCGTGCCGCCGTTTCAGCGATCTGCTGCGAGACGGAGAGCGGGGCGACTGCTACGGACTGAACGGCGGGAGAGGGCGAGTTCATGGTTTTAAGTCCGCATGAGGATGATGCGGCATCGTACTGCGCTCGGTGGGGAGCGGCAACCGCGCGCCCGGTTATCAGAGTAGACCTATAATCTGTGCATCGCAGTCAATTCGCGCGACCCTTCTTCGATGCAGCTTACCGATCTCGAAACGCCGGCGTTGCTTCTCGATCGCGCTCGGCTCGACCGTAACCTTGCGCGCATGCGCGAACACCTGACGCAACTCGATGTTGCGTTGCGCCCGCATGTGAAGACGGCGAAATCGATGGAGGTCGTGAAGCGCGCTCTGTCGGGCCAACCGGGCGGGATCACGGTGTCCACGCTGAAAGAAGCGGAGCACTTCTTTTCCCACGGCATCATCGACATCCTGTATGGGGTGGCCATCGCGCCGAACAAAGTCGACCACGTCGCGGCGCTCCGGGCGAAAGGCGCCGACATTACCGTCATCCTTGACAGCCCGGAGGCTGCGGACATGCTCGCCGGGAAAGCCGAGGCGCTCGGCGCCGAGTTCCCGGCGCTCATCGAGATCGACTGCGACGGTCATCGGTCGGGCGTGAAGCCGGGCGATTCAGCGCTGATCGACATCGGCGCGCGCCTGCATGGCCGCAGCGGGACTCGACTGCGGGGCGTCATGACCCACGCGGGAGAATCGTACAACTGCCGCTCCGCGGAGGCGCTGCGGGCGATGGCGGAACGCGAGCGAGCGGCGGTCGTTCAATGTGCAAAGGACCTGGCGCGCGCCGATCTGCCCTGCCCGATCGTGAGCGTGGGGTCGACGCCCACGGCGACCCGAGCCGAGCGCATGGACGGCGTCACCGAAGTGCGTGCCGGCGTCTACATGTTCTTCGATCTGGTGATGGCGGGTATCGGTGTTTGCGAAGTCGACGACATCGCTGTCTCGGTGCTGACGAGCGTGATCGGACACCAACCCGACCGCAACTGGATCCTGACGGACTCGGGCTGGATGGCGCTGTCGCGCGATCGCGGCACGGCAAGCCAGCCGGTGGATCAAGGCTACGGCGTCGTGTGCGACCTCGCGGGCCGTCCGATCGATGACCTCATCGTCGTCGACACAAGCCAGGAGCACGGGATCATCTCCCACCGGCATGGCGGTGCGGTCGATTGCGGCCGCTTCCCGATCGGCACGCTGTTGCGCATCCTGCCCAATCATGCGTGTGCGACGAGCGCCCAGCACAGCGACTATCACGTGATCGCGGGCGAGCCGCGCGTCGAAGCCGTGTGGCCGCGGTTCAGCGGATGGTAATCGGGAGAACCACCCCTTGTTGGTGAGCGGGGGCTGCGGAGCAGGGGGCCCCCGCGAACAAACATTCCGGCGTCGGCAGTATTTCCATCAAGAGGTACGAGGCCTCGAGCAGAACGTATGGGCTGCGGAGCAGGGGGCCCCCGCGAACAAACATTCCGGCGTCAGCAGTATTTCCATCAAGAGTTACGAGGCCTCGAGCAGTACGAGTGGGGGCTGCGTAACAGCGCTCCCGCGAACGAAACATTCAGGACCCCGGTTAGCATTTCCATCCGATCCTACGAGGCTTAGTGCAGAACCAAAACTGGAGCCGAAGAGGCAAGCGCCCCCTAAAAAGCCGCCAGGCCCGTTTGCGCGCGTCCGAGGATAAGCGCGTGGATGTCGTGCGTGCCCTCGTAGGTGTTCACGGCTTCCAGATTCATGACGTGGCGAATGACGTGGAACTCGTCCGCGACGCCATTTCCGCCATGCATGTCGCGCGCGATGCGGGCGATGTCGAGCGCCTTGCCGCACGAATTGCGTTTCAGAAGCGAGACCATCTCCGGTGTCGAGCGGCCGTCGTCCATCAGACGCCCGAGGCGCAGAACGGATTGCAGTCCCAGCGTGATTTCGGTCTGCATGTTCGCGAGCTTCAATTGCACGAGCTGGTTCGCAGCGAGCGGCTTGCCGAACTGCTTGCGTTCGATCGTGTATCGGCGCGCGGCGTGCCAGCAGAATTCCGCCGCACCGAGCGCCCCCCATGAGATGCCGAAGCGCGCTTTGTTCAGACAACTGAACGGCCCTTTCAGGCCCGACACGTCGGGCAGCAGATTGGCTTCGGGCACGAAGACGTCGTCCATGACGACTTCGCCGGTCATCGACGCGCGCAGGCTGAACTTGCCTTCGATCTTCGGCGCGGAAAGACCTTTCATGCCCTTTTCGAGCAGAAACCCGCGAATGATGTCCTGTTCATCCTTCGCCCAGATGAGAAAGACGTCGGCGAGCGGCGCATTGGTGATCCACATTTTCACGCCGTTCAGGCGAAAGCCGCCTTCCGCTTTCTTCGCGCGCGTCACCATGCTGCCGGGATCCGACCCGTGATCGGGCTCAGTCAGGCCGAAACAGCCGATCCACTCGCCGGTCGCGAGCTTGGGCAGGTATTTCTGGCGCTGCGCTTCACTGCCAAAAGCGTGGATGGGATACATCACGAGGCTCGACTGCACCGAGAACGCCGAGCGGTAGCCGCTGTCGACGCGCTCGACTTCCCGCGCGATCAGGCCGTAGCTCACGTTGTTCACGCCCGCGCAGCCGTAGCCTTCGAGTGTCGCGCCGAGAAATCCGAGCTCGCCCATCTCGTTCATGATCTCGCGGTGGAACTTTTCATGCCGGTTCGCTTCGATCACGCGCGGCATGAGCTTGTCCTGACAGTAGGCGCGGGCGCTGTCGCGGATCATGCGTTCTTCGTCGGTGAGCTGATCTTCGAAAAGCAGCGGATCTTCCCACATGAAAGCGGGCTTCGTGGTCGGGATCGGTGCGGTCATGAAACGCTCCTGATACAATTCGCTTCGAAGATTCAAGGCGGTGCTTCAATTCTATTTGACGCACGTTGTTCGCGCCACGCGTGAACGCGTCAACTTCCGCATCTCTCGACCCACTTCTTCATGGCGGAATCCGATCTCGCGAAGCTGCGCATCCAGCGCGGCAGCTCGCAGGCGACTGCCGGCGCGCGGCGCAGGCGGCGCGTCTGGCGTTGGGTCGTCGTCGCGGTGCTCGCCGCATTCGCCATCGGTCTACTTCGCGTTCGTGTACAGGCCGAGCGTCGCGGTGGAAACGGCCACCGCAGCGCAGGTGTATCCGTCGCAGGCTTATACGGTGCTCAACGCGACGGGCTATGTGGTCGCGCAACGCAAAGCGGCCGTCGCATCGAAAGCGACCGGCCGTCTCGAATGGCTCGGCGTACGCGAGGGCAGCACGGTCAAGTCGGGCGAGATCATCGCGCGGCTCGAGAATCGGGATGTTGCCGCGCAGATGGATCAGGCCGCGGCGAACGTGAAAGTCGCCGAGGCGAACCTCCAGCAGGGTGAGGCGGAGCTGAAGGACGCCGAGCGGGCACTCAAGCGCTCGGCCGACCTTGTCGACAAGAACTTCGTTTCGCCCGCCGCGCACGATATCGCCATCGCGCGCCATGCGCGCGCGCAGGCGGGGATCGCGGGTTTTCAGGCGTCGATCGCGGCGGCACGTGCAACTCATCGCGCCGCGCAGGTCGCCGTCGAGCAGACATTGATACGCGCGCCGTTCGACGGCATCGTGCTGACGAAGAACGCCAACATGGGCGACGTGATCACGCCCTTCTCTTCGGCACTCGGCTCTCAGGCCGCGGTCGTGACGATGGCCGACATGTCGACGCTCGAAGTCGAAGCGGACGTCTCCGAGCAGAACATCGGCAAAGTTCGGCTGGGTCAGCCGTGCGAAGTCCAGCTCGATGCGCTGCCGGAGGGCCGCTTCCGTTGTGAAGTGCACCGGCTCGTGCCGACGGTCGATCGCTCGAAGGCGACGGTGACGGTGAAGGTGCGGTTCATCGACAAGGATCCGCGCGTGCTGCCGGAGATGAGTGCCAAGGTCGCGTTCCTCTCGCAGCCGGTGCCTGCGGACGAACGCAAACCGCTGATCGCCGTGCCTGCCGCGGCCGTGGCGAAGCGGGAAAACGGCTCCGTGGTGTACGTCGTGCGCGAGGGCGCGGCGGTGGAGACGCCGGTGCAGGTCGGCGCCACGATTGGCGACCTCGTGCAGGTTTCTGGCGTCGCTGTCGGCGATCGGGTCGTCGTCAAGCCGCTGGATCGCATACTCGATCGCACGCACGTGACGACGAGCGCGAAATAGCGGGCCCTATGGCGTCGCTCGGCGAGATCGATGAGACGTGAACGCCTGATCGCGGGACTCGTGGCTTCGTCAAAGAGATTGGCGGTGGGTACGATGAATGACGCATTCGTCGATTCGATCAGGCCGGACCAGCGCCGAGAACCGGATCATTCCCGATGACGCCGATCGTCGAGATCGAAAATCTGTCCAAGTCGTATCGCCGTGGCGGGCAGATCGTGCCCGTGCTCCAGGACATCGATCTCACGATTTCGGCAGGCGATTTCGTCGCGCTGATGGGCCCGTCCGGATCGGGGAAGAGCACGCTGCTCAATCTCATCGCCGGCATCGACAAGCCCGATGGCGGACGGCTTCGTGTCGGCGGCATCGACATCGCGACGCTCTCCGAGGCGGAGCTTGCCGACTGGCGCGCCGAACACGTGGGGTTCATTTTCCAGTTCTACAACCTGATGCCGGTGCTGACGGCGTTCGAGAACGTCGAGCTGCCCCTGCTGCTCACCGATCTGCCGGGATCGGAGCGCAGGGATCACGTCGAAGCGGCGCTCGCGATGGTCGGGCTCTCGGACCGGATGGAACACTATCCCTCCGAACTTTCCGGCGGCCAGCAGCAGCGCGTCGCGATCGCGCGGGCCGTGATCACCGATCCGACGATCCTGGTCGCCGACGAGCCGACCGGCGATCTCGACCGCGTCTCGGCCGAGGACGTCCTCGGGTTGATGGATCGGCTCAACGGCGAGCTCGGCAAGACCATCATCATGGTGACGCACGATCCCAGCGCGGCGCGGCATGCGCGCACCCAGCGTCATCTGGAGAAAGGCGTGCTGACGGATGGCACTTGAAACGTGAAACGTGGAAAAGCGGTGAAGGGTGAGACTGGAAGAGAGTGGGATGTGAATGGGCAAGCAAGACCCGCCCTCGCCCGGCCTGTGGGACAGGGGTGGGGTCGGAGCGAAGTGAGGGGAAAGCCTCGAGAGGCCGCAGATGCACTTCCTGAAGCTCATCCTGCGTAACGCGCTGCGCCACAAGCTGCGCACCGCTCTCACGGTGATCGGGCTCGTGGTTGCGTTCCTGTCGTTCGGGCTGCTGCAGACGATCGTCGACGCCTGGTATCACGGCGCCGACGCAGCAGCGCCCAATCGCCTGATCACACGCAATGCCGTGTCGCTGACGGTGCCGCTCCCGCTCCATTATCGTGAACGCGTTCGCGCGGTCGACGGGGTCAAAGGCGTGGCGGCGGCCAACTGGTTTGCAGGCATCTACCAGGAGCCGAAGAATTTCTTTCCGCAGTTCGCCGTCGATCCGCGGCCCTACTTCGCGATGTATCCCGAATACCGGATCGTCGACGCCGAATTCGAGGCTTTCATGCGCGACCGCAAAGGCGCGATCGTCGGCCGCAAACTGGCGCAGAACTTCGGGTTCAAGGTGGGAGACACCGTGCCGCTGAAAGGCACGATCTTTCCGGGCACCTGGGACTTCACCATACGCGCGATCTACGATGCGGGTGAGGCGAAGACGGACACCGCGATTTTCTTTTTCCACTGGGAGTATCTGAACGAGACCATGCGCCAGCGTTCGCCGCAGCGGGCGAACCAGGTCGGCATTTTCCTGGTCGAGGTGGAAGACGTGGATCGTGCGGCAGCCATCAGCGAAGCGATCGACAAACAGTTCAAGAACTCGATTGCGGAGACGTTGACCGAGACAGAGCAGGCGTTCCAGATCGGGTTCGTGAAGCAGACCGAAGCGCTCGTCATCGCGATCCGCATCGTCTCGTTCGTCGTGATTTTCATCATTCTCGCGGTGATGGCGAATACGATGGCGATGACTGCGCGCGAACGCTTGAGCGAATACGCGACTCTGAAGGCCCTCGGCTTCGGGCCGGGTTTCGTCGCTTCGCTGATCTTTGGCGAATCGATGGCGATTGCGGCCGTCGGCTGCACGATCGGAATCGCGCTGACCTATCCCGTCGGCAACTGGTTCGCGGGGCAGATGGGCACGCTCTTTCCCGTTTTTGAGGTGAGCAACGAGACGGTCCTGCTCCAGGTCCTCTGCGCCATCGGCGTGGGCGCAATCGCGGCTGCGCTGCCTGCACGACGAGCCGCCCGCGTGCGCATCGTCGAGGGGTTGAGGGCGATCGGATGATGGTAGGACCACCCGCTGTCGGTGAGCGGGGGCCGAAGGCGGGGTCCCCGCGAACGAAGCATTCCAGAGCCGATTAGTATTCACATCATTTGTACGAGGGTCAGGACAGAACGAGCGGCGCGCCTGGAACAGGCTGTCGCCGCGAACGTACATTCGAGCTTTCATTGGAACTCACGTCCTCATCTGCGAGGGCTAGGACAGAACCATTGAGGATTCCGGTCCGTTATACGTTGCGCAACCTATGGACGCGCAAGCTCACGACCGTGCTGACCGCGGGCGGCATGGCGCTCGTCGTGTTCGTGTTCGCCGCCGTGCAGATGCTCGACACCGGATTGCGCCAAACACTGGTCGCGACGGGTCAACCGGAGAACGTGCTTGTCACGCGTCGTGCCGCCAACGCGGAGATCTCGAGCTCGGTCGACCGCTCGCAAGCCGCCATTTTCGAGGCGCAGCCCGAAATCGCCATTGATGGAGCGGGCGAACGGCTGGTGTCCAAGGAGATCGTGATCCTGATCACGCTGCCCAAGCGTGAAACGGGCCAGGCGACGAACGTCACGACACGGGGCATTGGCGCGGCGGGTTTTGGCTTACGCCCGCAGGTGCGTCTCGTCCAGGGACGGGCATTCGAACCCGGATCGTCGGAAGTCGTCGTCGGCAGGAGCCTCGCGGAGCGTTTCGAAGGCGCGTCCGTCGGCAACGTGCTGCGCTTCGGCGGTCGCGAGTGGCGTGTCACCGGCGTATTCGATAGCGGCGGTGCGGCGTTCGACTCCGAAGTATGGGGCGATGCGGATCAACTCATGCAGGCATTCAGACGCAACGCCTATTCCTCCGTCATCGCAAGGCTGGTCGACGTGTCGCTCCACGAGCCTTTGAGGACGCGGCTCGACGGCGATCCGCGTCTGACGCTCGATGTGAAGAAGGAACGCATCTTCTACGAGGACCAGTCGCAGGCGCTCTCGAGGTTCATCAGCTACCTCGGCCTCACGCTTTCAATCATCTTTTCGATAGGCGCCATGATCGGCGCGATGATCACGATGTATGCGGCTGTCGCGACCCGTGTCGGCGAAATCGGAACGCTGCGCGCGCTCGGTTTCCGGCGCAGCGCCGTGCTGAGCGCTTTTCTCCTGGAATCGATTCTCCTCGGCGCCATCGGCGGCGCCGTGGGGATCGCGCTCGCCTCCGTCATGCAGCTCGTTCAGATCTCGACGATGAACTGGCAATCCTTTGCCGAGCTCGCGTTCACCTTCACGCTCACACCCCGGATTGCGATGC
This sequence comes from uncultured beta proteobacterium, assembly GCA_963808765.1. GTDB lineage: Bacteria > Pseudomonadota > Gammaproteobacteria > Burkholderiales > SG8-41 > JAQGMV01. The sequence continues at coordinate 116,736 of CAWEHH010000028.1, forward strand.
TCTCCTTCGGCTTCGCGATTGTGATGGGAGTCATCGGTGGTTTTCTGCCTGCCGTGCGCGCGGCGCGCTTGAGCATCATTGATGCGCTACGCGCCGCTTGAGGAGTGAAGAGTGAAACACGCCCTCGCCCCGCGTGCGGGGGAGGGCGGGGAGCGGAGCGGTCGGGGAGGGGCAAAGCCCGGTTTCAGCGCCGGGGCGTCATCGGCTCGATCGTGCCGATGTGAAACCGATACTCTCCGCGCTTACGGTCGTTGTAGTAATGGTGGAGCGTTTGACGCACGGTGGCAAATGCGATGTCATCCCACGGGATGTCGACCTCCGCGAAGAGGCGTGCTTCGAGGGTCTCGGCACCCGCGCTGAAGTCCGCGTCGAGCATCCGAGCGCGAAAGAGCATATACACCTGGCTGATATGCGGGATGTTGAAGATTGCGAAGAGCGCGCCCACTTCCACACGGGCGTTCGCTTCCTCCAGCGTCTCGCGGGCCGCGCCTTGAATCGTCGTTTCGCCGTTTTCCATGTAGCCTGCCGGCACGGTCCAGAGGCCGTGACGCGGTTCGATCGCGCGGCGGCATAGCAGGATCCGGTCTTCCCATTCGGGTATGCAGCCGACGACGAGCCGCGGGTTTTGATAGTGGATCGTATTGCACGCGTCGCACACATGACGCGGCAAGCTGTCGCCGGCCGGCACTTTCAAGGCCACGGGTGCACCGCAATTACTGCAGAACTTCATCGGGGGAGGGTCGCTCAATCCATGTTCACTATACGATAACATTCCCGCATGCGTCCCTCGCACGTCCTCCGCATGCTCGATCGCGAGTTCTCGAGCATCGTCGGGTCTCAGCCTACACCGGTGATGCTGTGGGGTCCGCCGGGTGTGGGCAAGTCGCGCATCGTCTCGCAGGTTGCCACGGCACATGGCGTGCCCCTCATCGACATACGGCTCTCGCAGATGGAACCCACCGACCTGCGGGGCATTCCGTTCCGCAACGGTGCGCGCGTCGAATGGTCCGTTCCGGCCCTGCTGCCCGACGCGTCGCGACACGGTCCCCGTGGCATTCTTTTCCTCGACGAGATCACTTCGGCGCCCCCGACGGTGACGGCGGCCGCTTATCAGCTCATTCTGGACCGGCGGCTTGGCGAGTATGTCCTGCCCGAAGGCTGGATCCTTTTTGCAGCGGGCAATCGCTATGGCGACCGTGGCGTGACATACGTCATGCCGGCGCCGCTCGCCAACCGCTTCGTCCATTACGAGATCGAACCGCATCTCGACGACTGGGTTGCCTGGGCGCACGCAGCGAAGGTCGACGAGCGGGTGATCGCGTTCCTGCGCTTTCGTCCCGACCTTCTGTTCGAGTTCGATCCCACGCGAAATACCGTCGCCTTTCCGAGCCCCCGTTCCTGGGAATACGCGCATCGTGCGCTCGGCAAGTTCGCCGGAGACCCTGACTTGCTGCTGCCGGCGCTGCAGGCGTGCGTCGGACAGGCGGCGGCTGTCGAGCTGAACGCGTTCGTCGAACACATGACGGAGTTGCCGGACATCCATGCGATTCTGGAAGGTCGATGCCGCGACGTGCCGAAGACGCTCGATTTGAAGTATGGCGTTGCGGCGGCCGTGGTACGGGGAGCGCTCCAGGCGCGGGAGCAGTCCGACGCGCAGCGCGTCTTCGGCAATGCGTTGCGCTATGCCAAGGCATTCCCGGAGCGCGAACTCGGCGTGATGCTGGTGAGCGACTTGCAGCGCGGCATCGGGAAGCCGCTCTTCGCCCTGCCCGAGTTCAGCGAATGGGCGAGCAGCGTGTCGGATCTGCTGCTGTTCGATCTGCGAAACGTCTGAGTGGTGTCGTGACAGATCATGCGCGACTCGGTGTGCGCCCCCCCGATCTCCAGCGATGCCGGGCTATGACAAGCTCACCGCGGCGCGTGCACGGCTCGTTCTCGAGCGGCCGTTTCTCGGTTCGCTCGTCATACATTTCGAGCTGAAAGCGGTGGAGGCGCCGTGGTGCCCGACCTTCGCGACGGATGGGCAACGGTTTTATTTCAAGCCGGCGTACGTCGACACACTGGAATTCCGCGAGGCGCAATTCGTGCTGGCGCACGAGGCATTGCACTGCGCGCTGGGGCACTTCGCGCGGCGGATGCATCGGACACATCGACGCTGGGACGCCGCGACGGATTACGCCGTGAACATGCTGCTCACCGAAGAAGGTTTGAAGGCGCCGCCGGGCGCGCTCCGGGAGGCGCGCTTCAGCGGACTTTCAGCGGAAGAAATCTATCGGCTCCTGCCGCCCGACTGCGACGACGCAACGCTGGATCGGCACATCGCAGACGCGGTCGACTCCGGTCAGGCGTATTCCGGACTCGCACGGCATACGCGAGCCGTCGAGCGCGATCCCCACGCCGAGCGCCCGGCAGTGAGCGCGGAGGCCGGCGCGTGGGATGACGCGGGCGACGAGGGGTACGCGAATGCGCCCGCCGAAACGATCCCGCACGCGCTTCTTTCGCACGAGCGCGCGCAACTCGCGCAGCGCTGGCAAGGGAGGGTCGCAGCGGCGCAACAGCATGCCCGGCAGGCAGGTCGGCTGTCTTCCTCCTGGGCGCGTCTGGTTCGAGAGGCGCTGCGTCCGCAGCTTCCCTGGCGCGTGCTGCTGGCGCGATACATGTCTGCGCTCGCCCGCAACGATTACAGCTATCGACGTCCTTCACGGCGTGAAGGGGCTGCGCTGATGCCGTCGCTCGCGAGCGAGGACATCGATATCGTCGCGGCGATCGATACCAGCGGCTCGCTGACCGACGCGGACCTTACCGAGTTCGCTTCGGAGATGAATGCGATGAAAGGCGAGGTTCACGGGCGTGTGACGCTTCTCGCCTGCGACGAAGCGCTCGACGAGCGCGGGCCGTGGCGATTCGAGCCATGGGAACCGGTGCGCGTCCCGCCGAAGCTGCGTGGAGGCGGCGGAACCCGCTTCACGCCCGTCTTCGAGTGGATCGAGCGCGAGCAGTGTCGCACCGACGTGCTGGTGTACTTCACGGATGCCGAAGGCGAATTTCCGTCGTCGGCACCGGATTATCCGGTCCTGTGGCTCGTGAAAGGTCGTGCCGCGGTGCCCTGGGGCGATCGGATCCAGCTCGACTGATTCCATGTCCTGGATCGTTCGCATTTGTCTCGCCGCTTGCGCGCTGTTCTCGCACGCTGCGCCGGCCGCGCTCGCGCCGGGAGACCACGAGTTCTTTCTTACGCACCAGCAGTTGCGCCGCAGCTATCTCGTACACGTGCCGCCGCGCGCGGCCGACGGACGCCCGCTCCCGGTCGTGCTCAACTTTCACGGTGCAGGTTCGCACGCGGAGGTGGTGAAGATCTATACGCGCATGGACCGCGCTGCCGACCGCGACGGCTACATCGCGGTCTATCCGAACGGCAGCAGCGGTTTCGGCAGTCGGTTCCTGACGTGGAACGCAGGCGCCTGCTGCGGACCGGCTGCCGCGCTGCAGGTCGACGACGTGGGCTTCGTCCACGCGATCCTTAACGAGCTCCCCAAACGCACGCCGATCGATACGAGCCGCATCTATGTGACGGGACTTTCCAACGGCGCGATGATGGCTTATCGCTTCGCGGCCGAAGCGGCTTCGCGCGTTGCCGCCGTCGCAGGCGTCGCGGGGGCGATGTCGCTTCAGAATTTCACTCCGTCGCGCTCGATGCCGGTCCTGCACATCCACAGCATGCAGGACCACATCGCGCGCTTCGACGGCGGCTTCGGCCCGCCTGCCGCGATCGCCGATACGCGCATGATTCACGCGCCGGTGGAGGAGATGTTGCGACGATGGCTCGATCACAATGCGTGTCCATTGAAGGCGGACATCGTCGATGCCGTCGCCGGGCAGCCCGGCACGCCTGACGAAGCGCACAGCGTGATCCGTCGCGTGCACGCCCCCTGTCGCGATGGCGTCGAGGTCGTGCTTCTGCAGATCTCCGGCGCGGGCCATGTCTGGCCGGGCGGCGTGCGCGATTACATGCCGCAGCTCCTGGGCACCGGCACTGCAGTGATCGATGCGAATACCGAGATCTGGAAGTTCTTCTCGCGCTTCCGGCGTTGAGCAGATTCCTACTCGATCACCATCGCAGCACCATCGCCATCGTCCTGCCGGAACACCTTGCGCTCGTTCAACTCGTCGACGTAGTGCTCCATGCCGCGCGTTTCTTTCGCGAGGAAGCGCTCGATCGCCGATGCGAATTCGCGGCGGGCAATCCAGTGCGCAGAGCGCGTCTCCACCGGCATCAAACCGCGCGCCATCTTGTGCTCGCCCTGGGCGCCGCCTTCGAAAACCTGGATGCCGCGCGCGATGCAATATTCGATTACCTGGTAATAGCATGCCTCGAAATGCAGCACGGGGTGGTGCTCGATCGCGCCCCAGTAGCGTCCGTAGAGCCGCGTGCCGTTGTGCACTTCGAGCGTCGCCGCAACGGGCCGGCCGCTGCGATATGCGATGACGAGCAAAAGGTTCTCCGGCATGGCGCGGCCGATGCGCTGGAAGAACGCGGGAGTGAGGTACGGCGTCGAGTGGTGCTCGCGGTAGGTGCGCGCATAGCAGCGATAGAAGAAGGACCAATCCGCTTCCGTGATGTCCGTCCCTTCGTGCCACTCGAACGTGATCCCTGCGTCACGTACTTTGCGGCGCTCCTGCCGGATCTTCTTGCGCTTGTCGTGGTTCAGGCTCGAAAGGAAATCCTCGAAGGTCGTATAGCCCGCGTTGCGCCAATGGAACTGAACGCCGTGGCGCAGCATGAGGCCCGAACACTCGAACGCATCCACGTCGGCGTCTTCGGGAAACAGGCAATGGAACGACGAGACACGCAGTTCCTTCGAAAGCGCGAGTGCCGCCGCGATCAGACGGGCGCGATGCTCGGGCGCGCTCACGAGCAGGCGCGGACCACGGACCGGCGTGAAAGGCACGGCGCAAAGCAGCTTCGGGTAGTACTCGAGGCCGTGGCGGTAGTGGGCGTCGGCCCAGGCCCAATCGAAGACGTACTCACCGTAAGAATGCCCCTTCAGGTAGAGGGGCATGGCGGCCCTGAGCGCGCCATCCTCCTTCAGCAGGATGTATTGCGGCGCCCAGCCTTTGGCCGGCACAGCGCAGTCCGTTTCGTGCAGTGCGTCCAGGAAGGCGTGCTTGACGAGCGGATTGTCGCCGGCGAGCGCGTTCCACGCCGCGGGGTCGATGGACGATATCGAAGACACCACCTCCAGAGTTTCGAGGGGAGCTGTCGTTGTCTCTCGAAAGGAGGATCGAACGAATCGCGGCACAGCGAGCTATCTTACCAGCATGATGCGGCGCATCCCGAAATGGGTCTGTCCCGTTTAATGGATAAATGGGTCTGTCCCATTAAAGCGGGGGCAGGGCGAAGCGGTAGCGTGTGCTATGCTAAACGCCTGTTTTTAGGCATCAAGGCGGGGGACCATGAAAAAGATCGAGGCGATATTCAAGCCGTTCAAGCTCGATGAGGTGCGAGAAGCGCTTTCCGAAATCGGCGTGAGCGGACTCACCGTCACGGAAGTCAAAGGCTTCGGTCGGCAGAAGGGACACACGGAGCTTTATCGCGGCGCCGAGTACGTGGTCGATTTTCTGCCCAAGGTCAAGATCGATGTCGTCGTTCCCGACCACCTCCTCGATAACGCGATCGATGCGATCGTCAAGGCCGCTCGCACGGGCAAGATCGGCGACGGTAAGATCTTCGTGAGCAGCGTCGACCAGGTGATTCGCATCCGCACCGGGGAGACCAACGAGGCGGCGATCTAGGCGGCGCTCGCCTGAAGGCTCGGGGCTGGCACGCTCTTCTCGAGCCCTCGTACAAAGGATGTGAAGACTAACAGGCGCCGGAATGCTTCGTGAGCGGGGACCCCGCTGCTCCGCAGCCCCCGCTCTCCGGACCGCGGGGTGGTCCTAACTCACTAGATCACGCCCTTCGCTTCCAGATACTTCTGCGCGTCGAGCGCGGCCATGCAGCCCGTGCCCGCGCTGGTGACGGCCTGGCGATAGACGTGATCCTGCACGTCGCCCGCGGCGAATACGCCCGGGACGCTGGTCGACGTGAAGCCACCCTTCGAGTCCGCACTTGGTGATGATGTAGCCGTTCTTCATCTCGAGCTGGCCGGCGAAGATCTCGGTGTTCGGGCCGGTGGCCGATGGCGATGAAGACGCCTTGCAGCTTCTTTTCGGTCAGCGCCTGCGGTCTTCACGTTCTTCACGCGCATGCCGGTGACGCCGGTCTTGTCGCCGACGACTTCGTCGAGCACGTGATCCCACAGGATCGTCGCCTTGCCTTCAGCTGACCTTCTCGCGCAGCTTGTCGACGAGGATCGCTTCCGCGCGGAACTTGTCGCGGCGGTGCACGACGGTGACGTGCCTCGCGATGTTCGTGAGATACAGCGCTTCCTCGACCGCCGTGTTGCCGCCGCCGACCACCGCGACGTCCTGGCCTTTGTAGAAGAAGCCGTCGCACGTCGCGCAGCCCGACACGCCTCGTCCCATGAACTTCTGCTCGGAAGGCAGCCCGAGATACATGGCCGACGCGCCGGTCGCGATGATGAGCGCGTCGCACGTGTAGGTGCCCTGGTCGCCGACCAGCGTGAGCGGCGTCTCCGGTCAGCTTGGCGGTGTGGATGTGGTCGAAGATGATCTCGGTCTTGAAGCGCTCGGCGTGCTTCAGAAAGCGCTCCATGAGCTCCGGGCCCTGGACGCCCATCGCATCGGCGGGCCAGTTGTCGACGTCGGTCGTCGTCATGAGCTGGCCGCCCTGGGCGAGCCCGGTGATCGAGGACCGGCTTGAGATTGGCGCGCGCGGCGTAGACCGCGGCGCTGTAGCCCGCGGGGCCCGAACCGAGGATCAAGACACGGCAATGTTTCGTTGCTTGGGACATGAGCTATATCCGTTCGTGGCAGATGTGCTGGAAGGCAATCGAATCTACCGGCCGTGGCGCGGTATCGGTGTCGAGCAGACGAAACTCCTGCGAATTCAGTGCTTACCGCGTGACGCAGCACCCCCGATCTGGCACTATAGCGGCTGACTCAGAGGCGTCGTTGTCGAAGGGACGTCCCATACGGGGCGATCGATAACTAGAACATGGCCCAGTTCGCGCTGAATCCGAACATCCTGAAGAACGTTCCGCTGTTCTCCTCGTTTTCGGACCAGCAGCTCGCGACGCTGCGCCCGGCGGTGCAGCACCGCCGCTTCCCGCGGGGCTCGTACGTCATCCGCGCAGGCGAGGAAACCGACGCGCTCTACATCATCCTCGCCGGGCACGCGAAGGTGCTGATCCCGGACGACGACGGCAACGAAGTCATCCTGTCGGTGATCGGCCCGAACGAGTTCTTCGGCGAAATGGGCCTGCTCGACGACCAGCCGCGCTCGGCGAGCGTCGAGACGTGGAAGCGTGCGAGATGCTGCGCATCTCGCGCGGCGGCGTTCCTCGAACTGCCTGAAGGACAACTTCGACGCGGCGATGCTCATCATCCGCAATCTGGTGAAGCGCCTGCGCGAAGCCGACCGCAAGATCGAGAGCCTCGCGCTGATCGACGTCTACGGCCGCGTCGCGCGGCTGCTGATCGAGATGGCGGAGCAGCAGGTCGACGGGCAATGGATCGTCGAGAAAGCGCCGCCGAAGCAGGAGATCGCGCGCATGATCGGCGCATCGCGCGAAATGGTGAGCCGCGTGGTGAAGGACCTGCACGACAAGGGCGTCATCCGCGCGGAGAAGCGCAAGATCTTCGTGCTCGACCGAAGCTCGATGAGCAGGCGTCCGAAGCATTGAAGCGCGCGTGCAAACAAAGGAAGGAGGTTACGGAGGAAACCTTGGTTTCCTCTGTTGCGTAGGGTGGTCAGGCCCGAGCCTTGAGGCGAGCGCCACCCCATCCCTCCGCAATTGAGAGGCATGAACCGATTGCTGTGGAGTGAAAAAGCCGCCGGAGCCAAGGTAGCGGGCAATCCGCTGCCGCCGAAAATCGCCGCGCTGCTGCGCGAATCGTGGTGGCTCGCGCTCGTCGCCGTCGCGCTCTACCTGCTGCTGATTCTCGCTCACGTACAACCAGGGCGACCCCGGCTGGTCGCACAGCGTGCGCACGTCGCACGATCCACAACGCGGGCGGCGTCGTCGGCGCGTATGCGGCCGACCTCCTGCTGTATCTCTTCGGCCTTTCCGCCTACTGGTGGATCGTGCTGTGCGGCGCGCTCGTCGCGTGGGGTTTTCGACGCATCGAAGTCGTGCCCGAAACCGACCGGCGCTCGTATGCGGTCGCGCTGGGCGGTTTCCTGCTGCTCGTCTCGCGAGCAGCGGCATCGAAGCGGTCCGGCTGTACAGCCTCAAGGCAAGCCTGCCGCTCGCGCCGGGCGGCATGATCGGCGCGATCGTCGGCAACGGCGTGACGCAGGGCCTCGGATTCACCGGCGGCACGCTCATCCTGCTGCTCGTGTTCGCCGCGGGCCTGAGCCTCTTCACCGGCGTCTCGTGGCTTGTCAGTGATCGAGCGCCTCGGCGGTTGGAGCCGAGCGCGCCTTCGGTTTCGTGCTCGCGAAATGGCAGGAGCGGCAGGACCGGCGCGCCGGCGAGCAGGCGGTCGATCGAGCGCGACGAAGTCGTGGAGGAGAGCAAGAAGAAGCTCGTCATCCACGAGCCGGTGCGGATCGAGCCGCCGCCGGTCGAGATCCCGAAGTCCGCCGCGCGCCGAGCGCGAAAAGCAGGTGCCGCTTTTCGAGAACCTGCCCGATTCGCTGCTGCCGCCGCTCGGGCTGCTCGACGAGGCGCGACAAGAGCGTCGAGGTGATGCCGCGCCGACACGCTCGAATTCACCTCGCGCCTGATCGAGAAGAAGCTGCTCGACTTCGGCGTCGAAGTGAAAGTGGTCGCGGCCTATCCGGGGCCGGTGATCACGCGCTACGAGATCGAGCCCGCGGTCGGCGTCAAAGGCAGCCAGATCATCAACCTCGTGCGCGACCTCGCGCGCGCGCTGTCGGTGATCAGCATCCGCGTGGTCGAGACGATACCCGGCAAGAGCTGCATGGGGCTCGAGATCCCGAATCCCGACGCGCCAGATCGTGCGCCTGTCGGAGATCCTGAGCTCGCAGGTCTACGCCGACATGACGCTCGCCGCTCACGCTGGCGCTCGGCAAGGACATCGCCGGCAATCCGGTCGTCGCCGATCTCGCGCGCATGCCGCATCTGCTCGTCGCGGGCACGACCGGCTCGGGCAAGTCGGTCGCGATCAACGCGATGATCCTGTCGCTCGTCTACAAGGCGCCGCCGTCGCAGGTGCGGCTGATCCTCGTCGATCCGAAGATGCTCGAGCTCTCGGTCTACGAAGGCATCCCGCACCTGCTCGCGCCGGTCGTCACCGACATGCGGCAGGCGGCCAACGCGCTCAACTGGTGCGTGGCGGAGATGGAGCGCCGCTACAAGATCATGTCGGCGCTGGGCGTGCGCAACCTCGCCGGCTTCAATCAGAAGATCCGCGACGCGGAGAAAGCGAAGACGCCGATCCCGAATCCGCTCACGTCCACGCCGGAGAGTCCCGATCCGCTGCACGAGATGTCGCTCATCGTCGTCGTGATCGACGAGCTCGCCGACCTGATGATGGTCGTCGGCAAGAAAGTCGAGGAGCTGATCGCGCGGCTCGCGCAGAAGGCGCGCGCGGCGGGCATCCACCTGATCCTCGCGACGCAGCGGCCGTCGGTCGACGTGATCACCGGCCTCATCAAGGCGAACATTCCGACGCGCATCGCGTTCCAGGTTTCGGCGAAAGTCGATTCGCGCACGATCCTCGACCAGATGGGCGCCGAAGCGCTGCTCGGGCAGGGCGACATGCTGTATCCTGCCGCCGGGCACCGGTCTCCCGCAGCGCGTGCACGGCGCGTACGTCGCCGACCACGAAGTGCACAAGGTCGTCGATTACCTGAAGAACGCTGGCGCAGCCGCAGTACGTCGACGGCGTGCTCGAAGGCCCGCCGGCCGAGGAGGAGGGCGACGGCCTGCTCGAAGGGCGGCGCGGCGACGGCGAAGTCCGATCCGCTGTACGACCAGGCCGTCGCGATCGTGCTCAAGACCCGCCGCGCCTCGATCTCGCTCGTCCAGCGCCATTTGCGCATCGGCTACAACCGCGCCGCGCGGCTGATCGAGCAGATGGAGCGCGCGGGAATGGTGTCGGCGATGCAGACCAACGGCAACCGCGAAGTGCTGGTGCCGGCTTCGCGCCGATCGGACGAGCGTTAACGATTCCTTACAAAACGCGTCAAACCCCGCGGCGATCAAGTTGTCTCATAGAGCTACGGCAACCGAGCTATCGACGAGGAAGTTCCTGATGCGCAAAGCGATTGATTGCTGCTCTTCTATTGATTCCCGGCGTTGTGCTGGGCGCGACGGCGAGCGTCGAGACGCTCAAAACACTGCTCAACCAGACGACCACGGCGAAGGCGCGCTTCGCGCAGACCGTGATCGACAAGAACCGCAAGACGCTCCAGCAAGGCGACCGGGACGATGCAGTTCTCGCGCCCCGGGAAGTTCCGCTGGGAATACGACAAGCCGTACGAGCAGACGATCGTCGGCGACGGCACGCGGCTGTGGATCTACGACAAGGATCTGAACCAGGTCACGGTGCGCAAGCTCGACCGGGCGCTCGGCGCGAGCCCGGCGGCGCTGCTCGCCGGCAGCAACGAAATCGAGAAGAGCTACGCGCTGAAGGCCGCGGGCAACGAGGGCGGCCTCGACTGGCTCGAAGCGGTGCCGAAGACCCAGGACACGGCGTTCGAGCGCATCCGGCTGGGCTTCGGCAAAGCCGGGCTGGAAGCGATGGAGCTGAGGGACCAGTTCGGGCAGACGACGCGTGATCAAGTTCGGCGACCTCCAGCGCAACGTGAAGATCGCGCCCGACACGCTTCAGGTTCACGCCGCCCAAGGGCGCCGACGTCATCATGATTGACCTCAAGTTCGCGGCCGTCTCAGTGAATGATCTTTTCGCAAAGCGGGAGCCCGCAGCGCCGCTCGCCGAGCGGCTGCGGCCGCGCGACGCTCGACGAAGTCGTAGGCCAGAGCCATCTGCTCGGCCCGGGCAAGCCGCTGCGGCTCGCGTTCGAAGCGCGCAAACCGCATTCGATGATCCTGTGGGGCCCGCCCGGCGTCGGCAAGACGACGCTCGCGCGGCTGATGGCGCAGGCGTTCGACGCGGAATTCATCGCGCTCTCGGCGGTGTTCTCGGGCGTCAAGGACATACGCGAAGCGGTGAATCGCGCCCAGCTCGATCTGCAGCAGTCCGGCCGGCACACGATTCTCTTCGTCGACGAAGTGCACCGCTTCAACAAGGCGCAGCAGGATGCGTTTCTGCCGTTCGTCGAGCAGGGGCTGATCACGTTCATCGGCGCGACGACCGAGAATCCCGTCGTTCGAAGTGAACAGCGCGCTGCTCTCGCGCGCGGCGGTGTACGTGCTGCAGCCGTTGTCCGATGCGGAGCTTGGGGAGCTTTTCGAGCGCGCCGCAGCCGAGGCGCTCGGCGCTCTGACGTTCTCGGATGCGGCGCGCGAGCTGCTCATCGGCTACGCCGACGGCGACGCGCGACGGCTTCTCAACATGCTCGAACAGCTCGGGACCGCGGCGGACAATGCCGGACGAAGCGACATCGACGAGGCCTTCGTCAAGGACGACGATCGCCCAGAGCCTGCGGCGCTTCGACAAGGGCGGCGACGCGTTCTACGACCAGATCTCGGCGCTGCACAAGTCGGTGCGCGGCTCCGCGCCGGATGCGGCGCTCTACTGGCTCACGCGCATGCTCGACGGCGGCGCGGACCCGCTGTACGTCGGCCGCCGCCTCGTGCGCATGGCGATCGAGGACATCGGTCTTGCCGATCCGCGTGCGCTGCGCATCGCGCTCGATGCCTGCGAGACCTATGAGCGGCTGGGCTCGCCGGAAGGCGAGCTCGCGCTCGCGGAAGCGGCGATCTACCTCGCCGTCGCGCCGAAGAGCAATGCGGCTTACAACGCCTACAACCGCGCGCGCGAGCACGTGCGCAAGGATAGCTCGCGTCCGGTGCCGGAGCATCTGCGAAACGCGCCGACGCGGCTCATGAAGCAGCTGGGCTATGGCGCGGAGTACCGCTACGCGCATGACGAGCCCGATGCGTATGCGGCCGGCGAGCGTTACCTGCCCGACGGTATGCGCGACGTGAGATTCTACGAGCCCACGGCGCGCGGGCTGGAAGGCCGGATTCGCGAGCGGCTGGACGAGCTGCGAGAGCGGGACGAGCAGGCAGCAAAGAAAGAACGGGACCGGTGATCGCACGCGGAGCGGGTCAGGTGTAACGGTGACGACGGTGCGCCTGATCCGCTCGCCCATTATGGGAGCGCAGCCGATGGGCAGGGTGAGGGGCAACGGGTAAATCGACCGAAACTCCGCGATAATGCGACCTTTGTCCGCGGACTCGCCATGCTAGACATCCAGCTACTGCGCAGTGATCTCGAAGGTGCGGCACGCCGCCTCTCACAGCGCGGCTTCGCGCTCGATACCGGGACGTTCCAGGCGCTCGAGCAGGAGCGCAAGTCCATTCAGACCGACACGCAGGAGCTTCAGTCGCGGCGCAACCAGCTCTCCAAGCAGATCGGACAACTGAAGGCGAAGGGTGAAGACGCGACCGAGCTGATGGCGCAGGTCAACGCGCAGGCCGGAGAGTTGAAGGCGCTCGAGCAGAAGCTCGAAGTCGTGCAGGCGACAGCTCAACGAATTCCTGCTGGTCGTGCCCAATGTGCCGCACGAATCCGTGCCGCCGGGCGAATCGTCCGAGGACAATGCGGAGGTTCGCAGGGTCGGCACGCCGCGCACGTTCGATTTCCCGGTGAAGGATCACGTCGACATCGGCGCGAGGCTCGGCATGCTCGACTTCGACGTCGCCGCAAAAATCGCGGCTGCCCGCTTCGTCGTGATGAAAGGCCCGATTGCGAGGCTGCATCGTGCGATCACGCAGCTCATGCTCGATACGCACACCCAGGAGCACGGCTATACCGAGGTTTACGCGCCGTATCTCGTGAACGCGGATTCGATGCGCGGGACCGGGCAGTTCCCGAAGTTCGAGGAAGACCAGTTCGCAATCGAGCGCGACGGGCTCTACCTCATCCCGACGGCGGAAGTGCCCGTCACGAACATCGTGCGCAACGAGATCGTCGATCTGAAATCGCTGCCGCTGAAGTTCGTCTGCCATACGCCGTGCTTCAGGCGCGAGGCGGGCTCTTACGGCAAGGACACGCGCGGCATGATCCGGCAGCATCAGTTCGACAAGGTCGAGCTCGTGCAGATCATTCATCCGCAGCACTCGTACGAGGGTCTCGAGCAGCTCACCGGCCACGCCGAAGCGATTCTGAAGAAGCTCGAGCTGCCGTATCGAGTCGTCACCTTGTGCACCGGCGACATGGGATTTTCCGCGGCGAAGACCTACGACATCGAAGTATGGCTGCCGGCGCAGAACACCTATCGCGAGATCTCCTCGTGCAGCAACTTCGAAGCGTTCCAGGCGCGACGCATGCAGGCGCGGTTCCGCAACGAGAAGGGCAGGACCCGAGCTCGTGCATACGCTCAACGGCTCGGGGCTCGCGGTGGGTCGCACGCTCGTTGCGGTGCTGGAGAACTATCAGCGGGCGGACGGGGGCGTGGACGTGCCCAAAGCGCTGCAGCCGTACATGGGTGGAACGCAGACGATAACCGACTGATATCCGTAAAGGGAGGGCAGGGAGGTGAGTGAATACGACGCGCGCATGAAGCGCGGCCTGAAGAAACTGAAGGAGCTAGGCCGCGAAGGCGGGATGATGAACCACAAGGAGATCTATCCGGATCTCTATGAGCTCACCGTCGGACACCTTTTCGGGGACATCTGGACGCGGCCGCACTTGAGCGTTCGCGATCGCGAGCTCATTACGCTCACGACCGTTGTCGTGCTGGCGTACGCGAACGGCACGCAAGCCCACCTTCGCAGCGCGCTGCACCTCGGGATGACGAAGGAAGAAATCATGGAAGTCCTGATTCAGATCGGCGCTTATGCCGGGTGGCCGAGACTCGCGCAGGCCGTTCGTGAATTCACGAAGGTGCTCGAGAGCGAAGGCGCAAAAGAGGGAACGCCGAAAAAGGCGGCAGCGAAAAAGCGGAAGGCCGCTAGACCGGCTCGCTAGGAGAACACGCTGAATCGCATCGCGCGGCATCTGGCAAAAAAGCGCGAGGCGGGCGAGAGCGGCTCGCTACTTGAGCGCGGCGGGCGCGAGTAGGCCGTACCACGACATCCCATTACGTAACCCGGCACGCCCGCTTCGGCGAGCGCCGGAACGTCGCGCATCGCGGTCGAGCGTTTCGGACTCGTGACCGCGAGCGTGCGCACCTTGCCGGCGCGCGCATGTTGAAGGGCAGGAACGGCGCCGGTGAAACGTATCTGGATGTTGCCGGCGATCAGGTCGATCGCGGCCGGGCCCGCGCCCTTGTAAGGCACGTGCGTGAGGCGGATCCCAGCCATCGTCTGGAGCAGATCGGCTGCGAGATGGCCGTTGGTTCTATAGGACGGCGATTATCGCCCGGCGCGGGTGCTTGGTCGAAGCGCTGCAGCACTGCTAGAATCCGCCGCTCGTCGGAGAGGTGCCAGAGCGGTTGAATGGGCCGGTCTCGAAAACCGGTAGAGGTGCAAGCCTCTCGTGGGTTCGAATCCCACCCTCTCCGCCAGATAGTGGTCTATGTGATTGAAATAACACGAGTAATTCGTGCCTGTTGGCGGGACATACCACGCTGCGTACCACATCTTTTCCGCCTTGCCACACGGGATAACAGCATCGAGATCGTCGCCTCGGTCTTATGCTGAAGGCTTCCGACCGATGGCCGAACCGCAACCACCTCCACCGCACGGCCCCGTGCCATGCAATCAGTGCTACGCACTGGAGAGAGCGCCCACAACTACAGAGCCGCATGGAAGACTCAAAGTAACGGCGTCCGTCGAGCTCCCGTCCGGCGTTCGGGAAGAATATGTCTGCACGATGTGCCAGCACAGAATGCTCCGCTTCAGAGCGAAGCAAATTTCGCCGCCACCCTCCGACGTGTGGAGGTTCGCTTTAAGCGGAGCTACTCAGCCCATAGTTTCCGAAAACATCCTCTCGCGCATTCCCCGTGAGTACATAGCACAGGCCCTGCAAACACTCCCAAAAGCCGCCACGGCGACGGAGGAATTCATGGAAATCTTCGTTCATGTGCCGGGCATCGGCCGGGTGCGCATCACTGCAAAGCGCATGAAGCACAAGTACGGACGGTCACCGCATTACTTCTGGACGGCGGAAAGCGCGGTGCTCGATCCATCGGCCTGAGGTATGGCAGAGAGCGCCGCAGCGGCCGCAACGCCAGCATTGAACAGGTCGCACAGTTGACGGGGTGTAAGCCCGTGCTCGCGTCCGTAGTGCTCGATTAGAAGCGCGGCGCTGCGAAGGTCTGGAGGATCGAACGGTTTCATAGGGAGGGGGAAATGCGAGTAGAGAAGAGGAACACGGGAGAGTTCATCGCCGAGGGTTCCGATGGCAAACAGTACCGTGTGGTGGAGTTCACGGAGTTCATCATTATCACAGACCTGCACAATCGGACCCGGGAAACCGCTGGTGTAAAGTCGTACCGAACCCAGGACAGCCCGGTCAACCCTCCGACGGCTCCAGAAACAAAGTGGACGATCGCGACCACTGGCGTCAAGCTCACGATGCCGGTACGGGCATAGCCGCTTCGCCTGCCCGCACGTTCCAGCGATACACCGTCGATTCACTCTTACCGAGTAGCGCACAGTCCGCCGGTATCGGGACGTTCAGCATTCCATCTGCCGGCCAATCGCGGAAGCTGTAGTCGTTACTGACGATGCGCGTTCCGGGCTTTAGCTGCATAAGCCTCGGCTTCAAGCGGTCCATCATTCGCGGCAACAGATACATCGTGACGACGGTCGCCTGCGACAAATCGGCCGTGAACACGTCCTGCACATGGAATGACGCACGATCGGCAAGACCGCGCTTCCTGGCCTCCGTGTTGGCTCGCTCGACAAGCTGCTCGTCAGTGTCAATGCCCACTCCTCTAGCGCCTCGCAAGGCAGCACCCAGCACGACCCGACCATCGCCCGAGCCCAAGTCGATAAGGAAGTCGTCAGGCTGTATGCGCGCGATGGCGAGCATTGCGTCCACGACAATCTGATTGGATGGAACATACGGCGCAGCGTCGTCCTGCTCCGCCGTCTTGATTGCCTGATTGCATATTCGCGTGAGACAGTCGCGCACCTTCGCAGGCGGAAGCGTGCTGCCAATCTCCGCGAACAAGTCATTCGCGCCGGCCAGCAGTGCCAATCCCATGAAGGCTAGACGCGCGTCTTCCGGTAGTCGCTTGTGATCCACCTGGCGCAGCAGCTCGACGCCTCGCGTCACGTCGCGGTTATGGATCGCGTCGTACGCCTGCCGAAGTGTGACGATCGCGTGAGCGATATATAGCGCGTCCATGTCAGAAGAAAAAAGCCTGCTGCCGACAGTCACGCCAGCGAACGACGGCAGCAGGGGAATCAATGCAACGACTCACGCGCCGAACGTCGGCGATGTCCCGGAATCTGTTGAACGGTTAGTTTGAGAGGGTGGCGGCTCCTTTCCCCTGCATGTGGTATGCAGGGGCTCGCCAAAGCAAAGAAAGGAGCCACCGAAGTGAAGTCTCTCACGAAGTCGAAGAAGCAGAAACTGATTGTTGCGCCCGATGCGCAGGTCGAGATCGCGTTGCCGGTTGCAGGCGTTCTGAACGATGTGCGTAGCGCGTTTTTCGGTCTGTGCGTGAACGCCGGAAAAGCGGTGCTGAGCGCCATGATGGAAGAGGAGCGTGGCGCGCTGTGCGGACCAAAGGGCGTTGCGAACCCGACGCGCTCGGCCTATCGCGGTGGACACACGCGCAGCCAGGTGACGCTCGCTGGACAGCGCATCGGCATCGCGCGTCCACGCGCCCGCCACATCGAGACCGGAGAAGTGAGGCTGCCGAGCTTCGAGTGGGCCACTGAGCGTGATCCGCTGGATGCGGCGACCATTGCCGCGATCGCAGCAGGTGTGTCCACGCGCCGCTACCGCACTACGCTCGATCCGCTGCCGGCAGACGCGGCGGCAGCCGCGGTTTCGAAGAGCGCGGTCTCGCGCCGTTTCGTCGCCTTGAGCAGCGAGCGGCTGGGGCAATGGCTCGCATCCGGTTTCGAACACGTGAAGCTGCCTGTGGTGATGATCGATGGCATTCACTTCAAGGATCGCGTCGTGCTGGTCGCGCTGGGCTTCGATACAGAGGGCTGCAAGCACGTGCTGGGTATCCGCGACGGCAGCACCGAGAACACGCGCGTAGTGCGCTCGCTCATTTCGGATCTGATCGAGCGCGGCCTTCACGCCGAGATGCCGCGGCTGTGGATCATCGACGGCGGTAAGGCGTTGCGGCGCGCGATCACGGAAGTCTTCGGCGCAACCGCGCTCGTGCAGCGCTGCCAGGAGCACAAACGTCGCAACGTGCTCGACCATCTGCCCGAGCACCTACATGCGAGCGTCGGGCGCGCCTTGAAGGACGCGTGGCACAGTAAAGATGCGGGGCTCGCGAAGCGACAGCTCGAGCGACTCGCCAACTCGCTCGCCAAGCCTCATCCGGGCGCGGCGGCGAGCCTGCGCGAGGGCCTTGCCGAGACGCTCACCCTCACGACGCTGGGCATCGACGGTGCGCTCTACAAAACGTTCAGAACCATCAATCCGATCGAGAACCTCAACGGACTCATCGCACATTACACGCGAAACGTGAAACGCTGGCGCGACGGCGAAATGGTACTGCGCTGGATCGGGACCGCGCTGCACGAAGCAAGCGGCGGCTTCCGTGCCGTGCGTGGGTTCCGCGATATGAAGCATCTCGTCGCCACGCTTGAAGAGCACGTGCAGCTCGCGACACCCATCGAACGCAAGATCGCGTAGCATGCTCAACCCAGAGCCGTCGCTCTCTCACCGTTCAACAGCGAATGGGACATCCCCCGAACGTCCGTGCGACATGACGAACGCGATGCATTCTTTAATCTCGCGCCGCAGCTCGTCTAACAAATGCTGCTGCTTCTCGGCGAGCAGCGCGGCCCGCATCTCATCGTTGAAGCCCTGCACGTCGAGCCACTCGCCGTAACGGTCGAGCATCGCGCCGTATCGCTTGGCCTGCTCGTGCGCTAAGTAATCAACGATCTCGAATCCATGCAGGCGCACTGGTTTGTCGTCGCTCATTGCTCATCGCTCAAAAGAAAGGTGCCGGCCGCGGATGCGTCTAATCCCGCCGGCTCTGTCCTAGCGTCATAGGGCAGCCATCTCCCGGCGTCACGGGAAGATTCAAAAACACCACAATCATTGGCGCTTCTCCAGCTCCGTGATGCGCCGCTCGAGATCGGCAAGCAGTTGGTCGGTCGATTCCTGGCGCGTCTGGATCGGCTTCAATCGTCCGGTCACGTGCTCCCGCGTGCTCTTGGCGATATCCGTCACCAGCTCGTGCAAGTGGTTCCACATGACCGGCGTTTTGCTGCCGTCTTTGTCAGGCGGTTGCGCCATTAGTAACCCGTCACGTAAGCCGCAACGCCGGGACGCGCGTACCAAGAAACTTCGCGTATCGCCCTGGTCGCGACGGAATCGGTTTGCATCAAGCTAACCTGTTGGGCAGCGCCACTCGGGGCGTCGCTCATCTGCAGGGCCGCATCGGTCGCAATGTCGAGCCGCACACGACCACGATCAGCGAAGAAAACCTGAGTCGCGTTGACGAGCCCGACAACGCGTGTCTCGGGGCACTTTTCCGTCCTGGCTGCATCGGTTATGAGGAAGCAATACGTACTGATGAAAGGCAGCAGGACAT
>CAWEHH010000029.1:0-433316 GCA_963808765.1 uncultured beta proteobacterium
CCGGGCCGGCCGAAATTGCGATTGTGATCGTAGGCTGCGCGAACCATCGAGTGACCGAAACGGTAAGCGGCAACCGAGAACTCGAGCGGCATGTACGACTCGAGATTCCGCGGGCCGTAGTGCCTCGTCCCGCCCAGCAAGACGTCGTCGACGACTCCGGCCGTCGTCATGGTTCGCAGAAAGTCGTGCACGACCAGCCACTGGTAGTGCCAGCGGGTCAACTGCTGAGCTCGCTCGAACGTCCGACGTGCGGAGCCATCGCCGTGTCCGTACTTCGACGACTCGTTGGCCTGCACCCAATCGACCATCGCATTGTGAAAGCGCAGGAAAGCGGTGTGGAACTGCGCGATGATCAGGTTCTCGTCATTGCGCGCATCGGCGATGAACGGCAGGTTTCGGAAGTTTGGCCGACTGCGAAGCTCCTCCGGGAAGTCCTCTGCCGCGATCACGCCGGCATCGATCAGCGGTCCAATGCGCGGCAGATCTCTCTGGTCGTCTCCCACAGGCGGAATTTGATCGCCGGGGATCCCCGGACCTTGGGCGACGTTTCCGACCCTCAGCTTGATTCCATCGTACATCCTGCCGGCCTGGGTCGGCGCGCTCGGATCGAAGGTCGGGCCATCGCCGTAGACGCTGTCGAGATTGACGGTTGGCTGCCGCAGGTTCTTCAGGTTCTCGACGACGAATGCCGGATCGAGTGGAGTCAAATCCGGTGAGGTGACGTCGCTGATCTCGGAATTCCGATCGGTGTTCGCCGTAAGATCGTGATCGATGAACTGGCCCCAATATGTATAGACGGGCGGAATGATGGAGTTGCCCGTCGGCTGTAGCGGGTCTTCTCCCGGGGCCAGTGCCGCTTCGACCATTGCATCCCCCAGGGCCTTGAGCCCCTCCACGACGGCAGCAGGATCCTCCGCCGGCAGATGGGCAGCCGCATTGCCCGTGATATCAGAGAACAGATAGTCGAATTTGGTCTCGAACACGACCTCTTCCGATTGGCGGCGTGCGAGGCCGGCGGGATGCCGCCGGTGACGGGGGTATCGCTTCCTGCAACAAAGTGATGTCCTCGCGCTTCGCTGCGAGGTCGACTGCCGGCGCGGACTTGTCCTTCACGACATGGCCGCCATGCTTGACAGCAAGGAGCACTTGCCCGCCCCGGCTTCGCTTCGTTCCCATGAGCTGGGACCCTTTCTTCCCGCGTTGCCGTTTCGCCCAGTCCCGCTCCTTACCATACGATCAGCGTCTTTCAGATTTGCCATTGGTCGTTCCTTGAGAGTTTCAGTGTGATGAGGTCCGTTCAAAGCGAGTACCGGTAATCACGATGGATGGCCGCAGTCGGGAAGCCACCGCAGTGCATCGCTGACGCTTCAACCACGGGGCACTCTCGCCTAAGAGACGCGCAACGTATATCCCCCAACAGAGCTACCCCCCATGTCACATGCCCCACCCCGGGGCTGCTTGATCTCCCGACGCTATGCCGAATCGCAAAAGGTCTTAGACCGCAAGACGTGCGGAAGCGGTTCGCACCGTCGGCCTCGGCCCGCGCGACGTCCTTCGCGGGGATGTACACGTACATCGGTGCTTTCTGCAGCATGGCAATCTCCCGTAGGAACCTGGAACTTGGTGTGCTTCGGAATCAGGTTCCCGCGCGGCCGGGCGGATGCTCCTGGAACCACTGCGCGATGGCGGGCATGTCGCGTTCGAAGCCGCCGGGAATCGAGAAGTTGAGCACTCCCGTGCGGGCATTGCTGCGGTTCTCGAAGTCGTGCGTCATCCCGCCGGGCACGAGCACGAACGAGCCGCGCGCGGCGTCAAACCACTCCCCGTCGAGGAAGAAGCTCATGACGCCCTCGATCACGTAGAAGATATCGTCCTCCGCATGCGAGTGTGCGCCGGGACCCGTCGTATGCGGCTCGAGCCACCACTCGGATATCGAATAGCGCTCTGCCGTTTCGGAGCCGTCCGCTTTGAACAGCGCCGCGATGCGCCCCATCGGATACGAGCGGCCCTCTCCGGCTTTCAGAACGACGGCACCGCGCGGGCTATGCGACGCGTTACTTCTTTCGGTCATGCCTTCGACCCTGCCTCGGGGCATGGGCCGCCCATGTTCTGCACCGCCTTCTGGATCTCTTCGGGCGTCATGTCGCGCGTATGCGTTGCGATCGACCACTGGTGGCCGAACGGGTCCTGGAGCACGCCGTACCGGTCGCCCCAGAACATGTCCGCCACCGGCATCCTCACCGTGGCACCCGCTTCGACAGCGCGCTTCACGAACGCATCCACATCCGGGACATACACGTGGATCGTCACCGGCGAGCCCTTCAGCGATTTCGGGCCGAACGTGCCCCATTGGGGCATCTCATCGACCAGCATCACCGCCGAGCCTTCGATGCGGATCAGGCCGTGCATGAGCTTCCCGTCAGGCCCCGGGAGCCGGGCCACTTCGACCGCGTTGAAGGCCTTCTTGTAGAACTCGATCGCGTCGGCCGCGCCGGCACAAACGAGGTGAGGAGTGACAGTGTGCATTCCATCCGGGACGGGTTTCACTTGAGGCACGTCAGGTTCTCCTTCAGTCAGGTGGGACACCCATAGTCGTTCGGCGGATCGGGAAATCGACAGGCGGCCCTGTTCCGTCAGATCGCGCTTGCCGCGTCGTGCTCGTACAGCCAGCGCAGCGCATCGAAGCTGCGGTCTCCGCTGGTGACCATGAGCGCGTCGCGGTTTCGCTGCTCCTCGCTGTCAGGCAAGTGAAAGCGCGTGCGGTTCACGGCGCTCAATTCCTGCAACCGCGTCGCGCGCGGTTTGCGAACCGCCTCGTAACGCGCCAGCGCTGCCGGCAGATCGCCCGGCATCGCCGCGAGCAAAGAGGCAAGCGCCGCGCCGTCCTCGATCGCCTGCGCCGCACCCTGCGCCGCCATCGGCAGCATCGGATGACATGCATCGCCGAGCAGCGTCACCCGGCCTTTCGTCCAGTTCTCGAGCGGCGCGCGGTCGTGCAGCGCCCAGATGAATGTCTCGGGGAAAGCGGCGATGAGCGCACGCACCGTGGGATGCCAGCCCTCGTAGCGCGCGAGCACGTCCGCCACGACGCCTTTGTCGGTCCACGACTCGCGCGTCCAGTCGCCCTGTTCGACGATGCACACGACGTTCATCAGCCTTGCGCCCGACACCCAGTAGTGCACGCAATGGCCGCCGGGCCCCATCCAGAGGTGCGAGGCCACCTCGATCCCGAGGTGCGCGATGCGTTCCGCGGGCACGAGGCCGCGCCAGGCGACACAGCCCGTGAACCGCGGCTGCTCTCGACCGAATAGGAGCTCTCGTGTGCGGCTGTGGATACCGTCCGCGCCCACAATCAGATCCGCTTCCGCCGCGACGCCGTTTGCGAAGCGCGCGATCACCCGCTCGCCTTGGTCCTCGATATCGATCAGGCGATGGCCCGCGTGCGCACGTTCTTCCGGCAGCGCAGCCGCGAGCAGCGCCGCGAGATCCCCGCGATGAAAGTGATAGTACGGGGCACCGAATGCGGCTTCGACGTCCGCTCCGAGTGGCGCGCGCTGGAGTGTGCGGCCATCATCCCAGCGGCGTTGATGCACGGCCGCCGGCCGCACGCCGCATGCGTCCATCGCATTCTTCAGGCCGAGGCGATACAAAAGCCGCGAAGCGTTGGGGCTTATCTGGATGCCGGCGCCGATCTCTCCGAACTGCGGCGCCGCCTCGTAGACGTGCACGTCGCAGCCGGCCTGCGACATCGCGAGAGCGGCGGAAAGCCCGCCGATGCCGCCGCCGATAACTGCGATCCTTAGAACCACCGCATTACTGGTGAGCGGGGGCCGTGGAACGGCGGGGTCCCGGACCTGTACCTACAACCGCGCGGCTTGCCGCGCCACCAGCTTCCAGTGCTCGCCGCGCTTCAACCACACCTGCAGAACCATGAGATTCAGCTTGTTGCCGTCGGCCTTGCGCGTGCCGACAAACCCGTGTCGCACGAGCGCGAGGTTGTCGATCACGCTTACGGTATGGTCGCTCAGCTCGATCGCCGAGAAGCCCGATTTGCCGCTTGCCAGGGCTTCAATGAATTCCGCCTTGTTTTCGAGCCTGTTGCTCGAGTGCCCATAGGTCAGCTCATCGGCTGCCAGTTGCTGTAGCGCGGCGCGATCGCCGGAGACCATCGCCTTGCGCAAGGCTTCCACTGCTGCTGCTACGGCGCCTTCCTGCCCGGTTTGAGTGCTTGGCATCTTTTGCTCCTCTGGTGGTGACTTGATTGACGGGGAAGCCGGTCTCTACACGCGCCCGAAGTCACTTTCATACAGCGGCTCGAGACGCGCCATGACTTCGGGCGGCAGCGGCCCCATGGCCTCGGCCGCGAGTGCTTCGTCGATGTGATGCAGCTCTGCGCTTCCGATCACCGCGCAGGATACATGCGGATTCGCCAGCACGAAACGAAGCGCTACCTGGGCGCGCGTGCCGTGCCCCGTCCCGATCGCATCGAACACGGCTCGGCTCCTGCGTTCGTCCTCGGCGACGCTCGTATCCGCAATGAGCACGCTTTCGCGCCCGGTGCGCTCGTCGCTCGCGATCACCCCTGCCGCGAAAATCCGGATCGCCATCACCGCGACGCCGTTCTCACGGCAGGCGTCGATGATGCCGCCCAGATTCTGTCCGGTCCAGGCGGCGGGCATGCTGCGGCCGGCGCTCGGATTGAGCAGGTTGTAATACACCTGCGCGGAATCGAACCGCCGGCTGCGAATCACTTCGCACACCGAAGCGGCTTCGCCGATCGCGGTGATGCCCATGTGCCGTATGAGGCCCTTCTCGCGCAAGCGCTCGAGACCCTCGGCGACGCCATCCTTACCGAGGATCTGTTCCACCGTCATGACGCGGCCGCCGGGCTTCGACCCGATGCGATTGTGAAGCTGAAGCAGATCGACGGAGCCGCGCTTCAGACGCGCAAGGCTCGTCGCGAGCTTCTGCTCGATCTGTCCCGGCGTATCGACCAGGTTCGTCACGTCGAGCTGAAACTTGGTGGAGACATACGGTTTTGCACCCGCTTCCGGCAGCAGCCATCCGAGCGCCTCCTCGGACTTGCCGTTGCCGTACTGCGCAGCCGTATCGACCCAGTTGATACCGCCCGCGAACGCTCGCCGGATCGCCTCGCGCTTCGTCGCATCATCCTTGTGGATCAGGATGCCGCCGACGGCGCCCGCGCCGAATATGATTTCGGAAACCTCGATACCCGTGCGGCCGAATGGTCGGTGCTTCATGAGCCTCCAGTAAGGAACACTGCGATGCGAACTGTATAGCGGCCGGCGGCAACGAGCCAGCATGAGAAATTCATTGCCGTCGTGTTCCCCGGACGCAGCTTAGAATGGCGGTGAGCCATCGAAGCGAGGGGAAAAGATGAACACGAGGGCAGCGCGCGCGATGGCGTGGATCGTGCCATGGGTGTTACTCGCGAGCGAGGCCGCTGCCGCCGCGCGTGAAGCCTATCCTGTGCGACCCATCCGCGTGGTCACCGCGCCTGCCGGCGCCGGCAACGACTTCATGGCGCGCGTGATCTCGCAGGGGCTTTCGAACGGCCTGGGGCAGCAGCTGGTCGTCGACAACCGGCCCGCGGGCATCATCGGCGAGCTCGTCGCGAAAGCGCCGCCCGACGGCTACACGCTGCTCGCGGTCGGCAGCGTCCTGTGGCTCACACCTTTCCTGCAGGACGTCGTGGGATACGATCCCGTAAAGGATTTCGCGCCGATCTCCATCACCGCAAAGTCGGTGAATATCCTCGTCGTGCATCCTTCAGTCGCAGCAACGTCCGTCAAGGAACTGGTCGCACTCGCGCGATCGAAGCCCGGCCAGCTCAACTGCGCGACGGGCGCAACGGGGTCTTCGAACCATCTTGCGGCGGAGTTGTTCAGGTCGCTCGCGCAGGTGGACATCATGCGCATCCCGTACAAGGGAAGCGGGCCCGCCGTGAACGACCTCCTGAGCGGCCAGTTGCAGCTCATGTTTCCGACCACGGCCGCGGGACTGCCTCACGTCAAATCCGGCCGCCTGAGAGCGCTGGCGGTGACGAGCCTGCAGCCGTCCGCGCTTGCCCCCGGATTGCCGACGGTGGCGGAGTCCGTGCCGGGCTATGAATCGATCGTCATGTATGCGCTGCTCGCGCCGGCGAAGACACCTTCCTCCATCGTCAATCGACTGCAATCGGAGCTCGCGCAGTACCTCAAGTCTCCTGCGGCGACCGAGAAATTGATGACGGTCGGCGTGGAAGCTGTAGCGAGCTCACCGCGCGAGCTCGCGGAGGCCATGGCATCCGAAATGGATCGGCTGGGCAAGCTCATCAAGGATGCGCGGCTGCGCTCGCCCTGAAAACGCGGGCTACCAGCGCAGCAGGCGAATGCCCACACCGGCGCCAAGAAGAGCCGGGATCGTCATTCCGAGCAGGTACCATGTCGCGAGAAACGGCGCGGCCATCTCATCGCAGTGAAGCGCATACACGGCGGCGCCGAGCGCGCCGGCCGTGAGTCCCATCGCAGCGCCGGCAACGGCGGGGCGCGTCGGCGCCGCGCGCGATGCTGCCCACAACAGCGCGACCAACACGGGCGCGGCGAGAAAGCCGATGTTGACGAGGCACGCCGCCCAGCTATGGCCAAGGATCAGCGCCGCACGCTCGGGAGCGGCGACGCTCCACAGCGCGAACGCGGCGATGAGCCAAACCGCGAGCACCGGCGCAGCGAGCATGACGGGCGCACGCTCGAGCCGCGCGCCGGGACGCGACAGTCGCAGCGTGGCCGTCATCGCAGCCGCCGCGATGGCCGCCGGGAACGCAATCTTCAGCCAGAACATCGGCAGCAGGGCGGCTTCCATGATGTCCGGCCGAACCCCCAGCACGAGCGCCATCAGCACTGCCGCGGCGAACCCGCCCCAGCCGAGCGCGACGCCGTAGCGCCGCCGTAAGGCGTTCGGGTCCGCAGCGGCGCCGCCGCGCGCGAGCATCGAAATGAGTTCGTCCGTCTTCACGTCTGCTGCCGCAGGAGCCGCGAGAGCGTCTTGAGCCCGCGATGGACGCTCACCTTCACGTTGGACACCGACGTACCGATCCGCGCCGCGGCCTCGGATACCGAGAGCTCGTCGAGTTTCGTATAGACGATCGCGAGCCGCTGCAGTTCCGGCAGGCGCTCGAGCAGCGCGAGCACGTCGCGCCGGGCGTCGGCAGCGTGCGTATCGGAGGAGGCGAAGATCTCGGCGTCGTCATCGAGCGGCACGTCGAGCGCCTCGCGGACTGCGCGCCGGCGTAGCAGATCGATCATTTTATAGCGCGCGATGGCATGCACCCATGCCGTGACCGGCTGGCCGGAATCGTAGGTATGGCGCTGGTTGTGCAGCGCGAGCAATGTTTCCTGCACGAGGTCTTCCACGTAGTCCGGGAGCGCTCTGAGACGCCCGCGGAAGAACGCGCGCAAATGCGCGGCCGCCTCGCTCAGAAACGAGCGGTAGGCAGACTCATCGCCGTCGAGCGCCGCGACGAGGAGCGTGCGCAAACGTGATTCGGCTCTTGTCGAGGCTTCCCTCATGCTTATTCGTTCGTCGTTGCGCTTCGGTTACACGCCAGCGCGGATTATCGCGAAAAAATTCTGCCGCGCCCTGTAACCCGATGACGCGTCGGACCGAACTACCGTTGACCGCTCGGTGCCCGAAAGGTGCGGCGGCGACCCCTCGATGGAACATCGACAAAGGAGCATTCGAATGAAGAGTCAAAGCATGACGATAGCCGCCGTAACACTCGCCGCGCTGGTTTCCGGTGGAGCACTCGCGCAGGACAAGGGCGCGTCGATCAAGGGCGACAAGGAAAGATGCTACGGCGTGGCGCTCGCCGGCCAGAACGATTGCGCGGCCGGCCCGGGCACGACGTGCGCGGGCACGTCGAAAGCGGACTACCAGGCGAACGCGTGGAAGTACGTTGCCAAGGGCACGTGCGTTTCGATGAAGACGCCGAAAGGCATGGGCGCGCTCGCCCCCGCGAAGAGCTGATCGAAGGAGCAAGGATGACGCTGTCCGCGGGCGTGACGCTCAAACCGCAGCACTTCGATGCGGCGCTCGCCGCGTCCGCGGACGGTTTGTGGTTCGAGATCCATCCGGAAAATTACATGGTCGACGGCGGGCCGCGCCTCGCGTGGCTGGACTCGATACGCGCCGATCATCCGCTTTCGATGCACGGCGTCGCATTGTCGCTCGCCGCAGCGGCGCCGCCCGACGCGGAGCATATGCGGCGTCTGCGGACGCTGGTCGAGCGCCTCCAGCCCGCGCTGGTCTCGGAGCACCTCGCATGGTCGCTCTGGCGCGGGGCGTACTATCCGGACCTGCTGCCGTTTCCTCGCAGCACCGAAGCCCTCGAGCGGGTCGTGGAAAACATATCCCGCGTGCAGGATGCGCTCGGACGTCGCATCGCCATCGAAAACCCGTCGCACTACGTGAGCCTCGAAGGACACGACTACGATGAGATCGGGTTCCTCGCGGAAGTCGCGAGGCGAAGCGGCTGTGCGCTCCTGCTCGACGTGAACAACGTCTACGTCAGCGCGTACAACATGGGCTTCTCCGCGGAGCGTTATATCGATGCCTTCCCGGCCGATCCTGTGCTCGAGATCCATCTCGCAGGCCACAGCCAGGATCCGGAGCTCGGTGACGGGCTGCTCGTAGACAGCCACGACGCACCGGTCGCGCCGGAAGTCTGGGCGCTTTACCGGCGATTCATCGACCGGGCAGGGCCTCGTCCCACCCTCATCGAGCGCGACGGGAACATCCCGGAGTTCGAGACGTTGCTCGCCGAGCGTGCGCGCGCGGAAGAACTCCTTGCTGCGCGTGCGGCAGCCCACTGCGATCTCGCCGTCCCTGCATGAGCGCACACAGCCTCGCAACGTTCCAGGACGCGTTCGCGGCGGCGCTGCACGGCGCCGGAGAATCGACGCTCGCCGCGATCACGGCACAGCCCGGGTTCGCGGTCTACCGCAACACCGTCATGAAGGCGTGCATCGACGCGCTCGACGCGAACTATCCTTGCGTGCGACGCCTGGTAGGGGACGAATGGTTCACGGCTGCGGCAGGAATCTACGCGCACGCACACCCTGCGCACACGCCCATCCTCATGCACTACGGCGCGGACTTCGCGCGTTTTCTGGCGGACTTCGAACCCGCCGCCGAGCTGCCGTATCTGCCGGGCGTCGCGCAGCTCGACCGCTTCTGGACCGAAGCGCACGTCGCTGCGGACGAGCCGGCCCTCGAGGCGTCCCTGCTCGCTTCAGCGGACGCGGACGCGCTCTCCGCATTGCATCTCCGGCCTCATGCAGCGGCACGCTGGACATGGTTCGCTCAAATGCCTGCCGTCACGATCTGGTCACGCAACCGGTCCGACGAAACGGTCGATCTGAGCGACGTCGCGTGGAAGGGTGAGGGTGTCCTGTTCACGCGTCCCGGCGCGAGCGTGCAAGTGATCGAGCTCGACCGCGCCGGTTGCGCGTTTCTCGATGCGTGCGCCGCCGGGCAATGCGTGCAGGCTGCCGTGGGTTGCGCGCTCGACGCAGACTCGAATACCGATCTCGCCGATCTCATCGCGCGCCTCCTCGTATCGGGGGCGTTCACCTGCACCGATCCCAAGAGGACAGCCTCATGACCACTACGCTCGCCCGGCACGCCGAGGCAGGACGCGGACTTCGCGCCCGCTGGAACGAAATCGCCGAACGCCTCTCGCGTCTGGTCACGCACGACCTGCTCGCGCTGGGTGCTCGCATCGCGATCGCAGCGATCTTCTTCCTGTCCGGGCGCACGAAGGTGGACGGCTTTCTGACGGTCAGCGACACCGCCTACACGCTGTTCCGTGAAGACTACAAGGTGCCGCTGATTCCTCCGGAGCTCGCGGCGCATCTGGCGACATACGCGGAGCACCTGTTTCCCGTATTGCTCTTGGTCGGCCTCTTCACACGACTGTCGGCGCTCGCGCTGCTCGGGATGACCGCGGTCATCCAGGTCTTCGTCTACCCCGCCGCGTGGCCGACCCACCTCTCGTGGGCCATCCTCATGCTCTACCTGATCGGGCGCGGGGCGGGTACGTTTTCGGCCGATCGGCTGCTGCGCATCCAGTAGAGAGCCGGTTCCTTCTGCACTGACCCTCGCAGATATTGATGGAAATGCTAATAGGCGCCGGAATTTTTCGTTCGCGGGGACCCCACCGTTCCACGGCCCCCGCTCACCGAGGGATGAGTGGATCCAACGGATACCTTTGACGCACGATCCGCACGGCCTCGACCATGTTCGTCAGGGCCGCCTCCACTTCCGGCCAGCGTGCGCGTCTTCAGGCCGCAGTCCGGATTGACCCACAGGCGCTCGAGCGGGATCACACGAGCCGCCCGTTCCAGATGAGCAACGATCTCCTCACGCGCCGGCACGCGCGGCGAATGAATATCGTAGACGCCCGGGCCGATGTCGTTGAGATAGCTGAAGTCGCGAAACGATTCCAGAAGATCCATGTCCGAGCGCGAAGTCTCGATCGTGATCACATCCGCGTCGAGCGCCGCGATTGCATCGAGGATGTCGCGGAATTCCGCGTAGCACATGTGCGTGTGGATCTGTGTCTCGTCCGCTGCTCCGCCGGCAGCCAGCCTGAACGCGCGCACCGCCCAGTCGAGATAGCCGGCCCACTGCTCGCGCCTCAACGGCAGACCTTCACGCAGCGCGGGCTCGTCGATCTGAATAACTTTGATGCCCGCTCGTTCCAGGTCCGCGACTTCCTCCCGCATGGCGAGCGCGATCTGCAGCGCCGTCTCCTGCCGCGGCTGGTCGTCGCGAACGAAAGACCATTGCAGCATGGTCACCGGCCCCGTCAACATCCCCTTCACCGGCCTGGCAGTCAGCGACTGCGCATACGCGATCGTGTCCACCGTCATCGGCTCCGGCCGGCAGACGTCGCCGTAGACGATCGGCGGCTTCACGCACCGCGAGCCGTAGCTCTGCACCCATGCCTCCCGCGTGATCGCATACCCCCACAGGTGCTCGGCAAAGTGCTCGACCATGTCGTTCCGCTCGGCCTCGCCGTGCACGAGCACGTCCAGCCCGATCGATTCCTGCCTCCGCACCGTGTGCTCGATCTCGCCGCGAATGCGACGCAGGTATTCGACCGCACTCAGCTCCCGCTTGCGGTACGCGGCACGCGCACCTCGGATCGCAGTGGTCTGAGGGAACGAGCCGATGGTCGTCGTAGGTAACGTCGGCAGCGCGAGGCTTTCGTGCTGCGTCCTTCGCCGAACCGCGGATGGGCTGCGACGCTCGAAGCTTGCCTCGTCGATGCTCGCAAGCTGCGCACGCACGAACTCGTTCGTGACGCGTTTGGAGTCGCGCCGGGAAGCACGTGCGACATCGGAGGCGAGCAGCGCCTCTTCGACTGCCGCCGCGCCTTTCGTCAGGCCGCGCGCGAGCGTCACGATCTCGTCGATCTTCTCGACCGCGAACGCCAGCCACGACTTCACTTCGGGATCGAGCCGCTCCTCCGACGCGAGGGAGACCGGCACGTGAAGCAGCGAGCAGGACGGCGCAACCCAGAGGCGCGCGCCGAGCTGATCATGAAGGGGAATAAGCCGTGCGAGTGCGGTGCGCAGATCGGTCCTCCAGATGTTGCGGCCGTCGACGACACCCACGGACAGCACCGCGTCCCGCGGCAGCAGCGTGTGCCACACGTCGAGCTGCTCCGGCGCCCGAACGGCATCGATGTGGAAGCCCTGCACGGGCAGGCGCGCGAGGCGCGGCGCGATGTCGGCGACACTATCGAAATAAGTCGTCAGCAGGACCTTGACTCCGCTCCCCGCGAGCGCTGCGTATGCCACGTCGCAGGCGTCTAACCATCGAGCATCCAGTCCCGTGACGAGCGCCGGTTCGTCCATCTGCACCCACTCGATGCCGAGATCGCACAGCCGCGCGAGCACGCGCCGGTATGCCGGAAGAAGCGCGGGAAGGAGCGACAGTCGTTCGAAGTCGGGCGCCCGGCTCTTCGCGAGCCGCAGAAAGGTGATCGGCCCGATCAGCACGGCCTTGGTCCGGGACATGAATTCGAGCGCTTCGCGCACCTCCTCGAACAGCCAGTCGACGCCGCCATCGAAATGCGTCTCCGGTGCGAGCTCCGGCACGAGATAGTGGTAATTCGTATCGAACCACTTCGTCATCTCGAGCGCCGGCTGCGCGGCGCTACCGCGGGCGAGCTCGAAATAGCGATCCAGCGTGAGCTGACCCGGGTCGAAGCCGAACCGCGCTGGGATCGCGCCGAGCAGCGCCGCATGATCGAGCATGCTGTCGTAGAAGCTGAAATCGCCCGCGCAGACGAAGTCGAGTCCTGCTTGCTTCTGGGATTCGAGCCGACGGCGCCGCAACGCACGTGCGATGTCGAGCAGACTCGCTTCGTCCGTGTCCCCGCGCCAGAACGATTCCAAGGCGAACTTGAGCTCCCGCTTCTCTCCGATGCGCGGAAAGCCGAGGATGTGTGTGCGTGCCACCGCTCTCTCCTTTTGCGATGACGCGAGTGTGATGCGGCACGTAGAATGAATAAAGCGACGTATTTTCGCGGAACGATGAATCTCATTCATGTAAGCGCCCACGTGTGCCGTTCACCTCACCGGATGACGTCCCCCTTCGTCATTCCGTCGCGAGGACGGAATCCGGGCGCCGTTCGCCTTCGTGCGGCTGCAGGCGGCATCGCATGATCGAGCTTCGCCACCTGCGCTCGCTCGTCGCGATCGCCGAGTCGCGCACGTTCGCGGCCGCGGCCGATCGTGTTCACCTCACGCAATCGGCGCTCTCGCATCAGGTCCGCGCGATCGAGGCGCACTACGGCGTGTCGCTATTCGATCGGTCGCGTCAGGGCGCGCGTCTCACGCAATCGGGCAATCGCCTGCTCGCGCTCGCACGTGAGGTCCTCGGCCGCGTCGCCGAGGCCGAGCGCGACCTGGCCCGGCTCAAGGACGACGCGGGTGGAGAATTACGCATCGCGCTCGAGTGCCACACCTGCTTCGAATGGCTGATGCCGGTCATGGACGAATTCAGGCACCGCTGGCCGGAGGTCGAAGTCGACCTCGTATCGGGTTTCCATCCGAATCCGCTGTCACTGCTGCCGGAGGGCAAGGCGAATGTCGTGATCGGCTCGGAGCGCCCGGCCAAAGGCAGCTATGTGGCGGCGCCGCTCTTCACTTTCGAGGTTCTGCTCGTGATCGCGCCCGAGCATCGCCTGCGCAACCGCAAACGGGTCGATGCTGACGATCTGCGCGGGGAGACGCTCATCACCTATCCGGTGCCGCCGCAGCGCATCGATGTGATCGGTCGGGTGCTCGAGCCCGCCGGTATCAAGCTACAACGGCGCACCGCCGAGCTCACTCTGGCGATCCTCCAGCTCGTCGCGAGCCGCCGTGGAATCGCCGCGCTGCCGAACTGGGGTGTGAAGAGCTACGTCGATCACGACTATGTGCTGGCGAAGCGCATCGGCGCGAAAGGCCTGTGGAGCAGCCTCTACGCCGTGACGCCGCGCGCAATTTCCGAAAAGAATTACGTGCAGGACTTCGTGGCGATCCTGCGACAGAAGTGCGCCGCGGACCTGGACGGCATCAGGCTTCTCTAAGGCGGTAGTGAGCCGCGACAGAACCCCGGGCTATTCTTTTGTCGCGAATGCATGACGGCGCGGGGAACAATCGAAGTGGCGCAGAGCCGCTGCAGCGACTTGTCCTCGCTCGCCTCGCACCGCGCCTGCATCGCGAGAAAGGTGCATCCTCCCGCGGTCTCGTCCCAGAACCAGCCTTGTATGGCAGCCGCGTCCGGCGCACCGGGCCGAGCGGCGGCCGCTTCATAGTAGTACGTGCGCACGTCTTCAATCAGCAGCTTCAGGCTCTCGCCCGCGGTGAGCCCGTTGAGCGAGGGCTTGGCCCCTGTCTCCACGAACGCACCGATGCGCCGAGCCACGTCGGAGAGTGGTATGCCGGCCAAGCCCACGTTCGACCGTCCCCGGCGCTCGCGCGCGAGGTCGTACCAAGACATGAGCTCGTCGATCTCCCGCAGAAACGCCTCGGCCAAGGTGTCGCCGCCGGTATCCCGCGCGAACGTGACCGGACACACGAGCTGCGCCGCATCGACCTCGGCCGCCGGTGGTGCGTCTTCTGGAAAGTCCGCCAGAACCGGTCCCGACGACGCTTCGAGCAGGCGAAGCGCGGCAAGCAGCACCCGCTCCTGAAATGCGGGATCGTTCGGTACGCCAAACGGCCGGCCCAGAATGAAGGGAACCCACAGTGCGCGCGGCGGTTGAATCGCCGCGGTGTGCTCGCGGATCAGCGAGATCTGCGTCGTCGCGACGCCTTCGCTTTCGATGTACTGGCCCAGTGCGCCCACGGCGCACGTGCAATTCGGTCAGACCGGCGTGAGCAGCACGGCATCGACTGCATCGCCCTTCAGCAATCGCGCGAGCTCCCGCGCCTTGTCCTCCAGAGCGCGAATCTGCGTAGCCCCCATGAACGAGTAATGGAGCGCAGCGACCGACCCGATGACTCCGCGCAAAGCGAGCTCGGACAGGCGATCGATCGGAAAAGCGATGTTGTGGTCTTCCTGGAAGCCGGTGCGGTCGAAGTTGACCGACTGATGGCTCATCACGAGATCGGACGCCCTCGTATCGCCCGGAATGATGCGGTAGTCGGTCGCGTTCGGGCCGAACGGGCGGTCCCCGCGCCGGTGCACACCGGCTGTCGTCACGATCGCCACGCGCGCCTTGTCGAGCGGCGGAGGCTTCACCCAGGGTCGAGCGTCGAAACCGGCGAGCTCCTTCATCTTCTCGAGCTTGTTCTTCGCATCCCACTCTGGGAGATCGGCAAGGCGAACCATCTTTCCTCCTCTTACATGAGCGCCGGGTCGGTTATAGCACTCGCACACAGAGAACGCACCGGTGCCGCCCGGACCAGGGACATTGGGATCGCTCCCGGAGGCGAACGACGCGTTGGCGTGCCGCAGACAGGAATACGTGAGCGACGGCCGCGAAGCTAATCGATCGCCGAGCCCGCCGCCGCCTGCGCGGCGCTTTCCACTGCCGTTCGAACGCTTCCGATGCGCCCCACGATCGGGAGCTTCACGCCGTTGGCACTCACGCCGAAGCTCAAGCCGAGGACATTGAGCTCCAGTCCGTCGACGACGCTCGCGCTTACGCCAAGCAGGCCGGCAAGGGACATCTGGAAGCCGCTTCCACTGGGCGCGGCCGCGAAGACCGAGCTCCCGAGATAGTTCTTGCCGATCGCGGTGGCCGGAAGGTCGATCTCGAGCTCGGGAACGGCGTGCGCGATCCAGGCGGTAAACGTGTTGGAGTTCGGACCCGGCCACGTCCTGTATTCGCTCGCGTACGGATACGTCCGGGCCGCCTTCTCGATGCGCTCGATCAGCGCGTCGACGCCGCTGCCGCGCTTGTCGGCATAGAGCTCGGGGACGGCGCCGAACCAGCGTCCGTCGGGCGCTCTATGGCGCACGACAACGGAGCTATCCTGCCAGCGCAGGCGCCAGCCGATGACTTCGTAGACGGTCCAGTCCGGTGCGTCGGTCGGCTTGACGGCGACCCAGGTGTGCACGCCGAACAAGCCCTTCGCACCCATGGCGCGCGCGCCGTAGACCTGCACGACGGCTTCTTTCACCAGCGCGGGATCGGGGGCGAGCCCGACCGGTTCCCGGCTGGCGGTTCTCCAGTCCGAACCCGTCGCGCTAAGGCCGATCGCGCCGAGCAGCATCGCGATAGACGCGAACAGCGACCAGCGCACCGCACGGGCGATTGAATTCTTCAAATCAGCACCTCTTGAGAATCACACGAGCCGCTCGTTCGAATCCGTTGGCCGGCTCTGGCAGCGATTCGAGCACATCGAAGGATGCGCCGCCCACGTTAGAGCATGGCTCCCCTCCAAAGTTCGAAGCGCGCAGCCCGGCATCCAGGCCCGTGCGCGTCACGACCGCAATGCGGCTGCGACGCGTTCCTGCGAGAGCGGCAGATCGCGCAACCGCACGCCGAGCGCGTGGTAGAGCGCATTCCCGATGGCAGCGGCGGTCGGCCCCATGGTGACTTCACCGGCGCCGAGGGGCGGCTCGTCGGGCCGATCGATGAGATGCACTTCCACTTCCGGCACCTCGTCGAATCGAAGTATCGGATAGCTCTCGAAGTCGCGCGCCTGCACCCCGCTCGCGTCGAAGCGCACGGACTCGTGCAGCGTCCAGCTCACTGCCTGAACGATGCCGCCTTCCATCTGGTTGACGATCCCGTCCGGATTGATCGCGCGGCCGACGTCGACAGCCGCGGTCGCGCGAGCGACTCTCAGCTTCGGCTCGAGCGCGAGCTCCACCGCGATCGCAAAATAGCCGTACGCGTTGTTGAACTGCGCAAAGCCGAATCCCCGGCCCCATGTGCCATCGCTCTTGACGCCAGGCTTCCAGCCGGCTTTCCCGGCCGCCAGCTCGATCACTGCGCGAGCACGCGGCTCGGTCATGTGCGCGAGTCTGAATTCGACGGGATCGCGACCCGCGGCTTCGGCAAGCTCGTCCATGAAGGATTCCGAGGCGAACACGTTCGCATACGCCCCGAGCGCACGCATCGAGGAGGTGCGCAGCGGCACTTCCTCGACACGATGCGTCACGACGCGCTCTCGCGGCAAATCATAGAGCGCGAGCGCATTGCGCGAGATGCCGCCGACGCCGCCCGCGTCCGCCTGCTCGATGCGGTGCGCCGGCTTCGCGATCTCCCACGCCGAGCGCAGGGACGAGATGCGTGTGTCCGTTTTGACGCGTGCCGGGCGCGAGGTGTGACCGCTGCTCCATGTGTGGAGATGCCATTCGCGGACGCGTCCATCGGCATCCAGCGACGCTTTCGTCTCGACCACCATCGCCGGCCCATAGGGCTCCCACTGAAATTCGTCGTCGCGCATCCACTGCACCTGCACCGGACGCCCGCCGCACGCTCGCGAGAGCCACACCGCGTCGAGTGCCGCGTCGTCCGCGCCGTTGTGACCGTAGCAGCCCGCGCCTTCCATGTGATGCACGATGATGCGCTCGGGCGCGACTTCGAGCACGCGGGCGATGTCGGCACGCAGCGGATACACGCCCTGACTGTGGGTCCAGACTTCGATCGTCTCGCCTTCGATGCGGGCGAGCGCACAGGACGGACCGAGCGCCGCATGCGCGAGATAGGGTTTGGTGAAGCGGGCCTGGAGTGCCTGCGCGCCTGCACGCGCATCAGCTTGGCCAAGGGCGCTGTCCTGTGTGGCCTGGTTGTCATTGCGGCGACCGGTCTCTCCCTCTTCGTCATTCCGGCGAAGGCCGGAATCCAGGCCATCCGCGCCCTTATCGAGCAGAACGGCTTCGGGACTCCGGCGACTCTGGAGGTAGTCGTATATGGCGTCAGCGTCCGTCACTGGAGCCTCATGCCGCCATCGCGCCGCACGCACCGCCTTCTCGCGTGCTCTGACCGCCTGTTCCTCACGTCGAGCAACGATGCCGATCAGGTTGCCGTCAACGACAACCGTGACGACACCCGGCAGCCGCTCGACCGCATCACGATCGAAGGATTCGAGCGTCGAGCCGATCGTCGGCGGCCGGATGACGCGTCCGAACAGCATGCCCGGCAGCTCGAAATCGTGGACGAAGCAGGGCAAGCCCGCGACCTTGGCGGGAATGTCGAGACGCGGAACGTTGGTGCCGACGATCCGAAGCTGCGCGGAGGGCTTCGGCGCAACGCTTCCCGTCGCTTCTCGCTCGAGGATTCGGGCATGTGGCAAATCCCAGTAGCTCACCTCGCGAATCCGGTCGTAGCCGCCGATCACGCCGTCCTGCACCGTCAGCTTGTCGGTTGGAATGTCGAGACGCACAGACGCTTCCCGCAGCAGCAGCGCGCGCACCTCCGCGCATGCATGGCGCACTGCGCTTCCGCTGTCATCGGTCGATCGACTCGCCGACGTGTGGCCTTCGTTGGGTGACGCGAGCGTATCGATCGGCGCCATGCGAATGCGCGGGAGGGCGACATCCAGCTCTTCCGCGGCAATCTGCGCAAGCGTCGTAACGATGCCCTGACCGATCTCGATCTTGCCCGTGAGGATCGTCACCGTACGATCCGGCTCGAACCGCACCCATCGGTCGAGTCGGCGGTTGGTTTCGAGATTGCCTGGCAGTTTGGGGCGTGCGGCCATATGCGCGATGTTATCGCACGAGAACGCCTCTAGCCTTCTTTGCGTTTGCGGTCACGCCACTCGTCCGCCAGTAATGCCCAGCGCTCATGGTCACGCCAATGCCCGCTGATCTTGAGGTACCGAGGAGAATAGCCCTCTCGACGAAAGCCGGCGCGGCGGAAAAGCCTCAGCGAGGACTTGTTTCGGGGTTGGATATTTGCCTCGACGCGGTGAAGCCGTAACGCACCGAATGCCCGGCCCAGCGCTAAGCTCAGGCCCTCACTCATGTACCCGCGACCGGTGTGCGGGACAAACCCATAACAACCCAGATACGCACACTGGAACAGCCCGCGCACAATCTCGCTGAAAGTGATGACGCCAACGAGCTCGCTGGAAGATCGGAGGACGACGAAATAGCTTTGACGCGAGGGCGAGGCCAGGCGGCTGAGATATGCGCGGTATGCCTCCGGGGTGCGCGGTGGGCTCACCCAGCCTCGCAGGAGAGCACGGCTGCTACGCACCGCGATGAGGAACTCGCGCTCACGCTTCAGAGAAGGGAGCTCGAGTCGTACGCGCATGGCCGAGACGGCTGATGATGTGGTTCTCCCTTTTCTCGCAATCACATTCCCAACACGCGTTTGGCTCGAGCGATCTCGGCGCGGGGCGTGTCGGCATTCTCAGTCATCTCGACCAGGCGCGCCGAGTAGAACGCGGCTTTCTTCGCGTCGCCCGCACGCTGGGCCGCCTGCGCGGCGCCCGCAAAGGCGCGGTAGCGGTTCGGCTCCCTCACGAGCACCTGCTCGAATTCGCGCAATGCATCGGCCGCTTTGTCCGAGGCGAGCAACGCCTGAGCGAGCACTTCGCGTGCCGGAACGAGTGGGCCGGGCGTCACGACGTGCTTGTCGGTCGCGTCCTCGCGTTCGGCGGCCTTCCTCACGATCGCGATACCTTCGGCCTGCTTGCCTTGAGCGTAAACGCCAAGGCCACTCACCAGGTCGGCTTGAATGTCGATCTGCTCGACCCAGTAGCCCGCTTTGAGCGCCGCCGCCGCGTCACGCAGCGCATGCAGCCGCTTCACCTCGGCTTGCGCAGCTTCCGGGTTCCGGCTCATCGCCGCGCCCACACCTCGTGCAAACGCGTTCACCGCTTCGGACTGCGGATACTTCTTCCATGGGTAGGCGTCGGCAGCCGGATAGAGCGAAAGACTCGCTGCTTCCTTCCAGTCGCCACGCTCCAGCGCCACCCGTGCCGGCATCGCGGCAAAGGCATAGGCGAACGCGACGTGGTCGACAAGCTGCGGGACCTTCCGCGCCTCCGCGATGACCGCTCGTGCGGCGCGATCCTGGCCGAGCTGCAGATGGGCGTAGACCATGTAGTCGAATGCGTGCAGCTTGTCGAAGGTCGTGTCGGTCGCAGCCGTGGCCGAAGCGCGGTTCGCTTCCACCGATTCGCGCCAGTGACCCACGCGCGTGAAGATGTGCGACGGCATATGCAGCGCATGCGTCGCGTCCGGTGCGATCTGGGCGTAACGGCGCGCCGCATCAAGTCCGTGATGCGCGATGGGCGGATAGTCGTAGCTGTGGATCAGGTAATGCGCGACACCCGGATGCTCCGGTTGCTGCTTGAAGATCGGCTCGAGGATCTGCGCGGCCCTGAGCTGATTGGTGTACTTCCTGTCAGTGGGATCGAAGTTCGCCGACAGAACGAGTGCATACAGGATCGATGCCTCTTGATCGTCCGGGTAGCGGGCCGCCAGTTCCGCCAGCGCCGCCTCGAACGCTTTGACGCGGGTGCGATGGTCCGATTTGTCGTGGTCCTTCAGGAACACCGCCAGCGCTTCGACGTAATCGCGCTCGCGCTGGGATTTGACGCCTGTTTTGCGCGCGGCTTCGAGTGCCGTCTGAGCGTCGCTCAACCTCTTCGGCGACAGGATTCCGGGCCAGAGGAACGGGTTGTCCAGAGTCGCAAGAGCGCGCACCCAATGCGCCATGCCGCAACTCGGATCCGCCTTGAGCGCCTGTTCGAGCGGCGCCTCGTGCAGATGCCATGCGAACGAATGGTAGTACGCCATCGCAAGATAGATGTCGGCTTGAGCTGCGGCATTGCACTCGACCTTGAAGTGCACCTTGCCGAGCTTGCTGTGTCCGGCGTGAGCGGCTTCATGGGCGCCGATCGATGGCGGGCTTGGCAACCCCAGCAGGAGCGCGATAGCGACGGAAAAGAGCTGCCGTTCTGGTTTCATGCGTTGCCTCCTTCGCTTGGCGGTTCGGTCTGCTTCAGGCTCGAAGGTAAGGTGGCCAGCCGTTGGCCGCATCCACCAAATGGATCATTCCTTCGCGCTGACCCGGCGGGGTGGCGGATAGTCAGAAATGACTATCCGGTGATGCAGTTGCCGGTCATACGCACACCGGAAGATTTCATTCGATACGCGTTTGTCGCACTCGTCCTTCATCGCTGCGCGACTTGAGCTCGGGCGAGTGCAATCTCTGGTCGCGGTGTGTCGGCATTCGCGGCGAGCTCGACGACTTTCGCAAAATAGCCCGCAGCTTTCGTGCGATCGCCTGCGGCATCCGCCGCACGCGCGGCGCCCCAGAGCCCTCGGTAGCGATTCGGTGTCGATTTCAGCGAGATCTCGAACTCGACCAACGCCGACTTCGGCTGTCCGGCCTCCAGCAACATCTCGGCAAGAAGCTCGCGCATCGGATAGATCTCGTTTTCCATCGCGACGTGCTTCACGCGCGCATCCTCGAGATCGGCCGCTGCGCGCATGAGCTTCAATGCTTCTTCGCGCTTGCCTTCGGCGTACAAAACCCAGGCGGAGATCGCGAGCATGTGCTCCTCCGAGCGGCCCGCCCAGTACGACTCGGCGGCCTTCTCGAGTTCGGCACGCATGCCGCCGATCGCTTCGATTTCGCCCTTTGCCGATGCGGCGTCACCCGAGCGTGCCATCCCGAGGCCCCGTGCAAAGCGGTTGAGTGAATTCGCGGCGGAAAATGGACTTTCATAGACTGGCAGCGCGGCGGCACTTTTCCAGTCCGCGCTCTCGAGCACGAGCCGCGCGGGCATCGAGGCAAGCGCAGTATGGCTTGCGAGTCCCGGGCCCGGAACGAGAACTCCGGTGCGGGCCACCACAGCAGCCTTCTCCGCCGCAGCTTTCGCCTTCACGTCCTGTGCAACCTGCAGATGGGCATAGACGATGAAATCGTAGGCGTGGACATAGCCGCCCGCGGCCTCGATCGCCGAAAGATTCGACGCGACCGATGCCTCCCAGAGCCCCACCATCGAGTAGATGTGGGACGGCATGTGCCGTGCGTGCGGCGCCGCCGGTGCGATGCCAGCATAGCGCTTCGCTGCAGGGAGTCCCTTCTCGGCGAGAGACGGGTAGTCGTAGGCATGAATCAGGAAATGCACCGCGCCGGGATGTTCCGGGTTCTGTTGCACGAGTTTCTCGAGAATCGCCGCCGACTTGAGCTGGTTGGCGTACGTCCTGTCGGAGGGCGCCGCGGAAGCCTGGAGCGTCAGTGCATAGAAGACCCACGCTTCGACATCGTCGGGGTAGCGCTCCGTGAGCTTCGCCATCGCCTGATCGTAGGCGCGGAGCCGGACGTCCACGGGCACCTTGTCGTGATCTCTGAAATAGGCGCTCAGTGCGTCGATCCAGTCGCGCTCGCGCTGCGTCTTCGGCCCGATGGCGCGTGCCTTCTCGAGGCCTTCCCAGGCCGACTGAGCGTTCGCGCGGGCCGGCGGCCCCACGAGCGAATTGCCGAGAAGATCCACTGCGATACCCCAATAGGCCATTGCGCAGGAGGGATCCTGCTGCAGGACGGCTTCGAAGCTCTTGCGCGCCTGGCCAAACCAGTATGAATGGAGCATTGCTACGCCGCGCTCGAACTGAGCCTGGACCTTTGCATCACACGAGGTCGGGAAACTCACTTTGCCGAGCTGGTGGTGGACGCCTTCCTGCGCAGGTGCGGGAGAGTGTGACAATAAGAGCAGCAGCAGCGCCACAAGTACTCGTTTCATAGGACTCTCCTTAGACTGAATCCGGGTTACCCATTACCGGCGCTTCTGTCTCACGATACCGGGGCAGCGACTGCTGGAGAATCCCATGTTCATGGGATGTACACGCGATGTGATGAGCGGCTATCATTGCCACTGCCGGGATGAGCAGGGGTGAGCGACTTGAGCTCAGTCGTGCGGGTGATGATCGTGGAGGACGAACAGGCCACTCAGAAACACTTCGCGGCGGCGATTTCTGCGGACGCGAGGACGAGGCTCGTCGGCAAGGCAAGTACGGCACGCGAGGCGATCGCTCGTCTGCCGGCGGCTTCACCCGACGTGCTGCTGGTGGACCTGGGCCTGCCCGACG
Source organism: uncultured beta proteobacterium (assembly GCA_963808765.1). Taxonomy (GTDB): domain Bacteria; phylum Pseudomonadota; class Gammaproteobacteria; order Burkholderiales; family SG8-41; genus JAQGMV01. The sequence continues at coordinate 22,564 of CAWEHH010000029.1, forward strand.
TTCACGGAACAGAGGTCATCCGCTTTGCCGCGAGGACCCTGCCCGAATGCGACATCATGGTTATTACGGTATTCGGAGACGAGCGTAACGTGCTCACGAGCATCGAAGCAGGCGCAACAGGTTATGTATTGAAGGACTCCGAGAACGCCGCTCTGCTCGATCAAATCATGGAGCTGCGTGCAGGCGGCGCACCGATGAGTCCCGGTGTCGCTCGTCTGGTGTTGAGCCGCATGCGTGTGAGGCATGTCACCAAAGCAGCGGAGACGAGGCGTTCAGAGCGGGGAGAAGCCGCTCACGAGCCCCTCACGTCACGCGAGACGGAAGTCCTGCTTCTGCTGTCGCGCGGTTATACCTATGCCGAAGTCGCGGAGCGCCTCGATATTTCGGTGCACACGGTCACCAGCCACATCAAGAACAGCTACCGCAAGCTCGCGGTGCATTCGGCAGCGGCGGCGGTCACACGAGCCACCGAGCTGCACTTTTTCGACCCCCGGTAATACTCGGAGCCTCAAGTTGGCGCGAGAGATGCTGGCGTCACTCCGTCAGCAGGGACCATCATCGTCCGGACTTCTGCGGCGGGCTGCGTAGCGACCGTATACGGGATTGTAAACATCACGCAGGTACCGCCGCCGACATGGGAACTGATCGCGAAGCGGCCGCCAAGGCCCTCGATCCTTGCGCGCATGTTGCTCAAGCCGAGTCCCGACGTTGCATCGTCGGGCCGAAAACCTTTACCGTCGTCCTCTATCCGGATCTCGATACACTCTTTCGTCGGTTCTGCCACGAGCTGGATGTGCCTGGCAGCGGAGTGGTTCAGAGCGTTCGAGAGCGCCTCGAGCACGGCGCGCTGGACCGCGAACACCGCCGAAGGGTCCAGGGCTTCGACGCTGGGCAACTCTGCCACGTCCCAAGCGAGGTGCACGCCGGCCGCTTCCATCATGGGCGTCAGGCGGAAGCGCAGCTTCCCGAGGACCACTGCAAGATCGCCCTCGGCAGGCTCGAGCGCATCGATCGCGATACGCATTTCCTGCAGCGCTTCCTTCACGCGCTGCTCGATTCCGCGCGCGTCGTCTGGCTTCGATTGCACGTAGCGGAGCAGTCCGACCAGACTCGCACCAAGGCCGTCGTGCATGTCAGTAAGAATGCGGTGACGTTCGCCGGCCAGCGCCTGCTGGCGCATGACCTCTTCACGCTCGGCGTGATACGCCTCGATCTCACGCGCTTTTTCCTGCACACGCCGTTCGAGGCGAACGTTGGCCTGTTCGGTCCGCCACACAGCGAGCACGTGGCGCTCGAATATCGCAGCGCCGATTGCAAGCAACATCACGGGAATGTGATAGAGGCGCAGCACCGTGCTTTCTATATCGATCCAGCCCAGATAGCGTGCGACCTCCAGAGACATCAGAACGGCCATGAGCGTGAGTGCCGCAACCTCTATCCTGTACGCCCAGCGCAGCGGCTTCGGTGCGGTCTCGAGGATGATCGCAACACCGGTGAGCAGCAGCGCACTGTTTACGATGTGCAGAACCTGACGTATTCGGATGTCGTTCAGATCCCACCACAGCGGGTATGTAACCTCCAGGATCAGGAAAGCCCAGAGCGCGGCCTCGAAGCGGAGCCATCGCAGGCCCACCGTTCGAAGGCACAGGATGACTGCAGGAACGACAAGACCCCACGTGCTGTAGGCTGTCAGCGGAAATACGATCGGCAACATGTCAATCCAGCGCAGCCAATACTTGAGCGTGGTCGCCAGCGACCACGTAAGACATGTGATGCTGAACCACAGCATGACCGGATCGGTGCGTCGCGCGAACCACACGAACAGCGTGATGAGCCCTGCAGCGAACGCCATGCCGGCAAAGGCCCGTTCAGCGAACACGTGCCGCTCCATCTGATAGAAGAATGCTCTGCGGACCGAACGCGGCTCCCCGAAGGTGACGCGGCCCAGCCCCTGCAGATTGACGGGATGGTATGCCGTCCGGATGCGAACATGCGCTGTGTTCGCTCCAGCGCTCAACACGCTGGGTGGAACGAGCAGGAATACGGAGTTGGAGTAGCCTCCTCCAAGGCTCGCCAATCCCACCAGGTCGCGCGAGCCGCCGATGAGGTTGCCGTTCACGAAGAAATCCGCTTCGTGCGACCGCTCGAAAAAGAGCATGATCGCTCGTATCGCCCGCGGGACTTGCTCCAACTCGAACGTGATGCGGTACCAGCCCTGGCCCGTGACCCCCGGATGGGTTCGACGCCACTCGTGCGGCAGCGACACTGGCTGCCACGCAGCCGCGTCACTCGGCGGACGACGATCGTCGCTCAGGACGAACTCTGCGCGCTCGAAAAGGATTTCCCGCCCGGCCTCTGCCGCGTTGGAGTGCGACGTTGTAAGCGAAAGCGCAATCAGGAGGAGGACGAATGCGCCCGCAACCGTACGGCGATAGTGTTGCTCAGCGGGCCATCCCGGGTGTGGAGCAATGCGGGAAGGTCGCGACGCAGAGCTTGCGATACCCATGGCAGGACCTCCTGCGGGCACGAATGCGCTTGACCATTATGAGACCATTTCGGTCCGGGCAGCATGTCTCCACTTGTCTGGGTCGCTGTTTTTGTTCGAACCGTAAGGCATCGGCAGGCATACCCCGAGCACCATGAACGAGCAACCATCGTCAGCGAATATCACTTTCGCGGAAAACAGCGACCTCGACGTTGCCCAACTGAATGCCCTCTATCGGTTGATCGGCTGGGATACACATAACCGGCGCACCGAGGCCGAAACGACGGAAATGTTGCGTGTCAGCCAGGTACTACATCGCAGCTCACACGGCCGAGGGGATCCTGGTGGGATTCGCGCGTGTCTGTGGTGATCCGTACGTGGCTCAAGTGCTCGATGTCATCACGCACCCTGCGTTTCGCCGTCTTGGGATTGCGACGCAGTGTATGCGCGGGATACTGGCGCACCTGCAACGGTCCCGCTACGTGTCCGTGACGTTGACCGCTGGCAGTGGTATTGCCGCGTTCTATCAGCGGTTCGGGTTTCGGATCTGCAAAGAAGCCGCTCAGCGCTGGGAGCGGGGAACAGAGGTGAACGGTAACGCGTAGATCCCTACCGTTTCTTCCGCAGCACCGGAAGTGTAAACACCAGCAGCAGCACGACGGTCGCGACCATGAACGCGCCGCTGATCGGCCGCATGAAGAAGACGCTCGGATCGCCGTCCGAGAGCAGCATCGAGCGCCGCAGGTTCTCCTCGAGCAGCGGACCCAGCACCATCGCGAGGATGAGCGGCGGAAACGAACATCCGAGCTTCGCGAGCACGTAGCCGACGAAGCCGAAGAACGCCATCAGCAGCACGTCCGTCCCGCTGTTGTTCAGGCTGTAGATCCCGATCCCCATCATCGTCATGATGATCGGAAAGAGCAGCCGGTAAGGCACCCGCAGCAGTCTCACCCAGATGCCGATCAGCGGCAGGTTGAGCAGGAGCAGCATGCCGTTGCCGATCCACATGCTCGCGATCAGACCCCAGAAGAGATCCGGACGCGACGTCATCACCTGCGGTCCCGGCGTGATGCCGTGCATGATCATCGCGCCCAGCATGATCGCCATCGACGCGCTCGGCGGAACGCCCAGCGTGAGCATCGGCACGAACGTCGTCTGCGCGCATGCATTGTTGGCGGATTCGGGCCCCGCGACGCCTTCGATCGCGCCCTTGCCGAAGCGCGACGGGTCCTTCGCGAGCTTCTTCTCGACGAGATAGGACGTGAACGCGCTGGCCGTGCCGCCGAGGCCGGGCAGCGGTCCGAAGAGGGCGCCGATGGAACTGCCGCGCAGCATCGGACCGAAGCTCACCTTCAGATCCTGCCAGCGCGGCATGAGCCCCTGAATCTTCGCAGTCGAAATGGTCTGGGCCATGTGCTCGCCGGCGAGGTTCTTGATGATCTCCGCCATGCCGAACACGCCCATCGCGACGACTGCAATGCCGATGCCGTCGGAGAGCTCGGGCACGCCGAAGTCGAAGCGGAGCTTCCCCGAGCTCACGTCCGTGCCGACGATGCCGATGAGCAATCCGGCGATGACCATCGCGAGCGACTTCAGCAGCGATCCGGTTCCGATGACGGACGCGCACACGAGCGCCATCACCATCAGCGAGAAATACTCCGGCGAGTTGAAGCTGAGCGCGATGTAGGCGAGCGGAGGTCCGACGAGCGCGATCAGCAGCGTTCCGACGCAGCCCGCGAAGAACGAACCCATGGCGGCGATCGACAACGCCGGCCCGGCCCTGCCCTGCTTCGCCATGGGATGACCGTCGAGCAGCGTGACCACCGACGATCCCTCGCCGGGGAGATTCACGAGTATCGCCGTCGTCGAGCCGCCGTAATCGGAGCCGTAATAGATGCCGGCCAGCATGATGAGCGCGCTGATCGGCGGCAGCGACAACGTGAGCGGCAGCAGCATCGCCATCGTGGCGAGCGGGCCGATGCCGGGCAGAACGCCGATCATCGTGCCGAGGAACACGCCCAGGAAGCAATACATCAGGTTCTGGAGCGTGAGCGCCACGCTGAATCCCAGAACGAGGTTCTGGAGCAATTCTTCCATCACCGACTCCACCAAAACAGCGGATACGGCATGCCGATGCCGTAGGAGAAGATCGCGACAGCACCCGCCGTCACGAAGATGCCGAGCAGGAGAGTCTCGAGCCAGCGCACGTCTTTATGGGCGAGCGCGCACCCGACGATCAGCACGAACAGAGACGGCGCGAAGCCCACGTCCGCGTCCATCAGCAACGCGTAGGCTCCAAGCGAAGCCGGCAGCACCAGCCACGGCCGCAGGCCCCAATCGCGGAACTCCGAGCTTTCAGAGTCGGGACCGCGTTGCCCGAGTGCGAGGCCGGTGATCGCGACTCCGAAGCAGATCATGATGCCGCCGAGCCACATGGGGAAATAGCCCGGCCCCATGCTCAGGGCGTCGCCCATGGCGTAGTCGCGCGCGAGATACATCGCGAGCGCGCCCAGCGCGACGAAGAACACGCCGCACCAGACATCCTGGGCATTTTTGAGTTTCAGACGCACGGTTTAGGCGCTCGCCGCCGAGTCATGTATGCTCCACTCATGCCGCCTCCCTCGATTGGCCAGCGCCTTCTGCGGCTTGGCCGGTTTATCGTCTTCCTCTGCACGGCCGGCTGGGCCTTTCCTCACGTATGCGCGGAAGACCTGGATCTCACCAGGATCCAGGACGATCACATCGCCGGGAAGACCTGACGCTTCCCGGCCGAGTCGCTACGCGATTTGTCAGAACTTGATGCCGAGCTGTTTTACCACCTGATCGAGCTCCGCATAGTCTTTCGTGACCGCGGCCCTGACCTCTTTCGGCGACATCGGATCCACCGCTTCGCTGCCGCGTGAGATGAGCTGTTTTTCGATCTCCGGTGCGTTCATGCCTGTGCTCACGACCTGGTTGACTGCGTTGATGATCGCGTTGGACGTTTTTGCGGGCGCCCAGAGAACATAGCTGTTCGTGACCGAGAAACCGGGGAAACCTTGCTCGGCCACCGTGGGGAGATCGGGCAGCACCGGCACACGCTTCAGTCCCAGCGATGCGAGCGCGCGCACCTTGCCGGTCTGGATCGCGGCGACGGCCGCCATGGCACTGGTCGCAGCCATGTTGATCTCGCCGCCCATCAACGCGAGGATCGAGGGCGAGCTGCCCTTGTACGCGATGTACTTCGCTTTCAGGCCGGACAGCACGACGAAGCGTTCTATGCCAATGTGCACGGTGCTCCCGATACCCGAACTTCCTGCGTAAGTGACAGGCTTCGCCGCCGAATGCGCGATCAACTCCTTGATCGACTTCACCGGCAGACTCGGATGGACCAGGAGGATGTAAGGCTGGGACGTCGTGCGAGCGATCGGCTCGAACGCTTTCAGCACGTCGAACTCCACACGTTTCGTCACACCTTGCATCAGGAGCCCGAACCCGTTCTGGTAGAGCGTGTAGCCGTCCGGCGCCGCTTTGGCCGCCATGCCGCTCGCGATCACGCCGCCACCGCCGGGCCGCGGATCCACCACGACGTTCTGGCCCCAGCGCTCGGTGAGGATCTGGCCCGTGAGCTTCGCGACGTAGTCGGCGCCGGCGCCGGGCGCCACGCTGATGATGATTCGAATGGGACGAACCGGATAGTCGGCCGGTTTCTGTTGCGCGAGAACAGCCGTGCTGGTCGCGAGCACGACGGGTGCCAACCAACGAACGAATCTCTCGACGACGCGATTCATAGAACCTCCTCCTCGAATGGGTCGTGCCTACAACTCCCCCCTATGGTGCTCTATCGCGGCGCCGACTTCGATGCCGCCGTGCGAGTGCCATCTTATACGCTTCGCAACGGGATGGTAGCGCCGAACGACGCGGGAACATTGGAGTCGGGTCCGGGTTTCGCTCACCGAAATACGTGCGTGTCACATGCATGAGCGCCATCGGAACCCCGCGAGCTCCGCACTGATAGGACCCAATCTTGACGAAGGTTTCGCGGTGCGCTAGAAGCATTGCGTGTGAGAGCAGGCGGTGCGTGACGCCGTGGGAGCGCTCTCACGCGTTCGTATACTCTCCACTGTCATCCTGGCGCTGCTCGGCACGACAGTGGGCGCCAACGGCGGCGTTCGAGTTTTCCTGCACCTGAAACCAATCTTCTCGGCTTCCCGCCGGGATCACTCGTCTGGGAGCAACGTATGACCTCCAAGGCGTCAGGGGTTCGGTCCGCTTCGCCGCCTGCGGTTGAACCGGCGACAGCATCCATCCAACTGCGTATCAACGGAACGGTTCGACGCGTCGAGCTTGACACGCGAACGACGCTGCTCGACGCGCTGCGCGAACACTTGCACGTGACCGGCGCCAAGAAAGGCTGTGACCACGGACAGTGCGGCGCGTGCACCGTCCTGGTGAACGGCCGGCGCATCAACGCGTGTCTCACCCTCGCCGTGATGCACGAGGACGACGACGTAGTCACGATCGAAGGACTTGGCTCGCCGGAGTCGCTCCATCCGCTCCAGGCCGCGTTCATCGAGCACGACGGCTTCCAGTGCGGCTACTGCACGTCCGGCCAGATTCTCTCCGCGGTCGGCATGCTCGCGGAAGCGCAGGCGGGCTGGCCCAGCCACGCGACGGTCGACGTGTCGTCCGGGCACATCGAATTGACGGACGCCGAGATCCGCGAGCGGATGAGCGGGAACATCTGTCGGTGTGCCGGCTATCCGAACATCGTCGCAGCGATTCGCAAAGTCGCGCGAGGAGGTGGCGCATGAGCCCGTTCACATACGAGCGTGCGGCGGACGCGGAAGCCGCCATTGCCGCCGTGATCCGCGGCGGGCCGGGCGCGCGTTTCATCAGCGGCGGAACGAACCTGCTCGATCTCATGAAGCTCGAGATCGAGCGTCCGACCCATCTGGTCGATATCAGCCGGCTGCCGTTTCGCAGTATCGATGAGCTGCCGGACGGCGGACTGCGCATCGGCGCTCAGGTTTCCAATTCCGAGGCGGCGGGCGATAGGCGCGTGCGCAGCCGCTATCCGGTGTTGTCCGAAGCGATCGTCGCCGGTGCTTCGGGTCAACTGCGCAACAAGGCGTCCGTCGGCGGAAACCTGATTCAGCGCACGCGCTGTCCTTACTTCTACGACACGACGGCGGCGTGCAACAAGCGCCAACCCGGCGCCGGCTGCTCGGCGATCGGCGGCATCAACCGCATTCATGCGATTCTCGGCGCGAGCGAAGCCTGCATTGCGACCTTTCCCTCCGACATGGCCATCGCATTGGCCGCACTCGACGCGCGCATCGAGCTGCTGGGTTCGGGCGGGGCGAGCCGCATCGTGGAGATCGGCGATTTCCATTGCCTCCCCGGTACCACGCCGCACGTCGAGAACCTGCTTCGTCCCGGCGAGATGATCACGGGTGTCGTTTTGCCCCCGCCGCCTGCCGGGACGGCAGCTCTATCGCAAAGTGCGGGACCGCGCTTCGTACGAATTCGCGCTCGTCTCGGTCGCGGCCATTGTCGCGCAGGATCGAGGCACGATCACATCGGCGCGCGTGGCGTTCGGCGGCGTCGCGCACAAGCCGTGGCGCTCGCCCGAGGCCGAGCAGGCGCTCGTGGGCCGTCCCGCGACGATGGCGACATACCGCGCAGCGGCGGTGCAGGCCATGAAGGACGCGAAGGGATACGGTCACAACGATTTCAAGATCGATCTCGCGCAGCGCTCGCTGTGCCGCACGCTGGCTCACGCCGCACGGGAGGAATGAACGATGGACGCGATCATCGGAAAACCCGTCAACCGCATCGACGGTCCGCTGAAGGTGAGCGGGCGCGCGACCTACGCGGCGGAATACTGGAACGTCGGCCAGCCTCTCTACGGCTTCATCGTCGGCGCGACGATCGGCAAGGGGCGCATCAGCGGGATCGACACCGCCCGCGCGGAGCAGGCGCCCGGCGTACGCCGGGTGATGACGTATCGCAACGCGCCTTCGCAAGGCAAGGCCGATCCGTCGACCCCGGCCTACTCACGCGCGTTCCCGACACTCGACGGACCCGAGATACACCATTTCGGAGAGCCGATCGCGCTCATCGTCGCGCAGACGTTCGAGCAGGCGCGCGCGGCAGCGAATCTCGTGGACATTTCGTACGCCGTGGAAGCTGGCAGGTTCGACTTCGTTTCCCGCGTCAGTGAAAGCTACGCGCCGAAAATCGTGAACGGCGGCCTGCCCACCGACAGCGCAATCGGTGACTTCGACCGCGCAATCCAGAGCGCCGCGGTCACGATCGACCGGACGTACACGACGCCGTATCAGTTCTCGCAACCCCTCGAGCCGCATGCCTGTCTGGCAGTGCCGAGCGGCGACGATCTGACGCTGTATGTGGCCTGTCAGATCGTGGCCGACGCGCGCACGGCGGTCGCCAGCACCCTCGGCGTGGACAAGGAACACATTCATATCGTTTCCGAGTTCGTTGGCGGCGGCTTCGGCTCGAAGCTCGGCATCCATTCCGAAACGATCCTCGCCGCACTCGCCGCCCGTGAACTGCGGCAGCCGGTGAAGGTGGTCATGACGCGGCAGCAGATCTTCCAGCTCCTCGGCATGCGGTCCGTGACGAGCCAGCACGTGCGGCTCGGTGCGACGCGCGAAGGCCGGCTCGTCGCGCTCGGCCACGACGTCACGATGCACACGAGTCCGGTTGCGGAATACACGGAGCAGACGGCGACGTCGGCGCGACCGTTGTATGCGGCGGCGAACCGGCTCACGCGGCACCGGGTGGTCGAGCTCGATCTGCCGCGGGGAGAAGATGTCCGTGCGCCCGGCGAAGCGCCGGGCCTCCTCGCGATCGAGTCCGCGATCGATGAGCTCGCTACCGCGCTCGACATGGACCCGATCGAGTTGCGCGTCCTGAACGAGCCGGATCGTCATCCCGAAACCGGGCAGCCTTTCAGTGATCGGCGGCTCGTGGAGTGCATGCGTGAAGGGGCACGGCGCTTCGGCTGGGCGCAGCGGCCGAAGCGTCCCGCGACGCTGAGGGATGGCCGCTGGCTGGTGGGCTACGGCATGGCGTCCGCCGTGCGCATGCAGTTTCAGGCGCCGAGCAAGGCGGCCGTGCGCATGGGAGCGGACGGCAAGGTTCGAGTCCGTTCGGATATCACGGATATCGGGACCGGCACCTACACGATCGTGGCGCAGGTGGCAGCCCAGACGCTCGGCGTGCCGCTCGAGCATGTGAAGGTCGAGATCGGGCGCTCCGAGTATCCCCCCGGCTGGGGATCGGGCGGATCATGGGGGGCGACGAATACGTGCACCGCTGTTTACAACGCATGCCTCGCGCTTCAGAAAAAACTCGAAGGCGGCGGCGATGTGCCCCTGGAAGGCGTCGAGGCGGAGGGCGCCGTCGTTGGCATGTGGGAAGATCCCAACTATCGCGACTACGCCATCTACGGATATGGCGCCCACTTTGCCGAAGTCGGCGTCGACGCCGACACGGCCGAGGTCAGATTGCGGCGGATGCTCGGCGTGTTTTCGGCAGGACGCATCTTCAACGCGAAGACGGCGCGCTCCCAGTTGATCGGGGGCATGGTGTTCGGCGTGAGCTCGGTGCTGCACGAAGAGGGGCTCGTCGAACCCCGCTCGGGCGCCTTCCTGAACCGCGACCTCGCGGGCTATCTGGTCCCGGTGCATGCCGACATTCCGGACATCGATGTCGTGCTGCTCGAAGGCCGCGATGAGAAGGCGAACGTGCTCGGCGCGAAGGGTGTCGGCGAGCTCGGACATTGCGGCGCGAACGCGGCGGTAGCCAACGCGGTCTTCAACGCGACGGGCGTGCGGGTGCGCGAGTTCCCGATCACGATCGAGAAACTGCTGCCCGGTTTGCCGCTGCTCGACGCGTGACGGGCGCCGCGTGAAGGCAAGTTACTCCGGCTTGATGCCGGCCGCTTTGATCACCTTGGCGTAGCGCTCCGTCTCCACGCGAATCAGGTCGGCGAACTGCTCCGGCGTGCTCGTCACGGTATCGATACCGGAGATCGCGAGCTTCTCCTTGAACTCGGGCGCCGAGGTCACCTTGTGAAGCTCGGAGACGAGGCGCTCGGTGATCGGGCGCGGCGTATTTGCAGGGACGAGCACGCCGTACCATTGCACCGACACGAGATCCACGTTCTGCTCGCGCGCGGTGGGCACGTCGGGCAGCACGTCGAGCCTTTTCTCGGTGAGCGCGGCGAGAGGCCTCACCTTATTTCCCTTGACCATCGGAATCGCCGGCGCCACTGCGAACGTGCCGAAATCGACCTCGCCGGTCGTGCACGCGAGCAGCCCGGCGACGTTCCCTTTGTAGGGCACGTGCACCATCTGAAGTCCGTACATGCTCTTCAGAAGCTCGGTCGCCAGATGGTTGCCGGCGCCCGGTCCGCTCGAGCTGAAGTTGAGCTTGCCGGGATTGCGTTTGGCGAGCGCGATGAAGTCGTTCAGGTTCTTCGCGGGCACCGAAGTGTGCGTGGCCATGACGTAGTACATGTTCGCGACCAGCGTGAGCGGCTGAAAATCGCGCAACGCGTCGTAGCCGAGCTTCTTGTACATCCACGGGGAGAGCGCGATCGAAGGCGGCGTGAGGACCATCGTGTAGCCGTCCGGCGGCGATTTCGCGGCGAGCTCGAGGCCGATGTTGGATGTCGCGCCGGGGCGATTGTCGGCAATGACCGTCTGCCCCAACTGCTCGGAGAGTTTCTGGGCAATGGCGCGTCCGGCGATGTCCGTCGGCCCGCCGGGCGGGAACGGCAGTATCAGGCGGATGGGTTTCGTGGGATACGCCTGCGCCGACAACCGCGGGCGAAGGCGCGAGTGTGGCAAGTGCGACCAGTGTACAGGCCAATCCGGACAGTGCTTTCATCTTTTCCTCCCTGGGCAAAATGTCGGAGCGCGATCCTATCGGACGGCGGCTGCCCGTCCGTTGCCGCGGCTTCTCAGCGGTGCGCATTCTCCGCGATCCACTTCTGGAGAACGTCGGCGATCGCGAGGTTGTTCTTGTCCATCATCAGCATGTGACTGTTTCCGCGCATGCCCAGCTCGGGCAGCATGAGAACCGATCCGCGCCCGCCGGCCGCACGGATCGATGCGGCAGCCTGAACGCAGGCCTCGCGCCGCTTGTCCCCGTTCACGGTGTTCTTCGCGCCGACGCTGTTGTCGCCCCAGACCGAAACGAACGGCACGGCGGCGAAGTACGTTTTTGCTTCGGCGGCGCTGAGGTTCTCGCAGCCGCCTTCGATGCTGATCAAGGCGCGCACGAGCTGCGGCCGGCGCTTGACCAGATCGATGCCGTATACGCCCGACTGCGAATGCACGATCACGACCGCGGGTCCGATACGATCGAGCAGTACGCTCAGCGCGTCTACGGTGTTTCTGCCTCCGCCTTGAAGCGCCGTTTCCGTATTGGGCACGAGTTGACTGAGGTATTGGTCCAGCGCTTCGAGCGGAAACTGGAGGTTCGCAAACGGTTTGCCGTCGGCAGGGCCCAGTCTGAAGTTCTGCCACGCCCGCTCGCGCGTTCCGAGGAGCAGCGTTGGCAAGGTGGAGGGCTTCGAGCCCGCCGCGTCGCGCACCTGATTGATCGGCGTGGGATCGAAACCGGAGCGACCGCGCCCCGCCTGATCGACGACGTAGACCGGGAAACCGCGGCGAACGAAATAGGTGTACCACCCTTCGCGTCCATCCGGCGTCGTCTCGTACGTGACGCCCGTGTGATTGGAGCCGTGCACCAGCACGATCGGAAGGGACGAAGCGCCCGCCGGCACGCGATACTGCACGTACATCTGGTTCACGGTGATCGATCCCGGATCGGCGGGACCGGTCACCAGCGATGCGCCGGGATATTGCGACTGCACCGGTTTCCCGTTCACGAAGAAACTGCCTTCGCGCTCGAGCACGAGCGCACCGCGGGGCGCGGTGCACGCGCTCGCGAGCGAGAGGATCGCGACGGCGATGAGCAGTTTGAAGGATGTGGACACGGTTGCTGCTCCCTTCATTGCGGTTTGACTCCCGCCGCCTTCACCACCTTGCCCCAGCGCTCGGTCTCGACGCGAATCTTCTCGCCGAGCTGCTCGGGCGTCAGCGATTCGGGATCGACGCCGCCGGAGACGAGCTTCGAGTTCACGTCGGGACTCTTGATCGCGATGGCAACCTCGCGGTTGAGCCTGTCGATGATCGGCCTCGGCGTGCCGGCGCGCGTCAGGATCGCATACCACGAGCCCGCCTCGTAGCCCGGCACGGTCTCGGCGACCGTTGGGATCTCGGGGACCTGCGACAAGCGCTTCGCACTCGTCACCGCGAGAGCACGGACCTGTTTCTGCTTGATGTACGCGAGTCCCGATGCCAGGCCCGAAATCATGAGATCGATTTCGCCGCCGACGAGACCGATGAGCGAGGGACCCGCGCCTTTGTAGGGCACGTGCGTCATCTTCAGGCTGGCCATCAGGCATAGCAGCTCCGTCGCGAGGTGACCGGTGCCGCCCTGGCCCGACGAGCCGTAATTGACCGCGCCCGGCTTCGCTCTCGCGAGCACGAGAAAGTCTTTCATCGACTGGGCCGGGACCGACGGATGCACCATCACGGCGAGCGGGCTGTCGCCGATCAGCGCAACGGGCGTGAGATCGCGGCTCACGCTGAAAGGCAGCTTCGCGAAGAGATTCGGCGCGATCGCGATCGTGCCGTTGGCACCGGCGAAGAGCGTGTAGCCGTCGGGTGGCGCATTCGAGACGATCTCACCTGCGAGGCTGCCACCGACCGCCGGGCGATTGTCGACCACGATCTGCTGGCCCATCTGCTCCGAGAGCTTGGTCGCGACGACGCGCATCACGACGTCGGTCGGCCCGCCGGCAGCGAGCGCGACAACCAGCCGCACGGGACGCGTGGGATACGCCTGCTCCGCTGCGTGTGCCGATTGAACCGCGGCGATGGCACAGCCGATCGCCATGCCTGCTTGGATCCATTTCATGCGTTCGGTCTCCAGCTCACGGTGGACACAATCATGTCACACCGGAAGGCACCGTTGGGAGTATCTCCACTTTCCGCGTCACCGGGTTGACGTACCCGCCCCACAGCACCATCACGCGATTGCGATTGGGATCGCCGCAGACGACGATATTGATCACGTCGGGACTCGGCAGGACGCGCAGCATCTTGTCCGAGCTGTGAAGATATTCTTCAGGATAGATGCCGCGCTCGACGGCGTCCGGAATCGTGAACGCTTCCGAGTGGCCGTACTTCAACACGAACTCGAGCTCGTCGTAGCTCACGCGCGCGTGCGCGAAGAGGTATTCACGTATCTTCTGCTTCGAGTAGCCCGCGGCTGCGAGCGACTTCGCGACCGGCGGCGCGATCAGAATCGTGATCATGTTGCGGAAGCCGTTCGGGCCGCGTTCGGCGAGACGGGCAAGGCACGGCTTCTTCGTGAGCTCGAGGCTCAGGAAATCGAGCGCGGTTTGCGCGGCCGTCTGATCCGCAGTCCCGTAGATCGCCGGAGGCCAGCCCCACGTCACCGAGCCGCAGGCCGTCACGGTCGTGTCGCCTTCGTCGAAACCGTGCTCGACGTGATACGGCTCCCACGGCGTGTCCTTCTCGTTCTCCGCGACGACGAAATTCATGGGATAGCCGAACGTGCCCATGTAGTTTCTGCCGAGCTTGTATCCGGCAATGTTGCGGATGATGAGGCCCAGCGCGCGGCCGAGCGAGGGGTTCGCGCCCCGCGAGATCAGTTGTCCGCCGTTCTCGATGCCGCAGCGTTCGGCATGGGGCCCGTTCACGAGGAGGAACGGAAACACGCCCCACGTCGTCCCGATGTTGTTCAGGTTGTAAGTGTTGTCCGCGATCGCCTCGACGGCGGCGATGAGGAACGGCATCATCTCCGGACGGCAGCCGGCCATGACCGCGTTGGCCGCGATGTTCCACGGCACGGCCTGAAGGTTCGCCTGCGGGAGAACTGCGATGCACTCGTCGGGCGCGCGGCTCGTGTGCTTCAGAAACGCTTCGATCTTTTCGATCGTCGGCGGAACGATCGGCAGCTCGTCGGTCCATTCGCGGCTTCGGAAGTGATCGTTGATCGCCTCGAACGAGCCTTCGAAAACGATGTCGGCGGCGCCAGCTTTCGCCTGGATTCCAGCCTCGCGCTGGAATGACGAGGATGGGCTGGCCGCTTCGGTCGAAGGGTCGGCTTCGCGCTGGACTGACGCGGATGGGGGCACCGCCGTCGTTCGATCGGCTTCGCGCTGGACTGACGCGGAAGCATCGGCTGCGTCGGTCCGAGGTTTGGCTTCGCGCCGGGCCGATGCCGCCGCACCGAGCGGCCGGGTCAGGTTGTCGACGATGCGCCCGAAGAGCACGTCCTCGACGTTCTTCACGACGAGCTCTTCTGCGTGCACGCCCACCGCGCCGGGATATTCGGCGACCCTCAGATCGGCCATGCCTTCGGCTTTCGCGGCGGCCCGCGCGATCGTCGTGAATCCGGTGGTCGTGACGACGACGCTCGGGATGCCGGCTTTCTCTGCTTCCACGGCCGGCCTCACCGAGGCCGGGGTGCAGGTCCCTCACCCGCCGTTGCCGGTGATGATCGCGTGACAGCCTTTCTCCTTGGCGATGGCGGCGATCTCCTTCGCGATGCGCTTCTGCGAAGCCGCGTCACCGCCGACGTAGACGATCGGAAACTGGTCGTACGGAATGATCCTCACGCCCGGATACTTCTCTGCGAAGAGGCGCCGATACGTGCGGAACATGAGCTCGCCCTTGAAGTGATTGTTGTAAACCTCGCCGATGATTTTTCCGGAGAGATCGCCGAGCGGACGGCTCACTTCACCTGACGCGCCGACTGGCACGCCTTCGGGGCTGATGACTTGCATCGTGTCTTTCATTGGTTTCGCGGACTCTCGCGGGCATCGAGCGATCTATTCTATGGAAAGCGCCTGAAGCTCGCTTCAGCGTCGCGAGAACGCGTCGCGATGCCACGCCTTCGCAGTCGATCTAAGGAACCACCCCGTCGCCGTACGAGACGCCCAAAAAGAAACCCCGCCGCAGCGGGGTTCCCGTCCCTGTGAGACCGATCGTTCACTTCGTGGCGAGCACGGCATCCACCATCGAGCCGATCTCCGCGTCGGACGCGTTGACCTTCATGTGGCCCTTGCCTTCCTTCAGCTTCGTGACCATCGCATCCTTGCTGGGTTTCTTCGCCGCGATGTCCTTGAACGACGGACCGACTTTCTTCGCCTCGCGATCGTGACAGCCAAGGCAACCCTTCGTCTTCCAGAGATCCGCTCCTGAAGCGGCTTCTCCGGCACTCACGCCAAGCGGCGCGGCCAGAGCGAACGACATGGCGATTGCGATCAGACCCGTGTTGCGCATTGGAATTCTCCCGGTGGATTGATGCGTGCTGCCGACTCAACGCCCGGCGGCCCGCACGGTTGACAACGCGCGCATGGCTTTCACGAGCATCGTCGAATATCGCCGTCGCGACCCGGCGAAGATAACAAACAGGCCCGGCCGTCGCCAGAGGGCGACGACTTGCCGATGCAGCGGCACCGCGCCGGCACGCCCTTTCTCCCCCGGAAAACGGGACAGACCCACTCGAGCGCCTTCAGTTCGGCTCGATGCCCGCCGCCTGGATCACCTTACCCCATTTGTCGATTTCCGAGTTGACCAGCGAACGGATGGCCTCGACGCTGCTTCCGATGGGCTCCAGTCCGTCCTTGCGAAATTCCGCCTGCAGGTCAGACATCGCGAGCTGCTTGTTCACGACTTCATTCAACTTCGCGACGAGCGGCCGCGGCGTCGTGCCCGGCGCGAAGAATCCGAACCACGTGCTGTAGTCGTAGCCCGGAACGCCCGCCTCGGCGATGGTCGGCACGTCGGGAAGGTCCGGCACGCGTTTGGCCGTCGATACCGCGAGCAGCCGCAGCCGACCGGCGCGCACCTGACGTATGGTGTCCGGCATCGTCTGGATCATCATCTGAAGCTCGCCGCCCGCGATCGCGAGCAGCGCCGGACCGCCGCCTTTGTAGGGGATGTGCGAGAGCTTGACCTGAGCGTGATATTCGAAGAGCGCGGGCCCGAGATGGCCGGCGCTTCCGATGCCGGCGGAGCCGTACGTGATGCGTCCCGGCGAGTTCTTCGCGAGCGCCACGAATTCTTTCACCGTGTTCGCCGGAAGCGAGGGGTGGACGACCATGATGCTCGGCGTCAGTCCGATCTGCGTGATCGGCGCGATGTCGCGGCGAGGATCGTAGGGAAGCTTCTTATAGAGCCATGGCCCGGTGGCGATGGCGATGTGATAGATGAGAAGCGTGTAGCCGTCGCCCGGCGCCTTCGCAACGATATCGGCGCCCAATGTGCCGCCGGCTCCCGCGCGGTTGTCAACGATGAACGACTGGCCGCCGAATTCTTCGGACAGCTTCTTCGCGAGATAGCGCGCGATGAAATCGCTCGTGCCGCCGGTGGAGAACGGCACGACGATCCGCACCGGCTTGCTCGGATACGTCTGGCCCTGGACCACTCCCGCCAATGCGGCGCAGAGCACGGCGGCTGTGCACCGCACGAATGCTGCCTGCTTCAAATTGCTTTCTCCTCGTTCGAGTTGACCTCGTCCACCAGGCCGTTACAGAGCGAAACAAAACTGTTTCAGCCCTGAAATTCACGCGTTACGCCCGCTCCATACACTCGCGTTCGCCTGCAACTGTAGCGCGCCGCGAGCAGCGAGACGATGAACGTGAACCGCCTGATGCACAAGCCGGAACAGTTCCGAAGCACAGTCCCACCACGTACCCGCCAGGCACTGAGGAAGCTGCTGGGCGCAGCAGGCGTCGTCATTGCGCTGGCAGGCCCGCAGCACGCCGCGTTCGCGCACACATCCGATGCGCCGCCGCAACGGCTGCACGACACCGGTCTCTTCTCTCCCGGTTCCACCACGGACATCGCATCCGGCGTCCTCGCGTTCTCGCCCCAGTATCCCCTCTGGTCCGACGGAGCGACGAAGCGGCGCTGGATCGCCTTGCCGCCGGGCACGTCCATCGACGCCGCGAAGCCCGACGCCTGGGTGTTTCCTCGCGGCACGCGCTTGTGGAAGGAATTCTCCACCGGCAGCCGCGTCGAAACGCGCTTCATCGAGCGCCTTCAGGACGGCTCGTGGCGCTATGCGACCTACGTCTGGAACGAAGCCGGCACCGACGCCGTGCTCGCGCCCGCGGACGGAACAGCGCTCGTGGCGCGCACGGGCGAACGCCGCTACCTGATCCCGTCGGAAGGCGACTGCCGCGCGTGCCACGAAGGCGCGCCGGTTCCCGTGCTCGGATTCAGCGCGCTTCAGCTTTCGCCGGATCGCGACCCGCTCGCGCCGCATGCGGAACCTGCGAATGGCATCGACCTGCGCGAGCTCGCCACGCGCGGCTGGCTGCGCGGTCTGCCGCAGGCGCTGCTCGAGCGGCCGCCGCGCATTGCGGCTGCGTCGCCTGTCGAGCGCGCTGCGCTGGGATACCTCCACGGCAACTGCGCGCACTGCCACGGGAAGCCGGACGCGGCTGGAGCGTCGGTGCCCGTCGGTGTCGTGCTCGCTCAGGAGACAGCCGAGCCGAACGGCGCAGCAGCGGTCGTGCGATCGCTGATCGGCACACCCAGCCGCTTCCGGCCCGCGAGCGCACGGCAACCCGCGCAGCTCGTCGCACCGGGCGCCTCGCACGCGAGCGTGCTGCCGATCCGGATGCGTTCGCGCGATCCGCGTGTGCAGATGCCGCCGCTTGGCACCGAAGTACCCGATTCCGAAGCCCTGGCGCTCATCGAGCGCTGGATCGATATCAGTCTGCAACAAAAGGAGATCAAGCCATGACTGCAAACGTCGTCAGTTTTTTCGCGCTGAAATCGCTTCGCATTCGTCGTCATTCCGCACGTGCGCGGCACACGGATGCGCAATCCAGTGCCGGTTTTCGCCTGGATCCCGGCCCCGGATCGTGTCGCGAGCCGCAACAGGCCCGGGGTGTACTTGCCACGCCGGGAAGACGACTAATCGGTGCGGCCGCATTGCTTTGCGCGGCCGGTGCAATGCCCGCGCTTTCGGCGGAGTCCACGGAACCGGGCGTCGCGGACAAGATCGCGCGCGGCAAATACCTCGTGACCATCGCCGGCTGCAACGACTGCCACACGCCTTTCAAGCCGAAGCCCGGTGGCGGCGCTGAACCCGATATGAGTCGCATGTTGTCAGGGCATCCGGAGTCGCTCGCGATGCCGCCCGCACCCGAGCTGCCCAACGGCCCGTGGAAAGTCGTCTCTGCGGCGACGAATACGGCGTGGTCGGGACCGTGGGGCGTGAGCTACACCGCGAACCTGACGCCCGATCCGGAGACGGGCCTGGGCAAATGGACGTTCCGCAACTTCAAGGACACGATCCGTACCGGCCGCCATATGGGCCGTGGGCGGCCGATCCTGCCGCCGATGCCGATCCCGATGTACAAGCACATGACGGACGATGATCTGGGGGCGGTGTTCGCGTACCTCCAGACGATTCCCGCCATCAAGAATAGCGTGCCGGAGCCGCTGGCGCCCGCTGCTTCCGTAGCGGTGAATCCTTGAACAGCGTCTGGATTGCGGCCTCGCGCCGCAATGACGAAGCGGGTGTCGTCCTGAGGTACGCAGCATTGCGGCGCATGCGGCGATGACCACCGTCGTCATCCCGGAGGTGCGCAGCATTGCGGCGCATGCGGCAATGACCACCGTCGTCATCCTGGAGGTGCGCAGCACACGCGTCCGGGATCCAGAACAAGACTGGCAGGGCCGGCCAACGGCCGCGTCACCTCATGCAAGGTGCCCCTTCGTGACCGATGTGCGATCCATCGGAGGCCGCGTGTCTCGGGACGGAGCCTATGAAGCCTTCGCCGGAATGATCGGCAGCATCAGATAGGACGCCCTGTCTCCCCCCGTGTGGATCGTGTTCATCCCACCCACGTTATAGGCGGCGGGATAGTGCAGATAGGGCGCGCTGCCGATACCGTCGCGCGGCTGGATGTCGAGGCGGATGCGGTGGCCCTTTCCGAAAACCATCCCGGTCGGCCAGATCTCGATCTCGCACTCGACCACCTCGCCCGGGCGTGAGCCACCAGCGCTCGTCGTGCGTGTGGAACGGCCGATACGGCAGCGAGCGTTCGGGATCGAGCTTGCGATGCGACGCGCGGAGCCAGCCTTTCGAGACGGGCACCGGCTGGCCCTGCTGGCCGACCTCCCACACGTCCTTGCCGTCGGGGCCGATGTTGCGGATCGTCACGAAGATGTCCATGTCTTTCTGCGTGCTCGACACCCACAGGACGAGCTTCACCGGACCGGTCACTTCGGTGTCTTCCGCGAGCGGCTCGGTCTGGAACGAGACACCTGTGCGGTTCATCGGACCGGCTGACGTCATCGTCGAAGAAGCGGAGGCGACACCCGCCTTCGTCGTGCCGGTTGCCGAATACGTGACGGTCTTCTCCGTTGCGGGCGGCTTGTCCCCAAGACCACCTTCGACCCCCATCGGATCGGAGAGCGGATCAGAGCGGTCGGCGCGCAGGTAGAACTTCGTCCACTGCGTGCGCGCGAGCGGCCATTCGTTCTCGAAACGGAACTGAGTAGTCGTCGAGCGTGCCGCCGCCGGTGCGGATCATGATCTTGACGGGCGGTTCGTCGAGGATGCCGGTATCGATGCCCTTCAGCCAGTGATCGAACCAGCGCAACTGATCGCGCCGTGCTTCCTCCGTGTAAAACGCGTGGTAATGCGTGCCCGTGTGAATGCGGAGCTTCTTGTGCTTCGCCGCGGCGTTCACGAACATCTCCGTGTTGCCGCGCAGGTGCAGGTTGTGGCCGGTCCAGTTGCCCGCGCTGTAGAACGGAATCTCCACCTTCTTCGGATCCGCACGCCGCGTGTCCCACCAGCCCGTGTCGAGGCTGTGGCGCATGTAGTTGTAGAGCCGCTCGTTGCGGAATGCGTCGGGGTTGTACTCCTGCGCGTCGCCGAGAAGATGGTGCGCCATCTGCGTGGCATACCACGTCGAGAGAAAGTACAACTGAAAGATGCCGCCGTGATACACCGAGTCGCGGTACACGTCGGCGTAGCCTTCCCACGGAATCATCGCTTTCAGTGATGGCGGCTTGAGACTCGCCACCTTCCACTGCGTCGCCGCGTGATAGGAGATGCCGCTCGTGCCGATGTTGCCGTTGCACCATTCCTGCCGCGCGGACCACTCGATCGAATCGTAGAAGTCGATTCCTTCCTGATGACCGCCGGGGTCGGACAGGCCCGGCGACTTGCCCGAGCCGCGCGTGTCCACGCGCACACACGCGTAGCCGCGCGCCACCCACCACGTCGGGTTCACCGTCTCCCACGTCATGTGGGGATTCGCCTTTTCTTCGAGATCGTCGGGCGGCACCCAGACTTTGTCCTTCTGGTATGCGCTGATGTTGAGAATCGCGGGGAAGCGCCCGCTCTCGGCGGGGCGGAAGACGTCCGCGAGAAGCGTCGCGCCGTCCCGCATCGGGATACGCACGTCCTTCTCTATCTTCATCGTGTACTGCGGCTGCGAAAGCTTTGCGTCCTGCTGACTCATGGGTGATGGCGCTCCGTAAGGTTGATTCCCTGGAGCGCTATCGTATCGCGGAGCATCGGCCGCCGGTCGACAACGCGTGTGACCCGAGCGTTTATCGACTCGGACAGGGAGTAGCGCAGAGCGGCAGCCATTTCTTTCAGCGGCCGGGTTTCATCGCCCGGCAAACGGCGTCCGTCACACTCCGGGTCGTCGCGGATCCGCCCAGATCCGGCGTATGAAATTGCTTGTCCGCGGTCACTTCGTCGACAGCCTTCATGAGACGCGCCGCCGCGGCATGCTCGCCCAGGTGCTCCAGCATCATCGCGCCGGTCCAGAACGTCGCGATCGGGTTTGCGATGCCCTTGCCCGTGATGTCGAAGGCGGAACCGTGGATGGGCTCGAACATCGAGGGCGACTTGCGCTCCGGATTCAGGTTCGCGGTCGGGGCAATGCCCAGCGACCCCGCCAGCGCGGCGGCGAGGTCGGACAGGATATCGGCGTGCAGGTTGGTCGCGACGATCGTGTCGAGCGTCTCGGGTTTTAGCACCATGCGCATCGTCATCGCGTCGACGAGCATCTTGTCCCACGTGACGTCGCCGAACCCGCGCGCGACTTCCTCCGCGATCTCGTCCCACATCACCATGCCGTTGCGCTGAGCATTGGATTTGGTGACCACCGTAAGCTTCTTGCGGGGTCGCGAGCGCGCAAGTTCGAAGGCGAAACGCATGATGCGGGTGACGCCCGTGCGGGTGAAGACGGCGACTTCCGTGCCCATCTCCTGAGGATGGCCGCGATGGGAGCGTCCGCCATGTCCCGCGTATTCGCCCTCCGAGTTTTCACGCACGATGACCCAGTCGAGCTCCTTCGCCGAGACGTTGCGCAGCGGGCTCTGCACGCCTTTCAGGATGCGCGTCGGGCGCACGTTGGCGTACTGGTCGAGCGGCTGGCAGATGGCGAGCCGCAATCCCCAGAGCGTGATGTGGTCCGGCACGTCGGGCGCGCCCACCGCGCCGAAATAGATCGCATCGTATGCGCGCAACTGCTCGTGACCGCCCGGCGGCATCATGACGCCGTGCTTCTTGTAGTAGTCCGAACCCCAGTCGAAGTGCGTCACGTTCAATTTGAAGCCGCCGTCCTGCTCGGCCAGCACATGAAGCGCCTCCAGCCCCGCCGCGATGACTTCCGGGCCGATGCCGTCTCCAGGGATGGCAGCGATCTTGTATTCACGCATGACGGATCTCCTTCAGGAATGTTCTTTCATGTATGGCTGATGAAGCGCTCACGCGTGCGAAGTGGTCCGGAATCGAAGCGATTGTCGCCTGGATCCCGGCTTCGCGCCGGGATGACGAATAGGGCGAATCACTGGGACACCACACTAATCGATGTACTGATCCGCGGCCTTGATGATCGGGCCCCAGCGTTCCACTTCCGACTCGGCCGCGTCTGAACGCCGCCGGTGTCGCCTTCAGCGAGCCGCGCCGTCGATCAGGATGGCGCGGAAGTCGTTGACGTTCGTGAGCGTCGGGCCGGTGATGACGCGGTCGTCCAGCGCTGCGAACAGGGCATGGGCGTCGTTGTTGTCGAGCGCCTCGCGCGGACGGATGCCAGCGCTCCAGGCGCGAGCGATCGAATCGGGCGTGATGAGCGCGCCGGCCGTTTCTTCCTGACCATCGACACCGTCGGTATCCGCGGCGATCGCATGGATGCGCGGATGACCGTCGAGCGTCAGCGCGAGCGAAAGGAGGAACTCGACGTTGCGTCCGCCGCGGCCCGTGCCGCGAACCGTCACGCTCGTCTCTCCGCCTGAAAGGAGCACGCACGGCGCTGTGAACGGCTCGCCGCGATCGGCGACCTGAAGCGCGAGCGCGCCCAGCACCATCCCTACGTCGCGCGCTTCGCCCTGCACGCGATCGCCCAACACGTAAGCAGGCACGCCTGCCTCTCGCGCCACGCGCGCTGCGGCTTCCAGCGCCATCTGCGGCGTCGCGATCATTCTCGTCTCGACACCGTGCAAGGCGCGGATCGCCCGGCTTCACTGTTTCGCCCGCGCCTGATTCGAGCACACGGCGCACGTTGTCCGGGATGTCGATTCGATAACGACGCAGGATCGCAAGCGCGTCTTCACACGTTGTTGGGTCGGCCACCGTCGGCCCCGACGCGATGTCGATCGGATTGTCGCCGGGCACGTCGGAAATCAGCAGCGTGACGACTTTCGCAGGATGACACGCCGCGGCGAGCCGCCCGCCCTTCACGGCCGACAAGTGCCGGCGCACGCAATTCATTTCGGAGATGTTGGCGCCGCTGCGCAGGAGCGCTTCGCTCACCTTGCGCTTGTCGTCGAGTGTGAGCCCTGGCGCCGGATCCACGAGGAGCGAGGAGCCGCCGCCGGAGACGAGGCACAGCACGAGGTCGTCCGCTGTGAGGCCTGTGACCTTCTCTCGAATCCGGTGTGCGGCGTCAACGCTCGCCTTGTCGGGCACCGGATGGGCTGCTTCCACGATCTCGATGCGCTCGCAGGCAACGGCATGTCCGTACCGCGTTACCACGAGCCCTTCGAGCGGACCGTCGAGATGCTGCTCGACCGCGCGGGCCATGGCCGCCGACGCTTTTCCGGCGCCGACGACGATCATGCGTCCGCTCGGCCGCGGGGGGAGATGCTTCGGTACGCACAGCGCCGGCTGTGCGGCATCCACCGCCGCGTCGAACATCCGTCTCAGCAACTCGCGCGGCGCGTCCATGGCCTCGTGCGCCATGCTCTTTCTGTCCGTGTCGTGAAGTTCAGTTGCCCCGAACTGCGCCTGAGAGCGCCTCAGGCTGGCCGGTCTCCGCGCACGAGGATGCGATAGAGCATCCGGTGCTGACTGTGATCGTAGTCGAAGCCCGCCTTATGCATCGACGCGCGGTCATCGATGATGAACATGTCACCGAGCCGATACTCGTGCACGTAGACGAACTCCGGCTTGATCGCGAGCTCCAGCAGCTCCTGGAGGAACTGCTGGGTCTCCTCCGGCGACATGCCGATGATGCGTTCCGTCTTGCCCTTGTGGAACCAGATCGCCTTCGTTCCCGTCTCCGGATGCGTGCGCACGAGCGGCTGGACCATGGGCGGAATCTTCGTCTCCTGCTGGGCGCGCACGATGTCGGGATTGCCGATTTTCATCCGCGCGCTGCTGATGAGGGTGTTCTCGGTCTGCATGCCCGTAATGCGCTCCCGCCATGCGGCCGGCAGCGCTTCATAGGCTGCGCGCATGTTGCACACTGACGTACCGCCGCCTTTGTCAGGCAGCGCGACCGGGTAGAGCATCGTGAATTTTGGCGGCCGCTCCTGGTTCGTGTGATCGGTGTGCCACGTGGCGTTGGCAACCACTTTGGCCTGGGCGCCAGTGCTGTCCTTGTTGCGGTTGGAGAGCACGCTCACGAGCGGGAGCCCTTCGACCAGGAAGCGCCGGTCCTGGTCCGGCATGAGCTCGCCGAAGTTTTCGGCCGCGGCCTGATACTGCGCCGCGGTGAACTTCTGGTCGCGGATCACGAGCGCAACGTGCTGGGCCGCGGCTTCTCTCAGGCGCTGCCGCGTCGCGTCGTCGATGGGCTCGCGCAGATCGATCCCGGTGACCTCCGCCCCGATGTGCTCCTTCAACTTCGTGATCTTCATCGCCGCCTCCATGGGTTGAAGCATGCCGGGATTCTCCCACCGTCTCGGGATACCCGCACGCGCTGCGGCGCGCAGTGGCCATGATGGTCGCTCACCGCCCCTGTATCACGGGAAGGAAACTCGATCATCGGCGCGGTCGAGACCCTCTTCAAGGCGCGCCTGCGGGCGCCTTGTCTTTATCGAGCATGATGCCCAGAATGGCCGCGGCACCCTCGAGCATGCAATGAACCTTCCGTGGAAAGCAGCGAGCGCGGCGCTGGCCGCGTTTATTTGTGGTCCGGCGTGGGCGCAGGCCATGTATCCCGTGAAACCCGTGCGCATCGTCACGGCCGCCGCCGGCGGTGCAAGCGACTTTTCAGCGCGCATCCTTGCGCAGCACCTCACGGTGAGCCTCGGCCAGCCGGTGATCGTCGACAATCGCGGTGGCGGCAGTGGCGTGATCGCGGCGCAGACCGTGACGAAGGCCCCGCCGGACGGACACACGCTGCTGCTCTTCACCAGCCCGATCTGGCTGCTGCCGTTCATGCAGGAGAACCTGCCGTACGATCCCGTGCGCGATCTCGCTCCGATTTCCCTCGTCGATCGCTCGCCGAGCGTGCTGGTCGTGCATCCTTCGTTGCCGGCGAAATCGGTGCGCGAGTTGATACGTCTCGCGAAGGCGCACGCCGGAGAGCTCAATTACGCACGCGCTTCGGCAGGCGGCGCTTCGCATCTGGCGGCGGAGCTTTTCATGACGATGGCCGGCGTGCGCATGACGCCGGTTCCTTACAAAGGCGGCGCGCCTGCCGCGCTCGCGGTCGTGACCGGAGAGGCGCAACTGACGTTTGCGAGCGCCAGTGCCGCGTCGGCTCCGCTGGAATCGCGGCGGTTGAGAGCCCTCGCCGTCACGAGTCTCGAGCCTTCGCCGCTGTTTCCGGACGTACCGACGATCGCCTCGGCGGCACTGCCCGGCTTCGATTCCGTGCTGATGAACGGGTTGTTCTCCGGCGCCGGAACGCCGCCGGCAATCGTGAACCGCCTCAGCCAGGAAGTCGCGCTCATCCTGCGCGGAGACGGGACGAAACAGCGCTTCATGAGCATCGGGGTCGAACCCGTCGGCAGCAGTCCGGAGATGTTCGCCGCCATCGTCAAGGCGGAGATGGCGAAATGGGGCCGGCTCATCCGCAGCGCGGGCATTCGCAGCGACTGATTCGAGATGAATGACGTTCCGATCCTCGTGGACAACGCCGAGCGCGCGCTGGCGCAGCCTGCCGTTCGATCTCCACTCAAACGAAACGTCGCGATGGTCATCGGCACGGGCGGTGTGACCGGCACGCCGATGGCCGAGCAACTGGCGCTCGCCGGCTGGAAAGTCTACGGCGTTTCGCGGCGGCCGCCTCGGTTGCGCGACGATGCGTCGGCGAAGTTCACGCACGTCGCCGTCGATCTCACCGATGCCGGCGCAACGCGTGCGGCGTTCGCGACGTGTGCCGATGTCACGCACGTCTTCTACAGTGCCAACGACACGCGTCCCGAGGCGCGGCTCACCATCATCGAGAACGCGATCGACGCGATCGAAGCTGCGGCGAAGCGCCTCGCCAACGTGAACCTGCTCCAGGGCACGAAGTACTACGGGAGCTATCTCGGCCCGTTCAAGACACCGGCAAAAGAGACGGACCCTCGCATTCCAGGCGGCGATTTCTATTACGCAGAGGAGGATCTGGTCACCGGAAGGCAAGCCGGAAAAGCGTGGACCTGGACCGCCGTGCGTCCGACGGCGGTGTGCGGCTACGCGGCGGGCAATCCGCTCAACCTCGCGACCGCGATCGCGATCTACGGCTCGCTCAAACGCGAGTTGAACGAGCCCTTCGGCTTCCCCAGCACGCAGCGCTGCTTCGATGCGCTGATCCAGGTGATCGACGCCGATCTGCTGGCGCGCGCGGCGATCTGGGTATCGACCACGCCGGGGTGCGGCAACCGCGGCTACAACGTGAGCAACGGCGATATGTTCCGGTGGCGGTACATGTGGCCCGCGCTCGCCCGCTTCTTCGATCTCGAGCCGGCGGGACCGGAGCCGTATTCCCTCGCGCAGTTCCTCGCGGACAAGCAGTCGCTGTGGAACGCGATGACACGCAAGTACGGCTTGAAGCCGTTTCCGTTCGAGCGCGCCGCGCGCTGGGCGCAAGGCGATTTCACGCCGCCCAATTCGCGGCTCGGCTGCGAGTACGATTTCATTTCCGACACGCTGCGCATCCGCAGGGCGGGCTTCAACGAAGCGATCGACAGCGAGGAGATGTTCGTCTCGATGTTCGAGCGCTTCAGGCGTGAGCGGATAATACCGTGACGTCGCAGCTCCGCATCGTTTCGATCCGAGGCGACCACGGCGTGTTCTGGATTCCGGATGCGTGTGCTGCGCACCTCCGGAATGACGACAGCACTTCGTCATCGCGGCCGGTGAGCCGGGATCGCAGAGCAAAGGCTTCACTGACGACCCTGCCGCCATCCCGCGGCACTCGCCTGGATCAGCGAAGCGACAACTTTCACTCGATCCGGATGCCGGCCGTGCGGATCACTTTCGACCACATCGCCATTTCCTTCCTGATGAACGCGTCGAACTCGCCCGGCGTGCTGCCGACAGGCCGCGCGCCGTTCGCGGCAAGCCGCTCCTTCACCTCCGGATGTGCGAGCACCTTCACGATCTCCTGATGCAGGCGCGTGACTAGCTCCGCCGGCGTGCCCGCCGGCACGACCACGCCCTGCCATTCCGCGACCTCGAAGCCGCTGACGCCCGCCTCCGACAGCGTCGGCAGGTCGGGAAGTGTCGGATCGCGTTCGAGCATGCTCACGCCGAGCGGAATCAGTCGGCCCTCGCGAAAGTGCGGCATCATCGCCGGAATGGTCGCGAACTGGATCGCGGTCTCACCGCTGATGAGTGAGATGCGCGCGGGACCGCCGCCCTTGAACGGAACGTGGACCATCTTGTTTCCGGTGAGATGGTTGAACAGCTCCATGCTGAGATGGCTCGCGCTCGCGTTGCCCGCCGAGCCATAGGTGAGAGTGCCCGGACGTGCCCGGGCGAATGCGATCAGCGCTTTCACCGTTCGCACCGGCACCGACGGATGGATGACAAGCAGGAGCGGCACCTGCACGACGAGACTCACCGGCACGAGATCCTTCTCCGTGTCGAACGGCATCTTGCTCATGAGAAACGGATTCACGCCGAACGAGACGTTCGCGACGCCGAGCGTATAGCCGTCCGGCTTCGATTTCGCCACGAGGTCCATGCCGATGGTCGCGGCGCCCCCCGGGCGATTGTCGATGACGACGGTCTGGCCGGAGCCTTCGAACAGGCGCGGCGCGAGAATGCGGAAGACGACGTCGGTCGCACCGCCCGGTGCGAACGGCACGACGACGCGCACGCTGCGGGCGGGATAGGACTGCGCCGAGACGGCCGCGGCCCACGCGCTCGCGAGGCACAGGACGGCAAGGCCGGCATGGCGCGTGAGTCGTCGCATTGCTGCTCCTATCGAATGATCGGCCTGGCGCGATGCATGAACGAGTGCGGTGAGGCACCATAGCCCGTCAGGCGTGCCGAAACGGGATACCTCTGAAGATCCTGCTTCGATCCCGGAGGCCGCGTTGCGTCGTGATCGACCTGCGAGTCAAGCGAGCCCCTCGTCAATTGCTCTTCGCCAGCCCGAGCTCGGTCAATATCGCTTTCTGTGCGGCAAAGTCGCGTGCGATCAACTGTCGCGTTTTTTCGGATCCCATGAAGGCGGTGAGCGCATGAATGGTCTCGACCTCCTTCTGCCATTCGGGCGTCGCCATCAGGCGCTGATAGGTGCCTTCCCAGAACGCCACCTGCGCGGGTGAGAGGCCTTTCGTGCCGAACACGCCGCGCCACACGGACACGACCGCGTCCGCGCCTTGCTCGCGCCAGGTCGGGACATCCGCGAACATGCCGCTCATACGCTGCGGCGCCGACACGGCCAGCACGCGGATGCGCCCGGCCTGCACCTCCGGCACCAGCACACCCAGAGACACGGGCACGAGATCGATGTGGCCGCCGAGCAGCGCCGTCATCGCCGCGCCGCCCGAATTGAAAGCGACGTAACGGCCTTTGCGCGCATCGATCCCGACCGCTTTCATCGCGGCGGCGATCGCCTGATGGTTCGCATTGCCGAGCGCGGTCGCAACGCCCACGCTGTGCGCGGCGGGATCTTTCTGCAGCCGATCGAGCAGCGTTCTGCCCGACTTCAGAGGCGCATCCGCTTTCACGGCGATGCCGATGTATTCATCGAGCGTTTGCGTGATCGGCGTCAACTCCTGGTGCGGAAACGGAAGACGCCCCATCACGTCGCTCGTGACGAGTCCGCTGCCGGACATGAGCACGTAATGGCCGTTGCCTTCCGCGCGATGCACGAACGAGTAGGCCAGAACGGCGCCGCCGCCCGGTTTGTTGACGACTTGCACGGGTACCGGAAGGAACTTGCCTTCCTGGAAAATTCTCTGCATGACGCGCGCGTTGCGATCCGGGCCGCTGCCCGGGCGCGGTGCCGAGGATGATCTCGACTGCCTGGTCGGGCTTCCATTGCGTCGTCGCGGCAGCGGCGCACGCAGGCGCAAGCAGGATACCTGCGAAGATTCCGAAAACCCGGAAACGAACGGACGCCATTGCCCACCTCCCATTTTTAGTTTGCGACCCACGCGCGCATGCGAGTCTCGCTTACCTCCGGTCACCTCCGGACAGCGCGACGCTTGCCCGGAGATGCGCGTTCAGCGTGTCCACGAGCGCCTCCAGGCGATAGGGCTTCAGGAGCAGTCCGAAGCCTTCGGTTTCGATGCCTGCCGCCGCCTCGGCATAGCCGGTGGTCAGGATGACCGGCAGGCCGGGCCGCCGCCGTCTCAGCTCGTGCGCGAGATCGAGCCCGCTCATGCCGCCCGGCATCATCACGTCGGAGAGCACGATGTCGATCGCGCGTGCATCGGCGACCGCACCCAGCGCCGCGGCGGCGCTGGTGACGTGGATCACCTCGAAGCCGAGGTCGTCGGAGCATCTCGCGGGTCAGCGCCGCGACTTCGCGATCGTCCTCGACGAGCAGCAACTCCCGCTTGCGGCCGTCCTCGCCGCATACGACGACTTCGCGCGCAGGCGCCACGATCTTCTGTCCCTGCGGCGCGCGATCCGGGAGCGCGGCAGCAGCAGCGTCACTGTGGTGCCGCTGCCGACGGCTGTCGATCGTGACGCGGCCGCCGCGACTGCTGGGCGAAGCCGTACACCTGCGCGAGCCCGAGTCCCGAACCCTTGCCCACCTCTTTCGTGGTGAAGAAAGGCTCGAACACGCGCGCCATGACTTCGGCGGCATGCCCGTGCCTGTGTCGGCGACGATGAGCTTCACGAATCTCCCGCGGGGTCCGCTCCATCCGGGTCGCCACGTTCTCCGCGGCCGACTCGTGAGAGTGCCGCCGTCCGGCATCGCGTCGCGCGCGTTCACGCACAGGTTGAGCAGCGCCAGCTCCAGTTCGCCGGCATCGACCTCGACGGGCCACAGATCGTCGGTCGAAGTCCATGCGACGTTCGATGTCGCCGCGCAGCGACCGGCTCGAGCATCTCGCGCATGCTCGATGACGTGCGCGGCAAGGTCGATCGACTCCGGGTTGACCGGCCGGCGGCGCGAGAACGCAAGCAGGTGCCGCGTGAGGCCCGTGCCGCGCTCGACGGCGCGGCGCATGCCATCCAGCATGCGCTGGCGCTGCTCGGCGTTTGCGTGGCGCTCGAGCACCTGCACGCCGCCGCGAGACGATCGCGAGCAGGTTGTTGAAGTCGTGCGCGACGCCGCCGGTGAGCTGGCCGATCGATTCCATCTTCTGCGCCTGGCGCAGCGCCTGCTTCCGCGTGGCGCAGCCGCTCCTGATCGCGCAGCCGCTCGGTCACGTCGTACACGAACTGATAGGCGCCGATGCGATTGCCGTCACGGTCGCGCAGCGTGTTGAACTTCATTTCGTAGAGCGGCGGTCGCGCGCCGGATCGCCGAACTCGCCGATCGCGGTGAACTCCTCGCCGGCGAGCGCGCGGCTCCACACGGCACGCACCGCAGCGCGGTGCTCGGGCTGATCGGCGAGAAGCGTCGAGCATGCTGTCGCCGACCTGCGGCCGGCGCCGAAGATGCGCTCGAACTCGTCGGCCGCCGCCTTGTTGACCGCGAGCCAGCGGTATTCGAGGTCGGCGCACCTGCACGAAGGCGTCGGTGCCCTCGACGATGTCGGCGCAGGAGCTTGCGCTCCGCGAGTGCGTCCGCGACGCGGCGTTCGAGCGTCTCGTTGAGCTCGCGCAGCCGCGCCTCGCTCTCACGCAGCGCGCGCTCGGCCAGGATTCGCTGGTCGTTTCCGTGCACCGCGCAGAACATGCCGGCCGACCCTGCCGCTCTCGTCGCGCACGGGCGAATAGGAGAACGTGAACCAGGTGTGCTCGTCGTAGCCCTTGCGGTTCATGACGAGCGGCAGGTCCTCGCGATAGGTGGCCTCGCCCGCCATCGCCGCGTCGATCAGCGGGCTGATGTCGGCCCAGATCTCCGACCAGATGTCGTGGAAGCGGCTGCCGAGCGCGTGCGGATGCTTGGCGCCGAGGATCTCGGCGTACGAGTCGTTGTAGAGGAAGCCGAGCTCCGGCCCCACGCGACGAACATCGGGAAGTGCGACTGGAGCATCAGCCCGACGACGGAGCGCAGCGACTGCGGCCAGGTCTCCGGCGGTCCGAGGGGCGACGTCGACCAGTCGTGCGCGCGCATGAGCGCGCCCAAGTTCCCTCCGCCATGGAGGAAACTCGAGCTCTGATCGGTTGCCTGCGGATGGGATGGCTGTCCCACGAAGTCGGTCGGATCGGCCTGGGAGCGTATCTGTTGTCGCTTGTGTTTGCCGCTCATGCAGGCGACATTCTAAGGCGTGCACGATCCGGCTCACCAACACGGCACCAGCACTGCGGCGACGAGCCCGTGCTCACCTTGACCGCACTGCCGTTTTGGCCTATCTCCGAGTTAGGGAACCTTAGCAGACTCCGGTTCAGGCTACCGCAGCACGTCGATCAGCTCCGAGACGTTCGCGACGTCACGGAAGCGGCGGATCACCTTCATGCTTGCGTTCGAGATTGTCGCCGGAGAATTGCGCATACGGCGCGAGCGCGCGGTATTTCGCTTCCACGTCGCTCCAGTCGATGCCGAGCATCGCCGCGCCTTTCGGCGCGTAGACCGTGCTCGAATAGCTACGCCCGTCGCGTGTCGTGATGGTGACGACCGCACCGGACTTGTGGCGCTCCAGATTCTCCGTCGGCGGCGGCGCGACGCGCACCTTCGTCGAGCAGGCCGCGTATCGCCGGATCGTTGATCTTCTCTTCGAAGGCATGCGCCCACGTGAAGTCGCGATCGGCCACGCCGGCCGCCGCGAAATACGCGGGGCTGTGCGCGATGCCGATCAGATCGGTCGGATACTGCGGTCCCGTCAACGTCGTGAAGCCGGGACGTGAGATGCTGATCGTTTCGACTTCCTCCGGCGCGACGTTTCCCTCGCGCGCGGCGTTTGCGGCGGCTTCGGCCGTCGAATGATTCGGGTGGCCGCCGGGCACGAGCTTGATGCCCATGTCTTCGAGAATGCTCCAGCGCTTGCCGAAATCGCGCGTGACGGCGGCGACGTCCGGCTTGTTGCCGTAGACCTCGAAGAATCCCCTCTCGGTTTCGAGGATGCTCTCCTCGGCGATGAAACCCCTGCCGGCCGCCTGCGCCGCGTTCACGCCGAGCATCGCGGCGAGTCCCGGCGTGATATTCGCGCGCCACGCTCGTGTTGGCCGCGGCGTGCAGTCCGCCCATCGATGTCGCCATGAGCGCGATCGCCTGCGCCATCTGCGGTGCGCTCAACTGGAGGAGGCACCCCGCGGACACGGCGCCCGCGAAGCTCGACACGATGCAGCCATGAAAGCCTTTCTTCTGAAGCCCGCCGATCATCGCGCCGTTCATGCGGCCGGCGACTTCGTAACCGAGCACGATGGCGGCGAGGACGTCCCTGCCGCTCGCGCCGGTGTTCTCGGCGACGGCAAGCGAGGTCGCGCAGGCGGTCGTGCCGGCGTGCACGATGTTGCGCAGATCGCTGTCGTCCGACGCCGCCGCGTCGCTCATGACGGCATTCACGCGCGCCGCGGCCGCCACGGGCAGCTTCTCCGCTGCTCCGAACCAGAGCGTCGCCTGGCGGTTGCCGCCGCGCTCGCATTCCAGCGCACGGATGATTCTCGACGACTCGATGGTCGAGCCGAGCGCGGCGCTCGCAATGGTGCTCGAGATCAGCATCTCGGCGTACTCGATGGCTTGCGGCGGCAGGTCCTCGTAACGCTGGCGAGTGACGAAGTCGCCGAGCTCTCCCGCAACGGTCATGTCTTATCCTTTGTTCACGGGCTCTAGACCGCTCTGCGTGATCGCCGGCGCCGCTTCAGCGGAAGCTGAGGAATCGGATGACGCTGCGGGCGAGATCCGCATCGCTCGCGTTCGCGCCGACACCGGCGGCGAAAGAGCGACACCTTCTGAACCTCCGGCGGCAGCGGCGTGATATGTGCGATGCCCGGCCACAGGCAGCAACTCGCTCATCTGCTGGAAGGCGATGTCCGCATCGCCGCGCGCCACGACGGCGCCCGTGCGCTCTCCTCCGCCGACGAAGCGGCATTTGCCCGAGACCGCATCGGCGATGCCCAGCCGCTGCAGGAGCTCTCCGGTGAGATACTGGCCGCTCACGCTTGCCGAATACGCGATCGACTTCGCATCGAGCAGCGTGCGTCTGAGCCCATCGACCGAGCTCAAGTCGGGTTTCGGCGCCCCGGCGCGCACGGCGATGCCGATCGTCGAACGTGCGACCGGCGTGCGGCTGTCGCGCAACACGAGACCTTCGTCGATCAACTGCTGGAGGAGCGCATCGGCGACGATCACGAGATCCGCGATCTCGCCGCGCTTCAGCCGGTTCGGAATCGCGTTTTCACCCGTGCCGACGGACGTCGTCGCGGTCACTACCTTCTTCTGCGTCATACGCTCCAGTTGCGGAACGAGGGCGAGGTGGGCGGCCGTGAATGCGCCCGAGGTCATGACGATGAATTCGTTGGATGGAGCGGTCATATTTGCGGAGGGTAAAGGGTCCCAGTGAATCGCATCGGCGAAGAGTGCTCGCTAGTGCAGCCGATACTGTTCCAGCTTCTTCTCGTCGAGTGTCACGCCGACGCCCGGTCCGGGCGGCAACGCCAGAGTGCCCGACGAGATGTCGAGCCGGGTCGTGGTCACGGTGTCGACGACCTTGAGCGGTCCCACGCATTCGAGTCCCGGCAGCACGTTGCGCGAAGAAGCCGCCAGCATGATCTCCGCGAGCGTGCTCGGGTCGAGCCCGAAGCCGTGGCCGATCACGACCGGCAGCCCCGCTGCTTCGGCCGTCGCGAGCATGCGCGAGGCGCGGATCACGCCGCCGGCCTGCTTGATGCCGAACTTCACGAAGTCGGCCGCATCCGGCCTTGATGACGGCAAGCAGGCTCGCGTGATCGCTCACCGATTCGTCCGCCATGACCGGAATGCCGCCTTCGCGCCGCACGCGCGCCATGCCTTCGAGGTCGTCCCGCGGCGTCGGCTGCTCGAAAAGCTGCAGGTCGAACTGCTTCACGAGCCGGCACAGCTTGAGAGACGTCTCGGCGTCGTACTGGCAGTTCGCATCGACGCGCAGCTTCATCGCGCTGCCGACCGCGGCGCGAACGGCTTCGACGCGATCGCGATCGGCTTCGATTCCGCTGCCGATCTTGATCTTCGTCGAACGAAAACCGGCCTTCAGCCAGCGCCGCGCTTCGGCCGCCGCTTCGTCGGGCGGGAGCATTCCGATCCAGCCGTTGAACGCAACGCTGTCCTGCAATGCGCCGCCGAGATAGGTGTAGAGCGGCACGCCGCAAATGCGCGCGGCAAGATCGACGCACGCCATCTCCACTGCCGCCGCGGCGCCGGGCTGTCCCGGTGTCAGCTTATCGAGCCGCTCGATCAGCCGATGGATGTTTCGCGCGTCGCCGGCCGACGAGCTCGCGCGCCACACGCTCGCGCAGCGTCACGATCAGCTCTGCTGCGGTTCCGGGCGATTTCGTCGTCGCTGACGGCTCGGCGCTGCTGATGCCAACCGTGCCGTCGGATGCGGTGAGCCGCACGACGACGCATTTCGTAACGTCCTTCGAGATGCCGCCGCTCGTGAACGTACCGGCGAGCGGCATTGCAACGCCAAAGACTTCACAGCGTTCTATCTTCACTGTCATCGGGGTGCCCCTTGTGTCGCCGGTTATTTGAACACCGCACGCGTCTGAAAACCACTATGATGCTCGACTTCGCAGCGTACCGGACTCGGTATCCGACACGCTGCGAAAGGAAAGGAGGTTACGGAGGAAAACCTGGGTTTTCCTCTGTTCCGTAGGGCGGCGAGGCCCGAGCCGAAGGCGAGCGCCGCCCCCATCCAGCATGAACACGGAGGAGTGTGCGCATGATCTACGCATTGCAGCGAGCCGGCGTTGCCGCCGCGGCATCGGTGATCCTGCTCGGACTGGCCGACGCATCGTGGGTTTGTCCCGAAGCCGTCGCACAAGCTTTCCCGACACGGCCGATCCGGCTCATCGCCTCGACGACCGCCGCCAGCCAACCCGACATGATCGCACGCACGATCGGCCAGAAGATGGCGGAGAGCTGGGGCGGCTCGGTCGTCGTCGACAACAGGCCCGGCGGCGGCGGCATCCTCGGCGCCAGCACGGTCGCGAAGGCAACGCCTGATGGCCACACGCTGCTTTATGCGATCCCCAACTTCGTGATCACGCCGGCCTTGCAGGCGAACGTGCCCTACTCGGCCAAGGATTTCGAATGCATCGGCCAGGTCGGCTACAGCACCAACCTGATGGTCGCGGCGCCCTCGCTCGGTGCAAGGTCCGTAAACGAGCTGATCGCGGCCGCGAAGTCGCAGCCCGGCAAACTCGTGTTCGTGTCGAGCGCAACGGGCAGTGCGGCCCACCTGAGCGGCGCGAGGTTCAACCACGTCGCCGGCATCAAAGTGGTTCATGTCTCGTTCAAAGGTGGGCCCGAAGCCGCGATCGAAGTGCTTGGCGGGCGCGCTCATTACCACGTCGGCACCATGGGCGTGCTGCTGCCGTTCATCAAGGAAGGCAAGCTCGTGCCGCTCGCGGTGATGACGCCGCAGCGCGCATCCGCGCTGCCGGATATGCCCTCGCTGGGCGAACTGCTGCCGGAATTCAAGCGTCCCGACACCTCTCACGCCCTGCTCGCGCCGGCCGGCACCCCCGGGCGCGATCGTGAACCGGATCAACAAGGAGCTCGTGCGCATCCTGGCCCTCCCCGACGTGAAGGAGCGCATGCACGGGATCGACTTCGTCGCGACGCCGGGCTCGACGCAGGAATGCACGGCCACGCTGCGCGAGCAGATGGACGTGCTCTCGAAGGTGGTGCAGGCGGTGGGGCTCAAGCCGAAGTAACTTCGAAGCCAGGACTCTTCCCTTCTCCCTCTGTAGAAGGGCCAGGGGCGAGGGACTGGACGGGCGATTGGTGACTACGCCACTCATGTACGTCGGGGCGAAGCGGGTTTCGACAAACATGCGTCGATCCGGCTATAGTGCGCACCGATTCATCAAGGGGGAGATCGCAATGAACAAGGAAGGAACCGGATTCGCTCGTCTCCGCAGGACATCTCTCGCGCTGGCCGCGATGGCGGTGGTGGCTGCCTGTCAGACCGCCTCGACGGGGCCCGAACTCGACGCCGCGGACGCGAGCCCGCCGAAGCGCATGGTAACCCAGGGGGTGGCGACGAAGATCATCGCGCAGAATCTGACGAAGTGCGCGTTCACCACGCCGAAGATGAACGTGCGGGTTGCGGCAGTCGGCCTCATCACCGCGACTGACGGCACCGTCATCACCATGCCTGCCGAGACGGCGCTGCAAAAAGGCGGCGGGCCGATGAGCCATGACCTCTACAACGAATGCAATCAGGTGACGCCGAAGAGCTCGGCCGAAGTCTCGACCGACAAGGTGCCGGTGATCGAAGTCGACGCCGACGGCGAAGTCATCACGGGCTTCGTCGTCGCCGATAATTACTACGAGATGTACATGAACGGCAAGCTCGTGTCGGTCGACAACACGCCGTATACCCCGTTCAACTCGGCGATCGTCAAATTCAAGGTGAAGCGCCCCTACACGCTCGCTTTCCTGGTGGTCGACTGGGACGAGCATCTGGGATTGGGCATGGAGGTCTTCCCCGTGCCGGTCACGCCCAAGACGTCGAAGTACTACCCGGGCGACGGCGGCTTGATCGCGCGCTTCTCCGACGGCACGGTCACGGACTCCTCATGGAAGGCGCAGACGTTCTAC
The DNA here is from genome assembly GCA_963808765.1 of uncultured beta proteobacterium. Lineage (GTDB taxonomy): Bacteria > Pseudomonadota > Gammaproteobacteria > Burkholderiales > SG8-41 > JAQGMV01. The sequence continues at coordinate 59,685 of CAWEHH010000029.1, forward strand.
ATCGGGCCGCTCCAGGATCCGAAGGAAGTCGTGGAGCGCGGCCACGTTCATGACACGCCCAATCTCGGCGGACGCACGCATCCTTTCACGCGGCGTGCCGATTGCGAGGACAAGTGCTATGCCGTGCACTATCCGATCCCGCGCAACTGGCAGTCGGCGCGCTTCAACGACACGCACTGGCCGCGTGCGTGGGAGTTCACCGATCAGGAGATCGGCGTGACGAACCTGCCCGCCTACACGCGCTTCCCCGAGCTCTTTCAGGGCGCGCGCTGGATCTGGACGCAGAACCTCGTGCTCGACAACGTGATGATCGCGCGCAAGACCGTCCGCTAGGACAAAGGAAAGGAGGTAACGGAGGGAAACCATCGGTTTCCCTCTGTTCGAACCGAGCCGCGGCTCGTGCGCTTGCGCCCGGAGGAATCTTGCCGCGGCAGGCGAGCGCCGCCTTATCTCGGGCGCATGCCGGCGAGCCGCACGACGTTGCCGAACGTCTCGATGTCGGCGCGGATAATCTGCTCGTGCTCCTCCGGGGTGGTCGGCTGCGCCGTGAAATCCACATTCTCCAGGCGACCGCGGACGTCCGCCATATCGAAGACGCGCTTCACGTCTTTGCTGATCTGCACGAGGATCGGCCGCGGCGTACCCGCCGGCGCGAGCAGCGAATGCGATCCGTCCCGTTTGTAGCCGGGAATTGTCTCCGCGATCGCAGGCACGTCCGGCAGGAGCGTAGAGCGCTGCGGCGTGCCGACGGCGAGCGCCACGAGGCGGCCATCCCTGATGAAGGGAAGCGAGCTCGAAAGCCCCACGATCGCGTACTGAACGCGTCCGGCAATGACTTCGAGCATCGCGTCGGATGCGCCCTTGTAGCCGACGTGACGGACCTTGATGTCCGCGGCAAGCCGGAAACGCTCGCCGTTCATGTGCGTGGAGCTGCCGGCGCCGGCGGAGCTGAAGATGATCTCGCCCGGCTTCGACTTCGCAAGCGCGATGAAGTCATCGAGCGACTTCACCCCCAGCGAGGGCGGAACGATGAACGCAGTCGTGGAGAAGCCGAGGCGCGTGATCCCCGCGAAGTCCTTGACGGGGTCATACGGCAACTGCGGGTGTAATGCGGCGCTGATCGCGAACGCGGCCGAAGAGATCAGCAGCGTGTGACCGTCGGGTGTCGCCTTGGCAGCATACGCCGTTCCGATCGTGCCGCCGCCACCCGTGCGGGTTTCGATGACGACCGCCTGACCCCACATCTCGCTCAGCTTGGCGCCGAGCGTGCGGGCGAGAACATCGGACGTGCCTCCCGGAGTGAAAGGCACGACGATGCGAACGGGCTTGGTAGGATAGGTCGAGCGGCCCGTTGGAAGAGCGTTGCGCGTGCAGGTCGTTCGAGCTCACGGATGCGGCAACCGCGATCACGACCGTGGTCAGGAGCGCGAGCCTGTGCAAAGTCGACATGACGCCTCCAGTGGCGCGGCGAGAGCGTGCTGGAGATGATCGGACGTGGACGGCGGTTGCAGCGATACGACGGACACAGCACTTCACTTGATGCATGTTCGCTCCTCGTAGGAAACAAGTGAATTCACGGCGGCCTCTTGAGGGCTTTCGTTCTCCGTGCGGTGATCTCCGATGGCATTGCCCGGCTTACGTCATGACTTCGTCGGCGCGACCTCCGTTTCTCGTCACATTATGGAAAATGCGCATCATGATCCGCATTTTGGACGGCTACAAGCCCCCGGCCGGGCGATTTTCAGGCGACGCCCGCGCTTCCACGCCCCATGGATCGGGGGTGCGAGCGGACGCGTGAATTCCTCTATGAGGACAGGAGATAGACGTGGAACTGGGGTAGTGCCCCACTGCCGCAAGACTAAGGTGCGGTTGCCGCGCGCGCCTTGAACAGCCTCTCCGGAGGCGTGCCGGCCTCGAAATGAACGAGCTCCAGCGCCGGCACTGTCACGCCTTCGCACACCTTGCGAACGCCGTACACCTCGATCGGCGGCGCCGTTTCGGGCTTTGACGCGCACGTCACTTCGACGCAGCCGATGCTCTTCAGCCAGGAACACACTTTGAGCTCCGAGCCATCGAGTGCCCTCACCTCGGTGAGGAATGACGCGCCGGCGTAGTACGGCCGACTCGTTCCGGCTTCCGGGCGCACGTCCTGCAGCACGGTGTAGAACGCACCGTTCACTTCGAGAAAGCCCAGCGTCTTCTCCATGAACAGCGCGAGATCCCGCGTATAGGAGAATCCGCCCATGACATCGGTGATGAGCTGGAAGCGGCCGAGGTCAGCGACGGAATACTCGCGCAGGCGCTTGCCGAACAAGTAGTCGATCTGTCCGGGCTCGAGGCTGGCGGCGACCTCGCGCCATCGCGTCGTGCGACGGTCTTCGATCGAGATCGCGACGCCTCGCGCTCTCTTGCCGCCTCGCTCGAGGTTGTCGAGAACGACGTCATACTTCGCGGTGCCATAATCGAGGATGGCGCGGCCCTCGCCCGCTCCGATGTCGAGCCATCGGTCTGAGGGGCCGAGCTTCGCGAGCGCCTGCTTGAAACCGGCAGGCAGAATGACCGTGTAGGAGAGGAGCGATCGGTCGATGACGTAGCCTTCAGGAACGTTCGCCCCGCGGCTCGCATAGATGCCGGCTTGTCTGGAAGCCTGCTCTTCGAGCGCGACGGGAGCGGCGGGTTCGGAATGCGAAGGCGCGATGCATGCCGAGTAAAGAACGACCGTTGCGAGCGAGCGCAACGCCGTGCCGTGCAGGCGTTTCATGTGGTCTCCTCGGACCGTTGGCAGTCGCCCGCGTCTCACGAGCGAACGCTCCGGAAGGACCGGCTTTCGCTTCTTTCGCGCGGGTATGGCGGGAAGTGTAGCTTTTTTTGCGGAATGGCAGGATGGTCTCGCGTTCACTGAAATCCGCGCTCCAGAGCGGCGCCCTGCCCGCCCGAATATCGAGGTCAGCATGAGGAGAACACATGGCACGTATCCCCTTCGCCACGCACAGCGATATTGCGGCGAACGAAAGACCTGAATACGAAGCGTTCGTGCAGGAGCGCGGCAGCGCGCCGGAGTCCGGCCCCTATGCGCTCATCCTGCACATGCCCGGAGTCGCGCGCAAGCTGGAAGCGCTGCGGCTCTCCCTGCGCGGCGAAGCCAGTCTGCCACAAAAGGTGCAGGAGCTCGTGATGCTCACCGTCGCGCGGGAGCTGGATTGCCCGTACATCTGGTACACGCACGCCGCCGCGGCGCGCGAGCTCGGTGTCTCGCGCGAGATCGTCGACGCAATTCGCGAGAAGCACATGCCTGTCGGTCTGGATACGGCAGAGCAGGCCGCCGTCGATTTCGCGCGCGAACTGCTGCGCAATCGAAGAGTCGGTCAGGCCCTGTTCGATCGCGCGACTGCGAGCTTCGGCCAGCGAGGAACGTTAACGCTGACGAGCCTCGTCGGTTGCTACGGCGTCCTCGCATACCTGATGGACGCGTACAGCTCGAAGCGCCAGCGCATTCGACGGAGCCGCCGCTGCCGGTTTAGGCGTTCGCCCTTCGAGACCGCCGAAGCTCAGGACAGGCTGGCCGGCTTCCTCAGGGCGGCGGGAAGAATGCGTTCGTGGTGAGGAGCACGGCCTCTGAACCGCGAACGCCGTTCGGAAACCCCTACTTCAGATTCGCAAGGTCCGCGTAGAACGAGATGATCGTCGCGGGATCGAGGTCGGTCTTGCCTTTCGATACTTCGGACGCGAGCGCCTGGACGTAGAGGCTCATGAGCGGCAGCGGACAATCGAGTTTCGCGCCCAGAGCGAGGATCAGGCGGGCATCCTTGTAGGACGTCGAGAGTCGGCTCGCGGGTTTCAGGAAGTTCTTGCGCACCATACGCTCGCCCTTCTGGTCCATCGCACTCGAAGAGGCGGCAGACTTCTTGAGCACTTCGAGCGCGAGCGCCTGATCGAGTCCCGCTTTCGCGGCCAGCGTGAGGCCCTCGGCGAGCGCCATGCGATTGAGCGACAGCACCAGGTTCACCACGAGCTTCATGTTGGCGCCCGTTCCGTTGGGCCCGACGTGAAACGCCGCCTTGGTAGCCGCGGCGAAGATCGGCTCGCATTGGCCATACGCGGCTTCGGCCCCGCCGACCATGAAAATCGCGTTCTTCTCGGCGAACATCTCGCTCGTTCCGCTGATCGTGCCGTCCATCATCTCGATGCCGCGTTCGCGCAGCCGCGCCGCGATGCGCGACGAGACTTCGGGTTCGACCGTGGAGGTGTCGACGACGATCAGCCCTTCGCGCGGCGCGTCGAAAAGCTTGAGCGTGTTGGTGAGCACGTCCGTCACGACGTGCGAGTTGGGCAACGACAGCATGATCACGTCCACGGCCGCGGGAATCTCGTCCGGAGACGCGACGGTCTTCGCGCCGAGCTTCACCATCGCCTCGACTTTCGCCGGATCCACGTCATAGACGATCACGGAGAAGCCCGCGTTCACGAGATGTCTGGCAAGCGAGCTGCCCATGAGTCCGACGCCGACGACTGCGATTCTCTTGTTCATGCGCGTCCTCCGTTACGTGTTGCCGCCGCTTACGTATCAGCCCGGGCGCAATGGTAGCATCGTGAAAACGCAGTAGGCGGGAGGCAGCAATGGCACGCGATCGCGCTGCGACAGCAACAGCCGATCTCAACGCGGAGTTCGACGCTGCCCGTTTCGGCAGACCCGAGCGCGGCTGGCGCCGTTACCTCTTCCGGGTCGTCTTCGAAAGCGACACGCGCGCCGGCCGCCTGTTCGACACCGTCGTGATCGTCGCAATCGTGTTGAGCATCGCAGCGGTATTCGCCGACAGCGTGGAAGCCGTCAAGAGCCGGCACGGCCGTGTTCTCAACGTGATCGAGTGGATCTTCACGGCGCTTTTCACGATCGAGTACCTCGCGCGCCTCGCGTGCGTGGAAAGACCGCTGCGCTACATGCGCAGCTTCTTCGGCATCGTCGACCTGGCGGCCGTATTGCCGACGTATCTCGCGTTCATCTTCCCGGAAGCGCAGGTGCTGATCGACGTGCGCGTATTGCGCCTCGTGCGCGTCTTTCGCGTCTTCAAGCTCACGCGCTATCTGTCGGAAGTTCGCCTGCTCGGCAGCGCCATGGCCAATAGCATGCGGAAGATTCTCGTCTTCCTCTCCGTCGTCGTGATGGCCGTGCTCGTGGTGGGGACGCTCATGTACGTGATCGAGGGCCCGGAGAACGGATTCACGAGCATTCCCAAATCGATCTACTGGGCGGTCTCGACGATCACGACCGTCGGCTATGGGGACATCGTCCCGCGGACGGAGCTGGGGCGTGCGCTCGCTGCGCTGGTCATGTTGATCGGCTGGGGCATCCTCGCCGTGCCCACCGGGATCGTGACGGCGGAAATGACCGTGCAAAGCCTCGGGCGCTCAGCCGGAACCCGATGTGCCGAATGCGGAGCGACGGGCCATGTCGCCGACGCGACCTATTGCAGGCGCTGCGGCGCAAAGCTGAAACTAAACCGCCCCTCATCGGTGAGCGGGGGCTGCGGAGCAGCGGGGCCCCGCTCAACCGCGCGTCTGGCTATTCCGCAACCGCGGTGGTGGACGACGCACGGGCGGGGGTTCGTTCGGCGGAGCAAGCCAGAGCTCGTACCTGGCGCGGCGTAGCACGGCTCTCGAGGCCGGCAATGTGCTTCACACGTACCTCCGGCACGCCGAGCTTCCGCAGCGCTCCGCACGAGCTGCGCAGTGTCCTGAGCGTCTCCGCTGTAGAAGTAGCGCAGGTCCGTTGCTGTAGGACCATTGTCGATCACCCTGATTCCTGTAACGCGGATACCCTGCGCGCGCAGCGGCTTCACGAGGCGCTCGGCGCGCGCGCGCTGCGAGGGACTGCGCACGTGGATAAACAACGCGACAGGTGAATCGCGGGAAGCGGCGTGCTTCGTGCCGTTCGCCCGCGGCGGACTCTTCCCGTTCGGGCCCGAGGAATAGCTGTGCGTCCGTTCCTCCACGCTCTGGGTGCTGCCCGAAGGCGCCGCCTGCGCCTGCTGGGCACGGTGGGGGTCGGCTTCGTCGACACGCGCCTCGCCATCCCCATAACCGGCGATTCCGCAGTAGCGGCCGGCGGGGCCGGCAATTCGGGAGCCGTTGCCTCCGTGCCATGTCCATTCGTCTGCGGCCCGGCGTTCACCAGGTTCACGAGTCGCTGCACGTCCCGCTCGTTGGCGAGCGCGATGCACATGCTCGGCACGCGTGCGTTTGCAAGCTCCTCCTTGTGAATCGCGTTACCGTTCTGGTATCGGGTATAGCCGCAATGGTCGGAGGAGAACATCAGGCAAAGCTTCGTCTCCGCGGTGGGCAGAGGGACTGCGCGAACCGACGAACCGAGCGGACACGACAGATCGCCATGAATGGTCGTGGCACCCTTGTAGCGTTCCTTCACGACGATGAGATCGGGCGTGACGGTCGCCTCGAAGTGCTCGCCCCGGTGCTTGTGTGAAAAAACCTGACCCGAGGCATTCGCTGTCACGAAGGCGAGTCCGACAAGCCACGCGTTCCAGTTCCTCGACGTATCCATAAGAGACGTCCCCCTATGTGCCCGAAGGCGGCTTATGTCCGGGTATTCTAGTGAAATAACGTGAAGAAGAGGAAGTAATTCCATGATTTTCGGGAGAACCAAGGCGGCAGTTGCGCGGATGATACCGCTCCCCGCGCGCCGCAGGGTGACTGTCGGGCGTAACGTTCTACAAGCAATGCGACACGGCGAACCGATCGGCAACCTTCGCACGACGATCACAGGCGTTGAATGCTCCTGGTGGGCGCGCCGAGCAAAGCCGTCGGAGGCCGAGCCCTGTCGAGAGGGCTGGCGACAACCATTGAAGATTTTCCTGAGTTACGCGTCCGAGGACCGCGCGGTCGCCGAGCAGATCAGCCTGGCGCTCGCCGCTGAAGGTCACGATGTTTTCTTCGACCGCGAGGATCTGCCGGCGGGCGACGCGTTCCATGCCCGCATCCGACGCGCGATCGAAAGCTCGGACCAGTTCATCTTTCTGGTAAGCCCCCAGGCCCTGGACGCCGGCAGCTATACGCTGAACGAGCTGGAAACAGCGCAAAAAACGTGGCGCAACCCTGCGGGCCGCGTGCTGCCGGTGCTGCTTCGTCAGACGGAGCTCACCCGCATTCCCAACTACCTCAAGTCGGTGACCCTGCTCACGACCGAAGGCAACGTCGTCGCGATGGTGGTCGATGCCGTGCACCGCGTCGCCCGGGCGCGGCGGAGCGCACTGCTTGCGCGGATCACGGCCGGTTGTGCAGGGCTCGCGCTGCTCGTGGCAGTAGTCGGCCTTTACTGGTGGAACCGTGGTTCGGCCGAGGAAAAAACGGGACGGGACGGCGCGCTTGCGGTGCGGGTTGCCGAAGGCATGTTCACGATGGGTGACGACGAGAACGCGCCACGCCGCGAGGTCTACACCGACGCGTTCTACATGGACAAATTAGAAGTGACGGTCGCACGCTACGCCCGGTTCCTGAAGGAGACCGCCTCGGTGCGCGCGCCGGAGGACTGGGAAGAGATCGATCTCGAAGGCGCCGCCCAGTTCCCCGTGACCGGCGTCGACTGGTACAACGCGCAGGCATACTGCCGCTGGGCAGGAAGACGACTTCCCACGGAAGCCGAGTGGGAGAAGGCGGCGCGCGGCACCGACGGACGGTTATTCCCCTGGGGGAACGAGAGCCCGACCCTGCAGCGAGCCGAACTATGCGAACGCGTCGCCCAAGGCCTACGGGGGCGGACTCGCACCGGCCGGCGCGCACCCGACGGGACGCAGTCCGTTCGGGGTGCATGACATGGCCGGCAACGCCGCCGAGTGGGTGGCAGACTGGTACGCGGAGGGTTTCACGCGCGGCGATACACACAACCCTCAGGGCCCCACCGCCGGGCGCGGCAAAGTCATTCGGGGCGGCGGTCGATTCGATTCCGCCGACCGCATCGCTGTCACGCGCCGTTACTATGCGAGTCCTGATACGCGTGCAGGGGACATCGGCTTCAGGTGCGCGCAATGATACGAACCCGCAGGCCGCAGTACGCCGAAGGCATATGACACAGCCGCGTCATTTTCCGACGTCATTCCGGACAGTCGCCAGAGGATACGAATCCAGAACCCGGCGCTCTCGTGGAGCGCTTCGATGATTCCGAACGCGCTGCGCGATGCGCTCGCGCGCGTGCTCGCCACGACGCCGGTGCCGCGAATCGAACTCGAGGCGGACGTCACGCGAACGCCTGCGCGCGACGTGGGGCAGTTCCTGCAGGCGCGGCTCGTCGCGGATCTGCCGAACGGCCGATCGCTGATCGACGTTCAGGGGTTTCGCTTCGACGTGAAGCTGCCGCTGCCAGTGCGAATGGGCGAGACGCTGCAGCTCGAAGTGCTTGCGCTCGCGCCGAAGCTCACGTTCGCCATGCACGGAACGCAGGGCGGGGCGAGTGCCGACGCGGTGTCGATGAGCGATTCGGTGCGCCACCTCGCGGCCTTACTCGATCGTTTGCCGAGCGAAACGCCCGCGGCGCCGACGGCTCGCGCAACGCCCATACTCGCCTCGCCGCCCGACAGTCCCACCGAATTGGCGAAGGGCCTCCAGAGCGCGCTCGCACGCAGCGGCTTGTTCTACGAATCGCACCAGGCACAGTGGGTCGCGGGCGAGCGGCCGCTCGAAGAACTGATGCACGAGCCGCAGGCGCTGCTCAAACGAACTGCCGACCCCGTGCATCCGCAAGCGACGGCTCTGGTGCAGCAGCAACTCGAAACACTTGATACGCGGCAGATCGTCTGGACGGGTCAGGTGTGGCCGGATCAGCCGCTCGAGTGGCGCATCGAAGAAGAACCGCCGCATGATCATGCACCTGATGAGGCACCTCCCGCCTGGAAAACGTCGCTGCGCCTCACGATGCCGCAGCTCGGTGCGATGACCGCAACGCTCTCGCTCTCCGGGAACGACGTGCGCCTGACGCTTTCGGCCGCGGCTTCGGATGCGAGATCGACCTTGCGCGCCGCGGAGCCGGCGCTGCGCACCGCGCTCGATCGCGCCGGGTTGACGCTGCTCGGCGTGAGCATCGCGGAAGCGCAGGCTGACGCGCCGGCAGGGCAAGCGAAACAAACTGGCGACGCCTCTCCGGATGAAACCTGAAGACGCCCGGAAATCCGCCGTGGCGATCACCTACGAGGCGGGCGCGTCCGCGCCGCGCGTGGTGGCGAAAGGCCGCGGGCTGATCGCGCAGGCGATCCTGGAGCGCGCCGAGGCGGCGGGTGTTTACGTGCACGAATCGCCCGAGCTCGTCGCGCTGCTCATGCAGGTCGAGCTGGACGACGCGATCCCACCGCAGTTGTATGTCGCGGTGGCGGAGCTCCTCGCGTGGCTCTATATGCTCGATCAGCGGGCCACAGCGTCCGCGGCGTGATCATGCATTGAATGAGGAAGTGCAGGACGTAGCGACTCGCGGCTTATTGGCAGACCTCGATGCGCGCGCGTGCAATCAGCACGGATTCCTGTCGATAGCGCTTCTTGTATTCTGACGCGATCTCGGCGACGCGCCGGTCGGCGTCGCGCGATTCGTCATGGATGATCTCGACTACGCGCGAGGATTCCCGCGTAATGCGTTTGTCGCGTCCCTGCCACTGTCCCGTCGCTTCGAGGATCGTGAGTCCCGCAGGAAACCGAGGCGTGACCACGCCTTCGACGAACGCCTGCCACTCGCGATCGTCTATGGCGCCTTCGGGCCCATCCAGGCCGAAAAATACCCGCTCATGGACGTGTTCCGAACAGCCGGCCCTTGCGCCGGGGAGCGTCCCGCTCGCCACGGCCAGCGCGAGGGCGCCGATAGTGACGACGACACCTGCGAAGGCGCGGCGGCGCCTGACTGGGTTGTGTTCGCGTTCGACCGTTCTTGCCATATGGAGAAGCCGCAGTGACCGGAGGTATCGATGACGACGAGAGGATGTTCCGTGTCGATGCCTCGCTTCATCTGTGCCTTGCGGGACGATCGATCGTGATCCATCTCGGAATCCCTTCGCCAACGATAGGGCCCGCATCTTACGCGGATGGGTCGAGGACGGAACCCGGCAGGAGGCGTAGGCCGAAGGTCGTAGATGCGATTCCCGCGAATGGTATTCTCGCGATGAATCGATACACGTGAGAAGGAGGAGCCGTGCTCGACAAATCCGGTTATCTGATCGCTCGCGGAGCCGACATCCCCTGGGAGGAGCGCCGCAACGTCGACGGCTGGCCCAGCAGCGCCGGCATGTACTACAACGACGCGGACAACAACCTCTGCATGCGGCTCATCCACTATGCCGAAGGGCTGACCGAGCCGCGGCACGTTCACGCGGGATCACATGCAGCGGTCCTGGTCGAAGGCGAGGCGCACATCGACGGGCTCACGCTGCATCCGATGGACGTGATACTCGGGCCCAGCAACGAGCCGCACGGCCCCATCGTGTATCCGAAAGGCGTGAAAGTCTTCAGTGCGTTCCAGGGCAGCTACTACCACCACGAGGTCGGCGAGCTCGGCTCCGAACGTCACTACCGGCTGATCCAGGCCGCAAAGCTGCCATGGGAAGCGCGCGGTAACGGGCTGAACGTTAAAACGCTGATCGATCACGGCCTGGGACGGCTCCTGCTCGAGCTCCTGCGATTCGATGCGGGCGCGAAGCTCCAAGATCCGAGGATGACCGCGGCATTCATCGTCGACGGCACCGCGGCGATCGCGGACGAATCGCTGCGTGCGCAGGACTTTTTCTACGTACCCAAGGATGGCGAACACGCCGCGATCGGATTTCCGGAAACCACGACGCTGCTCGCGGTGACAATGCGCTGAAACGCCGCATCGCGAACGCGGGTCTCCACGCGAATGGAGACCCGCGAAAGCGTTAGTTTAATTAACGCGGAACGATGACGGTGGCGTCGCGGGCCGGCGCGGGTTGACTCTGCGGCACGACAACAGTCGTCCCCGGCGGTGTCGCGGTCGAACCTTGAGGCACGACTACCGTCGAAGGCGAGCTGGGCCGCTGTTCGACGACCGTATCACGCTCGTAGCTTCGGGAAATGCAGGAGCCTATCCGCTCGCCTGCCCTGCCGCCCGCTAACCGCGCCCGTTCCATCCGACTGCCCTCGCCGGTCGGCCGCTCATCGCAGATCCATTCGTCCTTCGTTCCGCTAGGGTAGCAGCTCCTCGAAGCGATTCTCTTCTTTCGCGACGCGTTCCAGCATCCGGCGCGTGAGGATCGTCGTCGGCATGCCGACGTACGCCGTCGACTGCACTATCACTTCCAGCACTTCGCGCGGCGGTCGCGCCAGTGCAGCATCGCGCCGCGGATGTGGTTTTCGAGCTGCACCGGCTCGTTCAGCGCGAGACAGATCGCCGACCATCATGAGCAGGCGCGTGCGGTCATCGATGATGCCGCGCGGATACATCTCGCCGTAGATGAAATCGAACCAGAGCTGCAGATAATGCGGGTCGATACGATCGAAGCTCGTCATCGTGTCGTTGCTCTGATGGTCTGTAGTGCGGATGCGGGTGCTGATGCCTGCTCCAGCCGTATTTCTCGAGGAGCGTCTCGCGCCAGCGCCGCCTCTTCGGGCGTCTTCGCCGCGGGCCAGCCGCGCCGCTCTTCTTCGAGCGAGCGCTCGGGCAAGCGTCCTTCGAGCGGAAGCTGCGTCTCGAGTGATCTCGTCCAGCCGGCCGAGCGCTTCGAAGACCTTCACGCAAATGCGCGCGCCGCGTCCGGCCTTGATGTAGCCGATGTAGACCGTCGACTGGAGTGACGATTTCGAGCACTTCGCGCGGCGTCGCGCCGCCTGCCAGGGCACTCGGGATCTGTCGCTCGAACTCTTCCAGCTCGCCGAGGCTCAGAAATTGCGCAAGCGAGACGAGGAGATCGCGTGCGTTCGTCGAGGCCTTTTCGCGTGAACAGGCCGCCATAGGTGAACTCGAGCCAGATGCGCGTGTAGTGCTGGTCGATCCGGTCGCGCCATTCGACTTCCTCCAGGAAATCGTCGGACGCAGCCGCAGTCCGTTGTCGATCGGCCCGGCGCCATACTTGCGCTTCAGGCGCTCGATCCGTTTACCGTCGTCGCGCGATGATGCTCCAGGCTTGCCCTTCTGTGCCATGTCTTCTCCAGTTGGCCGCTCTGCGCTTCGGCCTTCTCGGCTCGGCTTTTAGCGCCGGTGGTATTCTTCAGAACGTTCGTCTCATTCTTTGATCGGTTGACCCCTCCCTATGGTAAACGACGCGCGTTCTCGGCTTGAAAACAACAAACGAATCGTTCGAAGCTTCAAGGAGTGCCAGGGCACGAAGGATCAGGACTCCACCATGCGCGAGATCATGTCGCCCGACTACAAGCGCCTGCGCGGCGGCCTCGTGAATCTTGCTTCCAACGCGGAAGGCCAGGAATTTCCCGAACCCGGTCTCTTCCTGCGCAAGGCATTGCCGGACCGCGTCGACGTCATCGAAGACATCATCGCGGAGGACGATCGCGTCGCAATGCTGTGGCGGCTCCAGGCGACGCACACGGGAAACCTCTTCGGCATCCCGCCCACCGGAAAGAAGATCGACATCCACGAGATCGGTTTCTTCCGCGTCGCGGACAACAAGATCGTCGAAGGCTGGTTCATGGCCGACGAGCTTGGCCTGCTGATACAGCTCGGCGCGCAGATGCCGCGTCGCAAGGACGGCCGTCTCATCGCACCGCCGGTCACCGATGAAGGCGAAGACGGCGACGTCGTCGCCCAGCGGCTGATGGCGAACACCGCACCCACGCGTGAGGACCGCAACAAGCTCAAGGTCGCGCGCTCCAAGTCTTCGTACAAGCAGCCGGAGGATCGCTCGAACTACGTCCAGAAACGCTGGGGACTCCAGCATCTGCGCGAGTACGGAGAGACGAACGGGGTCATGCAGTTCGATCCGAGCCACGCGTTTCCCGGGCGCAACGACCGCATCATCGGGATGCTCGCCGAGAACGACGAAGTGTGGATGCGGTTCAACCTGCGCGGCACGAACACGCAGAGCTTCTACGGCTTGCCGCCGACGAACAAACGCTGCGAAATGGCGGAAGTCGGCATCGCACGCTTCGCCGGCGATGAATGGGTGGAAGGGTGGTATCTCGCCGACGGCATCGGGCTGCTCCTTCAGATGGACGCGCTGCCGTTGCTGGAGAAGCTGGGGTGCAAGCCGGTGTAGAAGTCCAGCGTCCGCCGTACGCGTCCGTCGCCCTACTTCTAAGTGTCCTGAGATCGTAAATTCGCCTCACAGTCGTCATTCCGGCGCAGGAGGCCGTGTGAGACTCGGAATGCGTCAAGGCGGTCGGGGGCGCTCGTGGATGTGAGTGACTCACGTAGCCCGAGTGAGTCGTGGCACCGGGCGTTTCATGCATGTGTAGCGGCCCATGCGGTATCGAGCCACAGTCGTTCGATCAACCGCTCGATTCCCAGCACGTTGGCCGCCCGTTTGAGGTTATAGGTGAGCACCGCCAAGGCCATTTCGCCTTTGACTTTCGGCAGCGTGCGCAGGGCGAATGCACCATTGAGCATCGCTTTGTATTGCCAAAGGGGTGTTCGGCGCTCGAGCCTCGGATGCGCATCAGATCGGGGCGCTGCTGGGCACGTGCATGAGCCCGTTCCGCAGCATCGGCAAACCAGGAGCGTGCGATGCTGCGGGATCCCCCGTGCGTGCACTGCGCCTTCAACGCGCACTGCGCACACGCGCGCGTGGTGTAGTAGTCGGTCTGAAGGCCATGGGAACGTTTGTAGCGCTTGAGCAACTGGCTCGCGGGAGCGAGAGGCGTCGCTCGCCCGATCGTAGGTAAACAGCGTCTTCGGCAAACACCCGGGAGCCTTGCTGTGCGTGGGCTGCGGCATGGGCATCACTGGCGTAATGCCCTGTTCCTCGCACCCCTGGGCCTGCCGCCCATTCATGTAGCCGGTGTCGGCCACCGCTGTGAGCGCCTGGGCTTGCAGCGCTTCGCGCGCCTGCCGCGCCATCGGTTCGAAGCTCGCGTGATCGTTGCGCTGGGTCGTTACCTCATGTGCCACGATGAACTTGTGCTGCGCATCCACCGCCTGCTGCACGTTGTAGCCGGCGAGCGCCTCGCCCCCCTTGCCGATCAGCAGCACGCAGTCCGGATCGGTGAGTCCCACGCGCGGCGTGCTGTCCGCCGCAGCGCCCTCAGCGCGTGCGTCCAGTGCGCCTGCGCCTGTTTGAGCGTGTCCTCGCGCTCTTTGAGCTTCTCCAGCGCCGCTTCAATGTCCGCGGCCGTGACCGGCGCCTCGGCTTCATCTTGCCGGTCGGCTTGCTCCAGCTCCTGCAGATACTGCGCGATACGCTTCTCGATGCGCGCGCGCTCTTGTGCCAGTCGCCCGGCATCCACCACGCTGCGCTTCGCAGCGCAGGCCTTGAACTTCGAGCCGTCGATCGCCACCACCGGCTCATCCCCGCCCACCAGCTTCGCCTGCCGCAAAAACCCCACGAACTGCGAACACGCAGCCCGGAACGGCGCAGCGTTGACGCGGCGGAATCCGCAATGGTTTTGCGATTGGTGCCGCTTACCCACCAACCACATCACCTCCAAATTGCGCCGGCATTCGGCTTCCAGCTTGCGCGAGGAGCGAAACCGATTCCAATAACCATACAAATACAGCCGCAGCAAATCGTCCGGAGCGTAACTCGGGCGTCCGGTATCGGCCGCCACGCTGTGGGCAAAGCCGGCTGCGCGCACGTCCAGCCCGGACACATACGCATCGATCACCCGTGCCACGCTGTCGCGGGCGACGTATCTTCCACCGCCGCGGGCAGCAGCGCCGTTTGCGTGCGGGGTATGCCTCGCTTATGCTGACTCACGTGTGTTTGTCTCACCGTTCTCGCACATACCCCACTCACGTACCATCTCGCGCACCTGCTGAGTTCGCATTCCTCGATTGTCATGCCATGGGGGCCCTGCGCGGCACGTCTGTTGCATTGCAGCACACAAGCGCCGCTCAGGGTATACTTCACCCCCGCGACGCCACGGCCGGCGTGGATTGTTGCAATGCAGCTACGCGGACGCTTCGAACCCTCACTCTGGAAACTCATGAACCTCAGAATGCCGCCTGCACTCCTGCACGCAACGCGCCTCGTTCGCAACGGCAGCCTTCGTGAAGCGACGGAGCTCATCCAACGAACGCTGCGTGGCGCCGACCGCTCACCCGCCGCTCATTCGGATGACATGGACCGCTCGACCATCGAGGGCACGTTCCACGTCGTCGATCCCACGATCCATCCCGTCGACGAAGTAGCGCAGAAGCCTCACTTCGAAGGCACACAGCAGACTCACCCCGGGAAGGGTCAGTTCCTCACACGCAGCTATTCGAACGCAGCGGGGACGCGCGAGTACAAGATCTACGTTCCCGCCGCGTATTCGGGACAGGCGCTGCCGCTGGTGATCATGCTGCACGGCTGCAAACAGGACCCGGACGACTTCGCAGCGGGAACCCGCATGAACGCACTCGCGGAGGAACAGGGCCTTATCATTGCCTACCCCAAACAGTCGAACCCGGCGAACAGTTCGAATTGCTGGAACTGGTTCCAGGGGAAGCACCAGCAACGGGAGCGCGGCGAGCCCTCGCTCATCGCCGGCATCACGCGTGAGGTCGGCGCCGCATTCGGCACCGATGGGCGCCGCGTCTATATCGCAGGCTTGTCCGCGGGCGGCGCCATGGCTGCCGTGATGGCGAACGCGTATCCGGACATCTACGCCGCCGTGGGCATACACTCGGGCCTTCCCCACGACGCGGCGCTCGACCTCCCTTCCGCATTCGCGGCGATGCGCGGCGATGGCACGAAGCGGCGGATGCGCAAGCACAGGGGGAATCACTCTGCGCGCCGTGTGCCCGTCATCGTTTTCCATGGCGATAACGACACGACGGTGCACCCGCGTAACGGCGACGATCTGATCGAGCACGCCTCACGCGGCTCGGATGTCCAAACGCCCGGTGTGGAAGACGCCGCACTCGATCGCAGCGAAGAGCGCAGCCGTGCGCGCGGTCGGGAGTACACGCGCGTCACGTATCGCGACGGCGCGGGTAAGCCCGTCGTCGAGCAGTGGCTCGTGCACGGGGGCGCTCATGCGTGGTTCGGCGGAAGCACAGCAGGTTCATTCACCGACCCTGCGGGGCCCGACGCCAGCCGCGAGATGCTTCGATTCTTCCTGCAGCACCACAGCGGCAATTGATCGCTTTATAGAGACACACCTCCCGACGAGCCGGCCGCCTGTGGTGCTCGGAGGGCAGGTCACAGTTCAGGAGCCTACATGCGCCGGAGCAGACGCAGCAGCAACACAAGATCGATGACGAAGATGGTCGAACTCGCGGTCGCAGCGCCGCAGGTGATCGCCACGCGCAGCGCGCGCATTCTCGCCGCGGGCACCGCACCCGGCGTTGCCGACCGCGCCGAGTTCTCCAAGATGTGGACGGAGAAAGGGCAGGCGTTCTGGGAATCGCTCTTCGCGATGGGCGTGCAGATGGTGAAAGTAAATCAGGAGGTACACCCGCACGGCCGCACTGCAATGGATGCGTGTGTGGACGACGCCATGGTGGCTCGGCTCGATGACCCCGAAGATGTTCTCGTCAGGCGCGCTCACGCATGCGCCGACGCTTCTGCCGATGCCCAACAAGAGACAACGGACGCGCGCAGCCTCCCAGCTCTTCGACGCGGCTCTGGGCCCGATCCACAAGCGCGCAACGGCAAACGCCCGCAGACTGAGTCGAACGCGAAAGCGTTGAAGCGAGCCTGCGACATAACGTAGCGCCGATCGCCTCGCTCGAAACGTTCCCGACGGCGTCTCACCATCTAAGGGCGGCCGCATCGTGGGCAAGACGGCGCTCGCATGTATTTCCTTTGGACGCGTTTCGCGCGTCGTTTCCGACACCGGCTGCCGGCGAGCCGCATGTCTGCGCTATCCTCGCGACATACCATGAAGAACTTCTACGGCTGGCGCATCGTCGTCGCGGGCGGCGCATTGCAGTTTCTCCAGAGCCTGCTTCTGAATCAGGCGTTCGGTGCCTATCTCGCTGTACTCGTTGCGGAGCGCGGCTGGAGTAAGACCGCGCTCTCCGGCGCAGCGGCGCTCAAATCGACCGAAGCCGCCCTTCTCGGTCCCGATACTCGGATGGATGATCGACCGCTTCGGTGCGCAAGGGATGATTCGCGCCGGGATCGTCACGTTCGGGATCGGCTTCATGCTTCTCAGCCAGATCGATTCGCTCCTCGGCTTCTATGGCGCTTTCGTGGTCATCGCGCTCGGTGCGAGCATGTGCAGCAACCAGCCGGTGAGCGTCGCGATCATCCAGTGGTTCGAAAGAAACCGCGCACGCGCGCTCTCCGCCGTGCAGTTCGGCAGTGCGCTCGGCGGAATGTTCGTCGTCGTCGTGGCCTGGTCGATACAAACCTACGGCTGGCGCGCGACCGCGCTCGGCTCCGGAATCTTCTCGATCGTCGTCGGCTGGCCGCTCGCGCGCATGATCCGGAGCCGCCCGGGCGAGGGCGAAACGATAGATGGCGTCACATCGACACCGGCCGGATCCGCCGGCAGTACAGCGCCTTCGAAACGCGCCTTCACCCCACGTGAAGCGTTGCGCACGCGCGCATTCTGGTTCATCTCGATCGGGCACTCCTTTTCGCTCTTCGTGGTCTCCGCGATCAACGTGCACGCGATCACGCACCTCAACGAGGCCCTCGGTTACACGATTGCCCAGGCCTCGCTCGTCCTCACCGTGGTGACCGTCGGGCAGTTCTTCGGGGTCATGGCCGGCTGGGTCATCGGCGAAAAGTTCGAGAAACGCTTCGTGGCCGCGGTGTGCATGCTCATGCACGCGGCGGGTCTTCTCATGATCACCTATGCCACCGGCCCGATCGTCCTCACGATCGCCGCGCTCCTGCACGGAAGCGCGTGGGGTCTGCGCGGCCCGTTCATGTCCGCCATGCGGGCCGACTATTTCGGCCGCCGCTCGATCGGCACGATCCTCGGCCTCTCGGCCATGATCCTGGTCGTCGGGCAGATCGGCGGCCCGCTCGTGGCCGGCGCATTCGCCGACGCGACCGGCAGCTATCGCACAGGCTTCACGCTGCTTGCGCTGCTCGCCGGCGTGGGTTCATTGTTTTTCTACTGGGCAAAGGCGCCCGAGTTGCCCGCATAGCCCTTCTGGAGGAGTTGCCGTGTTCACGCGTATCGACCACGTCATGATCTGCGTTCCCGATCTCGCGCGAGGGATCGA
The DNA here is from genome assembly GCA_963808765.1 of uncultured beta proteobacterium. GTDB lineage: Bacteria > Pseudomonadota > Gammaproteobacteria > Burkholderiales > SG8-41 > JAQGMV01. Next base: position 77,959 of record CAWEHH010000029.1, read on the forward strand.
GAAATATCGCCAGCTCGGCTTCAACATCTATCCCGGCGGAACGCATCCGGGCAAGGGCACGCACAACGCGATCGCGTTCAATAGCGAGGACTACGTCGAGCTCCTCGCGATTCACGACCGCCCGGAATACGACGCGGCGGGGCGCTCCACCTGGGCGAGCGGAACGCTCGGCGACTTCGTCGCGGCCGGAGGCGGCATCCGTTACGTCATCGTGCAGTCGGACGACTTGGCCTCCGACGTCGCTGCAATGCGTGCCCGCGGTGTCGAGGTCGGCAATCCGACCGAGGGCACGCGGCGTACGCCGGACGGACTCGAGCTCCGCTGGAAAGCGGCCCTGCTCGGACCCGCCAATCCTCTGCCGCTCATCTTCATCCAGCACCTGACGCCTCTGGAGGAGCGGAGGAAGCAGGTGCCGGTCGCGGGCAATCACCCGAACGGCGTCCACACACTCGAGCGCGTGTACATCGTCGTGAACGACGCTGAGGGCGAATCGGCCGCGTACGCGCGCGTCCTCGGGCTGCCACAGCCGCCGCTGCAATGCGGCACGGTGATCATGTCGGACATGGCGGTTTTTCAGTTGGGGCCGACGGGATTGGGCGTCGTGCAGCCCTATGCGGAAGGCGCCGCACGCGACGCGTTGGAGCGCCGCGGCCCGGGCCCGTTTCAGGCGCTCTATCGCACGACGAGCATGGGCGCGGCGGCGCGCTGGATGCATGAGCAGGGCCTGCCGCCGCTTGCACGCGGCGTACGCAACACCGGGGAGCACGCGATGCTCGCGACGCCGGACGTGGCGTGCGGCGCTTACATCGCGTTCGTCGGGCGTGAGTGAGGTGGCGATGGAAATCCTGCCTGACGCCGGAATGCTTCGCGAGCGGGGACCCCCTGCTCCGCAGCCCCCGCTCGCGATAAGCGGGGTGGTTCTAAGGTTGATCCGAGCGCTCAAATAAACGCAGAAGCGCTCCTGCCCTCTTCCTGTTCCTTCAGCACCTCCGCGAACTGCCGCGCAGCCAGCGCGATCGTCGGCCAGCCCGCGTAGTGGCCGACCTGGATGATCAACTCCATGATCTCTTCCTTCGGGATGCCGAGATGGAGCGCGCTCTTGTAGTGACTGTGGTTGCCGACAGGTCGCGCGAGAGCGATGTTCGTCGCGAGCGTGATCATTTCACGTGTGCGCAGATCGAGATGCGGGCGCGACCAGATGTCGCCGAAGAGATAACCGATGGTGAGCTCGTGGAGCTCGGGATAGAGCTCCCTCTGATGTTCGGACGTGTGGCGACCCAGCTTTTCGCAGATGTCGTAGCCGCGCTTCATGCGTTCTTCGTTGTCCAATTCCGTCTCCTGTCGTTGCGGCGCTCTTTGCCGAATCTCGGAACACGTGCGCGAGCGCCCCGTGATGCGCACGTGGCTCGCGGATAGCTTACAGTGAGGCAGAATCCGGCGGCGCGGAGCGGGCCGCAGTAAACGAGCGAATGCGAAGGCGCGATGACACGCGCCGTCCGGACAGTAGTCGGCACGCGTGCTATTCTGGCCGGGTATGGAGCAGTGCTACGTGGTCGACAGTGCGAACATGCCGTGGAAACGCAGTTCCACGGAAGGGATCGCGTTCGACTGCCAGGTGCTGCTGTCGGGCGAAGACGGGGGCCCCGAAGCGTTGCGCTTTCGCTTCGATGATTGTCCATCGGTGTATGCGCACATGCACCTCACGTCGCAGTTCCAGTTGCTTTTGAACGGCTCGATGGATTTTCCGCGCGGCGTGAAGCATCTCGAGGCGCTGGCGATTCATTACACCGACCACAACATGCCTTACGGGCCGTTTGCCGTCTCCGGCGGGCACGAGATGCTCGTGCTGCATCCGAAGGCGGGCGGCATCATTTCGATGGCGAACCGGGACGCCCGGCGACAGATCAATCTGCGCGGACGGCATCTTCGCGGCGCTCGCGTCTCAGTCGGAATGGCACCCGATCCGCGATGCCGGGCACACCGTGTTCAAGTACCTCATGCCGCCCGATTACGGGCCGGCGGCCGTCGTCCTGAAAGCACCCCCGCACGCGGCGCTCGCGATGCCCGCGGCACAGTTCGGACGCTACGAGGTGGTGCTCGAGGGTTCCGCTATCATGGAGGCGCGGGAGATCGGTGCGCCCGGTTTTCGCTACATTCGCGGCGAAGAGGCGGCCGACGCCGCTGGTGACCGGCGCGAACGGTGCGACCGTGGCGTTCCTCTCTTTCGATCGCGATGCGCTCGAAGGCGGAATCACAGGCGAAGGCCTCTCCGTCGAGGCGGCGGAAGCGATGGCAAGAGCGATTTAGCAGGCGGCGTGTCGAGTGCGATGCGACACGCCAACGAAGGAAAGGAGGTTGCGGAGGAAAACCATTGGTTGTCCTCTGCTCCGTAGGCGGCGAGGCCCGAAGCCTTAGGCGAGCGCCGCCCCAACTACAGGAGGCGATATGACCGAGCAACGCGATCCAGCCGAACCCTTTCGCGTCGTGGTGTTTGCCGATTTCGTCTGTCCTTACAGCTTTCTCGCGGTCGATCAGATCGATCGGCTCGCCCGCGAGTACGACGTGCGCCCGCTGTGGCGTCCCCACTGGCTGCATCCCGAAACGCCGCCGGAAGGTGCGGCGGGGGCGCGCAGTCCCGAACGCACCGAGCGGCTGCGCGCGTGGATCAAGGACATGGCGCCGGAACACTACGACCGCGTGCGCATTCCGGAGAAGCGTCAGTACAGCTTCCATGCGTTCGAGGCGCTCGAGTTCGCATACGATCGCGACGCCGACTTCGCGTTCAAGACGGCGCTCTACGATCTCATGTGGACCGAAGGCCAGGACATCGGCGAGGCCGAAACGCTGCTTACCGCGGCCGAGCGCGTGGGACTCGACCCCGCAGAGCTCGCCTCTGCGCTATATCACCGCGTGTACGCCGAACGTGCGCTGGCGGCGGTCAAGCAGGCGCACGACATCGGCATCACGAACACGCCCACGATCTTCCTCGGGCGAACGCGCGTGAACGGCTGGACGTACTACGAAGTGCTTCAGTCGGTGATGGAACAGCAGGGCATGGGGCCGCGTCGCGGCTCGGGCCTCGCCGCCTGACGGAACAGAGGAAAACCAGGCTTTCCTCCGAAACGGGTGCACGCCGCTCGATCAGAGTGTCGCGCTGAACGTGCTTGAAGCGCGGCGCTCGTCGTCTGCAACGCGATCTCGCGATGAGTGCATACCATAGCTGGTCGAGGCGAGTCGGGCACAGCCCGTCCCGATGCGCTGTCGAGCATCAGGTGCTGATCTAATTGAATCGAAGCGGCCCGCGAATGAGGCGCGCGCCTTTCGGTTTCGGCGGCGTCGCCGGAAAGAGGATATCCGCGAGGCCGTAAGAGACCCGCGGGGCGCCGATCATGCCGGGCTCCTCGGCGATAAGCGCGAGCGTTGGCGTCTCGATTTCTTCATCGAGATCCAGGTCATCTCGATGGGGTCATCCAGCAGATCGACCGCGGCCATGTCGAGGGCGTCATCGTCGGAAGTCATGCGCGCCGTGGTGATCGACTCCACGTGGTAATCCATTTGATCTCTCCCTGTATAAGATCGCTCGAGCTTCCAGCCTTGGGCAGGCCGTTCGACCCGGTCAAACAGAGCACGGATCGCGCCCACTCCTGATATTTTCTCCCGCCTGCTTCTTCTACATCGCGCACGTTATCCGAGGGACTTCAGGGCCGTTTTGATGTACATCAAGTCCGCATAGGGCCGCGTTCGGCGCCCGCAGGGACGCGCGCGACGTCGGCCGTTCAACCCCCCGAGGAGAGAAGCGCGGGAGCGAACAGCGCGGTCGCTATCAGCTCTGCACGAATACGGCGAAGCCGCCGTAGATCATGCGCTTCCCGTCGAACGGCATCGATTTCGGGTCCATCATGTCCTTCAGGCGCGGGTCCGCCATCACCTTCTTGTTGACCCGGTCGCGGTGCGCGCGCGACTTGTAGACGATCCACGAGAACATGACGGTTTCGTTCGGCTTCAATTTCACGCTCTGAGGGAATGACGTGAGCTTGCCGGGCTTCACGTCGTCGGCCACGCATTCGACGAAATCCAGCGCGCCGTGCTCGCGCCAGATGCGCCCCGCCTTCTGCGCCATGCGCCGGTAATCCGCGAGACTCTTGCGGGGAACCGGAACGACGAATCCATCTACGTAACGGGCCACTGCGATCTCCTTTCGCGTAATGTCGTTCAGAAATAAAGGTCGACGGGGATGGCCTCAGTCTTCCACACGTCGCGCATGTATTCGCGGATAGCGCGATCCGAAGAAAACTTTCCCATGCGCGCGGCGTTCAGAATCGACATGCGCGCCCATCGCTCGCGGTCGCGCCACGCCTCCTCCACTTTTGCCTGGCACTCGACGTAAGACGGAAAGTCCGCGAGCACCAGATACTCGTCGTGCATCAGCAGATTGTCGACGATGGGACGGAACAGCGTGGGATCGCCGTTCGAGAATACGCCGCTGCGAATGAGGTCGAGCGCCGTGCGCAGCGTCTCGTTCGCGGCGTAATGCTCGGCCGGACGGTAGCCCTCGCGTTTCGTGCGTTCGACACCGTCCACGTCCAATCCGAACAAGAAAAAGTTCTCGGCGCCCGCCTCGTCCCGTATCTCGATGTTCGCCCCGTCGAGCGTGCCGATCGTCAGCGCGCCGTTCATCGCGAACTTCATGTTTCCGGTGCCGGAGGCTTCCTTGCCCGCCGTCGAGATCTGCTCCGACAGATCGGCAGCCGGATAGACATGGTGGCCGTTTTTCACGTTGAAGTTCGGAATGAACACGACGCGCAGCAGCTTCGAGACCTGCGGATCGTTGTTCACCACCTGCGCGACGCCGTTGATCAACCGGATGATGAGCTTGGCGAAATAGTAGCTGGGCGCCGCCTTGCCGCCGAAGAATACGGTTCGCGGCACGATGTCGGCATCGGGATCGCGTTTGATGCGGTCGTAGAGGCTCACCACGTGCAGGATGTTCAGGTGCTGGCGCTTGTATTCGTGAATGCGCTTCACGTGCACGTCGAACAGCGAATCCACATCGACCGCAATGCCCGTGCGGCGCTGGATCTCCTGTGCGAGCCGCGTCTTCGCGATGCGCCTCACGCGCCTCCACTCTTCGCGGAAACCCGCGTCCTCCGCGAGCGGTTCCAGCGCCCGCAATGCGCTGTGATCGCGCTTCCAGCCGTCCCCGATGTGGCGCGTGAAAAGCTCGGCGAGCTCCGGATTGGACAGGATCAGGAAGCGCCGCGGGCTCACGCCATTCGTGACGTTCTTGAACTTCCCGGGCATGAGCTCGTAGAAGTCGCGGAGCACCGTTTCCTTCAGCAGCTCGCTGTGCAGCGCCGCCACGCCGTTGATCGCGCGGCTGCCGACGCACGCGAGATTCGCCATGCGAACGTAGCGCTCGCCGTATTCGTCTATGATGGACAGGCGCTGCAGCTTCGCGGCGTCGTCCCCGAAACGCACGCGCGCCTCGTCCAGAAAGCGCCGGTTGATCTCGTAGATGATCTCGAGATGACGCGGCAGCACCTGTCGGAACAGCTCGAGCGGCCATTTCTCCAGCGCTTCGGGCAGCAGCGTATGGTTGGTAAAGGCAAAGACGCTCTTCGTGACGGCCCAGGCCGCGTCCCACTCGTATTCGTGCTCGTCGATGTAGAGTCGCATCAACTCGGGAATGGCGATCGCAGGGTGCGTATCGTTCAACTGCGCGACGAAGCGGTACTCGAAACCCTTCAAGCTGGTCGCACCCTGCAGGTGCAGCCGGATCATGTCCTGAAGCGCGCACGAGACGAAGAAGTACTGCTGCATGAGGCGCAGCCGCTTCCCGGCTACCGGCTCGTCGTTCGGATAGAGGATCTTCGTGAGATTCTCGGAATCCACCTTGTGCTCGACCGCGCGGTAGTAGTCGCCCGCGTTAAACGCCTGCAGATCGAACGCCTCCGAAGCCTGGGCGCTCCACAGACGAAGGAGGTTCGTGTTGGCGACACCGAAGCCGAGAATCGCGGTGTCGTAGGCGATGCCGCGCACGATGCGATGCGGAATCCAGCGCACGCGATAGCGCCCGTTCGCGTCGGTGTACGCTTCGGTGCGGCCGCCGAGCTTCACGTCGAAGGCGATCTCCGGTCGGGCGACCTCCCACGGGTTGCCGTAGCGCAGCCATTTATCCGGCACCTCGACCTGCCATCCGTCGCGGATCTGCTGATCGAAGATGCCGAACTCGTAGCGGATGCCGTAGCCGATCGCGGCGACCTGAACCGTGGCGAGAGATTCCAGATAGCAGGCAGCAAGGCGGCCCAGGCCACCGTTGCCCAGGCCCGGCTCTTCCTCTTGCTCGATGAGCTCGTCCAGATCGAGCCCGAGCTCCCCCAGCGCGAGCCTCACCCGGTCCGTGATCCCGAGATTCAGCAGGTTTGCACCGAGATGCGGCCCCGTCAGGAATTCGGCGGAGAGATAGCAGACGGACCTCGGCGCGAGGTTCTTGTACGTTTCGGCCGATCGCGCCCAGCGCGCGAGCAGCCGATCGCGCACGGTGTAGGCAAGTGCCTGATAAAAATCGTTCTTGCTCGCAACGGCCGGGAAGCGCGCCTGGATGCAGAAAAGATTGTCCGTGAAACCGCGCTTGATCTCTTCGACGCTCAGGCCGGTGCGGGCCGAAACAGGCGACAGGGAAATATCCGGAATGTTCTCGTTGCGGGTGAGCATCATGCGCTCCTGACGGCAAGGCCCCGTAGTTTATGTTACGTTCGTCGTTCCGGCACAATGTCACGGCATGTAGCGCGCCCGCTGCTCAGCACCCCCGCTCGTTCTGCTCTGAGCCTCGTACCGATTGATGGAAATACTAACGGGCGCCGGAATGATTCGCTCGCGGGGCCCCGCTGCTCCGCAGCCCCCGCTCGCGGATAAGGGGTGGTTCTAAGGTACTCACAGCGCCAGATAGCGGCCGACCACGTTCTCGTCGGCCCACAGTTCCTCCACGCCGCCCGAGTAGCGGATGCGTCCTTTCTCCATGATGTAAGCGCGATTACCGACGCGGCGGGCGAACTTGACGTTCTGGTCCGCAAGCAGAAGCGTCACACGCTCGTTCCGGATCTGGTGGATAGCGCCGATCAGCGTTTTCACCATGAGCGGGCTCAAGCCTTCCGAAGGCTCGTCCAGAATGAGCAGGGCCGGATTGCCCATGAGCGCGCGCCCGATCGCGAGCATCTTCTGCTCGCCGCCGGAAAGCCCCGCGGCGATTTTGTGTCGCAGTTCCAAGAGCACCGGAAAGAGCTGATACACGCGGTCGAGTGTCCACGCACCCTGCCGCCGCATCACACGCCGGACGATTTCCAGGTTCTCTTCTACCGTGAGCTCCACGAAGATGCGCCGGTCGTCCGGCACGAAACCGATGCCGAGCCGGGCGATGTCATAGGCGGGACGGCCCGAGATCGCTTCATCCATGAACAGCACGCGTCCACCGCGCGGCGGCGTGAGTCCCATGATGCTGCGCAGGGTCGTGCTTTTCCCGGCGCCGTTTCGGCCGAGCAGGCAAACGACCTCGGCTGCGTCGACCTCGAGCGACACGCCGTGTATCACGGCACCTGCGCCATAGCCCGCGACGAGATCGTGCACGGCGAGGATCATGCCAGCGCCTCGTCCCCGAGATAGATTTCACGCACGTCGCGGCTCTCGCGGATCTGCGCTGGCGTGCCTTCGGCCAGCAACTGGCCGCGATTGAGCACGACGATCCAGTCGGCGAGGGCGAACACGGCATCCATGTCGTGTTCGACGATGACGAAGGTGGTGCGCTGCTCGGCCGAGAGTTTCCTCACGAGCGCGAGCACGGCACTGCGTTCGACGGAGGTCAGCCCCGACGAGGGCTCGTCGAGGAAGCAGAGCTCCGGGCGTGTCGCGACGGCGATCCCCAGCTCCAGAAGACGCTGGTCGCCGTGGGAGAGCACGCCGGCGGGTGCATCCTGCTCGCGTGCAAGCCCGATCTCCTCGACCAACGCACGCGCTTCGGCGATCGCCTCGTCTTCCCGCGTGAGTTTACGAAGCGCCCTTGCGGCACGCCCTCGTCGCGCGAGGACGGGCACGAGAATGTTCTCGAGCACGGAGAGCCGGGCAAAGACGTTCATGATCTGAAAGGACCGGGACAGCCCTCTGCGGACGCGGTCGTGAACCGCAAGGCGCGTGATCGCCTCGCCTTTGAAGTGAATGTCGCCCGAGTCCGGCAGGAAGGCACCCGTGACGAGATTGATCAGTGTCGTCTTGCCGGCGCCGTTCGGACCGATGACGGCCGTCACGCGGCCTCCGGGGAGCGTGAGGGTCAGACCGTCGATCGCGGTGAAATCGCCGAAGCGCTTCGTCACGGTCGAGATGACAAGCAGGTCCATGGGGCTCAGGTCGTCGGCGACTCGGCGGCGGGCGCCGGCTGCGCGCCCCTGCGGCGGCGTCGCCAGAACAGACTCATGACGCCTTCGGGGAAGCCCATCACGAGCGCAACCACGATGACGCCGAACCAGATGAGCCAGTACTCGGTGAATCGCACGATCACGTCTTTGATCACGAAGAACAGAACGGATCCGACGATCGGTCCGGCGAAGGCGTGTATTCCGCCGAGCAATGTCGCGAGCACGGGCTCCGCCGACATGCTCCAGTGTGCGATCGGCGGCGTGACCGTGTTCTCGAGCGGCGGCAGCAGCGCGCCGGCGAGCCCCGCGTAGAGGCCGGCAATGGTGAACGCGACGAGACGGTACTTCCGCACCGGGATGCCGGCGAACGCGGCGCGCGTTTCGCTGTCGCGAATCGCCTGCAGCGCAAGCCCGAGCGGCGAGTGCACGAGCCGGTACATGATGGCGATGGCGATGAGCGCCACGACGAGGACGACGTAGTAGTAGTGCTCGATGGCGGACACGCTGATACTCAGCACACCGGGAATCTCCAGCGGCGCGCGAGGAATTCCGACAAGCCCGTCGTCGCCGCCCGTGAAATCGCGCCATTTCCATGCGATCGAATAGATCATCATGCCGAAGGCGAGTGTGAGCATCGAGAAGTAGATCCTCGTGTGGCGCACGGAGAGCGCTCCCAGGATAAGCGCCGCGACACCCGCAAGAACGACGCCCCCTGCGATTCCAAGGACGAGGTTCGGGACCACGAGCAGGATCTTCGCGCACGCATAAGCACCCACGGCGAAGAATCCGGCCTGTCCGAACGAGAGCAGTCCCGTGTAACCGAAGAGCAGATTGAATCCGAGCGAGAACACCGCAAGGATCAGGATCTGCATGACGAGGTAGATCGGATAACGGCCGGCGACCCACGGCAGGATGGCCAGAGCGGCCACGAGCAGCGCCAGCAGTACGCAGGTCCGGACAGACAGACGGCCGCTCATCGATCGCTCAGCGGGCGAACAGGCCCTGAGGCCGCACGAGGAGCACGATCGCCATGATGACGAAGATGAAGAAGAGCTCGAAGACCGGGAAGAAGAGCGTGCCGTAGGCGCTCAGCACGCCGACGATGAGCGAGCTGATGAAAGCGCCCTTCAGATTGCCCAGGCCGCCGATGACCGTAATGATGAAGGCCTGGATGATCATCGCGGAGCCGATGCCGGGGGCCGCCACGCGCACCGGCGTTCCGATCGCGCCGCCGAGCGCCGCCAGCATCGAGCCCACGATGAACACGCCCGAGAATACGCGCGGCACGTTGATCCCGATCGCACTCGCCATCTCGCGGTCGGCGGCGGTCGCGCGCACGATGCGTCCCCACCACGTCTTCTCGAACGTGAGCCATAGCACGATCGCCACGCCGACGCCCATTGCGATCACGAATGCGTTGTAGACGGGAAACGGCCTGCCGACCACGTCCCACGCGCCATCGAGGAACTCGGGCATCGGCGGAATCTTGAAGACGCCGCCCCAGATGATTTTCACGGCGTCGTCCAGGATCAGGATGAAACCGAAGGTGAGGAGGAGCTGGTACGCTTCGTCCACATCATAGAGGCGTCTGAGAAAGCAGCGCTCCAGTATGAAGCCCAAGAGCCCCGTGCCGACAAGGCTCAGGACGATGGCAAGCGCGAACGGCAGCCCCAACTGGCCGTAGAACGTATACGCGAGATACGCGCCCACCATGAAGAAGCTGCCGTGCGCGAAGTTCACGATCCGCAGCACGCCGAAGATGATCGTGAGCCCCGCGGAAATGAGCCACAGGTACATCGCCAGCGAAAGGCCGACGAGCCCCTGAAATACGACGTTCTCGATCACGTTCGATCGCGCGAATTATCGTGGCCCGACCGCATCGCCAAACGGCTATTTCGCGATTGAAACCGGCGTGAACGGCGGGTGACGGTGGTACTCCTTCGCCGGAAAAACTTTCAGGTCGCCGAGCACGGGGATCGGATACTTCGGGTCCATCATGGGACGTCCCGCAGGCACGTTGTAGATGAACTGCTGGTCTTCAGTCCTGAACGTCCGCACGCCGCCGGGGTTGCGGATCTCCATGCCTTTGAGCGCTTCGACCACTTTCGCGCTGTCCACGCTGCCGGCTTTCTCGACGGCGGCCTTCATGATGAAGAACGCGGAGTAGGTCGTCTCCGCGGAGTAGTTCGGATAGCGCTTCCAGCGTTTCGTGAAGCGGTCGATGAATGCCTTGTTCTCGGCGGTCTCCGGCCAGTTGTGGATGTAGCGGGCCGTTGCCCACAACTTTCCTTTGAAGCGGTCCTTCTGGACCTCCGCGGTGATCCCCTCCAGCACATCGACCGAGCCGCCCATCGCCTGCCACCACACCTGCACGCGGTCGAAGACGCCCTGGATCAGCGACTGCCGCAGGAGCTGCACCGCTTCGCCGGCCCACGGTGTCGCGAAGATGGCATCGGGTTTCTGCGCCATCACGGCCGAGATATGCGGAGAGAAGTCGAGCGTGAGAAATGGCGCCCAAGCTTCGCCCACGAACTCGACGTCGGGCCGGTACTTCCTGAGCGTCTCCTTGAAGAGATTCCACGAGACGTAGCCGTACTCGTAGTCGGCGCCGATGTTGGCCCAGCGGCGGATGTCCTTGCGGTCCTTGAAGAGCAGCGCCGCGATGATGGCGTCCTGATAGACGGGAACGCTCACCCTGACGATTTCCCTGATGCCCTTCGAGGCGACCAGTTCCTCGGTCAGGCGATGGGTCGCCGCGTGCGTGAAGAACTGGACGCGTTTCAGCTCCGAGAGCACGGGACCGATCGCCATGGCGACGCCGCTCGAATCGGTGCCCATCAGAAAATGCGCGCCCCAGTCGGTCACGAGCAGCCGCGCGTTGCGCACGCCAGTCGCGGCCCGGTTCTCGTCGTCCATGAACCGGATCTCGACCTTGCAGCCGAGAATGCCGCCGGCGGCATTGATCTCCTCCATCGCGAGCGTCGAGCCCATCTCGATCTGGCGTCCGTAATCGGAGTGGGGACCCGAAGCCGCGCCTTGTACTCCGACCTTGATGGCCGGAACGCCGAGCTTGCACTGGGCGTATGCCGGCATCACGGAAATCGCCGGGAAGGCGAAAAAGAAGCAAATGCTCCACCGCGCGAGCTTGTTCATGGTGCCCCCTTCGTTGGGTGAGCCACGATCTGCGTCGAGACTGTAGGAAGGATGAGGAGGCATGTCAAACGGGGCTTGATGCGAGAGCGGCAGCGTCCGCCGGAAGTTCGTAACATACTGCCAGGGACGCGGCGCCCCAACCTCTGCGCGTGGCGCGCGGTCCGTCATCGACGAAAGGACATTCGCATGGGCTACAAATTTCTGCTGGTCCCATTGTTTGCCGGACTCATCGCCGCCACCGCCTTGGAAGCCAGCGCACAAGCGCCTTTCAAGCAGTTGCCGGTCAACAACCCGAACTATGTGAAGCCGTTCCCGCCGGTACGTATCGCATCGAACCTCTACTACGTCGGCACGTACGACCTCGCGGTCTATCTGATCACCACCTCGGCCGGAAACATTCTCATCAACACCGGGATCAACGACTCGACCGCCGCGATACGCTCGAACATCGAAACGGCTGGGTTCAAGTTCGCCGACATCAAGCTCCTGCTGGCGACTCACGGGCATTGGGACCATGTGGCCGCGATGGCCGAGATCAAGCGGCTCACCGGCGCGCGCATGCTGATGCACGAAGCGGACGCGGATCTGCTCGAGAGCGGAGGGGGCATGGACTTCCGCTATCCGCAGGGACGCGGAACGATCTACGAGCCGATCAAGGTCGATCAGCGGCTGAAGGACGGCGACAAGGTCCGCCTGGGCGACGTCGAGCTGACGGTCATGCATCACCCCGGACACACCAAAGGCGCAACCAGCTTCAGCTACACGCTTGCCGTCGGCGGGCGCACGTACAACGTCTTGATCGCCAACATGGCCAGCATCAACCCGGGCGTGCAGGTGGGGTTCATGCCCGCGTTTCCGGAAATCACGAAAGCCTACATGGGAACGCTTCAGCGACAGAAGCAGTTGAAGCCCGACATCTGGGTGTCTTCACACGCCGGCCATTTCAATCTGCATGAGAAGTACAAGCCGGGCGATCCGTACGATCCGAAGCGCTTCGTCGACCCCGAGGGCTATCAGGCCAAGATCGCGCATTACGAGAAGCTCTTCAGCGCGCAACTGAAGAAGGAGCAGGAGGCGAAAGCACAGTAGCGGTCGATTGCCGGCGAAGCCCTCGCGTGCCGCACGGCCGCGGCACGCGTTCACAGGAATTTCACAACCTCCGCGCCACACTCTCGTTCAAATGCATGCGCGACGCCGGGATGCATCATGACCCCGGCTCGCGAGGCCAGGACGAACGAAGACCGTGGAGGGAACCATGAAAGCGTCTATTGCAAGGACTCGCGGGGGCTCTCGCCGCTGCGATCCTGTTGGGCGGATGCAGCCCGATCGAAAATCGTGAGGACTTCGCAAACCAGATAAAAAACAAGACCGAAGGCGAAGTGCTCAAATTCGCAGGCAAGCCGTCGAACGTCGACCGCAGCAATCCCGAGAGAGTCGCATGGGTTTACAAGTCGAGAACATTCGACGTGGCGACCCGGCGGACCGATCCGGAGACCGACATGATCTTCACCTCCGCCGCTTTTTTGACGCTCGGTTTAGGTTCTCTTACTTGAACTGGACCTCGACTACGTGCAACTTGCCCTCGCGTTATTCCGCCCACTATGTGGTTCTTTAGTGGGCAGGCATCCCTATATCCGTCTAAAATACGTGCCTTTCTCCCCTTAGGCTAGCGATCGTCCGGCCTCCGTGGGTAGCCGTATCGTGGACGGGTAAGGAGGCGGGATGTTGAGTATCATGAAATCGAAGGTGGCGAGTGTGGTGGTCGCGGCGACTTTGGGCGTGGCGTTGAGCGCATGTTCCGAGATGCTGAGCCGGGAGGACTTTGCGGCGCGCGTTAAAGACAAGTCCGACCGCGAGGTCGCCAAGTCGATCGGCAAACCAACGCAGGTCGACACGAGCGGCACGGATCAGGTGACCTGGATCTACAACTCCAAGACGTTCAATGTCGAGGAACGCAACAAGTTCGACTCGAAGTCGATGGTCGTATTCTCGAAGACGCCCACGGATGGCACGCTCAAGGCCGTCGACGTGAAGTTCGAGTAACGAATCGGCGCTCGTTCCGCTAGACCCTTGAGGCATGGCCGGTAAGGATCCCGCAATAGTCCAGGTTATCTGGACGAACCAGCCTCTCACCCCGGCTCACCACGCCGCCGGCGCACGAAAGCCTCGTAGAACTGGAGCGCCGCGAGCGCCTGCCCCGCGTTCGACATTTCGTCGAACACCGGCACACTGAGCGCCACGGCCTTGGCGCGGAAGGCGCGCTTGCGCGCTTCGAGCTCGGCCTCGCCGTCGGAGCGCAGCACGAGAAGAAAGTGTGCCTGCCCCGGATAGTGCTCCTGCACACGCAGCGCCGCCTGGACGAGGTTGTCGAGCACCTCCGGCTTCGTGCGTCCGACGAAGGCGGAAAGATTCAGGTGCATCACGAGCGCGTCCGGCCGTCCCGACTCGTAAATGATGTCGATGATCTTCTCGGCCACGCGTCCGTCGTCCTGCTGGAGCGTTCCGACAGGGCAATCGACGGGATTGGTGATACTCGTGCCCGGCGGCAGTTTCAAAGCGGCGAGCCTGTCGATCGTTTGCCGCTCGAACGGCGTGACCGCGATGCCCAGCCTCGCGAAGTAGTCGGTTGCGAGCACGCTCGTGCCGCCGCCGTTCCCGAAGAGCACGACTTTGCGCGTCGGATGTGCCGGATGCGGCTCGATGGTCTGAAAGACCAGCATCGTGTCGATGAACTGGTCGAGCGTGTCGACGAGCATGCAGGCGGTCTGGCGCGCGAGCGCGACCCATACGCGGTCGTCTCCCGCAAGCGAACCCGTGTGCGAGGCAGCGGCCATCCGGCCTTCCTGCGTGCGCCCGCCCTTCAGGATCACGACCGGCTTGCGCGCGCGGTTGTCGCGCAGCAGTTCGAAAAGCCGGCGCCCGTCCTGCGCGGTCTCGATGTACATGCCGATGACGCGTGTGAGCTCGTCGGCGAAATAGAACTCGAGGAGCTCCGAGGGCGCAACGTCCGCACAGTTGCCGACGGTCACGAGGCCGGAAAAGCCAAGCCCGCGATTCAAGCCCCGCCGAATGATGTCGGTGCCGAGCCCGCCGCTTTGCGAAATCACGCCTACGCTGCCGACTTCGGTCGGCGAGATCTCGGCGAACGTGATATTGCCGCGCGGAGAATAGGTGCCCAGACAGTTCGGACCGATCAACCGGGCACCGCCCGCGCGTGCCGCCGCGAGAAGGTCTGACTGAAGCTCGCGGCCCTCCTCCACTTCGCCGAACCCGCTGGAGATGACCTGCGCGAAGCGTAGATGGCCGTTCGCAGCGGCGAGCATCGGCGGGATCTGCTCCGCGCCGACCGCGATGTAGGCGTAGTCCACCGGCTTCGGCGTATCCGCGAGACTGCGATACGCGATCAATCCGTCGATCTCGGGCGCGCTCGGATGAATGGGATAGATGTCGCCCGTGAAGCCGAACTCGCGGATGCGGCGGATGAACGTGTTGGGCAGCGCGCCGCCTCTCGCGGACGCGCCGATCACGGCCACGGTTCGCGGCGCGAACAGCGGCGTGAATTCGTCCACGATATTGCGCTCGCTCATTGCGTCACCCCAGAATGAATCGGGCGTCAACGGCGACGGCACCGGTGGGCGAGACGATCAGCGGATTGATGTCGGCTTCCTTGATCTCTCCTGCATGCTCCACGAGCAGACCGCCCTCGCCGCCCATCTTGAGCAGCACGTCGACGATTGCGTCGCGTGAAGCGGGTTCGCGTCCCCGCGCCCCTTTCAGCACTGCCTCACCTTTGAGCTCGTCCAGCATCTCCTCGGCATCGATGCGCGTGATGGGACAGATGCGAAACGCCACGTCGGAGAGCACCTCCACGAAGATGCCGCCGAGGCCGACCATCACGAGCGGTCCGAAGTTCGGATCGCGCAGCCCTCCGATCACCACCTCCTGGCCTGCGGGAGCCATTTCGTCGATCAGCCATCCTTCCACACGAGCGTGGACGATCGCCGGAAGCGCAGCCATCTCGCGAATGGCGTTCTGAACGTCCGCGACCGTCTTCAGATTCACCCGGACGCCGCCTGCGTCGCTTTTGTGGAGGATGTCGGCCGATACGACTTTCACCGCGACGGGAAACGTAATGTCGCGAAGCGCGTGTCCGGCATCCTCCGGCCGCTTCAGCACCACGCTGCGCGGCACCGCGATGCCGTAATGCGCCAGCAACCTCTTGCCTGTGGCTTCGTCCAGCGAAGCGCGGCCGCGCGCCCGTGCTTCGGCGATCGTGCTTCCCGGGTCCATCTACTTCTTCTTCCCCAGCACTTCGGGAATGAGGCCCGTGTGGACCTCGCCCGCCCGGAACGGCTCCGATCGCAGGATCGCGAGCACGGCCGGGATGTTGCTCTTCACACCCTGAATCTCGAACGCCTCGAGCGCTGCGATGAGACGCTCGATCGCGCTCGCGCGGCTCTCGGCGTGGACGATCACCTTCGCGATCATCGGATCGTAATGCGGTGTGACATCCCGTCCTTCGGCATACCCCGTATCGACGCGCACCGCCGGCCCGCCGGGCGGACGGAACACCTTGAGCTTGCCGGGCGACGGGAAGAAATTCTTCGGGTCTTCCGCATACACGCGGGCCTGGATCGCGTGGCCCTTCATCGCAATCTCGCCCGGAAGCACATCCGGAAGACGCTCGCCCGCCGCGCAGCGCACCTGCGCCTGCACGAGATCGATGCCGGTCACTTCTTCGGTGACGCCGTGCTCGACCTGAAGCCGCGTATTCATCTCGAGGAAGTTGAACGTGCCATCGGCGCCATACAGCATCTCCACCGTTCCGATGTTGTCGTAGCCCATTTTGCGCACGATCTCCGCCACGCGATCGGCGGTTTCCTCGATCCGCTTCCTCTCGATGCGCGGCGCCCCGGCTTCCTCGATCACTTTCTGATTCCGGCGCTGCACCGAACAATCCCGCTCATACAGATGAACGGCGTTGCCGTGCTGGTCGCCGAGCACCTGGAATTCCACATGCCGCGGCCGCTCGAGCAGCCGTTCCAGATACACCTCCGCGTTGCCGAAACCGCGCGCCGCCATCGAACGTGAACGCTCGACCACTTCGAGCAACTGTGCTTCATCACGCGCCGGAAGCATGCCGATGCCGCCGCCCCCGCCTGCCGGCTTGACGAGCACGGGAAAGCCGATCGCTCGCGCCGCCGCGATGATCGCATCGGGATCGGCAGGCAAGACTTCCGAGCCGCGGGACACCGGCATGCCCAGCTCCGCCGCCAGCGCCCGTGCCCGTGTCTTGTGTCCCATCGCTTCGATCCAGCGCGGCGACGGGCCGATGAAGCGCGCGCCGCTGTCGATCACGCGCTGAGCGAATTGGGCGTTCTCCGAAAGAAAGCCATACCCGGGATGAAGGCCGTCCGCGTGCGACTTCCGGAGCACGTCGATCAGCACGTCCTGATCGAGATAGCTCTCACGGGCGGGCGCCGGCCCGATCGCAAACGTCTCGCTCGCCATCGCGAGATACGGTGCGCCCGCATCGGCCTCTGAATACACGGCGACCGAGTGAACGTGCATCTCGCCGAGCGCGCGCAACACGCGCGCGGCAACCGCGCCGCGGTTCGCAACGACGACCTTATTGAACACTGCTTTCGACCCTTTTTCGAATTCACAAATCGTCGCACAAAAGCCCGGCCTCGGGTTTACACTTTTGAGCCTCGGGCTTGCCTCGCGGGCCTTCACCTTTTCCGGAGCGTACCGTCATGAAGATCAAAGCGGCCAATGGTGTTGCAAGGATTCTCAAAGCCGAGGGCGTCGAATGGGTGAGCTGCTTTCCGACGAACCATGTCAACAACGCGCTGGGCGAAGAGAAGGTCCCGATCTACATGATGGGCGAGGAGCGCTTCGCGGTGGCGGTCGCGGACGCTTATTCACGCGTGACCTGCGGCAAGAAGATCGGCGTGTGCACCGTCATGTCGAACCTGAACGCGGCCGGCATTCAGATGGCCTACGGCGCCATCGCTCAGGCGTGGGAGGATTCTTCGCCGATGCTGGTGATCACGGAAGGTGTCGGCGTCGGCGGGAGCCGTCACACGCACTTCGACATCGCGGAGGGGCTCAAGCCCGTGACGAAGTGGGTGGCGAAGATCGACAAGGCCGAGCTCGTTCCCGATTACATGCGGCGTGCGTTCACGCAACTGCGCACCGGGCGTCCGGGCCCTGTGCTCGTCATCGTCCCGCGCGATCTCGGCGAGTACGACGAGGACAAGTATCCGTACACGCCGGTGAAAGGCTGGCGATCGGGTCCCGATCCCGACGATATCAAAGCGGCGGTGAAGGCGCTGCTCGCGGCGAAGGATCCGCTGCTGTATGTCGGCGAAGGCGTGTATTACGCGGATGCGACGGCGGAACTGCTGAAGTTTGCCGAAATGGCGCAGGTGCCGGTGCTGACGACGCTCAAGGCAAAAGGCACCTTCCCCGAGAACCATCCGCTCTCGGTGGGTGTTCGCGGCTCACACTCGGCGCACTTCCTCAACAAGTGCGACGTTCTGTTTTCCATCGGGTCGAGCCTCTTTCCGAATCGCTTCAGTCACTCGGTGCCGGACCCGGAGAAGAAGACGATCGTTCAATGCACCGTCGATACGCTCGACATCAATCGCAGCTACGAGACGAAGCATGCCGTGATCGGCGACGCCAAGTTCACGCTTCAGGCGCTGATCGACGAGTTCTCGAAGCAGGCCGGCGGCCCGCGCAAGAAGCCGGACGTCCTCGAAGAGATCAGCGCGCAGCGCAAGGAGTTTCTCGGGAAGTTCCGGCCGCAGATGGAGTCGAAGGACACGCCGATCAATCCCTATCGCGTGATCGGCGATCTCATGAAGGTGCTCGATCCGAAGGCGTCGTTCGTCACGGCGGATTCCGGTAACACGCGCGACCAGACGAGCACGGTTTACGAAGCGCAGATTCCGCGTGGTCACCTCGGTTGGGGCAATGTTTCCACGCTCGGCTTCAGTCTCGCCGGCGCGGTCGGGGCGAAGCTCGCCTATCCCGAACGGCAATGCGTGAACATCACGGGCGACGCCGGCGTGTGCTACATGATGGGGAGCTTCGAAGCCATCGCACGCTACAAGATCGGCATCACGACGATCCACATCAACAACGGCGGCTACTCGGGCTACGGCCCCGGCTTCTGGGGCGAGGGGCATGATCCGTTCACGTGGAAAGTGTCCGACCATGGCACGGCGTGCATGGCGTCGATGGCGCGCGCGGTGGGGTTTCACGCCGAAGACGTGAAGGAGCCGGCCGAGATCATCCCGGCACTGAAGCGCGCGCTCGACGAGAACGCGAAAGGCCGTCCGGCGTATCTGGAATTCATCTGCTCGCACTATCCGGTGCACGGCGGGTGGGTGGGGCGGTAGGACCGGATAGGAGGATCGTGAAATGCCGAAGATGAGCGGTTCGAAGCTGTTTGCCGGGATGATGAAGGGTTATGGCGTCACGCACGCTTTCTTCGTGCCGACGATCCTCATGAAGGCGCTGCAGGAGATGCAGACGCTCGGCCTGAAGCGCGTCATGACGCACGGAGAGAAAGCCGCGGCGTACATGGCCGACGGCTACGCCCGCGCAAGCGGCCGGCCGGGTCTGTGTCTCGCGCAGCAGATCGGCGCATCCAACCTCTGTGCTGGACTGAAGGATGCGTATCTCGCCCGCGTGCCGCTCATCGCGATCACCGGAGGTTCGACGGTGAATTCTCGCTACCGCCATGCGTATCAGGAGCTGGAAGACTTCTCCCAATTCGACTGCCTGACGAAGTTCAACGCGCAGGTCGACGATGAAACACGTCTGCCCGACCTGCTCAGACAGGCGTTTCGTTTCGCGACGTCCGGCTCGCCCGGGCCGGTGCATCTACGCCTGCGCAACAAACAGGGCGACCTCGCTCCGACCGAACACGACTTCGATCCCCTCGTCGAGGCCGAGTTCGGGTCAGTGCCTCCGTTCCGGCCGGAGCCTGAGATGGCGCGCGTGCGGAAAGCCGCCGAGCTGCTCGCCAAGGCGAAGAAGCCGATCATCGTCGCGGGGGGCGGTGTCGCCGCGTCGGGCGCGCACAGCGAGCTCGTCCAGCTCGCGGAGAAGCTCCAGATTCCCGTTGCCACCTCGCTCAACGGCAAGGGCACCATACTGGACAACCATCCGCTCTCGGTGGGTGTCGTCGGCACCTACTCCCGCACGTGCGCCAACCGCGCCGTGTGCGAAGCCGACCTCGTGTTCTTCGCCGGCTCCCCGGGGGGTGGCCACGTGACGCACGACTGGCGGGTGCCGCCGCGCGGCACGGCCGTCATTCAACTCGACATCGAAGCCTCCGAGCTCGGCAGGAACTATCCGAACACGGTATCGATCCTCGGAGACGCGAAGGTCACGCTGCAACGGCTGATCGAGGTCGTCGAGCGCAAGCCTGCCGATGCGGCAAAGGCGTGGACCGGACGCGTCACGCAACTCGTCGACGACTGGCGGAAGGAAACGGATCGCATGCGCACGTCCGATGCGGTGCCGATTCGCCCCGAGCGCATCTGCGGGGCGCTCTCGGAAGTGCTGCCGGCGAACGGCGTGGTCGTTTCCGATACGGGTCACGCCGGGATGTGGACCGGCGGCATGGTCGAGCTCACGAAACCGGGCCAGCGCTATATCCGCTGTGCGGGCTCGCTCGGCTGGGGATTGCCGGGCGCAATCGGCGTGAAATGCGCCCTGCCCGACCGTCCCGTCATCTGCTTCACCGGTGACGGCGGCGCGTACTACCACCTCGCGGAGCTCGAAACGGCGGCGCGCTACGGCATCAACGTCGTGTTCATCGTGAACAACAACGTGGGGCTCAACCAGGAGATCCCGATCGTCGATGCCATCTTCGGCAGGCGGGACGACCGATGGGGACGACATCTGGCGCTTCGACAAGGCGGTCAACTTCGCGCAGGCGGCCGAATCGCTTGGCTGCGTGGGGATGCGCATCGAGAAACCCGGAGAGCTAAAAGATGCGATCCAGCACGCGCTCGGACTGAACCGTCCCGTGGTGCTGGAGGTATTGAGCGATGAGCAGGCGCTCGCGCCGACGGCGTGGTATCCGGGGCGGAGCTAGCTTTTTACTCGCGCATCACTCGACGCGGAGATGCTCCGCTTTCAGGTCTTCATGCCGCGTCGCACGCACGCGCTACCGCAGCGTTCGATGCCGTGTACGGCAGCCGGCCGATGCGGTACGCGTGCTTGTCGTCTGCGGAACGCTCGTAGCCGTGCACCTCGGCATCTCTGAGGCACTCGAACAGTGTCCTGAAGCAGGATTGGGCATGCTGGACCAGGGCGCCGGTGATCACATCGGTCGCACGCCAGTACCAGCCTTCACTTGCACCGCTGAACTCCCATTGCCTGCGCATGGCCTGCTCCGCTGTCGGAAGAAGGATCGAGCACGCTCAGACTATCAGCCGACGCAAGAGGCCATTTGATGTAGATCAGATTTTGCGAGAGCGACCGTTCCTCGGGATGAAGACGCCTACCGCGTGAGGTGGTGACCCGTGCGGCCGACGGACTGCGCGCGGAAGAGCTCTCCGCCGGCAGTGCTGACGTAAAGGGAGCCGAAGTCCGCATCGCCGAACGCGCAGTTGAGCGGCACGTCGCCGGGAATCTCGTGCGTCTCGACGATCGCGCCGCTCGGCGCGAACACGTAGACAAGCGGACCGGGACCACTGCGCCGCCAGCCGGCACACGCAAGGATGTTCCCTGCGCTGTCCACGCACAGGCCTTCGATGCCACGATGCACGCCGCGCCGGTCCGCACCGAACGTATGCAGCACGATATACGCGGCCAGCGTGCCGTCTTCCAGGATTGGATATGCACGCAGCTCACGCACGCCGCCGGGCGTGTTGTCGGTCTCGGCGACATAGAGCGTCTTCCCGTCGGGAGACAGAGCGACGCCGCGCGGCGATTTCGTGTCGAACGTCATGCGCTCGAGATGCCAGTGGCTTTGCGGCCGCGCGCCGCTTTCGAGCCGCAGCACCGACTGATGTTCGAGCAGCGAAAACAGATGCGGCCCCGCCGCGGGCAGCGGATGGTGCGGATCGCTGAACCAGATGCGGCCGTGACCGTCGATCGCGAGCATGCACGGATTGTTGTGATTGCGTCCGTCGAGCTGCGTCGCAGGCACCATCGCGGAGCCGTCCGCCAGCAGTCGCACGATGCGCCGGGAGCCTTCCTGACACGCATTGAGCACGCCGTCCGCTCCGAACGCAAGGCCGTTGATCCGATTCGTGTACTTGCGGGCGGTGGTGACGCGCTTCTTACCCGGCTCGTAGCGCAGGATCACGCCGTCGTTGATGTCGGAGAAGAGCATGCCTTCGCCGTCCCAGGCGAGGCCGCCGATCGGCCGGCCAAGCGGGCCGTGAACGCGTTCGAATGTCCAGTTCATGAGTTTCTTTCTCTACCAGACGGCGATGCCGGCCACGCCGAGCCGCACGCGGAAAACCGAAGAGAGCGTCGTGATGTAGAGA
Organism: uncultured beta proteobacterium; assembly: GCA_963808765.1. Classification (GTDB taxonomy): domain Bacteria; phylum Pseudomonadota; class Gammaproteobacteria; order Burkholderiales; family SG8-41; genus JAQGMV01. The sequence goes on from CAWEHH010000029.1 coordinate 100,037, forward strand.
CCTTTCCAGTCCGCATCGCCGAAGCCCATGTTCGTCGCGTGCCCCGGCACCTTGATGCGGCCGAGCAGGGAACCGTCCGGCGCGATGACGTGAACACCCGCCGGGCCCGTGCAGTAGACGTTGCCTTCGATGTCGACCTTCATGCCGTCCGCCACGCCGGGCTCGGGTCCCACGAGCTTATGAAAGAGACGCGGATTCTTTACGGTCCCGTCCGGCTGCACGTCCCACACGCGGATGAGGTTCTGCCGCGTGTCGTTCACGTAGAAAAGCGATTCGTCCGGCGAGAATGCAAGCCCGTTCGGGTAGACGCAGTCCTCGATGGCGAGCGTCGTCTCGCCCGACGGCGAGATCCTGAAGACACCATGGAAGTCGAGATACCGCTGCACGTCTTCCCCGTGCATCTGCACGTTGAAGAGCGCGCCTGAAGGATCGGTGAAATAGATGCTGCCGTCAGACTTCACCACGATGTCGTTCGGCGTGTTGAGCTTCTTGCCGTCCCACTGCGAACACAGCGTCGTGATCGTGCCGTCGAGCTCCATGCGCCACACGCGACGCCAGCTCCAGCCCGCGACGAGGAGGCGTCCTTCCTTGTCGAACGTCATGCCGTCGGCTTTGTAGCTCGGCCGCATGACGACCTGACGCGCGCCGCCCGGTGTGCGCTTCCAGATCGTGTCGCCGATGATGTCGACCCAGAACAACTCTCCGGTGCGTTTGTTCCACACGGGACCTTCGCCGAAGTAAAGGTCGTGCGCGATCACTTCGAGCTCCGAGTCTCGAGGCAGGATGCGCTCGAAGCCCGGAGCGGCCATATCGAATTCCATGAGTTCCCTTTGGTAGCGGTGGAGCGGCGGGCGTCTTGCGATTCAGGCGTTCTTGGCCGCAGCGCCGATCATACAACAGCCTACCCTGAGGAAGATACTGTCGCGAGCGCCTCCTACTGCGCCAGCACGCGCGCCAACTCGACCAGGGAAAGATCGATCGGCTTCGTCTTGCCGGCGATCTCGGCGAGCGGCGTCGCCTCGATGGAATTGCGCAGCGTTCCCATCAGCACACCGCTCTCTCCGCGTGCGATACGCTCCACCGCTCCGGCGCCGAGGCGCGTCGCGAGCACGCGATCGGCGGCTGTCGGGTACTCCACCGCGCACGACGTGGCCGAGTGTCGTCAGGCGAAGGCCGAAGCCGATGGTGTCCCGATGTTCCCGAAAATATTCCATCATCGCGTTCGCGCCGTACTTGGCGCCTTCGGCCACGACGACGATCGCGTGCGTCTTGCCTCTCTGATACGCTGCCGAGAGCCGCGCCACGACTTCCTGCGGCTCCACGTCGGCTTCGGGCGTGACGATCACCTCGGCGCCGCCGGCGATTCCGGTGATGAGCGCGATGTAACCGCAGTTGCGTCCCATGGTCTCGACCACAAACGCGCGCTGGTGCGACGACGCCGTCGTGCGCAGGCGGTCGACGGCTTCCAGCGTAAGGTTCACGGCCGTATCGACGCCGATCGTGATGTCGCTCCCACACAAATCGTTGTCGATGGTCGATGCAATGCCCACCACCGGAAAGCCCGCCTGCTGGAGGCGGTAGGAACCGCTCTGCGATCCGTTGCCGCCGATCACGATGAGCGCATCGATCGCGCGCGAGCGGAGGTTGCGCAGTGCAAGCGCGATTCCCGTGTCCATCTGGAACTCGGGCGATCGCGCGCTGCCGAGCACCGTGCCGCCGCGCTGGATGATGCCGCCGACGTCACGCGCATGCAGGGGATCGATCGTGTTCGCGAGAAGTCCCGCGTAGCCGTTACGAACTCCGGCGACTTCCCAACCTTGCGCGAGCGCGGCGCGGGCGGCCGCACGTACGGCTGCGTTCATTCCGGGTGCGTCCCCACCGCTCGTAAGGATGCCGATTCGCATGGGATCTCCTGGTCTGCGTGCGACTTGCTGACGGGCTTGCGCGTACAGGCCCCCGCGTCAGGCCGTTACAACCCTTCGAACGGCGTGTCCTTGAACGGCGCGACGAAGTACGCGTAGAACGCCTCGTTCACCTTGTCCCAGCTCGGACGCGCCTTCATCTTTCCGAGCCAGCGAACGACATTCGGGTAAGCCGAGTAGTCCAGGCGAACCACTTCGCCCACCGTGAGCATGGCGGCACCGAAGAAATCCGCGATGGTGATTTCGTTACCGCACACGTAGTCGCGACCGGAACCGATGATGTTCGCGTCCAGCACCGTGAGCCAGTTCTTCGCGCGGCCGCGTGCCGCTTCCATCACCGCTTTCTGCACCCCGGGGTCCGGCAACTTCAGATGCGGCAGCACTTGCGGATAGATGAGGCCATAGCCGAGATCGCGATAGAACCCCGTGTTGAACCAGTCCATACGCTCGTTCACCCGCGCGCGCTGTCGCAGGTCGGACGGATACTGCGGCGAGCGCACGGTGTCAGCGAGGAACTTCAGAATCGCCGAACTCTCGGCGAGCCGGAAATCACCGTCTTCCAGCACCGGAACGCAGCGGCTCGGGTTCACTGCGCAATAGGGCTCCTGCAAGTGCTCCCCCTTGAAGAGATCGACGACCTGAAGATCGAAAGTGATGCCGTTCTCAGCGGCGAACTGCAGGATGGGCCGACATGTCGTCGATACGGGGTGGTAGTAGAGTTTCATCGGGCTCGCTCATGCAATGAGGGTCGAGGGCCTTCGCCCATCAAGCAGTATAAGCCGGATGCCGCAAGCGCAAACAAAAGTGGGGTTACATCACTCCTGAGCGACGAGGCCGCTCAGATCCCGAGAATTGGCGTCACCCAAAACGGATGCGCCAATGCAGTGCGCCCGGCGCCACGCCACCTTCTTGCGCGTACGCCTACCCGAGCCTCACGCCGCGCTTTCTTTGGGCACGGTTGCTTCACCGGTGTACGAGATGTCCTCTGCGCCGGCCACTTCGAAGACGTCCTTCGCACGCGCACGCTGCCGGGCATCCTCGGTATGCACCGAAATGAGGATGTTGCCTTCGCGCAGCTTGCCTTCGTAACGCTTCGCTTCGTACTCCGGGATCCCCATGCCGATGAGGGCGCCGATCAGTCCGCCTGTTGCGCCTCCGATCGCGACACCCGCCAGCGCCGCCATGAGCGGACCGACGGCAAGGAACGGCCCGACCCCCGGGATCGCGAGGGTGCCCAAACCCGCCAGCCAACCCAGCACGCCGCCTGCGCTCGCACCTACCACGCCGCCGGCCGTCGCGCCCTCCGGCGCTTTGGTGTGTTGCTCGTACGCAAAGTCGCGTGTGCCCGACCGATCCGGCAGGAGCACGGAGATGTCGTCGCCCGAGAAACCCATCACCTTGAGCTTATCCACGATGTCTCGTGCGACCACTTCGGACTTCGCAATGCAGAACACTGCCTTGGACATGATGCACCCCTCGCCGTCGGAAAATGGATGACGCGAGTGCAACGCCCGTGCCGAAGCATTTGCGACCCCGGGAATGTCACTTTCAAGCGGCATGCGGCGGCCTTCATGCGTGCATGCGTCGAGCGTTGTTGAGAGTCTGACGATATAGCCTGCTACGAAAGTTCGGGCACTCTAGTTGCCAGTAAGGAGCGTAGTTCCGATGCTTGCACGACCGAGTTCCCGTGAGCACCGTCGACACACCAGGATGCACGATGAACCCTACGCGCTCGACTCACCGCAACGAATCCATCGCGACGAACACGGAATCCGCTTGCGCGGCGACCGATCTTCACACGAACCGGGAAGAGGCGGTGATCCCCGTGCTCGAAGAGAGGCTCGATGTTGGCACCCGCCGCGTCGAGACTGGCGGCGGTGTGCGTGTGCGCAAGACGGTCGAGGAACGCGAAGCGTCAGTGGACGAGCCGCTCACGAAGGAAGAAGTGGAGGTCGAGCGCGTCGCGGTCGATCGCCCGGTCGATGGTCCTGTCGCCGTGCGCTACGAAGGCGACACGATGATCGTGCCGATCCTCGAGGAGGTCCTCGTCGTCGAGAAGCGGCTCGTGCTGAAAGAAGAAATCCGCATCACACGCCGCCGGCGCGAGCTCCATGCGCCGCAGCGCGTCACTCTGCGCCGCGAGCATGCGACCGTGGAACGCATCGGAGATCCCGAGCCGCGCACAGTGCCGGCGGACGCCGGCTCGGGAAGCTTCGCCGAAGGCTCGTCAGAGTCTTTGCTGGATGAGAAACGCCGACACCATGAAGAGGTTCTGCGGAAACTGCGTTAATTGCCGGCCCCGGCAAGAAGCGAGGAAACCATGAACCGGACGCAAGCAACTTTGCCTGAAAGGTAACCAACATGGCCGACAACACCGTAGTGGCACTATTCGATAACTACTCTGAAGCTGAACGTGCTGTAACCGACCTCGTCAGCGCCGGCATCGGCCGAGACAGGATCGATATTGCGAGCAACACGCCTGCAACCGCCACCGCCTCGTCCGGGACGGCCACGCGAAGCGCGCGGCACGAAAACGACGGCATCGGCGACCGGATCAGCAATTTCTTCAGCCGGTTGTTCGGCGGGGATGATGCGCGCGACGACCTGACTTACTACTCCGAAGCTGTCCGCCGCGGCGGCGCCGTGGTCACAGTGGACGCGGCGACCGAAGAAGATGCCGACCGCGCAGCGGATATCCTCCATGCATGCGGCGCCGTCGACATGGACGAACGCGCGAACGAGTGGCGTGATACGGGCTGGGCGGGATCAGTGGCCGGGACCGGCTCGCGCGAGTCGAGGGACTTCGGCCGCACCGACGAGAAGGTCATTCCGGTCGTCAACGAAGAGCTTGAGGTCGGTAAACGGCGGCGCGACCGCGGCGGGGTGAGAATCTACGCCCACATGACCGAGAAGCCCGTCGAAGAAAAGATCCGGTTGCGCGAGGAGCATGCGAGAGTCGAGCGCCGCCCGGTGGATCGGCCCGCGACGGAAGCCGATCTCGCCGCGTTCAAGGAAGGCACGATCGAGGTGCGCGAATCAGTCGAAGAGGCGGTCGTCGCGAAGAAGGCGCGCGTGGTCGAAGAAGTGGTGGTCGGAAAGGAGACGACGGAGCGCGTCGAGTCGGTCAACGACACGGTTCGGACCACAGACGTCGACGTCGAGAACCTGGACGCACAGCAGTCCGGCAGCACCGGCTTCCGTTCGGACAGCAGTGGCGGCATGTCCGATCGCACGCGGAGCACAGGCGTCATGTCCGGTAGCGGCGCCACGGTAAGCGCCTATGCCGACTACGACACCGATTACCGCAGCCACTGGCAAGCGAACTACGGCAGGGCGGGCGGGGCATACGACGAGTACCGGCCGGCCTATCAGTATGGGTCGACACTCGCCTCCGACGAACGTTACCGCAACCGCGACTGGAACGATATCGAGATGGACGCGCGCCGTGACTGGGACACGCGTTACCCGGGCGGCACATGGGAACGCTTCAAAGCGGCGGTGCGTCACGGTTGGGAGCGCATAACCAACAAACGCTGATCTCGACCGCAAAACACCGGCGTCTGATCAGGGCGGTTGTGCAGTTCGTCGTCGTAGGCTTGCACGGGGCTCGGGCTCGTTTATCGAGCGATACCGAGCTCCGTGCAGATCCTGGCGATCACAACCTTCAGTTCCGCAACTTCTTTCTCGAGCCGCGCTACGTTCGCCTTCAGCGCGGCCACTTCGCTCAGACCGACGTCGTAGCCGGCGTCCGGAGCAACACTCGCGGCAGCCTCGGGATGCGTCGCCCCCAATAGCAGATGCATCCAGCGATTCTCCCGTGCTCCAGGCTGGCGAGCGAGTTCCACGACAAGCGGGGCGGCAGGCCGTTCCGAGAGCTCGGTCAGGAACGCCTCGACCGACGAGATGTCCGCAAACGCATGCAGGCGCTCGCAGTTGATGCGGAGCTCACCGATCGTCTGAGGACCGCGCAGCATCAGCACCGCGAGCAGCGCACTCGCCTGCCTCGGCACCTGGAACACACGTTCGAAGTTGTGACTGTAACGGGCGACGCGGCCGCCGCTCGATTCGATCACGAGCGACATCGACTTCAGACTGTCGACAGTCGTCTGCACTTCGCTCTCGGTCGCCGTGATGATCGGATCGCGGCTCGTCTTCTGATTGCAGCCGGAAACGAGCGCGTTGAGCGTCAGGGGATAACTGTCCGGCACGGTACGCTCCTTTTCGATGAGCACACCGAGGACGCGTGTTTCGAGCAGCGAGAGGACGGAGATCATCGAAGAATTCTAAGCCTGTGGCGGGTAAGTGCTACGCAAGCTGGCAAAGAGTGCCGGCCAACCGGCAATGCGCGACGATCAGCGCAGCTCTGCCAGCCACTTCCCGACCGCATCGGCGATCTCCGCCATCACCCCGGCGTCGGTCCTTCCGGAGGACTTGAGTACGCGAAAGCCGTGATCGGCGCCTTCGATCCAGTGCATCGTCCAGTGAGGCCCCAGGCTCGCGAGCGTAGCATCCATGAGGTCGCGACGGCACAGGGCGTCGCGCGTGCCGTTGAAGCACAAGACCGGCGGGGTGATCTTCGGCAGATGCGCATCGCGCAACTTCTCCGGCTGTCCGGCGGGATGCAGCGGATACGCGAACAGCAGCACTCCATCGCATTTCACGCCGGCCGCTGCGAGCATCGAGCCGGTGCGCCCACCCATCGATCGCCCGCCGATGAACAGCACCCGCGGGTCGACCACGCGCCGAACATGGTCGATGAGGGCGCTCATGCAGCGTTCCAGACGCGGCATCGGATCGGGCCGCCGGGAGCCTTGCTCGGAATACGGAAAGTTGAAGCGAACCATGCCGACACCGCGTTCGCGCAGCGCCTCGGACAAAGCGTTCATGTTGCGATCGCGCATGTGCCCGCCCGCCCCGTGTGCGCAGACGAAGAGCGGACCGTCGCCCGGGGCGCGTTCGAAAAGAGCAGACGTCTCCGTGCCGTCCACTGCGATTCGCCACGGCTCTGCGGCTTCGATCATCGTCAGTCGTCGTTACGCTTCACGGGGAGGAAACGCTCGCATGCGCCGCTCTTGGCGGCAGCCGGACGAAGCGTGCCGCACCGTTGCGATCAGGCCGTCGAGAGCTGCAAATCCGCCTCGGTCACGTCGCCCGTGTAGACGTAGCCCGTCTCTTCAACGCTGCCCGCTCCGATGTAGATGCCGATCACCTCCAGCGGCTCGGTCTTGCTCGCGTTGTACATGAAGTGCTCGACGCCTTTGGGAATGTAGTGGACATGCCCGCCACGCACCTCGGCCCGGTCGGGTCCCGCGCCCGCGATGCCGTGGCCGCGGATCACGTAGTAGAGCTCTTCACAGTTGTCGTGACGATGCTTCCTGTGAATCGAACCCGGCATGAACTTCGCCCAGAAGAGCGCCGTCGAGCTGCCGTTGTGACGACCGATCGGCATGCGGAAATCGGTGATGCTCCAGCCGTCCTTCACGTCCATGTGCAGAGGCTTCACGTCTTCGACGTTGACCAGGATCCCTTCGCCGAACTTGTCCGTGCGAGGCATCTTCAAGTCGGCTTCCGTCACGTGGCCGCGGAACTCGTAGCCGGTTTCCGGAACGCTCTTCGCGCCGACGTAGAAGCCGATGACGAGCCCCTCCTCGTCTTTCGTCTCGTTGTGGAAGAAGTGTTCCACGCCTTTCGGCATCACGCGACAGTGGCCAGGGCGCACTTCGGTGCGCTCGCTGCCCTGTCCGACCGTGCCGTGTCCCTTCAGGTAGACGGCGATCTCGTCGCATTTGCTGTGAAGGTGTTTGGCATGCGTCGAGCCGGGACGAAAGATCGAATGGAATATCGTCGTGGAGCTTCCGTCCTTGCCCGTGATCGGGAGCCGGAACTCGGAGATGGCCCAGCCTTCTCCTTTCTTCATGTTCTCGGGCATGACGTCGTCGACGTGTACGAGCGGATACTTGAGCGGCATGGCAATCCCTCTTGTCAATGAGCGCGATACGCTGGCGTTAGTGTAGTGGAACCGATGGCTCGGAACGATCGCTCCTCCGGGCCGCGCGGTCGTGTACGATAGCGGCGCCCCCATGGCACGGACAACATTCACGATGAATCGGTTGGCGACCCTCGCACTCGCGGGCGTGCTCGCGGCAGGCGCTCTTTCCGCCGTCTCGCAGCAAACCGGAGCGCCCACTTACGAAGAGCAGGATTTCATCACACAGGCGAGCCGCTTGACGCTCGAAGGCCGGCGCGCGGGTGAAGGCTACTGGTCACCGGACGGTAAGCGCATCGTTTTTCAGAGCGAGCGCGAGCCGGGCAATCCGTTCTACCAGATCTACGTCGTCGAACTGGCGAGCGGACAGACGAAGCGGATTTCTCCGGGCACCGGCAAGACGACGTGCGCCTTCTTCCGTCCGGGCAGCGACGAAATCCTGTTCGCCTCGACGCACGCCGATCCGCAATCGAAGAAGCTTCAGGAAGACGAGCTTGCGACTCGCGCCTCGGGCACGCAGCGGCGCTACGCGTGGGATTTCGATCCGGAGATGGACATCTACGTCTACAGCGAGGGCACCGGCGCGCTGAAGCGCGTGACGAATGCACGCGGGTACGACGCCGAAGCCGCGTACTCGCCCGACGGCCGATGGATCGTCTTCTCGTCCACGCGCGACGCTTACGGGGCACTCGACGAAGAGGAGAAAAAACGGCTGGAGAAGGACCCGAGCCACTTCGCGGAGCTCTACATCATGCGCTCCGACGGCAGCGATCAGAGGCGGCTTACGCATACACCGGGGTACGACGGCGGCCCGTTCTTCACGCACGACGGCAAACGCATCGTATGGCGCCGCTTCGATGCGAGCGGGCGCACGGCCGACATCTACACGATGAGGATCGACGGCAGCGACGTGAAGCGCATCACCGACTTCGCATCGGTGAGCTGGGCGCCCTACGAGCACCCTTCCGGACAGTACATCCTGTTCGCCTCGAACAAGCTCGGCCACGACAATTTCGAGGTCTTCATCGTCGATGTCGAAGGCGCGAAGGAACCGGTGCGCGTCACCTACTCGCCCGGGTTCGACGGCCTGCCCGTGCCCTCGCCGGACGGCAAGCGCATCGCGTGGACGTCGAGCCGCTCCGGGGCGGGCGCGGGGCAGATTTTCATCGGCGATTGGAATCACACGAAGGCGCTGGAAGCTTTGAAGAAGGCCCCCGCGCGCAGGAGTAATGGGCGTTGAAGTCCGTGCCCGATTGCGCACTCCCGGAAGTCGCGCCGCCCCCCGTTCGATCCTGCCAGGGCGGAATTGGAGAAATCGCGCGAACCATGACTTCGTTGTGGCTCGCCGCGCTCGTCTCGGTCCTGCTCGGTGCGTGCGCGACCGACATCGCGCGCAGCGACGCATCTTCCACCCGCAGGCACGTGATGGCGCTCGCCTCCGATGCGACCGAAGGACGCGCCACCGGGACCATCGGCGAACAGCGGGCCGCTGACTACATCATCTCCGAACTGAAACGCATCGGAGCGCGGCCGCTGCCCGACATGCCCGATTACCGGCTGCCCTTCGAGTTCGCGGCAGGCGCGCGCGACGGCGGGTCCACGATCGGCGTGTCTTCCGGAGGCGCTGGCGGCGCGACACGGTTCACTTCGCGCGGGGACGTTCAGGCGCTTTCTTTCTCCGACGAAGCGACGGTCTCGGGTCCGGTGGTATTTGCCGGATACGGCATCGTCGTGCCCGCCAATCAGGAGCTCGGTTACGACAGCTATGCGGCGCTCGACGTGAAAGACAAGATCGTCGTCGTGCTGCGCTACTTTCCCGAGAACGCCGATCGCAAACGCGGCAGCGTGCTCGCGCGCTATTCGGACTTGCGCTTCAAGGCGACCGCCGCGCGGCAGCGGGGGGCGAAAGCCCTGCTGGTCGTTGCCGGCCCGCGCTCGCCCAATGCAGGCGCCGTCGTTCCGATGGCCTTCGATACCGCCATTGCGGGCTCGGGCATTCCGGCAGTCAGCATCGGGGCGAAGGTCGCGCAGTCCCTATTCGCCTCGTCGCCGCACACGCTTGAAGACGCACAGCGCGCGCTCGATTCGGGCGAGCCGGGAGCCGGCTGGGAACTGCCGGGCATTACGGTGAACGTGAGCGCATCCGTCGTCCGCGAAAAGCGCACGGCCGCCAACGTCGTTGCGTACCTTCCGGCGACGACGGACACCGGCGGCATGGACAAGCCATGGATCGCGCTCGGCGCCCACTACGACCACCTCGGTCGCGGACAAGTCGGCAATTCGCTCGCCGACAAGAACGAGCATCAACACGTTCACTTCGGCGCGGACGACAATGCTTCGGGAGTCGCGGCCGTGCTTTCGATCGCCGAGAAGCTCGCATCGCAGCCGCGCCGACGCCACGTTCTTCTCGCGTTGTGGTCGGGCGAGGAGATCGGTCTCCTGGGCTCGGCCGCTTTCGTTCGTGAGCCGCCCGTTCCGATGGAGCGCATGGCCGCCTATCTCAACTTCGACATGGTCGGACGCATGCAGAACAATCGGCTGATCGTGCAGGCGACCGGAACGAGTAGCGTATGGCCCGAGATCCTGGGCGAGGCGAACAAGGCTTCAGCGTTCGAGCTGGTTCTCCAGGCAAGCCCGTACCAGCCGACGGACGTGGCGAGCTTCAACCAGGCGAACGTGCCCACGTTGAACTTCTTCACGGGTGCGCATACGGATTACCACCGGCCGAGCGACACCGCCGACAAGATCAACTACCCCGATCTGGAACGCCTGACCGGTTTCGCCGCGGCGATCACCGCGCGCGTAGGGAGCCTCGACACGGCGCCCGCCTTCGTCAAAGTCGAGGAGCAGGCGCCCATGAGAGGACGCCGCGCGGGCGTGCGCATTTTCACGGGCACGATTCCGGACTACGCCGCGGACTCGAAAGGCCTGCTGGTCGGGGGCGTCGTGGGCGGCGGCCCTGCCGACAAGGCGGGATTGCAGAAAGGCGATCTCATCGTCGAGCTCGCCGGCCAGTCGATCGCCAACATCTACGACTACACCTACGCGATCGACACGCTGAAGCCCGGCGCGCCCGCTAAAGTGGTCTACCTTCGACAAGGCGAGCGCAGAGAAACGCTGCTCACTCCGACTGCGCGGGACCGCTGAGCGTCGTCGCGCCTGTGGCGGTTCAGCCATGAGCCCGGGATCGGGACCTCTTGCTGCGCGCGCCGCGAGTGCCTATCGTGTCGTCTCCATCACCACGAAGGAGGCGTTCATGAGATGCAGCATAGCGGCCGCGGCGTTGATCTTCGCATCGACGACAGCGATGGCGTATCAGGTCACCGGCCCCGTTCTGGAAGTGACCGATAACAAGATCGTCGTGGAGAAGGACAAGGAGAAGTGGGAGATCGCCCGCGACAAGGACACGAAAGTGAGCGGAGACCTGAAGAAGGGTTCCCGCGTGACGGTCCAGTATCGGATGACGGCGACGAGCATCGACGTGAAAGACAAGCCCGCGGCGAAGGACGCCAAGGCGAAGGACGATAAAGCCAAGAAGTGAAACGCCGACACGCACACGGGTGCCCCTGGCGAGCGGGAGCCGCCCAGCCCGAGAGCCGCTGAAGGGTGTGAAGGTCTACGCGACTCGCCAGCGCACGGTCGGAAGATCGCCCGACCCGGTCGCGTAGACATAGCAGCCAGAGTAACACCTGGCCATCCGTGACCATCGCGCGCCGCAGCCAGATAAGGAAGGGAGGTAACGGAGGGACACCATTGATTCGTGTCCCTCTGTTCCAGCGCGGCGAGGCCCGAGCCGGAAGCGAGCGCCGCGTTACCCCGGAGGGCTGCCGGCTTTGAAGAGCTGGCGTAGCTGCTGCCTGAACGCCGCGGTGTCCTCGTGGCCGTGCACCGCGACGGCATGCTGAACCGCTGCCTCGAGAAGCTCGTCCTCGCTGTCGGCACTCAGCGCGAGCGTGCACTTCATTTCGCTCGGGTATTCGCGGCAATCGATGTATTTGCGTGGCATGGGGCCTCCTTAGATGTGCGTAGACGGTTCAGGCCTTCTTCGCGTAATTCGACGCGCCGTACCAGTCGACCACGATTACCGGTTCGTCGCCTACCACCCACGCATCGTGCCCTCTGGGGAGCGAGGTGATGTCGCCAGGACCGGCGACGAATTCGGTCCCATCGTCCATCCGGATCGCAAGCTTCCCCGCAACGTGATACTGAAAGTGCGGGGCTTCGCAACTCGCTGTCTTCGCGAGCGGTTTCACGTCGTGCGACCAGCGCCAGCCCGGCTGGAAGACGAGGCGCCCCACCTCCGCCCCACCCACGCGGACGATTTCTGCCTTGCCATTGGGAAACTCCCGCACTTCGTCAGGCCTCGTAAATGTCTTGTGCTCGGTTGCTTGGGCTCGAGTGTCCATACCATGCTCCATGAGTGATGGCGACGTATCGGCTCATTCTTTCCCCCGGTCACACCCGCACCGGAAGCGCGGAGCCGCATTTGCGTTATACTTACTAGTAGGTAAAAACTCAACCTGGACAAAAGGACGACGGGATTATTTTGGCCGAGACAAGAGAGGCGTCTGCCGCGGAGCGAATACTCGACGTCGCGGAGCGGCTCGCGCAAACCCGTGGCTTCAACGGCTTCAGCTACGCGGACGTCGCGGAGGAGCTCTCCGTCACGAAGGCGAGCCTGCACTACCACTTCCGCTCGAAAGCCGATCTCGGCCGCGCGCTCATCGTGCGCTATCAGTTCGTCTTTGGACGTGCGCTCGCCGAAATCGCCGAGCAATCGCGCGGCGCACGCGAGAAACTGCGCCGCTATGTCGCCCTGTACGACGGCGTCATGCGGCAGGACCGCATGTGCCTGTGCGGCATGTTCGCGGCCGAGTACGCGACGCTGCCCGAGGCAATGCAGGAGGAGCTCAGGCGTTTCTTCGATTCGAACGAGGCCTGGCTCGCCGCCGTGCTCGACGAGGGCCGCCGTGGAGACGAGCTCTACTTTCAGGAACAGCCCGAGGAGCGCGCACGCGTCTTCGTGGGCGCGCTGGAAGGCGCCATGTTGATGGCGCGCTCCTACAGGGACGATCGACGGTTCAGTGCCGCGGCCGAATACCTGCTTGCAGATCTTGAAGCGCACGTTCCCCGTGCGCGGAGGAAACACCGAGGTTAGAACTACCTCTAATCTGAAGTTCTTGCCCGCTGAGCGCGCATTTTCCCTCTGTAGGTGTGGTTTCTGAGGTACACGCGCTTGGCTACACGGTGATCGTCTCGAGCAGCTTGAGTGCGCGCTGCTGGGTTGCATTGGGCTGCGTCACGATCGTGAAGGTAGGCGCGCGGGCTGAATCGGTATCGGTGGTGGCGCGGCAGGTGTTGCGCACGATCGTCGAGAGTTCATCGAGCAGGGTGCGGAAGCTGTGTGCCGAGGTGCCGTCGCTCAAGGTATGGGTATGCGCCTTGTGCTCAGCCTCTTCTGAGCGCGTGGCCGGTGCCACCGGATCGCGTGTCACTTTGGCCGCTTGATCCTCGTCGGCGAACAGCATGCCACGCCAGGCTTCGCGCATGTGCCACTCGACGTAGTAGGCAAGCATGCAAAGCAGAATATGCGCGCGCACGCGATCCGGCAGACGGTGGTGGATGGGGCGCACCTTCAGATCGACGGTCTTCAAGGATCGGAAGGCGCGTTCCACATGGCTCAATGACTTGTAGCTGCGCACGATATCGGCCGTATCGATGATCTGGGGACCGAGCGGGGTGCGCAGCACGTAAATGCCGTCGAGCGCCGCCTCCTGAGCGACCTTGTGCTCGTCAATGCGATAGCTGAAGCGCGCCTGCTCGATGGTGAGCTCGAAGTGCTTGGCGACCTTGTATTTGTTGACCACCCGGCCTACGCGCAGGCCGATCTTGTCGGCGCCGACAAGCTTTTTATGCTCGACCATCGTGCGCACCTGATCCAGGTCGGCAGCGGTCGCCCTCAGCAACTCGGCACGCTTGGCAGCGCGCGATTGCGCAAGCTGCGGATTACGACACGCGACCAGCCGCTCGCCCGGGTAGTCGGGGTGGGTGAACTCGCACAGATTGCGCTCGTCGAACAGGCCCAACTGCAGGCCGCCTTCGGCGAGCACAGCACGGATCTGGGCGCTCTTCAGCGCAGTGATCCAAGCCACCCCCGGCAGCACCTTGAACTGATCAATCGCCTTCTGCGAGATCATCCCGCGATCGCCTACCACCACCAGCTTAGCGATGCCGAAATCGGCTTGAATGCGCTCCACCTGTGGCAGCACGGTCGTGCAATCGGCCGTGTTCCCATCGAACACCGACACCGCCACCGGGCAGCCCCGCGCGTCGGTGAGCAGCCCGTAGTTCACCTGGCGCTTGCCCTTCTTGCCATCGCGACTGTGGCCGAGTTTCGCCAACGGGCAGCACCGGCCCTCGAAGTAGCTGGAGGAAAGGTCATAGAGCACCCTGGCGCCCTCGCTCAAGTGACGCTGGGCCAGTTTCTGCTCGATCGCGCCCTGGCGCTCGAGCAGCCAATCCATCGCCTGATACAAAGCGTTCTCGTCAACGTGCTCGACACCGAACTCCTGCGCCAGCGTGCTCGTGTGCCACCAGCGCGTGGTAGCGAGCTTGGTGTGCGGCGCGACAATACGTGCGGCAACCATCGCACACACCCGATCACGCTCAGCCGAGGGGCGTGTGCCGATCAATTGCGCAAAACCCAACTGTTGCATTCTAATCGGTGAGCGGGGGCTGCGGAGCAGCGGGGCCCCGCGAACGAGAGCATTCCGGCGCCGATTAGCATTTCCATCAAGACATACGAGGCCTTGAGGAGAACGTGTGAGGCGAGCGCCGCCCCCTACGGAAAGCGCATGCCGGCGTCGAACACGATTCGGGAATAGCGTTCGATGTCCGCCCGCAGGCGATTCTGAAACGCATCCGGCGTGCTGGACGTCGGCTCGTAACCGAGGCTCGCGAGAAGCTCGACCATATCCGGCATGCGCAGGACCGCCTGCACGTCCGAGTTCAACTTGCGCACGAGCGGAACCGACACGCCATAGGGCGCGAGAAGACCGGTCCACGTGCTTACGTCATAGCCCGCGACACTCGCGCCCACGGTCGGCACATCGGGTAGAGCGGTCGCCCGATCGCCCCCCGCGACGGCGATCGCGCGCACCTGCCGACTCTTCACATGGGGCAGCACGCGCGCCAGCGGGACGATCGCACACGACACGTGCTTCGTCGTAAGTTCGTCGAGCGCGTTCGCCACGGTTCTCGAGGGCACATGAGTGAAGTTGACGGAGGTCATGAGCTTCAGCATCTCTCCGGCGAGATGCGCCAGCGTTCCCGCACCGGCCGTGGCATACGCAACCGGCGCCCGAGCGACACGCGCCGCATCGATGAGATCCCTGACAGTGGTGACCGGAGAGCTTGCAGGCACCACGATTACGAGATGCTGCCGCGCAAGGATCGATATCGGCGTGAAACTGCGCAGGGCATCATAGGGCAGGCGCCGGTACAACGCTTCGTTGATCGCGAGCGTCGCGTTTACGACCAGGAAAGTACGTCCGTCCGGTTCCGCGCTCGCCACGACCTGCGTGCCAGAGACGGTCGGATGGCCCGGAGCGTTCTTGACGAGCACCGGCTGGCGCCACACCTCGGATAAACGCGAGCTCACGATGCGCGCGAGCACGTCGGAACTGCCTCCCGCGGCAAACGGCACGATGAGGTGTACGGGCCCTGAAGGGAAGTCCGTGGCTTGAAGCGGGCACGACGCAGCGAAGAGGAGCGACGCGCATGTCGCGAGAAGCAGCTTCACGGGAGCGACCGCCCTCCTCCTTCGAGCCCAGTGATAAAAAACGGGCGCCTTCTGGCGCCCGTCGAGCTTACTGCAATCACCTCGGAGCCAACTTGTTTTTCCTGGCAATGGTGAACTAGGCCCCACAGGATCGCACCCGATCGCGGTCACCGCCGGCGCGGCGCCCTGACTGACGGTGCGAGCGCGGCGACGGTCTTCAGCGCCTCACCGCGCCGCAGCGACTGCGGGCAACCGGATGCCGGCGACGCGGGCCACCTCCGCCCATTTCCGAACGTCTGCCCGGATCATGGCGCGCATCTCCTCCGGTTTCATGTTCACCGGCTCGGCAGCGTCGGCGGCCAGGCGCTTCTGCGTCTCCGGCTGCTCGAGAATCGTCCCGATGGCGGCGCGAAGCGTCGTGAGTGCCGCCGGTTTCGTGGCCGCCGGAACGACCACGCCCCACCAGACGGAGACCTCGTATCCGGGCACACCCGCCTCGGAGATCGTCGGTATGTCCGGGACGACCGGGCTTCTCTTGTCCGCGCCGATGCCGAGCAGCTTCAAACGACCGGTGCGTACGTTCGGCAGCACCTGTGTAAGCGAGCTGAACATAATGGGGACCTGCCCCGCCATCACGTCCGTCATCGCTGGTCCGCCGCCCTTGTACGGCACGTTAACGAGCTCGACCTGTGCCATCTTCTTGAACAGCTCGCCGCCGAAGTGATTGAATCCACCGATACCCGTCGACGCATAATTGATCTTTCCAGGGTCCGCTTTCGCGCGCGATACGAGATCCGGAATCGACGTGATGCCGGACGCCGGAGAAGCCACGATGCAGTTGGGCGAAGAACCGATCGTCGCAACCGGATCGAATGATTTCACGACGTCGTACGGTAGAGGACGAACGGCCGCGTTCATCACGTACGAGGTGGACACCATCAGCATCGTATAGCCATCGTTCGGCGCGTTGGCCGCGATTTCCGTCCCGATGATTCCGTTCGCGCCAGCGCGGTTGTCGATGATGATTTGCTGGCGCAGCTTGTCCGTCAACTGCGTGCCCAGGTAGCGCGCCAGCACGTCGTTGCTGCCGCCCGGCGGGAAAGGCACGATCCATCGGATCGGTTTCGATGGATAATCCGGCGCCGCCGCGGCCGTGTTGACGAACCAACCCGAAATCAGCGCTGCGGATACCGCGATGCTGCAAACGGTTCTGGTGCTCATGTCGCTCATCTCTCCGGTGCGAATGGTCTTGAAGATACGTCCGGAACTCGAAGGGTCGAGTCCGGCCTCTCACTGCCACTCGCAGCCTACGCTTCGAGCGGACGGACAAGTCTTGAGTGCACTACAGACTTCCGCGCCTTTTTTGTCCGCGCACGCTGTAAGAACTGCGCCGCGTCGCCGGTCTATTCGATCGATGGCAACAGGAGCCCGGCCTCCCTGGGTCCTGAGTTCAACCCGGCTGCATTGCCGGGTTTTTTTTGGAGGAGCGTTATGAGCAGTGCATACGTTTCGGCGGCCTTCGCGGCGGTCATGCTGCTCGCGAGCGGCGCCGCATCTCCGCAGACGTACCCGGCGAAGCCGGTGCGTGTCGTAATCGTGTTCCCGCCAGGCGGTTCGAATGACGTCGTCGGCCGCATCGTCTTTCAGAAGATGAGCGAGCAATTGGGGCAGCAGTTCGTGATCGACAATCGCGGAGGCGCCGCCGGCACGATCGGATCGGAAGTCGTCGCCAACAGCCCGCCGGACGGCTATACGCTCATGGTGCAGTCCGCGACGCATGTCGCAAATGCGCACCTCTACAAGAAGCTGCCCTACGATGTGCTGAAGGACTTCGTTGGCATCACGACGCTTGCGAGACAGGTGGGCATGCTCGTGGTCCACCCCTCGCTGCCCGTTCGCACGACGCGGGAGTTCATCGCGCTGGCGAAGGCGCGTCCCGGCGAGGTCATCTACGGCTCCGCCGGCAACGGCAGCTTCGTGCATCTCACGATGGCGCTCCTCGCATCGATGACCGGACTCGATATGGTCCACGTGCCTTACAAGGGCGGCGGACCCTCGGGGACAGCGCTCGTAGCCGGCGAGACGCAGGCGATGATCGCCACGATCGGCTCGCTCTACAACCACATCAAGGCGCAGCGGGTGCGTCCGATCGCGGTGACGTCGGATACGCGCACGAAGCAGTTCCCGGACGTGCCGGCGATCGCGGAGACGGTCAAAGGCTATGAGTTCACGGCGTGGGTCGCCTGCTTCGCTCCCGCCGGCACCCCCCGCCCAGTCGTGGACAAGCTCAATGCGGAGCTCAGAAAGGCGCTCCTCGATGCGGATGTCGCGACCAAGCTATCGACGCAGACGCTCGATCCGATGCCCATGAGCCCGGAGGAGTTTGCGACTCGCCTCAAATCAGACTACGACAAGTACGAGAAAGTCGTGAAGCTCTCGACTGCGCGGATCGACTGACGAGAACCGAAGTGTCCTGGCGCCGGCAAGGCTAAGGTGCGAGCCCATGGCGGCGGCCGGTGGCCGCGCTTGATGCGACTCCGGGCACAGAGGCAATCGTCGCCGCCTCTGGCTGCGGCACGCCTTCGCGCGGCAGCGTAAGCACGGCTTCCAGTCCGCCCTCGCCAAGGTTACGCAGGTTAAGCTCGCCGCCGTGCGCGCGGGCGAGATTGCGCGCGATGGTGAGACCCAGGCCGGTGCCTCCGCTCTCCTTGTTGCGGGAGACCTCCAGACGGTAAAAGGGCTCGAACACCCGCTCGAGCTGGCCATCCGGGATACCGGGCCCACTGTCTCTCACACGGATCTCCAGCTCGTGCGGCCGGTCGGTGACGACCACGCGCGCCGAAGAGCCGTACTTGATCGCATTCTCGATGACATTCTGCAAACACCGCTTCAGCGCCTCCGGACTGCCCGAATAGGGCCGACTCACCGTGCCGTCGACTTCCACTTCGGCGCCGAACACACGCATGTCGTCCTGCACACTGTGCAGCAAGGCCATGATGTCGATCGGCGTGCGCTTCGCCTCCTTGTCGAGCCCGCGCATCACTTCGAGCGTGCGACTGACCATCGCCTGCATCTCGTCCAGGTCGGCCTCGAAACGTGCTCGCAGCGATGCGTCGTCGAGCAGCTCGGTGCGCAGCCGCAGCCGTGTGATCGGCGTCTTCAGATCGTGCGACATCGCGGCGAGGATGCGCGTGCGATCGTCGATGAACTTGATGAGCTCGCGCTGCATCGTGTTGAAAGCACGCGCGGCGCGGCTTGCCTCGAGCGGTCCGCTCTCATCGAGCGGCGCCCGCCGGATGTCTTCACCGAGGCGTTCCGCCGCCAGGGCAAGGGTCTCGAGCGGCTTCGTCACCCAACGTACCGCGAGCAAGGTAAGGACGACGATCGCACCGAGCAGCAATCCCAGGCTCAGCATCAGGCGATAGGGCGCTCCGATTGCATCCCGCGTCTGCCGTGAATCGAATGTCACCAGCGTCCCGTCGGCGAGCTGGGTCTGCGCGACGAACGAGAGCCCTGCGAAGGCGAAGCCTCCAGCCATCGGACCGGGGCCGATGCCGCCGCCACCCATTCCGCCTTTCATCCCGGGCCCGTAGCCGGCAGGCGGACCGCGCAGGAACGGGGCCTCCACCACCGCGACGCTCAGAGGGCGCTCGTCTCCCACGCTCCGCCGCAGCGCGCGCGCGAACAAACGCGCTTGATCCTGCGACTCGACGTTCTCGGTAACCGCCATCGGCGCAATATCCAGCGCCACGCGCAATTGGGGAGAATTGACGACGGCGAGGATGCGCTTGCGCTCTTCGGTCGCGGTCGAGTCGAGCAGGCTAAGAATGTCGGCGATGCGCTGTACGGAGCGCATTCCAAGAGCCCGTTGCATGAACTCGTCGCGATCGCGCCAATAGATCGCGAGGCTCGCCGCCTGCGCCAGCACGAGCCCGGCCACGAGAATCAGGATCATGCGGCTGAACAGCGACTGCGGCAGCCAGCGCATCATCTCTCCACTTTCACCGGCACGGACAAAACGTACCCTTCGCCGCGTACGGTCTTGATGATCGATGGCTCCTTCGCGCAATCCGCGAGCCGGTTGCGCAGCCGGCTCACCTGCACGTCGATACTGCGATCGAACGGTGTGGCATCGCGCGAGAGCATCAGATCGATCAACTGGTCGCGGTTGAGAATGCGATTGGGATGGGCGAGGAAGGTCCGCAGCAGCTTGTATTCGGTGCCGCTCAAGGGAACGACCACACCCGTGGCCGATACTAGATGACGCGCATTCGTATCGAGCGTCCAATTACCGAAGCGGACCAGCCGCGCCTCGTCCGGCTGAAGGTTCTCGGGTAAAGTCCGGGCGCGGCGCAGCACGCTCTTGATGCGCGCCAGCAGTTCACGGGGGCTGAACGGTTTCGCGAGATAATCGTCCGCGCCCATCTCCAGTCCCACGATCCTGTCCGTTTCCTCTCCCCGCGCGGTCAGCATGACGATCGGAACGGACGAGGAGCGCGAGCGCAAGTCGCGGCATAGCGTGAGGCCGTCCGTTCCCGGCATCATCACGTCGAGCACGATCAAGTCGGGCGCGAAGCGTTCGAGGGCCGTCCACATCGCTTTCCCGTCGGCGGCTGTGGTGACGCGATAGCCGTTTTTCTGAAGGTATTCGCTCAACAACACGCGGATTTCCGAGTCGTCGTCGACGACGAGTACGTGGTCTTGCGTGCTCATGACGCCTGTATAGCCCTTCCCTGGCTTCTCGAAAAGCTTTTTTGTATCGCAATGTAACCATCCGCAGATCGACACGGTGCGATACCAAACAGCCCTTTCCTGACACGCGCGCGACACATCCCCGGAGCAACATCGATTCTGCCGAGACGCAAGCCCCATCGAGTTGATGGCGATCAAAGGCTCGCAGCGGCAAGTCACCGACAACGATTTGAAGGAACGATCATGAGAACGACTCGGAAATTGCTGATGGTCGCGCTGGCTGCGGGCTTTGCAACCGCCGCCGCGGCCGCGAACGCTCAACCATTCGCCGGTCCGGGTGACTGCCCGGGCGCATACGGTGCTGGTCCCGGGATGATGGGCTGGGGCGGCGGCCCCGGTTCGATGGGACCGCGAGGCGGCTACGGACCTCAGGCCGGTCCGGGATGGATGGGGCCACGGGGCGGCTACGGACCTCACATGGGTATGGGGCCGATGGGCGGCCGGGGCTTTGGTCCGGGGGCCAACCCGGAATCCAACGCAGACGCGAGGCTTGCGCACCTGAAGGGCGAGCTGAAAATCACCGCCGATCAGGACGCCGCGTGGAACGCGTACAGCTCCGCCGTTAAGCAGCAGGCCGCGCAGATGCAGGCCTTCCGGACGGCGATGTTCAGCGCGCAGACGCCGCAGGACCGCGTCGCGCTGCACACCGAGCACGCCAAGCAGCGCGCAGTGGCTTTCGAAGCGCTGGACAAGGGGCTTCGCGAGCTCTACGGCGCGCTCACCGCCGACCAGAAAGCGTCAGCCGACCTCTACCTCGGCCGGATGCGCTTCGGCCAGGCGGGACCTCGCGGACGCTGGCACTGAGGTTCGAGGCGTGGGACGCAACCTGGGCGTGCTTCACACGTCCGGTTGCGTCCCACGACGTCGGTGCGTGAGCCGTTAAGGGGATCCAGTGCTTACTCAACACCGGGAGCCGATTTCCGGAGCTGAGCCTTCCCGGCTCGATGCGACGGATACAAAGAGCTCCGAAACAACTCGCATGAACGACAGAGCGATCGAGCTTTCCGAGAAACGCCACGTCGAGCTCGTTCTGTATGCACGAGGACTCGAGGTCGAGCGCGATCGGCTGCTCGAGCTCATCCGGGCAGCGCAGGAAAGGCTCACGATCGTGACGAAAACATCGGAGATGTCTGCGCCAGCGCGCGAAGCAATTCAACAGGTGGTGAGGATGCTGGGGCAGTACCGCTGAGAGGCGGTCGTTCGCGCGACCTCGCACGCCGGACGCTTGTCCGGTCGGCCCCAACGCGCGCGGGTCGGCGGAAAGTGAACACGGCCGCAGTCTGATGGCCAAGGAGAGTCCAATGCCCGTAATCGATGCCCATGATCTCAACAAGACCTACAAGGTCGGAGACATCGACGTGCAAGCCATTCGCGACGTGAGCTTCGCGATCCAGCCATCGGCGTTCGTTTGTTTCGTCGGTCCTTCCGGCAGCGGCAAGTCGACGCTGCTCAACATGGTCGGATGCCTGGATCGTCCTACGTCCGGAACGCTCGAGGTGCTGGAGACCGACGTGGCGAGTTTGAGCCCGGGCGCGGCGGCCGATTTCCGCGGCCAGAAGATCGGCTTCGTGTTTCAGGACTTCAACCTGATTCCAGTCCTCACCGCATACGAGAACGTCGAGTATCCGCTCGTCATGGTCCAGAAACGGGGAGCCGCCGAGCGTGCGCGGCGAGTGCTGAAAATCCTCGAGGCGGTCGGCATGGCCGCGCACGCGCGGAACAAGCCGGACCAACTCTCCGGCGGCCAGAAGCAGCGCGTCGCCATCGCGCGGGCGCTCGTCACCGGCCCGAAGCTCGTCCTGGCTGACGAGCCCACGGCAAACCTCGATCGCGCCACCGCGCTTCGCATCATCGAGCTGATGAAAGACATGCGCGATGAGTTCGGCACGACTTTTCTTTTCTCGACACACGACACGAAGATCGTGCAGGAAGCGGAAACGATACTGACGTTGGATGACGGGCGCCTGGTCGAAAGCACCCAGGAGCCACGGAGAGTCGCATGAAAAACGTGTTGAAGCTCGCCGCCCGGAATCTCATGCGCTACCGCCGGCGGACGTTGCTGACGGCGGCGCTCATCGTGATCGGAGTCGTCGCGGTGCTCACCTTCGTCGGCGTTTCCGGGTCGTTCAAGAACATGATGGTCTCGACGATCACCGACTCGATGCTGGGACACCTTCAGATACATCGCCGCGGTTACGTTGCTTCGATCGACAGCCTACCGCTGAATCTGAACATGGGCGCCGGCATGACCGCACGCGCGGAAAAGGCCCTCGAGTCGACGCCGGGCGTCGCCGCATGGTCATTGCGCGTGAAGTTCGGTGCGATGTTCAGCAACTTCGCCGAAACCACCAGCATCCGCGTGAACGGGGTCGATCCCGTCCGCGAGGCGCTCACGACGCCTCTGCTACCCGGCCGCCTGCGCGATGTTCCACGCGGCGAGCCCCTACTCGGCCGCGGCGAGATTCTCGTTCCCGTGCTTCTCGCTCGCGGGCTCAAAGTGAAAGCGGGAGACGAGGTCGTCCTGATCGCCACCAACAAGGACGGCTCGGTCAACGGGAAGACGTTTAAAGTCAGGAGCGAAGTCGAAAGCGTCACGGGTCCCGGCGGGCGGGACGGCTACATCCATATCGAGGACGCCCGCGAGCTGCTGCGAATGGGCGAGCCCGAAGTGAGCGAGATCGCCGTACGCCTGTCGAGCCTGGAACGGGTAGACGCGGTCGCGCAGGCACTCACCGCGCAGCTTTCGGAGGTCACCAACAAGCAGGGCATGCGGATGCTCGACGTCCATACCTGGCAGCGCCTCTCGCCGTTCTCGAACGTCGCGAACATGATCGACATGATGACGCTCTTCGTGCGCATCATGCTGATCGCGATCGTGCTGGTCAGCGTGATGAACGTCATGATCATGGCGGTTTACGAGCGCATCCGTGAGATCGGGACGATCGCCGCGATCGGCACCCGACCCGGCCGGATACTCGGGTTGTTCCTGTCGGAGGGTCTGCTGCTGGGGACCTCGGCTCCCTCGCCGGCATTCTCGTGAGCATCGCTACGATCGCGGGCTTGAACGCCGCGGGGCTCACCTTCGACTTCGGGCAGCAGCAGGGTCTGCCACTCGTCGGCACGTTGTTCACGCGAGACGTCGTGGCTGTCGGCCTGATGGTCGTCGCAGTCGCGGTCGTCGCGAGCATCCAGCCGGCCTGGAAAGCGTCACGCATGAGTCCCATCACCGCGCTGAGGCACGTATGAAAACACTCCTTGCCGCTCTGCTTCTCCTCGCACTGTCGCGATCGCAGCCGACGGAGCGGAGATCCTGAGAAAAGTCGATCGGAATCTCGAACCCGAGTCGTACGAGATGTACCGCAAGCTCATCAACATCGAGCCGAACGGGACGCGGAAGGAGTTCATTCTCTTCTCGGCGAAGAAGGGTCGCGACAAGGTCGCGGCGCTGTTTCTCGCGCCCTCGAGCGACAAGGGACGCGCGACGCTGCGGCTCGGCGACAACATGTGGCTCTACATTCCGAACGTCGGCAAGCCCGTGCGCATCACGAGCCTGCAATCGGTCACGGGCGGGGTCTTCAACAATGCCGACATCCTGCGTCTGGACTATTCGGAGGAATACACCGTCGAAACGACGCAGGAAGAGAAGGACGAATACATCCTCGCGCTCAAGGCGAAGACGGGCGAGGTCGCCTACGACAAGCTCAAGATGTGGGTGGATCGCAAAGCACTCCTGCCGACGAAAATAGAAGCCTATGCCGCGAGCGGAATCCTGATCAAGACAATCCGCTTCTCGGATATCAAGGATTTCGGCGGCGGCATCCGGCGGCCGGCCACGGTGGAGACGGACAGCCCGCTCTTCAAGGACTACAAGTCGGTGATGCTCTACTCGCAGTTGAAGCGACGCGAGCTGAAGGACGAAGTCTTCACGCTCACCAACCTCTCGCGCGTGGACGACCTGCGCAAATAGCTCGTGAGTCTTGAATGCGCGCATGCCTCATCGGCCTGCTGGCGCGCTCGCTCGCGCGTTCGGCGCGACAGACCCCCCGATCCGGGCCGGCGCTTCCGATCACCAGTCGGCTGCCTCGGTGAGACGATCGGAATCGTCCAGGTCGATGTGCCGCTGATGCACCGTCACGAGGCCTCGTCGCTGTAGGCGCGAAATGATGCGGCTCACCGTCTCCGACGAAAGACCGAGGTAACTCGCGATGTCGTTGCGTGTCATGTGCAGGAACAGGGCGTCTTTCGAATATCCGAGCCGGTGATAACGCTCTGCCAGATTGAGGAGGAAACGCGCAACGCGCTGCTCGGCATCCATCGACGCGAGGAGCGTCAGCAGTCGATGATCGCGA
The DNA here is from genome assembly GCA_963808765.1 of uncultured beta proteobacterium. Lineage (GTDB taxonomy): Bacteria > Pseudomonadota > Gammaproteobacteria > Burkholderiales > SG8-41 > JAQGMV01. The sequence goes on from CAWEHH010000029.1 coordinate 124,826, forward strand.
GTGATTTCCGCGGAGAGCGTGCGGACGAGTTCCTTCAGGAGATCCGGAGTCGCGCTCGCCAGAGACAGAAGGCTACCGACGGGCAGCACACAGACTTCGCTCGCCTCGAGAGCAATGCCGTCGAAACCGTATACGCCGTTCGCGATCGCATCGAGACCGATCAGATCGCCGGGAAGATAGAACCCCGTTATCTTCGGCGTGCCCTCGTGCGACACGGTCACGGTCTTGAATGTCCCGCTGCGAACGACATACAGGCTTGCGAGCGCGCCGCCCGCTCGGAAAAGCCGCTCGCCGCGGTGCAGCTTGCGTTTGAGTCGCGCCATCTCGGCAAAGCCGGAAAGATCGGCGCCGCGCAGACCTCGCGACAAACAGCCGCTGCTCAGCGAGCAGGTCTCGCACCGTGAGGAATGATCGGATGCGTGGTCGGCGTGGGATTGACTTCCCCCTGCCGGTCCCGGGACCGGCCCTGGCGTAATCGGATCGCCAAGTAACACGCCCGCTCCTTCGCAAAATCTGGAGCCTCATGTGGATTCTGTCGCGGCAGATCGAACCCAAACTTTGATTTGCGTCATTCTTCACGACAAGCCTCCGCACGCGCGCGTGCCGACGCACTCACGTTTTGCGCGTGCGCCTGCGTCGCGATTGCTGCTGGCGAACGAGAAGCACCGGTATCGGCGCTTCCCGCAGTACGCGCTCGGCGTCGCTGCCGAGAAGCAGCCGGTTCAGGCCGCGCCGCCCGTGAGTACCCATCACGATTAGATCGGCCCTGAATTTCCTGGCGTCGTCGAGTATCACGTCGGATACGGCACGACCCCGCGCTTCCAGCATGGCCACGTCCGCCTGGACGCCGCCCTTCCTGGCGAGTGCGATGCCTTCGTCCAGCGCCTTCTGTCCACTCGCCTTCATCGAACCGATCAGCATGGTCATGTCGGCAGCCGGATAGCCGTCCATCATCGGCGCAAGTGCCATGTCATCCAACACGTTCAGCACACGAACGCGCGCGTTCTGGTCCTTGGCGAGACCCAGCGCATGCCGCAAGCCCACCTTCGAAGTCGCACTGCCGTCAACCGGTACGAGTATGCGCCGATACATGTTGGTCCCTCCTTTTTTGTCCGTCGAACCATCTTAGAACGCTGCCCGGTTCGTACCCTGACGTGGGTCACTCCGACTCGCGCCGTCAGGGGAAGTGCCGGCAGGCATCGCGCCAAGTGACCCAGGTCAGCAAGTCCCGCGAAAAACGCTCGTACGATTACCCGTGCGAACCTGCTCTGTGAATTGCCGTTCGACCGCATCGATCGATCGTGCAGGGTGCTCGGTGGCGGTGTGCTCTTCCTGCAGGTCGATCGTGCTCGCGCAGTGATTGCTGAACGAGGAGGAACATCCCATGCCGTGGACCTTCGATCGATATCCGACCTCGATGAGGAATCTGAGGCCGGTCGTGCGCGAAAAGGCGATTCTCATCGCGAACGCGCTGCTCGAAGACGGTTATACCGAAGATCATTGCATACGCATTGCAATCGCCCGCGCGCGGGAATGGGCGGAGCGCCGCGCGCTCATGGATCCTGAACACGGTCATTTCAAAGCCGCACCCGAGCTCTGACCGGTCTTTCACCTCCACGCCTGTGCCCCGAACACGACATGAAGCCCCCCATCGCCTTGCCTGATGCTCCTGCGATGCCTGCGGGGCTTCTCCGCGCCGAGGTTTTTCCGCATCCAGCCGGGAACCTCGACGTGCTGGAGACGCACATCTCGTGGGTCGTCCTGGCCGGCGCATACGCATACAAGATCAAGAAAGCCGTGAATCTGGGCTTCTGCGACTTCGCGACGCTCGAAAAGCGTCGCACAGCCTGTGAGGAAGAGCTGAGACTCAACAGGCGCCTCGCACCGCGTCTTTATATCGACGTCGTCGAGATCCGCGGCACACCCGAAGCGCCGCGCATCGATGGCCCCGGACCCGTGCTGGAATACGCGGTCCGCATGCACCGCTTCCCGCAGGAAGCACTCGCGTCCCGCATGCTGGCGGAGGGGCGACTCACGCGAGAGCTGATGGATGCGCTCGCACTCGACGTGGCCCGATTCCACGCCGCTTTACCTTCCGCGCCGCCGGAGTCCGCGTTCGGCACGGCCGCCAGCGCGCTGCACGATGCGTGCGAGAACTTCGACCAGATCGAGGCTCTTCTGCCATACGCGCGCGAGGACGACACGCTGGTCGCGCTGCGAGACTGGTGCGAGCGCGAGTTCAACCTTCAACGCGGGCACATCGAAGCGCGCCGCGCTGCCGGAATGATCCGCGAGTGCCACGGCGATCTCCATCTCGGAAACATCGTGTCGATCGACGGCGCGCTCGTGCCTTTCGACTGCATCGAGTTCAACCCGCGGCTGCGCTGGATCGATGTCATGAGCGAAGTCGCGTTTCTGTTCATGGACCTCATGGACCGGGGCGCTGATGCGCTCGCCTGGCGCTTCCTGAACGCGTATCTCGAAGCGGACGGCGCGTATCGTGCCTTGGCCGTGCTGCGCTTCTATATCGTCTATCGGGCGATGGTACGCGCCAAAGTCCACCTGATCCGTGCGCTTCAGGAGAATGCGGCGAGCGCCGAGCGGTCCCGTCTGATCAAGCAGTACCGAGTCGTATCTGGCGCTCGCCCTGCGCTGCACGAAACTCGGCCGCCCGGCGATCCTGCTGATGCATGGTTTCTCGGGCTGCGGCAAGAGCACCGTCGCTCTGGCACTGGCACAGGAGCTGCGCGGCGTAAGGATCCGCTCGGACGTGGAGCGCAAACGATTGCACGGCCTCGCGCCACTGGCGCGCACCGCATCGCACGTCCGTCACGGTCTTTACGGCGCCGGCGCGACGCATACCACCTATTCGCGACTCGCCGAGGCGGCGCGGGCAGTCGTCGCATCGGGCTACACCGCGATCGTCGACGCGGCGTTTCTCAAGCGCGCGGATCGTGACGTGCTGCGCAGAGTCGCCGCGTCCGAGGGCGTGCCCGTTGCACTGGTCGACGTGTGGGCTCCGGAGCGGCTCCTTCGCACGCGCATCGCCAGTCGCAGCAGAAGGGGAGCCGACCCGTCCGAAGCGACGCTCGCCGTGCTCGAGCATCAGTTCGCGACGGCCCAACCCGTCGCGCCGGACGAAGGACTTGTCCTTGTCAGGCTCGATGGCCGCAAGCCGATCAATTACGCATCTCTCGCGACGGTCTCGCACTGTCTTTTTGGCGCCCGCCGACGTTGCGAAGACCTCGCCCCGGCTTGAGTTGATCCGCGGTTGCGATTAGAGTGACGCTCCAGTAGTGGGGGACACGCGTCCGGGCAGCATGTCGCATGTAAGGTCTGCGGCGCTCCCCCGGTCTTTTGCGGTTACACGAGGAGGATGACCCATGGACCGCAGTCCGTAACACGCCTATTCCCCCACTTCGGCGTGTGGGTACCGCATTATCGCTTTGAAAAAGTGACAGCTCGTTTTAGAAAGAGCGTCGTTTGTTCGCGCCCGACGATTCCCCCAGGGGCACGGGTGGATCTCGTCGCCGTGAGGAGGATGCATGCAGCGCTTTATAGCGGTGCGGGTACTTCAGAGTCTCCTGGCCTCTTGGTCATGAGTCTTATCGTGTTCGGCCTCGCACGCCTGAGCGGCAATCCCGCTCGATGACATGCTGCCGATCGAAGCAACTGCCGAGGACTACGAGCGGCTCGAGAAGCACTGGGGTCTCGACAGGCCGGTCGCCACAGCAGTACTTCATCTTCATCGCGAAGGCCCTCCAAGGCGATTTCGGCGAGTCCCTGAAATACCAGGGCAAGTCCGCGATGGACCTCGTTGCGGAGCGCCTCCCCGCCACGCTGGAGCTCGCCGGATTCGCACTATTCGTCAGCGCCATTCTCGCCCTGCCCATAGGGGTGCTGGCGGCGGTCGCGAAAGGCAGCAGCAGGGACACTGCCGCCAAGATCATCGCGCTTCTCGGCCAGTCGCTGCCCGGCTTCTGGCTGGGTATCGTGCTGATGTGGATCTTCGCCGTGATGCTCGGCTGGCTGCCGGCTTCGGGTCGGGGCGGGCTCCAGCACCTCATCCTGCCCGCCATCACGCTCGGCTGGTTCCAGGTCGCCGTCATCATGCGGCTGGTTCGCTCCTCCATGCTGGAGGTGCTGGACAGCGAGTTCGTGAAGCTCGCGCGCGTGAAGGGGATACCGGAGTGGAAAGTGGTCTGGAAGCATTGCCTGCGCAATGCCTCCATCGCGCCGCTGACCGTTTTTGCCATCATCGCCGGGTCGCTGCTCACCGGCTCCGTGGTGACCGAAACCGTATTCACTTGGCCGGGCGTGGGACTGCTGGTCGTGGACGCCGTGAGGTCGAGGGACTTCCAGGTCGTGCAGGCCGTCGTGATCATGTTCGCCGGCATCTTCATCCTTTGCAACCTGCTGGTCGACATACTGTACGCGTATCTCGATCCGCGCATCCGGTACCAATGGGGAGCTCCAAGGAGGCTCACTCATGCCGCAATTGACGACGACCCGAACGCTGCCCTGGTACACCGTGCCGTGGGCCGTCGACGGGATGGCACAAGGTCAGGCGCTATCCCCTGTTTGCCGCTCGCGATCCTGCTGTTCCTCATGGTGATTCCAGCCGCGTTTGCGCCGTGGATCGCCCCCCATGATCCCTTCATGGGGTCGTTGTCGAATCGCCTCCTGCCGCCGATGTGGCAGGAAGGCGGCACAACGGAGTACATCCTCGGCACCGACAAGCTCGGCCGCGATATGCTCTCCCGGATCATCTACGGCGCGCGCGTCTCGCTCACGGTCTCGCTGATCGCGATCATCGTCGGCGGCGTCATCGGCACCGTCCTGGGGCTGATATCGGGCTACTTCGGAGGACGGACGGACTCCGTGATCATGCGCCTCGTGGACATATCGCTCTCCCTGCCGACGATCCTGCTCGCCCTCGTCCTCGTCGCCGCGGTGGGCCCCAGCTTCGGGACGGTCATCACGGTCTTGATCGTGCTTCTGTGGGCACGCTATGCGCGGCTCGTTCGCGGCGAGACCCTCGCCATCAAGGAGCTCGACTTCATCGCGCGAGCGCGGGTGGCCGGAGCGACCCACGCCCGCATCATGTTCCGCTACCTGTTCCCCAACGTGGTCAATTCGCTCATCGTCCTGGCGACGCTCCAAGTGGGATACGTCATCCTGCTCGAGTCCTCGCTGAGCTTTCTCGGCGCGGGGCTGCCGCGCGCCGAACCGGCGTGGGGCGTCATGGTTTCGGACGGCCGGGAGCTGATCGTCACGGCGTGGTGGGTCGCGATGTTCCCCGGCGTCGCCATCATGCTGACCGTGCTCTCGCTGAACCTGCTGGGCGACTGGTTGCGGGATCACCTCGATCCCAAGCTTCGAAATCTATAACACAACGACGTAGGAGGAGTTCGCCATGAAGTCGAAACTCGTTTCATTGTTTGCGGGTCTGCTGATGGCGGCGATAACTGTCCTCGGTACGGGGCTCGCGCCGGAAGCGGCCCAGGCGGCACAGATCAAGCGACTGATCTTCGCGTCTGCCGGCTTCCACGAGAGTAACCGCTTCTGGACGATCTCCCGTCCGGACCACCTCCAGTTCGAACCGTTCTGGGAGACGCTGCTCGGAATCGATCCCAAGACGGGAGAGTACATCCGGCACTGGCGACGAAGTGGGAAATCAGCCCCGACTTCAAGCAGTGGACCTTCCACCTGCGCAAGGGGGTCCAGTTCCACAATGGCTATGGCGAGTTCACTTCCCAGGACGTGGTGCATGCTCACTCGCTGCTGGTGCGCAAGGATTCGACGGCGACGCTCGCCGCGTTCTGGCGCACGGTCGAGAAGATAGACACCCGTGACAAGCACACCGCCGTCTTCCGCTTCAAGGACCGGCGCTGGAGACCAATCGCTATGCGTTCTCGCGCTCGGGCGATCTGCGCATGACGAGCAAGGCGCAGTGGGACAAGGAGGGCATCGGAGGTCTCGACAAGAACCCCGCCGGCACCGGCCCCTTCCAGTACGTCGGGCGGCAGACTGGCCTCAACATCGTATACAAGCGCAACGACAAGCACTGGTCCGGCAACAAGGTGGATTACGAGGAGCTCGAGTTTCGCATCGCCCGCGAAGAGGCCACGCGTCTCGCCCTGCTGATGTCCGGCGACGTCCACATCGCCGACCTGCCGCGCGAGCTGCATAAAGATGCAGTCGCCAGGGGCCTGAAGCGCTTCTCGTCCTCGCTGCCAGTGGACTGGGTCTCGATGTACATGGGAGGGCGGACTTCATCTCCGGCGACAAGGACTTCAAAAAGGACGCCCCGTTCGTCAAGAAGCAGGTGCGGCAGGCCCTGAACATGGCCATCAACCGCAAGGAGCTGATGAACACGGTCTTCGCCGGACGCGCGTCTCCCGCCTTCATTTCGCTCTGGGTGCCCGATTCCGAGGGCTGGAACCCGAAGTGGGAGAACCGGTTCAACGAGCTCTACGGCTACAATCCCGAAAAGGCCAAGCAGCTCCTGAAGGAGGCGGGCTACGGTCCCGGGCAGCTCCAGTTCGAGATCTGGGCTTTCACTGAGCCTGGCGAGTCGGAAGGCCCCGCGATTGCTGATGCACTCGCGATCTACTTCCGGAACATCGGCGTGAACGCGCAGGTCCAGATGCAGGACTGGTCCAAGATCCGCACCGTGTATCGGAAGAAACAGGCCCATAACATCATGTGGCCCAACATCATCGGCTGGCGGCCCGCCGACGCAGGGGTCCGGAACTTCTACTTCAGCAAAGGTGCCAACCACCACTTCGAGGACGACTTCCTCGAGAAGACCTTCAACGAGGTGTTGCAGTCGACGGACGTCAAGAAACGCTCATGAGCTGATGCAGAAGATCGGCGATCACATCCTGGAGGAGTTCGCTGACATACCGCTCTTCTGGTTCCGCAACGAGGTTTTCGCCAGTCCCAAGGTCGTCGATAGCTGGGTCTACCCGGGCCCGGCCGCCGGTCGCTCGTCGCATTTCGAGTTGATCAAGCTCGTGAAGTAAGAGCAACGCCGCCGCAAGGAAAGCAACGCTTTACTCTTGCGGCGGCATCAATCCGATGAACGACGAACCTTCGAAAGAGGGCCGGTAGCATGCGGCCCGTTTCCATGAAGAATAGCGCAGGCTAGAGCACATGGCCCGGCAAATCGGCGACGTCATACTTGAAGTGGAGGACCTTCACACGTACTGCTTCACCCGTTTCGGCACGGTGAAGGCTGTGGATGGCGTGAGCTTCAATCTGCGGCAGGGGGAGGCGCTCGCCATCGTGGGCGAATCGGGCTCGGGCAAGACGATGACCGCCCTGTCGCTGCTGCGACTGCTGCCCCGACCCGCGGCCCGTATCGTCAAGGGATCGATCCGGCTCGAAGGCGAGGACCTGCTGCAGAAAACCGAGAAGGAGATGAGGGAGATCCGGGGCAAGCGAATCTCGATGATCCTGCAGGACCCCCAGACATCGCTCAATCCGGTATTCACGGTCGGCAACCAGCTCATCGAGGCGATCCGGAACCATCACCCCGGCGAGGACAAGCGCTCGCTCGTGCGGCGCGCGATCGACGGCTTGAAGAAGGTGCGGGTCGCGGCGCCCGACCGGCGGGTCGAGGATTACCCGCACCAGATCAGCGGCGGCATGAAGCAGCGCGTGGTCGGCGCCATCGCCATGGCCTGCGAGCCGAAGGTCATCATCGCCGACGAGCCCACCACGTCGCTCGACGTGACCATACAGGCGCAGTACCTGCGGCTGCTGCGCGAGATCCAGGAGGAAACGAACCTGTCGCTGATCTTCATCACGCACGACTTCGGCATCGTCGCCAAGATGTGCGACCGCGTGGTGGTGATGTATGCCGGCCGCCACGTGGAAAGCGGACCGGTGCGGGAGATCTTCAACCATCCATCGCATCCCTACACCCAGGCCCTGCTGCGCTCGGTGCCCAACATGGACGAGGACGTCGAGCGCCTCTACTCGATTGAAGGGCAGCCGCCCGCGCTGTGGGATCTGCCCGAGGGTTGCCGGTTCGCCCCGCGATGCGAGTACGCCGAAGAGCATTGCCGGCGCGAATACCCGCCGTCGTTCAAGGTCGGCGACAACGGTTCCCTACACACCGCCAGTTGCTGGCGATTGCGGAAAGCCACATGAACGCCACACCGGTACTGCAGGTCCACGGGCTGAAGAAGCACTTTCCCGTCACCCATGGATTCATACGGAAGAAGCTCGTCGGCTGGGTTCAGGCCGTCGACGGGATCGACTTCTCGATTCCGCAGGGCGGGACGCTCGCCATCGTGGGCGAGTCGGGGTGCGGCAAGTCAACGACGGCCAAGCTCGTCCTGCGCCTGGAAGAACCGACTGCCGGCGAGGTGCTGGCGGATGGCAAGGACGTCCATGCGCTCGAAGGCGACGCCCTGAAGGACTACCGGTCGAGCGTCCAGGCGGTGTTTCAGGACCCCTGGTCATCCCTGAATCCCCGCATGCGCGTGCGCCGACATCGTGGCCGAGCCGCTGGTGTGCAACCAAAAGGTCTCCGACCAGGAGGTAAAAGACCGCGTCAGCGAGGCGCTCGCCTCGGTCGGACTGCGTCCGCAGCAGGCCGACCTGTACCCGCACGAGTTCAGCGGTGGGCAGCGACAGCGCATCGCGGTGGCGAGCGCGCTCGTGTCGAAGCCGAAGCTGATCATCCTCGACGAGCCGGTTTCGGCGCTGGACGTTTCCATTCGCGCGCAGATCATGAACCTGCTGGTCGATCTTCAACAAAGCTACGACGTGAGCTATCTCCTGATCGCGCATCATCTCGCCACGACGCGCTACATGGCCCACGAAGTGGCCGTCATGTACCTCGGCAGGATCGTCGAGAAAGCGAAGACCAAAGAGCTTTTCGACAATCCTCTGCATCCGTATACGAAGGCGCTGTTCTCCGCCGCGTTGCCCGCGCATCCCGACAGCACGCGCGAGGAGATCATCCTGAAGGGCGAGGTTCCCTCTCCCATCAATCCGCCGTCGGGATGCCGCTTCCATCCACGATGTCCACACGCGATGCGGCAGTGCGCCGAGATCGAGCCGATCGAGAAGGAGATCGCCCGCGACCATATGGTCGCGTGCCACCTCTACTGACGCTGCGTACGTCGCATCCGCACCCGAACGTGATGTCGAATCGCACCCGGCAGGGGTCTGCGCGGCTCGCCGTTCCCGAATCGCTTGCGCGTGCTCGCGCGTTCTCCGGCATTCGAACACGATTGGCAGTTCGTGCGTCATCGGAGTTATGGGACTCCGACCATGGAACGTTCTCGTGCTCCGTCATGAGCACTCGCCCTGGTCAGACGAGAAGACGCATGCAACATTTGGGTGGCTGTTGCTCGCGCTGCTGGGAAGCATTCAGCTTGCCGCAGCACAGGCGTATCCGACCAAACCCCTTCCCGTGCGGTCGCTAAAGGAGCTCGTGGCTCTCGCGCGCGCCCATCCAGGCCTGGTCGCACTCGGAAACGACGTCGTGGCGGGAACGAGCGAGGATCTGGCAGCCCTGGTGGATCGAGAGCTCACTCTATGCAAACATTATCAAATCGACTGGAATACGACCGGAGTGATCGCCCTGACCGGACGTTTGCGTGCGGCAGCGATGCGACGCGCCCGAACGCTTTTTGGTGAGGCGAGTCTCAGCCGTCAGAAGCCGAGAGAGGAGGCAATTTTGACCAGAAACACGGTAGCGGGCACGGGGTGCCTGGCATCAGCGCGCGTCGAGCAAGTTAAGCGCCGCGCTCACCGCGCGCGTGTCGGCGCCGTTCATGCGGCAGCGGTCCTTGCGCTGTCACTCGTTGCGGCAGGCGTCTGCGCTCAGGGCAAGTGGCCGGATCGCCCCATCCGTTTGCTCACGCCCTTCGCGCCCGGCGGCGGCTCCGACATTCTCGCGCGCGCACTCAGCCCGACGGTATCCGAGGCCATTGGCCAGACAATCGTAGTCGACAACCGCCCGGGCGGCGGCGGTACTCTGGGCGCAGGCATCGCAGTGAACGCCGCGCCTGACGGATACACCTTCATCCTGGTTTCGGGCAGCTATGGCGCCAATGGCGCCCTGCACGATCTGCCGTACGACTCCGTCACCGGCATCACGCCCATCATTCTCATCGGAGAGACCGGGCTTATCGCGACGATGAACCCGAAGAGCCCGATCAAGAGCGTGCAAGACCTCATCACGTACGCCAAGGCGAATCCGAACAAGCTGAACTTCGGTTCCGCGGGCGTGGGCGGGTTGGGCCATCTCTCGCAGGAGCTTTTCCAAATCATGACCGGCGCGAAGATCGTCCACGTTCCGTACAAGGGTAGCGGCCCTGTGATGAACGCGCTGCTCGCCGGAGAGGTGCAGTCGAGCTTCAGCAGCCTCGTGCCGAGCATTCCGCATATCAAGGCGGGAAGGCTTTACCCGATTGGCATCACGACGCCGAAGCGCAATCCCGCCTTGCCCGATGTGCCTTCGATAGGAGAGACGGTACCCGGCTACTCCGTCACGCACTGGTACGGAATCTGGGGACCGAAAGGCTTGCCGAAAAACATCGTAGAGCGGATGAACAAGGAGTTCGCGAAAGTCATCCATTCCGACGGCATCAAAAAATGGCTCGCCACAGAGGGGATGATCGCCGCCGGCGGCCCGCCCGAACAGTTCCGCGACCGCATCAGGAGCGACGTGGACCAGTGGAAGAGGGTGGTCAAGGAAGCGAACATTTCGATAGCCAAGTGAAGCGCCGGCAGCGTCCGCTGCCCGCCATGCGGGCGAGCCGCTATCCCGCGTCGAACAGTCCGCCCGAGCGCGACGTGACGCGCACGAACGTCGTGCGTTTGGTGAGCTCCCGCAGCTTGCGTGCACCGACGTAGGTGCAGGCGGAACGCACGCCGCCGAGGATCTCCTGCACCGTGTCGGCCACCGGGCCGCGCAGCTTGACCAGGACCTCTTTTCCCTCGGACGCGCGGTATTCCGCGACGCGGCCGGCATGTTTCTCCATCGCGACGCGCGAGCTCATTCCGTAGAAGCGCTTGTAGCGAACGCCGTCACGCTCCACCGTTTCTCCGGCGCATTCATCATGGCCGGCGAGCATCCCGCCGAGCATAACGAAATCCGCGCCGCCTCCGAACGCCTTCGCGATGTCTCCCGGCGCGGCACAACCGCCGTCGGCGCAGATGCGGCCGTCGAGCCCGTGCGCCGCGTCCGCACATTCGATCACTGCGGAAAGCTGCGGATAGCCCACTCCCGTCATGTTGCGCGTCGTGCAGACAGAGCCCGGGCCAATGCCGACCTTCACGATGTCCGCACCGCTCAGTATCAGCTCTTCCGTCATCTCTCCGGTCACGACGTTCCCGGCCATGATGGTCAACGAGGGATGAGTTCGGCGCAGCTTCTCGACATAGCGCACGAAGGCTTCCGTATATCCGTTCGCGACGTCGACGCAGACATAGCGCACGGCATCGCCGGCCTGACGCAGGACACGCTCGAACTTCTCCTCGTCGCTCGCAGTGATGCCCATGGAGTAAAAAGCCGTCGACTTCACCTCGAGCGATTTGAAGAAGGCGGTGAGCTCCTTTTCGCCGTAGTGCTTGTGCAGCGCCACTGTCAGGCCGAATGGCGCGAGCGCGCGCGCCATCTCGAAGGTGCCGACCGTGTCCATGTTCGCGGCGACGATCGGTATGCCACGGTAGCCGTCCCGAGAGTGCTTGAACGTGAACTCGCGTTCGATCTCGACCTCCGCGCGCGACGGCAGCGCCGACCTCTTGGGGCGAATCAAGACATCCGCGAAGTCCAGTTTCACTTCCCGTTCGATGTGCATGGGCTACCTGCTAGGCGTTGGGCTCGTTGCTGTGTAACTCTTTTGGCCGCCTGCGTCGAGCGAAGGCCTTTCCTGGCGCGGCTTCGCGAACCCCGTCATGCCCGCTCGGACGAGAGCAGGGACCCGCGCTGGGGGCTGCGCGACACGTGGGTGGCGGCAAGGCTCGCCGCAGGCCGCGGTGTCGTATACGATTCCAGCAGCATATGGCGGCATTTGCGGCACTTTGCCACGAACGAGGCGCTGCAGAATGCCTTCAGAAACTTTCGGGCCGCCCTCGCGCCACGTAAGAACTCACATCCGGAGAACCCGACCCACGGCAAAAAATCCTCAGACAAAGGAGAAATTTTGCAGATTCGCGTCATTTATCACCGCTTGACCATCCCTCCTCATCTACTTTTGGGCCTCATTTTTAAGCGAGCGGCATAAGATGCGCATCCAGTGCAAACCCTGCACGGTCAGGAACCTTCCGTTTTTCGCGGCACTTTCCGAAGAAGAGCTCGCCGAATTCCTGAAGGTGGTCCAGCACCGTACCTACCCTGCAAGGGCAACGATCCTGCGCGCCGGCGACACGGCGGACGCGCTCTATTTCATTCTTTCCGGCCGCGTGCATGTGCTGCTCACGAACGGACAAGGCCGCGAGGTCATCGTGGCCCTGCGCGGCCCGAGCGACTTTTTCGGCGAGACGGGGCTGATGCAGGGCGCACCTCGCGTCGAGGACGTGCGGGCCTACGAATCCTGCGACGTGCTGTGCGTGCCGAGGACCCAGATGCTGGAGTGGCTGCAGAGGAATCCCAATGCCGCGATGTTCATGCTGCGAACGCTCTCGGGACGCCTCGCGAATGCGCACCGCACGGTCGCCAATCTTGCCCTCCTGGACGTATACAGCCGCGTCGCCCGCGTCCTCGTCGATTACGCGCGAGAGGTCGGCGGGCAGTGGATGGTCGAGCCCGGCTCGGAATTGATCGCTTCGATGGTGGGCGCCTCGCGGGAGATGGTGAGCCGGGTGGTCAAAGACATGCTGAATGACGGCATGGTGCGCAGGCATAAGCGCAAGCTCGTCGTGCTCGACCGGGCGGCGCTCATGGCGCGCGCCGCACCGGCCGTGGATCACGTCAACCAGGAGGGCGCCGGACTGTTCGCCCCGCAGATGCCCTCCGCTCAGCCCTGCACGTAATACCCGGTTCGCTCTCCCACGTTCAGTTCCCGCGCGTCCTGGGAGGGCGCTTAGTTAGGCCCACGCCGTTTCCCTGGCACTGCCGCCATCTCGCCCAATACTTCCGCCACGCTCGCCGTGTCGTGCTGCGCAAGCCCGTGCGCCATCGCGGCGTTGTAGATTGGTGCACACGCGCTGAATAGTGGCGTCGGTGCGCCGACGGTGCGCGCCATATCACCGATCACCTGCATGTCCTTCTGCCACACCTCGACTTTCATGGTGGCAGGGCGATAGTCACGCTTCACCATGAACTTACCGCGCAGCTTGAAGACGCCGTTGCCGACCACCGGGCTCGTGGCGAAGAGGTCGTACACCTGCCTCGTATCGAGCCCCATCCTGCGCGCGAACGTAATCGACTCGGCAACCGCGACGTTGTAGATCGCGACGAGGTGATTCGCGATGAACTTCATACGCGTACCGTTTCCGAAGGCGCCGACGTAGGGCGCGTTGCGCGTGAAAACCCTTAGCACCGGTGCGACGCGGCGCGCGGCTGACACATCGCCGCTGACGAAAATCGTCCACGCGCCTTCTTTCATCCGCACGGCCGTGCCGCTAACCGGGCAGTCGAGCAACGCGGCTCCGGCGCGCTCGATCTCATTCGATGCGCGAATCTTGTCTTCTATCGGTAGCGTGCTCATTTCGATGACGACCAGTGGAGCTCGGCCGCGCGGGCGTTTCGCCGCTGCGATCTGCCCTGCCGCGTCCGCCAGGGCACCCACGGTGGCAAGCGCGATGATGACGACATCGGCGGCCTGCGCGACGGCGAGCGTCGAGCCCAGAGGCTTACCTCCGGCCTGGCGCAGCCGCCGGAGCGCGGCGCGCTCGACATCGAAGCCCACGACTTCGTAGCCCTGCTCGAGCAGCGCCGCCGCCATCGCGCCGCCCATGATGCCGAGCCCAACCACCCCAACCGTTGGTTTCATTTCCGGATCCTAGGCTCACGCCCGGTTCTGCATTAACCCTCCTACTATCGGATTGAATGCTAACGGGCGCCTGAATGCTTCGTTTGCGGGGCCCCCCTGCTCCGCAGCCACCGCTCACCGAAAAGGGGTGGTCCTAACGCGCTAGTCGACCATCGTCAATCCGCCGCTCACGCTCAACACCTGTCCGGTGAGGTAGTCCGCTTTGCTGCTCGCGAAGAACAGCACCGCATCGGCCACTTCCGAGGGTTTTCCGAATCGGCGGAACGGAATCGAGCGGATCAGCGCGGCTCGCTGCTTCTCTGGTATCGAGGCGAGCAGCGGCGTATCGGTAGGACCGGGACAGACGCAATTCACGTTGAGGCCATGGCGCGCGGTCTCACGCGCGAGCGCTTTGGTAAACGACACGACCGCGCCCTTCGCACCCGAATAGACCGCCTCTCCTCCGCTGCCGGCACGAGCGGCATCGCTCGACACCTGAACGATCTTGCCCCGGCTGCGATCGATCATCGGCGGCAGGAAAGCGTGCGTCATCCTGAGCGTGCCGACGTAGTTCAATTCGATGAGACGTTGCCAGAGATCGGGCGTGGTATCGATGAAGCGCTCCACTTTGCTCCAGCCCGCGGCGTTGACGAGGATGTCGAGCGCGCCGTGTCGTTCTCCGATCAGGGCTCGGGCCGCCTCCACCGAGTCCGCATTGGTTACGTCGACGCGCAAAAACGTGACCGAACCGTTCGCGCCGAGCTGCGCGGCAGCGTCCCGACCGCTCTCCTCGTTGATATCGGCGATGTAAACCTGCGCGCCGCCCTCGGCGAGACCCTTCGCAACGGCGAGACCGATACCTGACGCAGCTCCTGTAACCAGCGCAATCTTTCCGGCAAATTCCACTCCAGACTCCCGTTACGTACTGCAGAACCCCTATCGAATCGCAGGATGCTTCCGCTCGAAGCGATTCGTTCTCGTCACCGCCTGCAGCGCAGCGCGTCCACCTCCGTGGAACCAACCGGCCGCGCACGAAACATCCGCAATCCTACTGCGCGAGCGGCAGCGTAACGGCCCTGCCGGTTTCCACCGAATGCTCGATCGCCAGCGTCGCCTCCAGCGTCGCCCGGGCTTCACGCGGCGTCGCAAGCACGCATGCGCGTCCCATGCAAAGATGGTCGAGCCATGCCCGCGTCTCGTTGGCGAGCGGCCCGTAGAACTCGCCGAGCGCCCAATCCCCCGGCGTCCCGCTCTGGAGAAACACCATGTTCACTTCGTGTCCCGGAAGGTAAACATGCGGGATGCCCTTCTCGGTGTACATGAGCTGATCGGTGTGATCGTCATCCAGGATCATCACGCCGCCGGTTCCCAGAACTTCTACGCGCGCGGCATGCCCGAGCGCCGGATACTTCTCGGGTAAGGCATAGCTCACGCCGAGGTTTACCACCGTGCCGTCGTCGTACGTGAAAATCGTGTAGCTTACGTCGGCAACGTCGTGCCCGGCGGCCTTGAGTACACCCATCTGCCCACGCGCATAGACCTCGACCAGCCGCTTGCCTTCGAGAAGCCAGTTCATCAGATCGACATAGTAGGTCAGCGCGTCTACCACGGGGGTCGCGTGCGGATTGCGCGCGAGCATCGCGAGCGCCTGTGAGCGCGAGTTGAAGACACGCGCAGCGCCGCCGATCGGTTTGCCCAGCCTGCCCGCCACGATCTGTTCTTTGGCGATCAGATAGCGATCCTTGTAGCGACGGCTGTAGCCGACGCGCACGTCGGCGCCGGACTTCTCGATCGCCCGGATGACGCGGTCCGCGTCGGCAAGCGTGAGCGCGATCGGCTTTTCGACCAGAACGCGCTTACCGAGCTCTATCGCGCGCACGAGCGGCCCGACATGCTCGCCTTCGCTCGTGGAGATCACGACGGCATTCACGTCAGGATGCTCGATGATCTCGTTGTTGTCGCCGCTGTGGAGCTGCGCGCCGACCTTTTCCGCGAGCGTTCGCGCATGGTCTGGTTCGAGATCGGAGACCGCGATGAAGCGCACCGCCGGATGCGAGGCGGCAAGGCGTGCGCGCAACGAACCGATGCGACCGGAGCCGACGATGGCAAGGCCTATGGGCTGCGATTCGATGATGCTGACCCTCCTTTCACCGGCGCCGTCGTTTTCGGAACGCGCGGATCACGCTTCTCATCGATGTGAGCCCTCCCGATGTCGAGCACCGTCAGCACCCCGCTTCGGGACACGGTCGGGGCCCGAGCGCGCCGCTTCATTCGTCTCAATCGATCTGGACGTTCGCCATCTTGACGACTTTCGCCCATTTGGCAATTTCGCTCTTCATGAATTTCGTTAGCTCTTCGGGCGTACTGCCGATCGTTTCGATGTTCGCTTTGTCGAGCAACGACTTCACTTCGGGCGCGCGCAGCGAACGTACGACCTCGGTGTTGAGCTTTGCCACGATGTCGCGCGGTGTGCCCGCCGGCGCGAGCATGGCATACCAGACGCCTGCATCGTAGCCGGGAAGTCCCGTCTCGGCCATCGTAGGCAGATCGACGCCCGTCAGACGCTTCGCGGTGCTCACACCGAGCGGGCGCACACGGCCGCTGTCGATGTGCGGCTTCGAAGTCGCATAGGTCGAGTAGAGAACCTGAACGTTTCCGGCCAGAAGATCGACGAGTGCCGGACCGCCGCCCTTGTAGGGGACGTGCAGCATCTTGATATCCGCCATGCTCTCGAAGAGCGCCGCAGCGAGGTGGCCGCCGCTGCCGTTACCGGACGATGCGTAATTGATTTGCCCCGGTCGCGCACGCGCGAGCGCGATCAGGTCTTTTACCGACTTTGCGGGCAGTGACGGATGCACGATCAGTATGTACGGCCCTGTTGCGAGGAGCGAGATCGGCTCGAAATCCTTGATGGGATCGTAGGGAAGCTTCTTGTAAAGCGACGGATTGACCGCAAGCTGCGCTGTCAGCGCGAGCACGAGCGTATAACCATCGGGCGGCGCCTTCGCGACGAGCTCCATGCCGATATTGCCGTTGGCGCCACCGCGATTGTCCACGATGACCTGCTGCTTCAGGGTTTCTGCAAGGCGCTGCGCAAGCGGGCGTCCGATCGTGTCGGTTCCGCCGCCGGGCGGATACGGCACGACAAGGCGAATCGGTTTGCCCGGAAAAGCCGAGGCACCCTGCGCGTGCGCATAGCCGCCAGCCACGCACATGAGCGCGAGGGATAGGATCTTTGTCTGGAGATTCATTGAACGGCGCTCGTCACTTGCGAGCCGATGTTAACACTCCGCAAGGCCGCCGGACGCGCGATCGGCTCTTACGAACCGGCCTGCGCTTCGAGCTTCACGGCGATGCCGCACACTTTCGCTCCGGCCCCTTCTCGGGTGTCCACGTTCACGAAGCCTTCTGCAGATCCACGGCCCGCTCCTTGAGGGTGGCATCGTTCTTCAGCAGTGCTTTCGCCACCTTGTGCGTCGGGGTGTGCGGAAGGTCGTCCACGAACAGCACGTAACGCGGGACCTTCTGCGGCGCGAGACGCTCGCGGCACCACTCTGCAATCTCCCGTGCCGTAAGATGTGCGCCCGGCTTCAGCACGACCGCGACGAGTATCTCGTCTTCGCCAAGCTCCGCTGCCACGGGAACGGCCGCCGATTCGTGCACGGCAGGATGCGCATCGATCACGCGATCGAGCTCGGCGCCGGCGATGTTCTCGCCACGCCTCCGGATGATGTCCTTCTTGCGTGAGACGAAGAAGAAATAACCGTCGGCATCCCGTCTCACGATATCGCCGGTCTTGAACCAGCCGTCCATGAATGCTTCGCGTGTCTGAACGGGATCGTGGAAATAACCCTGCATGATGATCGGCGTCTTGACGAGGAGCTCGCCTTCTTCGTTCGCGCCCACGTCGCGCCCCTCCTCGTCGACCACGCGGCACTTGGCCCACGGACGCGAAGGATCCGGATGACGGCCCACCGGTCCCATGCTGCCGGGCTTACGCAGCCCTTCCACGGGGTTGCACGTGACGCCCGGAATCTCCGTCATGCCGTAACCCCCGATGAGATGCTTCACCTTGAACTCGTCGCGGAAGATGGCTTCCATGCTGTGACGCACGCCGTAGATCGCGCGTAGCCTGTGCCCGGGTCGAAACTCGGAACGAGGCCGGTTACCCAGGATCGTTCCGATCGCTTCGATGATGTTCACTTCGGTCGCACCGTAATCGACCGCCGTCTGCCAGAACGTCGATGCCGAAAAGCGGGGCACGATCGCCATGCTGCATCCGGCCGCAAGCGTGCCCGCAACGGAATAGAAGAGCGCGTTGATGTGAAACAGCGGCAGCACGATCATGACGCGGTCGTCGTCCTGAAGATAGATCCGCTGGACGAACGACTCGCCACCGGTGACGAAGCTGCGCTGACTGTGCATCGCCCCTTTCGGGAAGCCGGTGGTGCCGGACGTATATACGATCAGGCATGTGTCGTCGGCGCTGATGTCTCGGGGCAGCGGCAACACTTCGCAGCGCTCGGCCGCATCGAGCAGAAACTCCGCGCCTTCCGCTCCTTTGTCCAGCGAGAGAAACCAAGGCGCCGTTTCCAGTCCTTCGGAGGCAGCTTTTGCTACAGACAGCGTCTCGGTGCTCGCGACGACGCCGTTCACCTCGGCATGATGCAAAACGTACTTCGCTTCCGCGAGGCCGAATTCCGGATTGACCGGAACCATGATCGCGCCGATACGGGCGAGCGCAAGCAGCATCAACACGTGGCCATCGCTGTTGCGTCCGATCACGCCGACGCGATCCCCTTTGCGCACGCCGCGCGTGATCAGCGCAGACGCTATCTTCTCGACTGCGCGCGCCGTGCTGTGCCAGCTCCAGGCGCGATCCTCGAACAGCATGAAAGGACGCTGCACATCGCGCTCGTGCACGACTCTCGAACGCGCCGTTTAGCGTGTAATCGTGTGGCGGATAGAGGTTCAAAACATCGAGAGGTAATTGCATTGCCCGACAGTACAATACGCCCAACCCACCATCAAGCATCGTTGCCATGATCGACGATCTTCGCAGGAACTTCGGCGCGCTGCGCTCGACCGCAGGCTTCTGGTCGCTGCGCTACGTCGAGGAAACGCAGGAACACCTCGCCGTGCGGCAGGATACGATCGAGCCGCCGCGTCTCACCATCGACCGCGGCGCGATGCTCGTCGCGATCGTCGAAGGCGGCTATGGCTATTGCGCGACGAGCGATCTCTCCGTCGCGGGTCTTCAGGCCGCGCTCGACCGGGCGACGTCGTGGGCCGATTCGACTCGTGGCAGGAGCGTCTACGCTTACGATCCGAGGTCCATGCCATCGCCGAAAGGCGATCGCCTCGTCGGCACCGAGCCAACCGCGAACGTGTCTCGCGCCGAGCTCCACGACCTGCTGGCCGACGAGTGCCGCCAGGCCGCGATCGATTCGCGCATCGTCGAGCGTTCCGCGGCGCTCGAGTTGCGCCGCGTCGATCAGCTCTACCTGACGAACGCCGGCGGCGATGTGCACCAGCAGTTCGTGTTCACGGTGCCGTATGCCCATGCGACGGCGAACGTGGATACCGAGACGCAAACCCGCAGTTTCATGCATGCGCAACAGGGCGGCCTCGAGCAGGTCCGAGCGGGCGGCTTCATCGGAAGCGGGCGGCGTCTCGCCGAGGAAGCGCTCGAGCTCCTGACGGCGCCGAACTGTCCGACAGGCCGGATGGACCTCCTGCTCATGCCTGACCAGATGATGCTCCAGATCCACGAATCGATCGGCCATCCGCTCGAGCTGGACCGCATCCTCGGGGACGAGCGCAATTACGCGGGCACGAGCTTCGTCACGCTCGACATGTTCGGGATGTACCGCTATGGATCCGATCTGCTCAACGTGACGTTCGACCCGGGCATTCCGGAAGAGATCGCGACCTATGCCTTCGACGACGATGGCACGCCGGCGCGCAAGGTCTGGCTGATCGAGGACGGCATCCTGCGCCGACCCCTGGGCGGCCATCTCTCGCAGTTGCGCACGAGCCGCGAAGGCGTCGCCAATTCCCGGTCATCTTCGTGGAACCGCGCGCCGATCGATCGCATGGCGAATCTGAACGTCGAGCCCGGCGCGAGCACGCTTTCGGACATGATTGCATCCATCGAACGCGGCGTGCTGATGCGGACGAACACCTCGTGGTCGATCGACGACTCGCGCAACAAATTTCAGTTCGGCTGTGAATGGGGCGAGCTGATCGAGAACGGCGAGCGCAAGGGTGTCGTCAAGAACCCGAATTACCGCGGCATCTCGGCAGAGTTCTGGCGCAGCCTGCGCATGCTGGGCAATCGCGACACGTTCGAAGTGCACGGGACGGTGTACTGCGGCAAAGGCGAGCCGAACCAGGCGATCCACGTGGGTCATGCCTCTCCGGCGTGCGTCTTCTCCAATGTCGAAGTGTTCGGCGGCGAGACATGAAGGACGCCTTCTTCGCCCTCGCCGAGCGGCTCGCGAACGCGTTGCGCAACAGCGAAGCGGTCCTCTGCTACCTCTCGGCGGAGCATTCGGATTTCGTGCGCTTCAACAAGGCACGTGTCCGGCAGGCGGGCAGCGTGCAGCAGAGTTACGTATCGATCCGTCTGATAAGCGGCAAGCGGCAGGCGACCGCGACGATCACCTTGTCGAACAGCACTGACGACGTGGCTCGGGCGCTCGAAACGCTTCCCCGTCTTCGGGGCGCGCTCGATCAACTGCCGGACGATCCATGGCTGCTCATCTCCGAAACGCCGGTCTCGACGACCAGCGAAAGGAAAGGGCGCATCCCGCCACCGGATGAAGTGAGTTCCACCATCTTACAAATGGCACAGGGCCTGGATCTCGTCGGCTTCTATGCCGCGGGGACGTCCTATCGCGGCTTCGCGAACTCCCTCGGGCAGCGGAACTGGCACGAAGTCGACACCTTCAACATGGATTGGAGCCTGCACCTGCACGCCGACAAGGCAATCAAAGCGAGCTACGCCGGCCTTGATTGGGATGCAGAGGCATTCGCTCACAGGCTGGCCGATTCGAGGGAACGGCTGGCGTTGCTGAAGGGCGAACCGCGCGTGCTGCGTCCCGGCGAGTATCGCGTCTATCCTTGCCCCGATGGCACTCGCCGAGATCACGGGTCTGCTGGAGTGGAACGCGTTTTCGGCGCGGGCTCGCAAGACGCGACAGAGCGCGCTCCTGCGCATGGATCATGGCGACACGCTCTCGCCGAAGATCTCGGTCGTGGAGAACATCGAAGGCGGCGTCGCGCCCGCGTTTCAGCAGGACGGCTTCGTCAAGCCTCCTCGCCTGACGTTGATCGACCAGGGACGCCTCGCGGAGAGCCTGGTGTCACCGAGGTCGGCAAAGGAATATGGCATACCGACCAATGGCGCAGCGCCGAATGAAAGCCCCGAGTCGCTGGAGATCGCGCCCGGAGCGCTCGCAGACGATCTTGTCTTGCGAACGCTGGATACGGGCCTCTACATCGGGAACCTGTGGTATCTCAATTTCTCCGACCGAGCCGCCGGACGCATCACCGGGATGACACGCTTCGGGACGTTCTGGGTCGAACGCGGCCGCATCGTAGCGCCGGTGAACGTATTGCGCTTCGACGACACGATCTATCGCATGCTCGGCGAGAAGCTCCTCGATCTCACGCGCGCTCAGGATGTGCTGCTGAGCACCTGGACTTACGGGGAGCGTTCGACGGCAAGCTCGCGACTTCCGGGCGCGCTGCTCGAGGCGATGCGCTTCACGTTGTAGAGTACGAGCGGCGGCGACGCTCGAACAAAAACGGTCGCCGCCGGGATGCTTAGTAACTCAGGGCGAGACCCGCGCACACGAGCGACGCGACGGATACGGCGGTTGCGATCAGGGCGAGCGTATGCGCCCGCTTCATCCGCTTCTCGGCTTCGGCGGCGCCCTGTTCGAGCGCACTCACGGTCAGTCGAAGCTGCTCGGCGAGATCCTTGATGAGCGTGGTGTTTTGCGAAGCGACCGCCTGCAGCTCCGCGATCTGCTGCTGAACGACTCCGTTCTCGTCACCCGCGACGGCCGCTTTCCGTTTCGTGAACGCGGGTTTGGCCGCCGCCACGATGGTGCCCAGGTGCGGAAGAATCGAGCTTGACGGCAGGTAAAAACCAGCCTGGCATGGAAACCTCTACGCCGACGCGGGCCGTTTGACGATTCGCACCGCTTCAGCCTCGATAGATCGGTTCGGGCTGCGTGAAGAACGAATGGAGAATGTGGTAGACCGTCATATAGTTGATCTGCTGGAAGCTCGCGTGCGAGATGCCGGACATGACGGTGAACTGCTTGTCCGGGTTCGGCAGCCGCTTGAAGAATTCGATGAGATCGTCGAATGCAGCGATGCCGTCGAATTCGCCGCGCATGATGAGGGTCGCCGCTTTGACTTTCGCCGGATCGACAACGGGCAGCTTCGAGCACATGTCGACGTAAGTGCCCGTCGGCACCGAGTCGTCGAGCGCCAGCACCTGGTCGGCGAACGCTTCGATCACGCGTTCCTCGGCGCAGCCGGGATGGTCGCGCGTGAAGATCGAGCGCATGAAAGCGCGATCGATCGGGCGGCGATTCGTCTTCTGGAATTCGGGCAGCTTCTTGCGCCGCTCGACGAGCGTCGGCGCGCCTTCGCCCGTCCAAACGAAAGCGTCGAGCGCGAGGCGAGACACGCGGTCGGGGTAACGCTGGGCAAAGAGCGCGGCGCGCAATGCGCCCGAGGAGATGCCGTAAACGAGGAACTGCTTCGTGCCCCGCGTCTTCATGATGTAGTCGCTCGCCGCCGCGAGATCGTCCACGCCATTGGAGATGTCGAAGTTGATATTGCGGTGCTTGTCGGAGCGACCGTAGCCTTCCATGTCGACGCACCACGTATCGAAGCCGCGCTCCGCGAACCACTCCATCGCTGACGAATGAGGACGCCCCGGCACTTGCAGGTCGAAGGTCGGCTGCGAAGCCATCGACGATCCGTGCACGAAAAGCACGGTGCCGCGTTTGCCTTCAGGCTTGCGAGCCGCCTTCTCCCAGAGAAAGAGCTTGATGTCTCCCTTGCGGGTCCAGTGTTCGCGGCCGGCGATCTTCTGTTCGGTTTGTTCCATTCTCACATCCTGAAGCGCTGCACGTCATGGGTGCGTCAGAACCCGGACCTGGGTGGTCCCGGGCCTCAATAGACCGGCATCGGACGAAAGTAGCTGTCGCGGTTTCTCGACTTCAACACGAGCTGCTGAAGTTGCGTGCCCTTCAGCACTTGAAGAGGCACCTCGACTCCGGCGGCGCCCGTTGCCCACAGCTTCTGATAGAAGTCGGCCTGATTCTCGATCTTCTTGCCGCCGATGCCGACGATGATGTCACCCTGCTTCACGCCCGCCTCGTCTGCCGGGCTCTCGGGTGATACGCGCGTGACGATGAGATGGCCGTGCACCTCCTGCGTATTCACGCCCAGCCAGGGGCGCGGCTTCGAAGTAACGCGTCCGTTCGCCACGATGTCGCCCAGAATCGGTTTGACGGCGTCGATCGGCACGAACAGGTTTCCGGGAATGTTCGCGCTCGTGCCAAGCGCGTCACCGACCGCGAGCGATCCGACACCGAGCAGCCTGCCCTCACGCGAGAGCAAAGCCGCACCCTGCCAGTTCACGGTGGCCGGCGCGGTGTAGATCGCTTCGTCGAGCAGGTACTCCCAGTACCCGACGAAGCGCCGCTTCGATACGACATATGCAGGCGCGACGCCATCGAATCCGGCGATCAGCACGATGTCCCGCTCCGCTATCTTGCCCGACTCGCCGAAGTCGACGGGCTTCACCGGCAGCGGGGACAGCGCCTTGAGCAGCCCCATGCCCGTGGTGCTGTCGTATCCGACGACGGTCGCAGGATACTTCTTGCCGTCGGCCGTCGAGAGCTCGACGCGTTCGGCTTCTGTGATCAGATAGCCGATCGTCAGCACGAGATTCGTGTCGATGACGATGCCGCTGCCTTCCCGTTCCGTGCCGAGAGTCGCAGCGCTGCGAGCGTCGCGCACCACCTGGCTCTTGACTCTCACGATGGATAGCGCGTCGACACTGTGCTGAGCCTCCGGGGCGGGCGAGCCAGGCCAAGCTTCCGCGCCCCACGCAGGCGCGAGCGCGCATGCCCCGAGCACGCACAGCAAAACCGCCGCGCGGCGGGCAGCGCTGGCCGCGCCTGACTTCGAAGGCCTTGATTCCATGAGAACTCCAGAGAAGATAGGGGGCCGCCCGACGAGACACGGCAGGAAGACGTATGCTACGACGATTCGCCTCGGATGATAAAGTGCGGCTCCGTTCGACTGCACGTTCAAGGAGAAAATCGCATGGATCTCGGACTGAAATCGAAGATCGCCGTCGTGACCGGCGGCAGCGAAGGTATCGGCAAGGCAACCGTACTGCGTCTCGCGCAGGAAGGCGCAAACGTGGCGCTCTGTGCGCGGCGGCAGGAACCGCTGGACAAAGTCGCGGCCGACGCCCGGAAGCATGGCGTCGAGGCACTCGCCGTCGCCGCGGATATGAGCAAGCGTGCCGACATCGAGCGCTTCATGAAGAGCGTGGTCGATCGCTTCGGTCGCATCGATATTCTCGTGAACAACGCCGGAACCTCGAAACGGGGGGAGTTCCTCGAGCTTACGGATGAGGAATGGAGCGCGGACCTCGAGCTCAAGGTATTCGGCGCGATCCGCTGCACGCGGCTTGCCGTGCCACACATGAAGAAAAACGGCGGCGGCCGCATCGTCAACATCACCATCTCCAGCGCCAAACAGCCGGGAGCGGGCTCGTATCCGACGAGCGTGTCCCGCGCGGCCGGGCTTGCGATCACGAAAGCCTTGTCCAAGGAATTCGCCGCCGACAATATTCTCGTGAACACGGTGTGCATCGGCCGGATCAAGTCGGGCCAGCACGAGCGTCGCTATGCGAGACAGGGAATCAGTGCCGAAGCCTACTACGCGGAGTCGGCAAAGGGCATACCGATGGGGCGCGTCGGCGAAGCGGAGGAAGTCGCGAACGTGATCGCGTTCCTGGTATCCGACGCAGCGAGCTACGTCACCGGAAGCAGCGTCAATCTCGACGGCGGCATGTCAGGCGTGTTGTAACAAACAGAGCGGCAGTCCGGGCGCAACGTGCGTGCCGGACATCCGCGCTGCGCGGCTGGCGCTCGTTGGACCCCTCACTGCTTCCCGCGGTTACGCGCCATCAGCCTGACGTGCATGCAGCTCGGCGATTTCGCGTTTGTCGTCGAAGAGCGCACGCAAGCGAGACAGGTATGCCGGTGCTTCAACGCTGCCTTCGGGAGGCGCCCACGCCGGCCAATCCTTGTCGGTCCGTGCGTTGTAAGGGCCGGCCTTCGCCTCGAAGAAAACAGATCCCTGCACGAGCGACACGAGGCAGTGAAACGTGCGTGCCGGCACGTGTGCCCCGACCATCTCACCTTCCGGCCGCAGCACACGCGCGGCAGTCACGTTGCCGTCGTCGTCGAACAGCACGACCCCGAACGCACCTCTCAGCGCGACGAACGTCTCGTCCTTTGACGCGTCGAGGTGGCGGTGCGGACGAATGTAGGCGTCCGGTTCGACCGCGTTCAGCAGCCGCTGGGCCGGGTGCGAGTAGACCTCATGAAAATCGAGGTTTTGTCTGCGTCGCGCGGTTGCCTGTGCCGCGGCGGTCAGTCGCTCGAAACATTCCACTCCGAAGAAAAGCGGTATGGCGCTCAAGAGATCTCTCGTCGCGTGCGTTTTGAACGGGTGAGTTTGGTGCCGCTGGTCCGACTCGAACGGACGACCTGACGCTTACGAAGCGCCTGCTCTACCAGCTGAGCTACAGCGGCGTGGAGCAACTGCCGGGGACGCGCATTGTAGCAGAAAGGGCCGTAATCCCGATCCGGCGGCCGGCTAAACGTGACCGCGTATCCAACGCGTCAGACTCAGTAATCCGTCGCGAGCCCAACGATCGCACTTACGAGCCGCCCCTTGTCGGCTGCACCCAACCGCCTGTCCCGCATCCGGCGGCGCCATGGAATTTCTCACGGCAAGACGAAGTGTATATTGCGTATCTTCCCACTTCATGAGAAACGCCGAAGCCAACAGCGGCCACGCAGTTATTCGCTGCCTCAGCGCGTCGACATCATCGCGATCGCGCGCGTGTTACGTATGTCGCACTCGTCGCCTCACGGTCCATACGGGCAGGCTTCGCTGCGTTAGCGCGTTCGGGATCAGATGCGAGCCATGATGAACCAGGAGCGATCGACCAGAAAGCCAGACCGGTCGCACGCAGCGTGTGCGGGCTTCACGCTCATCGAGCTGATGATCGTGATCGCGATCATCGCGATTGGCCTCGGCATCGCGGCGCCATCTGTCCGTAACCTGACACTCAACGCGCAGATGAGCGCCCAGGCGAACGATCTTCTGGCGGACCTCGCGCTCGCGCGTTCGGAAGCGATCAAGCGCAACGTGCGCGTCGCGATCTGTAGCAGCAGCACGGGCGTCGCGTGCACCGGCGGGACCGCGCTTCGTCCCGCGCCGTGGGAAGTGGGGCGCATCGTCTTCGTCGACACGGACCAGAACGGCTTGCGAGACGCGGGAGAAGAGATCCTCAGAGCGGCGCCGGAAGCACCGATTGGCAACACCGTAACGGTCGTCGGAGATGCGGCGGCGGGCGGTGCGAGAAGCGTTCATTACCGGCCGTCGGGCTCCATGACCCCGGCTGGAGCGAACAACATTGAGTTCAGGCTTTGCGACGAGCGCTCAGGAGCAGCCGGAACGGGTGCCGGGCGCACGATCACGGTCAACAACACGGGGCGCGCGGTGGTTACGCGCAGAAACTGCGATGCGTAGCAGACAATCCACTGCGGGTTTCACGATGCTGGAAGTCCTGATTGCGATCGTCGTGATCGCATTCGGGCTGCTCGGTGTGGCCGGTCTACAAGTCGTCGCGCTCAAGAACAATCAGAGCGCGAGCTATCGGCTCATCGCCACCACGCTCGCGAACGACATGATCGATCGCATCAAGACCAATGCCGTGGGCTTGGTAGCGGGCGAGTACGACAAGCCCGATACGAACGCCTATACGACGCAAGTGGCCGACTGTCTCCTGGCCGCAGGATGCAGCCCCCAGGAACTGGCTCAGAACGACCGCTACGAATGGGCGCTGATGGTGGCAGCGGCGCTCCCGGGGGGACGCGCGATCGTTTGTCTCGACAGCACGCCCGATGACGGCCTGAACGCGACGGCACCGCAATGCGACGGTGCCGGCACGACGCTCTACGCCGTCAAGATCTGGTGGAGCGACGAGCGCAACCAGGCAGCGGATCCCAATACCCCGCTGCGTTTTTCCTGGACGTTCAATCCATGAGATCTCAGACGCGCGCCAGAGGTTTCACGCTGGTCGAAGTCATGATCGCGATTGCGATCGGGCTCTTCCTGACCGCGGTCATCGCCAACCTGTTCGTGAACAGCCGCAGTGCATACAACACGACAGACGAAATCTCCCGGATGCAGGAGAACATGCGGTTCGCGTACCAGCTCCTCACTCGCACCGTCCATCTCGCCGGCTACAGGAGCTCTCCGAATGCGCCTGCAATCGGCGAGTTCGGCTTGTTCCTTGGCGGCGCCATCGCGCTCGATGGAAGCAACGACGACGTCAACGGGTCGGACACGTTTACCGTCCGCTATCAAGGCAGCGGCCCGCCTGACGGCACCATCGTCGACTGTTTCGGGAGGGAGATCAGGGCCGACGAGATGGTCACGAACGTTTTCTCCATACGGGACCTGAACGGCGCGTTTGCGTTGTTTTGCGATCGCAGCATCGTCGGCATCGTGGGGGTGGATCAGTTGGAGATCGTGCCTGACGTGCAGGCGATGCATATCCTGTATGGGGAGGATACCGACAGTCCGACCGACGCGGTTGCCGACCGCTACGTGGCGCGGGGTGGCGTCGGCAACATGGATAACGTGGTGTCCGTTCGAATTGCGTTGCTCTTTCAAACCGCCAACGCGGGCAGCCGCAACGACGTGGATGCGCGCACGTACGACCTGAACGGCGCTGCCGTAGGACCGTTCAACGACACACGAGTGCGACGGCCGGTCACCTGGACTCTCAATCTTCGAAATCGCACGCCATGAGAACACACATGAAAGTGCTCCAATCGACCGCAGCGCTGCGACGGCAACATGGCGCCGTTCTCATCGTGGCGCTGCTTTTCCTGGTGATTCTCACGCTGCTCGGGCTCACGGCGATGTCCGGCACCATGATGGAAGAACGCATGTCCGGGAACAGTCGTGACATGAACGTCGCACTGCAAGCTGCGGAAGCCGCGCTCAGAGACGCCAGGCGCGATATCAATCGCCTGCCGATAAGCGGTGAGCCGCGCGAGATTCACAGGGCGCTCTTCACCGGTCCGAGCGGCACTTTCGGCTCCTGCAACGTGGGCCTTGCACGCGGTTTGTGCAAAGAGAAAGCCGAGGTGGCTTATGGCGCCGCATCGGAGGCTATGATGCCTCCTTCGCTCGACATCGGTGCGTTGCACGCCGCTTCACTCGGCGGCGGCAGCCCCTCTTACGCCAGGTATGGGGACTTCACCGGCGCGCCGCAGCTCAGAGCGACCGTAGAAGGAACTGGCAACAGGCCTCTCGCCGTACAACCGCTATATGTCATCGAGCTCTTCTGCCTCACCACACGTGTCGATTCGATAGGGGCTCCCCCCGGGGCCAACTGCAAGTTCTACCGCATCACCGCACGAGGCTATGGCGTGAACCCGAACAGCCAGGTCACGCTGCAAGAGATATTTCTCGCTCTATAAGAATGGCTTGGGGGTAGCTACTCATGAAAACGATCGAAAACAGAGTTGCCCGAAAAGCAGTTGCGATCGCAACGCTCGCTTGCATGGTGTCGACGCAAAGCGCCTTTGCTGCGCCGCTCGTGCTTTCGCAGCAGCCGTTGTACGTCGGCTCGAGTGTCACGCCGAAAGTGATGCTGACCTTGTCCAAGGATCAGCAGCTTTTCAAGAAGGCATACAACGACTACTCCGACCTGGATGGCGACGGTGTACTCGAAACCACGTACAAACATTCGATCGACTACTACGGCTACTTCGATCCGAAGAAGTGCTACATCTACAGGAACAGCCGTTTCGAACCCGAACGCGTGACCGAGGACAAGTATTGCGGCGGCACCGACGAGTGGGCCGGTAACTTCCTCAACTGGGTGTCCATGTCTCGCATGGACGCCGTGCGGAAGCTGCTCTATGGCGGTACCCGCTCGACCGACGGTGCGTTCACGGGCGATGCGAACTCGGTAGTGACCGTTCTCGAGCGCGCGTACATCCCGACCGATGCTCACGCGTGGGCGAAGTACTACGACGGGGCAGACATTCCGCAACTGGCGCCCTTCGCGATCGGAACCGGGAGTTCCAATGTCAAGCTGACGACAACGACGTATCCGGCGACGCTCACTCAAACCTTCTCGATTCCAACGGGCAACACGGAGAGGGATCTCAAGTTCTCGACATCCCAGAGCTCGAGCTTCTCGGTCGGTGACCAGATCCGCCTGACGAACGCGTCCGGAAGCATGGTCGGTGCCGTGATGGATATAACCAACGCCGGCCGCGACGTGAGGCTGCGCATCGATCCGAAGGGATATGTCGGCACGCCGACGGCGAGCACGACGTGGGATGTGACCAACCTCAGCCGCACCGGCATCTCGTTCTGCAACGTCACGCCCGGTCTTGGAAGCATCACCGGAACGGCGCTGTCCGGGAGACGACAAGTCTTCAACCAACCGTCAACCGCCTCTGATTCGCGTGGCGCTCGGCAACTACGCGCTCTGGAACGCAAGCGAGCGTGTGCAGTGCCAGTGGGTGGAGCACAGCTCGAACCGCCAGTCGGGTTTCGACGGCGTGCGCAGCAATGGAAACCAGGCGGCACTGTCCGAAATCTATTCGAGCGCCGAGAATCCAAGTCACTCGGCGATCGCAACGTCGAGCTCATCGCTCGCGTGCAGGTGTGCAAGCTCCGCAGCGACGGAGAGCACGGACCTGCTGGAAGAGAACTGCCAGAAATATCCCAGCACGAACACATACAAACCCGTCGGTCTGCTGCAGAAGTTCGGCGAGCCCAATGACATTCATTTCGGCCTGATGACGGGGAGCTTCCAAAGCAACGTGACCGGCGGCGTCCTGCGCAAGAACATCGGCACGATCACGGACGAGATCAATCTCGACGACGGCACCTTCAAGGGAAGCTTCTACAGGCCTCCAGGCGGCGTTCGATCGACAGGCTCCAGTGCAGTGTCGACGGGCATCATCGGAACGCTGGATTTCATGCGGGTGTATGGTTATCAGTACTACTTGAGCGGCACGCAGGCGAACGGCGACTACCTCAACGACGGCTGCACGTATCAGGAAATCAGCTTCACGGATGGGAAATGCGCGAGCTGGGGCAATCCCATGTCAGAAGTCTATTTCGAGGCAGTGAAGCATTTCACCGGCCGCAAGCCCCTCGAGTACGGCTCGACGTCGAAGGACAACGAGCTGGGACTGCCCATCGTCCGCGAGGCGGCCTGGAAGGACCCCCTGACCCAGGCCGAATATTGCGCCCCGATGAACGCCGTTGTCTTCAACGCCAGCGTTTCGACCAACGAAAGAGATGCCCCCGACTACTTCGCGGCACAGGGCGGGAGCGCGATCGGCTCGAGCGTCAGTGTCGCCTCACTCACGAATGCCGTGGGAACTGCGGAAGGTATAACGAACAATGCGTTCTTCGTTGGCAAGACTGCCGCGACTGGCTCGGGCGATGCGGACTTCGAGCTCTGTTCCGCCAAGACGATCACCGCGCTCGGCGAGGTAACCGGCATCTGTCCGGAAGGGCCGACCACGGCGGGATCGTATTTCATGGCGGGAATCGCGCATCACGCGAAAACGAACCGGATCAGGACGGACCTTACACCGCCTGCGAGCGACGACCGTTCGCTCAAAGTGACTTCGTACGGCATCCAGCTCGCGACGAACGTCCCGACGCTCGAGCTGCCAGTCCCGGGCAGCACGAGTCAGAAAGTCATCATCCAGCCGATCTACAGGCTGGTGAAAGGCGGATATGGCGGTGGCGCGCTCGTGGATCTGAAATTCGTGAAGCTCGATCTCGCCGCCGGCACGGGCAAGATCTACATCAACTGGGAGGATTCCGAACAGGGCGGCGACTACGACCAGGACATGTGGGGCACGCTCGAATGGACGATCGACGCTGCGGCGAAGACAGTGACGATCACCACGAACGCCGCATCGATGTCCACCAGCAACCCGCAAGGTTTCGGCTATTCGATCAGCGGGACGACCAAGGATGGCCCGCACTTTCATTCAGGCATCCTGGGCTTCAACTTCACGGATCCCAAGGGCGTCCTGGGATGCACGAATTGCCAGGTATCGTCCGCGGATTCGGGCCAGCGTGGTCCGACGACGGTCGTCTACACGCTGAGTAACGGCGGCACGACGGCGGGGCTGCTGAAGGACCCGATGTGGTATCTGGCGAAGTACGGCGCGTTCGACGAACGGAAGAGTCCTGCGGCGGACAAGAACGGCGTACCGAATCTGGACCGCGAATGGGACAACACGCTGACCGACGGTCTGCCAGGGCAGGACGGCATCCCCGACAACTACTTCCTCGTGACCAATCCGATCGGGCTCGCCGCCGCGCTCGAGCGCGCCTTCACCAGCATCCTGACCGATTCGCAATTCACGTCGGTCGCCGCCAATTCAACGTCGCTGCAGACGATCACGCATATCTATCAGGCCCGATTCCATTCGAGCGACTGGCGAGGCTCTCTGGAAGCCTTCAAAGTCCTGCCGAACGCGACGATCGATCCGATAGCAGTCTGGAACGCAGGCACGTTACTGAACGATAAGACGCCGAACGAGCGAACGGTCCTCACGTTTAATGACACCTCGAAAAAGGGCGTGGCGCTCAGATGGCCGAGCGATGCGAGCAGCCCGGGAACGTCGGACATTCCGAAGACGCTCGTCGATGTGCTCAATCGCTCGCCGTCGGGCAAGAAACTGGTCGACAACAAAGGATCGCAGCGGCTGAACTGGCTGCGCGGCGACCCCTCGCTGGAAGGCGACTCGTCCACCAATTTCCGGACTCGAGCCATCAGCCGGCTGGGAGACATCGCCAATTCCGATCCCGCCTATGTCGGCCCCCCGAACACTGCCATACGCGACCCAGGCTACAACGAGTTCCGTGTGGCCAAACGCGATCGCCCGGCGATGGTCTACGTTGGCGCGAACGACGGCATGCTACACGGGTTCGATGCCGCCACCGGGGTCGAAAAGCTCGCGTACATACCGTCCAGGGTTCATCGCAACCTCTCGAACCTGACGAGCTCCAGTTACGTGCATCAGTACTATGTTGACGGCACGCCGGAGATCGCCGACGCGAACGTCAACGGCACGTGGAAGACAATGCTCGTCGGCGGGCTCGCAGGAGGGGGGCAAGGCATCTATGCCCTGGACGTGACCGATCCCGGCACATTCTCCGAGAACAACGCAGCACAAATCGTCATGTGGGAGTTCAGCGAAAAGGACGATCCCCACCTCGGGAACGTTTATGGAAAACCGGTCATCCGCAAGATGCAGAACGGAGAGTGGGCCGCGATCGTGACCGGCGGCTACAACAACAGCGATTCGAAATCCGGAGCCGACACGTCTGTCAGTAACACCGGCCGCGCCTATCTGTTCATCGTCTTTCTGAAAGGGCCGGCAAACGGCACCACCTGGCAGGAAGGCACTGACTACATCCGCATCGAAACGGATGTGGGAGAGGCGACCACCCCGAACGGGCTCGCCGATCCATTCGCGGCTGACGCCATCGGTGCCGACAGCATCATCGACTTCATCTACGCCGGAGACCTTCGCGGCAATCTGTGGAAGTTCGATGTCCGAAGCGCGTCCGCCGGCGACTGGAAGTCGAGCTCCAAGCGACTGAAGCTGTTTACCGCAAAGGACGCCGCGGGTATTCCACAGCCGATCACGACCCAGCCCGAGGGCACACTGCATCCGAGCGGTAAAGGCTTCATGATCACCTTCGGCACCGGAAAATACATCGAACAGAACGACCTCAAGTCTGCCACCTGGACAACGCAGAGCTTCTACGGCATCTGGGACAAGAACGACGGAACCACGGTCTCGGATCGCACGCAGCTCGTGCAACAGGACGTCGCGGTCGAGAATACCGGATCAACAACCTACCGGACGCTCACGAACAGGGCAGTCGACAGTACGAAGTTCGGCTGGTTCCTCGACTTCCCGATCGTGGGAGAACGCAGTGTGTTTCGTCCGCTGCTTCTGAAGGGACGGCTCATCTTCACGACGCTGGTCCCGTCGGTCAATCCGTGCGATTTCGGCGGCAGCAGCTACCTGATGATCGTGAACCCCGCGACCGGCGGACGCATCGATGCGCCGGTACTGGATGCGAATGGAGACGGCCTGCTCAATGCGAGCGACAAGATCGGGGCGAGCGGAGTGTATGCGAGCGGCGTGCAGTCGAAGGTTGGAATTCTGCCGACGCCCGCGATCGTCCTGGGCGGCATCTACCCCGGCAGCTCAAGCTCTCCCGGTAATCAGATCTACGGAACGAGCGGACCCTTGCTCGAAGGCACGAGCCTCCTCATCGCGTTCGCGATCGGTGGCGGGAGCAACGGTCTCGCTACGACACTGCTCGGGCTGGCAGCTTCAAGTGGACGCGTAACATGGCGCGAGGTCCTTGCAAGATGAACTCGAAACAACATGCACACACGCCCCGACGGGGCTTCACGCTCGTCGAGCTGCTGATCACCGTGGCCATCGTCAGCATTCTGGCGGCGGTCGCGCTGCCGAGCTTTCAGGAGCAGATCCGGAGGTCGCAACGAACCGAGGGCAAAACGGCACTGTTGCGGGCCGCGCAACTGCTGGAGCGCAACTACACGGTGAACAACACGTACGTGACCGACCTCGGCCCACTTCACGGGCTTGGCGCCGGCGCGGTCGTGTACTCGGGAGAGAATCCGGCACTTGTCGCGGGCAATTACAGGATCACGGCCAGCAACCAGCCGTGTGGACTGATCACCCAGTGCTACACGCTCACCGCCACTCGTAACGGCACGTTCACCGATGCCCAGTGCGGCGATCTCACGCTTACGAGTACGGGTGTGAGGGGCGAGTCCGGTACGGATACCGTGGAACGGTGCTGGCTGCGTTAACGCCGCGAACCGTCGTGGGCCCCGCCGCCAGTGCGTTCGCCAGGACAAGCCGACAGGACCGCTCGCGCCTGACGCTGTTCTGCGCCGTGTCCGCCGTCGTGCACGCGTTTGTCCTCGCGGTCAATCCGCCGAGCGCCATGGGTATCGCCGAAGGCGCGACCGGCGTCCCGAACGTGTTGCAAGCCGTTCTGAGCCCGCTGCACACGGCGTTCAAATCACCGCCTGCGGATTCCGCGGCAGAACTCGTCGCCGAAGCCGTGCCGGTACCGGCGGCCGCCTCCGCAACGCAGGACATTTCGCAAAACGGGGAGGAGCCCGCGGCCGCGAGCGGCTTTACAGCGGGCGCCTTCCCTCTTCCCGACCGATGGCTTTCGGCGGACGAGCTTTCGGTGCGCGCCGAACCGCTGACGGACGTGCAGGTCGACTATCCCGCCGAGCTCGCGCAGCGCGGCCTGGTCGGCCGCGTCAGGCTGCTGCTCCACATAGACGAGCGCGGCATCGTGCGCAAAGCGCAAATCGAGGAGTCTCTTCCGGAAGGTGTTTTCGACGGCGCGGCGCTCACCGCGTGGGCTGACGTGCGCTTTTCTCCCGCGATGAAGGACGGGCTCGCTGTAAAAAGCCGGAAACTTCTCGAGATCAGCTTCTTGCCGTAGCAAGCGCCCTGGGCAGCGGGAACGTTATGTTCTCCGAGACCCCGGCAAGCTCCCGCACCCCGGTCGCGCCGAACGAAACGAGCTTCTGAATCACGGCCTGCACGAGCACTTCGGGAGCCGAAGCTCCGGCAGTCACACCTACCCGCTCCTTGCCGGTGAACCACTCCGATCTCAATTCGCCGGCATTGTCGACCATGTAGGCGGCGATTCCCTGGTTCGCGGCGACTTCGCGCAAGCGGTTCGAGTTCGAACTGTTCGGCGACCCGACGACGAGAACCACATCGCACGTCTGGGCCAGCGCCTTGACCGCATCCTGGCGGTTCTGCGTCGCATAGCAGATGTCATCGCGCTTCGGTCCGACGATCGCGGGGAAGCGCTTCTTCAACGCGTCGATCGTGCGGCGCGCATCGTCGGTCGACAGCGTCGTCTGCGTGACGAACGCGAGATTGTTCGCGTCCTTTACCTCCAAGCGCTCGACGTCGTCAGGGCCTTCGACCAGATACATGCCGCCTTCGCTCTGCCCCATGGTGCCTTCGACTTCGGGATGGCCCGCGTGGCCGATCATGACGATCTCACGGCCATCTCTGCGCATCTTGGCCACTTCCACGTGCACCTTCGTGACGAGCGGGCAGGTTGCATCGAAGGCCTTGAGGCCGCGGCGGGCCGCCTCGCCGCGCACGGCCTGAGACACGCCGTGTGCGCTGAATACGACCGTGCTGCCACCCGGCACTTCGTCGAGTTCCTCTACGAATATCGCACCCTTGGAGCGCAGGTCGTCCACCACGAACTTGTTGTGAACGACCTCGTGGCGTACGTAGATCGGCGCGCCGCATTGCTCGAGTGCGCGCTCTACGATATCGATCGCGCGATCGACGCCGGCACAGAAGCCTCTGGGGTTTGCGAGAAATACCTGCATGGGCGTCGGACAGAGAAGGTGGGCTTCGATTATACGCGGGGCCGGAGGCACACGCCCCGTCAGGCCGTGGCCGGCCGTTTTTTCGGTTTCAGTGCGTCCCATACGAGCAGCACCGCCCCGCAACTGATTGCGATGTCGGCCACATTGAAAGCAGGCCAGTGATAGCCGAACGCGTGGAAATCGAGGAAGTCGAGCACGGCTCCGGCGTGCACGCGGTCGATCACATTGCCTATGGCCCCGCCGAGCACGAGACTCAACGCCAGGCAGAAAAGCGTCTCGGCCGCATGCCGGCGCAGCAGCCACACGATCCAGACCGACGCGACGATGGCAATTGCGATGAAAACCCCGCGCTGCCAACCGCCCGCGTCTGCGAGCAGACTGAATGCGGCCCCGCGGTTGTAGACCAGCACCATGTTGAAGAAGGGCGTGATCTCCACGGATTCGTGCAGCGCGAACGTGCGTGCGATCAGGGCTTTCGTGAGCTGATCGAGGACGATGACGGCCGCCGAGATGCCGAGCCACTTACGCATGCGTCCGCGGCTCTCCAGCTCCGAAGAGATTCGCAGTGCAGCGGCCGCAGATCGCCGGATGCGCCGCATCCGCGCCCACGTCGTCGCGATAGTGCCAGCAGCGTTCACACTTCTCGTGCGGGCTTGGGAACACCCTGAGCCTCACTCCAGGCAGCACGGAATCGACGGCTCCCTCCGGGTTCTCCTGACGCAGCCGCGCCTGGGACGTGATGAAGACGAACCGCAGGTCATCGGCGAACGAGCTCAGAAAATCGGTTTCGGCGCCGTTCGCATACAAATCGACTTCACCCGCCAGAGACGATCCGATCTTGCCGGCGACGCGCAGGGTTTCGAGCTGCTTCTGAACGTCCGAGCGCAGCGCGCGCAATCGCGTCCAGCGTTCGCGCAACGCTTCCGCGTCCGCGGGCAGCTCGAGCCCATACCACGTCTGTTCGAACACGCTCGAGCGGGAGCCGTGCAGCACCTCCCAGACCTCGTGGGCCGTGAACGAGAGGATGGGTGCGAGCAATCGCGTTAGGCTTTGCGTGATGTGATACAGCGCATTCTGCGCGGCACGCCGCGGGGGCGAATCGGCACGCGTCGTGTAGAGCCGGTCCTTCAGGATATCGAGATAGAAGCCGCCGAGGTCTTCGGAGCAGAACGTCTGGAGCTTCTGCGCGACGAGATGGAACTCGTAATCGCCGTAGTGCCCCTGGTGAGTGGCGTCCCTGTTGCCGAGCTCCGAAGGCGTGAGCGCGCGCTGAAGATCGTGCATCATCACGAGTGCGTAACGGTCGATCTCGAGCCAATCGTCCACCGGAATCCGATCGCGCTCGAAGTCGAAGTCGGCGAGATTCGCGAGCAGGAACCGGAGCGTATTACGAATGCGCCGATAGGATTCGACCACACGCTTCAGGATCTCTTTCGAGATTGAAAGCTCGCCGGAATAATCCGTTGCGGCAACCCACAGGCGCAGGATATCGGCACCGAGCTCGCCGATCACCTCCTGCGGCACGATGAAGTTGCCCAGTGACTTGCTCATCTTGCGACCGGAGCCGTCCACCGTGAAGCCGTGCGTGAGCAGTGAGCGGTACGGTGGCACGCCATCCATCATGCACGAGACGAGCAGCGAGGAGTGAAACCACCCGCGATGCTGGTCGGAGCCCTCCAGGTACAGGTCCGCCGGGAAGGCACTCTCGTCCTTGTGCGAGCCGCGCAACACCGTGAAGTGTGTCGAGCCGGAGTCGAACCAGACGTCAAGCGTATCCTTCACCTTCTCGTAGTAAGCCGCTTCGTCTCCGATCAGCTCCCGGGGATCGAGTGTCTGCCACGCTTCGAGACCGCCCTGCTCCACGCGCTTCGCGACTTCTTCGAGGAGTTCCAGCGTGCGCGGATGCAACTCACCGGTTTCCTTGCGAACGAAGAAGGGCATCGGGACGCCCCATTGGCGCTGGCGCGATAGCGTCCAGTCCGGACGGTTCGCAATCATCCCGGTGAGCCGGGCTTTGCCCCATGCCGGATAGAACTGCGTTCGATCGACTCCGCGCAAAGCAGTCGTGCGCAGCGACTCCGCAGGCTTCACCCCCTGGTAACCGGGCGCTTCGTCGAGTGCTGCAAACCATTGCGTGGTTGCGCGCAGAATGATCGGCGTCTTGTGACGCCAGCAATGCATGTAGCTGTGAACGTCGTCGGCCTTCGCGAGGAGGACGCCCCGCTCCTGCATGTGCGCGACAATCTTCGGGTTCGCCTTCCAGATCGACAGCCCGCCGAACAGGGGAAGCGATGACACGTAACGCCCGTCACCCATCACCGGCGTCAGGATCTGATCGTCCTTCATGCCATAGCGGCGGCAGGTCTCGAAGTCTTCGACGCCATAGGCCGGCGCGGTGTGGACGATGCCTGTGCCCGTATCGAGCGTGACGTAGTCGCCCAGGTAGACCGGAACGCGCCGGTCGTAGAACGGGTGCTGGAATTCGACGCGCTCGAGCTTGCTGCCGGGTGTCACCCCGAGCAGGCGCCACTCACGGATGCCGTAGCGGCGGGTGATCGCAAGGAGACGCCCGTCGGAGAAGCCAGGCGCGAGCTCGATGGGGTCGACCTGCCCCGCGTCTTCCACGGGCTTCAGGAAGATGTCGCGCGCGACGATGAGCAGCCGGTCTTCGGTCTCGACGAGCGCATAGTCGATCTCGGGATGAACGGCGAGCGCCTGGTTCGCCGGCAGCGTCCACGGCGTCGTCGTCCAGATCACCGCGAAGCCAGCCTTGTCGGGCAGGGAATCCCGGCCGAACGCCTGCGCAACGCGATCCTTTTGAGCAAACGGGAACCCGACGTCGACGGCGGGATCCTTGCGGTCCTCATACTCGACTTCGGCCTCAGCCAGGGCCGATCCGCAGTCGAAGCACCAGTTCACCGGCTTCAATCCCCGATACACATAGCCATTCG
This sequence comes from uncultured beta proteobacterium, assembly GCA_963808765.1. Lineage (GTDB taxonomy): Bacteria > Pseudomonadota > Gammaproteobacteria > Burkholderiales > SG8-41 > JAQGMV01. Next base: position 163,549 of record CAWEHH010000029.1, read on the forward strand.
CGAGCAGCTTCCCGAAAGCGCGGATCTCGTCGGCTTCGTTGCGGAAGGCCATCGTGAGATAGGGACGATTCCAGTCGCCCAACACGCCCAGCCGTTGAAAGTCGCGCTTTTGGCGCTCGACTTGCTCGGCGGCATAGGCGCGGCACAGGCGCTGCGTCTCGGCCGTCGGCAGATCCTTGCCGTGCTCCTTCTCGATCTGCACTTCGATCGGCATGCCATGACAGTCCCAACCCGGCACGTACGGCGCGTCGAAGCCCGACAACGTCTTGCTCTTGACGATGATGTCCTTCAGGATCTTGTTGACCGCGTGTCCGAGGTGAATCTCGCCGTTCGCATACGGCGGCCCGTCGTGGAGCACGAACCGCGGCCGTCCTCGCGTCGCTTCCCGCACGCGCGCGTAGAGCCCGTGATCCTGCCACTCCGCGAGCATGAGCGGTTCGCGTCGCGCGAGATCGCCGCGCATCGGAAACGGCGTATCCGGCAGGTTGAGGGTCTTCTTGTGGTCCGTCATCCCGAGCCTGCCCCTGCCTGCGACGAGCCCGCGGCGGCGCTCGCATTGCATACGTCGGGACGAACGAAGTAAGCGCGCGCGTTTTCCACGTCACGACCGATCTGCCGGGTGAGTGTCGCGAGATCCTGATACTTTTCTTCGTCGCGCAGCTTCTCGAAGAAATCCACGCGCACGTGCCGTCCATAGATTTCGCGGTCGAAATCGAAAATGTAGGCTTCCAGCACCGGTGCGCCATGTTGCTTGACCGTCGGGCGCACGCCCAGGCTCGCGACGCCCCGTAGCGGCGTATCGGCCGCGCCGTGTACCTCGACCGCGAAGATGCCTGTGAGCGGCGGCCGATTGTGCTTCATCTGGACGTTCGCGGTCGGATAGCCAAGCCTTCGGCCGAGGCCGTCGCCGCGAACGACGCGCCCGCTGATGCTGTAAGGTCGGCCGAGCAAGCGAGCGGCACGTCCAAGCTCGCCTGCCGCGAGCGCTTCGCGCACCGCGGTGCTCGATACCCGCTCACCATCCACCACTACGCTCGTCATCGCTTCGACGACATAGCCGAGCCGCGACGCATACTGTTTGAGTACGTTGAGATCGCCCGAGCGTCGTGCTCCGAAACGAAAATCGTCCCCGATCAAGAGATAGCGGATGCCCGCGCCGCGAACCAGGATGCGTTCGATGAAGCCTTCCGCCGCGATCTGAGCGAAGCGGTAGTCGAAGCGCATCACGTAGGTCGTCTCCACCCCGTGTGCCGCCAGAAGCTCGAGCTTCTCGCGGAGGGACGTGAGGCGTGTCGGCGCCTGGTCGGGCGCGAAAAATTCCCGAGGGTGCGGCTCGAAGGTCATCGCACAAGGGACGAGTCCGCCGGTGCGCGCCGCCTCCCGCAGTCGGTCGAGCATGACCTGATGTCCCACGTGGACACCATCGAAATTGCCAATCGTCAGCGCGGCGGAAGCTCGCGCAGCGACCGGCACGCTGCGCAAGATACGCATGGAACGCGCGCGGGGAGCGCCGGTAAAAGCTTGAATTCTAGCCGATGGGGGCGACGCTCGCCTTCGGCTCGGGCCCCGCCGCCCTACGGAACAGAGGAAAACCAAGGTTTTCCTCCGTAACCTCCAATCCTTTGGGGGGCTGTCGGAGCAAAGTCCTACACCGTGCCAAGCGCGGGCGCTCGCCTTCGGCTCGGGGCCCCTTGTTAAGCGCAGCGCGCCCGCTTTGCCGCTTCGGATGTTAGAGCAAGCGCTTCCTCGTAAACGGCACCCAGCATGATCGTGGAGGGTCCCTGTAGTCCGAGGTTGGCCACGCTCGGCAGATCGCGGAGCAGCAGACTGAATCGACGTGATTCAGGCAGCGAGGCACTCTCGACGATCGCCACGGGCGTTGTCTCGGGCATGCCTTCACGGATCAGGGCCGACGCGATCATCTGCGCTTCCCCTGCACCCATGTAGATGACGGCCGTGTCGGCACAAGCGACGGTTCGCGCCCAGTCGTTGGGCTTCTCTCCGACGCCTACGCGCGGCGTCACGAAAGCGACAGTCCGGGCGAGGCCGCGGCGGGTGAGGGAAATGCCCAGCTCCGCGCTGGCCGCAAGCGCCGCGGTTACGCCTGGAACGACTTCGCAATCGATCCCCGCCGCACGCAGTGCTTCCAGCTCCTCATGTGCCCGTCCGAAGAGCATCGGATCGCCGCCTTTGAGCCGCGCGACGACGGCATGCTTGTGGGCGGCATCGATCAGCCGCTTGTTGATGAAACGCTGTGCGGTCGAATGCCTGCCCGAGCGCTTGCCCACGAGGACGCATTCCGCACGGCCCGCAAGGGCGAGCGTATGCGGGTGAACCAGCGCGTCGTAGAAAACGATGCCGGCGCGCTTCAGTGTGTCCGCGGCACGCAGCGTAAGAAGGTCCGGCGCTCCCGGACCTGCGCCAACCAGATAGACCTTTCCCGTCACGGCTGCACGCCCGGGGGGGAGGCGCTCGCCTCGGACTCGGGCCTCGCCTCCCTACGGAACAGAGGAAAACCAAGGTTTTCCTCCGTAACCTCCTTTCCTTCGCGCGTGTGAGATGCCGAAGTCCGACACGCCCCTGCTTCCCGGCGGCGGAAGAGCGGGAGCGGCTGATCCACCGCGGCCTGATAGCGCTCGCTGAAATCTTCGAAAGCCGTCAGCGCGACATCGACGTCTTCCCCTTCTCTCAGAGAAAACGCGTCGAATCCGCAACGCATGAGGTAGAAGAGCTGATCGCGCTGGACGTCGCCGATCGCGCGCAACTCGCCCCCCCAGCCATGGCGCTGCCGCAAGAGCCGCCCTATGCTGTAGCCGCGCCCGTCGGTGAAGCTCGTAAACTCGACGGCGATCACGCTCAAATGCGCGAGATCGTCTGCGATCTCGGCCGGTTCATCGTCACCGCGAAACCACACACCGATCGCGCTCTCCCGAGCCAGAAGCTGCGCGCGTGTGCGCCGCCACACGGACACCGGCACGATCAGGTCGCCGGGCGGGAGCGCCGGCAGCACGCCGTCTTCCCCGACCTCGATCGATTTAAGCAGTTGCCAGTTGTCGGTTGCGCGCTTTCGATCCTTGATGAGCGCCATAGACGTGCTCCTTGAAAGGCTCCGTGCCAATGCGGCGCACGACATCGATGAAGCGTTCGGCGTCGCTGTCGCGCCGATCGAGATAGACCTGAATCAACTTCTCGACCACGTCCGCGACTTCCTCCTGGGACACGGAAGGGCCGAGCACCTTGCCGAGCGAGGCATTGTTGCCCTGCGCGCCGCCGATCGAGATCTGATAGAACTCCGCACCCTGCTTGTCCACGCCGAGGATGCCGATGTGGCCGATGTGGTGGTGGCCGCAGGAATTCATGCAGCCCGAGATGTTGAGGTCGAGCTCGCCGATGTCGTAGACAAAATCGAGATCGTCGAAGCGCCGCTGGATCGATTCGGCGACGGGAATCGATTTGGCGTTCGCGAGCGAGCAATAGTCGCCCCCCGGGCAGGCGATGATGTTCGTAATGAGCCCGAGGTTCGGCGTGGCAAGGTCGAGCGCCACGGCTTCCTGCCACACGGCATAGAGATCCGACTGCCGCACATCGGGCAGCAGAAGATTCTGCTCGTGCGTGACACGAAGCTCGCCGAAGCTGAAGCGGTCGGCGAGATCCGCGATGGCGCTCATCTGATCCGCCGTCGCGTCGCCGGGCGGCACACCTGTCTTCTTCAGCGAGAACGTCACCGCCGCATAGCCCGGCACCTTGTGCGCATGCACGTTGCGGCGCGCCCACGCAGCGAAACGCTTGTCGCGGCCGACCGCGAGAACGTAGCTGCTCGAAAGCGCCTCGAGCTTCTCGTACGCGGGTCGCGTGAAGCGCCCGGCAATGCGCGCGACTTCGCCTTCGGTGAGCGTCGAGGGGCCGCCCTTCACGTGCTGCCATTCGGCCTCGACCTGGTCGCGGAAGGCGGCGGGAGTCAGATCCTTCACCAGGATCTTGATCCGCGCCTTCCACTTGTTGTCGCGCCGGCCATAACGGTTGTAGACACGCAGAATCGATTCGAGATAGGTGAGCAGGTGCTGCCACGGCAGGAACTCTCGGATGACCGCCCCGAGGATGGGAGTTCGCCCGAGCCCGCCCCCGGCAAGCACGCGGAACCCGATTTCGCCCTGGCCGTTAAGGACCGCATGCAGACCGACATCGTGCACCTGGACGGCCGCACGATCATCGGCCGCGCCGGCGATCGCGATCTTGAACTTCCTCGGCAGGTAGGCGAACTCGGGGTTGAAAGACGACCATTGCCGCACGACCTCGCACCACACCAGCGGGTTGACGATTTCGTCCGGCGAGATGCCGGCGAAGTGGTCCGCTGTTATGTTCCGGATACAGTTGCCGCTCGTCTGGATGGCGTGCATCTGGACGGTCGCGAGCTCGGCGAGGATCTCCGGCACATCCTCGAGCTTCGGCCAGTTCAACTGAAGGTTCTGGCGAGTGCTGAAGTGCCCGGTTCCGCGATCGTACGTGCGGGTGATGTGCGCGAGCTTGCGGAGCTGACGCGAGGCGAGCATCCCATATGGGATCGCAATCCGCAGCATGGGCGCATATCTCTGAATATAAAGGCCATTCTGGAGACGCAGCGGCCGAAAGTCGTCCTCGGGAAGGCGACCGGCAAGAAAGCGCCGCGTCTGATCGCGGAATTGCGCGACGCGATCTTCGATGATCTTCTGGTCGATATGGTCATAGATATACACGGCGCTTCCTCCAATCGCCGCGATGCTACGCCCACCGCCTTTATAGCGACAAAGAATATTGTGTTAGAGTGACATAAGCGTCCGTTCTTAACGGGTTCATGAAGCTCCAGCAGCTCCGCTACCTCCGCGAAGTCGTTCGCCGCGGTCTGAACGTCTCGGACGCAGCCGAAGCGCTGTACACGTCCCAGCCAGGCATCAGCAAACAGATCCGCCTGCTCGAAGACGAGCTCGGCGTGCAGATCCTCGTGCGCCACGGCAAACGCGTGGTCGATCTGACCGAGCCCGGACGGATCATCGTGGAGATCGCGGACCGCATGCTTCAGGACGCGGAGAGCCTGCGCGCAGTCGGTCGCGAGTTCGGCAAGGAAGACACGGGGGCGCTCACCGTCGCGACAACGCCGACGCAGGCGCGATACGCCTTGCCGCCGGTCGTGCAGCGCTTCGTGGCAAAGCATCCGCGCGTACGCCTGTCTCTGCGCGAAGGCAGCCCCGAACAGATCGTCGACCTCGTCGAGACGGGCGGTGTCGACATCGGCATCGTCACCGAATCGTATAGCGGGACGGAACGTGTCGTCCTGCTGCCGTGTTACCAATGGAATCGCGGCGTGATCGTGCCGCCGGAGCACCCACTGCTGTCGGAGAAGAAGCTCACGCTCGAAGCGATCGCCCGCTACCCGATCGTCACGTACGACTTCGCGTTCACGCCCGATTCGCCGATCGAGAAAGCGTTCCAGGCGCGCGGCCTCAAAGTCGACGTGGCGCTCACCGCCGTCGACGCGGACGTGATCAAGCGCTACGTGGAGCTCGGCGTGGGCGTTGGCATCATCGCGAAGATGGCGTTCGATCCGGCGCGGGACACGGCCCTGCGGCTGATCGACGCGGGCCATCTGTTCGAGCCCAGCATGACGCGCATCGCCGTGCGCCGCAATGCCTACCTGCGACGCTACGTCTACGACTTCATCGAGTTCTTCGCGCCGCACCTCTCTCGCTCGGTGGTCGAGAAGACGATGCGGGAGCCGGGAACGGACTATGAGCTATAACCGCCACCTTTCGGTGAGCGGGGGCTGCGGAGCAGTGGGGTCCCCGCGAACGAAACATTCGAACGCCCATCAGCACTCTCGTCCGAGTGTACGAGGGTTACGATAGAGCGAGGGAGCGGCGCCAGCACTTCATTTGCCCGCGAGTAGCCGATCGATCACCCCTACCGCGCGCTCGCTGTTCCAGTCGATGTCGCCGACCAACCGGTAGCGGACCCGTCCGTCCGGCCCGACGAGAAAGGTCGAGGGCAGGACTTTCACACCCCACTGGCTCGTCACGCGCTTGCCGGGGTCGAGCACGATGGGAAGATCGAGACGAACTTCGTCCACGTAGCGTCGCACCCGCGCTTCCGGCTCATCGACATTAACGGGAAGCACGGCGAAGCGCGTGTCGCCGAGCCGGTCGCGCAGGCGCTGGATCGAAGGCATTTCGTGACGGCAGGGCTCGCACCATGTGGCCCAGAAGTTGACGAGCACGACTTTCCCGCGGTGGGCTTTCAGGTCATGGCGGCGACCCTCGAGGTCCTCCAACTCGAGCGGAGACGCCGCGCGGCCGCTCCATGGCTCGAGTTTGCCGGCGGCCATGCCAAGCGCCGCGTGCAGCAACACGAACGCGGAAATCACGAGGCGAGCGCACGACAATGCGTTTATCACCGTCTCTCTACTCCACACCGCGCTGACTGAATTGTGAGGGTCTGAAGCCGACCGCCCAAAGCACCGCGAAGTAGCACGCCGCGCCCGCGACGACGAGCCAGGTCAGATGCAGCACGCGCTCAGATCCCCCCGCACGCAACCACTCCTCCGTGCTCCCCGCGCCGAACCAGAGCACGGCGCTCATTGCGAACACCGCCAGAGCGAGCTTCAGCGCGAACCGCAACCAGCCCGACTGCGGGCTGTAGATGCCGTTCCGGCGCAGCAGCACGAAGAGAAGTCCCGCGTTCACGCAAGCACCCAGGCTGATGGCGAGCGCGAGCCCGGCGTGGAGCAATGGGCCGATCAGCACAAGATTCAGAAGCTGCGTCGTGACCAGGCTCACGACGGCGACTTTTACCGGCGTCCGGATGTTCTGCCGGGCGTAGAAACCGGGCGCGAGCACCTTCACCAGGATGAGTGGGACGAGCCCGACGCTGTAGCGCAACCACCGCGTTGCGCGTCGCGAGCGTATCCGTCGCCGAGAATGCGCCATACTGAAACAGCGTCGTGACGAGCGGCACGGCAAGCAGCGCGAGAGCCGCCGCAGCCGGGACCGCGAGCAGCAGCGTCATCCGCAGACCCCAGTCGAGCAGCCGCGAGTAGTCTTCGGCCGAGCGTGTCGCGTGGTGCTTCGAAAGACTCGGCAGCAGGATCGTCCCCAGCGCGACGCCGAGCAGGCCCATCGGGAACTCCATGAGCCGGTCGGCGTAGTAGAGCCAGGACACGCTGCCGGTGAGCAGGAAGGAGGCGAAGATATTGTTGATGACGAGGCTCAATTGACCGATCGACACGCCGAACACCGCCGGCCCCATCTGCCGCAGCACGCGCGTCACGCCCTCATCGCGCAGATCCAGCCTGAACCGCGGCAGCAGCTTCAGCCGCGCGAGCAAAGGCACCTGGAACGCGAGCTGCAGCACGCCGCCGATGAACACCGCCCACGCGAGCGCGAGCACCGGCGGATCGAAATACGGCGCCACCCACAGTGCGAACACGATGAAGGAGACGTTGAGCAGCGCCGGCGTGAGCGCCGGAACCGAGAAGCGGCTGTACGTGTTCAGGATGCCGCCGGCGAGCGCCGTGAGCGAGATGAACAGGATGTACGGGAAAGTGATACGCAGAAGATCGACCGTGAGCTCGAACTTCTCCGCGTTCGCCGAAAAGCCGGGGGCGGTCAGATAGATGAGCAGTGGCGCGGCGATGACGCCGACCGCCGTGACCAATGCAAGCGCGAGCGCCAGGAGCCCGGAGATGTGGTCGATGAGCGCGCGGGTCGCCTCCGGCCCGCGCTGGTTCTTGTATTCGGCGAGGATCGGCACGAACGCCTGGGAGAACGCGCCTTCCGCGAACAGGCGCCGCAGCAGGTTGGGGATCTTGAAAGCGACGAAAAACGCGTCGGTCATGAGCCCGGCGCCGAAAACGCGGGCGATGATCGCGTCGCGCACGAAACCCGAGCACCCGCGAGATGAACGTCATGCCGCTGACCGTCGCCAGCACTCGCAGTAGATTCATCTGGAGCGACGCGGCGCGGGCCGGGGCGCCTTGTCAAAGCTGCGGAATGTCCGTATGATAACGCCCTTTTTCTCAAGCAAAATCCGGAGTTTACATGGCCAACACCGCATCAGCCAGAAAGCGCGCGCGGCAGACCGAGAAGCAGCGTCAGCACAACGCTAGCCTGCGCTCCGAGCTGCGCACCGCGGTGAAGAACGTGAAAAAGGCGATCGAGGCCGGCGACAAAGCCGCGGCCCAGGCGATTTTGCAGCGCGCTTCCAGCACGATCGACTCGATCGCCGACAAGAACATCATCCACAAGAACAAGGCTGCGCGCCACAAGAGCCGCCTCTCGGCGGCGATCAAGGCGCTGGCTTAGACCGGGCTCGAACTCGAAGCGATCGGCGAGGGCGAGAGGATCTCGGGTTCGCCATTCGTTGATCGCGAGAATCTACCCCTCGGCCTGACCTTTCAAGACTGCTTGCCCCGCCGTCCGTTCGCGCCGCAGTTGCGCGGTCGAGAACGATCGGCAAGAATAGCTGAGCAACGGCGGCTGGAAGGCCGCCGTCCTTTTTTTGGGGGTTCTCATGTCGCACGTCATGAATACCTACGCGCGCCTTCCCGTCGCATTCGAACGGGGCGAAGGCGTCTGGCTATGGGACACCCAGGGCAGGCGCTACCTCGATGCGCTCGCCGGCATCGCGGTGTGCGGACTGGGCCATGCGCATCCGCGGCTCACTGCCGCCCTGCAGAAGCAAGTGGGCCGGCTCGTGCACACCTCGAACCTCTACGAGATACCGCTTCAGGAAGAACTGGCCGATCGCCTCTGCGAGATCTCCGGGATGGACAGCGTGTTCTTCTGCAATTCCGGCTGCGAAGCGAACGAGGCCGCGATCAAGCTCGCGCGGCTCTACGGCCACAAGCAGGGCATCGAAGCGCCCGCGATCATCGTGATGGACAAGGCTTTCCACGGCCGGACCATCGCAACGCTTACCGCGACCGGCAGCCGCAAGGTGCAGGCCGGGTTCGAGCCGCTGCTCTCGGGGTTCGTGCGCGTGCCGTTCGACGATCTCGAAGCGGTGAGGCGCGTCGCCGCGAGCAACCGCAACGTCGTCGCCGTTCTGGTCGAGCTCATTCAGGGCGAAGGCGGCGTCAATATCTGCCACAGCGACTACCTGGCCGGCCTGCGCGAGATCTGCGATGAAAACAAGTGGCTCCTCATGCTGGACGAGGTGCAGAGCGGCACGGGCCGCACCGGCAAGTGGTTCGCGTTCCAGCACTCGGGCGTGAAGCCCGACGTCGTGACGCTCGCAAAAGGTCTCGGCAACGGCGTGCCGATCGGCACGTGCATCGCGGCCGGTGAAGCCGCGACGCTGTTCAAGCCGGGCAATCATGGCTCGACTTTCGGCGGCAATCCGCTCGCCTGCGCCGCAGGCCTCGAGACGCTCGCGATCATCGAGAGCGATGGCCTCATGCGGAATGCGGTCGAGATCGGCGATTTCTTCCGCAACGAATTCCGGGCACGGCTCGGCGATCTGCCCGGCGTGAAGGAGGTTCGCGGCGCGGGCCTCATGATCGGCATCGAGTTGACGGTTCCGTGCGGCGAGCTCGTGACGCGCGCGCTCGATGCGGGGCTGCTGATCAACGTGACGGCCGATACGGTGGTGCGGCTCCTTCCGCCGCTCGTCTTTACGCGTGAGAACGCGCAGATCGCGATCGACATCGTGGCGCCGCTCATCCGGACGTTTCTCGACGCGCAGACCGCCGCGTCGCCACAGCCTGCCCTGCAGTCGGCATAGGCGGCGGCAAACGATTGGACCCGGTATGGCGATACGGCATTTCCTGCAGCTCAGGGATTTCAGCCGCGACGAATTCGCCTATGTGTTCGAGCGCACGCGCTGGATCAAGGATCGGTTCAAGCGCTACGAATCGTATCGGCCGCTGCACGATCGCACGCTCGCGATGGTGTTCGAGAAGCACTCGACGCGCACGCGCGTCTCGTTCGAAGCGGGCATGCATCAGCTCGGCGGCTCCGTCATCACGCTGATGACGCGCGACACGCAGCTCGGTCGCGGCGAGCCGATCGAGGACGTCGCCCGCGTCATCACGCGCATGGTCGACATCGTCATGATCCGCACGTTCGAGCAGGAGATCATCGAGCGTTTCGCGGCGCATTCGCGCGTGCCGGTCATCAACGGACTCACGAACGAATATCACCCGTGCCAGATCATGGGCGACATCTTCACCTTCATCGAGCACCGCGGCGACATCCGCGGCAAGACGATCGCGTGGATCGGCGACTCGAACAACGTCTGCAACACCTGGCTGCAGGCGGCCGAGATCTTCGATTTCAACGTGCACGTCTCCACGCCGCCGGGATACGAAGTCGAGCCCGAGCGCGCCGGCCTCTATGGCACGGACCACTACGAAGTGTTCAGCGACCCGATGGAGGCGGTCAAAGGCGCCGACCTCATCACGACGGACGTCTGGACCAGCATGGGCTTCGAGGACGAGGGCGCCGAGCGCAAGCGCGACTTCGAAGACTGGCAGGTCGATGCCGAAATGATGCGCGCCGCCAGGCCGGACGCGCTGTTCATGCATTGCCTGCCCGCGCACCGCGGCGAGGAAGTCGCCGCCGAAGTGATCGATGGCCCGCAGAGCGTCGTCTGGGACGAAGCGGAGAATCGCCTGCATACGCAAAAGGCTCTGATGGAGTTCCTGCTCCTCGGCCGCGTGAAGCAATGAAAGACAAGATGAACAACATCAAGAAAGTCGTGCTCGCCTATTCGGGCGGGCTCGACACGTCGGTCATTCTGAAGTGGCTGCAGGACGTCTACCACTGCGAAGTCGTGACCTTCACGGCCGACATCGGCCAGGGCGAGGAAGTCGAGCCCGCGCGCAGGAAGGCGAGCAGGGCGGCGTCAAGCAGATCTTCATCGAGGATCTGCGCGAAGAGTTCGTGCGCGACTTCGTCTTTCCGATGTTTCGCGCCAATGCGGTCTATGAAGGCGAATATCTGCTCGGCACCTCGATCGCGCGGCCGCTCATCGCGAAGCGGCTCGTCGAGATCGCGAGGAAGACCGGCGCCGACGCGATCTCGCACGGCGCGACCGGCAAGGGAAACGACCAGGTGCGTTTCGAGCTCGGCGCTTATGCGCTCATGCCGAACGTGAAGGTCATCGCGCCGTGGCGCGAGTGGGACCTGCTGTCGCGCGAGAAGCTGCTCGATTACGCCCGCGCAACACGATCCCCGTCGAGTACACGAAGAAGAAGGGCCAGGCGCCGTACTCGATGGACGCCAACCTGCTGCACATCTCGTACGAAGGCGGCATCCTCGAAGATCCGAACTTCGAGCCCGAAGAATCGATGTGGCGCATCACCGTTTCGCCCGAGAAAGCGCCGGCGAAGCCCGAATACGTCGAGCTCGACTATCGCAAGGGCGACATCGTCGCGGTCAACGGCAGGCAGATGACGCCTGCCGAGGTGCTGACGGAGCTGAACCGGCTCGGCGGACGCCACGGCATCGGCCGCCTCGATCTCGTCGAGAACCGCTACGTCGGCATGAAATCGCGCGGCTGCTATGAAACCCCCGGCGGCACCATCATGCTGAAAGCTCACCGCGCGATCGAATCGATCACGCTCGACCGCGAGGTGCTCGCGCTTAAGGACGATCTCATGCCGCGTTACGCACGCATGATCTACAACGGATACTGGTTCAGCCCCGAACGGCGGCTGCTGCAGAAGCTGATCGACGAGTCGCAGAAGGCCGTCAACGGCACGGTGCGGCTGAAGCTCTACAAGGGCACGGTCCTCACGGTCGGCCGCTCCTCGCGGAACTCACTGTTCGACCCGGCGATCTCCACGTTCGAGGACGACAAAGGCGCCTACAACCAGGCGGACGCCGCCGGATTCATCCGCCTGAACGCCCTGCGCATGCGCATCGCCGCAAGCCTGAACAAGGCGCGCCGGTAACTTCCGTCTCGATTCCGCGGCAAGCAAATTGCTCAGTCGATCCGGTCGCCGCGTCGGCGTGAGCTTTATTTCCGTCCATTGCGGCCGCCAAGACAGTGGAATATCTTTGCGTGCTTTCCGGGGCGCGGGTGCGAGATGACTACCATAGCGGTGGTAAGAAAAAACGGCTATGCGGCCATCGCCGCAGACACCATGACGAAGTGGGGTTCCGGCAAGGAAACAGCGGAATACATCGTCAATCACGGGAAGATCTTCCAGCTCGGATCGACGTATCTCGGCGTCACCGGCAACGCGACTTTCCAGGCGATCCTGCGCGACTACTTCTCGCGGCCGCGCGTCTATGCGCGATTCGACACCCCGCTGGAGATATTCAAGACCTGGCAGAAGCTGCACGCCGTGCTCAAGCAGGACTACTACCTCGTGCCCGGCCACGGCGAGGACGACGCGATCGAGTCTTCGCGCATGGACGTGCTGATCGCGAATCCGCGCGGAATTTTCGGCGTCGCGGCACACCGCACGGTGCAGGAGTTCTCGAAGTTCTACGCCTTCGGCAGCGGTGGCGACGTCGCGATGGGCGTCATGTACGCGGTCTACGCGGATCCTGCCGCGCTCGGCCGAAGACATCGCGCGATTCGCGATAGAGGGCGCCGCCGAGTTCGACGACAGCACGGGCGGGCCGGTGATATCGCATGCAGTAAAATTGAGGCGTACATGAGTTAGTTAGAACGACCTCTTCCGGTGAGCGGGGGCCGCGGAGCGGCGGGGTCCCCGCGAACGTGACACTCCGTCGTTCGTTAGCACTCTCGTCCGAGTGTACGAGGGCTGCGGTACAACGGTGAGCGGGGGCCGTAGGCGGCGAGGCCCGAGCCGAAGGCGAGCGCCGCCCTTATACACGGGAGTTTTGCGATGCCTTCGTTCGACATCGTCTCCGAAGTGAACCAGGTCGAAGTGCACAACGCGGTCGATCAGGCGAACAAGGAAATCACCAACCGCTTCGACTTCAAAGGCTCCGATGCCCGCGTCGAGCTCATCGACAAGGGAAGCGGCCTCACGCTGTACGCCGATGACGATTTCAAGCTGGGGCAGGTGCGCGACGTGCTCACCGGCAAGCTCGCGAAGCGCGGCGTGGACGTGCGTTGTCTGGAACCCGGGACGATCGACAAGGTCAGCGGCAACAAGGTGAAGCAGAACGTCGTCGTGCGGCAGGGCGTCGAGCAGGAGCTCGGCAAGAAGATCGTCAAGCTCGTGAAGGACAGCAAGCTCAAAGTCCAGGCGAGCATACAGGGCGACGCCGTTCGAGTGGCTAGCGGGAAGAAAGATACGCTTCAGGAAACCATCGCGCTCGTGCGCAAATCGATCACGGATTTCCCGCTGCAGTTCAAGAACTTTCGGGAGTAGGGGGCGGCGCTCGGTGGGGACGGCGCTCGCCGCGCTGCTTCGCAGCCCCCGCTCGTTCTACCCAAGCCCTCGTACACTCGGACGAGAGTGCTAGCCAGCGTCGGAATGCTTCGTTCGCGGGGCCCCGCTGCTTCGCAGCCCCCGCTCACCGTAAGAGCGGTGGTTCTAACGCATGAGTCCTCGCACCCACCGGCCGTACACGGCATCCGCGACCCGGTGCAGGCGGTCGACCTTCGCCGTAAGTCTTCGCGCATCTCATCGGGCGGACTGCACCGCGGGGCTGCGGTGCAAGCCCTCCTCGATCTCCTGTTCGCCGGTGGCGCACCACGCCTCGACCAGTTCCTCCGTCATTTCGATATGGCATTGCATCCCGATGCTGGCGCCATGGATGAAAGCCTGATTCGGGCAATGTGCGCTCGCCCAGATGCGAAGCCCGCCCGGGGGAATCGAGAAAGTCTCGCCATGCCAGTGAAACGACGAGAATGAGGCGCCGGGCCCCCACTCGCTGGCCGCCTGAGGGTTTACGACCTCGACTTCGCCCCAGCCGATCTCCTTAACCGGATTCGCCCGCACTTCGCCGCCCAATGCCTTCGAGAGAAGCTGGCCGCCAAGGCAATGCCCGATGACCGGTATGCCGCTCCCTGCCGCGCCGCGGATCAGGTCGAGCATCGGTGCAATCCAGGGCAGGTCATCGTTCACACTCATCGCTCCGCCCATCATCCCCAGACCCGAGATCGCGGCGGTATCCGGAAGCATTTCACCCTCATCGAGCTTAACCAGGCGCCAGGGAATGCCGTGAACGCTAAGGTACGTCGCGAAATAACCCGGGCCCTCCTGAGGGGCGTAGCGGCAGATGGCGACGGATTTCACGGGTCGGGTGAACGAAGTGACACATTCGAGTGTAGCGTTTCTCCTTCTGCTGTCGGTGCCCTTGGGCGCTGGCGCGGCGGAGATCGTCGTGAGCGCGTTGTTCAACGGCAAAGCGGTCATTACCGTCGACGGCGGCAAACCAAGAACGGTGAACGCCGGTCAAGTAACACCCGAGGGCGTGAAACTCCTGAGCGCGACGAGCGAAGCCGCGGTCATCGAGTACGGCGGTCGGCGGGAAACGCTTTCGACCGGGAGCGGCATGCGCGTCGGAGGGAGTGCCAGCACGGCGAGCTCCGCCAGTCAGGCCGTGTTGAAGGCCGACGGGCGGGGTCATTTCTATGCGAACGGCCTGATCAACGGCAACAGCGTGCGGTTTCTGGTCGATACCGGTGCGACGACGGTCGCGCTCTCCACCACCGAAGCGCGACGCCTCGGGATCGATTACCGCAGCGGCACGCGCAGCACGGGCCGCACCGCGAACGGCATGGTCGTGAGCTACGGCGTCAAGCTCGATACCGTGCAGGTAGGCGACATCACCCTGCAGAACGTGGACGCGCACATCCTCGACGGCATGGGTCCCTCCGATGTCCTGCTCGGCATGAGCTTTCTCAATCGCATGCAAATGCAGCGCGACGGAGACACCCTGGTGCTCGTCAAGCGCTTTTAGCCCTTACCCCTTGCCGGTCGTGACCTTCAGCTCGGGGTCGTTCCGGTAGACACCGCGACCGTTCATGAGGGCGAGCGCGACCTGAAGCACGATGAGCGCGTAGGCGCTCTGATGCCAGCCCCAGACGGCCCACAGCACATTGCTCGCGAGGAAGACCCAGAACCCGATCGTCCTCTTGCGCCGCGACTGAGACGCCACGAGCCAGGCCGCGACAATCGTCACGACCATGGCCGGCCATTGAAGCATGTTCAGGTAGTCCATTCGAATGCATTGAAAACGAGCCGACGAAAGGCCGAGCAAACGCGGTGCCGCGCCGAAGCGGCCGCTCAATCCGGCTGGCGAGGCGGCTCGTCTACGAGCGAGAGCAGGTGGCCGAACTTGTTGCGCTTGGTGCGCAGATACTCCCGGTTTGCGGACCGCGGCGCGGCTTCGACCGCCACGCGCTCGACGACCTTGATGCCGTAGTTTCGAGCGCCTGCACCTTCTCCGGGTTGTTGGTCATGAGCCGCACTTCGCGCACGCCCAGGTCGAACAGGACATGCGCGCCTGCGCTGTAATCGCGCATGTCGGCGGCAAAGCCGAGCGCATGGTTCGCTTCGACCGTGTCGTGACCCTCGTCTTGCAGCGCATAGGCGCGGATCTTGTTGAGAAGGCCGATGCCCCTGCCTTCATCGAACATGTACACGAGCACGCCGCGGCCCGCCTGTTCGATCATTTCCATGGCGCTCTCGAGTTGTTCTCCGCAGTCGCATCGCTCCGAACCGAATACGTCGCCGGTGAGGCATTGCGAGTGCAGACGCACGAGGGTCGGCCCGCCTTCGCCGACCTCGCCCTTCACGAGCGCCACGTACAGCGTGCGCTCGAGGCCGTCGGCATACACCATCAAGCGGAAATCGCCCGCCTTGCGGGTCGGCAGGACCGTCTCCGCACGGCGCCGGATGACGCGCTCGCGCTCCCGGTAGGCGACGAGATCGGAGATCCGGAGGATCAGGCGCGTCATGAGCGGCGGCGAACCGCTCGAGATCCGGCATGCGAGCCATCGTGCCGTCCTCGTTCATCATCTCGCAGATCACGCCCGCGGGCTTGAGCCCCGCCAGCCGTGCGAGGTCGACGGCGGCCTCGGTATGTCCGCGCCGCGCGAGCACGCCGCCATCGACCGCGCGCAGCGTCTAGCAGCCGGCCGGGCCGTATCAGATCCGCCGGTCCCGCGTGCTCGGCAATGGCGACCGCGATGGTTCGCGCGCGGTCGTGACGCCGACATGCCGGAGCCGACGCCCTCGCGTGCGTCGATCGGCGTCGCGAACGCAGTGCGGAAGCGGGTGGTGTTGACCTGGTCTTCGGCGATGAGCGTGAGCCCCAGCTCACGCATGCGTGCCTCGGTCAGAGCGAGCGAAATCAGCCCGCGTCCGTGAGTCGCCATGAAGTTGATGGCCTCGGGCGTCGCCTTCTCGGCCGCCACGAAGAGGTCGCCTTCGTTCTCGCGGTCCGCGCTGTCGACGAGAATCACCATCCGGCCGTCGCGAACGTCAGGGAGGATGCGCTCCACGATGAACTCGCTCGTCTGCGCGGGCGCCATGGCGTTGCCGCTCATCACAGCTTGGAGCCGCTCATGACGAGACGCATGAACTCGGCACGGGTCTTCTCGGTGTTGAATTCACCCGTGAAAGCCGACGTGGTCGCGATCGAATGCTGCTTCTGTATCCCGCGCATGACCATGCACAGGTGCTGCGCTTCGATGACGACCGCCACGCCGATCGGGCTGCAGGGTCTCCTCGATGCAGTTTCGGATGTCGACCGTGAGCCGCTCCTGCACCTGGAGGCGCCGGGCGAACGCGTCGACGACGCGCGGGATCTTCGAGAGCCCGACGATGTGGCCGTTCGGAATGTACGCGACGTGCGCCTTCCCGAAAAACGGCAGCATGTGGTGCTCGCACAGAGAATAGACCTCGATGTCGCGCACGATCACCATCTGCTGGTATTCCTCGCGGAACATCGCGCTGCGCAGGATCTCGGCGGGTTCCAGGCCATAGCCGTGCGTGAGGAACTGCAACGCTTTGGCGGCGCGTTCAGGCGTTTTCAGGAGACCTTCCCGGGCGGGGTCTTCGCCCAGTTCCTGCAACACGGCGCGATATTTTTCCGCGATGCGCTCGACCACTTCCGGGTTGTACTGGTCGATCTTCGCGTAGCCGTTCATTACGTTTTCTTCGATCATCTGGCGGCCGTCGTCTTTCATGAGCGCTCCGGTGGATACTCGCATCACGCGGCGTCACGCCGCGCGTCGCGCAGACGTTCGCGCACCGATTGCACGATGCCTTCCCCGGTGAGACCGCATTCGGCAAGTTGGATTCCAGGGTCGCCCTGATCGATGAAGCGGTCGGGCAATCCGAGCTGCAGCACGGGGATCTGCACACCGTAACGCTCCAGCACTTCGAGCACGGCGCTTCCCGCACCACCCGCGATGACGTTCTCCTCGACGGTCACGAGCTGATCATGCCGGGCGGAAAGGTCGAGCACGAGCGCTTCGTCGAGCGGTTTGACGAACCGCATGTTCGCCACGGTCGCGTTGAGGCTTTCGGCCGCTTTCAAGGCCGGCTGCAACATCGCCCCGAACGCAAGAATCGCGATCTTGGGCTCGCCGTCGGGAACGTTCACGCGTTCGCGGCGTATCTCGCCTCTGCCAATCGGAAGCGCCCGCATCTCGTGTTCGATCGCCACGCCGGGTCCGCTGCCCCGCGGATAACGCACTGCCGCCGGCGTATTCATCTGGAAGGCCGTGAACAGCATCTGCCTGCATTCGTTCTCATCGGACGGTGTCATCACCGTCATGTTGGGCAGGCAGCGCAGGTAAGTCAGGTCGAAACTGCCGTTGTGCGTCGCGCCGTCGGCGCCCACGAGACCGGCGCGGTCGATCGCAAGCACGATCGGCAGATTCTGGATCTGGATGTCGTGAATCAGTTGATCGTAGGCGCGCTGGAGAAAAGTCGAGTAGATGGCGAGCACCGGCTTTGCGCCTTCGGTGGCAAGACCGCCGGCGAAGGTCATCGCATGCTGCTCGGCGATGCCGACATCGAAATAGCGGTCGGGAAAACGTTCGGCGAATTCCACGAGCCCCGAGCCTTCGCGCATCGCGGGCGTGATGCCGACGAGCCTCGAATCGAGCTCCGCCATATCGCAGATCCATCGCCCGAAGACCTGCGTGTACGTGAGCTTGCCGCCGGTCTTTCCGCCGACGATGCCGTTCGCGTGGTCGAACTTCGACACGCCGTGGTAGAGGACGGGATCGTTCTCCGCGAGCTTGTAGCCCTGCCCTTTGCGGGTGACGACATGAAGAAACTGCGGCCCGCGCAGTTGTTTGATGTTGTGGAGCGTCGGGCAGCATCGCATCGAGGTCATGCCCGTCGATCGGACCGATGTAGTTGAAACCAAACTCCTCGAACAACGTGCCGGGCGTCACCATCCCTTTCACGTGCTCCTCGGCACGACGCGCAAGATCCCCCAGCACGCGCTCGCCGAAGCCGCGAGCGGCGCGGTAGACCCGACCCGAGAGAGTCGCGCGAGGTACTTGTTCAGCGCGCCGACCGGAGGCGAGATCGACATCTCGTTGTCGTTCAGAATGACGAGCAGATCGACGTCCATCGCGCCGGCGTTGTTCAACGCCTCGAACGCCATCCCGCCGGTCAACGCACCGTCCCCGATCACCGCGATGGTGTGCCGGCGTTCTCCCTGGAGCTTCGCGGCGACTGCCATGCCGAGCGCCGCGCTGATGGACGTGCTCGAATGCGCGGTGCCGAACGTGTCGTATTCGCTTTCCTCGCGCCGCGGAAATCCCGACAGGCCGCCCCACATGCGCAGCTTCTTCATCCTCTCGCGCCGGCCGGTCAGAACCTTGTGCCCGTACGTCTGATGGCCCACGTCCCAGACGATTCGATCGCGGGGCGTATCGAACACGTAATGAAGTGCGATCGTGAGCTCCACGGTCCCCAAGTTCGAGGAGAGATGTCCACCGGTCTGGCTCACCGAATCGAGCAGGAACTGGCGCAGTTCGCTCGCGAGGCGCGGCAACTGACTTCTCTCGAGCTCTCGCAGCTCATGCGGATAGTCGACGGTGTGTAGCAGCTCGTACATCGTGGCAGCTCGGGCGCTCGGGGGCGATCAGTATGAGGCCGCGCTAGAACTCGCGCAGCACGATGAAATCGGCGAGCTGGCGAAGCCGCACGGCACGCTCACCGAATGACTCCAGGGCCTTCAGACCGTCCTGCCGGAGCTCCTCGGCTAGCCGCCGCGATTCCGCGACGCCGAGCGCGCTCACGTACGTCGGCTTGTTGCGGTCTGCGTCCTTGCCGGCGGTCTTGCCGAGCGTTGCGGTCGGCGCCTCCGCGTCCAGGATATCGTCGACCACCTGAAACGCGAGACCGATGAACTTCGCGAACGTGTCGACGTGCGTGAGCTCTCGCCGGTCTGGAACGGGCCCGCAGTGCGCGCCCAGCACGGCAGAGGCTCGAATCAGTGCGCCCGTCTTATGGATGTGCATGAGTTCGAGTTCCGGCACAGACAGCCTTCTGCCCACCGACTCGAGATCGATCGCCTGGCCGCCGGCCATGCCGCGCGAGCCCGCCGCGGAGGCAAGCAGCTTGATCATCTGCAACTGGTCCATTGGATCGTCGGCGAGGCGATATTCACCGAGAAGCTGAAAGGCGAGACTTTGCAGCGCGTCGCCGACCAGGAGCGCTGTCGCCTCATCGTACTCGACATGGCATGTCGGTTTGCCGCGTCGAAGCACGTCGTCGTCCATGCACGGCAAGTCGTCATGAACAAGCGAGTAGGCGTGAATGAGCTCCACGGCGGCGCCCGCAATGCCGACGCGCTCCGGATCCGCATCGAACAGCTCGCTCGCCGCGAACGCGAGAAGCGGGCGCACACGCTTGCCGCCGCCAAGCACACAATAACGCATCGCAGCGTGGAGACGCTCCGGCACGAGCCTGGGCGCAGGCAGAACCTTCTCGAGAACCGCTTCGACGCGGCTTTGCCGGGACACGGCCCAGCTCTGAAACTCGGGGCGAAGTTCACTGCGCGCTCGGTCATCCCGAAGTTCTTGAGAACGTCGTCTTCGAGTATCTTCACCTGCTGCTGCGCATCCTGCAGCGCCGACTGGCAGAATTTGAGTAGCTCCGCTCCGCGCTTGTAGGCCGCCAGAGATTGCTCGAGAGGCATCTGACCGGCTTCCATGCTGGCGACGATCTTCTCGACTCCGCGAGCGCGGATTCGAAGGTGGGTCCCTCCTGAGACTTGCCGGAATGCGGCATTTCGAAAGTTGCGGACGAAACTGAAAGAGTAGCCCAATCAGAGGGTTGGGGTCAAACATGGGAAACCGCGTGACGCGAGGCAAGGTCATCCTTTGTGCAGTTCTGGCAGCGCTCGTGCTCGCGTTCTTCGTGTTCGACCTGCGGCAGTACGTGGCGCTGGAGTTCTTCCAGTCCCGTCGCGATGCGATCGCGTCGTACGTGGGCTCCGCTCCGCTGATCGCTTCCGCTGTGTTCTTTGCGATCTACGTCGCGGTCACCGGATTGTCGGTGCCCGGCGCATTCGTCCTCACGATCGTCGCGGGCGCACTGTTCGGGCTCGTCTGGGGCACGCTGCTCGTGTCGTTCGCCTCGTCGCTCGGCGCTACGCTCGCGTTCCTTGCGTCGCGCGTGTTGCTGCGTGAATGGGTCCAGCGCAAACTCGGTCCACGGCTCGCCGTGGTGAATGCGGGCGTCGAAAAGGAGGGCGCGTACTATCTGTTCGCATTGCGACTCACGCCGATATTCCCGTTCTTCGTGATCAATCTCGCGATGGGACTTACGCCCCTGCGCGTCCGCACCTTCTACTGGGTGAGTCAGCTCGGGATGCTGCCGGGGACGATCATCTACATTTACGCCGGAACGCAGGTCGGGCAGTTCGAGCTCACCTGGCAACTCGCCCTCGCACTCGTCCTCCTCGGCATCTTTCCGCTCGCCGCCAAGCGCGTAGTGGAAGCGGTGAAATCGCGGCGCCCGTATGCACGAATCGATTAAGCCGCGTCGCTTCGACCGGAATCTGGTGGTGATCGGAGCGGGCTCGGCTGGCCTGGTGAGCGCCTATATCGGCGCCGCCGTGAAGGCGAAAGTTACGCTCATCGAGCAGCATCGTATGGGCGGCGATTGTCTGAACACGGGCTGCGTACCGTCGAAGTCACTCATCCGCTCGGCCAGGCTATTGTCACGAATACGGCGTGCCGGGGAATTCGGATTCGATTCAGCGGACGTGACGTTCGATTTCTCGCGCATCATGGAGCGCGTGCAGCGCGTGATAGAGCAGATCGAACCGCATGATTCCACCGCGCGTTACGAGGCGCTCGGCGTGGAGTGTTTGTCCGGCACAGCCACCATACGCTCACCGTGGTCTGTCGATGTGCGGCTCGCTTCCGGCGAAACGCGGGCGCTCACCACACGCAGCATCATCATTGCGGCAGGGGCCCGCCCGTTGATTCCGAATATCCCTGGCTTCAGCGACGCGAAGCCGCTTACGTCCGAGACGGTCTGGGCATTGCGCACGTTGCCTCGACGGTTGCTCGTGCTGGGCGGCGGCCCGATCGGTTGCGAGCTCGCGCAATGCTTCGCGCGCTTCGGCGCGAAGGTCACCCTCGTGGAGATGGGGCCGCGACTCCTCGGTCGAGAGGACCCTGAATTTTCGGAGCTCGTCGCCGCTCGCTTTCGGTCGGAAGGGATCGACGTCCTCGTCGGTCATGAAGCGAAGCGAGTAATCGCCGATTCGGGCGTGAAGACCCTCGTTGCCGAGCACGACGGTGAGGAAGTCCACCTTCCGTTCGACGAGCTGCTCTGCGCACTCGGTCGCGTCGCCAGGACAGAAGGCTACGGTCTGGAAGCGCTCGGCGTCCCGCTGTCCCCGACGAAGACTGTCCAGACGAACCAGTTCATGCAGACAAGCGTCCCGAATGTCTACGCCTGCGGCGACGTCGCCGGGCCGTATCAGTTCACGCACATCGCTTCGCATCAGGCCTGGTACGCGTCCGTCAACGCGCTGTTCGGTGGCTTTAGGAAGTTCAAGGTGGATTATTCGGTCGTCCCGTGGGCCACGTTCACCGACCCTGAGGTCGCCCGCGTGGGTCTGAACGAAACGCAGGCGCGGGAACGAAACATCGCGTTCGAAGTGACAACGTATCGTTTCGAGGAGCTCGATCGCGCGATCACGGACGCAGAAACCTCCGGCCTCGTGAAGGTTCTCACTGCGAAAAGCAGCGATCGAATACTGGGCGCGACCATCGCGGGCGAGCACGCGGGAGAGCTCATCTCGGAGTTCGTGCTCGCAATGCGTCATCGCCTCGGTTTGAACAAGTTGCTGAGCACCATCCACGTCTACCCCACATTCTCCGAGGCGAACAAGCAGGTTGCCGGCGCCTGGAGGCGCAACCATGCGCCCGCACGCCTGCTCGCGTTACTCGAGCGCTATCACGCGTGGATGCGAACGTGACGCGGCTCTCGATCATCATCCCGACGCTCGATGAAGCAGGGAACATCGAGCGGCTGCTGGCCGGCCTCGCGCCCATGCGTATGCGCGGCGTCGAGATCATCGTCGCGGATGGAGGCAGCAGCGACGGCACGCCCCTGCTCGCGGCTCGCGTCGCCGACAAAGTGATCGCCAGCCCCAAGGGACGTGCAGCTCAGATGAACGCGGGCGCGGCGCAGGCATGTGGAGAGATCCTCCTGTTCCTGCATGCGGACACGGAGCTCCCCGACCGGGCGGACGCCCTTGTCGTGGATGGCATCGCGAGAAGCGGCAGGCGTTGGGGACGCTTCGATTTGTCGATCGCGGGCAGGAACCGGCTCCTCGCCGTGATCGCGCGCGTGATGAACTGGCGCTCGCGTGTGACAGGCATATCGACCGGCGACCAGGGTATCTTCGTCACGCGCGCCCTGTTCCAGCACGCCGGGGGCTTTCCCGCGATCCGGCTCATGGAAGACGTGGCCTTGACGCGCACGCTCAAGCGTCATGGGAAACCGCTGGCACTGAAGGCGCGCGTGAGGACTTCGGGACGCCGATGGGAAACGCACGGCTTGTTCCGCACGGTCTGGCTCATGTGGCGCCTGCGGTTCGACTACTGGCGTCGGCGTGCATCCGGACAAACTGGCGATCCACTATGCTCCCCATAGTGACAAGACGCGCGTCGTGCTGCTTACGAAGGCTCCGCAGCCGGGCCGCGTGAAAACACGACTCATAGCTTCACTGGGTGCGGAAGGCGCAGCGGCGCTTCAGGCGCGTCTCGTCGAAGCACGCGCTCGCGACAGTCAGGCTGCGGGTTTCAGAACCGTGGAGCTGCACGGCGATCCGGCGAGCGACCCTTTCCTGCAATTTTGTGCGGCTCACTACCGCGTCGCACTCGTAGAGCAATGCACAGGAGACCTTGGAGCGCGCATGCATCACGCCTTCGCCAGCGCTTCCGGCGACGCCTACACCCTGCTGATCGGCAGCGACTGCCCGGCGCTCACGCCGCAGCATCTCAGGGATGCTGCACGGGCGCTCGCAACCGGCCACGACGCCGTGCTGATCCCCGCGGAAGACGGTGGCTACGTGCTGATCGGCCTCGCAGGTCGAGACGTCCGAGTTTTCGAAAACGTCGCGTGGGGAACGTCTTCCGTCCTGGAGCAGACGCGCGAGCGGCTGCGCAGCCTGGGGCGGCGTTGGGCCGAGCTCGCAACGCTGTGGGACGTCGATACGCCGGCGGACTACCAGCGCCTCGTGCAATCAGGGCTTCTCGACGGGCGTTCGCGGATAGACGCCCGGCGTGCTCGGCGTAGGCCGGTCGTGCCGGAAAGCTTCTGACAGGAACCCCTCGCCTACTCCGGAGGTCCTAGAGTCTTGCACTGCCCGAAGGCACCCGAGAAAGACCGAAAAAAGGCTGCACGCACGGCCAGATTTTCTTGCCTTTTCAAGGTACCTAGGGAAGAATACGCCCTCTCTTTTTTGCGGCACGCCTTTATCGTCGAACGGGTCGAGCCCGCCGCAGCTTCATACACTTCACAAAGACGAACCCTGCATGTCTGACCTTTCCAGCGTCAGCACTGTCGCAGCGAGCTGTTCCCAGCTTCCGGTGTCGTGGTACTTCGATCGGGGTATCTACGAGCTCGAGAAACGGCTGTTCTTCGACAGCGGTCCCGGTTATGTCGGCCACGAGCTCATGGTTCCGAACGTGGGCGACTACCACGCGCTCGAGTGGCTGAGCAATGCGCGCGCGCTCGTGCGAAGCGCACAGGGGTCGAGCTCCTGTCGAACATCTGCCGCCACCGTCAGGCGATCATGCTGCAGGGGCGCGGCAACACGCGAAACATCGTCTGTCCCATCCACCGCTGGACGTATGCGCTCGATGGAAAGCTGCTCGGTGCGCCTCACTTCCCGCGCAATCCGTGTCTCGATCTCGCGCGGTCGAATCTCACGTCCTGGAATGACCTGCTGTTCGCGGGTCCGCGCGACGTGCGTAGCGATCTCGCCGGACTCGGTGTGAGCGCGGAGCTCGACTTCACCGGGTTCATGTACGACCGCACGCTGGTCGAAGAATACGCCTGCAACTGGAAGACGTTCATCGAGGTCTATCTCGAGGACTACCACGTCGAGCCCTTCCATCCGGGACTGGGCAACTTCGTGGACGTATCGCATCTCGCTGGGAGTTCGGCGACTGGTACAGCGTGCAGACGTGCGGCGTCCGACGCGCGCGCTGTCGAAGCCCGGCAGCGAAACTTACAAGCGCTGGCATGAGGAAGTGCTGCGCCGCCATGAAGGCCGGCAGCCAGCGCACGGTGCGATCTGGCTTACCTACTTCCCCAACGTCATGGTCGAGTGGTATCCGCACGCGCTCGTCGTGAGCACGCTCATTCCACGCGGGCCAGAAGCGTGCACGAACGTCGTCGAGTTCTACTACCCGGAAGACATCGTGCTCTTCGAGCGCGAGTTCGTAGAGGCCGAGCAGGCGGCTTACCGCGAAACGGCCGTCGAGGATGCGGAAATCATCGAGCGCATGACGGCAGGCCGTCGCGCGCTCTGCAACAGGGACTCGATGAAAGGGGACCGTATCAGTCGCCGATGGAAGACGGCATGCAGCACTTCCACGAATTCATCCGGCGGGAGCTCGAACCGCACCTCTGATGCCGACCACCCTCGTCAGCGGCGAGGATCTCGCCAGCCATCTCGACGATCCGGACTGGATCGTTTGCGATTGCCGTCACGACCTTGCGGATCACGGCGCGGGCCGCCGCGCCTACGATGAAGCACACATTCCGGGCGCCCGCTTTCTGCATCTCGATCTCGACCTCTCCGGACCGAAGACGGGCCTGAACGGCCGGCATCCCCTTCCCCATCCGCTCACGTTCGGCCTGCGCCTCGGAGCGCTGGGGATCGACAGCAACAAGCAGGTCGTAGCCTACGACGCGAGCGGAGGCCCGTATGCCGCGAGGCTGTGGTGGATGCTGCGCTGGGTCGGCCACACGCTGGCGGCAGTGCTCGATGGCGGGTGGGAGGCTTGGGTGCGAGCCGGAAAGCCGGTAACGGCCGGTAAGCCCGTGATCCATCCGACGACCTACACGCTGCGGCCGCGGCCCGACATGGCGGTCAATGCTGCGGTCATCGCAGAGCACCTCGAAGCGACGGGCGAATTTCAGGTGCTCGATGCGCGCAGCGCCGACCGCTTCCGTGGCGAAAACGAAACGCTTGATCCCGTGGCCGGTCACATCCCCGGCGCGGTGAACCGGTTCTTCAAGCTGAATCTGACCGAGAACGGCAGCTTCAGGGACACGGGGAAGTTGCGGACAGGCGTTTCGCGATCTGTTAGGCGAGCGCGAGCCCGCGCGCGTCATTCATCAGTGCGGCTCGGGCGTGACGGCATGCCACAACCTGCTCGCGATGGAGCACGCGGGACTAACTGGCTCGCGCCTCTATGCAGGTTCGTGGAGCGAGTGGGTCAGCGATCGCTCACGTCCGATCGAGCGATAGGTTTCTACCGCGCATGCGGCCGCGGCTCGCATGCGCGCTCCAACGCGAATGCGCCTGCTGCTTGCTGACCTCGTTCTGGTCGTTCACTTCCTCTTCGTCGTGTTCGTGGTCGGCGGATTCGCCCTGATCCTGGCGGGTGCGGCGTTGCGCTGGCAGTGGATTCGCAGCTTCGGGTTCCGCATCGCCCATCTTGTCGCAATCGGCTTCGTTGCCGCCGAGGCGATCGCCGGAGTGATGTGCCCGCTCACGCTGTGGGAAGATGCATTGCGCGGCAGAGACAGCGACTTGGGTTTCATCGCCCGATGGGTGCACGGGGTCATGTTCTACGATTTCCCGCCGTGGGTGTTCACAACGGCCTACATCGGGTTTGCGCTGGCGGTCGCCGCCGTGTGGTGGCTGGTGCCACCCGTGCGCCGGCGGCATCGGCGCACGGCATAGCCGGCCGCGCGCCGACCCAGCTCGATCAGGCGAGGCTGTCGGCCCAGATGTTGCGGGCCCAACCCCACGCGAACGTTCCTTCCGCCTCGCTCGACTTGTCTGAAACACCGCCCGCGCCTTTCACGGGCACGAGCGTCTTCTGGGCCGCGTCGTACTGGTGGATCGAGGTCACGTGCATCGCGCTCGAACGGCTCACGAAGCTGTAGCACGTGTTCATGATCACCGGCGGCGTGACGGGCTGACCCTTGATCGCCGCGATCACGGCAGCAGCGCAGAACTTGCCATGCTGGTTCGCCATGCTCGCGGATTTGGGCATCGCGGGCGCCGACAAGGTCGCATCCCCGATGATGTGGATGCCTTTGACGGCGACCGATTCGCCTGTGAGCCAGTCGATGCCGCACCAGCGATCGTTGGCCGTGATGAGGCCGGCCTTCTGCGCGATGTCGCCCGCGCGGTGCGGCGGCACGACGTTCAGAACGTCGCCTTTGACGGAGTCGAACGTAAGCTTCAGGGCCATGCCTTTCGCATCCACGTCCTCGAGCTCGCTGTTCGGGCGATACTCGATCATGCCCTTGTATTGACCGTTCCATTCCGCGCGGAAGAGGCCGGCCTTGGACACGATGTCTGGATTGGTGTCGAGCACGAGAATCTTCGATTTCGGCTTCGCGCGCTTGAAGTAGTCCGCCACCTGACACACCCGCTCGTACGGACCGGGCGGGCAGCGGAACGGCGCGAGCGGGATGTGCAGCACGTAAACGCCTCCATCGCGCATCGCTTCGAGCTGTTTCCTCAGGGCGACCGTCTGGTCACCGGCTTTCCAGGCATGGAGCACGCGCTCGCGCGCTTCAGCGCTGCGCAGCCCCGGGAATCGTGTCCAGGAAATCAATGCCCGGCGAGACGATGAGACGGTCGTAACGTCAGAGCATTGCCTCGCGAGAGCGTGACCTGACGCTTCTGCGGATCGATCCCCACGGCCTCGTCGCGCACGATACGTACGCCGCGGGCGCGCAGCCCGTCGTAACCCGACGTAATCTCCTGCATTGTCGTGTTGCCCGCCAGGACGAGGTTACTAAGTGGGCACGAGATGAAACGATCGCTGCGCTCCACCATCACGACATCGATGTCAGGGGCCCATATCTTCACGTACTTCGCCGCGGTCGCTCCGCCGTATCCGCCGCCGATCACGACGACGCGCGCGCGCCCCGTTTCGCCTTCGGCTCCCGTCGTCTCGCAGCCCGGCAACGCGGCAAGGCCGGCTCCGGCGGACGCCCATTTCAGGAATTCGCGTCGATTGAGTCTCATGAGTGATCTCCTCAGGATCCGGCTTTGGACGGTGCGCGTGCGGGCGTTGCCTTTTGCCGCGCGAAGTAACCCGCGATCGCCTCGAGCTGCTCGTCGGTATAACCCTTCGCCTGCTGGTGCATGATCGTGGCGGGGCGCTTGCCCGCCTTGAAGTCCTTGAGCATCTGGACGAGCTCGCCACGATCGCGTCCGGCGAGACTCGGCGGGACGCCGCCGACACTGTTGCCGTCGGTGCCGTGGCAGGTGAAGCAGCTAGCGGCGAGGTTGCGACTGGTGCCGGGATCCTGCTCGGCAGCAGATATTGAATGGCTCGCAGCCGCGAAGCATACGGCCAAGGTTTGCACGATGATGTGCGTCTTCTTCATGACTCTCCCCCGTATGATGAAGCGGGCGCCATTATAGCGAAAAGCCCCGGCGATCTTTCGACCGCCGGGGCTTTGAAGATGCTGCCGTGTTTGACGGCCGTCAGGCTACGCCGGCGGGCTCCTCGGAACCGGAGAAGACGAGCAGCACTTTCTCACCTTCATCGATGTCGACCGTGACCTTGCCGCCGTTCGCGAGACGCCCGAACAGAAGCTCGTCCGCGAGCGCTCTTCTGATGGTGTCCTGTATGAGACGAGCCATCGGACGGGCACCCATCAGCGGATCGAAGCCCGTCTTCGCGAGGTGCTCCTTGAGCGCCTGCGTGAACGTGATCTCGACTTTCTTCTCGTGCAACTGGTCTTCGAGCTGCATCAGGAATTTGTCGACGACGCGAAGAATGATTTCCTGCGTCAGCGCCTGGAACGAAATGATGGCGTCGAGACGATTGCGGAATTCCGGCGTGAACAACCTGCGGATCTCGCCCATCTCGTCGCCAACCTGCCTGGTCGCCGTGAAGCCCATCGTGGTCTTGGAGAGCTCCGCTGCACCCGCATTGGTCGTCATGATGATCACGACGTTGCGGAAGTCGGCCTTGCGCCCGTTGTTATCGGTCAGCGTCCCGTGATCCATGACCTGCAACAGGATGTTGAAGATGTCCGGGTGCGCTTTCTCGATCTCATCCATGAGCAGCACCGAGTACGGGTGCTTCGTGATCGCCTCGGTGAGCAGCCCGCCCTGATCGAAGCCGACATATCCCGGAGGCGCGCCGATCAAACGAGACACCGCGTGGCGCTCCATGTACTCCGACATGTCGAAACGGATGAGTTCGACGCCCATGGTATAGGCGAGCTGCCGTGCGACTTCGGTCTTGCCTACGCCGGTCGGTCCGCTGAAGAGGAAGCAGCCGATCGGCTTTTGCGGATTGCCGAGACCGCTGCGCGCCATCTTGATCGACGCCGACAGCGCATCGATGGGCCTGTCTTGCCCGAATACCACGGCCTTTAGATCACGGTCGAGGTTCTTCAACGCGTTGCGGTCGTCGCTCGATACCGTTTGCGCAGGTATGCGGGTGATCTTTGCGATGATCTCTTCGATCTCGTGCTTGCTGATCACGCGCTTCTGCTTCGACTTCGGAAGAATCTTCTGTGCCGCGCCCGCTTCGTCGATCACGTCGATCGCCTTGTCCGGTAGATGACGATCGTTGATGAAACGCGCCGAAAGTTCCGCGGCCGCGGTCAAAGCGGACGGCTGGTACTTGACGCCGTGATGCGCTTCGAATCGGGACTTCAGCCCCTTCAGGATGAGAACCGTCTCCGCGACGGTCGGCTCGATCACGTCGATCTTCTGGAAACGACGCGAGAGCGCGTGGTCTTTTTCGAAGACGCCGCGGTATTCGTTGTAGGTCGTGGCTCCGATGCACTTCAACTGGCCGGTCGAGAGCGCAGGCTTCAGAAGATTCGAAGCGTCGAGAGTTCCGCCCGAGGCAGCGCCCGCGCCGATCAACGTGTGGATCTCGTCGATGAAGAGAATCGCGTGCGGATTGTCGACGAGCTGCTTCAGCACCGACTTCAATCGTTGCTCGAAGTCGCCGCGATACTTCGTCCCCGCGAGCAGCGCGCCCATGTCGAGCGCATAGACGTTGCTCTTCTTCAGAATATCCGGCACCTCGCCTTCTACGATGCGGCGTGCCAGACCTTCTGCGATGGCGGTCTTGCCAACGCCTGCCTCACCCACGAGCAGCGGATTGTTCTTGCGGCGGCGGCAGAGTGTCTGCACCACGCGCTCCAGTTCTTTGTCGCGTCCGATGAGCGGATCGATCTTGCCGGAGAGCGCGAGCGCGTTCAGGTTGAGCGTGAAGTTCTCGAGCGCGCCGCCGGCCTGTCCCTCGTGCTCCGTTTCGGAATCCGTTTCCGTCTTCGACTGCTGCGCCTGCGGCACTTTGCTGATGCCGTGGGAGATGAAATTCACCACATCGAGGCGCGTGACGCCCTTCTGATGCAGGAAATAAACCGCGTGCGAATCCTTCTCGCCGAAGATGGCGACAAGCACGTTGGCGCCTGTCACTTCCTTCTTGCCCGACGACTGGACATGGAGGATGGCGCGCTGGATGACGCGCTGAAAGCCGAGGGTCGGCTGCGTATCCACGTCGTCGCCGGCAAGGATCGGCGTGTGCTCGGTTACGAAATCGGACAGAAGCTTCCGCAGGTCGTCGATGTCGGCGGCGCAGGCGCGCAGCACTTCCGAGGCCGACGGGTTGTCGAGCAACGCCAGCAGCAGATGCTCCACGGTGATGAATTCGTGGCGCTTCTGGCGGGCCTCCATGAAGGCCATGTGCAAGCTGACTTCGAGTTCCTGGGCAATCATCTGAGTCGAATCGCTTTCAGTTTTCTTCCATTACACACTGTAATGGATGCTGGTGTTGCTTTGCGTAAGACCGAACCTGCTCGACCTTGGTTGCAGCCACGTCCTTCGGGTAGATGCCGCAGATGCCCATCCCTTCGCGATGAACCTTGAGCATGATCTGCGTCGCCTTCTCCCTGCTCAACGCAAAGAACTTCTGCAGGACGAGGACGACGAAGTCCATGGGGGTGTAGTCATCATTCAGCAGCAGAACCTTGAACATCGGCGGCGGTTTGGTCCGGCTTTTCTTCGCCTCCAGGACCGTGTCTTCGCTGCGCCTTGTTGCCATGCCTGAGAAAAACGCTGCTCCCGAACTTCACAGTGTATTTTGGACATAAATCCGCAAATATCAAGTGAATTCACGGGCCAGCGCGATGCTCGCCCGCGTCGCCTGAGTATACTTGACTTCCCTTTTTAAATAGCCTAGAAAGCAAACGGGTGTTTGGCATCGTGGTTTTTGCCGGACTTTCATGGTTCTGCGCGCGTGATGCCAGATTGGTGCGGGCGAGAGGGCCCGTTTCGCAGCAGAGGACGGTGTATGGCAACTGGTACCGTGAAATGGTTTAATGACGCGAAAGGCTACGGCTTCATCACGCCGGACGACGGCAGCGAAGATCTGTTCGCGCATTTTTCCGCGATCCAAATGGGCGGATTCAAAACGCTCAAGGAAGGCCAGAAGGTCAGTTTCGAGGTGACGCAAGGTCCCAAAGGCAAGCAAGCCTCGAACATCCAAGGTCTCTAGCGATCCCAGGCCGGAGCCCCACCGGCTCGCAGTTCAGAACACAAAAAGCCCACAGACCATGAGGTCGAGTGGGCTTTGCTTTAGGGGGAGGAGCCCCCCGCGCTCGCGAGAGCGACGCGGCGACAAGTTGCGTCGCTCTCTCTTCGGGCGCGCGCGCTGTGTCGAGCGCGCGCGGGACTCGGAGCTACTTGCCCCAAGGTTTCATCGCTTCCTTCAACTTGGCGTAACCGTCGAGGTAACGCGGCCGCTTGCCGCCGTAGATCTTGTCGAAGGTTGCGAGCTGTTCGTCGAGCCAGCGCGCGAGCTTCGTATTTCCGGGATTCGCCGCCTTGTACGCGTCGTTGATCAGGACGAAGTGAATGCGCGGGTCGTAGGGCTGCTTCTCGCCCCCCACCGTCTCGTCCCCCGCGAGCAGCCGCAGCAGCATCGCGTCCGCCGAGCCGAGCGTCTGCTCGAAGATGGGCGGGCCTTCCATTCGGTACATGACGCTCGTCATGTCCTTGCCGTTGGTCATCGTGAAGCCCATCTCGCGCCAGACCTTGTGAATGTCGGTGCCAGCCTTGACGTGGTCGATAATCTTCTGGCCCCAGCCACGCAGCACATCGGGGCCATCGGCCATGAGGTCCGTCAGGCGGTCCCCGTCGAGATCGGTCGCGTAGACGATCGCGTTGCGTTGCTGATACATGTCGTGCAGGAGAATTCCGAAGTTCGTGTCGGAGATGTGCTCGTGAACCTCGCCAGTCCAGCTCTCCATGCCTGCCTTGAAGTCTTTCGGCAGCAGGGCGACGATTGCATCGACGTTCTCCCGATGCTCTTCGTAGGCGTCGACGACGTAACGGCGGCCGAGCTTGAACTTGGTTCCCTGCATGAGCCATCGCAGGATGCCGGCGTTGACGGCGTCTTCCTGCGCCTGTGTGGGCTTCGTCGCGACGCGGCCGATCGATCCCGACTCGTGAACCATCTTCAGGAACAGGCGCGCTGCATACGCCATCCGCACTCCGGGGGTATTCATCTCCGAATGGATGTTGCCGGTGTCGCGCTCGACCTTGAATCGTCTCTTGTCCTGGGAATAGGGGAGCCCAGGCATGAAACGCACGCTCGTGATCGTCCCGTAGGGCCGGACGTTGCAGTAAACACCCGCCGCCGTGCGCAGCGGTGCGTTGGCCGATTTGCCCATCACGACGACCTTCTTGCCGTTCTCGTTGACCAGCGCGTCGCCCGCCGTGGACCACTTGATCGCCGTGTAGTCGAGCTTGCCGAACCATTCCAGCGGGGCGAGCTTCGTGTTGTGCCGGTATTGAGCCATCATCGGCACGGCGAGAAACGGCAGGCCCAGCACGTCGGCCGCCATGATCGTGCCGTTCAGCGCGAACATGTCCGTAAACGCATGCGCCACCGGATTCACGTCCCCGACCCAGTTCCCCCCCTTCCAGATCACCGCGTCCTTGGCGCCGCGCGGCTGTACGTCCGCCCGCTCGTAGATGCTGTCAAGCAGCTTGAACAGATCACCGTCCTGTTCTTCCTGCGCGATCTTCAACAGGTCGAGGCGTTCAGTCATGATTCTCTTTCTCCATCGGAATTGGGGGCAATACGGAGCGGAATGGGGGTGGGGAGCGGGCTCACCGCCGTGACGCCCCGGCGGCGGGGAGGCAGAGTATAGCAGAGCCGGTCGCCCGCCCGCATGGCGGCGCATGCATGCAGAGCCGGCAAGGCCTCCGCATGGAGCGGTGCGCGGAATGAGCGGGATCGTCCTTTTCAACAAACCTTTCGGAGTGCTGTCCCAGTTCGGGCCAGTTGCGGGCCACGCCACCCTGCGCGATTTCGTTCCCGCTCGCGACATCTACCCGGCAGGACGTCTCGACGCCGACAGCGAAGGACTGCTTGTCCTCACCTCCGACGGCAGGCTGCAGCACCGGATCTCGGATCCCCGGCACAAGCTGCCGAAAGTCTATTGGGCCGAGGTGGAAGGCCTGCCCGACGACACGGCACTCGCGCGACTCGCCCGCGGCGTCGAACTGCCGGACTACACGACGCGCCCCGCGGAGGTTCGGCTTTCGTCGGCACCCTCCTGGGTGTGGCCCCGCGTGCCGCCCGTGCGATTCCGGCGTCATATTCCTACCACCTGGCTACAGATCGTTCTCAGGGAAGGACGCAATCGACAAGTCCGCCGCATGACCGCCGCCGTCGGGTATCCTACGTTGCGGCTCATACGTTATGCCGTTGGCGAGTGGACGATCGCCGGGCTCGCGCCGGGTCAATGGCGCGCGCTCGAAACGACTGGCCCCTCGCGCGTCGGCAAACGGCCGAGCGGCCCGTCAACCGTTAACCCCCTCCGGCGTTAAAAGCCGGGCAGTCCCCGCACCTCTACATGAAAGGACATAAATGATGAAGACAGTCATCGCTGCTGCTATCGCCGCCCTGTTTGCCGCCGTAACGTTCACTGCCGCAGCTCAGGCGCCCGCGCCTTCAGGCGCGCCGTCTGCGGACGCACCGAAAGCCGAGAAGAAAGCCAGCAAAGCGAAGAAGGCCAAGAAGTCGAAGAAAAGCAGCAAGAGCGGCGATTCCGCGCCAGCCGCCGACGAAGTAATCGTCGTCGATGGACGACAACAAAAGCGGACGCGAGTCCGCTTTTTTCATGTCTGCGGGACGCTGCGCGCTTGCGCACGCCGGGAAAGCACTTCGAAATCGCGAAGTGTGATGCCGCTGTCAACCGACGGAGCGATCACTCGTTAATCGGCCTTGACCGAAACAACCGGTCGCAGATCTCATCAACTCGAGAGGAAAAACATGACCAAGCTCCTGTCCGCTGTGGTAGCTGCCACATTTGCCGTCGTATCGCTCTCCCCCGTTGCTTTTGCGGCCGACAAGAAAGCTGAAACCCTGACCGACGCCTGCAAAGGCAAGAAGGCCGGCGAGGAAGTCAAGGTTGACGGCAAAGCAATGAAGTGCCCGGCGCCTGAGATGAAGGAAGAAGTAAGAGCCTCAAAACCAGTTCGTCCTAAAGGCAGGGCCGTATGGCCCTGCCTTTTTTTCTGGCGCGCGTTGGAAGCAATCGGCCACAGTAATCGGAGGTGCCAGATCGCAACTGGCGCCGCGCTAAAATCGTACCGTTCGTATGCGCCGTTTGCGCAATATCGTTAGCCACCCCTCAACTCCGATGTCCGCAAGAAAACGAATCATCGTCGGCATGTCGGGCGGCGTCGATTCATCCGTCGCCGCGCTCCTGCTGAAGCAGCAGGGACATAACGTCCTCGGTCTGTTCATGAAGAACTGGGAGGACGACGACACCGACGAGCATTGCTCGTCGCGCCAGGACCTCGTCGACGCAGTCGCCGTCGCTGAACGCATCGGCATCGACATCGAGGCCGTCAACTTCTCGGCCGAGTACAAAGAGCGCGTTTTCGCTGACTTCCTGGCCGAGTATCGTGCCGGCCGCACGCCCAACCCGGACGTTCTCTGCAACGCGGAAATCAAGTTCCGCGCGTTCCTCGATCACGCGCTCGCGCTCGGCGCCGATTGCATCGCGACGGGACACTATGCGCAGGTTCGCGAGTACGATGGCCTCTACCAGTTGTTGAAAGCGGAAGACGGAACGAAAGATCAAAGCTACTTCCTGTATC
Organism: uncultured beta proteobacterium; assembly: GCA_963808765.1. Taxonomy (GTDB): domain Bacteria; phylum Pseudomonadota; class Gammaproteobacteria; order Burkholderiales; family SG8-41; genus JAQGMV01. Next base: position 198,291 of record CAWEHH010000029.1, read on the forward strand.
GCCTCACTCAGGGTCAGCTCGCGAAGACCCTGTTCCCGCTCGGCGGCCTCTACAAGCGGGAAGTGCGGGAGATCGCGCGCCGCGAAGGCCTTCCGAACCACGACAAACGCGATTCGACCGGGATCTGTTTCATCGGCGAGCGGCCGTTTCGCGAATTCCTGAGCCGGTATGTCCCCGCGAACCCGGGCGAGATCCACAGCATCGACGGGCGGCTCGTGGGTCGTCACATGGGCCTCATGTTCTATACGCTGGGTCAGCGGCAGGGTCTGGGAATCGGCGGACAGCGCGACGGCGACGGCGACGCGTGGTACGTGGCAGGCAAGGACATGCAACGCAATCGTCTCATCGTGGTACAGGGCCGCGAGCACCGTCTGCTGTATTCCCCGCGTCTCACGGCAACGAACCTGAGCTGGATCGGCGGCGAGCCGCCGCGCTGTCATTGGGTGTACGGCGCGAAGACGCGCTATCGGCAGAAGGATGCGCCATGCACGCTTGTCGACTGCACGAGCGAGCGCTGCACGGTCGACTTCGCCGAGCCGCAGTGGGCCGTCACACCAGGACAGTCGGTCGTCGTATACGAGAGCCGCGTGTGCCTCGGTGGAGGAATCATCGAGAGCGCGCACGGCGAGTCCGCATCCGAACCGGACAGCGTTTGCCCGCCCGACACGCTGTCGCCGTCCGTGTAGATCACGTCGCGCCGCGCCTTGACGCTCCTCCTGAGCGCGGGGTAGCCTTGTGGTCCCCTCGTTGTTTCCCCAGGCTCCCATGAACACCGTCTCCGACAAGTTCGTGCTGTTTACGCAGCCCGGATGAAGCAGTTGTTTGCGGGCGAAAGAGTTTCTTTCGCGCAAAGGAATCGACTTCGACGTCGTGGATGTGCTGAACGATCAAGGCGGACGCGAACGCTTGCTCGCGCTCGGACTACGCAACGTCCCGGTCGTCGCCAAGGGCGATCAGTTCGTCTTCGGTCAGAACCTGGAAGACGTCGCCGAATTCGTCGGGCTGCAGGGGACGGGACACACACCGCTTCCGCCGGCCGACCTCGTTCGCAAATGGACGAACGTGCTGCGCGCCGCGCAGCGCTACGTGCGGCAATTGCCGGACGCGACGCTCGAAGAACGCGTGATTCCGAATCGCGATCGTTCCATTCGCTTGCTTTCGCACCATGTGTTCCGCATCGGCGAAGCATTCCTGGAAACCGTGAACGATGGCGTTCAGTACGCGATCCAGCACGCGAACGTTCCGCCGAAGGACGGCACCCATACGACCGGGCGCGAAATCGCTTCATACGGCGAAGAAGTGACCGCCCGACTCGAGGCGTGGTGGGCAGGACTGCCGGACCCGTCGTGCGCCCAGCCGATCGACACTTTCTACGGCCCGCAACCCCTGCATCAGGTTCTCGAACGTTCGACGTGGCACTCCGCGCAGCACGCGCGGCAGCTCGTCGCTCTGCTCGAGCGCTACGGCATCGAGCCCGACCGGCCTCTCACTCCCGAAGAGCTCGCCGGGCTGCCGTTGCCCGAGCGCCTGTGGGAGTGAAGGCGGCGGATTTCCATGCGGTCCGCATACGCGGCGGCCCCGCCATGCTGAACCCCGCGGCTGCCGCGCGTCGCGCGCTTCCATCGGTGGATCGGCTTCTCGGCGATAATCGCGTCTCGCCGCTTCTCGAGCGCTATGGCAGGCCGCTTGTCGTAGAGACGATCCGCGCGCTGCTCGACGCGGAGCGCATGGCGCGTGCGGAGGACCACGTTGAGAAGGACTTCGACGAAGCAGCCTTCGTCGCGAAATGCGAAGAACGCCTCCAGCGCGAAACACGGCTCTCGCTACGACCTGTATTCAATCTGACCGGCACGGTGCTGCACACGAATCTCGGCCGGGCCGTGATGCCGCAGTCGGCGGCGACGGCCGTCTTGCGGGCGATGACGCGGCCGGTGAATCTCGAATTCGAATTGGAAAGCGCCGCACGCGGCGAGCGCGACAGCCACATCGAGCGCTGGCTGCAACGGCTGACGGGCGCCGAAGCCGCGGCGGTCGTGAACAATAACGCGGCCGCCGTCTATCTCGTCCTGAATACGCTCGCGATCAGGAAGGAAGTTCTCGTTTCCCGCGGCGAGCTGATCGAAATCGGCGGCGCGTTTCGCATTCCCGACATCATGGCACGCTCCGGGTGCAAGCTGCGCGAAGTCGGCACGACGAATCGCACTCACCTGCGCGATTACGCCGAGCCGCTCGGGCCGCGCGTTGCCGCGATCATGAAAGTGCACACGAGCAATTACGCCGTTCAGGGATTCACTGCGAGCGTCGCCGAGGCCGATCTCGCCCGCCTTGCGCACGATCACGGCCTCCCGTTGATCGTCGACCTGGGAAGCGGCATGCTCGTCGATCTCGCGCAATACGGACTGCCGCACGAGCCGACGGCCGCGGAAACGTTGGCGCACGGCGCCGATGTGGTGACGTTCAGCGGAGACAAGCTCCTCGGCGGCCCACAGGCCGGCCTGATCGTCGGCAGGAAGAGCCTCATCGATCGCATCAAGAAGAACCCGATGAAGCGCGCGCTGCGCGTCGACAAGATGACGCTCGCCGCGCTCGAAGCGGTTCTCCAGTTGTACGCGAATCCCGAGCGTCTGAAGGAAGAGCTGCCGACGCTCCGTGCTCTCACGCGCACCAGGGATGAGATCGAAGCTCAGGCCGTTCGCATCCTTCCGCACGTGGAGCAGGCGATCGGCGCCAAAGCCCGGGCGGCGATCGTCGCCTGCTCGAGCCAGATCGGCAGCGGCTCGCTGCCCGTGGATCTGCTGCCGAGTTGCGCGATCGCAGTCGAAGCACGGAGCCGGCAATCGCGGTTCGGCAGTGCAGCGCCTCGCAGCTGCCTTTCGCGCTCTGCCCGTGCCCGTCGTCGGGCGCATCAGCGGGGGCGCGTTCCTCATGGACATGAGATGCATGGACGACGAAGCCGCGTTCGTCGCGCAGCTATCGTCGCTGAAATTGTGAGCGGCTCATGATCGTCGCGACCGCAGGACACATCGATCACGGCAAGACGCTGCTCGTCAAGACGCTGACGGGCGTCGACACGGACCGACTGCCGGAAGAGAAGGCGCGCGGCATCTCGATCGACCTTGGCTTCGCGTACTTGCCGCTCGCCTCCGGTGGGCTTATCGGTTTCGTGGACGTGCCGGGCCACGAACGCTTCATACGCAACATGCTGGCAGGCGTGTGCGGGATCGACTTCGCCCTGCTCATCGTGGCGGCGGACGACGGAATCATGCCGCAGACCGTGGAGCATCTGCAGATACTCGACCTTCTGCACGTAACGCATGGCGCCGCGGTCATCACCAAGATCGATCGCGTTGACGCTCAGCGCGTAAGAGAGGTCGAGGGCGCCGTGCGCGCGCTGCTCGCGAGCACAGGGCTCGCGCACGTGCCTGTGATCGCAGTGTCTGCCGTCAGCGGCGAGGGCATCGCTTCTCTGCGCGAGAAGCTCATCGAGGAGGCGCAGCGTTACTCCGGCAAACACACCGAAGGACAGCATTTTCGATACGCCATCGATCGCGCATTCACGATCGCGGGCAGCGGCACGGTCGTAACCGGCACAATATTCAACGGGCTCGTAAAGTCAGGCGACCGGCTCACGATCTCGCCTGCCGGTCTCGCGGTGCGCGTGCGTGGAATTCAAATACAGGGCAAGGCGGCGCAGGAAGCACGCGCCGGTGAGCGTTGTGCGCTGAACCTTACGGGCGCGGATCTCGATTCGGTGCGCCGCGGCGATTGGGTTCTGGCGCCTGAAATCCACCATCCCACGAGCCGCATCGACGCGCGCATCAAGGTGCTCGAATCCGAAGCGCACGCACTGCGCCACTGGACGCCCGTGCACCTTCATCTCGGCACGAGCGACGCGACCGCGCGCATCGCGACGCGCCGCGGCACGGTCGTCGCGTCCGGTGAGAGTGCGATCGTACAGCTCGTGCTCGACGAGCCGATCGGCGCGCTGCGCGGCGACCGCTTCATCCTTCGAGATCAATCTGCGAGTCGCACGCTCGGCGGTGGTTTCGTTCTCGACCCGTTCGCGCCCGCGACGCGCCGCAGTGCGCCTGCGCGTAAGGCCGCGTTGGCGGCATATGAACGCGAGGCGCCGGAAGACGCGCTCGCGGCTCTCATCGCCAGTGCCGACCAGCCGGTGGATCTCGCGTCGTTCGAAACGATCTACAACGTGACCGCTCCGCATGCGGCAAAGCTCTACGACGCCGCACAGCTCGTTCAACTCGGAAAGGAGCGCCGGGTCGCCGTGACGCGTGCACGTCTGCACGTCCTGCGCGAAGCCGCGACCACCCATCTCCAGGCTTTCCACAAGCGCCAGCCGCAGGCTGCCGGAGAGTCGATCGAGACGCTGCGGATCGCTGTCGCGCGGGACCTGTCCTCCGATGCCTTCTCGAGCGTGCTGCGACAGCTCGCAGACGAGCGCAAGGTCGAAGTCAGCAGCTCCACCGCACGTTTGCCGGGCCATAACGCAACTGCGAACGCCGCGGACGATCGCCTCTGGCAGACGATCAGGCCGGTGCTCGATGCGAGCGGATTCAATGCGCCTTCGGTGCGCGATCTCGCAGCCCAGGTAAAACTCAAGGAACCGATCGTCAAGGACTTCCTGTACCGCAAGGCACGGACCGGCGAAGTGATACGGGTTGCCGGAGACCGGTTCTATCCGCGCGCGACACTCGCCGCGCTGGCTTCGGTCGCACAGACGACGGCTCAATCGCAGGCGAACGGACTCTTTACCGCCGCTCAGTACCCGGGACGCCACGGGACTCGGCCGCAGTCTCGCCATCGAGATCCTCGAATCCCTCGATACACTCGGCATCACTCAGCGAATGGGCGACTCGCGCAAGATGCGCAAGGATTACGTTCCCATCCTCGGGGAGCCGGCGGCGATCCGGAAGGCTGCAGCACCCCAGCCGGGTCCGCCGGCAGCACAGCGCAAACCGATGCAGCACAGACGATGAAAGGAAGACGGTGGCACAGGCTCAGTTCGACGTGATGGTCATCGGTGAAGGTATCAGCGGGCTCAGTGCGGCCGGGGAACTCGCCCGGGCCGGCTTGAAAGTGGCGACGCTCGAGGCGCAGCTCTTCGGGGGACTGGTCATAAACGTGAACGAGCTCGATCCTGCGCCGCAAGGCGCACCGGCTTCCGGGGCCGAGCTCGCCTCCGAGCTCATGCAGGCGAACGGCGATGCTGGCGTCGAAAGCATTCAGGAGCCGGTCACCGACGTGCGCGATGCCGGTGAGATGAAGGAAGTCGTGACTCAGGCGAACACGTACCGCGCTCGGCACGTGATCGTCGCGAGCGGTGCGCGACTGAGAAAGCTCGGCGTGCCTGGGGAATCCGAATACGAAGGGCGCGGTGTCTCGCAATGCGCGGATTGCGATGGTCCCATGTATCAGAACGAGACCGTCGTGGTGGTCGGCGGCGGTGATTCCGCGCTTCAGGAGGCGCTTGTCCTCTCACACTATTGCGGCGGCGTTCGTCTCGTGCATCGAGGAGACGCGTTCAGCGGCAGCGCTCGCTTTGCGGAACAGGTCGAGGCAAACGACAAGATCGAGACCACCTGGAACGCGACACTGGATGCCATCCTCGGCGGTCAGATGGTGGAGAAAGTGCGCGTCCGCCACAACGATGGTCGCGTGGAGGAGCTGCCCTGCGCCGGCGTGTTCGCGTACATCGGCCTCGAGCCGAATACCGACTTTCTTCCCGTCGAGATCGGACGCGATGCGCACGGCTTCGTCGAAACGAACGCCACTCTTGAAACGGCGAAAGCGGGTGTGTGGGCGATCGGCGCCGCGCGCAGCGGGTTTGGCGGGACGCTTGACGACGCAGTGCGCGACGCGCGATCGGCGGCAGCCGCCATAAAAGGCCGGCTCGGCCGCTGAAGTCCCGCTTCAGTGTGCGACGTCTGCTCCTCGCGCGATCAGTGCGGGTCGAACCAGAGCAGCGTCACGGTCGCCTGATTCGTTTGCGTCTGCGCCGCAGGTCCATAAGCGAGCGTGAGACCGTCTCCGCTCCGGGTTCCGAGTCTGCTCTGCGGTCCATCGCCAAGACCATAGAACAAGAGATGCCTGTTCGATTTGTTGCGCAGGTAGAGATAACGTCCGGGCGGCCTGACCGGGTTTGTCGTCGAGCATGATAGGCCGACGCGTAAGTTCGCTCGGCCATGCGGCGATTGCCGCCGGGCCCGACGACAAACGACTCGCGTGACCCATTTGCCGCTTGTGGTGTAGCCGTGGGTGACGGTCTTGCCGGGCGCCGTGGCGGAGCTCTTTCGACTGCGCAGAGGCCGACTGGCGATTTGAAGCGTCATCGCCGTTTCTGCGGCTCGGTGCAGCTTCGCGTGAAGCAGGTTCCACCACAGTTGGAGCCGGCGCCGGAGCGTCGACCTCGGCTTCGTTTCGACCCCTGCGGACTTTACTGTTCCGTCTGTCCTGGGCGGCGGAACGGCGGCGCGGCTTTCGACTGCTGCGGCTCGGTCAGCGCTGGCCCTCCGCTACGACCTCCGACCGGTGTGGCCGGCGATCCGGTCGAAGCGATGCCGGTTTGCTCCCTTGGACGCGGACCGACATTGACGAGCGCAGCAAGTTGTTGCGCCTCCTGCGGCTGGCGAGCGCGATGCACATGCGAGGCTGGACCGCGTTCGCCAACTCCTCTTTGTGAACTGGCTCGCCGTTCTGAAAGCGCGTGGACCCGCACTTATCCTGGAGAAAGTGGAAGCAAAGCCGGCCGTCGGTGCCGGGAGGCAGGATGATCGCTTTCACGCTGGACCGAGAGGACAGGAAAGATCGCCGTGGATCGTGCTGGCGCCGCGATAGCGCTCGCGCACGATCAACTGATCGGGCGTGACGACGGCTTCGAAGTGCTCGGCTTCACGCTTGTGCGTGAAGACCTGCGCCGCCGGCGAGATCCGCCGTGCAGAAGACGACGCAGCCGAGCAGCAGCCGCTGTCATACAGGGACGATTCGGTCATGCGTTCTACCGTATACTCGTGGCATATGTCGAGCCCTGATCCTACGAGCGTCCTCGTGCGACCCTTTCGTTCCAGGGTCGCGGCGTTGGCTCGACAGGCGGCGGGCGCTTTGGGTGCGACCAAGTCAGGCGCAGTGGGTACACGCGAGTCTGACGGAGGCGTTGCACCGTTGCATTCGCGGCACAGAAGTCGGTTTCACGCGAGCCTTATCGGCTAAAATGCTCATCTGTAAGCCACGGAAGGGAATCGCTCCCGGTGGGGCGGCCGGACTTCAAACCCGGTAGGGGCCGCAGGCGGTCCTGCGTGGGTTCGACTCCCACTCTCTTCCGCCATCTGATCGAGGATCCCCTCCAGTGCAGAATCCTGACCAAACGTATGACGTCATCGTCGTCGGCAAAGGCAACGCGGCGCTGTGCACGGCGCTCTCCGCGCACGATACCGGCGCGAAAGTCGTCATGCTCGAAGCCGCCAGTGAAGACGAGTCCGGGGGCAACAGCCGCTTCGCGGGTGGCGTCATGCGCTTCGCCTACGAAACGATCGACGATCTGAAGCGCGTCACCGACATCACCGAAGAAGAGATCGCGACGAGCGATTTCGGGACGAACACACGCGAGGAGTTCTTCGACGATCTCTACCGCCTCACGAGCTATCGCACCGATGCCGATCTTTCGGAGACGCTCGTCACGCAGAGCCTCGACACAATGGCGTGGCTGCGTTCCAAAGGCGCCCGCTTCGTCCTGAACTTCGGCCGGCAATCGGGACTCGTGAACGGCAAGCGCAAGTTCTTCGGCCGCATGCCGATCGAAGTCTCCGGCGGCGGCGCGGGACTGGTTCAGTACCTCGACAATGCGGCAAAGAAAGCCGGCATCGAAGTGCTGTATGACACGCGCGCGATCGCGCTCATCTACGACGGCGCGAAAGTCGAAGGTGTGCGGGTGCAGCAGCAAGGCATCCCCGGAGAGATCCGTGCGAAGGCCGTGGTACTCGCGTGCGGCGGATTCGAAGCGAACCCGGAGATGCGAACGCGCTATCTCGGCCCGGGCTGGGAGCTCGCGAAAGTGCGCGGGTCGCGTTTCAACCAGGGCGATGGGCTCAAAATGGCGCTCGAGATCGGCGCCGCCCCTTACGGCAACTGGTCAGGGTGCCATGCGACGGGCTGGGACCGCTACGCGCCCGAGTTCGGCGACGTGAACGTGGGTGACCAGTTCCAGAAGCACAGCTACATTTTCGGCCTCCTCATCAACTCCGAAGGCAAGCGCTTCGTCGATGAGGGCTGGGACTTCCATTCCTTCACCTACGCGAAGTATGGCGGCGAAGTGCTGAAGCAGCCGGGCCAGTTCGCGTGGCAGGTTTTCGATTCCAAGGTGAAGAACCTGCTGCGATCGGAATACCGTATCAAGTTCGTCACGAAGGTGTCGGCGAACACGCTCGAAGAGCTCGCGCCGCAGCTCGAAGGCGTAAACGCCGAACAATTCCTGAACTCGGTGCGTGAATACAACGCGGCCGTTCGGGACGATGTCGCTTTCGACCATACGATCAAGGACGGCAAGAGCACCGAGGGCATCGAACCGAAGAAATCGAACTGGGCGCAGAAGCTCGACACGCCGCCGTTCGACGCATACGCGACGACCTGCGGAATCACCTTCACATTCGGTGGCCTGCGCATCGATCGCGAAACCGGACAGGTTTACAACGTCCACCTGAAGCCGATACCGGGGCTCTTTTGCGCGGGCGAGATGGTTGGGGGCCTTTTCTTTTTTAACTACCCGAGTGGCACCGGGCTCGTTTCCGGCGCCGTCTTCGGTCGAATCGCGGGCGCGGGGGCCGGTGCGGCCGCAAAGGCTGCGCGAGGAACTCGGTAATGTCTTAGAGAACCTGGCCGGGCCGATCCACGATCGAGGCTCTACAGTCCGCGCGTACCCGGCACTTTGCTTCGCGACGCGGGTAGCGCGCTCTGTATAATGCGCCGTCCCTAAAACGCGACCTTTCCCGTGCGATGATCCTCTACGCGCTGACTATCTTCGCGAGCGCGTTTCTGCTCTTCCTCGTCCAGCCCATCATGGCGAAGCAGATCCTCCCGTGGTTTGGAGGGTCGGCCGCCGTGTGGACGACCTGTCTCGTCTTTTTTCAGTTTCTGCTGCTGTTCGGTTATGCGTACTCCGACTGGACGACGCGGCGTCTGCAGGCCCGTCAGCAAGTGGTATTGCATATCGGACTGCTCGCGCTGAGCCTCATCTCGCTGCCGATCGTCGCAGATGCGGCCTGGAAGCCCTCGGGTGAAGAAGAGCCGGGGTGGCGCATCCTGGGACTTCTCACGATGACCATCGGGCTGCCCTACTTTCTGCTCTCGACGACCGGGCCCCTGGTTCAAGCGTGGTTCGCACGCACGTTTCCTGCGGGAACCGTGTATCGACTGTTCGCCCTCTCGAATTTCGCTTCACTGCTCGCGCTGATCTCGTATCCCTTCGTGCTCGAGCCGTGGGTTACGACGCTGCGGCAATCCCAGGCGTGGAGCTTCGGTTACGTCGTATTCGTCGTGCTGTGCATCGCCGCGGCCATCTACAGCGTGCGTTCGCCGGCCAGCTCGGCGGCCGCTGCGGCGACCGTGCGGGTAATGAACAGCGGTCCTCGACCGACGTTCGCGCAGCTGGGCCTGTGGCTGATCTTCTCCGCGATGGGTTCCTTCATGCTGCTCTCCGTGACGAATCACATTACGCACGACGTTGCATCGGTCCCCTTCCTGTGGATTCTTCCGCTTACGCTGTATCTCATCACATTCATCCTGTGCTTCGAAGGACGCGGCTGGTACAAGCGCCACATCTTCGTCGGTCCGCTGCTCGTCGTGGTGGGTGCGATGGCCTGGGCACTGCACGCCGAACGGAGCATCCACGACATCAAGGAAGCGGTCGCCTTGTTTTCGGTCGGGCTCTTCGTCTGCTGCATGTTCTTCCACGGCGAGCTGGCGAACATGAAGCCCGCGCCGCGTTATCTCACGACGTTCTACCTGATGGTTTCGCTGGGCGGGGCGCTCGGGGGCTTCGCGGTCGGATTCGTCGCGCCCCGACTCTTTGCCACCTACTACGAATTCGGCGCGGGCCTCGTGATCACGCTCCTGCTGGCTGCGTTTCGTCGTACGCCGCATGACGCTCTTCGTGCCGCTGCTCGTCGTCGCCGGCACGGGTTTTACCGCCTACCATGTCTATCACTACATGGAATCGCTCTCGGGCAACGCAATCGTCATGAAACGGAACTTCTACGGAACGCTCCGCGTTCGCGACGTGGGCAGCGGAGACGAGGCGACGCGGCGGCTCATGCACGGCGTCATCATGCATGGCGAGCAGTATCTCGTTCCGCGCCGCCAGTCGGAAGCAACCACCTACTACGGCGCCACCTCGGGAATAGGACTCGTCATCAAGAATCTGGCGGCCGGTCCGAAGCGCGTGGCTGTTATCGGGCTTGGCACCGGAACGCTCGCCGTGTACGGTCAGCCTCGCGACGTATACCGCTTCTACGAGCTCAACGCCGACGTGATCGAGGTCGCTCGCGAACACTTCACCTACCTTTCCGGCAGCCGCGCCAAAGTGGAGACGGTCCTCGGAGACGCGCGTCTGAACATGGAGCGCGAGCGGGCGCAGGATTATGACCTGATTGCCGTGGATGCTTTCTCGAGCGATTCGATTCCAGTCCATCTGATTACGCGGGAAGCGATGGCCGTGTACCTGAAGCACCTCGACGATCAAGGTGCAGTCGCATTCCACGTGACGAATCGGTTCCTCAAACTGGCTCCGGTGGTGAAGGCGATCGCCGACGAGTACGGCCTCCTTACCGCTCTCGTTTCCGATGAGGCCGAGAACAGTGAGCTCGCGCGCACGGATTGGGTGATCGTCACTCGCAATGCGAAGCTCTTGCAGACCCCGGAGATCGTCGCGGCATCGAGCGAGATCGAACCGATCCACACACTTGCGACGTGGACGGACGACTACAACAACCTGTTCCGCATTCTCAAGTAAGTCGACTCTGTACCCGAAGCCTCGAGTGCGAGCCGCCGGGGCAGGCCATTTCTACCCGGGCATCGCCCTGCGCCCCGTCCTACCCCATACCGGATGTGGTGCGTTGCGGCTAAGTTCTTGGCCCGCGTGACTTTTTGAGGACTGCGGATGCGGGCACAGCAGTTGCTGTAGCCCGGCATTCAGCACGACGGGCGTGCTGCGTCAACAAAGGAGATGACGATGAAGCGAATGAGAGTGAAGGTCGCCGCGGCAGCACTGAGTCTTGCCTTCGCCGCCCCGGTTTTTGCCGCGGATTCAGCGGCCAAGGATCAGTCGAAAGCGGAACGGGAGCGCATCGAGCAGGAGGCGAAGGCCGCGAAAGACAAGTGCAACAGCATGAAGGGCAACGCCAAGGACATCTGCATGGCGGAGGCTCGCGGCAAGGAAAAGGTAGCGAAGGCGGAGCTGGCTGCGAAACAGAAGGACACGCCCAAGAACCGTTACGACGTCGCTGCCGCCAAGGCGGACATGGACTACAACATCGCCAAGGAGAAGTGCGACGACATGAAGGGTAACGAAAAAGAGGCGTGTCAGAAGGATGCGAAGTCCGCCCGCGACGGCGTGAAGAAACAGGCGAAGTCGGAGCGCGAGGCCGCTGAAGGCAAGAAGGAACAACGTAAGTCGTAGCATCGGGTTGGTTACTTCGGCAAGCAGCTTGCAGGTTGGCGAGAGCAGTGCCCTCGGCTACCGCCTGCCACCAATGCTCCGGCCGGCCGCGAGACAGTTCGGGGCCGCGCAACCATCCATGAGGAGATCGAGATGAAACGTTTAATTGCAATGACAATTGCAACCGGCGCGCTGGTCACGCTCGCGGCCTGTGAAAGCGTGCCCGTTTCGAAGCAGACTCAGGGCGCTGCGATCGGCGCAGTCGGTGGAGGGCTCGTCGGTAGCGCGATAACCGGTGGTAGCACGCTCGGAACGGTTGGCGGTGCGGTGGCAGGTGGCGTGGTCGGCTCGGAAGTGGGCAGACGTCAGTAGCGAGTATCCCCGCGGCGCAGCGTGTGTCACGTGCACGCTGCGTCAGCGAGTCCGACCGGCTGCCGCCGTATACCCGCGGTTCCCACAAACGTTCTCCCCTTTCCGCCTGCACGCGTGCTCGCCGTGCGCCAGTCACGTCGAACCGATTCTCGCCCGCCGCAGCATCACAGCGGCCGCGACGAGCAACGATGAGTTCGAGAGGAACACCGGCACGTAGCCGAACGCCGTTCCGAGACTCCCGAAGAGCAGTGGGATCAGAAGGTGCATCACATTGTTGGCCGTAACGCGCAAACCCGCGCACTCGGCGGCGCGGCCCTGCGGTGCAAGCGCGTAGATGAGCGACATCGACACCGGCTGGCCGCACCCTACCCCGAGCCCCAGAACGAAAGCGATCGCACCCAGCAGGTAGGGGTTGCCGAAGAACGGAAACACTGCGAACGCAGCAGCGGCAACGAAAATGGCGCCGGTGAGTATCCGGGGTTCGGCGTAGCGCTTCGCGAGGGTAGGGATAGCGACGCGCACCGTAAACGTAGCAAGCGCGAAGACGCCGAGCACGGTCCCGATGGCGGACGCGGAAAGTCCGACCGAGTGGCCATATACCGGGAAATAGAACTGAAAGAGGTCCCACGCGGCCGAAAGAATGCCGCTCGCGGCGAAGGTGTTGCGCAGGCTTCGCACTCGCAGCAGTTCGAGCGAACTCCCGCTGTGGGTGCTGCCCGCGAGTTTGTGCGCCGGCGGCAGAAACCCGGGCCGGAACAGGAGCAGCAGCAACGCCGGAACCGGGAATGCGGCGAGCAGCAGGAAGGCCTGGAGGTGGCCGAAATAGTCGATCGTGAGGCCAGCGAGAAAAGGGCCGATGAAACCCGCGGCGGAGAAGCCCATTCCGATCAGCGCGAAATTGCGTGAACGATTCTCCGCGCCACCGATTCCTCCGGTGATGCCTTGCACGGTGATGAAAAAGAAATGAAAAGTGGATCCGAGCAGGAGAGCGGACAGGTACAGCGTGGGCACACCTGGAAAGAGCGCAGGCAGAAGGAGCCCGAGGATGACGCCGCCGATGCCGATCAGCATGGGGACACGCGGTCCGACGCGGTCGGCGAACCGCCCCACCCACACGGCGAGAAACAATGGACAAACCGCATAGAGCGCCATCAGCACGCCGATCGTGAACTGGGTCGCCCCCTGATCGAGCGCATACAGCGACATCACGACCCGGCTTCCGCCGAACCCTGAATGGCCGAGCACGCACATTAGAACGAGAAGGTGGATGGTCATGACGAGCCCGGGTGGGACGTGCAGGAAGTACCCGGCAGGCGCCCGATGTTAGCATTGCCCTCTCTCGTCACTGGGCGCGAGCTCCGGCCCGACTCAGCGTGTCGCGCCTGCTATCAGACACGTTGCCAAAGGAAAGGAGGTAACGGAGGGAAACCATGGGTGTCCCTCTGTTCGTACGACGAGCCGCGGCTCGGGCGCTTGCGCGCCCGGGGGAATCTTGCCGCGGCAGGTTACGGAGGAAAACCTCGGTTTTCGTCTGTTCCGTAGGGCGGCGAGGCCCGAGCTGAAGGCGAGCGCCGCCCCCTACGCGCCGTGAGCAGCGCTCGGGACGGTCAGATAATGAATCGAGAAAAGACGGTCGGGATCGACCCAGCAGTGGTCCGCATCGAACCCTGCTTCGCGCGCCAATGATTGGAACTCTTCGACGGAGTATTTGTACGAGTTCTCCGTGTGAATCGTCTCGCCTGCCGCGAACGCGAACTTGCGGGAGCCGATAGTGGCCGTCTGATCCCGGCGACTCACGAGATGCATCTCGATGCGGCTCGCCGCAGCGTTGTAGAAGGCGCGGTGCTCGAACGCCTCGAGGTCGAAGTCTCCGCCCAGCTCTTCGTTGATTCTGCGGAGCACGTTCAGATTGAACGCGGCCGTGACGCCTGTTGCGTCGTTGTACGCCGCATGCAGCACGGATACGTCTTTCGCGAGATCCACGCCGACGAGCATCGCGCCGCCATCTCCCGCGACCGCTCGCGCATTGACGAGAAAAGCGAGTGCTTCCTCGACGGTGAAATTGCCGATCGTGGAACCAGGGAAAAAGACAAGGCGCTTTCTGACAGCGCTGCCATCGAGCGAAGGCAGGTCGAGCTGCTGAGTGTAGTCAGCGCACACGGCGAAGACGCGAACGTGCGGATATGCGGCTGCAAGATCGCTCGCGGCGTGCCGCAGTTGCTGGTCGGCTATGTCGATGGCGACGTAAGCGAGCGGACGCACCGTTTCGATGAGAGCCGCAGTTTTCCTGCCCGAGCCGCTGCCATACTCGACGATCGCGGCGCCGGTGCCGACACGAGCGGCAATTTCGCTTCCCACAGCGTCGAGCATCGCCAGCTCGGTACGCGTCGGGTAGTACTCGGGAAGCTCGCAAATCCTGTCGAAGAGACGCGAGCCGCGTTCGTCGTAGAAGTACTTGGGCGGAAGCGACTTAGGCGAGCTCGCAAGACCCGCGAGCACATCCTCCAGAAAAGAGGCTTTCGGCGGCTTCCGATTTTCGTAGTGGTAGGGCGGTGCGGACATTGCGGCCAGCACCTTCAGCCGCGCTCGGGAGCGCGGCTAGGTAGAGAGGCGATTCGCAGGTAGTTATCCCGCCGGCTGTCGTGCAAGCTGGCTCTCGAGCCATTTCTTCACGCGATTCGCATCCGCGATTCGCGTGTAGCGGCCCCACGAGTCGAGCAGCACGATCACGAACGGCTTCGCTGCGATGCGCGCCTGCATGACGAGGCAGCGGCCCGCTTCGGAGATGTAACCGGTTTTGGAAACGTCGATCTGCCACTGCACGTCCCGCACCAGGCCGTTCGAATTGTGATAGGAAAGCAACCGGCCGCTGTTCAGCGAGACGGCGTGTTCGGTCAGCGTCGTGTATTGCTGGATGAGTGGATAGCGATACGCGGCAGTCACCATCTTTGCGAGGTCTTCCGCGGTCGAGACGTTCTCGCTCGACAGACCCGTGCTGTCGACGAAGCGGGTACGATGCATGTCGAGCTCGTCGGCCTTGCGGTTCATTGCACGCACGAAAGCCCGCGTGCCGCCGGGATAGGCCCGCGCCAGCGCTGCCGCTGCACGGTTCTCCGATGCCATCAAGGCGAGCCGCAGCAGGTCATCGCGGGTGATCAGCGTGCGCACCTGGAGGCGCGAGCGCGTATGCTTGAGCGCATCGACGTCCTCTTCGCTGATTTCGACCTGCTCGGCGAGCTCGAGGTTGGCATCCAGCACGACCATCGCAGTCATGAGCTTGGTAATCGACGCGATAGGCTGGACAGCGGTGATGTTCTTGGAGTAAACGACGCGTCCGTCCGAGGGATCGAGCACGAAGACCGCAGCCGACTTGAGCGACGGTTCAGCGCCATCGTCTTCCACCGGCACCACCATGCGGACCACGTGCGCGCGGACGGGCTTGACCGCTACCTTGTGAACGGCTTTGGGGCGCGGCTTCGCGTTCTTGATCGGCGCCTTGGTATAGCTCTGTTTTGGAGCCGCCTTGGAGACCGCGGGAGACCCACCCCAAGCGAGCCCGTGGGCACACCAGAGCACGAGCATGGCGACGACGAGCCTTTTCACTTGCTTCTCCGAGTATTTGTTCTCAAACCCCCTACAAACGGGCTTGAAAATACAAGGTTAGAAGCAGCTTTTCAAGAAGATTTTTAACAGTCTGGGCAATCTCGTGTGACGTCCAAGGCCCAGAAGTGTGGGAGAAGTCGCAAAAAAAAACCCGCTCGGGACATGTGGGAGTGTCCCGGCGGGATCTAAAGAGGCCACGCAGCCACCCGCTCAGCACAGGTGGCCACGACTACCAGGCCTCCGAGGAGGAAAGACTGAAAGCAATTACGGCCGACCACTCGACCCGAAAGCACCTTAGCAACACGGCCTTACAGCAGTCTTACACGTTGCCACCGTACGATACGCTTGCAGTTCCCGAGTATGGAATGGACGGCACGAACGGCATGAGGATCCTGATCGTAGAAGATGACTCCGTGCTGGCCGACGGCCTCACGCGCACGTTGCGCCACGCCGACTACGCGGTGGACGCCGCGGCGAGCGGCGTGGATGCCGATAACGTGCTCGCTGCACAGGCGTACGACCTCGTGATTCTCGATCTCGGCCTGCCCGGACTCGATGGATTCGAAGTTCTTCGGCGCATGCGGCGGCGCGGCTCGAGCATTCCAGTTCTCGTGCTGACCGCCCGCGACGCACTCCAGGATCGGGTGAAGGGCCTGGACCTCGGAGCCGACGACTACATGATCAAGCCGTTCGATCTTCCCGAGCTGGAAGCGCGGGTCCGTGCGCTCATACGGCGCGGGCAGTCGGGCGGCGCCTCCGTGCTCACCCACGGCGCACTCGTGCTCGATACGGCCGGCCGCCGAGCGACACTCGCCAGCGAACCCCTCGATCTCTCGGCACGCGAGCTGGGCGTGCTCGAAGTATTGATGATGCGAAGCGGCCGAGTCGTGAACAAGGAGCAGCTCGCCGACCAGCTCTATGGATGGGACGAGGGAGTCGGGCCGAACGCGATCGAAGTCTACGTGCACCGCCTGAGGAAAAAGCTGGAGCCCGCGGGAGTCAGCATTCGCACGATACGGGGACTCGGCTACCTGCTCGAGAAAGACCCGAACGGCTGACCGTGTCGAGCAAGACAACGAAAACACTGCGACGGCAGTTGCTCGCCTGGCTGTTCTGGCCGCTGCTCATGGTGTGGGTCGTGAGCAGCGTGTTCGATTACGACATCGCGAATCGCTTCGTCAATCTCGCATACGACCGCGCTTTGCTCGAAACCGCGTTCGATATCGGCAGGCAAGTGAAGGTGCAGAACGATCGCATATACGTCGACCTGCCCGATGTCGTCGTGCAGATGATCGAGAGGCGAGAATCGGGCCGCGTCTACTACCTCGTGAGCGGTCCGCGCGACGAATACATCACCGGGCAGCCGGACCTCCCACCGCCTCCCGACCCCTCCTCGGAGCGCGTGAACTACTACGACGGCAACTACCAGGGCCGCGCCGTGCGTATCGTGACGCTGCACCTTCCCGTCGGCACCGGCAACAGCGAACGAGTCGTTCGAGTGCAAGTGGCCGAGAATCGCTCGGAACGCGCCGAATTCGCGCGTCAGATCCTCGCGAGGATGGTGCTGCCGCAGGCGCTGCTCATCGTGATTGCGGGTGCGCTGCTCTGGTATGCGGTCGGCCGCGGGCTGGCGCCGTTGGGCACTCTGCGGCGTGAAATCGAAAATCGTTCGCACCTGGACTTGTCCGCCGTTCCAGAGGAAGAGGCTCCGCACGAAGTGCAACCGTTGATTCACGCGATCAACGAGCTGCTCGAGCGACTGAGCTTCGCACTCGCCGCGCAGCAACGCTTCATTGCCGATGCCGCGCACCAGTTGCGCACGCCGATCGCCGGATTGAAGACGCAAACCGAGCTCGCGCTGAGGCAGACGCCGCCCGGCGAGGCGCAGGCCACGTTGCGGCAACTGAGGACGGCAACAGAGCGTACGACGCGTCTCGTGAACCAGCTTCTGTCACTTGCGCGAGCCGAGCCGCCGGTCGGACGCGTCATGCGAGCGGTGCAGCGCATCGATCTCGCGCAGCTTGCGCGCGATGCGACGACCGACTGGGTGCCGAGCGCTCTCGAGCATGGGATCGACCTGGGATTCGACGACCATTCGACTGCCGCGTCCATCGAAGGCGATCCGCTACTCTTGCGTGAGATGCTGAACAACCTGCTCGACAACGCGGTTCGCTACACTCAGCGCGGCGGACATGTCACGGTCAGCGTGCAGTGCGACGACGCGCGGGCGGTGCTCGCCGTCGAGGACAACGGCCCCGGTATCCCGGATGCCGAGCGCACGCGGGTCTTCCAGCGTTTCTACAGAGTGCTGGGCACCGGGGGCGAAGGATGCGGGCTCGGCCTTGCGATCGTGAGGGAGATCGCGCAAAGCCATGCCGCCGAGGTCACGCTCGGGAACGGTGCGGGAATCGGCACGATGGTCTCCGTGACATTTCGTCATCTTGCTCGCGAGCGGGCAGCCCCCACGTCGACGCTCGTCGCCTAGATAGCGCACGGCGAGCGCCGCCCTCACGTCGCTACGGCAACCGCCTCTACCTTGGCGCGCGCGGCATCTTCCTCACGCTGCAGCGCCCACATCTGCGCGTAAGAACCGCGGCGCGCGAGAAGCTCCGAGTGCGTTCCGCGCTCGATGATGCGGCCTTGCTCGAGCACCACGATGTGATCCGCATCCATGATGGTCGACAGCCGATGGGCGATCACCAGGGTGGTGTGGCCGTGAGCGATGCGATCGAGCTCGCCCTGGATCGCCTTCTCGGATTTCGAGTCGAGCGCTGACGTTGCCTCATCGAAGATCAGGATGCGGGGATCTTTCAATATCGCTCGGGCGATCGCGACGCGCTGCTTCTCGCCGCCGGAGAGCTTCAGGCCCCGCTCGCCCACGCGCGCCTCGTAACCTTCCGGCAGGCTCGCGATGAAATCGTGAATGTGAGCGGCTTTGGCCGCCGCGATCACCTCCTCGCGCGTCGCATGCGGCCGCCCGTACTGGATGTTGTAGTAAACCGTATCGTTGAAGAGCACCGTGTCCTGCGGAACGATGCCGATCGCGGAACGGAGACTCGACTGCCTGACGTCACGGATGTCCAGGCCATTGATGCACACGGCGCCGCGTCCCACGTCATAGAAGCGATACAGCAGACGAGCGAGCGTCGACTTGCCGGACCCGCTCGCACCGACGACCGCAACCTTCTCGCCCGCGGGCACTTCGAAGGTCACGTCATGGAGTATCTGGCGCTTCGGATCGTAGCTGAAATCGACATGGTCGAACCGCACCGATAACGGTCCGGGCGGCAAGTCGGTCGCATCGGGACGGTCCTCGATCTCGCGGTGTTGTTCGAGCAGCCGGAACATCCGATCCATGTCGATCAGCGCCTGCTTGATCTCGCGATAGACCATGCCGAGGAAGTTGAGCGGGATGTAGAGCTGAATCAGAAGACCGTTGATGAGCACGAGGTCGCCGAGCGTAAGCGTCGCGGTCACGACGCCTTCGGCGGCGAGGACCATGAGCGCCGTCACCGCAATGGCGATGATGAAACTCTGGCCGATGTTGAGAATGCCGAGCGACGCCTCGGTTTTCACCGCCGCGTTCTCGTATTGCTTCAGGTTCTCGTCATAGCGCTTCGCTTCGTACTCTTCGTTATTGAAGTATTTGACCGTCTCGTAGTTGAGCAGGCTGTCGATCGCCCGGGTGTTCGCGCGCGAATCGAGCTCGTTCGCCTCACGCCGGATGTGACTGCGCCATTCGGTGATCCACACCGTGAAGCCGATGTAGACAACGACCGCGCCGAAAGTTACGGCCATGAAGCGCCAGTCGAAACGGGCGAGCAGCACGATGGCTACCAGGGCGAACTCGAGCACGACTGGAATGATCGAGAACAGCATGTACGACATCAGCGTCGATATGCCGCGCGCGCCGCGCTCGATGTCGCGCGAGACGCCGCCGGTCTGGCGTTCCAAATGGAAGCGCAACGAGAGCGCGTGCAGGTGACGAAAGACGTTGAGCGCGATGCGTCGCACGGCCCTCTGCGCGACGCGTACGAACACGAGATCGCGCAACTCGGCAAATAGCGTCGTGGAAAGACGCAGCGCCCCGTAGGCGGCGAGCAGGGCGAGCGGCAGCGCCAGCATCGCCTGGGTGGGCGAGAGCGCGTCCACGATTTCCTTGAGCACGAGCGGCACGCCGACGTTGGCGAGCTTCGCGATGACCAGGAACACGAGCGCGGTCGCGACGCGCCACTTGTACTCCCAGACGTACGGCAGGAGCATCGGAACGACCCGCCATTCCCGGAGCCGCGGCGGCTGCGGGCTGTCGGCGGTAATGCGGGATCTCATGGCGCCGCGGATTTTATCAGCCGCATTTCGGCTTCAGTCCGGTGCGGGCGATCGCAAAAAAGGGCGCCTGGTTCGCAGGCGCCCTAATACGTACCAAAGGAGGAGGATGAAAGCAGAGAGCGGATGCTCCCGCCTTCACGGAGGACGAAGCAAAGGCGGTGCCAGACCGCATCAGGCGAATTCCTGGGTCTGCCCATAAGCGGACAATCCGGTCAGCAGGCGCGCGAAGCCATAGCACGCCCAGTGGCCGACGCGAGCAGGCAACGGCCGGCGGTGCCAGTGCTCCGCACGCACTTCACGCGCACCGTCGGCCATCGCGGCGCTGAGGCTCGCATGGAGGCTCGCCGCGAAGGCGGTGTCATCCACCGCCACGTTCGCCTCACGCGCGAGCAACAGGCTGAAAGGGTCGATATTTGACGATCCGACGGTCGCCCATCGGCGATCCACCACCGCGACCTTCGCGTGCAGGAAGCTCTTGTGATACTCGTGGATCTCGACGCCCGCATCCAGCAGCGCCCCATAGAGTGCGCGTGACGCGTAGTGGAGCAGCCGGTATTCGACACGGGCCTGGAGCAACAGGATGACGCGCACGTTGCGGGCCGCCGCCTCCGTCAGCGCCCGCCGGAACGCAAGACCCGGGAAAAAAATACGAGCTCGCGATCAGAATTTCCGAACGTGCGCGGCCGATCGCGGCGAGATACGCCTCCTCGATATCGTTGCGGTGCCATAGATTGTCGCGCACGAGAAACGCGGCGGGCTGCGAGCCCCAAACCGTCGTATCGGGCTCCACGTCCTCGGATTCGGGCCACCCCCCGCCGAGCTGCGTCAGGAGCACGATCGTCCAGAGCCGCTTGACGACTGGATGGATCACTTCGAGGAGCGGCCCTTCGATCTTCACAGCGTAATCGAACCGCGGCGGCGTATGACCCGGCGTATGCATGTCGTCGATGATGTTGATGCCGCCGACGAACGCGACCCGCGCATCGACCACTGCGAGCTTGCGATGCATGCGGCGCAGTCTCTGCCGCGGCGCGCGCCACCCCGCGATGTCGGGACGATAGAAGAGGAACTTGACGCCGGCGTCCTTCAGTTTCGAGACGAGAGCCGGAGGAAGCTTCTTCGACCCGTAGCCGTCGACCAGCAGATGCGTGCTCACACCCCGCTGGGCCGCGCGCGCGAGCGCGTCGCCGATACGCTGCCCGGCCTCGTCGTCTTCGTAGATGTACGTCTCGAAGTGGATCTCGCGCTGCGCGGCGTCGCACGCCGCCTCGAGCGCAGGGAAGTATTCGCGACCGCTTTCCAGCAAAGTGAGCCGGTTGCCGTCGACGTACTCCGTCATATCCTCTCGAGCGTGGTCGTGAGCGCCGCGTGATCGGAGATGCGGCCCCAGACCGGGCCGTGGTGGACGTGCGCGCGGCTCACGCGGAAGCCGCGGATGTAGATGCGATCGAGCCGGAAGACCGGCAGCAAGGCCGGGAAACTGCGCGCGGGCAGCCCCTTCATGAGCTCGAACACTTCATGCATGTTCAGCGGATGCGCGAGCTCATGGGTCGCCTTGTTCCGCCAGTGCCAGTCGTTGAAGTCGCCGGCGACGATGAGCGGCGCATTGCGCGGCACGAGCCGCTCGATGCGCTGCCGCAGGCGCTCGAGCTGGCGGCTGCGGCCCCGCGCCGTCAGCGCGAGATGCACGCACACGCAATGGAGCGGCGTATCCCAGCCGGGCACCACGACTTCGCAATGAAGCAGGCCGCGCCGCTCGAAGCGGTGCGAGGAGACGTCCTGGTTCGCCCAGTTCTGTATCGGAAAGCGCGACAGGATCGCATTTCCATGATGACCGTGATCGTAGACAGCGTTGCGGCCGTACGCGAAATCCGCCCAGACGGTGTCTGCCAGAAACTCGTACTGCGGCTCCGCGGGCCATTCGAGGTGCTTTTCGGCGTGGCGGTCGTGCGTGCCCGAGCACCTCTTGCAGAAAAACGATATCGGCACCGAGCGTGCGCAGCCGATCGCGCAGCTCGTGGATCACCACGCGGCGGTTGAAGAGCGAAAGCCCCTTGTGGATGTTATAGGTGACGACGTGCAGACTGCGATTCACGGTATCTGCAGCCGGAAGCCTGGACGCGGGTCCGCCCGAGCGCAGATTCTCCGGAATCAGGAAACCGCCAGCATGCGGTCGAGCGCGACCCGCGCGAGCTCCGCTTCATGCGCAGGCACCTTGATCTGATTCACGATCTTGCCGGCCACGAGATTCTCGAGTGCCCAGGCGAGGTGTTGCGGATCGATGCGTGCCATCGTCGAGCACATGCACACCGTCGGCGCCATGAACTGCACGACCTTGCCCTGCGGCCTGAGCTCTTCCGCGATGCGATTGACGAGGTTCAACTCGGTGCCGACGAGCCAGCGCGAGCCGGGAGCGCTCGTTGCGACCGTCTTGATGATGAAGTCCGTCGAGCCCACGTAGTCGGACAGCTTGCAGACTTCGAAATTGCATTCGGGGTGGCTGATGACCATTCCGCTCGGGTTCTGCTGGCGCCACCGCAGGATGTGCTGCGCCTGAAACATCTGGTGGACCGAGCAGTGGCCCTTCCACAGAAAGATCTTCGCCATCTTGATCTGCTGCGTGGTCAACCCGCCGAGCGGCTCGTCAGGATCCCATACCAGCATCTGCGACAGCGGAATGTCCATGAGATAGCCGGTCCAGCGCCCGAGATGCTGGTCGGGAAAGAACAGCACCTTCTCGCGCCGGCCGAACGCCCACTGAAGGATCTGCCGCGCGTTGGTGGACGTGCAGACGATGCCGCCATGCTCTCCGCAGAAGGCCTTCAGGTCGGCCGCCGAGTTGATGTACGTAACGGGCGTCACCTTCTCGTCGGGATCGAGCACTTCGGAAAGCTCGCGCCAGGCGCGCTCCACTTTCGCGAGGTTTGCCATGTCTGCCATCGAGCAGCCGGCGGAGAGGTCCGGCAGGATCGCCTTCTGATGCGGCTTGGACAGGATGTCGGCGACTTCGGCCATGAAGTGCACGCCGCAGAAGACGATGTACTCGGCTTCGGTCTGCGAGGCGAGCTTCGAGAGCCGCAGCGAGTCACCGGTGAGGTCCGCGTGCTTGTAGACGTCGGCCCGTTGATAGTGGTGGCCGAGAATGACGGCTCGATCGCCGAGCTTGCGCCTGGCGGCAACGATGCGTGCTTCGCAATCCTCGTCTGCGAGGGGCTTGAAGCGGTCGAACTGAATTGTGCTGACTTCCATCCTCGTTACGTCCTCCGAATCGAAAAACGCACCATGATAAGGGTGAAAACCGCCTATTCTACTCGCCGCACCGGGAGCCGCCCCGCCGCGGTGCACCATCGTCCAGAACGCAATAGGACGGCGCGACGGCCTCTAAGTTCCCTGCATGGATCACACCCGAGCGCGCCTCTCCGCCAACTCGCGAATGGCCGCCGCGTTACTCCAGGAGAACACCCGCTCGGCCGCCTCGCGCCATGGCAGCCAGGCATAGGCGAGATGTTCTCTCGGTGAGAGTCTGATGCCGATGCGTGTCGGCACCTCGACCGCGAACACGTGCTCCGTATTGTGAGTCACCCCGGGCGCGTAGCGGTGTCGCCAATGCGCGTAGATCTCGTAGCGGTTCTGTTTCTGCCAATTGCCGAGCGAGTATAACGCTGCATCTATTCCGGTTTCTTCGCGTAGCTCCCGCACCGCGGTTTGCTCCAGCGCCTCTCCCTCGTTCTGGCTGCCGGTCACGGACTGCCAGAAACCCGGCCGGTCCGCTCGCTCGAGCAGCAACACCTCCAGCTCGGGCGTGTGGACGATCACCAGCACTGAAACGGGCAGCTTGTAGGGGCGCGCGCCTAAGTCCATGCGGGGAGCTCCGCGGCATCGTCTGAGAACACCAGGAATGCCCTGGATCGCGAGCGCCAGTAATCCGCGCTCGCCCGTAATACCTCCACCAGCGTGGCACGATCATCAGGACTCGCATCCCAGTGCCCGCGCAGATGAAGCACATGGCCCGAAGCATTGTTCCAGGACAGATCCTGCAGCACGTCGGCGAGCGCATCCCAGTTCTCTCCGAAGGTGCCGGCCGGCGCGCCCATCGCCTTTGCGATGGCATTGAGCGCGGCGCGCTTTCCGGGAAACGCATCCAGCTCGACCTCCGACCACGCGAGATCGGCCTCGCGCGATTGCGACTCGAGCTGGCTCACATCTGCCGGCGTGCGATACACGCCCGAGCGTGCGGCCGGGAATTGCGGACTCTGCGTCATTCGACGATGTGCCTGAAGCTCCGGTAATGGTCCGAGGTGTAGTACAGCTCACCCCCGCGGCCGACCACGATGCGCCGTGCGCCGCGGTGCGAGACACCGGGTGTCGGCACAGTGTATTCCCGATAGTAGCCACGCTCCCGGATGGGGAGCCTGCGCTCGAAGTTGCCGAAAACGACACCGTCCCGTTCGTAGGGAAACGGCCCCCGCTGATGAATGAGCACGAGCGTCGCACGGGCTTCTTTCGGAAGCTGCGCGAGCGCGATCGTCGGTGGATGCTCGTGCGGAGCCGCAACGGTGAAGGACGCAGGCGCGAATAGCCCGCACAGCGTCGCGAGCACGATCAGCGCGCTCACCGGCGTGCGGAGCCAGACGCTCAAGCGGGTCACTGCTGAGGCGCCGACGTTCAGGCGCTGCGACTGTCCGGCTGCTGGCGCAGCCTGATGTGCAGCTCCCGAAGCTGCTGCTCGTCCACGGTGTTGGGCGCCTGGGTGAGGAGACACTGCGCCCGCTGCGTTTTCGGAAATGCGATCACGTCGCGGATCGACTCGGCGCCGGCCATCAGAGTGACGAGGCGATCGAGGCCGAATGCGATGCCGCCGTGAGGCGGTGCGCCATATTGCAGGGCTGAAAGCAGAAACCCGAATTTGGCCTGAGCTTCGTCGGGCCCGATGTTCAGTGCGCGGAATACCTTCGACTGCACGTCGCTTCGATGAATCCGGATCGAGCCGCCGCCGATCTCCCATCCGTTCAGCACGATGTCGTGGGCCTTCGCACGCGCGGCACCCGGATCGGTCTCGAGGAGTTCCTCGTGTCCCTCGGAAGGCGAGGTGAACGGATGGTGCATCGCGCCCCAGCGCCCCCCCTGCTCGTCCCACTCGAACATCGGGAAATCGACCACCCACAACGGGCGCCAGCCGCCCTCGACGAGACCACGGTCTTGTCCCACCTTCGGCCTGAGCGCACCGAGCGAGTCGTTGACGACCTTGGCCTTGTCCGCACCGAAAAATACGAGATCGCCGTCTTGCGCGCCCGAGCGATCGAGTATCTGAACGATGACCTCCGGCGACATGAACTTCAGTATCGGGGACTGGAGCCCTTCGACGCCCTTGCTTCGCGCGTTCACCTTGATATAGGCAAGCCCTTTGGCGCCGTAGATTTTCACGAAGTCCGTGTATGCGTCGATCTCGCCGCGAGTGAGACCGCCGCCGCCAGGCACACGCAAGGCGGCCACGCGGCCGTCTTTCTGCTGTGCCGCTTCGCGAAACACCTTGAACTCGACGTTCTTCACGAGGTCGGAGAGCTCCGTCAGTTCGAGCGCGATCCTCAAGTCCGGCTTGTCGGACCCGTAGCGGGCCATGGCTTCGTCGAAGCGCAAACGAGCAAAGGGCTGCGGAAGCTCGACGTCGAGCACGTCTTTGAAGACTTCGCGCACGAGGCCTTCCATGATCGCCATGATCTCCTCTTGCGTGAGGAAGGACGTCTCTATGTCGATTTGCGTGAACTCGGGCTGGCGGTCCGCGCGCAGGTCCTCGTCGCGGAAACATTTCACGATCTGGTAGTAGCGATCGAATCCCGCAACCATGAGCAGTTGCTTGAAGAGCTGCGGGGACTGGGGGAGCGCGAAGAAGTGGCCCGGATGCACGCGCGAGGGCACGAGGTAGTCACGCGCGCCTTCGGGCGTGGAGCGGGTCAGCATCGGCGTCTCGATGTCGATGAAGCCCTCGCGGTCGAGGTAGCGTCGCACCGCCATCGCCGTGCGATAGCGCAGCCGCAAATTGTTCTGCATTTGCGGGCGGCGCAGATCGAGAAAGCGGTACTCGAGCCTCACGGTCTCGGAAAGCTTCTCTTCGTCCATGTGGAACGGGGGCGGCAAGGCGGCATTCAGGATCTCGATTGCGGACGCGAGCACTTCCACTTCGCCGCTCACGAGATTCGGATTGGCCGTGCCCTGCGGCCGCTCGCGGACGCGGCCGACGACTTCAACCACGAACTCGCCGCGCAGCTTGTCAGCCGTTGCGAACGTGTCCGGCGTATCCGGATCGCAGACGATCTGCACGATGCCTTCACGGTCGCGCAGATCGATGAAGATGACGCCGCCGTGATCGCGCCTGCGATGCACCCATCCATCGAGTCGCACCGTCTGCCCGAGATGTTTGCGGCTCACGAGGCCGCAGTATTCGCTACGCATAAGTTTGGCCGTGAGAAGCCCGGCGAGACACGAGTGCCCCTACCGATTGACGATCTGGGCTTGCGCCTCGGTGTTCGGCTCGCGCGCGGGCAACGCCTGCGCCGGACGGCGTCGCGCGCCGGGGTTAACGACGCCCATCGAAACGATGTATTTCAACGCGTCGTCCACCGTCATGTCGAGTTCGACGACCGCGCTGCGCGGGACCATCACGAAATAGCCGCCGGTCGGATTCGGCGTAGTCGGCACGTAAATGCTCACGTAATCGCCCTGCAGGTGGTTGACGACGTCGCCTCCGGGCTTGCCGGTGAGAAACGCGACCGTCCACATCCCGGGACTCGGCCACTGCACCAGCAGCGCTTTACGGAACGCCTGGCCGCCCGGCGAGAGCAGTGTGTCGCTTACCTGCTTCACGCCGTTGTAGATGCTGTTCACCACCGGAATGCGCGCGAGCACCCGCTCCCACACGTGCACGAGCCGCTGGCCGATGATGTTCGCTGCGAAAACACCCGTCAGAAAGACGACGAGCAAAGTCAGTATGACGCCCATACCCGGCACGTATACGCCGAGCCAGCTTTCGGTGCGCAACGCAGGCGGCAAAAGGAGCAGTGTCTGATCCATGGTTCTGACCAGCACGCTCAACACCCACACCGTGATCACGACGGGCACCCACACCAGGAGCCCGGTGATCAAGTAGCGACGGATTTGACTTCCGGATGACATGGGCGGTACTTACCGGCGAGTGCGGGAGGCGTGCCGCGCGAATCGGGTCAGCGCCGCCGGAGCTGGAGCGGGACGGGCGTGGGATGCGGCCGAGAGGCTCTCAAGTACAGGCGGGACTGGCACCCGTGCCGCTGGCGGGTTGCGAGGTGGTGTCCTTCTTGACGTCATTGTCCTTGGCGGGCTCTGCCTTCTCGGCATCCTTCTCGGGCTTGGCTGCGGGCTTTCCGCTGTTCTTGAAATCGGTCGCGTACCATCCGTTGCCCTTCAACTGAAAGCCCGCGGCGCTCACGAGCTTGGTGAAAGTCGGCTTTCCGCAATCCGGGCAGTCCGTGAGCAAGGGGTCGCTCACTTTCTGCAGATATTCGTTCTCGAATCCGCATGTTGCGCAGCGATACTCGTAGATCGGCATGATGGTTCCAGCGAAAAAGTTATTATACCTGAATCGCTTAGATGCGACGGTGACGCGAAGGTGGGGGCGATTCGGCGAATTGCAAGCGGCAACGTGGAGCGAGTGACAGCAGCGGCTCGGGACCGGCACAATCGGGGCATCCGAAGAATAGAACGATGCAACACCACCGCTCCGCAGCGCGCATTGCAGCACGATATCTGACGGCCCTGGCTTTTGTGGCCGGACTCGGCCACTCGGCGGAAGACCGGGATACGCAGGCCGGGAACGTCTACATGGCCGGCGCCGAAGTGCGGGTGGATCGCGCCGTCAATCGGGATCTGGTGGCCGCCGCGGGCCGCATCGAGGTTTTGGAGCCGATCGCGGGCGATGCGGTTTTCGGGGCGGGCGCCCTGGATGTGCGCGCATCGATCGGTGAAGGCCTGCGGGCCGCCGCCGGCGTCATCACCGTTACGAGCACGGTACACGGCGACCTGCTGTTGGTGGGCGGTCACATCGAGCTCGCGCCGACGGCGGAAATCCGCGGCGAGGCCTGGATGGCGGCAAGCCGCGTATCGGTGAGCGGCCGTGCGCTGTCGGGACTGAAGCTCTACGCGCGCGAGATCACCATCGCCGGCGAGGTGAACGGACCCCTGGAGTTGTCGGGCAGGCACATCCGGGTGCTGAGCACGGCGCGCATTCACGGCGACATCGAATACTCGAGCAGCGAGGAGATCAGGATCGATCCTGCCGCGCGGATTTCGGGCCAGGTGAGCCGCGCAACGAACACGATCGACATCTCGAACCCGCTTGCGGACGTTCCCATACTCAAGGCATTGCGTCCGCTGCTGCTCGCCGGGCTGCTCGCGGCCGGGCTGTTGCTCTATGGGTTGTTCCCGCGCTTCACGGAACACGCGAGCACGCTGATGCGCGAAGCGCCGGTGAGAACGCTCGGACTCGGCACGGCGGTGTTTTTCAGTGTTCCGCCGGTTGCCGTGCTGCTCGTCATCACGATCATCGGCATTCCGGTGGGGGTGCTGCTCGGGGCGTTTTATGCGGTCGCGCTGCTCGCAGCCTGCGTCGTCAGCTGTTTCTTCATTGGCGACGCGATGGCTCGCACCGTGAGACAGTCTCCTCGGTCGCGCCGCGCGCGCATGGTGCTGCTCACGCTCGGGCTGGTGATTCTATCGTTCGTGGCGACGCTGCCCTACATCGGACCGTTTCTGCTTCTGCTCGCTTGCATCGCGGGGCTAGGCGCGATCGGATTGCAGGCTTTCAGTCGCTATAGTTCCGGCAAGGAGGCCGCGACACAGGCGCCGCTGTGGTAGATCGTCCTCTGTTCCGCAGGGCGGCGAGACCCGAGCCGGAGGCGAGCGCCGCCCCCTAGAACGGGATGTCGTCCTCCATCTCCGGAATGCCGCCAGTCTTACTCCCGGCAGGAGCGGGTCTCGTGGATCCCGAAACCGTCGCCGTGGCGGGTTCGCGGGCGGTCGTATCGGCGCCGCCGCCGCGGCTGCCCAGTAGCTGCATGCGATCGGCGACGATTTCGGTGGAGTAGCGATCCTGCCCCTCTTTATCCTGCCATTTCCGTGTGCGGATGCGGCCCTCGACGTACACGGGCGAGCCTTTCTTCAGGTATTCGCCGGCGATCTCGGCCTGCTTGCCGAAGAAGGCGATGCGATGCCACTCCGTGTGTTCCTGCTTTTCCCCGCCCTTGTCCTTCCAGGCTTCGGTTGTCGCGATGCGGATGTTGGTGACGGCATCGCCGCTTGGCAGATACCGCGTTTCCGGATCCGCGCCGAGATTGCCGATCAGTATGACCTTGTTTACGGACGCCATCCCAGTTCTCCCTTCCCTGCAATCGTTTGCAGGACATTGTGTTCGTCAAAGCGAACGCTGTCCACTTTGAGATAAGCCGTACTCTCCGCTGCAACCACGCGCGCTTCGTGCACGCCCGGAATGGCGCGCAGCGCGGTGGCGAGCGCCTGCGTTTCCGCGAGATCCATCGGCGGCACACTGTAAGTGCGCGTGCTCAGCGGCTCCGGTATACGCATGCCGGCGCACACCACAAGCCAGATAACGAGCAAGGCCGTGTTCGCGATGACAATTCCGTCCAGCGCCCAGCGGCTGTAGAGAAAGCCCCCTGCCGCCGCGCCGAAGAAGGTGCCCAGAAACTGCACGCTGCTGTAGATGCCGATCGCGACGCCCTTGCTTCCGGCAGGCGCCATCCGCGAGGTAAGAGACGGCAGCAGCGCTTCCAGGATATTGAAGGGCGTGAAGAAGATCAGCAGAAACAGCGTGAGCGCGGTAATGCCTGATGCAAGCCACGGCAACACCACGTGCGCAACGAAAATGAGGGCGACGCAGATGAGGAACGTGCGCTTCACGCGCTCCGATCGACCTTGTCCCATGATCGCCGGCACCATCAGAACGAACGAGCCGAGCATGACCGGGAGATACACCTTCCAGTGCTCGCTCACGGGCAGGCCCGCGTCGCGCATCTCGAACGGGATCGCAATGAATAGCGCCATCAGTATCGCGTGCAGCGCGAAGATGCCATAGCTCAGGCGGGCGAGCTGCGGGTCGACTGCGACTTTCCACAACTCGCGCAAACCGCTCGAACCGTGCGCTTCCGGGACGATAGACCCGTCCGGCACGATACGCCAGACGACGAGCATGGCAGCGAGCGCCAGCACGCCCGTCATGGCGAAAATCCCGGGCACGCCGATATGGCGATCGAGCCAAGGCCCCGCCACGATCGAAAATGCGAACGACAGTCCGATCGTCGAACCGATCATCGCCATCGACTTCGTGCGATGTTGCTCGCGTGTGAGATCGGCCGCAGCGGCCATGACCGCAGCCGATATGGCGCCGGCACCTTGCAGCACGCGGCCGATGATGACGACGTAGATGGTCGTCGCGGCAGCCGCGACGAAACTGCCCGCTGCGAAGATCACGAGGCCGATGTAGATCACCGGCTTGCGTCCGTATCTGTCGGACCACCAGCCGAACGGAATCTGCAGGATCGCCTGCGTGAGGCCGTAGGCGCCGATCGCGATACCGACGAGCGTGAGATCGCTGCCTCCGGGCAGTCGCTCGGCGTAGATCGCGAAGACAGGCAGGATCACGAACATGCCGAGCAGGCGCAGCCCGAAGATGCTCGCGAGCCCGATGCTCGCGCGCAACTCGAGAGGCGTCATGCGATCGCGCACGGGCATCGGCGGGGGTGAAACGTTGGGAATGCGAGAGGGACTCCGGTATATTAGCAGGTTTGCTTTCAGCCTGGCTCCATGGCGGCAGTCACATCTTCAAACCCGGTTTCCTTCCCGGGTGCACGCGGGCCTGAAGCCGCGAGCGGCGAATACATCCGCATTCGCGGCGCACGCACACACAATCTCAAGAACGTAAGTCTCGACCTGCCACGCAATCGCCTCGTGGTGATCACGGGACTTTCCGGCTCCGGCAAGTCCTCGCTCGCGTTCGACACGCTGTACGCCGAAGGGCACCGGCGCTACGTCGAGTCGCTTTCCGCTTACGCGCGGCAGTTTCTCGAGTTGATGGAGAAGCCCGATGTCGACTTGATCGAAGGCCTGTCGCCCGCCATCTCGATCGAGCAGAAAGCGGCAAGCCACAACCCGCGCTCCACCGTCGGCACGGTGACCGAGATACACGACTATCTGCGGCTGCTCTTCGCCCGCATCGGAGATCCACATTGTCCCGACCACGGCATCACGCTCTCGGCCCAGAGCGTCTCGCAAATGGTCGACCACGTGCTGACCTTGCCCGAGGACATGCGGCTCATGGTGCTCGCGCCGCTCATCATCGGGCGCAAGGGAGAGCAGGCGGATCTGTTCGAGGAACTGCGGGCACAGGGGTTCGTCCGCATTCGCGTCGACGGCAAAGTCTACGAGCTCGACGAGCTGCCGAAGTTAAGCAGGAACGTAAAGCACACCGTTGAAGTCGTCGTGGACCGGCTGCGCGTGCGTCCCGATGCCAAACAGCGTCTCGCGGAATCGTTCGAGACCGCGCTGCGGCACGCCGACGGTCGCGCGCTCGCCGTCGAAATGGACACGGGCAAGGAGCATCTGTTCTCGGCGCGATTCGCCTGTCCGGTTTGCAGCTACTCGCTTCCAGAGATGGAACCGCGGCTTTTCTCGTTCAACAACCCGATGGGCGCCTGTCCCCGCTGCGACGGACTCGGCACCGTCAGCTTTTTCGACCCACGGCGCGTCGTCGCTTTTCCGGAGCTTTCGCTCGCCTCCGGTGCGATCAAGGGATGGGACCGGCGCAACCAGTTCTATTTCCAGATGCTGCAGTCTCTGGCGAATCACTACCGCTTCGATCTCGAGCAGCCCTACGCCGAGGTTCCGGAAGATGTCCAGCAAGCCATTCTGCATGGCTCCGGCAAGCAGAAGATCCGCTTTCTTTACGTCGGCGAAAAGGGCAACAAGTACATCCGCGAGCACCCCTTCGAAGGCGTGTTGCCCAATCTGGAGCGCCGCTATCGGGAGACCGATTCCGTCGTCGTGCGCGAAGAGCTTGCGCGATACCTCAACACCCAGCCCTGTCCGGAATGCGGCGGAACGCGGCTGCGCCGTGAAGCGCGTTGTGTGACGATTACGGGCAAGGCGATTTACGAAATCTCGGCGCTCCATCTTGTCGATTCGATCCGCTTCTTCGAACGGCTCGACTTGCCGGGGGTGAAGCAGGCGATCGCGGAGAGAATCGTGCGCGAGATCGCGAATCGTCTGCAGTTTCTCGTGAATGTCGGTCTCGATTACCTGTCGCTCGATCGCTCGACGGACACACTGTCGGGCGGAGAAGCGCAGCGCATCCGTCTCGCGAGTCAGATCGGGTCGGGACTGACAGGCGTCATGTATGTGCTGGACGAACCGTCCATCGGATTGCACCAACGCGACAACTCGAGGCTGCTGCAAACGCTGAAGCGCCTGCGGGACCTCGGCAATACCGTCATCGTCGTCGAGCACGACGAAGAAGCGATCTCGAGTGCCGATTACGTGGTCGATATGGGGCTCGGCGCGGGTGACCACGGCGGACGCGTCGTCGCACACGGCACGCCGCGGGAGATCCGGGCGCATGGGGAATCTCTTACAGGACAGTATCTGAGCAGGCGGCGCCGCATCGACGTGCCGGCGTTGCGTCATCGCCCGCAGGCCGAGCGCAAGCTCACGATCACAGGCGCGAGCGGGAACAACCTGAAGACGATCACGATCGACGTGCCCGTCGGTCTTTTCGTCTGCGTGACCGGCGTGTCGGGTTCCGGCAAGTCGACGCTCGTCAACGATACGCTCTACAACGCGGTGGCGCGTCAGCTCTACGGGAGCAGTCTGGAGCCTGCGCCGCACGATGTTATCACCGGGCTCGAGCTTTTCGACAAGGTCGTGAATGTCGACCAAAGTCCGATCGGACGCACGCCGCGTTCCAATCCCGCGACCTACACGGGGCTTTTCACGCCGATCCGTGAGCTGTTCGCAGGCGTGCCGGCGGCACGTGAGCGCGGCTATGGCGCCGGGCGCTTTTCGTTCAACGTGAAAGGCGGCCGCTGCGAAGCATGTCAGGGCGACGGCGTGCTGAAGGTCGAGATGCATTTCCTCCCTGACATCTACGTTCCGTGCGACGTCTGTCATGGCCGACGCTATAACCGCGAGACGCTGGCAATCCAATACAAGGGGCGCAACATCCACGACGTGCTCGAGATGAAGGTGGAGCAGGCAGCCCAGTTCTTCAGCGCGGTGCCCGCGCTCGCGCGCAAACTCCAGACGCTCATCGACGTCGGCCTCGGATACATCAAGCTCGGTCAGAGCGCGACGACGCTGTCGGGCGGAGAAGCGCAGCGCGTGAAGCTCGCTCTGGAGCTCTCGAAGAGGGACAGCGGCCGCACGCTGTACATCCTCGACGAGCCGACGACGGGACTTCATTTTCATGACATCGAGCTGCTGCTGCGTGTCCTGCATCGCCTGCGCGATCACGGCAACACGATCGTCGTGATCGAGCACAACCTGGAGGTCATCAAGACAGCCGAT
Organism: uncultured beta proteobacterium; assembly: GCA_963808765.1. GTDB lineage: Bacteria > Pseudomonadota > Gammaproteobacteria > Burkholderiales > SG8-41 > JAQGMV01. The sequence goes on from CAWEHH010000029.1 coordinate 231,856, forward strand.
TGGGTGATCGATCTCGGACCGGAAGGCGGCGATGGAGGCGGAAGCGTCGTGGCGGTGGGGCCGCCGGAAGAGATCGCGCGCAATCCGAAGAGCCACACCGGACGGTATCTCAAACCGATGCTTTCGAGCTGAATGCCCGGGGGGTGTCGCTCCGCGGGAAGGCCCTGAGGCCCGGTTTCGGCACCGTCGCGGTGAGCGACGCCTGTCGGTGTTCTGCTCGCGGAAAGGCAGGCAGGTGCTTCAGTAGTCGATCTCGCCCTGCGTTCCGGCATCGTAAACGAGACCGCCGGCGCTCACGCGGGCCTCGGCGCGCACCTCATGGGCCCGGGGATTCGCAGCATCGATGAGATGGCGTACCTCGGTTCCTCCGACGGTAAGATAGTCGGCGATCATGTATCGGTGACACTGCCACGGCAGACGTTCGGCGCACATGATCGCGACGGTCTTCCCGCCGCCGAGCTGGAGCAAACGTTGCGCTCCCGCGCGAAACACGTCTGACTGCATGTGATCGGCATAGGCGCGAAAGCTCGCGTTTCTGAGTGCGACATGGGGCGAACCCTCACGCACGCGACGCCGTCCGCCCAACGCCTCGCCCTCCCAGATGTATTCGATACCCCCATGCAGCAATGCGCTTTGGAGCGCCTCACGCCCGAAATGCGGATGTCTGCGCGATCCGGGAAAGTGTTAGCGCCGGAGTAATACTGACCCACTTCGTCGGAGTAAAACTGACCCACCTGGGCGAAGATGGCGGCCTTTTGGCTGCCGCTGATGTTGACTCAGGAGCAAGCAGTGGAAATCAAGGTCTTAAGACGAAGGGGACTGGGGCATACGGGCAATCGCGCGCGAGCTGGGCTGCTCGCGGACGACGGTGAAGCGGTATCTGCGGGACGAGGCCGCAGCGCGCTACGGGCCGCGGCAGCCGAGGCCGACGAAGCTCGATCTCGCACAAGCCGTATCTGCTGGAGCGCATAGGCGCAGCGCGGCCACGGTGGATCCCGGCGGTCGTGTTGCTGCGCGAGATTCGTGAGCGCGGCTACGCGGGCGGCGTCACGCAGTTGAAGGCTTTTATCAATCCGATGAAGCAGGCGCGAAGTCGATCCGGTGGTGCGCTTCGAGACCGCCCCCGGTGAGCAGATGCAAGCGGATTTCACAGTGATCCGGCGCGGTCGCGATCCGTTGCTCGCGTTCGTGGCGACGCTGGGCTACAGCCGGGCGAGCTGGGTACGTTTTACGGCGGGCGAGGACGCGATGACGCTCTGTGGCTGCGTATGCGAGGCGCTGCAGTTCTTCGGCGGGGTCGCCGCGGCACGTGCTGTTCGATAACGCCAAGACCATCGTGGTGGAGCGGGACACGTATGGCGAGGGGAAGCACCGCTGGCACGGGCGACTGCTCGCGCTGGCGGACGAATATGGTTTCGGGCTGAAGGTATGCCGGCCGTATCGGGCGAAGACCAAGGGCAAGGTCGAGCGCTTCAACGGTTATCTGAAGGGAAGTTTCCTGGTGCCGCTGGCTGCGACGCTGAAGAGCGCAGGACTGAAGCTCGATGTGACCGCGGCGAATGCACACGTGGGGCGCTGGTTGAGCTGAGGTGGCCAATGCGCGCATACACGCAACGACCGGCGAGCGGCCGGACCTGCGTCTTGCGCTGGAGCGCTCGGCATTGCTGCCGTTGCCGCAGGGCGTGGGCCGGGAAGCTGCTGCCGGCACCGGCGTCGGTCCATCCGATGCCTGTAGAGAGCTTGCAGCACCCGCTGTCAGTCTATGACGCGCTCCTGGAGGTCTCGGCATGAACCTCCAACACGAGCGTATCGCCACCCTGTGCACGAAGCTGAAGCTCGAGCGCGTGGCGGCCGAGTGGACGCCGCTCGCCCAGGAAGCGGCAAGCAACGAAACGAGCTTACGCCGAATTCCTGGAGCGCCTGCTGAAGATCGAGAACGACGCGCGCACCGAGCGTCAGCGCCAGATGCTACTGAAGCTCGCCACGCTGCCGGCGGTCAAGACTCTGGAACAGTATGACTTCGGCTTCGCCAGCGGCGCCCCGCGGTCGCAAATCCAGGAGCTCGCGAGCCCTGGCCTTCATCGAGCGCACGGAGAACCTCGTCCTGCTGGGCCGCTCCGGCGTCGGCAAGACCCACATCGCCACGGCGCTGGCCTACCGTGCTGCCATGGCCGGTATCAAGACGCGCTTCATTACGGCCGCAGACCTCATGCTGCAGCTGGCTACCGCGCGCAGCCAGGGGCGGCTCAAGGAATACTTCAACCGTGCGGTGATCGGCCCTCGGCTGCTGGTGGTCGACGAGATCGGGTATCTGCCCTTCGGGCGAGAGGAAGCGAACCTGTTCTTCAACGTCGTCGCCAAGCGCTACGAGCGCGGCAGCATGGTGCTCACGAGCAATCTGCCCTTCACCCAGTGGGCGAGCACATTCGCCGACGACCAGACGCTCACCGCCGCGATGCTAGACCGGCTCCTGCACCACGCTCACATCGTGCAGATCGCCGGCGAAAGCTATCGGCTAAAGGACAAACGCAAGGCGGGACAAACGAAAGCGAGGACCGCGACGACAAACTGATTATCTGAGACCACTTCGGCAAGCGCCGAACACGATAGACGAACGGGCCCGGTGGGTCAGATTTACTCCGACGAAATTGAAGCAAAGTGGGTCAGAATTCAACCGACGTTGACAGCACGCACGTCGACGAGACATTGGATGCCCGCGCGCTCGAGCAGCGTGAGAAATTCCTCGAGCGTGCGGCTACCATGGCCGATCGTGAAGACGGGCTTTCGCGGGTCACGGGCCGGCGCCTCGCCGCTCCATCCGTACGGTCACCCCAATGCGCAGGCCGAGCAGCGCTGCCGCGCTGGCCTGGTTTGCAGCGATCTCGACGAGACCGATGCTGTTCTCGTACCAGAAGAGCTCTCCCGCGGGCACGTCGGAGAAAACGCCGGCACGCGGCAGGGGCCGGTGCTCGACGCACAGCGTGCTCTCGCCATGGACGGACGAAGCGCGGATGCCGGTGATCGCGTTGCCGTATCGGTCGATGTGAATGATCTTCGCAAGATCGCCCGGGCCGAGTTCGACGTCGAGGCGCTCGCGCCGATGCAGAGCCTTCGATGGCGCACTCCCGTTCGCGAGCGCTGCCGCATGCGGCGCAAAGAGGTCGCGGCCGTGAAACGACGCCGAAGGCGGCGTGTGGAGCGGGCCGAGGTCGTAGCAGGCAGCTCGAGCGCTGCGTGCGGCGAGGACCGACATGAGCCCGTTGTCGGGACCGACGAACCAACGCGCGTCGGCGCAGAGCGCCACGGCGCCGCGAGAACTTCCGACGCCCGGATCGACGACGCAGACCGTCACCGCGCCGGCGGGCAACCGCGATGCGAGCGCAGCGAGCAGGTGTGCCGCCGCCTCGACGTCGAATGGAGCGAGATCGTTCGTAAGGTCGACGACAGCGCTCTCAGGCGAGAGCGCGAGCAGGACCGCTTTGACCTGTCCGACGTAGATGTCAGTGGAACCGAAGTCCGTGAATAGGAAAATCGGAGCGGCACACATCGCGAAGCCGCATCAGGCGGCCGCAGCCGCTTCGGGCGCATCCACATTGACGACGTACCGCGCGTGCAGCTCCCCGATTCTCTCCAGCACGAGGTCTTTTCCGAGCATGCCGCTCGCCGCGATGGCATCGCTCAGAAGCTCCGGCGTGAGGCGCGCGAGCGCCAGCGCCGCGACGGGCGCGAAACTCAGGTGCCAGGCCTCCGGAAGCACGCCTCCACGAAAGGTGCGGTACGGGCCGGAAGAATCCATAGCGGGACATGTTGTCGTCGAGCCAGCAATGCAGCGGATGGAACGGGCCACCTGGCGCGGCCTCCGACGGCGTGAGCTGAACGCGATAATCGGGCGGCACCGCTGCGCGGTCCACGACATCGAGCTCGGTGCCCCAGTGATGGCGGCTTGCGCCAGGCAATGCGCTCCAGCAAAGAATCGCTTCGATCAGTTCGTGCGGCCCAAGCGCTGCGTGCTCGCGTACGCCACCGTCGACGTCGTAAAGCGGCCTTTCACCGCGCCACTTCATGTTCCAGATGCGTTCCTGCGCCGAGAAGTCGCGGAAGCCGCTCGTGATCGCGATATCGATGCCGGCTCGCGCGGCATCGGCTTTCATCGCGCGGAAACGGTTCCACCACTTCGTGCATGCATCGCGGCGCCGAGATCGTCGCACTGGACGACGTGGGTGCGCACGCGGCCGGTCAGCTCCAGCTCGTTCAACATCCCGTGAATATAGCGCCGCAGGCGCCTATGAGTGTTCTTGCGCCCACAGGCAGCGCGGCGGGAGCCGCGACGCGGAGGAGCGGCGGGAAGTTTCCGCGCCGCGCGGCGCCTAAGGCGTGTTGTTTCGAGGCCAGCGAAGCTGGCCGAAGCGCGGCGCGGACGTTTTCCGCCGGCCAGAGCCGGTCATGGGCTGACCAGCAGCGGATCAGGCCGTCGCCTGTTCCGTGTTCTCTTCGCTTCTCCGACGGCTCTTGCGATCGCTGCTGCCTTCTTCACCTTCTTCACGGTCAGGGCGATCGACCAGCTCGACGAGCGCCATCGGCGCATTGTCGCCCTTGCGGAAGCCATACTTCAGGATGCGCAGATAGCCGCCGTTGCGCGCAGCGTAGCGCGGGCCGAGCTCATCGAAGAGCTTGACCACCATGGCCCGATCGCGCAGACGGTTGAACGCAAGCCGCCGGTTCGCGAGCGTGGGCACCTTGCCGAGCGTGATGATCGGCTCGGCGACCCGGCGCAGCTCCTTCGCCTTCGGTACCGTGGTGCGGATGAGTTCGTGCCTGAGCAGCGAATTCGTCATGTTCCGCAGCATCGCCAGTCGATGGCTGCTCGTGCGGTTCAGTTTGCGAAGACCGTGGCGGTGACGCATCTTATTCGTTCCTCATCGAGGGCGGAAGGACAAGCGCTTCGGCCGCCTCATCCCTCATCCCTTCGTTTATACCTTTTCGAGTCCTGCCGGCGGCCAGTTCTCGAGCTTCATCCCGAGCGTGAGTCCGCGCGAAGCGAGCACTTCCTTGATCTCGTTCAGCGACTTGCGGCCGAGGTTCGGCGTCTTTAGAAGCTCGGTTTCCGTGCGCTGGATCAGATCGCCGATGTAATAGATGTTCTCGGCCTTCAGGCAGTTGGCCGAGCGCACGGTGAGCTCCAGGTCGTCGACGGGACGCAGCAGCACCGGATCGATCTGGGTAGCCTTTTTCTCCTCCATCGAGACAGGCATGCCTTTCAGATCCGCGAAGATCGAAAGCTGCTCGACGAGAATGCGCGCGGCGTAGCGGACGGCTTCCTCCGGCTCGATGGCGCCATTCGTCTCGATGTCCATGATCAGCTTGTCGAGGTCGGTGCGCTGTTCCACACGGGCCGATTCGACCGAATAGCTCACTCGGCGCACCGGGCTGAAGGACGCATCGAGCAGGATGCTGCCTACGCTGCGGCCTTCGTCGATCGCCTTGCGTGTCGTCGCCGCGAGATAGCCGCGGCCCTGCTCGACGCGGATCTGCATGTCGAGCTTCCCTCCGGGGGCGAGATGCGCGATGACGTGATCGGGATTGACGATCTCGACGTCATGCTGCTGCTCGATATCGCCGGCCGTCACGATTCCTTCGCCCGACTTCTTGAGCGTGAGCATCGCCTCGTCGCGTCCGTGCATCTTGAGCACGACGCCTTTGAGATTCAGCAGGATGTCCACCACGTCTTCCTGCACGCCGTCGATGGTGGAGTATTCGTGCAGCACGCCGGCGATCTTCACTTCAGTTGCCGAGAAACCGGGCATGGAAGAAAGCAGCGTGCGGCGGAGCGCATTGCCCAGCGTGTGTCCGTAGCCACGCTCGAACGGCTCCATCGTGACCCGCGCGTGGAACGGCGACACGTTCTGTACTTCGATGCTGCGAGGCTTCAGGAAGGCACTGCTGGCCATAGAGTTCGTACCTCTTGTCTATTACTTCGAGTAAAGCTCGACGACGAGCGACTCGTTGATGGTGGAAGGCAGCTCCGAGCGCTGCGGACGCGTCTTGTAGGTACCCTTCAACGCGGAGGCGTCCACTTCGACCCACTCGGGATAACCGCGCGAGGCAACCGCCTCTGCGGCTGCCTTGATGCGCAACTGGTCTTTAGCCCCCTGCGTCACTTCGACCACGTCGCCGGGACGGCATTGATAGGAAGGAATGTTGACCCGCTTGCCGTTCACGAGGATGCCGTTGTGGCGCACGATCTGCCGGGCTTCCGTGCGCGATGCGCCGAACCCCATTCGATAGGCAACCGTGTCCAGACGCCCCTCGAGGATCTGCAGCAACGCCTCCCCTGTGACGCCCTTGCTCGCGGTCGCCTGCTGGTAATTGAGGCGGAACTGGCGTTCGAGAACGCCGTAAATGCGGCGCACCTTCTGCTTCTCGCGCAATTGAACGCCATAGCCCGAAAGGCGCGTGTTCTTCTGTCCGTGCTGTCCCGGCGGATAGTTGCGCCGTTCGATGGCGCACTTGTCGGTAAAGCACTTCTCGCCTTTCAGGAAAAGCTTTTCGCCTTCCCGGCGGCACTGACGGCATCGCGCGTCGAGGTTTCTTGCCACGGTCGCGTCTCCCTAGATTCGGCGCTTCTTCGGAGGACGGCAGCCATTGTGCGGCACCGGCGTCACATCCGAGATACTGGTGATCTTGAATCCCACGGCATTCAGGGCACGCACCGCCGATTCGCGGCCTGGCCCCGGTCCCTTGATGCGCACTTCGATGTTCTTCACGCCGGACTCCGCGGCAAGTCGTCCAGCCTGCTCGGCGGCGACCTGCGCTGCGAAGGGCGTAGACTTGCGTGATCCCTTGAAGCCGTTACTGCCGCAAGTCGCCCAGGCAAGCGCGTTGCCCTGGCGGTCGGTGATGGTAACGATCGTGTTGTTGAAGGATGCGTGAACGTGAGCGATGCCTTCCGCGACGTTCTTGCGGACCTTCTTGCGCACACGGGTGCTTGCTTTAGCCATAATCTCCTGTGTCCTTCACTGAACCGATCAGGTCGCGCCGGCGCGCACGATCCTGACTGCGGCCTTGCGCGGCCCCTTGCGCGTGCGCGCGTTCGTGCGGGTGCGCTGGCCACGCACGGGCAATCCCGCCCGGTGCCGTTTGCCTCGCCACGTGCCCAGATCCATCAGGCGCTTGATGTTCATCGACACTTCACGTCGAAGATCACCTTCGACGCTGTACTTCGTCACTTGTTCGCGCAGCCGGTCCATGTCGTTGTCCGACAGGTCCTTCATCTTGGTCGCGCCATCGATACCGGCCGCGGCACAGATCGCTTTGGCGCGGCTGCGGCCGATGCCGTAGATCACCGTGAGCGCGATCTGCGCGTGCTGCTGGTTCGGGATGTTGACACCACCTATGCGAGCCATCTGTCGCTCCTGTTCACACCATCCCGCCGCAAACGAAAACCGGCGAGTGTAACGCGTAACACGTTAATTTTCAATAACAATGGACGGGCGGCCGAGGTCACCCAGGTGGCGCTCGACCGCGCGCGGCAACGCACCGGCCGACTGCGCCGAGGCGGGCAGCCGGCGTGTGTCCAACGTGGCGCCGGCCGCCATAGCGCGCGTCTGCAAAGCCGCATGCCGCAAGAGAACCCCGCGGCGTCCAATGGCGCGGAGCGCCCAAGGTTGCACGAGGACACGCTGCGCCTAGTCACCCTCGGACCCAGAGGCCGGATTCGGCGCCACGAGGCGCCTGCTTTCGTTTCTCACCCTTGACGCTGCTTGTGACGCGGGTCCTTGCTGCAGATGACCCGGACGACGCCGTTGCGCTTGATGATCTTGCAGTTGCGGCACATCCGCTTGACCGATGCTTGTACTTTCATTGCTGGTGTCCTTTCATCGTCAGGACGGTGAAACTTTTACGTTCCACATTTCACTTCGCTCTAAAAACAATCCGCCCGCGCGTGAGGTCGTACGGCGTCAACTCCACCGTGACTTTGTCGCCGGGCAGGATGCGGATGTAGTGCATGCGCATCTTCCCGGATATATGACCCAAGCACGAGGTGTCCGTTCTCGAGTTTCACCCTGAACGTCGCGTTCGGCAGGGTCTCCACGATCTCGCCCTGCATCTGGATCGTTTCTTCTTTCGACATTACCTGGTCGGGAATACGCCGCCCTTGAAATTCGCCTTCCTGAGCAGACTTTCGTATTGATGCGACATGACGTACGCCTGCACCTGGGCCATGAAATCCATTGTAACGACTACGATAATCAGCAGACTGGTGCCGCCGAAGTAGAACGGCACGTTTTTCCAGACGATCAGAAACTCCGGCAACAGACACACGAGCGTCACGTAAATCGAGCCGGTCAGCGTAAGACGCAGCATGATGCGTTCGATATAGCGCGCGGTCTGATCGCCCGGCCTGATGCCCGGCACGAAGGCGCCGCTCTTCTTCAGGTTGTCGGCCGTTTCCTTCGGATTGAACACGAGCGCCGTGTAGAAAAAGCAGAAGAAGATAATCGCCGAGGCGTACAGGAAGACGTATATCGGCTGCCCGGGAGTCAGTGTCGACGCGATGTCCTTCAGCCAGGTGAAGCCTTCGGATGATCCGAACCAGCCGACAAGCGTCGCCGGGAACAGAATGATCGACGAGGCGAAGATCGGCGGAATCACGCCGGACATGTTCAACTTGAGCGGCAGGTGCGACGTCTGGCCGCCGTAGACTTTGCGTCCGACCTGTCGCTTCGCATAGTTCACGAGAATCTTGCGCTGCCCGCGCTCGACGAAACATACGAAAGCGGTAACCAGTATGACCGTCGCGAAGATGAACAGCACGACGGGAATCGAGAATGCGCCCGTTCGGGCGAGCTCCAGCGTGCCGCCGACCGCCTGCGGGAAGCCTGCCGCGATGCCCGCGAAAATGATGAGCGAGATGCCGTTGCCGATGCCGCGCTCGGTGATCTGCTCGCCGAGCCACATCAGAAACAACGTTCCAGTCGTCAGCGTTACCATCGCCGTCAGGCGGAACACGAGCCCCGGATCGAGCACGAGGCCACGCTGCGATTCGAGCGCGATGGCGATGCCCATCGACTGGAACAGCGCGAGGCCGAGCGTGCCGTATCGCGTGTACTGAGTGATCTTGCGCCGTCCGGATTCGCCTTCCTTCTTCAGCGCTTCGAGCGTGGGCGACACGACCGTCATCAACTGCATGATGATCGACGCCGAGATGTACGGCATGATACCCAGCGCGAATATCGAGAAGCGTTCCAGCGCACCGCCCGAGAACATGTTGAACATGTCCAGGATGCCGCCGCGCTGCGACTTGAAGAGCTCGGCAAGCACCGCCTGATCGATTCCGGGCACGGGGATGAACGCCCCGATCCTGAAGACGATCAGCGCGCCGAGCAGGAACAGCAGGCGGCGTTTGAGATCGCCGAGCTTCCCGGATGCCAGAAGAGAACTGTTAGCGGCCAAGATCGATTAAGCCTGCGCTTGCGTGGACGACGCCTTCTTCTGAAGCTTCCCGGGCTCGGGCTTCGCCGCAGGCGGCTCGACGCTGCCGCCGGCCGCCTCGACCGCCGCTTGCGCGCCCTTGCTGATGGCGATGCCCTTCAGGGCGATCCTGCGTTCGATCTTGCCGGCGAGAATGACCTTCGCCCGTCACGCCAATCAAGGCACGAGCCCCGCGGCCTTGAGCGCCGCGAGATCGATCGTTTCGGCTTCGAGCTTCTGCAGGTCGCCCAGCCGCACTTCGGCCGTGTCGCCCTTGGTCAGCGAAACGAACCCGCGCTTGGGCAACCGCCGTTGAAGCGGCATCTGCCCGCCTTCGAACCCCATCTTGTGAAAGCCACCCGCGCGCGCTTTCTGGCCCTTGTGACCGCGGCCCGCCGTCTTGCCGAGACCGCAGCCGATGCCGCGCCCTACACGTTTCTTGCTGTGCTTGGCGCCGGCGGCAGGCTTCAGTTTATTCAGCTCCATCGGAAGCCTCCAGTTTCAGAAGAAACGAAACCTTGTTGATCATGCCGCGGGTTGCGGGGGTATCGATCACTTCGACCGTATGGTTGCGCTTGCGTAAGCCCAGACCGCGCACGCACGCGCGGTGCTCGGGCCGCGTTCCGATGAGGCTCTTCACGAGCGTCACCCTGATTTTCTTTCCATCCTGCGCCATGATCAGCCCGTAATCTCTTCGACCGACTTGCCGCGTTTGGCAGCGATCGCGGCCGGTGTGTTCATGGCGGTCAGCCCGTTGATGGTCGCGCGTACGACGTTGTAGGGGTTGGTCGATCCCAGACACTTCGAGAGGATGTTCGTGACCCCCATGACTTCCAGCACGGCGCGCACCGGGCCGCCGGCGATGATGCCCGTGCCTTCGGACGCCGGCTGCATGTAAACGCGCGCGGCGCCATGCCGGCCGATGACCGCATGCTGCAGCGTCCCGTTCTTGAGCGGCACCTTCACCATCTTCCGGCGCGCCTCTTCCATCGCCTTCTGCACGGCGACCGGCACTTCGCGCGCTTTGCCTTTGCCCATGCCGATGCCGCCGTCGCCGTCCCCGACCACGGTCAGCGCGGCAAAACCGAGCACGCGCCCGCCCTTCACCACCTTGGTGACGCGGTTCACCGCGACCATCTTTTCACGCAGACCGTCGGAGCGCTCCTCGCCCGTCTGCATCTTGCCTGCCTGTAGTCTCGCCATAGGGGATTTCGTATCTCGATTTAGTCTCCGCGGACGGCAAGCCGTCCGCGTCTGATTCGATCTAAGCGCTATCCCACCATCAAAACTTCAGACCCGCTTCGCGCGCCGCTTCGGCGAGCGCCTTCACCCGGCCGTGGTACCTGTAACCGGACCGGTCGAAAGCAACTTCGGCGATGCCCAGCTGTTTCGCCTTCTCCGCAATGCGACGTCCGATCTCGGCCGCCGCCTTGACGTTGCCGCCGTAAGCGACGTTCGATTTGACGTCCTTCTCAGCGGTGGACGCACTCGCGAGCACCTTCAACCCCGACGCGTCGATCACTTGCGCATAGATGTGCGCATTGGAGCGGTGCACGGTGAGGCGCACCGCCTTCAATTGCCCGATCTTCGCTCGTGTCGCCTTGGCGCGCCGCAGCCGCGCTTCGTTCCTGTCGCTCATGTGCTGACCCTACTTCTTCTTCGTTTCCTTCAGGATGATCTGCTCGCCTGCATAGCGCACCCCCTTGCCTTTGTAAGGCTCGGGCGAGCGATAGCGACGAATCTCCGCGGCGACCTGTCCGACGGCCTGCTTGTCCGTTCCCTTGAGGATGATCTCCGTCTGCGTCGGCGTCTCCGCTTTCACGCCCGAAGGCAGCGGATGGACGACGGGATGCGAAAAGCCCAGCGTCAGGTTCAACTTGTCGCCCTGCGCCTGCGCGCGGTAGCCGACTCCGACGAGATTCAGCTTCCGTTCGAAGCCCTTGGTCACGCCCGTAACCATGTTCGCGACGAGCGCGCGCGCAGTACCCGAGAGCGCATTCGCCTGCCGCGAGTTGTCGTTCACCTTGAACTCGAGGCGATTGTCGATGCGCTCGATTTTCACGCGCGGCGACAGGCTCCGGGTGAGCGTGCCCAACGGACCCTTCACCGAAATTTCGTTGTGCCCCAGAGACACTTCGACCTTTTCCGGCAGCTCGACGGGGTAATTCGCTATCCTCGACATGACTCGACTCTTTCTCTCAGGCGACGATGCAGAGCACTTCGCCGCCGACGCCGAGACCGCGCGCCTTACGGTCGGTCATGACGCCCCTGGAAGTCGACACGATCGCGACACCGAGCCCATTCATGACCTGCGGAATCTCGCGGCTCGGCTTGTAGATGCGCAATCCCGGGCGGCTCACCCGCTCGATCTTCTCGATGACCGGTCGGCCCGCGTAGTATTTCAAGCTGATCTCGAGCTGCGGTTTGCCGGCATTGTCGCGGACCGCGAAGTCGTCGATGTAGCCTTCGTCTTTCAGCACCGTCGCGATCGCCGACTTCACTTTCGATGCTGGCATCGTCACCGATTGCTTTTCCGATTGCTGGCCATTGCGAATGCGCGTCAGCATGTCGGAAATGGGATCACTCATACTCATGCAATTGTCTCCCGCACTTCGCTACCAGCTCGCCTTGATCACACCCGGAATTTCGCCGCGCATCGCAATCTCTCGCAGCTTGTTGCGCGCGAGCCCGAACTTGCGGAACGTTCCACGCGGCCGTCCGGTGAGCGCGCAGCGGTTGCGCACGCGCACCGGTGACGCGTCGCGCGGAAGCTTCTGCAGCTTCAGCCGCGCCTCGTAGCGCTCTTCCTGCGATAGCTTCGGATTGTTGGCGATCGCGAGCAGCTCCGCGCGCTTCGCGGCGTACTTCTTCACCGCGCCGCGGCGCTTCTCGTTGCGATTGATCAATGCCGTTTTTGCCATTGGATTCGAGTAATCCCTCTAATTCCGGAACGGAAACTTGAAGGCGGCAAGCAGCGCTTTCGCCTCTGCGTCCGACTTCGCGGTGGTCGAAATCGTGATGTTCATGCCCCGTATCGCGTCGATCTTGTCGTATTCGATCTCGGGGAAGATGATCTGTTCCTTCACGCCCATGTTGTAGTTGCCGCGGCCATCGAATGCTCTTGCGGAGATGCCGCGAAAGTCGCGAATGCGCGGCATCGCGACGCTGACCAAACGGTCGAGGAACTCGTACATGCGCGCGCCGCGCAGGGTCACTTTGCAGCCCACGGGATAGCCCTGCCGGATCTTGAACTGTGCGACCGACTTGCGCGCCTTGGTGATGAGCGGCTTCTGACCGGCGATCTTCGCAAGGTCCGCGACGGCGTTGTCCATGATCTTCTTGTCGGCAATCGCCTCCCCGACGCCCATGTTGAGCACGATCTTGTCGATGCGCGGCACTTGCATCGGACTCTTGTAGCTGAACTGCTGCGCAAGATCCTTCGCGACCTGCTCGCGGTAGAAGACCTGAAGCCGGGCAGGGCCCGCCGGCCCCGCGGGCCGCTCGTCACGCGCGTCGGCAGCGGGCTTCGCTTCGGGCGCGCCCTGCTTGCCCTTGGGCTGCTTCGCCTGCTTCGGCTGCTGACCTTCCTTCTGGCCTTTGCCGTCCTTGCCGCCGCCTTTTGCCTTCTTCGAATCTTTCTCGCTCATACGTCGATCACTTCGCCGTTGGATTTGAAGAAGCGAACCCGGCGCCCGTCCTGGAGCGTGCGCACGCCGACCCGATCCCCCTTCTTCGTAGCGGGATTGAAAAGAGCAACGTTCGAAATGTGCAACGGCATCTCCTTGTCGACGATGCCGCCCTGCAGGCCCTTCATTGGATTCGGCCGCTGGTGCTTCTTCACGCGGTTCGCGCCTTCGACAACCACGTGCTCGTCATCGACGATGCGCAGCACCGTTCCGCGCTTGCCGCGGTCCTTACCGGTGGTGACGACGACGTCGTCGCCTCTCCTGATCTTCTTCATTGCCTGGTCCTTACGACTCGCTGGAGTTCGGCGCCAGGCGATATACGCCTTCCCGCTTCCCTCCTCCGCCTCACGTCAAAGCACTTCGGGCGCGAGCGAGACGATTTTCATGAAACGCTCGGTGCGCAGCTCCCGTGTAACCGGGCCGAAGATGCGGGTGCCGATCGGTTCCATCTTCGGATTCAGCAGCACCGCCGCATTCGAATCGAACTTCACCAGCGAGCCGTCGCTGCGCCGCACCCCCTTCGCCGTGCGCACGACGACGGCGCTGTAGATTTCGCCTTTCTTGACACGGCCGCGCGGCGCAGCATCCTTGACACTCACCTTGATGACATCGCCGATGCCCGCATAGCGCCGCTTCGACCCGCCGAGGACCTTGATGCACATGACCTCGCGCGCACCGGTATTGTCGGCAACGTCCAGAATGGACTGCATTTGTATCATCGCCTGGTCTCGCTTCTTTGCTTCTCCAACTTAACGCCGCTTTCGACACGCGGAGCCAGTTTTGGAGCCCGTTCGGGTTAGGCGCGCCGCCTGAGAAAGGCGTGGCGCGAAAAGCCGAGGATTATAGTGCGCAGCGCCCTGGTTAGCAACCAAGTTGCCGTGCGCTGTTTCGCTCCGCCCGAGCCCTCGTACGCGCGGACGAAGAGTACTGACTGACTGGCCGTCGAATGATACGTTCGCGGGGACAGCCTCTCCGAAGGCGCTTGGTTCTACCTCAGCCCTCGTACGCTCGGACGAGAGTGCTCACTGATCGCCCGAATGTTACGTTCGCGGCGACAGCCTCTCCGAGGCGCGCCGCTCACCAAAACGGGGGTGGTTCTCTCAAACGGTACGCGATTTTTCCAGCAGCTTCGTGACTCGCCAGGCCTTGGTCTTGGAGAGCGGGCGGCATTCCTCGATCTCGACCAGGTCGCCCTCATGGTATTCACCGGCCTCGTCATGCGCGTGGTATTTCCGGGTGCGCGTCACGAACTTGCCGTAGAGCGGATGCTTCACACGCCGCTCGACGAGCACGGTCACGGTCTTCGCCATCTTGTCGCTGACCACGCGTCCGCTCAAGGTGCGCTTGTTGGCCTGCTTCTTCTCGGTGGTCGCTTCGTTCATGCTGTCGTCTTGACCTTCTCGGACAAGAGGGTGCGCACGCGCGCGATATCGCGGCGGACCTTCTTGATCTGGCTCGTGTTGGAAAGCTGCTGTGTCGCCTTCTGCATACGCAGTGAGAACTGCGCCTTCAGCAGCGACTGCAGCTCGGTCTGGAGCTCTTCGCTCGATTTGCCTCGAAGCTCTCTCGCTTTCATCGTCTCAAGCTCCCGTCATGCGCTGCACGAACGTCGTTGCGATCGGCAGCTTGGCCGAAGCGAGCCGGAATGCTTCTTTTGCGGTCACTTCATCGACGCCATCCATTTCGTACAACACCTTGCCGGGCTGAATCTCGGCGACCCAGTACTCGGGGTTGCCCTTGCCGTTCCCCATGCGGACCTCCGCCGGCTTCTGGGAAATCGGCTTGTCCGGGAAAATGCGAATCCAGATCCGGCCACCGCGCTTGATGTGCCGAGTCATGGCACGCCGGGCCGCTTCGATCTGCCGGGCCGTGAGACGGCCGCGGCCGGTCGCCTTCAACCCGAACTCGCCGAAGCTCACCTTGTTGCCGCGAGTCGCCTTGCCGGTGTTACGGCCCTTCTGCTCCTTGCGGAATTTACGTCTGGCTGGTTGTAGCACGTCGTGCTCCTGTTCTTCCGGGCGTACGGCGCGGCTTGCGCGGAGCGGGCTGCTCGGGTTCCGGCGCGGCAGGCGCTCCGATCACGAGCGACTGTTCGTTCTTCGCCATGATCTCGCCTTTGAACACCCACACCTTGATGCCGATGACGCCGTAAGTCGTCTTGGCTTCTGCAAAGCCGTAATCGATGTCGGCGCGCAGCGTGTGAAGCGGCACGCGACCTTCCCGATACCATTCCGTGCGTGCGATCTCGATGCCGTTCAAACGGCCGGCGCTCATGATCTTGATGCCCTGCGCGCCGAGGCGCATCGCGTTCGTGATCGCGCGCTTCATCGCGCGACGGAACATGATGCGCTTCTGGAGCTGCTGGGCGATCGAGTCGGCGATCAACTGCGCGTCGAGCTCCGGTTTGCGCACCTCCTCGATGTTCACGTGCACCGGAACGCGCAGCATGCGCTGGAGCTGGCCCTTCAGCGACTCGATGTCCTCGCCTTTCTTGCCGATCACGACTCCCGGCCGCGCGCTGAAAATCGTAATGCGCGCGTTCTTCGCCGGTCGCTCGATCACCACGCGCGAGACCGCGGCGTGACCGAGCTTCTCGCGAAGATGATCGCGGACCTTCACGTCCTCGAGCAGCATGCCCGAGAAGTTGCGGTTGTTCGCATACCAGCGCGATGCCCAGTTGCGGTTCAATGCGAGACGGAAGCCCGTCGGATGTATCTTCTGACCCATATGGATGTCCTCTATTTCCTGCCGTCGCCGACCGTCAGAAAGATGTGACAGGTGGGCTTCAGAATGCGCACGCCACGGCCTTTCGCACGCTGGGTGAAGCGCTTCAACACCGGCCCCTTTTCGACGCACAAGCGCGTGATCTTGAGCTCGTCGATATCGGCGCCGGCATTGTGTTCCGCATTCGCGATCGCGGACTCGAGCACTTTACGAATGATCGTCGGCAGCCTTCTTCGGGCTGAACTGGAGGATGTTGAGCGCATTCTCGACGCTCTTGCCGCGAATCAGGTCGGCGACAAGGCGGCCCTTCTGCGAGGAGAGCCGGACACCCCAGAGTTTTGCATTGGTTTCCATTTCGTCGCCTCGTTACCGCGCCGCCGGCGTAGGGCTCGCCTTCTTGTCCGCGCCCGCGCTGCCCGCCTTCGAGTGACCCTTGAAGACCCGTGTATGCGCGAACTCGCCGAGCTTGTGACCGACCATGTTCTCCGTGATGTACACGGGGATGTGCTGCTTGCCGTTGTGAACGGCGATCGTGAGCCCGACAAAATCAGGCAGGATCGTCGAGCGCCGCGACCATGTCTTGATCGGGCGTTTGTCCGATGTCGCCCGCGCCGCTTCCACCTTGTCGAGAAGATGATGATCGACGAACGGGCCCTTCTTGATTGAACGTGCCATCAGGCAACCTTTCCTTTTTTAGCCAGCGCTCTTCGCTTTGCGGCGGCGCACGATCATGCCGTTGGTACGCTTGTTCTTGCGCGTCTTGTAGCCTTTCGTGAGCACGCCCCACGGGCTCACTGGCGCCTGGGCCGCAGCCGTCCTGCCTTCGCCGCCGCCGTGCGGATGATCGATGGGGTTCATCGCGACGCCGCGCACGGTCGGCCGCACGCCGCGCCAACGCACCCGGCCCGCTTTACCGATCGATTCGAGCGAGTGCTCTTCATTCCCGACCTCGCCGATCGTCGCCCGACAATTGATGTGGACCCGGCGGATCTCGCCGGAACGCAGCCTGAGCTGCGCATACTCTCCTTCACGCGCCAGAAGCTGCACCGAAGCGCCGGCCGCGCGGGCAATCTGGGCGCCCTTCCCGGGCATCATCTCGATGCAGCAGATGGTCGTGCCCACCGGAATGTTCCTGAGCGGCAGCGTGTTGCCGTTCTTGATCGGCGCCTCCGAGCCTGACATCAACTGCGTGCCGGCCGTCACGCCTTTCTGTGCGATGACATAGCGGCGCTCGCCGTCGGCATAGAGAAGAAGCGCCAGATGGGCGCTGCGATTGGGATCGTATTCGATGCGCTCGACTTTCGCCGATACGCCGTCCTTGTTGCGCTTGAAGTCGACCAGGCGGTAGTGCTGCTTGTGCCCGCCGCCCTTGTGGCGCATCGTGATGCGGCCGTGCACGTTGCGGCCGGCCTTCTTCTTTTCGGCTTCGACCAGGCTCGCGAGCGGCTTGCCCTTGTGCAGCCCCGGCGTCACCACCTTGACGAGTTGGCGCCGCCCCGGGGACGTCGGTTTGACTTTGACTAACATTACTTAGCCTCCCCGCCTTCGGCGAAGGTGATTTCCTGTCCGGCCTGCAATGCGACGTAGGCCTTCTTCCAGTTGTTGCGCCGGCCCATGAAGCGGCCGAACCGCTTCTCCTTGCCGCGGACGTTCACGACGCTCACCGACTTCACCTGGGTGCTGAACATGAGCTCGACGGCCGCCTTGATCTCGGGCTTGGTCGCGTCGGGCGCGACGCGAAACACGTACTGGTTCGCTTTCTCTCCGACGAACGTGCTCTTTTCCGACACGACGGGCGCGAGCAGCACCTGCATCAGCCGCTGCTGCTTCTGGGGGGTGGGTGCCTGGCTCATGCCAACAACTCCTCGATTTTGGCCACAGCGCCGCGCGTCACGATCACCTTGTCGTGGCGAATGAGGCTGAGCGGATCGGTGGTCGTCGCCGTCATGACGGTCACGTGCGGCAGGTTGCGCGAAGACAGTTGGAGGTTGTCGTCGATCGCGTCCGTGATGATGAGCACGTTTTGAAGGCCCATGCCCTTCAACTTCTGGGCGAGCCCCTTGGTCTTGGGCGTGTCCACCGTGAAACTCTCTACGACAGCCAGGCGTTCTTCGCGCGCGAGTTGCGAAAGGATCGAGCACAGACCCGCGCGATACATCTTGCGATTCAGTTTGTGCCGGAAGTTCTCGTCCGGCGAATTGGGGAAGATCCGGCCGCCGCCGCGCCATAGCGGGCTCGAGGTCATCCCGGCGCGCGCGCGTCCGGTGCCCTTCTGGCGCCATGGCTTCTTCGTGGAGTGCTTGACCATGGCCCGGTCCTTCTGAGCGCGCGTGCCGCTGCGTGCGTTCGCGAGATACGCCGTGACCACCTGATGCACGAGCGACTCGTTGTATTCCCGGCCGAACGCCTGGTCGGATGCGGACACCGAGGCGCTCGACTGGCCCTGATCGTCTATCAGCTTGAGTTCCATGTCGCTCTCGCCTACTTCCTGCCGCCTGCCGCAGCCGCTTTGGGCGCGGGCTTCGGTGCGCTCGGTCGGGTCGCACGCACGGTCGGGCACACCATGACATCGCCGCCACGCGATCCCGGCACGGCGCCACGAATCAACAGCAACTGACGCTCGGCGTCGACGCGCACGATCTCGAGATTCTGGACGGTGCGCTTGGCTGCGCCGAGATGACCCGGCATCTTCTTACCCGGGAATACACGGCCGGGATCCTGCGCCATGCTGATCGAGCCGGGCTTGTTGTGAGAGACCGAGTTGCCGTGACTTGCGCGGTTCGAGCTGAAATTGTGACGCTTGATCACGCCTGCGAAGCCCTTGCCGTGCGAGACGCCGCGCACGTCGACTTTCTGGCCTGGCTGGAAAATGTCGACGCCGATCGTGCCGCCGGCCTTGAGGTCGGTGAGTTGCTCCGGCTTCACACGGAACTCGTGCAATACGCGCCCCGCTTCGACGCCCGCCTTCGAGAAATGGCCTGCCGCGGCCTTGTTGACGCGATTCGCGCGGCGCTTGCCGAACGCCACCTGCACGGCGCAATAGCCGTCGGCCTCGGCGGTCTTTATCTGGGCTACGCGGTTGTGCGATACGTCGACCACGGTCACCGGAATGGCGTCGCCGTCATCGGTGAAAACACGGGTCATGCCGACCTTGCGGCCAACCAGTCCTAAGCTCATCTTCATCCCTCTCGGGTTAGTCAGGCTCGCGCCTGGCGCTGACTTCAATTGGCCAGCGACTTCTATTCCTTCGTCCGAAAGCGAAAACCTACTTTCGGCCACCTTGAAAGTAGGTGTGCACTTTCAGTCGATTAAAGTTTTATTTCCACATCCACCCCCGCCGGCAGGTCGAGCTTCATAAGCGCGTCGACGGTCTTGTCGGTCGGGTCGATGATGTCCATGAGGCGCAGATGCGTCCGTATCTCGAGCTGATCGCGCGAGGTCTTGTTCACGTGCGGCGAGCGCAGGAGGTCGAAGCGCTGCTTGCGCGTGGGCAGCGGCACCGGCCCTTTGACTACGGCGCCGGTGCGCTTGGCCGTGTCGACGATTTCGAGCGCCGACTGATCGATCAGCCGGTAGTCGAACGCTTTCAGCCGTATGCGTATTTTTTGACACTTGACTGCCATCATTACTCCCGTCGCAAAGTGAAAACCTTACTTTGCGCCGTTAATCCTGCTGAATCGGGACCAAGCCCGACAATTCAGCGCGGAAACTTCGACTCACATCGAGCGGTTCGCATGCCGCTCGGTTTTTCGTTGCCCTTGGTCCAGCAAAGGCGACGGGCCGCCCCGAGCCTTTGCTGCCAATGAAACCGGCCGGAAGTAGGTTTTTACTTTCGGACGAATCACTCTATGATCTTGGCCACCACGCCCGCGCCCACGGTTCTGCCGCCCTCGCGGATCGCAAAGCGCAAGCCCTCTTCCATCGCAATGGGCTGGATCAGCGACACCACGATCGACACGTTGTCCCCAGGCATCACCATCTCCGTGCCCTTCGGCAGCTCGATCGAGCCCGTCACGTCCGTCGTGCGAAAGTAAAACTGCGGCCGATACCCATTGAAAAACGGCGTGTGCCGCCCACCCTCCTCCTTCGACAGCACGTAAATCTCCGCCGTGAACTTCGTGTGCGGCGTGATCGACCCCGGCTTCGCCAGCACCTGACCGCGCTCCACTTCCTCGCGCTTCGTGCCGCGCAGCAAGATCCCCACGTTGTCCCCCGCCTGACCCTGGTCAAGCAGCTTCCTGAACATCTCCACGCCCGTGCACACCGTCTTCACCGTCGGGCGCAGCCCCACGATCTCGATCTCTTCTCCGACCTTGATCACCCCGCGCTCCACCCGCCCCGTCACCACCGTGCCCCGACCCGAGATCGAAAACACGTCCTCCACCGGCATCAGAAACGGCCCGTCCAGCGCGCGCTTGGGCTCCGGAATGTATGAGTCCAGCGCCTCTGCCAGCTTGAAGATCGAACCCTCACCGAGCTCGGTGGTGTCGCCCTTCCATCGCCTTGAGCGCCGAGCCAATGATCACCGGCGTGTCATCGCCCGGAAACTCATACTTCGACAACAGCTCGCGCACCTCCATCTCGACCAGCTCCAGCAGCTCCTGGTCGTCCACCATGTCCGCCTTGTTCATGTAGACCACCATGTACGGCACCCCCACCTGACGCGCCAGCAGGATGTGCTCGCGCGTCTGCGGCATCGGACCGTCCGCCGCACTCACCACCAGTATCGCCCCGTCCATCTGCGCCGCACCCGTGATCATGTTCTTCACGTAGTCCGCGTGCCCCGGACAGTCCACGTGCGCATAGTGGCGCTTCGCCGTCTCATACTCCACGTGCGCCGTGTTGATCGTGATCCCGCGCGCCCGCTCCTCCGGCGCCGCGTCGATCTGCGCGTAGGTCTTCGCCTCCCCTCCATACTTCTTCGCCAGAATCATCGTCATCGCCGCCGTCAGCGTCGTCTTCCCGTGATCCACGTGCCCAATCGTCCCCACGTTCACGTGCGGCTTCTTGCGCTCGAACTTGCTTTTGGCCATAACTGTCTCCGATTCGTCGCAAAGTAAAAACCTACTTTGCGCCGGTCCAATTTCCACGAAAGCTCGGGGCGGCCCGTCGCTTTCGTGCGAAAACCGCTACGAAACACCGAGCGGCGCTGCATACCACTCGTTTCTTCGTTGTTTCTTTTGCGCAAAGGCGCCGGGCCGCCCGGAGCCTTTGCGTTAACTAACATTCGGCCGAAAGTAGGTGTGAGCTTTCGGCCGGGTACTTTTACTTCCTCTCGTCTTTGCCGGTGTATTTGTTGATGATCGCTTCGGCAACGTTCTTCGGCGCTTCCGCGTAGTGTTTGAACTCCATCGAGTACGTCGCGCGGCCCTGAGAGAGCGAGCGCAGCGTCGTCGAATAGCCGAACATCTCCGCAAGCGGCACTTGCGCGCGGACCGCCTTGCCGCCACCCGCCAGATCTTCCATGCCCTGGATCATGCCGCGGCGTGAGTTGAGATCGCCCACCACGTTGCCCATGAAGTCTTCCGGCGTCTCCACTTCGACCGCCATGATCGGCTCGAGCAACGTCGGACTCGCGCGCCGTAATCCTTCCTTCAGCGCCATCGAGCCCGCCATCTTGAACGCGTTCTCGTTCGAGTCGACCTCGTGGTACGAACCGTCGAACGAGCGTCACCTTCACGTCCACGACCGGGAAGCCGGCCAGCACACCGTTCGGCAGTGTGTCGTTGATGCCCTTCTGCACCGCCGGAATGTATTCACGCGGCACCGACCCGCCCTTGATCGCGTCGACGAACTCGAAGCCCTTGCCGGGCTCCTGCGGCTCGAGCCTGATCCAGACGTGGCCATACTGTCCGCGCCCACCGGACTGCTTGACGAACTTGCCTTCGACCTTGTCCACCTGCTTGCGGATCGTTTCGCGGTAGGCCACCTGCGGCGCGCCCACGTTCGCTTCGACGCCGAACTCACGCTTCATGCGGTCGACGATGATCTCGAGATGAAGCTCGCCCATGCCCGAGATGATCGTTTGCCCCGACTCTTCGTCGGTGCGCACCCGGAAGGAGGGATCTTCCTGGGCCAGGCGATTCAACGCCATGCCCATCTTCTCCTGGTCGGCCTTGGTCTTCGGCTCGACGGCGACGTGGATCACAGGCTCGGGGAATTCCATTTTCTCGAGCGTGATGATCTTGTCCGGCGTGGAAAGCGTTTCGCCCGTCGTGTAATCCTTGAGACCGACAGCCGCGGCGATGTCGCCCGCCCGCACTTCCTTGATCTCTTCGCGTTCGTTCGCGTGCATCTGGAGAATGCGCCCGATCCGCTCCTTGCGTCCCTTCGTCGGGTTGTAGATCGTGTCACCCGAGTTCACCACGCCTGAATAAACGCGGAAGAACGTGAGCTGGCCGACGTACGGGTCGGTCATGATCTTGAACGCGAGCCCCGCGAATGGCGCGTCGTCGCTCGCACCGCGCTCTTCTTCCTGGCCTTTGTCGTTCACGCCCTTCACCGCGGCGATGTCGACCGGCGACGGCATGTAGTCGATGACGGCGTCCAACATTGCCTGGACGCCCTTGTTCTTGAACGCCGACCCGCACAGCATCGGGAAGATCTCGTTATTGATCGTGCGCTGGCGAAGACCCCGCTTGATCTCGGACTCCGAAAGCTCGCCGGATTCGAGATACGTGTTCATGAGCTCTTCGTTCGCTTCGGCGGCGCTTTCGACCATCTTCTCGCGCCACTCATGCGCTGCGTCGGCCAGGTCTGCCGGGATGTCGCGCAGCTCGAACTTCATGCCCTGAGTGGAGTCGTCCCAGTAGATCGCCTTCATCCGCACCAGATCGACCACGCCCTCGAATTTGTCCTCGGCGCCGATCGGCAACTGGATCGGAACCGGGTTCGCCTTCAGGCGCAGCTTCACCTGATCGTAGACGCGCATGAAGTCGGCGCCCTGGCGATCCATCTTGTTCACGAAGAAGAGCCGCGGCACCTTGTACTTGTTGCCCTGGCGCCAGACCGTTTCGGTCTGCGGCTGGACGCCACCGACGCCGCACAGCACGGTGCACGCGCCGTCGAGCACGCGGAGGCTCCGTTCGACTTCGATCGTGAAGTCGACGTGCCCTGGTGTGTCGATGATGTTCACGCGATGCTCGGGATAGTTGCTGTCCATCCCCTTCCAGAAGCACGTCGTCGCAGCCGACGTGATGGTGATGCCCCGCTCCTGCTCCTGCTCCATCCAGTCCATGACCGCGGTGCCGTCGTGCACCTCGCCCAGCTTGTGCGAAACACCCGTGTAGAACAGGACCCGCTCGGTGGTCGTGGTCTTGCCGGCATCGATATGCGCCATGATGCCGATGTTCCGATACCGTTCGATGGGAGTCTTGCGTGGCATAGGGGTCTTTCTGAGTTCGCGTGTGGATCGAAGGGCGTTGGACCGGCCGCGCGCTCAGGGATTCAACAGTCGAGCTTCGATGATTTCGATCGTCTCGCCTTAGAAACGGTAATGTGAGAACGCCTTGTTCGCTTCGGCCATGCGATGCACTTCCTCGCGCTTCTTCATCGCACCTCCACGGCCTTCGGCTGCTTCCTGCAGCTCGCTTGCAAGCCGCGACTGCATCGACTTCTCGCCGCGCCCGCGCGCCGCGTCGCGCAACCAGCGCATCGCGAGCGCCATCCTGCGCACCGGCCGCACCTCGACCGGGACCTGATAGTTCGCCCCGCCCACCCGACGGCTCTTCACTTCGACCATCGGCTTCACGTTGTTCAGCGCCTGGGTGAAAACTTCGAGCGGCTCTTTGGTGCTCTTCTTCTTGATCGCATCGAGCGCGCCATAGATGATGCGTTCGGCGACCGACTTCTTCCCGCCCGTCATCAGTACGTTGATGAACTTCGAGACGTCCTGGCTCGAGTACTTCGGGTCCGGGAGGACTTCACGCTTGGGTATTTCTCTGCGTCGCGGCATCTGGATTCAGTGAAACGTGAAAGTGAAACGTGAAGTGCCGCGCGTTACGCGGTCTTCGCGCGCTTGGCCCCGTATTTCGAGCGGCTTTGCTTGCGGTCTTTGACACCTGCGGTGTCGAGGCTGCCGCGAACCACGTGATAACGCACGCCCGGGCAAATCCTTCACACGGCCGCCGCGAATGAGCACGACCGAGTGCTCCTGCAGGTTGTGACCTTCGCCGCCGATGTAACCGATGACCTCGAAACCGTTCGTGAGCCGCACCTTCGCGACTTTCCGCAACGCCGAGTTCGGTTTCTTCGGAGTGGTGGTGTAAACGCGAGTACAAACGCCCCGGCGCTGCGGGGAACCCGTCAAAGCCGGCACCTTGCTCTTGGTGACGGGCGCCCGGCGGGGTTTACGCACGAGCTGATTGATAGTCGGCATAACGAAGTCCGTGAAGAAGTGAAGGAGCAGGAAGTGAAGAGTGCGAAAGCGGCTTCAGAGCGACGCATTCACTCCTTCACTCCTTGACCCATTCACCGCATTAAACAGTCGCCCAAAAAAGCGAGGACGGCGTCTCCACCGTCCCGGCCCGTGTTCGTCGAGTCTGTGCCACGTCGCCTTGCGTGGGGCGGGCGGCTAAAAAGACTGGGGATTTTATGGGTTTACGTCAAAAAGTGTCAAGTAATACACAGAGACCGGTCGAAAGTAATACCCTGCTTTCGACCCCGACGCAAGCTAGCGCCGCCCCGTCGTAGCGGCTACCGCGGAAAGGCGAAGGGCCGCCCCCTCGTAGCCTCTTTCCGCACCAAGGCGACGGGCCGCCCGTCGTTGCTGTTACCCGCGGAAAGGCGAAGGGCCGCCCCGAGCCTTTTCCGCACCAGAGGTGACGGCCGCCCCGAGCTTCTGGCACGACCGAGCGAAAGTAGGAGTGCACTTTCGCTGGAATCGGATTTACGCCACCTGCTCCTGAGTCTCGCTGCCGGCCGGAAGGGCTTCGGTGGTTTCCGGAGTCTCGAACACCTCGGGCTGCGCCGCCTGGCGCTTGCGGATCTTGTGATAGGCGAGACCGGTACCGGCGGGAATCAGCCGGCCCACGATCACGTTCTCTTTCAGACCCCGCAACTCGTCGCGCTTGCCCATGATCGCGGCTTCGGTTAGCACCCGCGTCGTCTCCTGGAAGGAGGCTGCCGAGATGAACGAATCGGTCGAGAGAGACGCCTTCGTGATGCCGAGCAGCATGTACTCGTAGACCGGCCGCACGCTTGTCGTTGGCCTCCGCTTTCTCGTTTTCCTCCAGCACCTCGGCGCGCTCGACCTGCTCGCCCGTGATGAAGCGGGTCTCGCCCGGATCGACGATCTGCACGCGCCGCAGCATCTGGCGCACGATCACTTCGATGTGCTTGTCGTTGATCTTCACGCCCTGCAGACGATAGACGTCCTGCACCTCGTTGCAGATGTAGCGGGCAAGCGCCTCCACGCCGAGCAGCCGCAGGATGTCGTGCGGATCGGCCGGGCCGTCGACGATCATCTCGCCCTTGTTGACCACTTGCCCATCATGCGCCATCACGTGCTTGTCTTTCGGGATCAGATACTCGTGTGCAACGCCGTCCAGGTCGGTGATGACCAGGCGCTGCTTGCCCTTCGTATCCTTGCCGAACGAGACCGTGCCCGTGACCTCCGCGAGCACGCCCGCATCCTTCGGCGAACGCGCTTCGAAGAGCTCGGCCACCCGCGGCAGACCGCCGGTAATGTCGCGCGTTTTCGAAGTCTCCTGCGGAATGCGCGCAAGCACTTCGCCGACACCCACCTCCTGGCCGTCTCGCACGGTGATGATCGAGCCGATCTGGAACGTGATGTTGACCGAGACCTCCGAGCCCGCGATCTTCACTTCCTGACCGCTCTCGTCGATCAACTTGACCTGCGGGCGCAGACCTTTCGCCTGCACGCCGCCGCGCCGTTTCGGGTCGACGACCACCAGCGTTGAGAGTCCCGTCACCTCGTCGATCTGACGTGCGACCGTGACGCCTTCTTCCACGTTCTCGAACTTCACGCGGCCGGCGTACTCCGTAATGATCGGACGCGTGTGCGGATCCCAGGTTGCGAGCACCTGGCCGGCTTTCACGGTCTCGCCGTCACGCGCCAGGAGCATCGCGCCATAGGGCACCTTGTGGCGCTCACGCTCGCGGTTGTTCTCGTCGTGGATCACCACTTCGCCGTTACGGGAGATCGCGACCAGCTCGTTGCGCTGGTTCGTCACGTAACGCATGCCGGCGGCGTAACCAACCACGCCGTTCGACTTGCTTTCGACCTGACTCGCGACGGCCGTCCGCGACGCCGCGCCGCCGATGTGGAACGTGCGCATCGTGAGCTGCGTGCCCGGCTCACCGATCGACTGCGCGGCAATGACACCAACCGCCTCGCCGACGTTGACCGGGACGCCGCGGCCGAGATCGCGGCCGTAGCACTTGGCGCACAATCCATGACGCGTTTCGCACGTGAGGGGCGTGCGAACCTTGACTTCGTCGATGCCCGCAGCCTCGATCGCGTCCACAGCATCCTCGTCGAGAAGCGTGTTCGCTTCGAACAGGTTCTGGCCGCTTTCGGGGCTGTAGATGTCGGCGGCAGCAACGCGTCCGAGAATACGCTCGCGCAAGCTCTCGACGACCTCGCCGCCTTCGATAAGCGCCTTCATCGCAACGCCCTGCTGGGTGCCGCAGTCGTCTTCGGTCACGACGAGGTCCTGCGTCACGTCCACCAGACGCCGGGTAAGGTAGCCCGAGTTCGCGGTCTTCAACGCCGTATCGGCCAGACCTTTGCGCGCGCCGTGCGTCGAGATGAAGTACTGCAGCACGTTCAGGCCTTCGCGGAAGTTCGCGGTGATCGGCGTCTCGATGATCGAGCCGTCCGGCTTCGCCATGAGACCACGCATGCCGGCAAGCTGCCGGATCTGCGCGGCAGAACCCCGGGCACCCGAGTCGGCCATCATATAGATCGAGTTGAGCGACTCCTGGAACGCCGGCTGGCCCTTGTCGTTCTTCCGCTGCACGAGCCGACCTGCCTTGGCGTCCCATTCCATCACCGGCTCGACGGAGAGCTGATCCATCATGGCTTTCGCCACGAGATCGCCGGCGCGACCCCAGATGTCGACCACCTTGTTGTAGCGCTCGCCTTGCGTCACGAGACCGCTGGTGTACTGCTTCTCGATCTCCTGAACTTCCTTCTCGGCGTCCGCGATGATCACGTCCTTCTGCTTCGGCACGAGCATGTCGTCGACCGCGATCGAGAGGCCGGCGCGGGTCGCCATCGAGAAGCCGCTATACATCAGCTTGTCTGCGAAGATCACCGTCTCGCGCAAACCGCAGCGGCGGAACGCGGCGTTGATGAGCTTGGAGATTTCCTTCTTCTTGAGCGCCTTGTTGATCAGCTCGAAGGGGAGCCCGGCCGGCAGGATTTCGGAAAGCATCGCCCGGCCGACCGTCGTTTCGTAACGCGTGAGCTTGTCGCGCTTGCTGCCGTCCTCGTCGAGCTCGTACTCGCGAATGCGCACGTTGATGCGCGCGTTGATCTCCACCTGACCGGTCTCGTAGGCACGCGAAGCTTCGGAGATGTTGATGAAGTTCGAACCTTCACCGCGCGCCGCGACTTTCTCGCGCGTGGTGTAGTAGAGCCCCAGCACGATGTCCTGCGAGGGAACGATGATCGGCTCGCCGTTCGCCGGAGACAGGATGTTGTTCGAGGACAGCATGAGTGTTCTCGCTTCCATCTGCGCTTCGAGCGAGAGCGGAACGTGCACGGCCATCTGGTCGCCGTCGAAGTCGGCGTTGAACGCGGCGCACACCAGCGGATGGAGCTGGATCGCCTTGCCTTCGATCAGCACGGGCTCGAAGGCCTGGATGCCCAGGCGGTGCAGCGTCGGCGCGCGGTTGAGCATCACGGGATGCTCGCGGATCACTTCTTCCAGGATGTCCCAGACGATCGCCTCTTCGCCTTCGACCATGCGCTTCGCGGCCTTGATGGTCGTCGCGAGTCCCATGACTTCGAGCTTATGGAAGATGAAGGGCTTGAACAGCTCGAGCGCCATCTTCTTCGGCAGCCCGCACTGATGGAGCTTCAACTGCGGACCGACGACGATCACCGAGCGGCCTGAATAGTCGACGCGTTTGCCGAGCAGGTTCTGGCGGAAGCGGCCGCCCTTGCCCTTGATCATGTCGGCGAGCGACTTCAACGGCCGCTTGTTGGCGCCGGTCATCGCCTTGCCGCGGCGGCCGTTGTCGAGCAGCGAGTCAACGGCTTCCTGAAGCATCCGCTTTTCGTTGCGGACGATGATTTCAGGCGCTTTCAGCTCGAGCAGGCGCTTCAGCCGGTTGTTGCGGTTGATGACGCGGCGATAGAGATCGTTCAGGTCCGAGGTCGCGAAGCGGCCGCCGTCGAGCGGAACCAGCGGACGCAGCTCCGGCGGCAGCACCGGCAGCACTTCCATGATCATCCAGTCAGGCTTGATCCCCGATTTCTGGAAGGCCTCGAGCACTTTCAGGCGCTTCGCGATCTTCTTGATCTTCGTGTCGGAATTCGTCGCCGCGAGCTCGACACGCAGCGTCTCGATCTCGTGCTTGAGATCCAGGTTGCGCAGCAGTTCGCGCACGCCTTCCGCGCCCATCGCGGCACTGAAGTCGTCACCGAACTCTTCCACCTTCGCGAGGTAGTCGTCTTCGGTCATCAACTGGCCGCGCTTCAGCGGCGTCATGCCGGCGTCGATCACGACATAGGCCTCGAAGTACAGCACGCGCTCGATATCGCGCAGCGTCATGTCGAGCACCATCCCGAGGCGGGACGGCAGCGACTTCAGGAACCAGATGTGCGCGACCGGGCTCGCGAGCTCGATATGACCCATCCGCTCGCGCCGCACCTTCGAAAGCGTCACTTCCACGCCGCACTTCTCGCAGATCACGCCCCGGTGCTTGAGCCGCTTGTACTTGCCGCACAAGCACTCGTAATCCTTCACTGGACCGAAAATTTTCGCGCAAAAGAGGCCGTCGCGTTCCGGTTTGAACGTGCGGTAGTTGATCGTCTCCGGCTTCTTCACTTCGCCGTACGACCACGAGCGGATCTTCTCGGGAGAAGCGAGCCCGATCTTGATCGCGTCGAATTCCTCTTCCTGCGTTACCTGCTTGAACAGATCCAGCAATGCTTTCATTGATTGAAACCTCCGGTTTCAGTGAAGCGTGAAGAGTGAAGAGCAACGAGAAACACTCCGCCGTTACCGCTCCGCCACTCTCCAACCTTCTCGCCTTCACAGTGAGCGTCCGGATACTTGCTCCTGCCATGCCCTGTCTTTCATCCCCTTCAGCCTGTCGCTGCCTCCACCGTGTTTAGGTTTCACATTTCACGTCTCACGCACTTCAGTAGCGGTTATGGTCCAGATCGATATCGATCGCGAGCGACCGGATCTCCTTCACCAGCACGTTGAACGACTCGGGCATGCCGGCCTCGATGCGGTGGTCGCCCTTGACGATCGACTCGTAGACCTTGCGGCGTCCTTCGGTGTCGTCCGACTTGACCGTGAGCATCTCCTGCAGCGTGTAGGCGGCGCCGTACGCTTCGAGCGCCCACACCTCCATCTCGCCGAAGCGCTGACCGCCGAACTGCGCCTTGCCGCCGAGCGGCTGCTGGGTAACGAGGCTGTATGGTCCCGTCGAGCGGGCGTGCATCTTGTCGTCGACGAGGTGGTGCAGCTTCAGCATGTGCATGTACCCGACGGTGACCGGCCGCTCGAAGGGGTCGCCCGTGCGCCCGTCGTGCAGCGTCACCTGCGTCTTGGTCGGCGTGAAACCGACCCGCTTCGTGCGCTCGTCGTCATCGGGATACGCGAGATCGAGCATGAGCCTGATCTCCTTCTCCGTCGCGCCGTCGAACACCGGTGTCGCGAAAGGCACGCCCTGGGTCAGGTGTTCGCCCAGTTCGAGGATTTCCTCGTCCGTGAGCGAGGCGAGTTCCTCCGGCCGGCCGCTCGTGTTGTAGATCTTCTCGAGGAACTGGCGCAGCGCCGCCGCGTTCTGCTGTTGCTTGAGCAGCTCGCCGATGCGCTGGCCCAGGCCCTTCGCCGCCCAGCCGAGATGCGTCTCGAGGATCTGACCGACGTTCATCCGCGAAGGCACGCCGAGCGGATTCAACACGATGTCGACCGGCGTGCCGTCCGCCATGTACGGCATGTCCTCGACCGGAGTGATCTTCGAGATGACGCCCTTGTTGCCGTGGCGTCCGGCCATCTTGTCACCCGGCTGGAGGCGCCGCTTGACGGCGAGATACACCTTCACCATCTTCTGCACGCCCGGCGGCAGCTCGTCGCCCTGCGTCAACTTCTTACGCTTCTCTTCGTACGCGCGATCGAACAGCGTCTGAGTCTGCTTGAGCGACTCCTGAAGCTGCTCCATCTGCTGGCTCACGTCTTCGGCCGCGACTCGGATGTCGAACCACGAATGGCGCTCGACTTCCTGCAGATACGACTTCGTGATCTTCGTGCCTTTCGCGAGCTTCTTCGGACCGCCGTTCGCGACCTTGTTGGTGAGCAAACGCTCGAGACGCTCGTACGCGTCGTTCTCCACGATGCGAAGCTGGTCCGCCAGGTCTTTCTTGTAGCGCTTCAGCTCATCGTCGATGATCTGCTGCGCCCGCTTGTCGCGCTCGATACCTTCGCGCGTGAACACCTGCACGTCGATCACCGTGCCCGACATGCCCGAAGGCACGCGCAGGCTCGTGTCTTTCACGTCGGAGGCTTTCTCACCGAAGATCGCACGCAGGAGCTTCTCTTCAGGCGTCAACTGCGTCTCGCCTTTCGGAGTCACCTTGCCGACGAGAACATCACCCGCTTCGACTTCCGCGCCGATGTAAATGATGCCGGACTCGTCGAGGTTCGCGAGCTGGTTCTCCGAGAGGTTCGAGATGTCGCGCGTGATCTCTTCGGGACCGAGCTTCGTGTCCCGAGCGACGACCGAGAGCTCTTCGATGTGGATCGACGTGAAGCGTTCTTCCGCGACCACCCGCTCCGAGATCAGGATCGAGTCCTCGAAGTTGTAGCCGTTCCAGGGCATGAAGGCGACGAGCATGTTCTGCCCGAGCGCAAGCTCGCCCGTGTCGGTCGAAGCGCCGTCCGCCACCACGTCGCCGCGCGCGATCCGGTCGCCCACTTTCACGAGCGGCCGCTGGTTGATGTTGGTGTTCTGATTCGAACGCTGATACTTCACCAGGTTGTAGATGTCGACGCCGACTTCGCCCGCCGACGTTTCATCGTCGTTCACGCGCACCACGATCCGGCCCGCGTCGACGTAATCCACCACGCCGCCCCGGCGCGCCTGCACGGCCGTGCCGGAGTCGACCGCGACCGTGCGCTCGAGACCCGTGCCGACGAACGGCTTCTCGGCGCGCAGGCACGGCACCGCCTGGCGCTGCATGTTCGAGCCCATCAACGCGCGGTTCGCGTCGTCGTGCTCGAGGAACGGGATGAGCGATGCCGCCACGGACACCGCCTGCGACGGCGCCACGTCCATGTACTCGATGCGGTCCGGCGTCGCGAGCGTGAACTCATTGCGGTTCCGGCACGACACGAGCTCGTCCGTGAAGCGGCCGTTCTTGTCGAGCGCCGCGTTCGCCTGCGCGATCATGTACTGCCCCTCTTCGATCGCCGAGAGATAGTGGATCTCGTTCGTGACGGCAGCGTCGTTCACCTTGCGATACGGCGTCTCGAGGAAGCCATACGTGTTCGTGCGCGCGTAGAGGGCCAGCGAATTGATGAGGCCGATGTTCGGGCCTTCCGGCGTTTCGATCGGGCACACGCGGCCATAGTGCGTCGGATGCACGTCGCGCACTTCGAACCCGGCCCGCTCCCGCGTAAGACCACCCGGGCCGAGCGCCGAGACGCGTCGCTTGTGCGTGATCTCCGAAAGCGGATTGGTCTGGTCCATGAACTGCGAGAGCTGCGAGGAGCCGAAAAACTCGCGTATCGCGGCGGACACCGGCTTCGCGTTGATGAGGTCGTGCGGCATCAGGTTCTCGGATTCCGCTTGCGAGAGCCGCTCTTTCACCGCGCGCTCGACGCGTACGAGGCCCGCTCGGAACTGGTTCTCCGCGAGCTCACCCACCGAGCGCACGCGGCGGTTGCCCAGGTGATCGATGTCGTCGATCTCGCCACGCCCGTTGCGCAACTCGACCAGGATCTTGATCACCGCGACGATATCGTCTGGCGAGAGGGTGCCCGACCCTTCGAGCTCTTCGCGCCCGACGCGCCGGTTGAACTTCATGCGGCCGACCGCTGAAAGATCGTAGCGATCCTCCGAGAAGAACAGGCCGTTGAAAAGCGTTTTCACCGCTTCTTCCGTCGGCGGCTCGCCGGGACGCATCATGCGATAGATCGCGACCTGCGCCGCCAACTGGTCCGCCGTCTCGTCGATCCGCAACGTCGAGGAGATATACGGCCCCTGATCGAGATCGTTCGTATAGATCGTCTGGATCGATTCGACGCCCGCTTCCCGCAGCTTCGCAAGAACGGTATCGGTGATCTCTTCGTTGGCCGTCGCGATGACTTCGCCCGTGCCCGTATCGACGACATTTTTCGCAAGCGTGCGCCCGAGCAGAAAATCTTCGGGCGCGGCGATACGCGTCATACCCGCCGCTTCCATTTCGCGCACGTGCTTCACGGTGATGCGCTTGTCTTTCGCAACGATCAACTTGCCTTTGGCCGTGATGTCGAAGCGCGCCGTCTCGCCGCGCATGCGCTCGGGGACGAGCTCGAACTCCACGCTCTCCTTCGTGAGATGGAACGTGTCGAACGTGAAGAACTCGGCGAGGATCTGCTCGGGGGTGTAGCTGATCGCCTTCAGCAGCGTCGTGACCGGCATCTTGCGACGGCGGTCGACACGGAAGTAGAGGTAGTCCTTCGGGTCGTACTCGAAGTCGAGCCACGAGCCGCGATAGGGAATCACACGCGCCGAGAAGAGCAGCTTGCCCGAGGAATGCGTCTTGCCGCGGTCATGCTCGAAGAAAACGCCGGGTGAACGATGGAGCTGGGAGACGATGACGCGCTCTGTTCCATTGATCACGAACGAGCCCGTGTTCGTCATGAGCGGAATCTCGCCCATGTAGACTTCCTGCTCCTTCACTTCCTTCGGGGTGGGCTTCGGCGCCTCCTTGTCCATGATGACGAGGCGCACCTTTGCGCGAAGCGGCGCCGCGAAGGTCAATCCACGCTGCTGGCACTCCTTCACGTCGAACGGGGGCTCGCCGAGCATGTAGCTCACGAACTCGAGGCGCGCGTTCTTCGAGTGGCTTTCGATCGGATAAATCGACTTGAATGCAGCCTGCAACCCTTCGTTCTTGCGCGCTTCGGCAGGCACGTGCTCCTGCAGGAAGGCCGCATACGATTCGAGTTGCGTCGCGAGCAGAAACGGAACCGGCAGAACGGTGTCGCGCTTGGCAAAGCTCTTGCGGATACGTTTCTTCTCGGTGAATGAATACGCCATTTGAACTCCGGGCAGAGTTAAGAATCACGAATGTGGAGCGAAAAACCACGAACTTCAGCCACTTCGACAGTCAGGCTGTGGTGATACGAAGCCTTCTTCAAAAAAGGGAAAGGCTGGCGGTCTCCCGCCAGCCGTTTCGCGCCGCGCGAGCCGCTTACTTGACTTCAGCGCTGCCGCCGGCTTCGGTGATCTGTTTGAGGATCGCCTCCGCCTCGGCCTTCGGTATGCCTTCCTTCACCGGCTTCGGCGCACCGTCCACGAGGTCTTTCGCTTCTTTCAGGCCGAGGCCCGTTAACGCTCGAACAACCTTGATCACGTTCACTTTGTTCGCGCCCGCCGCGGTGAGATTGACCGTGAACTCGGTCTGCTCTTCGGCCGCCGGCGCTGCTGCGCCGCCACCCCCCGCCGGGGCGACTGCGACGGCCGCAGCGGCGGCGGACACGCCGAACTTCTCTTCCATGTCCTTGATGAGTTGTGACAACTCGATCACGGTCATGTTCGAGATCGCGTCGAGAATTTCTGCTCTGGCAACTGCCATGTCTGTCTCCTGAATGTAAGTGCGACTATTGCGTGTCCCGAATATGCGCGACAGACCGCCCTCAGGCCGCCTGCTTCTCCTTCTGTTCCTGAAGCGCCGCCAGCGTCCGCACGAACTTGCCCGGCACCTCGTTCAAGGTCCGTGCGAGCTTCGCGATGGGCGCCTGCATCGTTCCGAGGAGGATGCTGAGCAGCTCTGCGCGGCTCGGCATCTTCGCGAGATCCGCAACCTGCGCGGGCGTCATGACCAGGTTCGGCATCGCACCGCCCTTGATCACGAACTTCTCGGCGTTGTCCTTCGAGAACTCCTGCAGTAACTTGGCGACGGCGACCGGATCGGCCGATATGCCGTAAGCGAGCGGTCCGACCATCTTCTCGGTCAGACCCGCGAACGGCGTTTCGGCAACCGCGCGGCGCGCCAGGGTATTCTTCAGAACACGCAGGTAGACGCCCGAGGCCCGCGCGCGTTTGCGCAGCTCGGTCATGTTCCCCACGGGCAGACTGCGGTATTCGGCCAACACGATGGCCTGGGCGCGCGCGACTTCCGCGCTCACTTCGGCCACCACTTCCTGCTTTTGCTCCAGATTAAGACTCAAGGTCTTCTCCTGACGAAACACGACGACCCCAAGTGCGGAGCAGACATGACATCCATTCCTTTCGGGTACGCCGTCTGCGTAGAGCGTGAGGCCGGAGGTGGGAGGCGTGAGGCGTAACCTCTCGCGCAGCAACCTTCGCTCTCACAATTAAGTCTTCGGTTCGACTTCCGGATGAAACCGGGTGTTGCGCCCCCGCTTTCAATCCGCTCGCCTCTCCATCAACCCCTACGGTCTTTGACAACCCGCCGACCTTTGCAAGCATCAGCGGCCCAAAGCACATCCCGGACCTTTCCGTGCGCAGTCCCGGAAATCGATCCGGGCCCCATTCTCCCGGACGTTTTCGCGGTAGCGAGCGTGATCCGGGATCCAGTTCATACTCAATGCGTTTGCTGCTGCGAGAGGCTGGCTTGATCGACACGCACGCCCACACCCATCGTGCTCGAAACGGCCACCTTCTTCAGGTAAACGCCCTTCGCCGCCGCGGGTCGCGCTTTGTTCACGGCATCGACCAACGCGCGGAAGTTCTCTTCGAGCGCTTCGATCGTGAACGACGCGCGGCCGATCGTGCACTGGACGATGCCACCTTTGTCCGTGCGGTACTGCACCTGTCCCGCCTTCGCGTTCTTCACCGCGGTCGTCACGTCCTGGGTGACCGTTCCGACTTTCGGATTCGGCATGAGCCCGCGCGGACCGAGAATCTGACCCAACTGGCCGACGACGCGCATCGCATCCGGCGTGGCGATCACGACATCGAACTCCATCTTGCCGCCCTTGATGTCGGTCGCGAGATCGTCGAAGCCGACGATGTCCGCACCCGCATCGCGCGCCTGTTGCGCGCGGTCGCCCTGAGCGAACACCGCAACCCGCACGCTCTTGCCCGTTCCCTGCGGCAGCACGACCGAGCCGCGCACCGCCTGGTCGGATTTCTTCGCGTCGATGCCGAGATTGAGCGAGACATCCACGGACTCGTTGAACTTCGCCGTCGCGTTGTCCTTGATGAGCTTGAGCGCATCCTGGACTGGATAGAGCTTGGTGCGATCGATCTTCGTCCTGAGCGACTTGTACCGCTTCGAATCGTGTGCCATTAAATGCCCTCCACGTCGATGCCCATACTGCGCGCGCTGCCGGCGATCGTTCTCACGGCCGCGTCGAGATCGGCCGCGGTGAGATCCGGCATCTTGGTCTTTGCGATTTCTTCGGCTTGCGAGCGCGTGATCCGTCCGACCTTGTCGGTATTCGGGCGCGGGCTTCCCGTTTCGATCTTCGCGGCTTTCTTGATGAGGACGCTCGCGGGCGGCGTCTTCATGATGAACGTGAAGCTCTTGTCCGCGTAGGCGGTGATCACGACGGGAACGGGCAAACCCGGTTCCATCTTCTGCGTCTGCGCGTTGAACGCCTTGCAGAATTCCATGATGTTCAGGCCGCGCTGCCCGAGCGCCGGGCCGATCGGAGGCGAAGGATTCGCCTTGCCCGCCGGCACCTGAAGTTTGATGAGACCGACGACTTTCTTTGCCATTCAATTCTCCTTGGGTCCTGGCGGACGCGTACGCGCCCTCCCCACAAAATACCCGTCGGAAAGTGAAACCCTACTTTGCGCCGCATGAAACTTCGTCCGAAAGTGAAAACCTACTTTCGGGCGAATAGTTACGCTTTCTCCACCTGCCCGAAATCCAGCTCCACCGGCGTCGAGCGCCCGAAGATCGTCACCGACACGCGCAGCTTGTTCTTGTCGTAATTGACGTCTTCGACATTGCCGTGGAAGTCCGCGAACGGCCCGTCCTTCACGCGCACCGCTTCACCGACTTCGAAGAGCACCTTGGGCCGCGGCTTCTCCACGCCTTCCTGGATCTGATGCAGGATGTTCTGCACTTCCCGCTCCGAGATCGGCGTCGGTTTCGTAGCGGTGCCCCCCACGAACCCGGTCACTTTCGGCGTGTTCTTCACGAGGTGCCACGTATCGTCGGTCATATCCATCTCGACGAGAACGTAACCAGGGAAGAACTTGCGCTCGCTGATGTTCTTCTGGCCGCTCTTCATCTCGACGACTTCTTCGACCGGCACCAGAATCTGGCCGAACTGGTCCTGCATGCCGGTGCGCTGAATGCGGTCGACGAGCGCGCGCTGCACGCTCTTTTCGAAGCCTGAGTAGGCGTGCACTACATACCACTTCTTGCTCATCATTCCACCCGCCCCATCAGCTTCTGCACGACCCACAGGAGACTCGCATCCACGGCCCACAGGAAGAGCGCCATCACGAGGACGAAGCCGAAGACCACCGCCGTCGTCTGAACCGTTTCCTTGCGAGTCGGCCAGACGACTTTGCGCGTCTCGGCGATCGATTCCTGCGAGTAAACGTAGAACTGCTTGCCTGGCTCGGTGAGCCAGAAGACGAGAGCGCCGCCGACGAGGCCCGCAAGCACGCAGAGCACGCGCACGACTCCCGGCAAATCCGAGAAGTAATAAAACCCGGCAAGACCGGCGATCACCAGCAGCGCCGCCAGCGCAATTTTGACCTTGTCCGCCATCCACCTTAAGCCCGGTCGGGCATCCTGAGATTCAATTTCGTCCGAGAAGTTCCCGCCGGCGTTTCTTGCCTTTACCGCGCAAAGGCGAAGGGCCGCCCCGAGCCGGAAAATTCTTACACCGCTGCTTCGGCACAAAAACCGGACCGTGCCTCGCCGCGCAACGACACCCTTTAAGCGCCTTGCGGCGCTGCATGCGATCTCCGGCCGAAAGTAGGTTTTCACTTTCAGCCGTACGGTTGCTGGCAGGCCAGGAGGGTCTCGAACCCCCAACCTTCGGTTTTGGAGACCGACGCTCTGCCAATTGAGCTACTGGCCTACAACCATTCGTCGCTTACTCTATGATCTTGGCCACCACGCCCGCGCCCACGGTTCTGCCGCCCTCGCGGATCGCAAAGCGCAAGCCCTCTTCCATCGCAATGGGCTGGATCAGCGACACCACGATCGACACGTTGTCCCCAGGCATCACCATCTCCGTGCCCTTCGGCAGCTCGATCGAGCCCGTCACGTCCGTCGTGCGAAAGTAAAACTGCGGCCGATACCCATTGAAAAACGGCGTGTGCCGCCCACCCTCCTCCTTCGACAGCACGTAAATCTCCGCCGTGAACTTCGTGTGCGGCGTGATCGACCCCGGCTTCGCCAGCACCTGACCGCGCTCCACTTCCTCGCGCTTCGTGCCGCGCAGCAAGATCCCCACGTTGTCCCCCGCCTGACCCTGGTCAAGCAGCTTCCTGAACATCTCCACGCCCGTGCACACCGTCTTCACCGTCGGGCGCAGCCCCACGATCTCGATCTCTTCTCCGACCTTGATCACCCCGCGCTCCACCCGCCCCGTCACCACCGTGCCCCGACCCGAGATCGAAAACACGTCCTCCACCGGCATCAGAAACGGGCCGTCCAGCGCGCGCTTGGGCTCCGGAATGTATGAGTCCAGCGCCTCTGCCAGCTTGAAGATCGAACCCTCACCGAGCTCGGTGGTGTCCCCTTCCATCGCCTTCAGCGCCGAGCCAATGATCACCGGCGTGTCATCGCCCGGAAACTCATACTTCGACAACAGCTCGCGCACCTCCATCTCGACCAGCTCCAGCAGCTCCTGGTCGTCCACCATGTCCGCCTTGTTCATGTAGACCACCATGTACGGCACCCCCACCTGACGCGCCAGCAGGATGTGCTCGCGCGTCTGCGGCATCGGACCGTCCGCCGCACTCACCACCAGAATCGCCCCGTCCATCTGCGCCGCACCCGTGATCATGTTCTTCACGTAGTCCGCGTGCCCCGGACAGTCCACGTGCGCATAGTGGCGCTTCGCCGTCTCATACTCCACGTGCGCCGTGTTGATCGTGATCCCGCGCGCCCGCTCCTCCGGCGCCGCGTCGATCTGCGCGTAGGTCTTCGCCTCCCCTCCATACTTCTTCGCCAGAATCATCGTCATCGCCGCCGTCAGCGTCGTCTTCCCGTGATCCACGTGCCCAATCGTCCCCACGTTCACGTGCGGCTTCTTGCGCTCGAACTTGCTTTTGGCCATAACTATCCTTTCGGACGAACGATTCTGGTGCCCATGGCGCGGATTGAACGCGCGACCTCTCCCTTACCAAGGGAGTGCTCTGCCACTGAGCTACATGGGCAGAAAGGAGACGCACACCTATTCTGCCTCGCTCCGCGTGAGCCGTGCCGGCACACCGGAAAAGGCGTGCCTCGCGATTTGTCGAAACAGGCTGGAGCGGGTGAAGGGAATCGAACCCTCGTCTTAAGCTTGGAAGGCTTCGGCTCTACCATTGAGCTACACCCGCCCGTTCTCTATATCGCTCTGTCGACGCTCGGCTCCGCGCGAAAAACTGGTGGAGGGGGAAGGATTCGAACCTTCGAAGGCTGAGCCAACAGATTTACAGTCTGCCCCCTTTGACCGCTCGGGAACCCCTCCGAACGAAACCGGGCATTATTCTAAGATTTCTGTTTCGTGTCAAACACCTTTGCGGCATGCGCAGGAAGTGTTGGACGCCGCCACAAATGTAAGTGATCGCTCACCCTCGGTTCGGGTGGGTCCCGCCCGCGTCGAAGATGACCGGCTGCGGTCGCCCGGTCGAAGCGCATCCAGGAAACGGCGCCTCATCCGTTTTGCCGATGAAAAGTATGGACGCCACCCGTATTGTGCAGGGGTGCTCCGAGACGGCCGATTTTGCCCTCTTCGGTAATCGCCACCGGTTTCGCGCCACACCGCGGTGCATGGGCGCTCTTTTGGAGCCGCGCGTCGAGCCATCACGAACGCTCTGCAACGGTCTGACACGGGCTCGACCATGACCAAAGAACTGAAAGGTGCGCATGAATCTGTACAAAGTCGCCTGAAATCTGTACAACCGGCTCCCAATGCGATAATTAGAGGGCACTTATTCCTGGCGACGGGAAGCTCGGTCAACCAAAAAACGTTTACGCAACAGGAAGTCGTGCGTTAGAGGAGGGGTGGAAAGCGCTTAAAGTCGGGGAAGTGGCGCGTGCAAGGCGGTCAAGACACCGATAGCTGATTGTTTCCCTTAGGGAATGTTCGGACTCAAGACCATTTAGCTGTTGCGCGCCGACCTGGTACGGTGTTTGATTACAGTAGGCGAGAGCATCTTGCGCGGAGGGCAAATATGTCGAACCGTTCGGAAGATAGTCAGCGCCACGGAGATTTCGTACGAAGTCTCGTTGCATTTACGCAACAACACCGGGCCGCTCACTGGGCGGGCACGTTCGCTGACTTCATCGAACAGATTCTCCCCGCCAATCCCCGCGCGATCGCACGGACCAGCCACCAGTACACCTGGGACATGATCCGGTGGCAGGGCGTTGAAGAAAACGCCAGCGGCAAATCCCGTTACAAGCTGTTCTGCGACGACCTCTTCGGCATCGACGAGGAGCTCGAACGGTTGGCCGACTACTTCCGCGCGGCGAGCGCCGGCTCCGAAGTGGGCCGCCGCTTGATGCTATTGCTCGGGCCGCCCGCCGGCGGCAAATCGAGCATCGTCATCCTCCTCAAACGCGGGCTCGAAGAGTACAGCCACACGGACGAAGGCGCGCTCTACGGAATTCAGGGCTGCCCGGTGCACGAGTCACCGCTGCACCTCGTGCCTTACACCTTGCGACCGAAATTCCGCGAAACCTATGGTGTAGACATCACCGGCGAGCTGTGCCCCCTCTGCCGCGCGAAGCTCGAACATGCGGCTCCGGTGGAGGGCAGCGTGGAAACCCGCATCGGCCTCGCGGGCGATTTCATGCAAATGCCCGTCGAACGCATCTTCATCTCCGAAGCCGGCCGCCTCGGCATCGGCACGTACGCACCGCACGATCCGACGACCGCGGACATCGCCGACCTCGTGGGTTCCGTGGATCTCTCGAAAGTCGCCGAGTTCGGTGACGAAGGCGATCCGCGCGCGTGGTCGTGGTCCGGCGCCGTGTACGCGGCGAGCCGCGGCATGCTCGAGATGATCGAGATTCTGAAGGTGAAGCGCGAGTTCCTGTATCTGCTGCTCACGCTCACGCAGGAAAAGAACGTCAAGGTGTCGCGCTTCCCGCTGATCCACCTCGACGAGACCATTCTCGCGCATACGAACCTCGCTGAATTTCGCAAGTTCCTCCAGGAGAGCGAGAACGAGGCGCTGCTCGACCGGATGGTCATCATTCAGGTTCCGTACACCCTCAATTTCAGGGACGAGGCGCGGATCTATCAGAAGCTCATCACGAACGCGCCGGCGTTTGCCGAAGTTCACCTCGATCCACACGTGCTGCACACCGCGGCGGTGTTCGCGATTCTCACGCGCCTGCACGAAGGCGAGAACGACTCCGACTCATCCAAGAAAGTCCGGGTGCACGCCGGGGAAGACGCGGAAGGCGTGAGCCGCGCCGAAGCGGAGCGCATCAAGCAGAAGCTTCCCGATGAGGCGCTGACAGGCATCAGCCCCCGCTTCGTCATCAACTCGCTGTCGAACGCAATCGTCCAGAGCTCGGTCAAGAGCCTTACCACCATGGACGTGCTGCTCGGACTGAAGGACGCGATCGAATCGGATGCGCGGATCGACCCGAAGAAGAAACGCAAGTGGGTCGACTTCCTCGTCGTCGCGCGCAAGGATTTCTACAACAAGTGGGTCAAGGAGGACGTGCACAAGGCGCTGTTCGTCTCGTTCGAGCAGGAGGCGCAGGATCTTCTGGACAAGTATCTGGACGAAGTCGAAGCGACGCTGGACAACCGCATGATCAAGGATCCGATGACGAGCGAAGAGCGCAAGCCCGACGAACGGTTCCTGCGGTCGGTCGAAGAGAAGATCGACGTGTCCGATTCCGGCAAGCAGTCGTTCCGCCAGGAGATCGTTCGCAAGGCCATGGGGGCGTTCAAGCGCGGCGACAAGTTCACGCTGAACAGCCACGCGATGCTCCACGATGCCATCGGACAGTATCTCTTCGAGCAACGAAGGGACGTGCTGCGGCTCGTGAGCTCGGCAACGCGGCCCGACGAGGAAGCCAAACAAAAAATTTCGGTGGTCGAGAAACGCCTGGTGGAGGAATACGGTTACGATGCTCACAGCTCCCGCGAGGCGCTGAACTACGTGACCACGCTGCTCGCCCAGGAATAGGAGCATCCCACATGTCAGTCTCGAGTCTGACGAAACCGGGACTCCGAAAGAGGCGCATATGAGCTTCTTCCGCGATTCCGTGTCGCGCTGGCAACCTGCGCTACGCATTTGCACCGAAGTAGGCTGGTACGATCTCTTCTCCCGCGGGGCGCGCGACTGGCTGCGCCACAACGAGAAAGTGCGGGAGTCGGTCGAGAAGACGCTTCCGAACCTCATCGCCGGACCCGACGTGCTGAGCGGGCCCGGTGGCGGAACGGTGCTCGTGCCGGTGCGCCTCGCCGAGCACGCCCGCTTCCGCCTGCGCGATCCGGAAACGGAAACTGGCGCCGGCCAGGGTGCGGGCGAGCCCGGCCAGGTGTTGCGACCCGGCCAGCCGCAGCAAGGGCAGAATCAGGGCGGGGGCGAGGCCGGCAGCGGTCAGGGCGACTTGCAATTCGTGCTGGAGCTCAAGGTCGAGGACGTTCTCGACTGGCTGTGGGAAGAGTTGAAGCTTCCCGATCTGAAGCCCAAACAGTCGGCCCGGCAGGATGACGTCGATTACGTGCGTGAAGGCTGGGACAAGCGCGGCGTGCGCTCGCGCCTCGATCGCCGTCGTACGGTAAAGCAGGCCATCCGCCGCCGTGCGATCCAGGAAGATCCGGCGCCTTTTACGGACGATGACTTGCGTTTTCGCCAACTCGTGCGCCGGGATCGGCCGGCGACGAACGCCGCGGTCATCTTCGCGCTGGACGTGTCGGGCAGCATGGGTGAAACCGAGCGTCAGCTCGCGAAGACCTTCTTCTTCTTCGCACTGCAAGGCATCCGCCGCCAGTACGCGAAAGTGTCCGTCGCGTTCGTGGCACATTCGGCGGAAGCGTGGGAATTCAACGAGTCGCAGTTTTTCCAGACGAGCGGCACGGGCGGGACCGTCTCGTCGACCGCGTTCAAGCTGTCTCAGGAACTCATCCGCGAGCGTTTCGACCCGTCGCAATACAACGTCTACCTCTTCTACGCCTCCGACGGTGAAAACCTCGTAGACGACCGGGAACTCGCCACCGACTCGCTGCGGGAAGTGTGCGGATTGCTCAACTACTGCGGGTTCATCGAGATCCGCCCGGCGTATGGTATATCGCCGGAAACCGAGATGGCCGGCCTCGTTTCGCGCCTCATGCGCACGAACCTGCCGCTCGGCATGGCGCGCGTGACGGGACGCGAAGACGTGTGGGCCGCGCTGAGACAGTTCTTCCAGGAGCAGCAGGCGCGCGCGGAGGTGGCATGATCCTCTCAGAGGCGCAGATGAGCGAGCGCCTGCAGGATTACGGCAAGCGCATCGAGATGCTCGCGAAGTCGATCGGGCTCGATTACCACCCGGTCGATTTCGAGCTCGTTCCGAGCAGCTTCATGAACGAGGTCGCGATCTACGGCCTGCCGATCCGCATGCCGCACTGGTCGTTCGGCGTGCGCTACATCCATCAGCTCATACGCCAGTCGATGGGCCATTCGCGAATCTTCGAAGTAATGTTCCCCGGAAACCCGTGCCACGGTTATCTGGTGAACAACAACACGCTCGCCGAGAACACACTCGTTACGGCTCACGTGCTCGGTCACGCCGATTTCGCGAAGAACAATCATCTGTTCGCGCGCTTCGCGGAAATGTCCGGCACGAACATCGTCGAGCACGCGGCGGCGCAGGCGCATCGCATCGATGAAGCGGTGAAGACCCGGGGTCTGCAGCGCGTGGAAACGTTGCTCGATGCGGCGCTCGCGCTCGAGCCGCACGTCGATCTGGATCAGGAACTGC
Organism: uncultured beta proteobacterium; assembly: GCA_963808765.1. Taxonomy (GTDB): domain Bacteria; phylum Pseudomonadota; class Gammaproteobacteria; order Burkholderiales; family SG8-41; genus JAQGMV01. The sequence continues at coordinate 275,224 of CAWEHH010000029.1, forward strand.
ACCGTCCGCTGTATCCGAAGGCACCGACTACGGCGAAGGAACGGCCCCGGCGAGACGATCCTTTCGGCGCCCGGTTTCGGCATCTACCCGGCGAAGGCGTTCCTTCGGAAGCGCAGAAGGAGCACAAGAGCACGCCCATTCCGCCGCGCCCCGAATCCGATCTGCTGTGGTTCATCGCGCACTACGGGCCGGAGCTCGAAGACTGGGAGCGCGACGTGTTCCTCGCCGTGCGCCACGAGGCGTTCTATTTCTATCCGGTGTTCGCCTGCAACATCATGAACGAAGGCTGGGCGACCTACTGGCACGCGCGGCTGCTGCGGGAAGCGGATTTCCTGCCGGAGGATCTCTATCTCGACGCGGTGGCATGTCACTCGAACGTCGTGCGGCCGTTCGCGGGCGAGCAGCAGGCGGCGCTCGCGATCAATCCTTATCACGTCGGCTTTTCGATGTGGGAACGCATCGTCGAGCAAGCACGGACTGGAACGCGCGCGTGAAATCCGGCGGGATGAAGACGATTTCGGTTTCATCCGCAACTATCTCGACCAGGAGATGGCGGAGAAGCTCGGGCTGTTCGTTTACGAAGTGAAGTCGGACGACGGCATCAAAGTGGCGGGGCGTGACGTGAACAGGATTCGCGAAGCGATCCTCTCATCCCAAGTTCAACTACGGTGCGCCGCGCATCTGCGTCGGCGAGATGAAGACGGACGGCACGCTCGTGCTCACGCACGATCATGCGGCCGATGGCCGCGGACTCGATCTCGAGCGTGCCTCACGCGTGCTGCAATACGTGCATCGCGCCTGGCGCAGGCCGGTTACGCTGCAGACGATCGACAGCCGCGGATCGGCACACGAGCTGCGGTCAGGCGCCTAGAGCACCTGCGCGCAGCTCGCGTGGCGCGGAGCGAAATCGGATGGAGGCGCCGGAAGGCTTCGTGAGCGGGGACCCCGCGTCCCGGATGAGGCCTAACTGCCACTCCCTCGGGCGGCCACAGCTTCGGTCCGCAGCGCTCGTACTGCGGCGGGTAATGCACGTCGGCGCCAAGCGCCGCGGCGGCGTGCCATCCCCAGCGCGGGTCGAACAGCATCGCCGCGCGAGTGAAATGAAGTCCGCCTTCCCGCTCGCAAGGATTTCCTCCGCCTGCTGCGGGGTCGAAATGAGGCCGACCGCGCCCGTCGTGATCCCGACTTCCTTCTTCACGCGCTCCGCAAACGGCACCTGATAGCCGGGTCCCGTCGGCACCTTCTGGTCGTGAACGACGCCGCCGCCCGAGACCGTGACGTAATCGAGGCCCGCAATTCTTCAGGGCTGACGCATAGGCGACGGCATCGTCCGGTGTCCATCCGCCATCGGCGAAATCCGTTCCCGAGATCTTGGCGCCCAGCGGTTTGTCCGGCCACGCCGCGCGCACCGCCCGCATGACCTCCAGTGGAAAGCGCATCCGATTCTGCAGGCTGCCGCCGTACTCGTCCTCGCGCTTGTTCGCGAGCGGCGAGAGAAACTCGGACATGAGATAGCCGTGCGTCGAATGCATCTCGATGAAGTCGAATCCGACGCGCGCAGAACGCCTCGCGGCGGCGACGAAGGCATCCCGCACGGCATCCATTCCTGAACGATCCAGTGCGTGCGGCGTATGCCAACCCGGCGCGAACGGGATCGCGGAAGGGCCGATCGTCTGCCACGCGCCCTTCTCGGCGACGAGCGGGCCGCGGCCTTCCCAAGGCCGCTCGGCGGATGCCTTCCGCCCGGCGTGCGCGAGCTGAATCCCGATGCGGATCGGAGAGATGCTGCGCGCGAAATCCACCGTGCGTTTCATCGCCGCCTCGTTCTCGTCCGAATAGAGTCCCGTGCAGCCGGGCGTGATCCGCCCCTCGGGCGTGACGCCGGTCGCCTCGATGACGAGCATCGACGCCCCGGAGAGCGCGAGGCTGCCCAGGTGCATGACGTGCCATTCCGTCATCGTTCCATCGACGGCGCTGTACTGACACATGGGCGCTACGGTGATGCGGTTCGGCAGCTCCATGCGGCCGATGGACAAAGGGGAAAACAACACGCTCATCTCGACTCCTCGAAAGCGGCGCCAGACTTCCAAATGGGTCGGTCCCACTTATCCCATAAGTGGGTCTGTCCCGCTTTACGCTAACCGAAATACCCGATCGCGCGCCACCATCCATAGTTGATCGGCAGAAGCACGAGCAGGCTCACGAGCGCGAGCGGCACGCTCATGCGAAGGAAACGCCGCAGCGGAATGCCCACGATCTGCACGCCGACGAGCACCGGCGGAACCTGAAACGGCAGGATCGCCGTCGTGAAGCCGAGCACGATCGTCATCAACGCCGCCTTGAGCGGCCATCCCGCGGCCTCTGCGAAGTGACTCGCGAGCGGTGCAAGCAGCGCAGGCTGGGCGACGTTCGTGACGATGGCTCCCGTGAGCGTCGAGAGAACCGTCAGGATGGCGAAATTCGTGGCATCGCGCTGCGGCTCGAGCGCGAGGCTTCCCTGCAGCGCTTCGCCGATGGCGCGGCTCAATCCAGTCTCCACCATCACTGCGCCGAGCCCGAGAATCGATGCGATGTAGAAGAACGGGCCGAACTTCAGGCGATCCGTAAAGTTGCTGACCGGCATGACGCCCGTGATCGGTATCAGCGTCGCGAGTCCCGCCCCGAGCCCGACCCAGCCGGGGTGGATCCATGGTAGAAGTCGGTTACCCATAACGCGAGCGCAACCAGCAGGATCACTGTCGAGACGACGCTCCTGCGGACTCATCGGGGTCGGCGCCGGTTCCGACTGCACCGCACGCGTCTGGGCCGGGAAGAGCCACCAGATCAGCCCGACGATCGCGAGCGCCTTCAGTATGCCCATGACGGGAAGCTGCACGAGCAGCCATTCGCCGTAGGTGAACGTCGTGCCGTAGAGCGTTTCCGCGGCACCCGCGAGCACGAGGTTGGGCGCGTTCGCCGGCAGAAAAGTCGTGCCGACCTGATAGTTCGTCATCATGACGGCGAGCGCCACACCCTCGTATCCGCTGCTCCCGCGCTCCAGTCCCTGCCGCTGCGCGAGCGCGGACATGATCGGAATGAGCAGCAGGATGCGACTCACCGTCGCGGGCATGACCACGCACAGCAGCGTGCTCACGAGCACGACGGCCGCGATGAGCGCCCGATACGACAACGTGTGACGGCCGATCAGGAAGCGCGCGAACCGCTCGCCGAGGCCCGTCGAGTTCACGGCCTCCGCGATGATCAGACCGCCGAGCACGAGCCATAGCGTGCCCGATGCGAAACCGGAAAACACGACGCTTGCCGGCGCGATCGCGAGCACCATCGCCAGGAAGAAGAGCAGCAGCCCGACGATGTGCTCGGGCATCGCGCTGAGCGCCCACAGCCCGATCACGAGAGATGCACAGGGCCGCGGCGTGCATCGTTTGAGGTGTGAAGCCCGCCGGCGCCGGCAGGAAGAACACGACCGCCGCGGTGAGGACCACGACAGCCGTACCGGCCGTGACGAGCGGCCTACGCATGCAGACCTTCGCGCGGGCGCTGCGGGACGAGCTTGCTTGCGAAGCCGCTGGCGCCCGCGCGAACCCTCTAGCCCGGCGCCTCACGGCAGCTTTCTGCTCAGAGCATGGCCGCCGGTTGCAATCGCCGTGGTTTCAGGATGATCGGCCGCCTGCTTCTCAGGCTGAGCGGAACTTCGCGGCGAGCGCGTCGGCACCTCGTGCGATGCATGCACGCAGATCGCTGCCTTGAAGGCGTTGGTGGGCAGGTCCATGGTGTCCTCAGTGAATTTCCGGATCCGGCGTCGGCGACCCGGCGTGCAGAAAGTCGAAATCGCAGCCCTTGTCCGCCTGCGTGATGTGCCGCGCGAAGAGCGCGCCGTAGCCTCGGGTGTAGCGCGGCTCGGGCTGTTTCCATGCCGCGCGCCGCTGGGCGAGTTCGGCGTCGCTTACCTTCAGTTCGAGTTTCCGTGCTTCGACGTCGAGCTCGATCAGATCGCCGTCGCGGACGAACGCGAGCGGGCCGCCGACGAACGATTCGGGCGCCACGTGCAGCACGCACGTTCCGTACGAGACGTGCCGCTCATGCGCGCATCGGAAATGCGCACCATGTCGCGCACGCCCTTCCGGAGGAGCTTCTTCGGGATGGGAAGCTGCCCCCACTCCGGCATGCCCGGCCCGCCGAGCGGCCCCCATTCTTGAGGACGAGCACCGAGTTCTCGTCGACGTCGAGCGATTCATCGTCGATGCGTTCGTTCATCGCGTTGTAGTCGGCGAAAACCACGGCGCGTCCGACATGCTTGAGCAGATGCGATTCGGCCGCCGTCGGCTTGATGACCGCGCCGCCGGGCGCGAGATTTCCGCGCAGCACCGCGAGCCCGCCGGTCGCGGAAAGCGGATTGTCGCGTGGACGAATCACGTCGGCATTGTGGATCGCGGCGTCGGCGATGTTCGCGCCGAGCGTCTTCCCGTTCACGGTCAGACAATCGAGCTTCAGCCGATCGCGCAGCTCTCCCAAAAGCGCGCGTAAGCCCCCCGCATAGTAGAAATCCTCCATGAGATACGTCGTACCCGCCGGCCTTACGTTGGCGAGCACCGGAGTCGTGCGCGAGAGCGCGTCGAAGCGTCCGGCGTCGAGCGGGATGCCCGCGCGTCCCGCGATCGCGGTGAGATGGATCACGGCGTTGGTCGAGCCGGAGAGCGCGTGGATCGCCGTGATCGCGTTATCGACCGAGTCCGGCGTGAGGATGTCCGACGGTTTCAGGTCTTCCCACACCATCTCGACGATGCGGCGGCCGGTGCGCTCGGCCATGCGCGGATGGTTGGCATCGGCAGCCGGGATGGACGCCGCTCCGGGCAACGTCAGGCCCAGCGTCTCCGCGACCGATGTCATCGTCGAGGCCGTGCCCATCGTCATGCAGTGACCGAACGAGCGCGCGATGCCCTCCTCGACTTCCTGCCACTCCGTCTCGTCGATGTTGCCGGCCCGCAGCTCCGCCCAGTACTTCCACGCGTCGCTTCCGGATCCCAGCGGCTGTCCACGCCAGTTGCCTCTCAGCATCGGACCCGCGGGCATGTAGATCGCGGGCAGGTTCATGCTGATCGCGCCCATGAGAAGACCCGGCGTCGTCTTGTCGCAGCCGCCCATCAGCACCGCACCGTCGACCGGATGCGCGCGCAGCAGCTCTTCGGTCTCCATCGCGAGGAAGTTGCGATACATCATCGACGAGGGCTTGAGATACGTCTCGGACACCGACTGCGCCGGCAACTCCACTGGAAAGCCGCCGGCCTGCCAGACGCCGCGTTTGACTTCCTCGACCCGCTGTTTGAAGTGGGCGTGACAGGGATTCAAGTCGCTCCATGTATTGATGATCGCGATCACCGGCTTGCCGCTGAAATCCTCCCGCGTATAGCCCATCTGCAACGCGCGCGAACGGTGACCGAACGAGCGGAGGTCCTTCGTGCCGAACCATTTGTAGCTGCGCAGTTCTTCGGCGCGTTTGCGCTCGGCCATGACGATCACTCCTTTGCATAGACGACGAGACGCGAATGAGGCGTCTCATGTTTTCGGCTATTCTATTGAGCTTTTCGCAATTACGTGACGCGCTTGAATCCCTCGGCCTGGCGTTCATCAGATCGACCATGGCGGTGGCTGACGAAATGCCAGCAGCGCCTCAGTACAGCTTCTGTCAGGAGGAATCGATGAAACCAGCCACGCGCATTGCAGCGGCTGCGTGTGCCATAGCGATCGGGACGATGCTCGCGGCGAGCGCCGCCGCTCAGTCGTACCCGACGAAGCCGGTCCGCATCATCGTGCCGTACGCACCGGGCGGCTCGACGGATGTCGTGTTCCGGATACTCGCGCCGCGTCTCACCGAGATACTCGGGCAGCAGATCGTGATCGACAATCGTCCGGGCGCAGCGTCGACCATCGGCCTCGAGATCGTCGCCAAATCGCCGCCGGACGGCTACACGGTGGGCGTGAACAACATCGCCTACGGTGCAAACCCGACCATCTACAAGAAGATGCCGTTCGACTCGGAGAAAGACCTCGTGCCAGTGACGCTCGTGTCGATCGTGACGCTCGTTGCGACGGTGCATCCTTCGATACCGGCGCGGTCGATCAAGCAACTCATCGCGCTCGCCAAGGCGAAGCCTGGAACGCTCGTGTATGGCTCCGCGGGCAACGGCAGCGCGAACCATCTTGCAACCGAGCGCTTCGCGCACATGGCGGGCCTCAAGCTCGTGCACGTGCCTTACAAGGGTGGCGGCCCCGCAGTCGTTTCTATCGTGCAAGGCGAGACATCGCTCCTGCTCGCGACCATTCCATCAGCGATACAGCACTTCAAGACGGGCAGGCTCGTTCCGCTTGCGGTGAGCAGCGCCAAACGTAACTCGGCATTGCCCGATCTGCCGACGATTTCGGAAGCAGGCGTCCCCGGATACGAGGCGATCGAATGGCAAGGTCTCGTGGTGCCCACCGGCACGCCGCAGAACGTGATACGCACGCTGTATCAGGCGACGACCAAAGCATCGCAGCCCGCGGAAGTGCGCGAGAAGGTCGCAGCGCTCGGCGCCGAGTTCGTCAACAGTCCGCCCGAAGAGTTCGAGAAGTTCGTGAAGAACGAGCTCGCGGTGTGGTCGAAAGTCGTGAAGGAAGTCGGAATCAAGATCGATAGACCCGGACGGCTTGCCTGCACGGCTGGATCGTGCTTCGAGACGGCGCATCGCACGCCGCCTTGGACGCGTCATGCCCGGTGCAATTACAACGGGATCGTCAGGCCAGGTCGCCAGCGAAAAACGATGGCAATCATCCGGCCATCACTCGCGGCTATTCAATGACGTAACGCATCGATGTCACGCACGCTCCACAACACGCCGCTTCACGATCTCACCGCGACGGAGATCGTCGCCGCCGTGCGCGAGCGGCAAGCTCACCTGCGAAGCCGTCACGCGTGCATGCATCGAACGCATCGCCGAGCGCGAGCCGCAAGTGCAGGCGTGGCAATACTTCGATGCCGACTATGCGATCGAGCAGGCACGCACGCTCGACGCCGGCGACAAGCGCGGATCGCTCGTCGGTGTGCCTTACGGCGTCAAAGACATCGTCGATACCGCGGACATGCCGACCGAGTACGGTTCGCCGATCTTCAAAGGCCATCGGCCGCGGCGCGACGCGGCATGCGTGGCCCTTTCGCGCAAGGCCGGCGGCGTGCTCATGGGCAAGACGGTCACGACTGAATTCGCGAACGTTCATCCCGGCAAGACGCGCAATCCATGGGATCCGCAGCGCACGCCCGGTGGATCGTCCAGCGGATCGGCGGCGGCCGTGGCGGCGTCGATGGTGCCGCTCGCGATCGGCACGCAGACGACCGGATCGACCACCCGGCCCGCTTCGTTCTGCGGAACGTTCGGATATCGCCCGACGTGGGGCGATCTCCGCACGAACGGCGTCATGGAAGCCTCGGGCTCGCTCGACACGCTCGGCATTCTCGCGCGCTCGGTGCAAGACGTGGCCCTCTACCGCGACGTGTTGCTCGGCGTCGAGCCGCAGCCGGTGAGCGACATCGCCTCACCGCCACGCATCGGCTTCTGCCGCACGCACGTCTGGCCGCGCCTGAAGGCCGAGACGCAGAAGCTGCTTGAAGACGCTGCCGAAACCCTGGCGCGTCGCGGCGCCCGCGTCGAGGACGTGACACTTCCACCCGATTTCGAAGGTCTCGAGGACGTCCACCGCTGGATCTCGGGATTCGAGATGGCGCGCAATCTGACCTGGGAATTCGAGAATCACTGGGACGAGATCAGCGAAACGTTCCGCAACGGCCGAGTGAAGGACGGGCTCGAATGTCCTGTACGAGAAGTACGTGGAAATGCGCATCCACATGCATCATTGCCGCAAGCTCATGCTGCCGATCCTCGATCGACACGACGTGCTCCTTGCGGCGTCCGCGGAAGGCGAAGCCACGCTGGGAACGCATCCGGTGCCTCATCCGTGGGTGTATATGATCTGGACGACGATGCACGTGCCGTCAATTACGCTTCCGGTGTTCAAGGGACCGCACGGTCTTCCGATCGGCGCGCAGCTCGTCGCACGACATCACGACGACCGGCGACTCTTCGACATCGCGCACTGGGTTTACCGGCAGCTAACCCACTGAGCCATCCACAAGAACGTGACGCGCTCAATCCCCTCCCCGACCGCTCGGCTCCCCCGACCCCTCTCCCGCAAGGAGAGGGGAATTTTGTGACGTAGGCGACTCACCTACGTAAACGGACGAAGGATTCCGACATGGCTGAACAAAGCACCTGGATCGACCACTTTCCGGGCAACTTCATGTGGTCGAACGCGACGCTGGTCACCAAAGGCATGGCGCCCTACGGCGCGGTCGCGCTCGAAGAGATCGACCGCGTCTGTCGCCGTCTCAAAGCACGCGAGAGCGAACCCCACGCGTGGTGGGAGGAATGGTGCGCCATGGGCGAACGCCTCGAGCGCAAGGCGAACGAGGAGCAGGCCGCCGGCCACACGCTGACCGCTGCGAACTACTATCTTCGCGCCGGCATGTACTACTTTACCGGAGAGCGCTTCATCGTACCGGGCGAGCAGAAGCGCGAGGTCGGCCGCAAGGCGATCGAATTGCAGACCAAAGGCATCCTGGGGCGCTATCCGAACGTCGAGAAAGTCGAAGTGCCGTACAAAGGCAAGTCGCTGCCGGCGTTCTTCATGAAAGCGGCCGGTGTCCCGGGGCGCGCACCGACGGTCGTTCTCTTCGACGGGCTGGATAACTGCAAGGAGATGAGCGTGCTCTTCGCCGGCCTCGAGTTCGCGCGCCACGGCATGCACACGCTCGCGATCGACGGTCCCGGACAGGGCGAATCGATGCGGCTGCGCGGCATCAACACCCGCTACGACTACGAAGTCGCCGGGACCGCCGCGTACAACTACGTCGTCGAGCGCTCCGAGGTCGATCCGAAGCGCGTCGCGGTCATGGGCTATAGCTTCGGCGGCTACTATACCCCGCGCATCTGCGCCTTCGAGAAGCGCTACGCCGCGTGCGTCGCGTTCGGTGCGATGCACTGGAACATGGAAGAGTGGGTCGATACGATCCGCGCGGCCGCGCGAAGCGACGCCAAGCAAAGCGCGCAGTCGCACTTTCAGGTGCCGTGGGTGTTCGGGGCGCGCGATCTCGATCATGCGGTCGAGATGGCAAAGCAGTTCAACCTCCACGACGTCGCGAAGAGAATCGAATGTGCGTTCCTCGTGGCGCATGGCGAAAACGATCGCATCGTGCCGCTCGATTCGGCACAGAAACTGTTCGACGCGGTCGGCTCGAAGAACAAGACGTTCAAGATCTTCACGGCCGAGGAAGGCGGTGCGGAGCACGTACAGGTGGATAACCGGCAGGTCGGCGTGGATTACATCGCGGACTGGATCACGGACAGCGTTAACCGATAAATGGGACAGACCCATTTATCCGGTAAATGGGTCTGTCCCGTTTTTGGAGCATCGAATGTCATACACCGGCACCTGGATCACTCCGTTTCCCGGCAACTTCGTGTGGTCCAACGCGGCGCTCGTCACAAAGGGCATGGCGCCCTACGGCGCCGTCGCGCTCGGTGAAATCGACGAGGTATGTGAGCGGTTGAAAGACCGGCAGCACGAACCGGACGCATGGCAGGAAGAGTGGTGCCGGATGGGCGCGCGCCTGGAAGCGATCGGGGACCAGGCCGAAGCGGCCGGCCATCGCATGAGCGCGGGCAATGCATACCTGCGCGCGGGCATGTACTACTTCACCGGCGAGCGCTTCATCTATCCGGGCGAGAAGAAGCGCGAAGTCGGCCGCAAATCGCTCGACTTGCAAACGAAAGGACTCCTTCGACGCTACCCGAACCTCGAGCGCGTGGAAGTGGCGTGCGAAGGGAAGTCCCTGCCGGCGCTATTCATGAAAGCCCCCGGCGGATCGGGCCGCGCGCCGACGGTCGTCGTATTCGACGGCATGGACAACTGCAAGGAGATGAGCGTCCTCTTCAGCGGCCTCGAATTCGCCGCCCGCGGCTGGAATACGCTTGCCATCGACGGCCCGGGACAAGGCGAGTCGCTGCGTCTGAGGGAGCTGTACGCGCGCCACGACTTCGAAACAGCGGGGACGGCTGCCTACGACTATGTCGCGGCGCGGCGCGAGGTCGACAGCAGCAAGGTCGTTGTCATGGGCTACAGCTTCGGCGGCTACTATGCGGGTCGGGTCGCCGCGTTCGAAAACCGCTATGCCGCGGGCGTCGCCTTCGCGGCGCTGCACTGGGACCTCGCGGCCTGGCAGCGCGAGATCAAACGGCGCCACGAGAGCGATCCCAGGAACACCGCGCAATCGCAGTTCCACTTCCGCTGGATCATGGGACACATCGACGACGGCGATGCGGCGATCACGAAGGCGGAGCGCTTTTCGTTGCGCGAGATTGCGGCGAGAATCGAGATGCCATTCCTGATCGTGCACGCCGAGGAAGACAAGGTGGTGCCCGTCGCGTCCGCCCATAAGCTCTTCGAGGCGCTCGGCTCGAAACGCAAGCACCTGAAGATCCTGACTGCGCAGGACGGCAGCATCTACCATGCGCAGGCCGACAACCGGCAGGTAGGTGTCGATTACATCGCCGACTGGATCGGAGACACGGTCGTCAACGTCTGAACCGAGCTAAGTCCAATGGACACCGCAGCTCATCGTGATGCAGAAGTTCGTGCTACGACGTCACTCCCGCGAAGGCGCGGGTCAGAAATAGATTCGCTCTGCATTCGGGCGGGTGCCGCAACGCGGATATGGGGCGAATTTGCCACCCGGCACATTAGAGGCTGCACGTTTATACGATGAACATTGCCGTCTTCACCAAGAACCGCAGCAATCCGGCCTACGCTGCCGCGCGCCTGGGCGCTGACCGCGCCGCGCAGCGCTTCGGCGCAACGACGAAGCACTACGTCCCCGTCAAGCCCGACGACGTCGAGGAACAGATCGCGCTGATCGACGAGGCGCTCTCGGACAAGCCGGACGCGTTCGTGGTCGTGCCGGTGCATCCCACCGCGGTGAATGCAGCGCTTCGCAAGGTCTACGCGGGCGGCATTCCGCTCGTCGGTCTGCTGAACCGCTTCAGCGAACCGGGCCCGGTGTCTTATGTCGGGGCGGACGACTACGCGATCGGTGTGGAGCTGGCGAACTATCTGTTCAAGCACCTCGGCGGGCGCGGCGAGGTCGTCATCATGGAAGGCGTGCCGAGCTCGGTTACGAGTAACGACCGCGTGCGCGGCTTCAACGACGCCCTGAAGCAATTCCCCGACGTTCGCCTCGTGCGCAAGATCCGCGGAGACTATCTGCGCGAGCCGGCACGCCGCGCCGCGCTCGAGTTGCTGCGCTCGGGCGTTCGCTTCGACGCCGTGCTCGCCGCGAACGACGACATGGGAATCGGCATGATGGCGGCGCTCGAAGAAGCCGGCGTGAAAGCGACGGTCGTCAGCGTCAATGCCATCCCCGAAGCGATCACCGCGATCAAGGAAGGCAAGCTCCTCGCTACCGTCGATTTCAACTCGAAGGACATGTCGACAATTGCAACGGAAGCCGTGTTGCGCCACTTGCGCGGCGAAAAGGTGCCGCCGGAGATCATGCTGCCGGTGCAGATCGTCGACCGTTCGAACTACGCGAACTGGGACAAGCCGTTCGAAGAGCGGGTGGATATCGCGTGGGATGCGGCGGTCAGGCAGAGCTCGTGATGTAGAGAGGACTCCCTCACTCCGCCACGATCTGCGCCGCCTTTGCGCTCGACCGATACTGTTCTTCTTTGCCGCCTGCACCAGGTCGCGATCGTTGCTCACGCCGAGCGACGGAGCATTGTCACTTGCCGCGACCCCTTCGCTTCGGGTTAACTCGAGCTCACGCAGGCGTGATCGAGAGACTGCGCAATCGAAAGCCTTCTCTTGCAGACATGCGCCTGGGATCTGATACAACCAACAGGAGCGGCGCGCCTCGACGCCCCGTCCGGAAGATGTCAGCAATCGTGCAGAGCGCGGGAAACGGCCTGCGCACGTGGCCACAGAGAAGAAAAGTGCGTCCGCCGGAGCCGGCGGGCTTCGCCTTGTCGAGTTGGTTAGCGGCTGGCGAGCGCGGCTTCCGCTTCGGCGAGCAACCGGCGCGTCGCACTGACGGCTTCACGTGCCGCTTCGAGCGGCGGCCGCGACCACTCCGCGGGATTGGGCGCTTCGTAGTTGAGCCAGCCTTCGTAGCCCATTTCCAAGAGGCCCTTGAAGACCTCGTTCCATGGAATGACGCCGCGGCCCGGCGGGAGCCGATCCACGGCCGTTCGCACCTTCGACATCTCTCCCGGCGGCGCATCGCTGTATTGGAACGTGAAGAAGTCGCGCAGCGGCAGCGAAGTGAACGCGCTGCCATGCAGGCCGCTGTAGTGCATGTGATACGCGTCGAGCAAAATCCCGCAGCTCGGATGATTCGTGAGTGCGAGAAGACGGCGCGCAGACTCCAGGGAATTGATGGTCGCGTGACGCGAGTTGAATTCGAGCGCCAAGCGCACGCCGTAGCGTTCGCACATCTCGCCGCCCTTGCGGAAGTTCTCGGCCGCCTGTTCGAACGGGATGGGCGTATTCATCCCCGGTGCAACCATGATCATCTGGCAACCCAGCGCCTGCGCCTGCTCGCACGTTCGCTGAAGAGACTCGAGAAGCCTCGACAGCTCTTCTCCCTGCGCAAACATGAGCCCGTACCTCGGTCCCCATCACGGAGACGGCGAGCCCACTCGATTTGATCATGTCGAGCACACGCGATTCCGAGAGACCCGCGGCAGCGCACCGTTTGAAATCTTCGTAACGCGTCTCGAGACCGTCAAACCCCGCCTCACGCGCAACCTCGAGAATGGTCGGCAGGGGGGTGGTATCAAGGCTCCAGGTATGAAGCGCGATACGGTGCTGCAGGATGTGGCTTGTCATGGGATGGGGAATCCTGGATGAGGGAATGTCCGGTCGTCGGTCACTGGCACGTTCGTTGAAAGCAGCGGCCGATTCTCGCACAGGAGGGCCGCCGGGTTTCCGCGCGCTCCATCAAGGCCTGGCTCGCTTTTCCGATTCGCTCGGGTTCGCGACGTTGATCGGTGCGCCTGCCGCAAACGCGAGAATCTGGTCGACGGCATCGGCGTAGTGATGCTCCAGCGTGTCGCGCGTCGCGTATCCGAGGTGCGGCGTGCAGAGCGCGTTGGGAAGCGCAATCAGCGGATCCGATGCGCCGACGACGGGTTCGTTGTCGAACACGTCCACGCCCGCAAAGCCCGGACGTCCGGCCCGCAGCGCGGCCGCAAGCGCACCTTGTTCGATGATGCCGGCGCGGCTCGTGTTGACCAGCACCGAAGTCGGCTTCATCAGAGCGAGATCGCGCGCGGTCACGATGCCGCGAGTGGATTCGTCGCGAAACGGAAGGTGGAGGCTCAGCACGTCGCATTCGGCGAAGAACCCCTCACGGCTGGAAGCAGTCTCGAAGCCGTCCGCTCGCGCGCGCGCAGTCGAGCCTTCGCGTCCCCAGCACACCACGCGCATGCCGAACGCGGCTCCTACACGCGCGACGAGCGTCCCGATGCGGCCGTAAGCGTAGATGCCCAGCGTGCTGCCGTGGAGGCGCGCGCCCACGGTCGATTGCCAGAAACCGTCACGCAGCCGCTGCGCTTCGTACGGGATGTGCCGCAGCGCGGCGATCGCGAGTCCCCACGCGAGCTCGGCCGTCGCATGCGGCTGTCCGCCGCCGATCGCGGAGACGACGATGCCGCGTTCCGTACACGCGGAGAGATCGAGGTGCCCGATGTTGCGGCCCGTCTGACTGATGAAGCGCAGCCGCGGGAGCTTCTCGATGAGCGCGCGAGGAAAACGCGTGCGCTGCTGGGTTAGCACGACGACCTCGGCATCCCCGAGCTTCTCCGCGAGCGTCCCGAGATCGGTCTCGGGCTCCGTGTGAATCCGGACGTCGTGGCCCTCCAGACGCGCATACGCGCGCGAACGCCTGAAGACGTCGGCGTAATCCTCGACGACTGCGATCTTCATGCAGGCGCCTTCACGGCTCCCTGAGCACCTTCGGCCCGCTCGGGGGCGGGCTTCGGCGCCGACGCAGGCCACTCGAGACATTCGTTGATGCCGCGGCCCATGATCCACGGGCGCTCGGGCGATTCGTCGAGCCACAGATGAACCTGCGAATCGGTGATGAACACGATGGAACTCACTCCGCTTTGATGTTGGCGGTGCGGGCGAGATCGCCGAACCGCTTGAAATCGGAAATGACGAGCTGCCTGAACTCGGCAGAGCTGCGGCCGTCGGGCACGTATCCGCCCTTCCGCAGAAACGTTTCGACCTCGTCGGTATGCACGGCTCTGGCGATCGCGCCCTGGAGCTTTGCGATGATCGCAGGCGGCGTCTTTGCCGGTGCGAACACGCCCTGCCAGCCGCCGAGCAGGGTCAAGCCTCTGAAACCGACCTCCTCGACGGTCGGCAGATCCGGCAACGACGCGATGCGTTTCGCGCTCACCGACGCGAGCGCACGCAGCCGTCCCGCTTCGATGTGCTGGCGCGTCGCGAGCGCCGGCGCCAGCAGGACGTTGATCTCGCCGCCGATCAACGCGACGATGGCCGGCGCGAGCCCCTTGTAAGGCACGTGCGTCATCGTGATGCCCGCGCGCCGGTTGAGCGCTTCGGTCATGAAGTGGATCGGATTGCCGTTGCCCGGCGAGCCGTACAGCAGATTCGCCGCTTTCGCAAGCGCGACCAGCTCCTGTGCCGAAGCTGCCTTCACGTTCGGATTGACGAGCACGATGTAGCCTTCGGCGGCCGCGAGACTCGTCACCTGTGCGAAATCGCGGATCACGTCATACGGGAGCTTCCTCCCCGCTGCCGCGATCGTCACGATCGAGGACGAGGTCTGAAGCAGGGTGTAGCCGTTGGGCTCGGCCTTCGCGACCGTGTCGGCGGCGATCGTCCCCGTCGCGCCCGGACGGTTGTCGACGACGACCGTCGCTCCGAGATCCTTCTCGGCCACCTTCATCACCGCGCGCGCGAGCGTATCGCCCGTGCCCCCCGCTGCCGACGTCACCAGCAGTCGGATCGGCCGGTTCGGGTAACCGTCTTGCGTCGCCGCGTGGCTCGCCGCGAGCAGCATCAGCGTCGCGAGTAACGCTCCCATCGATCGTTGCACAGTCTTGTCCGTTTCGTTTCTAACCCCGGCGATTGCGCCGCTCTACACGGCGATCAGGGGTGTTTGCGAACCGGCGATGCTATACAGGGCGGGAGGGCGCTGTCCACGTCTCGCGCAGGTGGAGCTCAGCGCATTCGCGAAGGGATCGCGATCAAGCCTGCGCACGGGGCCTTGCGTATGATGCGGCATGGAACCAGGCGACGCGTGCGGTCCGAAGCGCCCCGCGAACCACGTCGCGGATTCCCGAGACGAACGAACCGAGGTGTATAGATGGCCGTCCTGATTGCAATCGCAGTCGTGGTTGCGACCGCAGCATTCTTCTGGGTCCACGACCGCCGCATCAACCGCAAGCGGCCGCGACCGGGCGAACAGGCGCCCCCGTTCTCACTCGCCGACCAGAACGGAGATGTGCGCACGCTCGGAGAGTTCCGCGGCAAACCGCTCGTGCTCTACTTCTACCCGCGGGACGACACGCCCGGCTGCGCTGAGCAGGCCATGCGCTTCCGCGATTCCATGCGCGAGTTCGAGGCGCTGGGCGCAGCCGTGTGTGGCGTGAGCGTGAACGGCACGAAGAGCCACGCCGCGTTCGCAGTGAAGTACAAGCTTGCGTTCCCTCTGCTCTCGGACACGAGGGGTGCGGTCAGCGCCCGCTATGGCTCGATACGAGATTTCGGAATTCTCAAGTTCGCCAAGCGCAACACCTTCCTCATCGACAGCGACGGCAAGGTGGCGCAGGTCTACGTCGGGGTGAACGCCGGACGCAACGCCCAACAGGTCCTGGAAGACCTGAGACGCCGCTGATGTCCTGACTCATGGATTCGTCGCATATCAAACTGTTCCAGCCCTCGCCGCTATAGCTTCTGCACGTCACGTCGAGGCTTCGACACGACCGCCCCTCCGCCCATCATCGCGGCACTGATCCAGAACACCGCGGCCAGGCCCAGCGCAGAGGCGACCACTCCGAACACACTGGGTCCCAGTACGCGCAGCAGATTGTTCACGGCCTGCCTGAGGCCGAGCGTCTCGCCCGACCGGCCTTCCGCCGACCGGCTGAAGATCAACATCGTGGTAATGGGTTGTCCGCAACCCATGCCCAGCCCGAAAACGAAAGAGATCACGCCGAGCGCGATCACGCTCTCGAAGAAGGGAAAGAGACTGAAGCCCGCCGCCGTGATCAAGAACGAGTAAGCGAGAAGTCTTTCGTCGCCGAATCGCGCGATGAGATGGGGCAGAACGAAGCGCACGACGAAGGACGCCGCGGCCATCAGCGAGAGTAGCCCGCCGATCGCGGACGCCGAGAGGTTGATGCCGTAACCATAGACCGGAATGTAGAACTGATACAGATCCTGTCCGACCTGCACGAGGCTGCTGCTCACGAGCGCACGAACGATCTGCGGATCGCGCAGCGTTTCCCGGATGCTTACGGACGTGCCGCCCGCGGGTGTCCCGCCCGGCAAAGCATGGCCCCACACGAGAAGCAGAATCGCCGCGCCGACCGACAGCGATACGAGGCACAGGCAGGCGAACGCATGGCCGCCGTAATCCACTGCTATGCCGGCGAACAGCGGACCGCAGAAGAGCGTCGTCGCACCGACGAGGCTCGCGTTGCTGAAATTGCGCGCGCGCTCGCTCGGTTCGCTCAGCAGTCCCACGATGTTCGGCAGCAGCACGTTGTAGAGCGTGAATGCAATTCCCATCAGGGTCGCGGCGACGAACAGAGCAGCGAGGTTCTGAAAGAAGAACGGAATCAGCATGGCGCAGGCACCGCTCGCCGCGCCGAAGAGAAGCGGCCAGCGCGAACCGACGCGGTCCGAATGACGCCCGACGTGCCACGAGATGAGCACGGGAAAAATGTAGAGGCACGCGACGAGGAGCCCGACGGTCGACGCCGCGGCTCCGAGGTGAAGCGCATAGAGCGATATCGCGATGCGAGAGGAGCTGATGCTCGCGAAACCGAAGAGCATCAGACCGTAGGTGAGATAGAGGGGAGTCCGGGATGCGGACGAGCTGGCAATCATTCTGTGGCTCGGTATAGCATACGCACTGCCGGAATTCGAAGAACCACAGCTCGGCCCGTTGTGCCCGCGCCGACCACCAAAGGGAAATCACCGCAATGACGATCAAGAACAAGGCCTGCATCGCGGGCGTCTACGAGCACCCGCTGCGCAAGGCGCCGGACAAGTCCGTCGCCCAGATTCATGCGGAAGTCGCGAAGGGCGCGATCGAAGACGCGGGACTGTCGGTCCGCGATATCGACGGCTACTTCTGCGCGGGCGACGCGCCGGGAGCGAACGTCTGGAGCATGGCGAACTACATGAACCTGAACAAGCTCCGGCATGTCGATTCGACGGACATGGGCGGCTGCTCGTATCTCGTTCACGTCGCGCACGCCGCGGAAGCGGTCGCGGCGGGCAAATGCAACGTGGCTCTCGTCACGCTCGCGGGAAGGCCGAATTCGGAAGGCAGCTCGGGGACTCAGGTGAGAGACCGCGGCGTCAACCTGCCCGATGCGCCGTTCGAGATGCCTTACAGCCCGGTAACGGTCAATCTGTATGCGATGTGCGCGATGCTGCACATGCACGAGTACGGGACCACGAGCGAGCAACTTGCGTGGGTGAAGGTCGCGGCCTCGCATCATGCGCAGCACAACCCGAACGCGATGCTGAAGAACCTGGTCACCGTCGAGGAAGTCGTCAACTCGCCGATGATCTCGGATCCGCTGCACCGGCTCGACTGCTGCGTGGTAAGCGACGGCGGCGGTGCAGTGGTCGTCGCGCGGCCCGAGGTCGCGAAGTCGCTGAAGCGCCCCGTCGTGAACCTGATCGGCGCCGGCGAATCGACGAAACACCAGATGGGCGGCAAGGTCGATCTCACGTACACGGGCGCGGCCTGGACGGGTCCTCGCGCGTTCGAAGAAGCCGGCGTCAAACCGGGCGACATCAAGTATGCGTCGATCTACGACAGCTTCACGATCACGGTCGTGTTGCAGATCGAGGACCTGGGCTTCTGCAAGAAAGGCGAAGGCGGAAAGTTCGTCGCCGACGGCAATCTCATCTCGGGCTCGGGCAAGCTGCCGTTCAACACGGACGGCGGCGGTCTGTGCAACAACCATCCCGCGAATCGCGGCGGCATGACGAAGATCATCGAAGCGGTGCGCCAGTTGCGCGGCGAGGCGCACCCGAAAGTGCAGGTGCCGAACTGCAACCTCGCGCTCGCGCACGGGACCGGCGGCGCGATCGGACACCGTCATGGCGCAGCGACGCTCATCATGGAACGCGCATAACAAAGATCGGGAAAGGAAGAGCGATGGCGACCCAATACCAGGAAAGAAAAATCCGTGATCCCGCGATGAATCCCGGCGACCAGCCTTACTTCGACGCCGCCGCGGAAGGCAAGCTCATGTTGAAGAAGTGCAACGGCTGCGGCGAAGTGCATCACTATCCGCGCGCGCTGTGTCCCTTCTGCTGGAGCGACAAGGTCGAATGGGTGCAGGCGAAGGGCACGGGCGAGATCTACACCTATAGCGTCACGCGCCGCGGCGGGCCCACGCCCTACTGCATCGCCTACGTGACGCTCGACGAGGGTGTGAAGATGATGACGAACATCGTCGATTGCGATCTCGACACGATCCGCATCGGGCAGAAAGTCAAAGTGGTGTTCAAGAAATCGGAGAACGGGACATCGGTGCCGATGTTCGCGCCGGCGTAGGGCTGTCTGAGCCTCGCCTCTCCCGCTGCCGTCCCACGCTGCTCCTCATGTCGGGCGATTCGTCAACGTGAACGCGGCGACGTATCCGAAGCTGCCGTTCCGCCACGAATAACCAGGAGACATCCATGACCACAGGCAATACCCGCACCGAAGCGCCATTGTTTTTCACCGGCTGCACCGTGACCGACGCAGCCGCCGCTCAATCTCAGGCAGGCGGACAACGCCGCCAGGTCGTCATCAAGGGCAAGCGTGTGAAGACGATCGATGTCCACGCTCACTGTCTCGTTACCGAGGCGCTGAAGCTGATCGGCCGGACCATCGAGAACCACCAGTTTCCCGACCTCGACGAAGTCGGCCCGAAGCGGATTGCCGCGATGGATCGCCAGGGCGTCGACATCGAAGCGCTCAGCATCAATCCCTTCTGGTATCGCGAAGAGCGCGATCTCGCGGTCGAAATCTGCCGTATCCAGAATGACGCGCTCGCCGAAATGTGCGCCACGTACCCCGATCGCTTGGTCGCGTTCGCGTCGGTGACGTTGCAGGCCCCCGAGCTCGCCGCACAGCAACTCGAGCACGCGGTCAAAAAACTGGGTCTGCGCGGAGCGGCCGTGGGCGCGAGCTGCGCCGGCTCCGATTTCTCCGACGCGAAGTTCGATCCGTTCTGGAGGAAATGCGAGGACCTCGGCGTCCTCGTCTTCATCCATCCGCAAAGCACGCCGCAGTTGAACGAGCGGTTCAAGGGCAATGGATGGCTCGCGAACACGATCGGCAACCCGCTCGACACGACGATCTGTCTCTCGAAGCTGATCTTCGAAGGGACGCTCGACAAGTTCCCGAAGTTGAAGGTGTGCTCGGCGCACGGCGGCGGTTTCCTGCCCTCGTATGCCCCGCGCTCCGACCATCCGTGCCGGGTCGCGCCATGGAACTGCAATCCCGAGATCAAGCTGAAGAAGAAGCCCACCGAGTACCTGAGGACGATGTATTACGACACGCTCGTCTTCACGTCCGAGATGCTGCGGCACCTCGCGGCCGAAGTCGGATCGAGCCAGCTCGTGATCGGCACCGACCATCCGATCCCGTGGCACGAAGACCCCGTCACGCACATCATGGACGCACCGGGCTTCACGGACGAGGAACGCATCGCGATGCTCGGCGGCACCGCCGCGAAGCTGCTCGGGATCGAGCCCTGAACGATTCGCGCTGAGCACCACGGCAGGCAGCGTTGCAGCGAACGCCCGCCTGAATTCCGGTGTCGCGCCGGAATGACGTACACGTCCCTGGCCGGCGCGGGCAGGGCTGCATCAACCAAATCTCCCTCGCCCCTCACAGGGAGAGGGGTGGGGTGAGGGGAAACAAGCATGAACAATCCCGACAGCATCTCCGCTGTCATGCAAACTGTTGCCCGGTACATCGTCGAAGCAGGCGGGAAGCCGCTGCCCGACAATGTTACCGAGAAGACGAAATACCATCTGCTCGATACGCTCGCCTCGATGATCTCCGGCTCGCATCTTCCTCCGGGTGAGAAGGCGATCGCCTACATCAAAGCGCAGGGCGGGACGAAGGAAGCCTCGATCCCCGGCTCGCGCATCGTAACGACGGTGGTCAACGCCGCGCTTGCCGGCGGCATGCTCGCGCACGCGGACGAGACTGACGATTCGCACGCGCCGTCGCTGACGCATCCCGGTTGCGCGATCATTCCCGCCGCCCTTGCGATGGCCGAGCGCCAAAGCGCATCCGGCACCGCCCTGCTCCGCGCGATCGCACTCGGCTACGACATCTCGTCTCGCGTGTCACCCGCGCTCGGCGGCTACGCGCTTGCGGCATCCGGCCGCGACACGCACGCGCATGGCACGATGTTCGGTGCAGCCGCGGCATGCGGGTCGCTCGCGCGCCTCGACGAGCGGCAAGTACGGCACATGCTGTCCTACACCAGCCAGCAGGCTTCGGGCCTTTCGAACTACGCGCGCGACACCGAGCACATCGAGAAAGCCTTCATCTTCGGCGGCATGCCGGCTCGCAACGGCGCCACGGCGGCGACCATGGTCGCTTCGGGCATGACCGGCATCGACGACGTGTTCTCGGGCGAACGGAGCCTGTTCCATGCGTTCAGTTCCACGAATGCGAACCCGGAGCTTCTCACGCGTGCACTCGGCGAAACCTACGAGATCCTCAATACGAACATCAAACGCTGGACCGTCGGCAGCCCCATCCAGGCCCCGCTCGATTCACTGAGCACGCTCATCAAGGAGCACAAGTTGAAGGCGCGCGACGTGGAGAAAGTGGTGGTTCGCGTGTCTCAGCAGGGTGCACGCACGACGAACAACCGGCACATGCCCGACATCAACATGCAATACATGGTGTCCGTCATGCTGATCGATGGCACGGCCTCGCTCGAAGCCGCTCACGACATCGCGCGCATGAACGCGCCGGATGTCCTCGAGATGCGCAACCGCGTGGAGCTTCTCGGCGACGACGAGCTTCAGGCGGCGCTTCCAATCCGCCAGGGTAAAGTCGACGTGACACTTCGCGACGGCAGCGTGCTGCACCATCACACACAGAACGTGCGCGGAACGCCCGCCAACCCGATGACGCGCGAGGAAGTCGAGGAGAAATCCTTCAACCTCCTCCGGCCGATCATCAAGAGGACCCGCGCGAAGCAGCTTATCGAAGCGGTATGGAAGCTCGAGGAGACGGAGGACGTGAGAGCGCTGCGAAAGCTGACGCGGGCGTGAGGCCCGGAGGGTCGCAAAGGCCGACGACGGCATTTTTCGAAGGCATGGGCCGATTTCTCGCCGCGATCGCCGCGTTACTGTGCGTGACGACCGCCCTCGCCGCCGAGCAGGGGCTGGCGTCCCGAACGTCCGGCGCGGCTGCTCATTCCACACGTGCCCGGCGGCGCCGCGGATGCACCTCATGATGCGCGTTTCCTGCAGCAGAATCTTTTCCTCGTTCTTGACGCGGTAGGCGAGCCAGCGCGGATCGCTGAAGAGCGCCTTGCGGCGGCGCTCCCGGTCTTCCCAGTCTTCGTACGCCCACATGTGAACGATCATGTTCTGCATGCCGACCTCGCTCACGTAGAAGCCGATCATGTTGCCGAGATGGCCCGTGATGATTGGGAGCCCCTCCCGTTCGTAGATCTTCAGAAAATCCGGCACACGGTGAGTGTGGAGCGTATACATGCGTTCTTCTATGATCATGGCCTATCCCTTGTTCTGCTGCTGCGATCAGATATCTGTGGCCCCGGGGAATTGTGCTTCCGGCCGCGGCAGTTTATCGTGCCGCATCGGCAGAATGACGTGCGCGTGGCAGCACGGATCGCCGGGGGAGGACGCATGAACAAGAGATTTCTGCTCGCGTGGATCGTCGTCTTCGTCCTGTGGATGGCCGGCAGTTTCGTGGTGCACGAAACGCTGCTCCACGCCGACTACTCGGCCGTTCAGAATCTGTTCCGGCCGCAGGAGGACGCACAGCAGTACTTTCCGTTCATGATCGTCGCGCATGCGCTCATGGCGGGCGCCCTCGTGTGGATCTATTCCCGGGGCGTGGAGGCGAAGCCGTGGTTCGCGCAGGGGCTGCGCTTCGGGATCGCCATCGCGCTTCTCACCGTCGTCCCCTGGTACATGATCTACTATGTCGTTCAGCCCATGCCCGGTGCGACCGTGGTCAAACAGATCGTGTTCGACACCGTAGTGGTCGTGGTGCTCTCGCTCGTGACCGCGTTCCTGTACCGCAACCCGGCAAGAAGCTGATTCGATGGGGTCTCGCGCAGTGTCGATGCTCGGAAAGTCTCTGACGGCCGCAGCGCTCGGCGTCACGACACTGGCGGCAGCTTCCCTCGTCCTGGCGCAGTCCTATCCCACGAGACCCGTGCGCATGCTCATCGGTTTCCCTCCGGCGAGCTCGAGCGACGTCGTTGGACGCGTGGTTGCGAACAAGCTCTCGGAAAGGTTCGGACGACCAGTCGTTTTCGACAATCGTCCGGGCGCAGGTGGGAACATAGCGGCGGAGCTCGTCGCGAAGGCCGCTCCCGACGGCTACACCGTTCTCTACGCCAACACCGGAATCGCGGTGGCGCATACGGCATACTCGAAGCTCAACTACGACGTGCTGCGCGATCTCGTGCCGGTGGGCGAAGCGGCCGCCGGTCCGCATCTGCTCATCGTGAATCCGTCGCTTCCGGTGCAGTCGGTGAAGGAGTTCGTCGCGTTCGTGAAGTCGAAGCCGGGCGCATTGAATGTGGCCTCCACCGGCGCCGGCAATTCGGACCATTTCGCGTACGAGCTTTTCAGGTCGATCACGGGCGCGGAGATGGTTCACGTGCCGTACAAGGGCGGCGCGCAGGCAGGCCTCGACGTGATCAGCGGGCAGATCGCCGCCTACTTCGGCGGCATGGGCTCGGCCCTGCCGCTGGCACGCGCGGGCAAGGTGCGCGCGCTGGCCGTGACCAGCGGCGAACGCACGACCATCGCACCCGACATCCCGACGATGGTGGAAGCGGGCGTCCCCGGCTACGAACACCTGCTGTGGAACGCCGTCTTCGCGCCGGCCGGAACGCCGAAAAACGTCATCGCCCGCCTCGATGCGGAGCTTGCGAAAGCGGTCAACGCACCCGACGTGCGCGAGCGTTTCACGGCGATCGGCGTGGAACCCGCCAGCAAGACTGCGGAGGAGATGGCGCATTATTTGAAGACCGAAATCGACAAGTACGGCAAGATCGTGCGCGCGATCGGGCTGAAGATCGATTGATGTATCCTTCCCTCGCCCCGCGCTCGGGGAGAGCCGTTAGGTAGCGGAGCGGTCGGGGAGGGCAACCAAAGGAGACTGCACATGGCCAGCATGCATCAGATCACTGTCCCGCTGTTCATCAAACACCTGAACGGCCTCGCCGGCTGCATCAAGAAAGCGCAATCGCTCTACACCGAGAAGAAATACGACGAGGCCACGCTTCTGAGTTACCGCTTGTACCCCGACATGTTCAGTTTCACGCGTCAGATCCAGGCCGCCACCGCCCACGCGCTCGCGTGCACGGCCGGTCTCGCCGGCGTCGAAGCGCCGAAAATGGAGGACAACGAAAAAAGCCTTGCAGACCTCCTCCAGCGCATCGAGAAGACGAACGCGTGGCTGAAAACGATTCAGGCGCAGCAGGTCGACGGCTCCGAAGAAAAGGGCGTCACCGTGAAGCGGCCGACCGGCGACGTGCAGATGAACGGCATCGACCTGTACCTGCACCGCTCGCTGCCGAACTTCATGTTCCATTGCACGACCGCCTACGACATCATGCGCCACAACGGCGTCGAGCTCGGGAAGCGGGATTTCATGGGGTCTTAGGCGGCGCTCGCCTACGGCTCGGGACTCGCCGCATGCGCAGCCCTGCACGTTCTGCTCGAGGCCTCGTGCATCTTGATGGAAATACTGACTGACGCCGCAATGCTTCGTGAGCGGGGACCCCGCTGCTCCGCAGCCCCGGCTCACGATTACGGGGGTGGTTCCAAGCAAGGTTTCTCTCCGTAACCTGCTTTCCTTTGCACGGACGGACGTCATGGATCTTCAGTTGAAAAGCAAAGTCGCCATCGTCGGCGGCGCAAGCAAGGGACTCGGGCGCGCATGCGCGCAAGCGCTCGCCGAGGAAGGCACCAAGCTCGCGATCTGCAGCCGTTCGCGGAGCGATCTCGATAAAGCCGCGGAGGAGATCCGCGGCAGCACGGGCGTGGATGTGCTCGCTATCGCGGGTGATCTGGATCGCAACGACACCATCCGAGATCTCGTGGCCGCGACGGTGGAACGCTTTGGCCGGCTCGACATCCTCGTCAGCAATTCCGGCGGGCCGCCGCTCGCCTACGCGCGGACTGCGACCGAAGAGCAGTGGGCGACCGCCGTGCAGCGCTCGCTGCTTTTCTTCAGCCGCATGGCACGCGAAGCGATTCCGCATCTGAAGAAGAACGGCGGCGGCCGCATCATCAACATCCTCGCCAGCACGGTGTATCAACCGATTGCGAACCTCGCGCTGTCGGGCGCCACGCGCATGGGTGTCGTCGCCTACGCCAAGAGTCTCGCGGACGAAGTCGGCCGTGACGGCATACTGGTGAACAACGTCTGCCCCGGATCCATTCTGTCGGAGCGTATGCTGTCCAACGTGACGGCGCGCGCGAAGGAAGGCGGCATTCCGCTGGAACAGGCGCTCCAAGAGCGCGCCGCCGAGACGGCTCTCGGCCGCATCGGGGAGCCCCGGGAGCTCGCGTATCTCGTGGCATTTCTCGCATCCGCCCGCTCGAGCTACATCACCGGCACCACGATCCGCGTCGACGGCGGGCTGGTGAGGTCGGTTCTGTAGCTCGGCTGCAGTTCCGGTATCCGAAAGCCTGTGGCCGCTGCTCCTGATTGCAGGGCCCTTCACGCCCTGGTTCGTGTTGGTGCGATGCTGCGCCCATCGATCTCCGCCGCTGTCATAATGGGCAATAAGACAGTGATCGAGGTCTGACATGGAAAACATCTCCAAATGGAAATTCCACGGCGTGCGCGTCGTGCACGGCAACGAGCTCGACGTGAACACGGCGCAGACGCCCGGAATGAACCGGGCGGCGGCGATCACCAACGCGCGTGCCGGCGCGGAAAAGCTGTGGGCGGGCACCGTGGTGATCCACCCCAAGGCGAAGACGGGCGCGCATCACCACGGCCCGGTGGAAAGCGTGATCTACGTGGTCAGCGGCAAAGCGCGCATGCGCTGGGGCGATAAGCTCGAATTCATGGCCGAAGCCGGGCCGGGCGATTTCATCTACGTGCCGCCCTTCGTGCCGCACCAGGAGATCAACGCAAACGACGACGAGCCGCTTTCCTGCGTGCTCGTGAGAAGCGGGCAGGAGCCGGTCGTGGTCAATCTCGACATCCCGGTGGTCGAGCAGCCCGAGGAAGTGCATTGGGTGGACAACATTCATCCGGCGCCGAAAACGTAGGCCGGATGTGAGGCGGCTTGGTGCGACCTCCTAAGAAGGAAGCCGGCGGCAGCGCCGCTACCCGCCCCCGCCGCGCCCGATCTGCAAGCGTCTCGAGATAGGCGCTCGCGAATAACCGGCGCTTCCGGGGTGCGCGCTCTCGCGCGGACACTACGGGGCACATAATCGCAGATCTTCCTCAGCCCACGCTGATGTTCACCTATCTTCAATCACGTATCCGGGGCACGGCGAGCGTCGGGCCCGGTACGCCGCCCTCTGCCGGGCTCGTCGCGTTCTACTGGCATTTCGCGAAGCAGACGAAGGGCTGGTACGGCGTCATGTTCCTGACGAGCCTCGCCGTCGCGCTCGTCGATACGGCGATCCCGCTTTTCATCGGGAAGCTCGTATCGCTCATGGAAGCGCCTGATCGCCAGGCCTCGCTCGCGGAAAACGCCTGGATACTCGGCGTCATGGTCGTGCTGATTCTGTTCGTGAGGCCGTTCGTCGTGCTCGGCGACGTCGCGGTGCGCCAGAACGCACTGCTCCCGGGGGTGACGAACCTGATCCGCTGGCAAAGCCACTGGCAGGTCATACGGCAGAACCTGCCGTTCTTCCAGAACGACTTCGCCGGACGCATCGCGAGCCGCGTCATGCAGACGAGCAACGCGCTGCGCGAGAGCGTGATGTCGAGCATCCGGGGCGTCTTCTACATCGTGATCTACGGGGTCACCGCGCTCGTGCTGATGGCGATCTCCGACTGGAGGCTCGCCGCGCCGACGCTGCTGTGGTTCGCCGGCTACGTCGTGTTCCTCGCCTATTTCGTGCCCCGGATGCGCGACCTCGCGAAAGCGAGCTCGGAAGCGCGCTCGCATGTGCTCGGCCGCATCGTCGACAGCTACACCAACATTCACACGGTGAAGCTCTTCGCGCGGCTCGCCGACGAGGATGCTTACGTGCGCGAGGTGATCGACGAGCATCAGGACGCGATGGGTGCGCACATGCGGCTCATCTCGAAGTTCATGTTCTGCCTCGCCGCGATGAATGCGATGCTTCTCACGGCCACGGCGGCGATCGGCATCGCTTTGTGGGCGAACGGTACTTTGAGCGCCGGAGTCGTCGCGACAGCGCTTCCGCTCGCGTGGCAGATCGCGAACGCGGCCGGCTGGGTGAGCTGGGAAGTGACCGGCATCTTCGAGAATATCGGCGTCGTGCAGGACGGCATGCAGACGATCGCCGTGCCGCTCACCGGCCTCGATCGTCCGAACGCGGTCGACCTGGAAGTCTCGCGCGGGGAAATCCGCTTCGAGAACGTCTACTTCAGCTACGGCCGCAGTGATGCGCGCGCAGTCCTCGATCATCTCGACTTCACGATCGTTCCCGGGGAGCGCGTCGGTCTAGTCGGCCGTTCCGGCGCGGGCAAATCGACACTCGTGAATCTGCTGCTCCGCTTCTACGAACCGGAAACTGGCCGCATCCTGATCGACGGTCAGGACATCGCCCGGGTGACCCAGGAGAGCCTGCGCGCATCGGTCGGCGTCGTCACGCAGGACACGTCGCTCCTCCACCGCTCGATCGCGGCGAACATCCGCTACGGCCGGCCCGACGCGACCGACGAGCAGGTGCGGGCCGCGGCGCAAAAGGCGCAGGCGCACGAGTTCATCATGGACCTGCGCGACTGGCGGGATCGGACGGGCTACGACGCGCATGTCGGCGAACGCGGCGTGAAACTGTCCGGCGGCCAGCGCCAGCGCATCGCAATCGCGCGCGTGGTCCTCAAGGACGCGCCGATACTCGTGCTGGACGAGGCGACGTCCGCGCTCGACAGCGAGGCCGAACTCGCCATCCAGGAACAGCTTCTCGGACTCATGGAAGGCAAGACCGTCATCGCGATCGCGCACCGCCTGTCCACGATCGCGCGCATGGATCGGCTGATCGTCATGGACCAGGGGCGCATCGTCGAGCAGGGCTCGCACCAGGACCTCTTGCGCCTGAACGGTCATTACGCGCGGCTCTGGCGGCATCAGTCGGGCGGATTCCTGCCGCACGATTTCGTTCCGGTGGAAACAGAGTCCGATCTTCCGGATGATTCGCCCCCGGACGAGTCGCCCCGCACGCGCCTTGGCGAGACGGGAACGGACGACGCGCCGCTCGAGACGTCGAGAACCTGACCGCGCCGACTTACGCAATGCCAATGGTGCGAGACGGCACCGACGATGCGTCCGCTGGAGACGTCGCGGACCTCACGGCGAAGCGCTCACGAATGGAAGATCATCGCTTGCTCTCGGTCCTTCCACCGCGGGCAACGCTGCCCGGCGACAGTCGCTGCTCCCCGACACACACCGGTAGCCGGATGCGAGCGAGCCGCCCTCTCATCCGCCGTGCCAATTGCTTTAGACTTCGCCCTTCTGCCACTCGCTTTTGGAGGAATCCACTTGAGTCTCTCGCACTGGAAGTCAACTCTGCTCGCCGCATGCGCCGTATCGGTCTTTTCCATCCCGGCCCTCGCGCAGAAAGCGGACGAGCCGTTCGCCCCCACCGTCGGCCAGGCCGGCAAGGACGTGGTCTGGGTGCCCACGCCGCCCGCGCTCGTCGAAACCATGCTCGACATGGCGAAGGTCACGGCGAAGGATTTCGTGATCGATCTGGGCTCGGGCGATGGACGCAACGTGATCGCCGCCGCGAAGCGCGGTGCGAAAGCGCTCGGCGTCGAATACAACGCGGACATGGTCGCGCTCTCGACACAGATCGCAGCGAAAGAAGGCGTTGCCGAGCGCGCACAGTTCGTCCAGGGTGACATGTTCGCAGCCGACATTTCAGAGGCAACGGTGCTCGCGCTCTTTCTTCTCACCGACAACCTGCGGCGCCTGACACCCAAATTCCTCGATCTCAAACCCGGCACGCGCATCGTGCTGAATCACTACGGCATCGAAGGGTGGGAACCGGACGCGCAGCAAAGAACCAGCGGCGAGTGCGTCGCCTGGTGCACGGCCCTTCTGTATATCGTGCCGGCGAAAGTCTCGGGCACATGGCAGGTGCCCGGCGGCGAGTTGAGCCTCGACCAGAAGTTCCAGATGGTATCGGGGACGTACTCGGTCGACGGCGCGAATGCGCCTGTCGAGAAGGGACGGCTCCTTGGCGACCAGATCACCTTCACGGTGGGACAGACGCAATACAGCGGGCGCGTTAACGGAGACGTGATCACCGGCACTGCGAAAGGCGGTACGAACGGCACGTGGACGGCGAAGAAAGTGCCCTGAGCGAGGGCGGCGCGGCTTCAATCAATCGGCTTTCAGGAAAAGCCATGCAATCGTCAGGTAGGGAGATGCAGAAGTGAACGAACAGATTCGTAAGAAACATGGAGAGCTCGCGAGGCTCGCGTCTGCCGCGCTCGTCGCCACGAGCTTCTTCTGGACGGCGCCGACCGCACTCGCACAGAGTGAGGACAAGGCGTTCGAGCCCGTCGTGGGACAGGAAGGCAAGGACGTGATCTGGGTGCCCACGCCGCTCGCGCTCACGGAGAAGATGCTCGACATGGCGAAGGTAACGCCGAAGGACTTCGTCATCGACCTGGGTTCGGGCGATGGCCGAAACGTGATCGCCGCAGCGAAACGCGGCGCCCGCGGCCTCGGCGTCGAATTCAACCCGAACATGGTCGAGCTATCGCGCAGGAGCGCCGAAAAGGAAGGCGTCGCCGACAAAGCGCAGTTCGTTCAGGGCGACATGTACGAAGCCGACATCTCCCAGGCGACCGTCATGGCGCTCTTCCTGCTGCCGGAGAATCTGCGCCGGCTAACGCCGAAGTTCCTCGCGCTCAAACCCGGCTCGCGCATCGTCGCGAACGGCTTCGGCATCGAAGGCTGGGAAGCGGACGAGACCGGCAAGTCGACAGGCGAGTGCGGGAGCTGGTGCACGGCGTTCCTCTACATCGTGCCCGCGCCGGTTGCCGGCACGTGGCGGCTGCCGAACGGCGAGCTCACGCTCGAACAGAAGTTCCAGATGGTCTCGGGCACGTTCAAGAACGGAAGCACCGTCATGAAGATCTCCAACGCCCGCCTGCGCGGCGATCGGATCAGCTTCACCGCCGGCAACACGAAATACACCGGCCGCGTCGCAGGCGACGTCATCGAGGGACGCTTGGCCGGCATGACCTCCGGCGCGTGGAAGGCGACGCGATCGGCGAACGCCGGGCATTGAGGATGTATCAAGACTGAAGCGGCGCGCGTCACTCGGGCGTGATGCCTGCCTGCTTCACCGCCTGGGCCACTCTGTGCGCTGCCTTTACTGACGAGGTCGACGATCCGTTGCGGTGTGATTTGTAACGCGAACTGACCAGAGCCCGCACTACCGATAAGTCTTCAGTCCCGCCTCTCTCAGCACGTCGCGCATGCGGTCCGCATACTCCTTCGTGGCGCGCGCCGTTTCTTCGCTACGCAGGAACCCTTCTTCGAAGTGGTTCTCCGCGAGATACTTCTGCCACTCCGGCGTTTTCACGAGCCGGGCGAAGAGATCCTCCCAGTAGCTGACCGCCGCGCGCGAGATGCCCGGCGGCGCGGTGACGCCGCGCACCGTCGGAGCGCTCCACACGGGGAAGCCCGCCTCCTGCAATGTCGGCACGTCCGGAAATCCGGGCAGCCGGCTCTCCGAGATCTGTGCGATCACGCGCACCGAGCCGCGGCGCAGATGTTCCGCGACTTCCTGCGGCTCCGCCATGAGGAGCTGCACGTGACCTCCGAGCAGCGCCGCAAGACGTTCGCCGCCGCCGGGAAAGCTGACTGTACGACCATTGCGCGCCGGTCGACTTCTGGAGGATGAGCCGCAGGAAGTTGCCTCGCGTCTGCACCGATCCGCCCGCCTGCTTGAGCTTGCCGGGCTCCCGCTTCGCGGCTTCGATGAACTCCCTCATCGTCTTGTAGGGCGCATCCGCCTTAACCATCACGAGTGAGGGCTCTTTCACGAGCTGCGCGATGAAAGTCATGTCCCACACGCTCACCTTCACTTCTTCGGCGAGCATCGGAGTGACGATCCACGCGGACGTGTAGAGCGCGATCGTATGAGGCTCGCCCTTCTTTTCCGCGATGAACGCCATTGCCGTCGCGCTGCCGCCGCCCGGCCGGTTGTTGACCACGCTGCGGACCGGCAGGAGCTTCTGCTTCTCGAAAAGCGTCGTCATGTAGCGCGCGAGCACGTCCGCACCGCCGCCTGGCGCGTTGTGGACGACGATCTCGACCGGACGCGTCGGCTGAAAACCCTGCGCCGAGGTGGCACCGGATGCGAACGCGAGAAGTGACGTAATCAGTGCACGGAGCAACATAGGTAGTTCGCCGTCTATCGTTCGATGTACTTGCACGCATGAGGGGCATGCACACGCGTCCCGCATTGCATTCTATGTCGAACGCCGGCTGTCGCGCACGAACCGATGTGCCACAGTACGGACGTGGGCACTGTCGCGAAGGGCGATTTCCGGTTAGATTCCGGCCCGCAGGGTGTGGATTGCCCGCACCGCGCGTTCATCAGAACGGGTTCACCACGCGTTCGAATCAAGGAGAGAGAGAATGAAGAAACTGCTATACGCCTGTTCGGCTGTCGTGCTCGCTTCCTGCGCCGCGACATCGGATCAACCTTCCATGTCCCCCGAGCAACTCGCGGAATGCCTGCAGCCGAACCGCAGAGTCGTGGTGGAAGTCGTGGGGCTGGTAGTGAAACCGCCCGCGAAGAAACCCGAGGCCAAACCGCAGGAAGCGAAGCCCGACGCTCCAAAGCCCGAAGCTGCGAAGCCCGAGGCCGACAAGCCTGCCGCCGACAAGCCCGCCCCCAAGCCGAAAGTCGAGATGGCGCCGTTCGAGGAGTCGATCTACGTGCAGGGTAATGACGCGTTCGATCGGTCGAGTGCAACACTGAAGCCCGGAGGCCAGAAGGAAATCGACGGGCTGCTCGCGTTGCTCAAGAAACGCGCGGTGCAGGTGAATGCCGTCATCGTCGCCGGCCACACCGACCGGCTCGAAGCGAAGTCGGCGCCGAAGTCGCTGTCGGAAGATCGTGCGAAAGCCGTCAAGGACTATCTCGTGTCGCGCGGCATCAACGAGAAGCTGATCTTCTGGGAAGGCAAGGAAGCAACGCAGCCCGTGGCCGTCACGAAGTTCTGCTCGTAGACCAGGTTGCAGCAGCAGTGCGGCCGGACACCCCGCGGGCGCGGGGTGTTCTCGTTTTGGCGACCGTTTCGATCCGGGAATCGCGAGCGACCACCGGCGTACCGCGAGGAGCGCGGCGTGTGGTAAGGTCGCCCGACGCGTGCCGCCTCGCCGTTCATGAGCCCTCCTCGTTAACACCGCGTCGATCGAAACATAGCCTCGGTCTCATCAGAAAGGTTTTATGCAGCTTAGAACGATTGCACTGCGAATATCAGCCGCATGGTACTCGTCGCAGTGTCTGTGTCGTTTGCGTTGACGCCGGCGCACGCGCAGAGCTATCCCATCCGGCCGGTTCGCATCATCGTGCCGCTTGCCGCGGGCGGAGGCATGGACACCGTCACGCGCGGGCTTGCCCAGAAATTCAGTGACGCCTTCGGACAGACGTTCGTCGTCGACAACCGTCCGGGCGCCGGGAGTCAGGTCGCGCTGGAGATTCTTTCCGCGGCACCGCCCGACGGCCACACGCTCATGATGATCAGTGCGACCACGGTCGTGCATCCGATTCTCTACAACTCGCGCTTCGACATCGTGCGCGACTTCGTCCCGATCTCACAGGCGACTTCGCAGGGCTACGTGCTCATCATTCACCCGAAGATTCCGGCGAAGAACGTCGCGGAGTTCGTTCAGTATCTGAAGGCGAATCCCGGCAAGCTGAATTACGGCTCCTCGGGCATCGGCAGTCTGATCCACATGAGCGGCGAGCTGTTTCAGATCGCGACCGGCACGAAGATGATCCACGTGCCGTTCAAGGGCATGGGCGCCGCTTACACGGACCTCGTCGCGGGCCGCGTCGAAAGCGGGTTTCCGACGATCATCTCGTCGATCCCGCATATCCAGGCGGGACGTCTGCGGGCGCTCGCCGTCACGCCCCCGCAACGGGTAGCGGCGCTTCCGGATACGCCGACGTTCGGGCAAGCCGGAGTGAAGGGCGTGGTCGTCGTCAACTGGTATGGCCTCGTCGCGCCGGGCAGGACGCCGGCTGCGGTCGTCGATCGCGTGGCGGCGGAGACCGCCAAAGCGATGAATTCACCCGATATGGAGAAGCGGCTCGCGGCGGAAGGATCCGAAGCGGTCGGCGGCACGCCTCAGCAGTTCGCGGCGCACCTGAAGTCGGAGAACGCGCAATGGGCGCGGGTGATCAAGACCGCCGGGATCAAGGGCGAATAGGCGGCGCTCGCCTGAAGGCTCGGGCCTCGCTCGTTCTGCTGGGGGCCTCGCACATCTTGATGGAAATACTGACGAACGCCCGGAATGTTTCGCTCGCGGGGACCCCGCTGCTCCGCAGCCCCCGCTCACCGAAAGAAAGGTAGTTCTAAGCGACGTTTCCCCTCCGTAACCTCCTTTCCTTGCAGCGCGTCGCCGACGCGCGGATCACCCCGGCGCTCGGCTGAACTATTCCGCCTTCGCGCCGGACGCTTTCACCACCTTCGCCCACTTCTGGATGTCTGCCCGCACGTAGCGCGCGAACTCGTCGGGCTTCATCGGCGCGGGTTCCGCGCCCAGCGTTGCGAGCCGCTCCTTGAAGTCCGGTGCGTTCAGGAATGACAGAACGTCGTTGCTCACCTTGTTCACGATGTCTTTCGAGAGCGCGACCGGGGCGAACAGACCGTACCAGGACGTCACTTCGTAACCCGGCAGTCCGGATTCCCTGACCGTCGGAACATCCGGCAGCAGCGCCGAGCGTTGCGCGCCGGTTACGGCAATGGCCCGCAGCTTGCCGTTTTTAACCTGCGGGATCGCGGGCGGGAATCCCATCGACGCGAGCTGCACGTGGCCCGCGAGCAGGTCGCCGACCATCTGGCCCGAACCGCCTTTGTACGGGATGTGCACCATCTTCACGTTCGCCATCGTGGCGAAGAGCTCCATGCCGAGATGGTTGGGCGAACCGATGTTCGGCGAGCCGAAGTTCAACTCGCCGGGCCGGGATTTCGCGAGCGCGATCAGCTCTTTCACGCTTTTCGCCGGCAGCGACGGATGCGCAACGATCAGGCTGGGAACGTTGCGACGTTCGCGATCGCCACGAGA
This sequence comes from uncultured beta proteobacterium, assembly GCA_963808765.1. Classification (GTDB taxonomy): domain Bacteria; phylum Pseudomonadota; class Gammaproteobacteria; order Burkholderiales; family SG8-41; genus JAQGMV01. The sequence continues at coordinate 309,282 of CAWEHH010000029.1, forward strand.
TCCTTCTCGAGGTCGTAGCGCAGGTTCTTGAAGAGACTGACGCCGATGGTGTGCGGCGCCCCTGCCATCAGCAGCGTGTACCCGTCCGGCGCCGACAGCTTCGCAACCACTTCCGCGCCGATGTTTCCACTCGCGCCCACGCGGTTGTCCACGATCACGGACTGGTTCCAGCGTTCGCCGAGCTTCACGCTGACGAGGCGCGTCAGCACGTCCGTCGAGCCGCCTGCCGCGAACGGCGCAATGATGCGCACCGGCTTCGTCGGGTAATCCTGCGCCGACGCGGCAGCGACGATGCCTGAAAGACCGACGAGCACGAAGATGCCCGCTCTCGAGTTCATGGTTCCTCCTGCGTTGTTGATCGGCACTCCCACATCACACGGCGCCGGCGCGCTCGCAGTTTAGCCGATTGCACGAATCCTTTGCCTTCTATACCATCGTCCGCCTCCGCGTTTCAGATCACCCCGCTTCGATGTCGATGCCGCGCACAGGCTTTGCGATGCCGGCGATCGCTTCACGCATGACAAGAGGAACACCGTGGATCTCGGACTCAAAGGCAAAGTCGCGCTCGTCACCGGCGGCAGTCGCGGCGTGGGGCGCGCAATCGCCGCATCGCTGCTGAGGGAAGGCGCGCGCGTGATGGTGAGCTCGCTCGACCCGGAACGGCTCGAGAAGTCGCGTGCGGCGCTCGCCAAAGAGCCGGGCCGTGAAGTCAAGGCGACGCCCGCCAATCTCGAGCGCGATGCCGAGGTGAAGGCCCTGGTCGACGCAACCGTGCAGGCGTTCGGGCAACTCGACATCCTCGTAAACTGCGCCGGCACCGTGATCCCCGGCGATTTCATGTCGCTCACCGAAGAGGACTGGTCGAGAATCTTCGAACAGAAACTGAACGGCTATGTGCGCTGCGCGCGTCACGCGATCCCCCACATGCAGTCGCGCAAACAAGGCCGCATCATCAACGTCTCCGGACTTGCCGCGCGCGAAGGCGGCATCAACACGCTTCCCGTCGGTATCAATAATGCGACCGTGCTCAACCTGACCAACACGCTCGCGATGGCGCTCGCGAAGGACAACATTCTCGTGAACGCCGTGGTGCCTCACATCATCGACACCGACCGGCAGGACGAGACCATGCGCGAGTTCGCCGCCCTCACCGGCCGGCCGGAAGCGGAGATCCGCAAGGAACGCGTGTCGCGTCTGCCGCTCGGGCGCATGGGCAAGCCCGAGGAAGTGGCGGACGTCGTCGCTTTTCTCGCATCGGAGCGCGCAAGCTTCGTCACCGGCGCTGCGTGGCACGTGGACGGCGGCGCGCACCGGGGCATTTAGCGCGAGCGAGAAGGGCTCGGTCCCCTCTCCCCGCGGGAGAGGGCGGAGGGTGAGGGTGAGGGTGAGGGTGAGGGTGAGGGTAAAACTCGTCAGTCGAGACAAGTGATCGCGTCTCGAACACGGAGCAATCGAGGAGGAAATAACTTGGCGAATATCGGCTTCGTTGGAATCGGCGCCATGGGAGAACCGATGGCCGCCAACCTGCTGAAGAAGGGATTCGGCGTCACGGCGCTGAAGCGCCGGCGCGAGGAGCCGGCGCAACGGCTTCAGGCGCAGGGCGCACGCATCGTCTCGTCGCTCGAGCCGATTGCCGAATCAGCTCTGGTGGTACTGTGTCTGCCGACGTCGCTCGAAGTCGAGGCAACGCTCGCCGGTGAAGGCGGGCTGATCGACAAGCTGCCGCGTGACGCAGTCATCGTCGACTGTTCGACGAGCGAGCCGCAAAGCACGACCGACCTCACGATGCTGGCGAAGGAAAGGAACATCGGTTTGATCGCCGCCGCGATGACGCGAGGCGTCGCCGGAGCCAGGCAGGGCACGCTCGCTTTCTTCGTGGGCGGTGAAGCGGCGCATATCGATAAGGCCCAGCCGATTCTGGATGCGATGGGCAATACGTTCATCCGTTTCCCGACGGCGAGCGACGCACACACCGCCAAGCTGATCAGCAACGTGCTGAGTTACAGCACGGTCGCGCTGGTGAACGAAGCGCTCATGATGGGCGCGAAGAGCGGCGTCGATCTCGCGATTCTGCACGAGGCACTCATGGAGGGCGCACCCAGCAAGGCGCTCGAAGCCTTCGGGCCGCGGATCATCTCGGGCGAATACGAGCCGCCGCGCGTGACGATCGATCACGCGTGCGAAGACATGCTCATGCAGCAGGCCCTCGCAGCGCGCATCAGCGCGCCTACGTTCCTGCATTCGATCGCGCAGGAGCTCTACCGAAGCTTGAGCTCGCGCGGGCTCGGCGGCCGAGACATATCCATGATTGCGGAGCTCTGGCGCCATCGTGAGGGCTCGGGCACGCAGAAATGACGATCATCGATTTCCGCCTGCGGCCGCCGCTCAAGGGCTTTCTCGATCTCATCATGTACGCGAACGCGGAGCGGCGCGATGCCGCGACGCGGCGTCACGGGATGGAGCCGGCGCGGTCGGCGCAGGAGCAGTCGATGGAGCTTCTGCTGAAGGAAATGGACGAGGCGGGCGTCACGCTCGGTGTCGTGATGGGCCGCTTTTCCGGGATTTATGGCTCGGTGACGAATCAGGACGTGGCGGAGATCGTCGCTGCGTATCCGGGCCGCTTCGTCGGCGTCGGATCGATCGATCCGAGCGACCGGAAGAAAGCGCTGCGGCAGATCGACGAGGCGCTCGCTTTGGGCTTGAAGGGCATCAATCTCGAACCGGGCGCTTACCCGACGCCGCTCTATCCTGACGACCGGCGCCTCTATCCGATCTACGCCTACTGCGAAGACCGCAACATTCCCGTGGTGATGATGGCGGGCGGCAGCGCGGGACCGGACATCACGTATACGAATCCCGTGCACGTGGACCACGTATGCGCGGACTTCCCCGGCCTGCGTGTGGCGGTCACGCACGGCGGCTGGCCCTGGGTGCAGGAGATCCTGCACGTGGCTTACCGGCATGCGAACCTGTACGTGTTGCCCGATCAATATCTCTGCAACATGCCGGGGGCAGACGACTATCTGACGGCGTTGAACGGCTTTCTTGCCGATCGATTCCTTTACGGAAGCTCGTATCCGTTCATCGGCGTGAAAGCGTATGCGGAGTGGTTCAAAGCGTTGCCGATCCGGCCGGAGGTGATGGACGGCGTGCTCCATGGGAACGCGGCGCGGTTTCTGGATCTGAAAGTTTAGGCTTTCCCCTCACCGCGACCCTCCCCGCACGCGGGGCGAGGGAGATGATGTTATTGATCGTGCGTTCGACGAATGGGTATGCATTCACTTCGTAACCATGATCTGGAGCTGATAGGTATCGCGCTGGACCGCTGCGGCGCCGCCATGCTCCAACATCAGATCGCTCGATAGATGGCGGTCGCACGCGGCGTTGACCGCGTCGAGGCCCACGCCTTCAAGGATCACGATCCAGTTCGGAATCGCCGTCGGCCGGCCCTGTCGCTCGACGGGCACGATGCTGCTCGCATCGACGTCCGCGACACAAAGGTGCGCGCCGGTCATGTCCGCCCGCTCGGCGATCACAGGCAGCGCTTCGGCGAGATACGCGTGCAGCTCGTCCTCACGGCCCCTTTCGGGATCGAATCGCAGCGTAAGCGTACATCCGCCGGTCCCGATACCAGCGGAGAGCCGCACCTGCGCCAGCCCGCGGGTGCTGTTGCGAACGTACGGCGTCGTGCGCTGCGTGAGCGCGCTCGGCGCGTTCGCCTTGTCCAGGTAGACCTTGCTCGTGAGAACGGCGACATCCTCGACTTCGTAGCAGACGAGAAAGTCGCGGCTCGCCTGTGCGGCGATGTAGCGCCGGCCGCGCTTGAAGCCGGGAATCGAGACACGTCCGACCATGTGCTCGCGGCTGTGCCATTCGTAGTACGCCTGCCGGTGCTCGGGCGCGACGTCGCTCCAGTTGATCATCACGGCCTTGCCGAGCAGCATTCCATCCTCCCTTACACAGCAGCGGCGACCGCCTCGCCCATCCGCGTCGTCGTAGCGCTGCCGCCGAGATCCGGCGTCAACGACTTGCCGTCCGCGATCACGCGCTCGACTGCCGTCGCGACGCGTTGCGCCGCCTCGACCGCACGGGATTCGCCGCGTTTGCGTCCGAGCCATTCGAGCAGCATCTGGCCGGACATGATCAGCGCGTATGGATTCGCGACGTTTCTTCCGGCGATATCCGGCGCGGAGCCATGCGTCGCCTGCGCCATCGCCTGCCTCTCGCCGATACACAGACCCGGCGCAAGACCGAGTCCGCCGACGAGACCCGCGCCCTGGTCCGTCAAAATGTCGCCGAACTGATTCGTCGTGACGACCACGTCGTAGCGCCAGGGATCCATCATGAGCTTCATCGCGAAGCCGTCGACGAGCGCTTCATCGTATGCCACGTCCGGATATTCTTTCGCGACCTTGCGGCACTCTTCGGCGAACATGCCGCATGCGAGGCGATAGACGGGTTCCTTGTGGACGGCCGTGACCTTCCTGCGCTTGCGCGTGCGTGCGATGTCGAACGCGGCTCGCGCGACGCGATTCGATCCCTTGCGCGTGATGACGCGTGCGGCAATCGTGATCTCGTCGTTGGGTCGAAACTCGGCAGCACCGGCGACGACCGTCTCGGACGACTGCATGCCTTCCGTGACTTCGCGCAGAAAGACGATGTCCACGTCCTTGTGCAGCGATTTGACGTTCGCGTACGACTTGACGGGCTTCACGCTCGCGTAGAGGTCGAAGCGCTTGCGAAGCGGCGGCATGATCCAGGTAGGGTCGTTGCGAGGATACGCGTCGTGGCCGATCGGGCCGCAGAGCCAGCCGTCGGTCTTCTCCAGATGCCTTGACCGTGTACTCGGGCATCGTGTGGCCATGCGCGTCATGAGCGGCGCGTCCGAGCGGAAGATCCAGCCACTCGATCAGGAGGCCGCTCTTCGCCGCCGCTGCTTTCATCACTTTGACTGCCTCGGGCACGACCTCGAGTCCGATGTCGTCGCCGCGCAGAACACCGATCGTCAGCATCGTTCGCTTCTCATCCGCACGCTCCGATTATGGCGCGTACGAAGGCAGCGCGACGATGGTCTTATCGGCACCGAAGGGTAGCCGGCCGAAGTTGCATACGGCCGATGAATTGCGCCTCCGTTTTTTCACTCGGCGCAAACGATACGAGAAGAGGAGGAACATGAGGTTATCCGGCAAGTGGGTTGCCGTCGCGGCGGTCGTGGGGTTCGGCGCGGCGCCCGTTCCTGCGGACGCGCAGAGTTATCCGACTAAACCGATCCGCCTGATCGTGCCTTTCCCGGCGGGCGGCGGCGTCGATTTCATCGGCCGCATCGTGGGACAGAAGCTTTCCGAGCGGCTGGGCCAGCAGGTGGCGATCGACAATCGGGCGGGCGCGAACGGCATCGTCGGACTGGAGGCGCTCAAGACCGCCGCGCCGGACGGCTACACGATCGCGGCGGCGTCCGCGGGTCCGCTGGCGGTGAATCCCTTCATCTATTCGAAGCTGCCGCACGACACGGTGAAGGACTTCACGCACATCGCGAACATGGTGAACTTCCCGCTGCTGCTCGTTGCGCATCCATCGCTGCCGGTGAAGAACGTGAAGGAGCTCATCGCGCTCGCGCGCTCGCAGCCGGGGCATGTGACCTACTCTCACCCCGGCGCGGGCAATTCGGGACACCTCGCGGGCGAGCTTTTCAATTCGCTCGCGAAGGCGAACATCCAGAACATCCCGTACAAAGGCACTGCGCCGGCCGTGGTCGCCGTGCTGTCGGGCGAAGCGCATCTCACCTACAGCAGCATCCCGACGATCCTGCCTCACGTGCGCTCCGGCCGCGTGCGCGCGCTCGGCATCGGGAACGCGCAGCGCATTCCTTCGCTGCCGGAGTTTCCGACGATCGCCGAAGCGGGCCTGCCGGGCTACGAAGCCTACGCCTGGGGCGGGATGATCGGACCGGCGAACATGCCTGCGCCGATCGTTCAGCGGCTGAGTAAGGAGATCATCGAAGTGCTCAAGCAGAAGGACGTGACGGACCGCATGCTCGCGGAAGGCACGGTGCCTACACCGTCGGGGCCCGAAGAGTTCACGGCTTACATCAAGTCGGAGCTCAAGAAATGGGGCGAGGTGGTGAAGATGGCGAAAATCAAGGCGGAGTGAGGAGCAGTGTCGATCGGATGCGTGCGTGCTTAAGCGAGGGGTGACAAGAACTCGTCACCCCGGCGGAGGCCGGGGTCCAGGCGCCGTATGATCCGCGATGCCGACGCCAGCGATGCTGACGCCATCGCATGCATTTACGCTCATTACGTGCTCACCTCTCCTGCGACGTTCGAGGAGGAGCCGCCTGACGCCGACGAAATGCGCCGCCGCATCGAGCATGTACAGGGCGCCGGGCTTCCCTGGCGCGTGGCAATCGAGGGAAACGGAACGGTCGCCGCATACGCGTACGCAGCCCCTTACCGAACGCGCTCGGCTTACCGCTTCACTCTGGAGAACTCGGTTTACGTTTCTCCGGATCATCTGCGCGAGGGTCTCGGCTCCAGCGCTGATGCGCGAGTGATCGACACCTGCGCGCGGCTCGGCTATCGCCAGATGCTGGCCGTGATCGGCGACAGCGAGAACAGCGCGTCGATCGGGCTGCACGAGCGCCTCGGATTCCGGCTGATCGGGGTGCATCCCGCCCTCGGCTTCAAGTTCGGCCTCTGGGTGGATGTCGTTCACATGCAGCTCGAGCTTGGAGACGGTGCGCGCACGACGCCCACGGCATAGCCGTTGCTCGCGGTCACGCAGTAATGACAGGAGACCCGGCCATGGCACAGGAACACGAGACGATCGACAGCAAGGACGAACCCGGCGTGCTGCGCCAGATCACCGATGAGCTCGGCATCACGACACCCGAGGCGGCGCCTTCGGAGACGCCGCACGGCCCCCGAGGCTATCGGAGGTCGGATGAGCGCATCTACGAAGACGTGTGCGAAGCGCTCATACGCGAGGAGCGGGTGGATGTGTCGGAGGTGACGGTGGAAGTGCACGACGGCACGGTTACGCTCGGCGGTCACGTCCCCGTGCGGCGCATGCGCTACCTGATCGAAGACGTCGCAGCCGCATGTCGCGGCGTCAAAGACGTGGAGAACAGGATCAGCGCCGCACAGATGCCGGATCCGCGGGTTTGAGTCCGAGGTGCTGGACTTTCTGCCGCGTCCGGTAGCGCGAGCCAGCTGTGAAACAGCCCCTGGATTCCGGCCTTCGCCAGAATGACGACATGCTGAGTCCGGCGCATGTGGGCGTCGCCTTCGGTTCCTGCTTCCCGCCGCCCTCCTCCATGTTAGTCTCTCGCGCAACATAGACGCTCGGAAGGAGGACGCCATGCTGACCCCCAACGATTATTTCCCGCCTTTCTCCGAACAGGAATACGAGAACCGCCGCCGGACGATCCGCGCTTCGATGAAAGAGAAAGGGCTCGACTGCCTGATCATCTATGGCGCTTACCACTGGGGCGGCACGGACACGGGACAGGTCAACGCGGTCTACCTCTCGAACTACACGGCGATCCCGCACAGCTACGTCGTGCTGCCGCTGGAGCAGGATCCGACGCTCTTCATCTCGTTCGCCTACCACATCACCAACGCGAAGGACTGCGCGGCGATCGAGGACGTGCGCGTGGCGGGCTTCGACCTCATCACCGGAGTCGGCAACCGCCTGAAGGAGCTGGGTCTGGAGAAAGGGAAGATCGGCATCGTCGGACCGCTCCCGAGCTGGTGGACGATCACGCTGCCGCACGAGCATCACGAGCACTTGATGAAGACCTTCCCGAACGCGACGTTCGAGACGGTCACCGACTGGTTCGAAGACTTCCGCCTGAACAAGAGCCCTGAGGAAATCGCACGCATGGAGAGGGCCGGTCAGCTCTGCGACGTCGCGCACGAGGAAGTGGTGCTCGGGAGCAAGCCCGGCGTGCGCCACTCGGACCTGCGCGGGATCATGGATGGCGTCGCGAATCGCTTCGGCGGCCGTTATCCGTTCTCGCACATCGGCTCGACATCGATGACGAACCCGGACCGCTTCTATCCGGATTTCTTCCCGACGCACAAGACACTCGAAGCAGGCCACGTCGTGATGACCGAAGTCGCGCTCGGCTACGGCCTCTACTTCGGCAAGATCTGGGGGACGTACTTCATCGGCGAGCCCACGCCCGAGTACCGGAAACTCTTCGAAGCCTCGGTCGCCGTTCACGACAAGGCGATCGCGGAGATCAAGCCCGGCATGACGGGCAAAGACATCAACAAGTGGGTGGAGCCGTTCAGGGAAGAAGGCTGGATCACCGGCCTGCCGCTCCTGAGCGGCTGGAGCACGTATAACCACCGGCCGCACGCCGGCGTAATCGAGGACGGCAAGACGCCGAGCCGTCTCACGGCACGCGATCTGGATTGGGTTTACAAACCCGGCCAGTGCGTGACCATCGTCGCCTTCCCGGTCATTCCCGGCACGAACAAGGGACTGTGGGTCGGGACGACGTGCGTCTTCACGAACGACGGGCTGAAGAAGCTGCACGCGTATCCGGTGACGAGGCTGCGCGTTGTTCCCGTCTAGCCGCAATGACCGGACGATGGAGTGGTCCCATCGTCGATCCCGGCGCGAACTCCGGATGATCGTCCACTTTCGTCGTCCCGGCGCGAACTCCGGATGATCGTCCACTTTCGTCGTCCCGGCGCGAAGCCGGGATCCAGGCGAAAACCCAGCCTGGATTCCGAATCGCATCGCGCTTTCGCGCTGTTCGGAATGACGACGTTTGTGAACACCCATCTGGCATCGCGCCGTATCCATTGATGGGGCGCATCGCACGCGGCAATCTCGTCTCGATTTTGTTCGGCCTCTGCCTCGTCGCCGGCGGTGCTTACGCGTACGTCACTCATCGATGACGCACTCCGATTCACGCGGGAAGCGTCAGGCGTCGTCGAGGATGTCGTCTACGAGAGCGGCGTGAAGAAGGGACGCGTGCATCCCGTTGTGCGCTACCGGACCCGGAGGGCGCGGAGGTTCGCGGCCAGTCCGACAAGCACCACAACGTGCAGCCGGGCGAACAGGTGCGGATCGTCTACGACGTGCGCAAACCTGACGAGGTGGAAATCGGCACGCTCGAGCAGGCGCGCCACCGCCGCGCCATCATGGCCGGCGCCGCGATCGTCATCGGGCTCGCGAGCATGCTGGCCGGCGCGGGGCTGCACTTCGGGCTCATCCGATAAATGGGGTCAGGTCGTGTAACTTTACGCCGAGGCGCGCCTCGTCACGACCCCGGAACGAGGCCAGGCTCCAGCGCCTGACAGTAATCCGCGATGTCGCCCGGCGTGCACTTCCACAGCCGCTCGAGGAACTTGCCCGACAGGCAGTGCTTCAGAGCCACGCGCAGCGGGCGCAGCCGGAACGGATAGCCGAACGTGTGCGGATGGATCGAGACGTTGAAGACGAGCGGTGCCTTTTCCGACTGCTCGAACATCTCCTCGAACTGATCGACGACCATGTCGCAGAACTCGCGTCCGGAGTGCTGGCGGTGAATGATCTGCGGCGAGTCGTTGAGCTCTACGGGATAGGGCACCGACAGGATCGGGCCTGAACGCGTGCGCATCCAGAACGGCTGATCGTCGGCGGGCCAGTCGCAGAGGTAGGTGTATCCGGCCTCCTTCAACAGATCGACGGTCCAGGGATTCTCGTACGAACCTCCGGACAGCCAGCCCTTCGGCGGCCTGCCCTCGTGGCGCGTGAACGTCTCGGTCGCTTCGCGGATGAGCCGCGCTTCGTCCGCTTCCCACCGGAAGTCGTGGATGTTCTCCGAGTTCGTCCTGCCGTGCGCGATGATTTCGTCGCCGGGCCGCGTGCGGATGCGCTCGAAAATCTGCGGCGCATGATCGTAGAGCGCGCTGTTCATGTTGTGCGCGAGCGGGATCGCCAGCTCGTCCGCGAGATCGAACAAGCGCCAGATGCCGATCCGGTTCCCGTAGTCGCGCCACGAGTAGTTGCGGTTCGTCTGCGGTTCGCCGTGCTTCGCGTTGTCGTGCCCGCGGCCCTTGCCGTACGCGTGCCAGGAGATGTTCGTGGTGACGACGAACGCGAGTCGCTTGCGCCCGGGCCAGTCGTAGTCCCTGCGTTCGGTGATCGGGGAATAGTCGTAGCGATCGTGATGCGGAAGCTTCATGTGGACCCCTCCAGAGGGGGCACAGTATAGCGACTGCTCCGATGTAGAATCGGGCCTCCCCGCCCGAACGGAACGCTCATGAACGCGCCCTCTCTCGCCCCGCAGCTTTCGCACAACGTCACGCGTATCTCCCGTCTCGATCTGCCCGGCGCAGGCCAGGTGTATGTGGATGGGAACTACGCCTACATCGGTCACATCCCGAACAATCAGCAGCTCGGTACGAGCATCGTCGACGTGTCGGATCCCAAACATCCGAAGGTGGTCGGCCAGATCACGCTGGACGACCCGGAGTCGCATAGTCATAAGGCGCGCGTCATCGGCGACATCATGATCGTGAACAGCGAGCGCAACATGACCGCGATCGGCCGCAAGGCGGACGAGCTGCCGAAGCTGCGCACGCAACTGCGCGAGGCGCTCGGCCGCGATGCGACGCATGCGGAGCTCGCAGAGAAGCTGGGCGTGCAGCCTGCGGATATTCCGGCGGTCGAAGCGCAGGAGAAGAATCCGTATCGCAACGGCGGGTTCAAACTCTACGATATCTCCGATCGAGCGAAGCCGAAGCTGATTCATTTCGAGCGCACCTACGGCATCGGTGTCCATCGCTTCGACATGGATGCGAACTACGCCTACATCTCGACCGAAGCCGAAGGCTACGTCGGCAACATCCTGCGCATCTACGACATCCGCAATCCGGCACGGCCCGAAGAAGTATCGAAGTGGTGGATTCCCGGCCAGCACACGGCGGGCGGCGAGCAGAAGACGTGGCCCGGACGCCAGCATCGCCTGCATCACACTCTGCGCGTTGGAGATCGACTGTTCGCCGGCTGCTGGCATGGCGGCGTGCGCATCGTCGACGTGAGCGACATCCGCAAGCCGACCACCATCGGCGCCTACAACTACCATCCGCCGTTTCCGGAGCCATCCCACACGTTCATGGGGCTTACGAAAAAGCTGAACGGGCGGGACATCGCGATTGCGATCGACGAAGAGGATCACGCCCACAGCGCGGAGGAGATGGCGCGGCGGCGCGGGCGTCCGCATGCGTCGCTCTGGACGTTCGACATCACGGACCCGGCGAACATTCAACCTCTGGGCATTTTCGAAGTGAGCGAAGCCGAATCACCGTGGAGCCGCGCTGCGCCGGGGCGCTTCGGCGCGCACCAGTTCCAGGAGCACATGAAGGGCGGCGACACGCTGGTCTACTGCGCCTGGTTCGCCGGCGGCCTACGCATCGTCGACGTGAAGGATCCCGGCTCGCCGCAGGAGGCCGGCTGGTTCATCCCGGAGCCTGCCCCCGGAAAGGTGGCGCCGCAGACGAACGACGTGGACGTCGACGAGCGCGGCCTTGTCTACATCGTCGACCGTTATCTCGGCTTCGATATCCTGGAGTTCAAACGCGGCTGACGCGGCGCGCTGCTGATTCGCTGCGCGCTCCACGTCGTCATTCCGTCGCGCAGGTACACCCCGGACCCTGATCCGGGGACGGAATCCAGGACGCCATTGTGTTTCTATCCTGGATCCCGGACTTGTGTGCTCGCGCACATCCGGGATGACGACCTATTGCATTCGCGACGGAGCGACTGGCTATGCAGGCCTGGCTACTCGATCCCCGCCGCCACGAAGTGCTTCTTCCCGTCGGCGCTTCCGAGGAACTTGACCAACGCACGTGAGGCCTCGGCGTTCGAGCCGCCGGTCATCGGCACCGCGGTATACGACGTGTAATTCGGAACGTCGGCGGGCAGCGGGCTCCACCCCATGCCAACATGCATCCGGCCAGGATGCCTGCAACACGCTTCATTCGATTCTCCTCGAGGACGGGGTACCCATTTTGCTAATCCTCCCGCACGCCTCGCAGGACCGAACGGGAGTCGCTGATGTTCAACCCTTTCAAGGCTCGCAGTTTGGCGAGCGCTCATTGAAATTTGAACGTTTATAATCAACGCTCTATCACTCCTGCCCGCCATGCCCTCACGAACAACCCGTGCCGGCGCCAAACCCAAAGCGCCCGAGCATCGCGGCCTGCCGAAGGCGCCCTCGGGTATACAAGGCCTCGACGAAATCACCGGCGGCGGTTTACCGCGCGGTCGCCCGACGCTCGCCTGCGGCAGTGCCGGCTGCGGCAAAACGTTACTCGCAATGGAGTTTCTTGTCCGTGGAGTGATAGACCACGGCGAGCACGGCGTTTTCGTGGCATTCGAGGAAACCGCCGAAGAACTTACTCGAAACGTTCGTTCCCTGGGTTTCGATCTCGACGAGCTCATCAGGCAGAAAAAGCTCGTCGTCGACTACGTGCGCGTCGAGCGTTCCGAGATTGAGGAGACTGGCGAGTACGACCTCGAGGGCCTCTTCGTCCGACTGGGGTATGCGATCGATTCGGTCGGGGCCAAGCGCGTCGCGCTGGACACGATCGAAACGCTGTTCAGCGGCCTTTCCAATGCCGCCATCCTGAGGGCGGAGCTGCGGCGCCTCTTTCGCTGGCTGAAAGACAAGGGCATCACCGCCGTGATCACCGGCGAGCGAGGCGATGGTCAGCTCACCCGCAGCGGGCTGGAGGAGTACGTCTCCGACTGCGTGATCCTGCTCGACCACCGCGTCGTCGACCAGGTCTCGACACGAAGTCTGCGCATCGTCAAATACCGGGGCAGCACGCACGGCACCAACGAATATCCGTTCCTCATCGACGAGGACGGCATCAGCGTGCTGCCCGTTACGTCGCTCGTGCTCGAGCACGAGGCGACGAACGAACGGATCTCGAGCGGCATTCCGCGGCTGGACACGATGCTCGGCGGCAAAGGCTATTACCGCGGTACGACCGTGCTCGTGTCGGGGACAGCGGGCGCGGGCAAGACCAGCATCTCCGCGGCGTTCGCAAACGCCGCGTGCCAGCGCGGAGAGCGCTGCCTGTATTTCGCTTTCGAGGAATCGCCCGGACAGATCGTGCGCAATATGCGCTCGATCGGCATCGATCTCGAGCCCTGGATGAAGAAGGGGCTGCTCGGCTTCCACGCCATCCGCTCCACCATGCACGGCCTCGAGATGCATCTCACCACGTTTTACAAGCTCATAAGGGAATTCGAGCCGCGAGTCGTCGGTACTCGACCCGGTCGGCAGCCTTATCCAGGCCGGCACGGTGAAGGACGCGGCGACGACGCTCACGCGGCTCGTCGATTTTCTCAAGGTGCGTGGGATCACCGCGCTGCTCACGAATCTCACGTCCGCCGGCGAGTCCCCGGAGAGCACCGACGTCGATATCTCGTCGCTGGTAGACACGTGGCTTCTGCTTCGGGACATCGAGTCCGGCGGCGAGCGCAATCGCGCCATCTACATCCTCAAGTCGCGCGGCATGGCGCATTCCAACCAGATCCGTGAGTTCCGGCTGACCGACCAGGGCATCGAGCTGACGGACGTATGCCTTGGACCCGAAGGCGTCGTCCTGGGCGCGGCGCGGCAGGCGCAGGAAGCGCGCGACAAGGCCGCCGCGCTGCTTGCGCGACAGAACATCGAGACGAAACAGCGCGAGCTCGAACGCAAGCGTCAGGCGCTGGAAGCGCACATCGCCGCGCTGCGCAATGAATTCGAGATCGAGGTGGATGAAACATCGCGGGTGATCGTCCAGGAGCAGATGCGCGAAACGGCACTGCGGGAGGATCGCGCTCGAATGGCGGTCACGCGGCAGGCGGACGCTACCCCATCGAGTCATATCGCAGGCAAAGCGCCGAAGGCCGGCAAATGAAGAAATCGGACGCGCGAAGGCGCGATCCCGCCGCGGTCGAAGACGCGACCGAGGTCTGGGAGCTGCGCCTCTACGTCGCCGGGCAGACGCCGAGGTCGCGCGCGGCTTTCGACAACCTCAAGAAAATTTGCGAGGAACACCTCGCGGGCCGCTACACGATCCAGGTGATCGACCTCGTGCAGCACCCGCAACTCGCCGCGGGCGACCAGATCCTCGCCCTCCCGACCGTGGTGAGAAAGCTGCCCCAGCCTCTCTGCAGGGTGGTGGGCGATCTCCGCGACACGGAGCGCGCGCTGGTGGGACTTCAGTTGCGGCAGGCGAGACCATCCGGCGGGCGCGTTTGAGTTTGAACAAGAAGACACGTTCGCGGGCGCGCGCCGAAGTATCGGTAACGCCGCCTGCGAGCGTCGGGACGGAGGACCGCTACCTTCTGCGCCTCTACGTCACCGGGATGACGCCGCGCTCGACGCGGGCGCTCGCGACCATCAAGGCCATCTGTGAAGAGCATCTGCACGGCCGCTATGATCTCGAAGTAATCGATATCTACCAGTACCCCGAACTCGCGGCCGAAGAGCAGATCATCGCCGCGCCCACGCTCGTCAAGAAGCTGCCCCCGCCGCTGCGCCGCTTCATCGGAGATCTGGCGGACGTCGAGCGCGTGCTGCTGGGGCTCGACCTGCGCCGCACAACGTGACTCGCAAACGCCAGCCTTCGAGCGGATCCCGTGGGCGTATCGGAGCCCCCGGGACGACTCGAGAGCGCAACACGGAGACGCCGCGCGCTTCCGGTGGGCGCCTGCAAGCCGAGAACGAAGAGCTGGGTCTGCGGCTGCGCGAAGCCGAAGAGACCATCCATGCCATCCGCAGCGGCGGTGTAGACGCGTTCGTCGTCGAGGAGATGCAAGGCCGGCGCGTCTACACCCTTGAAGGCGCCGACCGGCCCTATCGGATCCTCGTCGAGCACATGCAGCAGGGCGCGCTCACGCTCGATGCCGGGGGCGTGATCATTTACAGCAACCTGCGCCTGGCCGATCTGCTGGGTGTGCCGCACGAGAAGCTGATCGGCGCCGCCCTGGGAGCCTTCGTGCCCAGGCGGGAACATGCCGTCTACGACGATCTGCTGCGAGCCGGACTGATCGGTACCAGCCAGGGCGAAGTCGACCTGCTGAGGGCAGACGGAGCGCGCGTGCCGGTCTTTCTTACGCTGAATGCTCTGCCGGCTGACACGGGCGCAGCGGTCGGCGTGCTGGTAACGGATCTGACCGCGCAGAAGCATCGGGAAACACTCGACGCCGCTCATACCGCGGTGCGCGACAGCGAAGAGCGCTACCGCACGCTCGTGAAGCAGGTGCAGGACTACGCGATCTTCCGAACCGACACGGAAGGCCGCGCGACGACATGGAACGAAGGGGTCAGGCGCGTCCTCGGTTTCGAAGAAGACGAGTTCGTCGGCGTTGACCTTGAGCCCGCGATCTTCACGCCGGAAGACGTGCAGAACGGCGTCGCGCAAGCCGAGCTCAGGACCGCCGCCAGAGAGGGCAGCGCAAGCAACGACCGCTGGATGCGCCGCAAGGATGGCACGCGGTTCTTCGCGTTCGGCGTCACGACCGCGCTGCGCGATGAGACGGGCGCGCTGCTCGGCTTCAGCAAGGTGATGCGTGACCAGACCGATCGCAAGCGACTGGAGGACGAGCTGCGACGAGTCGCCGCCGCACTATCCGATATGAATCGGCGCAAGGACGAGTTTCTGGCGACGCTCGCTCACGAGCTGCGCAATCCGCTGGCGCCCATCCGCACTTCTCTTGAGATCATGCACCTCGCCGCCGACAAGAGCGGCGTTATCGAGCAGGCGCTTCAGGTCGCCGATCGGCAGCTCCAGCAGATGGTGCGGCTCGTGGACGACTTGCTGGATGTCGCGCGGATCACGCACAACAGGATCGCTCTTCAGGTCCAGCGCGTCGATGTCACGACCCTCGTGCAGAATGCCGTCGAGTCGAACCAGCCTCTCCTTCAGACCGCCGGTCACAAGCTGAACGTGAGCTTGCCTCCGGAAAAGCTGTGGCTGGACGCGGATCCCGCGCGAATCTCGCAGATCCTGTCGAACCTGCTCAACAACGCTGCCAAATACACCAACGCGGGAGGCCAGATCTGGCTCACCGTCGAACGCGACGATGACGAGGCGGTCATCCGGGTTCGAGACACCGGCATCGGAATCCCCTCCGATATGCTGCCGGCCATCTTCGAAATGTTTACCCAGGTCGCGGGCTCGCTCGAGCGCCCCTCCGGCGGGCTCGGCATCGGCCTCACGCTGGTGAAGGAGCTCGTCGAAATGCACGGCGGCACCGTGGCCGTTAGCAGCGAGGGCCTCGGGCGCGGCAGCGAGTTCGTCGTGCGCCTGCCCGCGGCGCCGAATGTACGCGAGAGCGATCGCGCCGAAAAAGGTCTGCCGCACGAAGCCCTGCCCCGGTCGCGAATCCTGGTCGTCGACGACAATGTCGACGCCGCCCAGTCGCTCGCCATGCTGCTGCAGATGATGGGCCATGACGTCGCGGTCGCTCACGACGGGCACGCGGCGCTCGATGCGGCACGTGCGAGCGTCCCCGATCTCGTGCTGCTCGACATCGGGCTGCCGGGCATGAACGGCTACGAAGTCGCGCGCAAGCTTCGCGCGCTTCCGAAGGTGCGCGATGCGCTGCTGGTCGCCGTCACCGGCTGGGGACAGGAGCAGGATCGCCAGCGTGCGTACGATGCGGGCTTCGATCATCACCTGACCAAGCCGACCGATCTCACCGCACTCGAGAAGATCCTCGCGCTTCCGCGCGATCGCGGTTCGGCGTCACGGCCTTTGACTACCTGACATATGCGCACGCGCCTGCTTGCAATGCAGGCCTGACGATGCAATCCGCGGCGTATCGAACGACCGCCGACTTCGTCAGTCGAGCTGCACGTTGATCGTGCGAGCCCTGAAACCACGCTCGAGCGGGCCATCCAACCTCCGATCTTCGAGTGCGCGCATTTTAGAGTGGTTGCGCAGCGCGGGTTGTTCACTCACGCTTCGTCTCACCGTGAGTCGCACTGCAACACGCCCGATGAGCCGGCGACCGCGGCTCCGGCAGGGTGGCGCTGTGCTATGCTTTGTTGCACCTGACTTCATCACCGCACGCGCATCGCGCCGCGTTCCCCGAGGAGACTCTTTTCATGAGCGCCGCACCCCGCATCAAGGGCGTTCTTTCGCCCGTCGTCACGCCTTTCAGAACCGATCTCTCCCCCGATCCGCGGCGCTTCATCGCGCATTGCAAATGGCTGCTCTCCCAGAACTGCGGACTCGCGGTGTTCGGCACGAACAGCGAGGCGAATTCGCTTTCGGTGAACGAGCGCATCGCGCTCCTGGAGGCGCTGATCGCGGCCGACGCGGACCCCACTCGCATGATGCCAGGCACCGGGTGCTGCGCGCTGAGCGACACCGTTCGACTGACGGAGCACGCGGTGAAAGCGGGCTGCGCGGGCGTGCTCATGCTGCCGCCGTTCTATTACAAGGACGTGAGCGAGGACGGCCTCTATCGCAGCTTCGCCGAAGTGATCGAGCGCGTCGGCGATTCGCGCCTGCGCATCTATCTCTATCACATTCCACCCGTCGCGGTTGTCGGCATCACGCCGAAGCTCGTCGAACGGCTGATGAAAGCCTATCCGAGCGCCATCGCCGGCATGAAAGACAGCTCCGGAGACTGGAACAACACGAAGGTGTTTCTCGACGCGTTCGCAAAATCGGGCTTCGACGTCTTCGTCGGCAGCGAATCCTTCCTGCTCGCGAACATGCGCGAAGGCGGCGCGGGCTGCATCTCAGCGACCGCGAACGTAAATCCCGGTCCGATCGATACGCTCTACCGTGAATGGCAGAACGGCGACGCGCAAAGCCAGCAGGACAGGCTCGACGCGATACGCAAAGCGACGGGCCAATACGTCATGATCCCGGCGTTGAAGGCGGTCATCGCGCATTGCCTGAAGGATCCGGCGTGGACAGTGGTGCGTCCGCCGCTCGTCGAGCTTTCGAAAGAACAGGCTGCGAAAGTCGTGGCGGATCTCGAGCAGCTCGATTTCGAGATGCCGGGGCTGCGGCAGGAGGCGGTTACCGCTTAGGGAGAACTACCCCTTATTCGGTGAGTGGCGCGCCTGGGACAGGCTGTCGCCGCGAACGTGACATTCCGGCGTAAATTAGCACTCTCGTCCGAGTGTACGAGGGTCAGGGCAGAAGGAGGCGCGCCTCGGAGAGGCTGTCCCCCCGAACGAAGCATGCCTGCGCCGATTGGCATTTCCATCAAAAGTACGAGGCCTCGAGCAGACGTGCGGGGCTTCATAGGCGGCGAGACCCGAGCCCCAAGGCGAGCGCCGCCCCACTGCTACCACACCGCCCCACGGGCAGTGATCGGCCAGATCGCCTCCACGCGGCGCTCGCGGATGCAGACAAAGTGGTCGTAGAGATTCACGGTCGGATCGCAGTGACCGGGAATCAGCTTGAGCTTGTCTCCGAGGTTGAATCCCGCCGCGCCGTTCAGCTGGATCACGCCGTGCTCGTCGGATGCCTTGACGTACTCGGCAGGTCCCCCATCTGCGAGCCGCGGCATGCCCGAATCCACGCTTGACGCTTTCAGTCCCGCATCGACGATCGCGCGTTCGGTTCCCGTGCGACTCATGACGGTCGTCCACACGAAGAGGCTGTGCTCGAACCGCGGGATGCCGCTCTCGGTCCATTCGTTGCGCGCGTAATCGGCGTCCATGAAGATGTAGGAGCCGGGCTGAAGCTCGTCGTAGACACTGCTCCCCGCCTCGAAAAGATAGGTGCCCGTGCCGGCGCCGGTGACTTTCGGGCAGTCGATGCCGGCGCGCTGGAGAAGCTCACGCGTGCGCTTCACGCTCGCAACGGCTGATTCGATCGCCGCGCGACGGTCCGCCACCTTGCGCACGTGCTGCGCCGAGCCGTGATAGGCCTGAAGCCCCGCAAAGCGCAGGCGCGCGCAGTTCGTGATGGCCTTCGCAAGCGTGACGGCCTCCTCCCCCGGCTCGACGCCGCAGCGGTTGGCGCCGACGTTGATCTCCACGAGCACGTCCAGCGTCACGCCGAACTCGCGCGCAGCCGCATCCAGCGCCCGGATGTTGCCGGGATCATCCGCGGAGACCGCGACGCGGGCCTGTGTCGCCAGCGCGGCGAGGCGCCTTGTCTTGGCTGCACCGACGACCTCGTTCGCGATGAGCACGTCGCCCACGCCGCCTTCGACCATCGCCTCGGCCTCGCTCACCTTCTGGCAGCACACGCCCACCGCACCCAGCGCGATCTGGCGCAGCGCGATCTGCGGACACTTGTGGCTCTTGGCATGCGGCCGCACCGCTACGCCGCGGCCCCGCAGCGATTCGGCGAGACGCTCGAGGTTGCGTTCGAAGGCATCGAGCTCGAGGATCAAGGCAGGCGTATCGACTTCCGCCAGCGACATGCCGACGGCAGCGGGGGGACAAGCGGGCATGGGGAACCCCATTCAGGAAAGCGAAAAGCGCGGGTTCTATGGTATAGGATGCGGCTCGCAGCCCAAACATCCGAAGGAGGATATTCGTGCAGGCACTTGCATTCACTCGCGCAGTCGCTTTCCTGATCGTAGCAGCAACCGCTCTCGTCGCACCGGCCGGTGCGCAGCAGTGGAAGCCGAACAAGACCGTCGAGCTGGTGGTCGGTTCCGCGCCCGGCGGGTCTCCGGACATCATGGCGCGTCTCATCCAGAACATCTTCCAGAAAACCGGGATCGTGCCGACGAGCGCGGTCGTCAATAAGCCCGGCGCGGCGAACACGATCGGCTGGGCGTATCTGAATCAGCACGCCGGCGACGGCCACTACATCGCGACGTTCTCCCCCGCGGTCATTGGCAACAAGCTGATGGGCACGAGCCAGCTCGATTACACCGACTTCACGCCGCTCAATATCCTCGCTCGCGAATACGTGCTGTTCGCGGTGAGGGCCGACTCTCCGATCGGCTCGCTCAAGGACCTCACGGCGCGGATGAAGAAAGACTCGCAATCGACGAGCTTCGCGTTCGCTACCGCTCGCGGCAATCACAACCATATCGTGCTCAGCATGTATTTGAAATCGATCGGCGTCGACCCGAAGGTCGCGAAAGCCGTCGTCTATCCCGGCGGCGGCCCGGCCCAGACGGCGATGCTCGGCGGGCACATCGACGTTTATGTCGCCTCTCCGCGCAGCATGGTGCCGCTCCAGAAGGAAGGCAAGGTCCGCATCCTTGCGCTCTCGGCCGCCGAGCGTCAGCCCGGAGCGAAAGCAGACCTGCCGACGTTCCGGGAGCTGGGACACGACGCAGTCTTTTTCACCTGGCGCGGCTTCATGGGCCCGAAGGGTCTTAAAGCGCCGGAGATCGCGTACTGGGACAAGGTGTTCGCGGCCGTTGCGCAGAGTGAAGAGTGGCGCAAGGACACCGAAACGCAGATGTGGAACGCCGATTACCTGCTGAGCGCCGACACGCGCAAGCACCTCGAAAAGGAGCACGAACAGCTCAAAGTGATCCTGTCGGATCTGGGGTTGGTTGGAGCGGGTGCGAAGAAGGACCAGTAGTTCGAGGGTACGAAGGATGAGCCATGAGCGCGTTAGGGCCGGCCGAGACGTGACCTGACGCGCTCATTCGCGTCATCCCGATGTGCGTGAGCACGCAAGTCCGGGATCCAGGACCTGAACACAACGGCGCCTGGATTCCGTCCCCGGATCAGGGTCCGGGGTGTACCTGCGCGACGGAATGACGATGCGAGGCATGTGTCACTGTTTGGCATACCCTGGCGGCCAGCGTGGTCGGTGCAACATCACTCCTTCGCATCCGCCACGAGCTTGGCCTGCTCGATCCCGTAAACACAGCAGGCCTCGTCCTCGTCTCCCGTCCCGCCGCTCGCACCTGCCGCGCCGAGGATCGTTCCGTCCTTCGAGCGTATGAGCGCAGCGCCGGGCTGCGGCAGGAACCTGCCTTGCGAGGTCGCGGCGAGGCTCAGGAAGAAGTTGGGATTGTCACGAGCGCGTTTGCCAAGCGCCCGGCTGGACGCGCCCATCGCAACCGCGCCCCACGCCTTTCCTTTCGCGACATCGATGCGGAACATGCTCGCGCCGTCTTCGCGTTGCGCTGAAACGATGTTTCCTCCTTCGTCGAGGACGACGACCGCCAGCGGCTTGAGTTTCATCTCGCGTGCTTTCTCGAATGCCTTCCCGATAATGACGTTCGCCTGATCGAGCGTGAGTGCCGGCATGCCGCCTCCCTGATGTGATGAGCGAAAGCGGCGATATTAACGCGACCGCCGTTGGTGCGTCATCGGATTACCCAGCTACAACGGCGTCTTCACCACGTTCCCGCTCGACTGAACGAGCCAGCGCTCGCTGTCGAACGGTTTACCGGCAAGCCGCGCCTGCATCCAGTCGGCGACGAGCACCTGAGGCGTCGGGCCGAGGTTCGTCGACGCAACGTTGCCGACCGAATGCCGGCAGTCCTGATAGATGACCAGGCGTTTCGGGCCGGGAAGCGCCGCGATGAATCGCTCCGTGTGCTCGAGCGGCGATAGCTCGTCCATTTCCCCTGCGACACACAGGTACGGCACGCGGATGTTCCGCACGTGTTGCTCCCACGTGAGCGTCTTCACGAACCGATCGAATGCGTCTTCGTCCGTGTAGCCGGACATGTACATGAAGCGCTGCTTGAACGTCGGCGAGGCTTCCTCGAAGATCGTATGAAAGCCGGGCTCGAGACATGTCGCGCTCACGGCGCAGGCTCTGTAGCGAGGCTCGTTCGCGCACGAGATGCTGGCGAAGAACGAGCCGAAGCTCTGGCCGACGACGCCGATGCGCTCGGGGTCGATTTCCGGACGATCGACCATCCAGTCCATGATGGCCCGACCGGCCTCTATCCAGCTCGGCATGCTTACGTGGATGCCGTTCACGGCGCTTTCGTACTGACCCGGCCCTTCGATCGTCAGCACGGCGATGCCGCGCGAGAGCCAACGGTCGCCGTACATCGCGACGCTCGCTTCCTTGAAGCCGTCCATGCCGGGGATCGAAACCACCGCAGGAATGCGCCCGCCGCCATAACCAACGGGCAGATGAAGCCAGCCCGGCAGCGCCTTCCCTTCGAAGGGGACCCAGGCCGCCTCCACGCGATGGTCCGCGTGCTGCGCATAACGGGTGTAGCATCGGCGCTTGCGCTCGTTCAAGGCAAGGTTCTTCTCGTTGTTCTCGTCGTAAGGCCACTGCGCCGCCGCGTACTGAATGGCAGCGATGAAAAAATTCTGGCGCGCGCTCACCCATTGCTCCTCGGCCTCCGCGGCCTGCGCTTTGGCTTCGCGGCGCCGCGCCGCATTCTCGAATGCAGGCGAGATGTCGGCGTACTTCTTCACTCTCTCGCGTATCGCCGCGAAATCGGCGTTCGCTTCAGCCCCGCACGGTGCGTTGTAGCTCACGCTGCGCGGCTGGTCCCAGTCGATGCCGACAGAGCGGATCACGTTGTCGACCAGCCAGCGCTGCGCGATCCAGCGGCGGGTTTGCACGCGTGGTTTACTTTCTCCTGACATGTGGGCGGCCCCCTATCGATTCCAAGAGGCTATTCTATGGTTACACTTGACACGGACCCGACCCGGGGAGGAAGCATGCGTGCGGCCGTATGGTTACTTGCTCTGGGTATCACGGCGACAGGGTACGCCTGCGCTGCCGAAACTCTCGGCTACCCGGCGCGGCCCATCCGCATGATCCTGCCGAACGCGCCGGGCAGCACGACGGACCTGCTGGGACGCATCGTTTTCACGCGGATGTCCGACCGATTCGGAAGGCAGATCGTCGTCGACAACCGCCCGGGCGCCCGCTCCGTCGGGATGGAGGTCGCTGCGCGTGCGCTGCCTGACGGCTATACGCTCGTCGCGGTCGCCGCTTCGGTGCTCACGATCGCGCCGCACGTCTACAGCAAGCTCGGATACGACCCATTGCACGATTTCGTGCCGATTTCGACTTACGTGCTCGCCCAGACAGCGCTCTGCGTTCACGCGCTCCTGCCTGCGCAGACCGTGCGCGAGTTCGTCGCGCTCGCGAAAGCGAAGCCGGACGCGCTCAACATGGCGTCGGCCGGAGTCGCTTCGACAAGCCATCTCGGCGGCCTCCTTTTCGCGACACACGCCGGCATCCCGACGAACCACGTGCCTTACAAAGGCGGCGGGCCTTCGATCGCCTCGGTTGCGCAGGGCGAGGCCCACTGGACCGTGCCGCCGTTGAGCGCCGCGATACCGCAGGTGCGTGCGGGGCGCATGCGCTGCCTTGCGACCGGCGGCGATCGGCGTTCATCCGTCACGCCCGAGCTCCCGACAATCGCCGAGAGCGGCGTGCCGGGCTTTCGCTTCTACGGGTGGAACGGCGTGATCGCCCCGCGCGGGACGCCGCGGCCGATCGTCAGCACGGTCCATCACGTCATGGGCGAGGTGCTCGAATCGGCGGACGTGCGCAAGCTCTACTTCGACCTTGGCGAAGAGCCGGCGCACAGCACGCCCGAAGCGTTCTCGAAGTTGATACGCGAGGAGTTCGACGCGATGGGCCGACTCGTGAAAGTCGCCGGTGTGAAAGCGGAGTAGCGCAGAGGCCTTATCATTGCCGGAGAGGAACAGCGCAAACTTGGTATGGTGATTCAGAAGTTCGTGCTATTACGTCACCCCGGCGAAGCCTGCCCCGGAAGGCTTGAATCCGGGGGCCGGGGTCCAGAAACAAATTAGCCCTGGATTCCGGCCTGCGCCGGAATGACGAAGTGCGGCGAATTTACGATTCAGGACTAGCCTTCCCTCGCCTCGCGCGCGGGAGAGGGTCAAGGTGAGGGGAGGAACGCTCGAATGGCCATACATACTGATCTTCACGACCTCACGATTGCGGAAGCCTCATCGCTCATCCGCTCGCGCAAGCTCTCACCGGTCGAGCTCACGGATGCACTGCTCGATCGCATCGAAGCGCTCGAGCCGCAGTTGAACGCCTTCATCACCGTGACCGCCGATCTCGCACGAACGGAAGCGAAGCGCGCGGAAGCGGAGATCGCCGCGGGAGGTGTGCGCGGGCCGCTGCACGGGATCCCGTTCGCGCTTGAAAGACATCTACGACACGAAAGGGATTCTCACGAGCGGCGGCTCGAAGATCGCGATCGACAACGTTCCCGACGAGGACGCCGCAACAACCAGCAAGCTGCGCGAGGCCGGCGCGATCCTCCTCGGCAAGCTCGTGACCCACGAGTTCGCGCACGGCGGACCGTCGTTCGATCTGCCGTGGCCGCCCGCGCGCAATCCGTGGAACCTCGCGCACTTCACCGGAGGCTCGTCGAGCGGCTCCGGCGCCGCGCTCGCCGCGGGGCTCGTGCCCGCTTCGCTGGGGTCCGACACCGGCGGCTCGATCCGCGGACCGGCCTCATTCTGCGGCATCACGGGGTTCATGCCGACGTACGGGCTCGTGAGCCGCTATGGCGTCATGCCGAATTCCTTCACGTTCGATCACTGCGGCCCGATGGCGCGCACCGTCGAAGATTGCGCACTGCTCCTTCAGGCCATCGCGGGCCACGATCCCCGAGATGCAGGCAGCATCGAGCAGTCGATTCCCGACTACCACGCCGCGCTCGCCGGAAACATCAAGGGCTTGCGCATCGGCGTTCTGCGCCACTACTGGGAAGAAGATCTTCCCGGACCGGAAGACCAGCGGCGTGCGATGGAAGATGCCATCGCCGTCTTCAAGTCCCTCGGCGCGATCGTCGAGGACGCACGCGCGAGGCCGATGATGGATGGCATGGACGTGAAGGTGATCATCGCCGAGAGCGAGCTCTTCGCGATTCACCACAAGGATCTGGTCGCCCGGCCCGGCGATTTCGGCCGCGACTTCCTCGGGCGCGTGCTGCCGGCCTGCGTGTTTCAGTCGGTCGATTACGTGGAGGCGCTGCGCGAGCACCGCCGCTATCTCTCGGAGATGAAGCCGCTTTTCGAGAAGCACGACGTGCTTCTCACGTGCGGTTTCGGTCCGGCTCCGCGGCTCGACGCGCACAGCACGGTGAATTTCTGGCGCCGGTCGAACGTCTTCACGCCTTCGAACGTCGGACGCACACCCGCGCTCGTCATGTGCGGCGGCTTCTCGACAACCGGGCTGCCGCTCGGCGTCCAGGTGATCGGGCGGCCTTTCGACGACGCGCGCGTGTTGAAGGTCGGACATGCCTACCAGTGCGCGACGGATTGGCACGCACGCCACCCGACGCTCGACCCCGGACAGCCCCGGCCCGCTCTTCACGCGGGGAACGAACCCGTGCGTCCGGCGCTCGATGCGGCCACGGAGGCCTTCATCCTGCACATGGCGCGGCGAGCGGGGTTTGAACCTCGACGAGCGCCTCGCCACGATCCTGCTCGAGACGGCGCCCTACGCGCTCGAGATGGCGGAACGCATCCGCAAGCCACGCAACCGTGCGGAGGAGCCTTCGCTCGTATTCAGATTCAGCTCCGGCTGATCCCGCGCTCGAGCAACGCCCCGCACTCGTCCGCCGGCAGCGGTCTCGAGAAGAGATAGCCCTGTGCCTCGTCGCAGCCGTACTGAGCGAGCCTCGCGAGCTGCGCGTCGGTCTCGACGCCCTCCGCAATCACGCCGAGCTGCAAGCTGTGCGCCATCGATATGACGGCCCGGGCGATCGCATCATCGTCACGGTCCTCGATGATGTCGCGAATGAATGACCGATCGATCTTGAGCGCGCTTAGCGGGAAGCGCTTGAGCCACGTGAGGCTCGAATAGCCGGTGCCGAAATCGTCGATCGCGATCTTCAGGCCCATCGAGTCCAGGCGCTCGAGCGTGAGCACGACGTCCTCGGTGTTCGCCATCACCGAGCTCTCGGTTACCTCGATCTCCACAAGCGCTGCGGCGATGCCGTGCTCGCTCAGCGCACGAGCGATGTTCTCTCCCAGGTCCGGCGCCAGAAACTGGCGCGCCGAGAGATTCACCGCGATAGGGACGACCGGCACGCCGTCGCTCTGCCAGTCGTTCAACTGCCGGCAGACGCACCGCAGGATCCAGCGGCCGGCCTCGACGATAAGCCCGGTCTCTTCGAGGAGCGGCATGAAATCGGCCGGCGCCACCAGGCCGCGTTCCGGATGGCGCCATCTCAGGAGGGCCTCCACTCCGGTAATCACGCCGTCCGCGAGACGGACCTTGGGCTGGTGGTACAGCACGAATTCCCCGCGATCGAGCGCGTGCCTCAACTCGCTTTCGAGGCTCAGCATTTCGCGGGTGCGCCGGTTCAGATCGGGCGTATAGAACTGGTAATTGTTGCGGCCAGGTCCTTCGCCCGATACATGGCGATGTCGGCATTGCGCAGGAGCTCGTCCTGGTCGGTGCTGTCGCTCGGATAGAGCGTGATGCCGATACTCGCGGTCACGTAGAGCTCGGCGCCTTCGAAATCGAACGGGCGGTTGAACTGCGCGATGATCTTCTTCGCGACGATCGCGGCGTCTTCGGCCGCGTTGAGATAGCCGAGCACCACCGCGAATTCGTCGCCACCAGGCGGCCGACCGTGTCCTCGTCTCGAACGCAGGCTCTCAGCCGCTCCGACACGCGCTTCAGCAGCTTGTCGCCGGCAGCATGCCCGAACGTGTCGTTCACGTGTTTGAAACGGTCCACGTCGATGAACAGCACGCCGAGGATCCAGTTGTGGCGTTTCGCCTGCGCGAGCCGTGCGCGAGCCTGTCGTAGAAGAGCGAGCGATTCGGAAGTTCGGTGAGAACGTCGTATTGCGCGAGGATCCGGAACTGCTCTTCGCTCTCCTTCAGCGCAGCCGCCGCGCGCCTGCTCGCGGAGATGTCCTGGATCACTGCGATGTGATAGCGCGGCGTGCCGTCGCTCGAGCGCACGATCGAGCCCGCCAGCGACACCCATACGAGGGATCCGTCTTTGCGCACGAGCTGCTTCTCGTCGACGATGTTCGGAATGTCGCCGGCAGTCATCTGCTGCCTGAGCTCCTGCATGCGCGGCGCATATTCCTTCAGGTTCACGTCGAACGCGTGCATTCCGAGCAACTCCTCCCGGGTATATCCGAGGATGCTGCAGTATTTGTCGTTCACCCGCAGGAACCGGAAGTCGAGCGCGGTAACGGCGATGCCGACCTCCGCGTTGTCGAACATCGCCCGTAACTGCTGCTCGCTCTCCTGGAGCGACTCCTCCGCCTGTTTGCGCGCGATGAACTGGCCGATCTGGTGCGCGAGCGCGGTGCTCACCTGAAGAGCGTGTCATCCGGTTCCCGCACTTCGCGGCCGAAGAACTCGAGGATGCCGATGGGCGCGTCCTGAGCCAGGATCGGAAAGGCGAATGCGCTGCGGAAGCCGAACTTGCGCGCAGCTCGGTCTGCGCCGGAAGCTCTCCACCTCGGGGATGTCGCGGATCCACGTCGCGCGTTGTTCGGCCCAAGCCCGGCGCAGAAAGAGACCTGCGCCGGGCGCGACAAGCTGGAGCCAGTACGGCGCGTCGGCCTCTTCGAACTGCGGTTCGAACTCGCACCACCACTCCGCGCGCCGCAACGTCCCGGCAGTCTCGTCGTAGATCCAGCGCGCTCCGTACACCCAGCCCATCCCCTCGCAGATCGTGCGTATCAGCCGCGGCATCGTTTCCTGGATGCTCCGCGATTCGGAGAGCGCCTGCGCGACGGCGTGCTCCATCGTGCGCTCGTGCTCGAGGCGGCGGCGGGCCGTGATGTCGCGGCTGAAGCCCACGATGCCGATCACGTCTCCGTTATCGTCGCGCATCGGAACTTTCGTCGTGGACGGCCCAGCGCCACGCGCTCTGCGGCGCATCGGCACGCATGCGTATGGGCAGTTCCTGATCGCGTACCGGCACTCCGGTCTCTACGACCTGCGTGTCCTGTTCCTGCATGCGGCGTGCGACCTCGGGAGGAAAGAGCTCGAACGCGGTCTTGCCTACTATTTCTTCGGAACGCAGCCCCCGTGCCGCGAGCCACGCCTTGTTGCCGAGATGGAACCGCCCCTCCCTGTCCTTTACGTAGATGTAATCCGGCAGCGCATCGATAATCGAGCGCAGCAGCACGCGCTCACGGGCGACCGTCTCTTCGGCGCGCGCGCGCTCCGCCTCCATCTGACGGCTTTCGGTAATGTCGCGACTCACGCCGACGACGCCGATGATGGCGCCCGCCGCATCGCGCAACGGCACCTTCGTCGTGGAAGTCCAGCGAAGCTGGGTGGAACCGTCCGGAGCCGGGCTCACGATCTGCTGTTCGGATTCGATGATGGACGTGCCGGAGACGAGGACGTGCCGGTCCTGAGTATCCATGTGCGCCGCGGCACTCTCCGGGAAAACCTCGTAGACGGTCTTGCCGTAGACCTGTTCGAGCGTGAGCCCGCGTCCGTTCAGCCAGGCCGCATTATTGATCGTGAAGCGGCCCTGCCCGTCCTTCACGTAGATGTAGTGGGGGACGGCGTCGATGATCGTGCGCAGGAGATTGCGTTCGGCGCGCACGGCCTCCTGGGCACGCTTCTGCTCGGTGATGTCCTCGACGACGCTGATCGTCTCGCGCGCCTTGCCGTGCTCGTCGAACACCGCCGATATCGTGCGCCGCACCCAGATGTGGCTCCCGTCCTTGCGCACGTAGCGCTTCTCGCCGGTTACCAGGCTCGTGCCGCCTGCCTGGGCTTGCGCGCGAAAGGCGGGGCCCGGCCCGTAGTCCTCCGGCACGGTGACCTCGCGCGTCGCGCGGCCGACGAGCTCCTCCCGGGTATAGCCGAGCATGTCGCAGAAGCGCTGGTTCACTTCGACGAAGCGGCCGTTCATGTCGATGCGCGTGATGCCGACGCCCGCATTCTCGAAGGTCTCGCGCAGGCGGCGTTCGCTCGATTCGAGGAGACGACGCCGCGATTCCTCGCGCAGCCGGCTCACGCATGCGGAGACGTCCTCGGCAAGCGTGCCCAGATCCTGGATTTCCGGTTTCCCGAGTGCGCGCCCGCCGGTGCACACGAACAGCACGCCCCCGCACGACTCACCGCAACGCAGCGCGACGGCCGCCGCATCGGAGTTGATCTCCCGCACGACGGCTGTCCGCTCAGCCATGGCTGCTCGGATCGCATGAGCAGGGGAGGCTTCCGTCAGGAAACGCTCCGCGTCCTCGACGAATGCCTTGTTTGCGCCGCAGTACCACGAGCGCACCTGCTCCGGAACCACGGACTTGTCCTCGAGGCGGACGTACGCTTCGGCATAAGCGCCCGACGCTACGAGCGCATGGCAGATTCGCTGGGCGAGATCGGTGTCATCAGCGCACGGAGGATCGCGCGCAGACATTGCAGGAATGCGTCTGACTGTGCAGAGGGCGAACCCTCAGGCGCGGGCGGCGAGGTGCGGCCGGACACGTCCGGCCGTTCGCGTGCACCTGTGTTTTGGCGCCCCATGTGCCTCCCGGTGTTCCGAATTCACCTCGGCCCCTGTAAGCCCGCACCTGCGGCAATGGCGAAAGTCGCCCTGTCCGCGCGCGGCAGTATATCCACGGACGCGACGTTTCACCTAGCGCCCGTGGGGCGCCATGACGCTTCGCGTTCCACGAGCGGGGAGAAGCCGCCTGAGCGCCGATCCTTACCGTTCCATATTCTGGGCGCAGCCTCGCGACGCGGCGGCGCACGGACGGTTTTCCCTGATCGTTCCGAACGTCGCGTTGCCGTCCGTCGCTGCACGCCGTCCGCGCGCCACGTCGATCGTCGCAAGGATTCCAAGACCGATGACGAAATAGGCGCCCGTCACGAGGATCGCGAGGCGGTGATCGCCAACGGTCAGCCATGTGACGACGCCGTAGGTGATCGGACCGACGATTGCCGAGAGCTTGACCGCGAGTCCCCACAGACCGAAGTACTCTCCGGTGCGGGAAGGCGGACTCAGGTAGCCGACCATCGCGCGTCCGGCGGACTGACTCGAGCCGAGACACAGGCCGACGAGGTTCGCGTTCAACCAGAACACGAGCCGGCTCTCGCGCGGCCCATGCGAGCACGACGACCACGATCCATCCGACGAGCGTCAGCACGATCGTGCGGACGTGGCCGAGGCGATCCTGGAAATGGCCGAACAGGAACGCCCCCACCGCCGCGGTGACGTTCACGATGAGAATCAGTGAAAGCGTCTCGGTCATGGTGAAGCGCATCGCTTCCTGTGCGTAGATCGCGGCGAGCGCGATCACGGCCTGAACGCCGGCCTGATAGAACACGACGCAGACGAGAAAACGCGCGAGATCCCGGTGATCCCGGACGTGTCGCAGCGTCTCTGCGAGCCGTGCCACCGTGTCTTTCACGACGTGCGTCAGGAGAGCCTGGGGCGCCGCGCGCTCCCGCAGGAAGAGGAACGTCGGCAAGCTGGCGAGCGCGAAGAGCCCCGCGGTGATCAGCATCGCCACCGGCACGAACTCTGTCGCCGGCTCCCCCGCGGCTTGCGCGCGCGCGACATACACGAGGCAGATGCCGAGGCTCACGAGGCCGCCGAGATAGCCGAGACTCCAGCCCCAGCCGGAGATGCGTCCGATTGCGTCCTCATCGGCGAGCTCGGGGAGGAACGCGGCGATCAGGTTCTCACCGAGTCC
This sequence comes from uncultured beta proteobacterium, assembly GCA_963808765.1. Taxonomy (GTDB): domain Bacteria; phylum Pseudomonadota; class Gammaproteobacteria; order Burkholderiales; family SG8-41; genus JAQGMV01. The sequence continues at coordinate 339,828 of CAWEHH010000029.1, forward strand.
GAAAAAGAAATTGGAGAGCACGACACACGCGACGCCGAGCCCGATCTCGCCGCGGCCGACCAGCGCAAGCGCGGCGGTGAAGACGACGCAACCACAGGTGGTTGCGGCGAGCACGCGCTTCTTGGCGCCGCGCGCATCGGCGTACGCACCGACGAGCGGACCGGCGACCATGATTGCCGCGTAAGACACGGCGAGCGTCCCGGTCCAGGCGAGCGTTCCCCAAGGCGCGTTGCCCGCAACTTCCGCGACGAAGTACGCATTGAAGAGCGCGGTGATGACGACGGTCGTGTAACCCGAGTTCGCGAAGTCGTACATCGCCCACGACCAGACCTCTTTTCGGGTGACGCCGGGCGCGAGGGAAGAGCCGGCTCTCCGCGCTTCAGACACCCGCAGTGCTCTTCCCTCCCCGACCGCTCCGCTCCCCCAGGCCCTTCTCCGGGGGGAGAAGGGAGACAAACGCTCTCGCCCTTCGGGAGGGGGGAAGGGCGTGAACGCCCTCGCCCTTCGGGAGAGGGGAAGGGGTCGAGGGCGATTTTGTTCATCGACGCACGCAAAACCTGCGAACGGCTTCCTCATCGACGTCGACGCCCAAGCCCGGCCCCGCCGGACATTCGACGCTGCCGTTCGCCTGGCGCAGCGGCTGCCGAACGAGATCGGTGGCGAGATAGTGGTTGTTGATGTTGATACCCCAGTCGAGGTTGGGCACCGTGTAGCCGAGATGGGTCAACGCCGCGACGCCGATACTCGACTCCCCGGTCTTGGATGCGAGGTTGATAGCGAGACCGAGCGTGTCGCTGACCGCGGCGGCGCGCAGCGTGGGCACGATTCCGCCGAGCTTGATCGTCTTGAGATTCACGCCCGCGATCGCCCCGGCGCGCTGCCAATCCATGATGCTCTCGACGCTGTGCGCGGATTCGTCGGCGCAGAGCGCCATCGGGCTCACGCGTGCGAGCGCGAGCGTATTGGCGAGATCGTTGTCGCGAAACGGCTGCTCGAGATACAGGAGGTTCGCGTCCGCGGCGCCGAGTGCGAACTTGCGCGCATTGGCGACCGTCATCCCCATGTTGGCGTCGGCGCACAGAAGCGCTTCGGGACCGAGCGCCTTGCGCAGCGCGTGAGCGGCCTCGATCTCCTGCTCCACGCGCTTCACGCCGACCTTCAGTTTGAAATAGGTGTAGCCATCGCGCTGCTTCTTGCGCGCCTCGGCGACGTCCTCTTCGATGTCGGGATTGCCGAGCTGGGCGAGCGCGAGCAGCGCTTCCCGCGCTTTCCCGCCGATCAGATCGACGACCGGGGCGCCGTAATGCTTGCCGACGAGGTCGTGTAGTGCGATGTCGCAGGCCGCCTTCGCACCCGTGTTGCCGATCAGCGCTTCGGCGATCGCGCGCGAAAGCCGGACGCGATCGAGCGCGTTCTGGCCCACGAGCCGGAGCGCGAGGTGTTTGTCCACGGCCTCCGTCATCGCAGGCAATGTGTCGCCCGTCATGACCGGTGCGGCGGAGGCTTCGCCCCAGCCGACGAGCCCACTCGCGCTCTCGATGCGCACGATGAGCGACTCGGAATGCTCGATCTTCTGCCCGCCGCCCATCAGCACGGGCTTCACGAACGGGATCGCGACCGGAATCGCCTCGACGCAACGGATGGTCAGCGGCACGGCCATGACGGGACGCCTCGGAAAACAGTCCCCTCGCCCCGGTTCCTGGGCGAGAGGGTCAGGCGGCGCCCCGGAAATGCAGTTAATCCGGGCGTGAGGGGGCAGTCGTCGTGCACTCTAACCCTCCGGCAGCAGGTAGAAGCGCTTCTTCGCGTGCTCGAGCTCCTGCCGCACGATGTTCAACTCGTCGTCGGTCGGATCCGGCAGCACCTGGATGTCCCGCTCGCGGATGGGCCAGCCGAACGAAGACTTTGCATCCGCCGCGCTGACGCCTGCATGAAGCGCGGAGAGAACCATCTCCCCGTTTTCGTCGAAGCGGCAGATGCCGAGCGGGTTGACCAATGACTTCGGACCCGTCTCCGGGTTGTAGCCGAGGGCGGCTCGCTCGCGCGCACCGCCGAGATAACCGGGGCTCGTGATGTAGTCGACGCGCTCGGGATAGCTGCGGCGATTCGTGCTCGCGTTGACGAGCACCAGGCCGCGGCCGAAGCTGCCGAGCTCCGTGCCGCCGCCCGAGCCGGGGAGCCGCACTTTCGGTTTCGCATACGGCCCGACGGCGGTCGTGTTCACGTTGCCGTAGCGATCCACGATCGGCGCTTCGAGCACGGTCACCTGCACGCGGCCCGAAGCGAGCCACATGTAGAGCGCATCGACGCTCGTGGCGCACGTCGTCGCGCCTTCCGCGGCGACGAGATCGCACGGTGATGTCGGGAAACACCGACGTCAGCCGGTCTTCGACGATGCCGTTCTCGTAGACGATGATCGCATCGGGCGCATGGAGCCGCCGCGCGACGCGCGCCATGACCATGGGCCAGTGAAAGCCGACGAAGTGCACCGAGCCGTTCGTAATGGTGCGCGCCCCGGTGACGAGCATTTTTTCGAAAAGCGAGGCAGCCATCACCAGTGCCTTTCCCGGACCGTCAGTTCGGCAACGCGTTCGGCGCCCAGCTTCTTCACGAAACCCTTGTGATCCCCGGTGTCGATCACCCATTCCTGGATGTAGCGCTGGAAGCCTTCTTCGGTTTTCGTCATCTCGCCGTAGAGCGCATGATGGGCGAGATCTCTCAAATAATAGCCATACGAATCGGTCGGATGCGCGGCCCACGGCTCGACGACGATCGCCTCCACCATGAAGCCGGGTGCGACGGTCGCCTCGGGATGCTCGCGGATGCGTTCGGTGTCGACCAACTCCTCGGCGATGACGACGAGCTTGCGGCACGCGGCCATCGCGTACCGGAACTCACCCGTCGGGCCGAAGAGCTGCGCGTTGCCATACGCGTCCGCCCGATGCACGTGGAAGAAGCCGAGCGCGGGTTTGAGCGGCGGCACGACACACACGGGTCCGCCGCCGAACGGATTCTCCACGACGCCGAATTTCTGCTGCATGTAGCTGCGCTGCGTGAAGTGGCCTGCGCCCTGTACCGGCGTCGTCGGCATGAACGGGAGGTCGCACGCGCCGGCCATCAGCGCCATCGTGAAGGCGCCATAGGAGAGCTCTTCGATCTCGATGGCGTGCGGCTTCTCCTGCTCCAGCGCGCGACGGAAGCAGTGCGCAGCGACCGGTCCGACCGAATTCCAGACGTGGCATGACAAGAGGCGCTTCACGCAGCCGGCGCCGACGAGCTGGTCGACCGAGCACGCCGCCCGAGGTCTTCATGACGAAGAGATCGCGCCGGCGCTGCCGGATCAACTCGTGCGCGAGCGCGGTCGGATCGCTGAACGCGAAGCCTCCGATCAGCAGCTCCTGGCCGTCGGGCACGTAGCGCGCGACGGCCTCGCGCATGGAGAGAACAGGCTTCTCGGCGGCGCTCATGTCTTCACTGTTTCTGAAATGGCCGATAGTAGCGCAGCGGTCGCCGGGATGCGCATCGGATCACCATGCCGACGCACCGCCGTCGACGGGAATGATCGCACCGGTGATGAAGTTCGAGGCGTCCGAGGCGAGCAGCAACGCCGCCCCTTTGAGTTCGTCCGGGCCGCCCGTGCGCGCCAGCGGAATGTCACGGTCGATCAGCTCGCGGCGCTCGAGATAGAGTTTCTCGTTGAGCGGCGTTACGAAGAAACCGGGGCAGATGCAGTTCACGTTGATGTTGTGCCGGGCCCACTTCACCGCGAGGTCCCGCGTGAAATTGACGAGTGCGCCCTTGCTCGCACCGTAGGCGATCGAGTTGTAGGTCTCGGGTTTGCGCCCGACCATGCCCGCGACCGAAGCGATGTTGATGATCTTGCCGCGCTTCGCCTTGATCATCTCGCGTCCGAGCGCCTGAGCGCACAGGAACGGGCCCGTGATGTTCAGATCGAATACCTGCTGCCAGCGCTCGACCGGTGTGTCTTCCGGCGACGCGACCCATGCACGTCCGGCGTTGTTGATGAGAACGTCGACACGGCCGAAGCGCTGCAGGACGGTCTCTTTCATGGCTTCGACTTCGGCCTGTTTGGTCACGTCGCAGCGAACGGCGAGCGCCTGGATGCCGATTCTCTCGAGCTGCTGCGCGGCCTTCTCGCACGCCTCGAGCTTGCGCGAAGCGATCACGATGTTCGATCCGGCCTCGGCGAGACCGAGCGCCATGCGGAATCCGATACCGGACGCGCCGCCCGTCACGACGCTCACGCGTCCTTCCATGTTCATGAGTTGCTGTACCGTTGCCACGGCTGCTCCTGGCGCGGTGATTCAGAGATCCGTCATTCCTGCGAAGGCAGGAATCCAGGCCTGGGTCCCTGCTTCGCGCAGGGACGACGATGTTGTCGAATTCTGGTTTGGCACATTAGTCGTTCTTGAGTAATTGCCCCGCGATGATGTTGCGCTGGATCTCGGACGTGCCTTCGTAGATGCGCACGATGCGTGCGTCCCGATAGGTCGTCTCGATGCCGGCCTCGCGCATGTAGCCCATCCCGCCGTGAATCTGAACGGCGCTGTCGACGACTCTGCCGAGCGCTTCGGTCGCGAACAGCTTCGCGGCAGACGCCTCCATCGTGCCGCGCTCGCCGCGCATGATGGCGTCGATCGCGCGCTGAGTGAGCCCCCTCGCGGCGTCGCGCGCGACCGACATGTCGGCGAGCATCCATTGCAGCCCCTGATGCTCGGCGAGCTTGCGTCCGCCCTGCGTGCGCATCTTCATGTAGTCGACGCATTGCTGGATCAGTTTGTCCATGATGCCGCAGGAGCGCGCGGCGACCGTCACACGCCCTGACGTGAGCGTCTTCAGCGCCCGCACATAACCCATCCCTTCTTCGCCGAGCAGGTTCTCGGCCGGCACCTCGCAGTCGTTGAATGCGAGCGGCGCCGTGGAGCAGCCGTGCATGCCCATCTTCAACTCGTTGCGCCCGACGCTGAATCCGCGGAAGTTGCGCTCGACGATGAAAGCGGAGATGCCTCTGATGCCCTTCGAGCGGTCGGTGATCGCCATCACGGTGAAGACCTGCGCGAGTCCGGCGTTCGTGATGTAGATCTTCTCGCCGTTAAGGACGTAGCGATCGCCCTTCTTCACGGCGCTCGTGCGGAGCGACGCCGGATCGGATCCGGCCTGCGGCTCGGTCAGCGCGAAGGCGCCGATCCACTCGCCCGTCGCCATGCGCGGGAGGTATTTGCGTTTCTGCTCGGCGTTGCCGACGCGCGACAATGCCCGCGCTGCTGATGCCCGTGTGGTTGCCGATGACGGTGGCGAATCCGTAGTTGGTCTTCCCCATCTCCTCTTCCACCGCGCACTTCCCCGCGAGGTCGAGCCCGATGCCGCCGTATTCTTCAGGGATCGTGAGGCCGAAGAGGCCGAGCTCGCGGGCCTTCTGGAGGAGATCCGCCGGCACTTCATCGCTCTCCTCGATTTCGCGCGAACGGGGATCCACCTCGGCGCGGATGAAGCGCCGAATCTCGTCGCAGAATGCACGGACTTCAGCCGAAACTGCCATCGTCGTTTTCCTTTCGGTGACTGGTGACCAGCAGTTCGATGCGCGAGTCGCCACTGTCGTCATTCCGGCGCAGGCCGGAATCCAGGCCGCTTGAACCGGCTATGTCGAGCCGCCGCCTGGACCCCGGCCTCGCGCCGGGGTGACGAATCTTCTTGCGTTTTGACCCTGCACTCTTCACCGCTCTCGCACGTTTCACATTCAACATTTCACGCTCTTCACCTTGATAAGCGCATCCGCGGCGATCACGCCTCGCCCCCGCTCCATGACGAACAGCGGATTGATATCGAGCTCGGCAAGCGAGTCCTGAAGATCGATCGCCAGCGCCGACAGTCCGACGATCGCGTCCGCCAGCGCGTCGACATCCGCGGGCGGCTTCCCCCGTGCGCCCGTGAGGAGAGGATAACCTTTGATCTCCGCGATCATCTCGCGGGCGCTCGCCGCCGTGACCGGCGCGAGGCGGAAGGTCACGTCCTCGAGCACTTCGGCGAAGATGCCCCCGACACCGAACATGATGGCGGGTCCGAACAGGTTATCGTTCGTGACGCCGAGAATGACTTCGACACCGCCTCCGATCATCTCCTGAACCAGCACGCCGTCGATTGTCGCATCGTGGCTATGCGCCCGCGCGTTGGCCAGGACCTCATCATAGGCTGCCGTCAGCGCGGTTGCGTCGGCGATGCCCAGCCGGACCGCTCGCGCCTCGGTCTTGTGAGCGATGTCGGCGGACTGGACCTTCAATGCGACGGGATAGCCGATCCGCTCTGCCGCCGCGAAGGCCTCGCCAACCGAGCGCACGAGCGCTTCACGGGTAACGGGGATCCCATACTGCGCGAGTATGCGCTTGGATTCGAACTCGGACAGGTCCCTCGCCGCGCACGCAAGCGTCCGCCTCGCACCCGGCCGGTCGAGCGTAAGCACCGCGTCCTCGCGGTGTGCCGCAATACGCCGCTTCGCTTGCGCATAGGCCGTGAGCGCGACGAGCGCCCTGGCGCATCGCACGGGAGATTTGTAGTGCGGCAGACGCGCGGCGTCGAGCACCGCATAGCAATCCTTCGCCTGCACGTCGCGCGCGCTCCAGCACAGGAAGAGCGGCTTGTCGGTCCCCTTCATGACTTCGGCGATGCCGCGCGCGATGCTGTGTGCAAGCTCGCCCTGGAGCGACGCGCTGATGAGCGCGAGACAGTCTACGTTCGGATCCTCGACGATCACCTGCAGTGCGCGCTGCATGAGCGTCGTCTCGTTGAACACCGACGCGGTCACGTCGACCGGATTGAGCAGCGATCCGAACGACGGCACGATGTCGCGCAGCTTCTCCAGCGTGGACGGCGCGAGCTCCGCGAGCGTCATGCCGCCCGCGATGCACTCGTCCGTCATCAATATGCCGGCGCCGCCCGAAATCGTGATGATCGCGAGCCGGCCGCCCGCGGGGAGCCGCCCGCTGCGGAACGCGCGGCCGTAGTCGACGAGATCCTGGATATCCTCGATCTGGATGATGCCCGTCTGCCTGAACGCGGCGCGGTAGAGCGCCATCGAGCCGCCGAGATTCGCGGTATGCGAAGCGGCCGCGCGCTGCCCGTGCTCGGTGTTTCCGACTTTCCACATGAGGATCGGTTTACCGGCGGCCATCGCCTTCGCGCCGACGTCGATCAGCCGCCGCGCATCCTTCAGCCCCTCGACATAGGCGGCGATGACCTCCGTCTCCGGGTCGCGGATGAAGTAGTCGATGAAGTCGAGCGTCGAGACGCCGATCTCGTTTCCCGTCGTGATCATCTGGCGGAAGCCGAGACCGCCTTCCTTCGAAGAGAGATTCATGACCGAGTAGCCGAAGCCGCCCGACTGCGAAACCATGCTGACCGCGCCGGGCTCGTAGTCGGAGTTGAAGATCGAGCCGAAGCCCGCGTACACCCGGTCGGCGATGTTGATCATGCCCTGACAGTTCGGGCCTATGACCCCGATGTCGAACTCGCGCGCGATGTCCACGAGCTCCCGCTGAAGCCGCTCGCCGTCGGCGCCGATTTCGGAGAATCCCGAGCTGAAGACGATGACGTACGGCACGCCCTTCAACCCGCACTCGCGAAGAATCTCCGGAACGCGCGAGGCGTTGACGAGCACGAGCGCGAGATCCGGCGTCTCGGGCACGGCGGTGAGCGATGGATAGCACTCGAGTCCGCCGACCTCGCGATAGCGCGGATTGACGGGATAGAGCTGGCCGCGATAGCCATGCGACTGCAGGTGTTTGAGCGGCTGGCCGCTGATCGTCTGCGCGTCCCGGGACGCCCCGATGACGGCGATCGCGCGAGGCGTGAAAAAGCGTTCGAGGTCGTTGCGCACAATGCGGAATGAAGGAGTGAAGGTCGACCCGAAAGTGTTGGGCGTGAACGGATGAAGGCAACGGCTTCCGTGAAGGACGGCGTGAATGATATGCGCAGGCACGCCGGGGACTCAACCGCCCCGGATGCTATCATTACACCCTTCCGAAGTTCCCCCCGAGCACGATGAGTACCGCAGCCACCTTAGACGCCCCGCGCACCTTCAAGGAAGTCTGGCTCATCTCGGCCGGCCACGGCCTCACGCACTGGTACACCGCCACCTTCTATCTGCTGCTGCCGCTGATCGGCAAGGAGCTCGGACTCTCGTACGCGCAGATCGGCCTCATCATGACGGTCCAGCATCTGGCCGCGGCGATCTCGAACCTGCCCGGCGGCATGATCGTCGACACGGTCGGACAGAAGGGCTACCTCATGGCCGCCTCGCTCTTCTGGGTGGGCGTGCCGTACGCGTTCATGAGCGTGTCGCACGATTTCTGGATGCTGCTCGTGTGCGTGACGCTCGTCGGCATCGGCGGCAACATCTGGCACCCTGCCGCGATTCCCACGCTCGCCTATCGCTACCCGCAGCGCAAGGGCCTCGTGCTGTCGGTCCACGGAATGGGCGGAAATCTCGGCGAAGCGTTCGCTCCCGTCGTCGTTGGCGCACTGCTCGCGGCGTTCACGTGGCGGGAAGTCGTCGTCATCAACGTCGTGCCGGGCATCATGATGGCGGTCTTGATCCTCCTCATGCTCGGCGCGTTCGCCACCGCCAAGTCGTCCGACTCGATCAACGCGGTGGGCGAGAAGCGCAGCACGCGCGCATACATGATGGACGTGTGGAAGCTCCTGCAGAACAAGGGGCTCATGATGGTGTCGGTCAGCGCATCGCTGCGCACCATGACGCAGGCGGGACTGCTCACGTTCCTGCCGGTCTATCTCGCCTACGAGCTCGGCTATTCGACGGTGATCGTCGGCGTGTGCATGACCGTGATCCAGGTTGCCGGCTTCCTCGCGGGTCCCGTCGGCGGGCATCTGTCCGACAAGATGGGTCGCCGGCGCGTGGTCATGGGAAGCATGATCCTGAGCGGCGTGATGGTGATCGGCATGGTGCTCGCCGGCACGAGCCCGCTCTTCGTCGTGTTCATCGCGTTGATCGGGTTCTTCCTCTACGGCATGAGGTCGGTGTTGCAGGCATGGGCCGTCGAAGTCACGCCGCGCAATCTCGCGGGCGCGGGTGTGGGCGTGCAGTTCGGCGTGACCTCACTCGGCGCCGCCGTCTCGCCCCTGCTGTTCGGTCTGATCGCGGACGCGACGAGCCTCTACGCCGGCTTCTACTTTCTCGCGGGCATCATCCTGTTCGCGAACCTGCTCGTCTTCTTCATGCCCGAGGAAACGGTCCGGGCAGCGCCCGCGAACCAGGCGCCACGGGCCGGTTAAACGGCCGCCGGGTATAATCGCGGTTTGCCCGGATTCATATCGGATCCCGGTGTTTCCCACTGGAGCGTAAGTCCATGCGAACCGAAGTGCACGTGCACGGCAGCATTTTCCTGTGCAAAGGCGTGCGTCTTGCGCAAGTCAACCAGTCCATGCGGCCGTGGCTGGACTACCTCGACGTCGATACGATCGCCGACGCGCACAGCCTGGAGCGCGAGGAGGCCGGCATCAGCTTCGATTCGAAGGAACGCGTGGTCAACATCTGCTGGACCGGCGAAGTCGGCCGCAGCTTCCAGAGCCGGTTGACCGAAGTCTTCCACAATCTCGGACCGCTGACGGAATATGCGTCCGAAGTGGAGGTCACCTACTATCCCGAGGCCGCCGATGACGAGTTCTACCAGATGTTCGTCGGGCCGAGCGCCGAGGCCATCCATGAGTTCCGCCGCCAGTGCGTCGTCGAGGACGTGAGCAGCATGCTCTCACGGCATCTCGGCAAGCCGGAAGTCGAGCAGGTCGCCGGGCTCATCAACAAACTCTTCGACGCGAGCGCCGCCATTCACGTGCAAAGCGACAGGGACAGCACCGTCACGTCGACGGTGATACCGCTGCACCCGAGGAATAAGCATTTGCATTGAGTGGAACGTGAAACGTAACGGCTAGTGGCTGCGGCGTGCGAGGCGATCACGCCCCACGCTCCACGTTTCACGCCTTCACCTGGTTTATGGGCTTCCCTTCCGCATACGCCAGGAGCTGGTCGACCGCAACGGCGTAGATGCTCTCGTAGGTACGCTCCTCCACATAGCCGAGATGCGGCGTGCAGAGCACGTTCGGCATGGAAAGCAATGGATTGCTCGTATCGAGCATCGGCTCGCTTTCGTAGACATCCACGGCCGCGCGGCCCGGACGCCCCTTCTGTAACGCTGCGACGAGTGCGTCCTGCTGGATGATCGGGGCGCGGCTCGTGTTGACGATGAGCGCGGTGGGCTTCATGAGCGCGAGGTCCTCCGCCGTGACGATGCCACGCGTCTCCTTGTTCAGCGGCAGGTGCAGCGCCACGACGTCGGACTCTGCGAAGAACGACTGGCGGCTTGCGGCGACCTCGTACCCAGCCTCGCGCGCTCGCGTCGTGGAGCCTTCACGGCCGAAGCACACGACGCGCATTCCGAAAGCACGGCCGACCTCCGCCACGATGCTCCCGATCTTGCCGAACGCGTACACCCCGAGCGTCTTCCCCTTCAATCCGATGCCGACCGTCTTCTGCCATTCGCCCTTCTTCACTCGCTGCACCTCTTCGGGGATGTGGCGCAGATTCGCGAGGATGATCGCCCACGTGAGCTCCGCCGTAGCGTTCGGGCCGCCCGCGCCGGCGGCGCTGACGACGATCCCCTTCTCCGCGCAGCGCGCGAGGTCGACGTGGGCCGTGTTGCGGCCGGTCTGGCTGATCATCCTGAGCTTCGGCAGCCGGTCGATCACCGCCGCGGGAAAAGGCGAACGCTGCTGCGTGAGCACGACAGCCTCGGCGTCCTTCAGGCGCGCGGCGAGCTTCTCCGGATCTTTCTCCGAATCGCTGTAGACGATGATCTCGTGGCCGGAGAGCCTGGGAAAAGCCTTCGTTTTTCTGAACGCGTCCTGGTAGTCGTCGATGACAGCGATCTTCATTCGTGGCCTCCAGAGGGATCGATAAACGTCGCGGTAGTATCGCAGAAGGAACCCGTAGGTTAGAACCACCCCGTTTATGGTAAGCGGGGGCTGCGGAGCAGCGGGGTCCCCGCTCACGAAGCATTCCGGCGTCAATCAGTATTTCCATCAAGATGTACGAGGGCTGGGGTAGAACGTGCGGGAGCGGCGAGCCGCGAGGCGAAGCCGAGCGCCGCCCCCGCTACCGCTTGCGGGTGAGAATTCCGCCCGCGGTCAGGAAGGCCGCATTCGTGATGAACACCGGCGCGACACCGAACGCAGTACCGAGGCTCCCGAAGATCATCGGCACCGCGATGTGCATGAAGTTGTTGATGGTGAGCCGCAAGCCAAGCGCCTCACCTGAGCGTCCCGGCGGTGCGCGGTCGTAGATCAGCATGAGCGAAAGGGGCTGACTGCAGCCCATGCCCAGCCCCAGAATGAACGCGACGGCGCCGAGCAGCACGCCCTGCTCGACGAGGGGGAACAGGAGATAGGCGGCACCGCCGGTGAACAGGGCACAGACGAGCACGGTGTCCGCCGTCCATCGTTTGACCAGCGCCGGCATCACGAGCCGCACCACGAACGCCGCGACGGAGAACATGGCGAGGATCGTGCCGATCGCCGAGGCGGACATACCGATCGAGTGTCCATAGATCGGCATGTAGAACTGAAAAAGGTCCGTTCCCGTGAGAATGATCGCGCTCGTGACGAGCGTGCGGCGCAGCAGCTTGTTGCTGAGCAGGTTCGCGGAGTACGTCGCCTGCTCCTCTTCGGTCGGCGTGTGCGATCCCCGCCCCGGCGGCATCGACCTCCACGCGAACAGGATGAGCGCGGCGGCGAGCGGCACGATCGAAAGATGCAGATAGGTGCGCTCGAACCCGAAGTGATCGATCGAGAAGCCGCAAAGCTGCGGACCGAAGAAGCTTCCGCCCGCCATCGCGAGTCCGAAGTTGCTGAAGTTCCGCGCCCGCGACGCGGGATCGCTCAGGATCCCGATCAGATTCTGCGCACAGATGTTGTAGAACACCCACGATGCGCCGATCAACGCAGAGGTCGCGTAGAGCGCGGGCAACCCCGGCAAGACATAGGGCACCATGAGCGCAACGAATACGCCCAGTGTGCCGGCGATCATCGGGACCCTCACGCCGAGGCGATCGGTCAGCTTCCCGGCATAGAGCCCGAGCAGCACCGGCGCGACCGAATACATCGCGATCAATGCGCCGATCGAGATCTGCGAGGCGCCCAGGTCGATCGCGAAGAGCGTCAGGGCGAGCTTGCTGCCGCGGTACGCCGTCACGTTGAGCAATATGACGAGGAGGACGACGTAGATCGGCGCCATTCTCAGCCGCCCCGTCGAATCGTCGCGTGACGGCCGGTTGGAAGATGCGTGACGCTGATGGGGCGACTGCGATGCGCAGGGAAGGAATCGTTCATCGTGGCCGGCGCAATTGTATCGCGTGCGCACGCTCGGGCTGCGGTTAGAATGGCTGGCCTCTTTCGCAATCCGGACTCGTGCCGCTGGGCCTTTCCAATCCCGTGCGCGCGTTGCGTCACCGCAACTTCGCGCTCTTCGCATCCGGTCAGGCCGTCGCGCTGATCGGCTACTGGATGCAAACGATCGCGCAAAGCTGGCTGCTCTATCGACTGACGGGTTCGGCAACGCTCCTCGGCGTGCTCGGTTTCGCGAGCAGCATCCCGATTCTGCTCTTCGCGCCATTCGCGGGACTCATGTCCGATCGCTGGAACCTGCACCGCGCGATGTACATGACGCAGGTGCTCGAGATGCTCCAGGCGATCACGCTCGCAGCGCTGGCGATCAGCGCGGCCATCGCGCCGTGGCACATCATCACGCTTTCGATGCTCATGGGTGTACTGGTGGCCGTGGAGCTCCCGGTGCGCCACGCGTACCTGATCGAGCTCGTCGGAGGCAAGGAGGATCTGCCGAACGCCGTCGCGGTCACCTCGCTCATCGCGAACTGCGGTCGGCTGATCGGCCCGGCGCTCGCCGGAATCGTGATCGCCGCATACGACGAGGCGGTGTGCTTCGTGCTGAACGCGCTGAGCTACGTTGCCGTGCTCGTCTCCTTCGCATTCATCCGGGTGAAGCCGAGCCCGCGCGCGACCGAGCACGCGCCCGTGCTGGAAGGTTTGCGGGAAGGCTTCGCTTATGCCTGGGATTTCGTGCCGATACGCCTGCTGCTGGGCGTGCTCGCGGTGGTGAGCCTTCTCGCGACGCCTTACATGACACTCATGCCGGTGCTCGTGAGCGAAGTCTTCGGCGGCGGCGCGAACGTCCTGGGATTTCTGGTCGGCGCGTCGGGATTCGGCGCGGTCTGCGGCACGCTCTTCCTTGCTTCGCGGCCCAACGTGCGCGGGCTCGTGCGCGTGATCGCCTGGGCGAGCGGCGCGGCGGGGACGGCGCTCGTCGTGCTGCCGTGGTCGGGAGGCGTGGCGCTTGCGCTTCCGCTGCTCGCGATCGTCGGCTTCGGGATCCTCGTGAGCTCCGTTTCGACGAACATGATTCTTCAGACGATCGTCGACGACGACAAGCGCGGCAGAGTGATGAGCCTCTACACCGCGGCGTTCCTCGGGATGTCTCCGTTCGGCGCGGTTGCGGCCGGCGCGCTGACGGATCGGATCGGCGTTGCCCTGACGCTCACGCTCGGTGGACTCTGTTCAGCGTTGGCGGGTGTCTATCTCGCGACCAAGCGAAGCAAGTTAGAAAGAACCATCCCCAACCGGTGAGCGGGCCCCGCCGTTTCAGCGCCCCCCGATCGTTCTGCTCCGAGCCTCGTACAATTGATGGGAATACTAACCGGCTCCGGAATGCTTCGTGAGCGGGGACCCCCCGCTTCGCGCCCCCGCTCACCGACGGGCGGTGGTTCTATCACTCGGGCTTTGCGCCCGACGCCTTTACGACCTTCGCCCACTTCTTGATCTCGGAACGGATGTAGTTGCCGTAGTGCTCCGGCGTCGTCGCGGCAATCTCGAAACCGAGGCTCCCGAGGCGCTCGCTCACGTCGGGCAGCCTGAGCGCCTTCACGAGCTCGGCATTCAGGCGATTGACGATCGGCTTCGGTGTTTTCGCAGGCGCGTGAACGCCGTACCAAGCCGTCGCCTCGAACTTTGGGAACCCCGACTCGGCGATGGTCGGAACGTCCGCGAGCGCCGGAGAGCGCTTCTCCCCCGTCTGCGCGAGCGCACGGAGCTTTCCCGACTTGATATGCGCAAGCGTGGAAGAGAAGCCGCTGAACATGAGCTGTATGTGACCGCCGAGCAGGTCCGTGACGGCCTGCCCGCTGCCCTTGTACGCGACGTGCGTCATCTTGATTCCGGCAAGGTCGTTCAGCAGCTCACCGGTCAGATGGCCGACGCTGGCAATGCTGGCGGAGGCGTAATTCAACTTGCCGGGCTGCGCCTTCGCGAGCGCGATCAGCTCCTTCAGGCTCTTCGCAGCTACCGTGGGGTGCGCCACGAGCACGTTCGGCGAAGTCGCGAGCAGCGTGATCGGCTCGTAGTCCTTCACCGGGTCGAAGGGCAGCTTCTCATAGAGGCTCGGCGCGATCGCGACGTTCGCGATATAGCCGAGCAGGATCGTGTGCCCATCCGCGGGCGCGCGGGCGACGATCTCCATCCCGATGTTGCCGCTCGCGCCGGCGCGATTGTCGATGACGACCTGCTGGCCGAGTGTCTCGGAAAGCTTCACCGCCAGCGTTCGTGCGAGCGTGTCGGTGCTGCCACCGGGTGCGAACGGCACGACCCATCGGATCGGCTTGGTGGGATATGACTGAGCCCAGGCGGGACCCAGTGCGACGAAGGCGGCGAAGAGCCCTGCGAAGGCCTTCATGAGATGCATGGTGCGCTCCGGTGCAGCCTTGGCTTACGCGTTCTTCGGGCCAGCCTCGTTGCGCCAGCGCTCCCAGGCCACGCGCTGATCTTCGCGGATCTCGTCGTTCTCGAGCATCGAACGAACGAGCGCGGTTATATCGGACTCATAACCGTCCTTGCGCCTGCTGAAGCTCCACTTGTGGCCGACGGGAAAGACGGGAGACTTGGTGACACGAAACCATTTCATGGTTCTGAACCCCGAAATCCAAAAAAGTACCTTACTGAAAGGTCGGCGGATGCGTCAATGAAAAGTCTAGCGGAAGCCGGGCGGCAGCCCCGGCATCCCCCTCCGATCGTCCGGCTCCGGCTTCTTCTGGGCAACCATCTGTTCGCGCGTCTTCAGAAGCGGAGTCACCTGCTTCGTCTCGACCACGTAAGTCCAGGAAGCGAGCCCCTTCTCGCGGGCGATGCGCTCTTCCAGGCGCTTGCGCGTCTCGGCAAAGTCCTTGTCGCGGCGTTCCTTCTCCTCCGCTTTCTCGCCTTTCTCGGGAGCGCGCTCGCGCGGCGGCTCGCCCGCGACGGCGACATTCACCAGATGCTGGTCGCTCGAACCACGCTGCGAGATGCGCAGCGTATACGTGAGCCCGTCGAAAGTTTCCGCGGCGAGCGTCACGGGCTTGCCCTGCTCGTCCGGCTTCGTATCGACGGCGACGTCGCTCACGCTCATCTGCGACAACGCATTCACCGCGCCCACCGCCGAGCTGGCGTCGAGCGCCCCACCGCCTGACGCGAACTTCCACTGACCCCATTCCTCGTCGCGCGTGATGCGCCAGGGCTGGCCGCCGACCGGAGTCACGGTGAGCGTCTTGATGCGTTCGGCCTTGAAAAACTCCTTGTCCACCCAACGGCCGGGAAGCGCCTCCGCGTTGTTGAGCGGATCGGACACCACCACGACACGCTCCTTGTCGTTCAACACGCGCACGTAGCGGCCCGCCGGCACACCGTCCTGGGCGGCCGGCAGGGGGTTACCGGGATCCTTCTTCAGCACCTTCCTGCCGAGGATCACGTTCGCGAGCGTCTTGCCGCCGGCGTCCTTCATCTCGATCTGCGTGCCGGCGCCTTCTCCCTTGCCGGGCTCGACGAGCTCCACCCTCGGCAGCAGCGCCTCGCCGATCGGGTCGGCCTGCACGACCTTCAGATCGATCAGCTTGATGATGAGATCGCTGATCGCCTTGAAGTCGGCCGAATACTCCTTGCGCTCCAGCACGACCCAGCGGTTCTCCCTGCGCACGAGCGTTACCTTCGACTTCGCGTCGCGCAATTCCACCTGCGCCACGTCGGCGACCTTGAATTCGGGCATGAGCTTCGAGCCGATCCGCGCACCGGTCTCGCGGTACTCCGACAGGTTCTGCCAGAACATGGCGATGCCGACGCCGCCGAGCACGAGGAGCGCCAGCACCAGAATGACAAACTGTTTGCGATTCATTGCTTAGGACTCCATCTCCGGCATCAGGCAGGCCTCAGGGTGCGTGCGGCGCGGCGCCGCTTGGCAAGCGCCAGCGCGAGCCCGAGAATCGCGACGAGCAGCGGCACGAGCCCGATGTTCACCACCTTGGTCCAGAACTCGAGCCGGTCGGTGTCCACCCGCAGGTTCTTGCGAACGTCCTTCAGCTCCGCGCGGATCTCGACCGACTTCTTGCGGAAGTTGTCGATCTCCGCCTGCTGTTCCGGCGTGAGGATCGTCGTGCGTCGACGCAACGCCCTTGCCCCTCTGGAGGTCCTGGAGCTTCTCCTGCGTCTGATTGAGGCTGTCTTCGAGCTCCTTGATCTTGCCGAGATACTGCTGCTGCGCTTCTCCCTGCATCTGCTGGATGACCGTGAGCGGCCGCGTGAACGACGCCCGGCTGCGCAGCCCCATCAGGTTCTGGTCTCCCGAGAACTGCTCGATCAGCCCCTGCGCGAAGGAGAGATTGCCGTTGCGCGGCACGACGAGCTTCTGTCCGAAGATCTCCTGCACTTCGACGGCGGCGCCGTCGGTCAGCATGTCGACGTCGGCGACCAGCACCACCTGATTCTCGCCCGCGCCTTCCCTCAGGTGTTTCGCCGGAGCGACTTCTTTCTTAGGCTCGTCCTTCTTCTGATCGCGCGGCGCGAACATCGGCGGTGGCGGACCGTTCGGGAATGCGCTCTTGAACTTGCCGGCGAGCCGCAGCGCGAGAGGTACTCCTCGCCCGAAGGCTGGAAGCCGCGGGTCGAAGGCTCGCCGGAGAGTGTCGCGATGATGAGATCGACGAGCATCGAGTTCTTCGACGTATGCGCGAGCACCGTGTGCGTCAGGCCTTCGGCGGGCTTGCCCTTGAAAACGCCGCCGAACGGCACGAGCAGGGTGCCCACCTGACTCATCACCACGTCTTCCTGATTGAGCGCCTCGGCATTGAGCGAGAGCAGCGTCGGCAAGAGACGCGGCCCGGCGCCGCTCGCGTACGTGAGGTCGGCCACGACCTGGTTCAACGTGGGTTCCATGCCCCAGGCTTTGAACAGCGTGTAGAGCGACGACTGTCCGGCCTGCGATCCGCCGAAAGGATTCTGCAGATCCGGCTGCTGATCGAAGTACACGTACGGGTCGACGAAAGCGATCAGCTTCCCGCCGCGCAGCACGAACTGGTCGATCGCGTACTCGGTTTCCTCCGTCGCGTTGCGCGGATGGATCACGAGCAGGACCTGGATGTCATCGTCGATCTTCTTCGCGTCGACCTCGATCCGGCGCACGTCGAAATTGCGCTTGAGTTCCGCGCCGAGCACCCACGGCTCCATCGGCTGCTGCTTGCTCAGCGGATTGAGCGGCCGTCCGAGCACCGGAAGCCCCGCCATCACGCCGATGACCGCTTTCTTCGTGGCCGCGACCTGGGCGATGGCACGCGTGATGTCGTACTCGAGCAGGCGCTCGCGGTCGGGCGAAAGCACCGGTATCGCCGCCTTCTGGTCGAGAAACGCCACCGAGAGCCCGAGGTAGAACTTCTCGCCGGTGTTCGTGAGCTGGCCTTCGACGTTGTCGAGCGCCGCGGAATCCTCGGCATCCGAGTCGGGTTCGGGATTGAAGCGGTCGATGATGACCTTGCCCTTTCCCGCTCGCCGATATTCCGCGAGCAGATCCTCGACGCGCTGCGCGAAGGTCTTCAGGCCCACGGGCACCGCGTTGCTGCCCTGCGTGTAATAGAAGCGGATGCGCACGGGCGCTTCGAGCTTCTCGAGGATCGCTTTCGTGCCGGGCGAGAGCGTGTAGACGTCGCCCTCGGTGAGATCGACGCGCGCGTTGAACGCGCCGATGATGAAGTTCGCGGCGATCAGGAGCGCGAGGAGCGCGATCACCCCGCCCGCGGAGTACCAAAGGGTTTCCCGGTTGCGTTTCATGGTCTTATCCTGCGCGCTGATTGCGGATGATGACGCCCGTCGTGAACAGCGCGAAGCCGATCACCGAAGCGAAGAAAACGACGTCGCGCGTGTCGAGCACGCCGCGCTGGAAGCCTTCGAAGTGCGTCATCACGGAGAAGGCGGCGATCGTCTGCGTGACGATCGGATTGGCGAACCGCGTCAGGAGATCCGTGACGGGCGTGTAGCCGGCGAGGATGAGGAAGAGACAGATCATCACGGAGAGGATGAAGCTGATCACCTGATTGCGCGTCATGGCCGAGGTCATGCAACTGATCGCGAGATAGGCGCCTGCAAGGAGCAGGCTGCCGACGTAGCCGGCGATGATGACTCCGTTGTCCGGATCACCCAGCCAGTTGACGGTGATGATCACGGGAAACGTGAGCAGCAGCGCGAGCGCGAGAAACACCCACGAGGCGAGGAACTTGCCGACGATCGCCTGCCAGGTCGTGATCGGCAGCGTGAGCAGGAGCTCGAGCGTGCCGAGCCGGCGCTCCTCCGACCACAGCCGCATGCCGACGGCGGGCACGAGGAACAGGTACAGCCATGGGTGCCAGGTGAAGAACGACACGAGCGAGGCTTCGGAGCGCTCGAAGAAGTTACCCACGGTGAACGTGAAGAACCCGGTGAGCAGCAGGAAAATGACCAGGAACACGTAAGCGATCGGCGAAGTGAAGTAGCCGCCGAGCTCGCGCTTCATGATAGCTCTAATGTTGGCCAAGGCATTCATATGCGTTATGCGGCGGCTTTGACGGTGTCGGGTAACGTGATCGTGCGGAAGACTTCATCGAGCCGGCCTTCCTCGGTGTGGATCTCGTCGATCTGCCAGCCTTCCCGCGCCGCGTGCTCGGCAACGCTGCGGGTAAGCGTGGCGGCGGCCGCCTTCTCCGGAAGGACACGCGCTTCGACGCGCGAGTCGTTTTCGGAGACGATCTCCACGCGAGCGGCGCCGGGAATCCGGGCCAGGTTTTCCAGAAGCGCCGCGGCCGGAACGCCACGCGCCCGCAGATGCACGGCGCCTGCGGCTTCGGAGCGCGCCTTCAACTCGGCCGGCGTGCCGTTCGCCACGATCCGCCCGCGGTCGATGATGATGACGCGCGAGCACGCCGCTTCGACCTCCTCGAGGATGTGCGTGGAGAACACGATGGCCTTGTTCGCGCCCATGCGCTTGATGAGATTGCGCACCTCGTGCTTCTGATTGGGATCGAGCCCGTCCGTCGGCTCGTCCAGGATCAGCACGTCCGGGTCGTGTATGAGCGACTGCGCAAGGCACGTGCGGTGTTTGTAGCCTTTCGAGAGCGTGTCGATCGTCTGGTAGAGAACGGCGTCGAGAAAACATAGGTCGACCGCCCGGGAGACGGCGCGTTTGCGCGCGTCGCGCGAGAGTCCCCGTAACTCGGCGGCAAAGTCGAGAAAGCCGTGGACCGTCATGTCCGCGTAGCCCGGCGCGTTCTCCGGCAGGTAGCCGATGAGGCGCTTGGCAGCGATCGGATCCTGCGTGACGTCATGTCCACCCACGCTGACCTTTCCCGAGGTGGGCGGGATGAAACCCGTGATCATGCGCATCGTGGTCGACTTGCCGGCGCCGTTAGGCCCGAGGAAGCCGAGCACTTCGCCCCGATTCACCGTGAACGAGACGTCGTTCACGGCGACCTTCGGCCCGAAGGACTTGGTCAGATTCTCAACGGTTATCACTCAATCACTCCTCTCGTACGCGCGCGGTTCGCCCGCCGCGCTTTTCGCGAAATAGGTCCGCGCCCCGAAATTTCAACCGCTAGCCGACAGCTTGCCGGAATGGATAGACGGGTCGGTGCAGGTAAACGGCACGCGCGGCGGGAGAAGAATCCTGATCGTGCCGGTGCCGACAGTCTGACTCGAACAGACGACCTACCGCTTACAAGGCGGTTGCTCTACCAACTGAGCTATGCCGGCAGGGCGTCGCATTATACGGTCCGCGCGTGCGGGCCGTAAATGATTCCCGGCTTCCGGTAAGTCTTACCACGGCCGTGAAAGAGCGGCGCGTTTCGGCTCGCCGCCCGTGGAGCTAACTATCTGATTCAACGACTGCGCTGAACTTGGCACCGATTATGCTGACCCTTGACCTCGTATAGCGCCGACAGCTCTGACCCGCCCCCGCGTTTCTTCCGGAATGGAGTCAGGCAGCTCGAGAACGCGCGGACGAGCGTTTCAAGGTCCCCCTTTTGAGCTCGGCCAACCGGGCTCTTTTTTTGGGAACACCCATTGCATCGAAGGCAAGTGCCCCACGCGAGCCGATTGAAGGAGGTCGGCGGTCGGAGCCACATGGCTTCGTGTCATCACCGCCGGTGAGAACGTCGGAAGCACTACGAGGAGACTCATGCGCAAACTACGACGCCTGCCTTGGCGCATCCCCAAGCAGAATCATTCCCAGCAGCCCGCACCTGAAGCACCCCGCACGTGCGCTCGCGAAGCGGAAGAACGTGAGGCGCGCCGTGAGCGCGAGCAGGAACGGCGCAACTCGCAGCCCGTCGCGTTCGCGGGCGGACGCTACGTGTACGGCGATGCCCCCTCCGTGCCGAACAACACCGAGATTCGCCGCAAGTCGCGTAGCCGCCTGGTGCGGCCGTTCGTTCCCGTGTCCTGATACACCCCCGAATCGGCAGTGCCCGGTCACTGCGGGTATTCACGCCTCCGATTCAGCTTCCCTCGGCAAGCGCTCCGCTTTAAACAAGCGGAGGCGCGCATTCGCCCGTTTACGGGGGAGCCCGATCTTCGTCGGCACGCGCATTGCAGCAGCCAGCGCATAGCGGCTCGAGAGCAATCCGGCTCTGCCGTGCGAAACAGATCCAGGAGATGACCATGCTCTACTATGCAGCGTTGTTCTTCGTGATCGCGCTCGTGGCTGCGCTGTTCGGCTTCGGCGGCATCGCGGCAGGCGCCGCGGAGATCGCAAAGATTCTGTTCTTCGTTTTCCTCGTGTTGTTCGTCGTATCCCTGATAGTCGGTGCATTGAGAAGGGGACCGTGAGCCTCGCCGCGGCTCGCGGCGGCGAAAGGGCTGCAGGATCGAGCTCGCGACACGCAGCGCAGGATGTAGGTCGAGGCCTGCACCTCGTGAAAAAGGGGAACCGTCTGGTTCCCCTTTCTGTTTTACGATCGGGAGAGAGTCCGAAGGAAGGAGGTTACGGAAGGAAACCTGGGTTTCCTTCTGTTCGTACACCGGCTTAAGCGACGCGCTCGGCGCTAACTAAGCCGCCGGCTTCGCTACGTAACCGTAGGCGAGATTGCTCCGTCCCGGTCCGTACTTCTCGTACGTCTGCTTGATCTCGGCGACACGATCGACGATCACCTCGGCCTGCTGCTTCGGCGAGAACTTGTAGATCCGTGCGTTGTTGCCGCCGAAGACTGCGTTCTTCACTTCGCCGTTCGCTTCGCCGAGCGGTTTGTAGCCGTATTTCTTCTGCATGTCCTCCGGAATCTCGAGTCGGCGCAGCGCCTCGATCTGCCACTGCGGCGCCCCGGTCCAGACCGCATCGGTTCCCCAGACGACGTTCTGATGCCCCAAACCCTTGATGAGGGTACCCATGATCGCGGCCCCGAGACGCGGATTGGCGGTCGTGGACCACGCGAAAAGCTGGCCGAGATCGCCGTAGACGTTCTTCACGCCGAATTTCTCGGGGACTTCCGCGAGATCGGTCACCCACTCGACGCGGCCCGTCTTCTCGAAATGCTCCCAGGCGAGCTTCGGTGCGTCCGGTCCGGTCCAGCGCCAGCCCGAGTGATAGATCACGAAATTCAGTTGCGGCCAGTCTTTCGCCGCCTTGCCCACGTCGCGCACGTCCGAATAGGCGAGAAGATGCGGGAATTGCTTCTCGACCGACGGCGGGAAGAGCCCTTTGTGGATGCACACGTTGATGATGCCGGGACTCGTCTTGCTCCATTTCACGAGCCGCTCGTAGAACGGATACATCACTTTCTCGTCATCGAGCCGATAGGGGTACTTCGACAGATGCTTGTTGGTGTTGTCGCCGATGGTGTAGCCCTTGAAAGAGTCCGGCCGGAGCTTCTCGAAATCGGAATCGACGCGCTCGAGCCATCCCGGCCATCCCGGCGTGATCATCGC
Source organism: uncultured beta proteobacterium (assembly GCA_963808765.1). Classification (GTDB taxonomy): domain Bacteria; phylum Pseudomonadota; class Gammaproteobacteria; order Burkholderiales; family SG8-41; genus JAQGMV01. Next base: position 362,166 of record CAWEHH010000029.1, read on the forward strand.
GTGCGAGAACATGCGCTTGGTGCCCGATTCCTTGTTGATCTTGGCGCGGGCATCGAACTTCATCTCGTTCGTGAGGAACCAGTCCTGCGGCTCGTGCGACGGCGACCCGCTGATGCAGGCGACCTTTGTGTCGCTGTCCATGAACACTTCCTTGAAGTAGTTCGCGAACTTCAGGTCGTCGATCGTCTGCTCCTTGTTCGTGAGCGTCGGATTCCAGCCGAGCTGACCGACGGTCGCCCGCTGCGCGACGAAAGTCTTGATGCGCGTGTCGTCGCGCAGGAAGTGCGTGTGCATGTCCATGATGAACTGGTTCTGGAGCCCCTTCGCGCGCTCGTCGGCCATCCCGGGCGTCGCGGCTTCGGCCCGCGACACCGCGAAGAGCGGCCCCCAGGTGTCGTTCATGGCGACGAAGGCGGCGGCCATCCCGGATGCGGTCTTGAAGAACGCGCGGCGCGTCATGCCCTGCTTGCGCGCGAGCTCACCGCCGTATTCCTTCACGCGCGCCTCGAATTCGCGCTGTTTGTCCGTTTGCGGACAGGGCATGTATTCGTCGCTCGACACGTTCTGCGTCGGGATCGGGGAAGGATAGGCGGAAGTCTCCGCGGGCAGCACCTGTTTCAGCTCTTCGGGCGTTAGCATCGTTTTCTCCTTTGGCAACGTTGCGGTCAACCGGGAGCAGCCGGCGCCGGGATCTGGCGATCTCGCGAACGAGCGCGAGGAAACGCGGCCTCCCCCGAATCGAATGCGGGCAGCGCGTATAAGAATAGCCGAGCGCGTGCGCCGCGGCTACTTGACGATCTGAAGCTTGGGCCGGGTGGGCGGGGACGCGGGGGTTTCGGGGGAGGTCTCCGCCGCGGGGGGGTTCGGTTTGCGCCGGTTCGACAGGGAAGAAAAGACCCTGCCCGTTCTCGCGCGCGAAGATGCCGAGCACCGCGTCCACCGGCACCGAGCATTCGCGTGAGACGCCGTTGAAACGCGCGGAGAACTGGATCGATTCGTTGCCGATGGTGAGCCGATGCGTCGCGTCGTAGCTCAGGTTGAGCACGATCTCGCCGTTCTTCACGTATTCCATCGGCACGCGCGTATTCGGATCGACTTTCACGGATAGATAGGGCGTGAAGTTCGAGTCCGAGCACCATTCGTGGATGGCGCGGATGAGATACGGCTTGGTCGATTTCTCGGGCATGGCGAGACCTATTTTCGCATCACTTTTTCCGACGCCGTGAGCGCGTCGATAAAGGCGGGGCGGCTGAACAGCCTTTCGGCATACTTCGCGATCGGCGCCGCCTGCTTCGGAAGCTGGATACCGTAGTAGTCGAGTCGCCACAGAAGCGGCGCGATCGCGACGTCAAGCATGGAGAACTCGTCGCCGAGCATATGCTTCTGCTTCGTGAACACGGGCGCGATCTGCGTCAGGCTGTCGCGGATGATCGTGCGTCCCCTGTCGGCCTGCTTCTGCGTGCCCTTCTCGATCGATTCGATGTGGCCGAACATCTCCTGCTCGAAGCGGAAGAGAAAGAGTCGCGCACGCGCCCGCATGACCGGATCGGCCGGCATCAACTGCGGGTGCGGGAAGCGGTCGTCGATATACTCGTTGATGATGTTCGATTCGTACAGGATCAGGTCGCGCTCGACGAGCACCGGCACCTGGTTGTACGGGTTCATCACCGCGAGATCTTCGGGCTTGTTGAACAGATCGACGTCGACGATCTGGAAGTCCATGCCTTTCTCGTAAAGCACGATCCGGCAGCGCTGACTGAAGGGACAGGTCGTCCCCGAGTAGAGGGTCATCATGAGTGGGGCTTGTGCACTCCTAATGCACGTCTTTCCAGTATTCTTTCTTCAGCGCATATGCGAGAGCGATCAGAATGAATATGACGATCATCGCGTATAACCCGATCCTGACGCGGTCATGCTGCGCGGGTTCGCTCATGTACGTCATGTAGTTCACGAGATCGGCAACGAGCTGATCGTATTCGTGGGGCTTGAGCGTGCCCGGCTTGTCGAGCACGAGCTTCTGCACCGTTCGCATGTAGCCGGGTCCCTGCTCCTGTGCTTCCTTCAGCACCTGCTCGCCTTGCAGTTGCCATAGCGCATGCGGCATCGCGACGTTCGGGTAGACGAGGTTGTTCCACCCGGTCGGGCGCGTCGCATCACGGTAGAACGTTCGCAGATAAGTATAAAGCCAGTCGGTGCCCGACCCGGCCCCCGAAGAACGCGACCGGGCGACGACCGTGAGATCGGGCGGCGCGGTTCCGAACCACTCCTTGCCCTCCTGCGGGTCGACGGCGGTCTTCATCAGGTCGCCGACCTTGCCGCCGGTGAGCACGAGGTTGTCGCGTATCTGCTGCTCGGTGAGACCGATGTCGCGCAGCCTGTTGTATCGCATGTACGCCGCGCTGTGGCAGTTCAGACAGTAATTGACGAAAGCGTGCGCCCCGCGCTGCAGCGACACGGCGTCGTAGGGATCGATCGGGGCGCGGTCGAGTTTAAGACCCGCTTCGGAGCCGAACGCGATGGCCGGCACGAACGCGAGGACGGCGGCGAACGATTTGAGCGTCTTCATCCGCGGGCCCTTAGTGCGTGAGCCGCGCGGGTGGCGGCTGCGTCGCATCCATCCTCGAATACCACGGCATGAGCAGGAAAAAGGCGAAGTAGAGGAGCGTGAAGAACTGCGAGATGCGCGTGCCGAGGTCGGTCACCGGCTGCGTTCCGTAATACCCCAGCACGAGGAAGGCGATGACGAATACGGCGAGCGCGCCTTTGTAGAGGCCGCCTTTGTAACGGATCGACTTGACCGGGCTCACGTCGAGCCACGGCAGCAGGAAGAAGATGAGCGTCGCCAGTCCCATCAACAAGACGCCCCATACTTTCGCGTCGATCGCGAAGAAGGCCGCGAGAAGCACCAGGCCGATGATGAGCGCGACGAGCTTCGGCATACCGCTGCGCGCCGTGCGAAGGATCAGGAACACGTAGAGGATGACGCCCAGAGCGAGCACGTACATGAACTCCGCGGTCGTCGCGCGCAGAATCGAGTAGTACGGCGTGAAGTACCAGACCGGCGCGATGTGCGACGGCGTCTTCAGCGGATCGGCCGGGATGAAGTTGTTGTATTCGAGGAAGTAGCCGCCGAACTCGGGCATGAAAAACATGATGATCGCGAAGATCGCGAGGAAGACCATCACCCCGAGCGTGTCCTTCACGGTGTAGTACGGGTGGAACGGGATGCCGTCGACGGGATGCCCGTCCGGGACCGAGATTCTGCTTGATCTCGATGCCGTCCGGATTGTTCGATCCGACTTCGTGCAGCGCCATGATGTGCGCGGCGACGAGGCCCAGCGAGCACGAGCGGAATCGCGATCACGTGGAAGGAGAAGAAGCGGTTCAACGTCGCGTCGGACACCACGTAATCGCCGCGGATCCAGAGCGAGAGGTCGGGGCCGATCAGCGGCAGCGCGTCGAACAGATTCACGATGACCTGCGCGCCCCAGTACGACATCTGCCCCCACGGCAGCAGATAACCGAAGAACGCTTCCGCCATCAGCATGAGGTAGATCAGCATGCCGAAAATCCAGATCAGCTCGCGCGGGCTGGCGATACGAGCCGTAGAGGAGCGCCGCGGAACATGTGCAGATAGATGACGATGAAGAACGCGGATGCGCCTGTCGAGTGCATGTAGCGGATCAGCCAGCCGCCCGGCACGTCGCGCATGATGTACTCGACCGAGGCGAAAGCCTGCGCCGCGTCGGGCTTGTAATGCATGGTAAGGAAGATGCCGGTCGCGATCTGGAGCACGAGCACCAGCATCGCGAGCGAGCCGAAGTAGTACCAGAAATTGAAATTCTTCGGTGCGTAGTATTCGGCCAGCGTGGTCACGCCAGAGGGTCATCAGCGGGAAACGCTGATCGACCCACGTCAACAGACCGTTGAACGGTCCGGCGCCGGTGACGGGAGGTTTGTTGTGCGTCGCAGCCATTTCCGCTCACGCTCCCTTCGTGTCTTCGCCGATCACGAGCCTGGTGTCGGTCACGAACTTATAGGGCGGAACGGGGAGATTGTCGGGCGCCGGCTTGTTCTTGTACACGCGGCCGGCGAGATCGAAGAGCGAGCCGTGGCACGGGCAGTAGAAGCCGCCGCGCCAGTCGGATGCGAAAGGCTCGGGCTGCGCAGCGAGACGGTCAACGGGCGAGCAGCCGAGGTGCGTGCAGATACCCACGACCACGAGATATTCGGGCTTCAGCGACCGCATTTCGTTCTTCGCGTATTCCGGCTGCTGGCTGCGTTTGCTCTCGGGGTCCGCGACCCGCTCGTCGTCCGCTGTCACCGCCTTCAGCATGTCGGGGGTGCGGCGCACGATCCAGACCGGTTTGCCGCGCCACTCGACGATCATCTTCTGACCGGGCTCGAGGCTGCTCACGTCCACCTCGACAGGCGCGCCGGCCGCTTTCGCGCGCTCCGAAGGCAGCATGCTCGCGACGAACGGCACTGCCGCGGCCCCGGCGGCAACGCCGCTTGCGACCGTGGTGGCGGTCAGCAGAAAGCGGCGCTTCCCCTGATCCGGCTCTTGCTGGGACATCGATTCACCCGTTGTTGCAGAAGAAAAAGCGCGCATTTTACACAATCGCGCACATGAAAGTTAAGCGGCTTAACGAAAATGCATGTTACGTCAGCCACTTACGTCGCGTTCAATGAACTGCAATACGCCTTGAAAGTCTTGTGCCGGCGGCGGCCGCCAGCAGCGTGTCGCACTCGCACTTTTGTCAGCCGACACGCAACCAGGACGGAGGAAAACCTTAGTTGTCCTCTGATTCCGCGGGCGACGAGGCCCGAACCCCCGGCGAGCGCCGCCCTCTCAGACCGGATTCGGCACATCGATGTGCCGGTGCGCGAGGCCGAAGCGGGCGCCGAGGTGCGCACCGAGGGCGGCAATGCCGTAACGCTCGGTCGCATGATGTCCGGCGGAGATGTAAGCGACGCCGCTTTCTCGCGCGAGATGCACCGTCTGCTCCGAGACTTCGCCGCTCACGAATACATCGACACCGAGGCGCACCGCCTCGTCGAGGTAGCTCTGCGCGGCGCCGGTGCACCACGCCACTGTGCGCACCTCGCGGGAAGCATCGCCTATGACGAGCGGATCACGCGCGAGTCGCTCGCCCAGTGATTGCGCAAACCGGTCGAGCGTGAGCGCCTGTTCGATCTCGCCGTGAAAACCGAGGTCCTGCTCGCCGAAGCGCCCGACGACGCGCCACCCGAGCTCGCGCGCCAACGCGACGTTGTTGCCGACTTCGGCGTGCGCATCGAGCGGCAGGTGATATGCGAACAAGTTGATGTCGTGCTCGATGAGCAACGCGATGCGCCGCCGCCGAACACCGGTCAATCGCGGGTCTTCGCCGCGCCAGAAGTAACCATGATGGACGAAAAGCGCGTCGGCGGACGCGGCGATGGCCTGTTCGATCAATGCAAGGGACGCAGTGACGCCGGTGACGATCGTTTCGACGGAAGCGCGGCCTTCCACCTGCAATCCGTTTGGGCAATAATCGCGAAATCTTCCGATTTCCAGATACTGATCGAGGTAGGCCTCGAGGTCTGCTCGCCGCATCGGTCGAATAATCCTGCCCGGAGTTCATTCCATTGTAATGGGCCACGCGCTATGACTCGCAGGCTGTGGCTCGTTTTCTGTCAAACCGCGACCGTGTGCGTCGCGGTGCTGTTCGTCGTATCGACCCTGCGACCCGATCTGCTGGAAGTGAGCTCGCGCGGGAACATCGCGACGATTCGCGAAGCCCAGCCTTCGGGCGAACCCAGACAGATCTCGTCCTTCAGCGACGCCGCCAATCGGGCAATGCCGGCCGTCGTGAATATCTACACCAGCAAGGCTGCAAAGGGCCAGCGGCACCCGTTCATGGACGATCCCGTGTTCCGGCATTTCTTCGGCGACTCGTTCGATACGCAAACGCGCAAGACGGCCAATCTCGGCTCCGGCGTCATCGTGAGCGAAGAGGGTTACATTCTCACCAACAGCCACGTTGTCGAAGCGGCGGACGAGATCGAAGTCGCGCTCGCGGATACACGCCGCGCGAAAGCGAAGCTCGTCGGTTCGGACCCCGAGACGGACCTCGCCGTCCTGAAGATCGACCTGCCCAAGCTGCCCTCGATCCTTTTCGGCCAATCGGAGCGGGTGCACGTGGGAGACGTCGTGCTCGCGATCGGCAATCCCTTCGGCGTCGGGCAGACGGTCACGCTCGGCATCGTGAGCGCGCTCGGCCGCAGCCATCTGGGCATCAACACGTTCGAGAATTTCATCCAGACCGATGCGGCGATCAATCCGGGAAACTCGGGCGGCGCGCTCGTAGATGCCAGCGGGCACCTGGTCGGCATCAACACCGCGATGTACTCCCGCACGCCCGACGGGGCCTCGCTGGGCATCGGCTTCGCGATTCCCACCAGCACCGCGCGCCAGGTCCTCGATGAGATCCTGCGGCATGGCGAGGTGACTCGCGGCTGGATCGGGGTCGGCGTGCAGGACATGACCCGGGATCTATCGGAATCGTTCAAGCTTCCGGAGATTCGCGGCGCACTCGTGACGGAGGTCTACCGCGGCACGCCCGCGGAGAAGGCCGGCGTGCGACTCGGCGACATCCTGGTCTCGGTCGACGGCCAGCCCGTCATGGATTCGGCAACCATGCTCAGCCTGGTGGCGGCATTGAACCCGGGCAGGCAGGCCACGTTCAGGCTGGTACGAAGCCAGCAGGAAACGGAAGTGAAAGTCACGATCGGCCGGCGTCCGGCGCAAAGCGATAGGATGAACCACCGCCTATCGGTGAGCGGGGCTGCGGAGCAGGGGGTCCCGCGAACGAAAAATTCCAGCGTAAATTAGCACTCTCGTCCGAGCGTACGAGGCCTCGAGCAGAACGTCCGAAGGGCAGCTATTTCTGTTCCGCATCGACGCCGTCGAGCTCGCGTTCATCCGGCATCGCTGGGCGTCACGTAGTCGTCCTCTACTTTCGGCTTCACGAAGTAGCGCGCAGCGAAAAGTCCGAGCTCGTACAAGAGGCACATCGGGATCGCGAGCAGCAGTTGCGAGATCACGTCGGGCGGCGTGACGACCGCCGCGACCACGAACGCGCCGACGACGAAGTAGGGACGGGCGTGCTTCAACTGCTCGAGCGTGACGATGCCCATGCGCGCGAGAATAATGACGGCGATCGGCACTTCGAACGTCACACCGAACGCCAGGAACATCGTCAGCACGAAGTTCAGGTACTGCTCGATGTCCGGGGCGACCGCGATGCTCGCCGGCGCGACGCTCGCCACGAAGCGGAACACGACGCCGAAGACCAGGAAATAACAGAATCCGATGCCGATCAGGAAAAGCAGCGTGCTCGCGATGACAAGGGGCAGCACGAGCTTTTCTCGTGCGAGTAAAGCCCCGGGGCCACGAACGCCCAGGCCTGGTACAGCACGTACGGCAGGACAACGATAAAAGCGACCATCGCCGCCACTTTGACGGGAATGAGGAACGGCGTGATGACGCCCGTGGCGATCATCTTGGAGCCTTCCGGGAGCGAATGCACCAGCGGATACGCAAGCAGGTCGTATAGCTCGGATGCCCAGGCGAAAAGGCAGGCGAAAACGATGCCGATCGCGATGAGCGACTTCAGGAGCCGGTCGCGCAGCTCCATCAAATGCGAGATAAAGGTGTCTTCGCTCATGGGCGCGTGCGGCCGCGAGGAGCGGCTAGCAGCGTGTCGGACTTCTGCATCCGACACGCGCAAAAGGAAAGGAGGCTACGGAGGGAAACCGTTGGTGTCCCTCTATTCCGTAGGGCGGCGAGGCCCGAGCCGGAGGCAAGCGCCGCCCCGCCCAAGCGAAGGGACGGGAGGTTACGAGGGAAACCGTTGGTGTCCCTCGTTCGTAAGGCGCCGAGGCCCGAGCCGAAGGCAAGCGCCGCCCCGCCCAAACAAAGGGAAAGGAGGTTACGGAGGGAAACCGTTGGTGACCCTCCGTTCCGTAGGGCGGCGAGGCCCGAGCCGAAGGCAAGCGCCGCCCCCCTACACGGGTTTGTCGGCCGGCACGGGGGCTGCGGCGAGATCGAGGCTCAACTGTGCCCTCGACTCGGCGGGAGTCAGTTGACCGGGCGGGGTCACCTCCGCACGCGATGGCTGATCCGGTGCGTGCATCCCGGCCAGCGAGAGCTGCCCCGTTGCATGCGTCTCGGCCGGCGCGAGCGGACCCGTTTCGTGCATCTCGGCTGGCGAGAGCGGACCCGTTGCGTGCATCTCGGCCGGCGCGAGCGGACCCGGAGCGGGATCCGACGGCGGGATTGCGGGAGCGGCTTGCGCGGCGGCTGGGGATAACGCACCCGAGGCGAGAGCGACGGGATTCACTTCCTGCGCGATTTGCTGCAGCTCGGATTCGGTCGCGCTCATTCCGCTCTTCACCGACGTCTCGAACGATTGCGCCGCGTCCTGAATCTGGGTCTGGAGCTTTCTCAGCTCGTCGAGCTCCATCTCGCGGCTGATGTCGGCCTTCACGTCGTTCACGTAACGCTGCATGCGGCCGAACAGGTGTCCCAGCGTGCGCGCGACTTTCGGCAGGCGTTCCGGGCCGATGACGATGAGCGCCACGACGGCGATCACCAGCATCTCGGAGAAACCGATGTCGAACATTGCCGGAGAGGTGGGAGGAGGTAAGATGGGAGGCGAGCAGAAGCGAAAGAGCGATCGACTGCGCGTCAGGTCTGCGCCCCTCGCCTCCCGCCTCACGTCTTGGTGGTTTCCTTCCTCACCTCCCCTTCGATCGTCGTGCCGGCGGAAGGAGGAATCTCCGGCTTGTTCTTGTCCTCCTCGGTCTTCATGCCTTCCTTGAAGCCTTTCACCGCACCGCCGAGGTCCGTGCCCAGATTGCGCAGCTTCTTCGTGCCGAAGATCAGAACGACGACCAGCAATACGATCAGCCAGTGCCAGATGCTGAACGAGCCCATGTTTTCTTACTCCCAGTTCGATATCGAGTGCCGCAAAAAGTCCCCGTTTCACGGCACGAGGCGAGAACGGCGCGTCAGGCGCCGCGCGAGTTCTTCTCCTCGATTCCGGAGACACCTTCGCGCCGCGCGAGCTCCGCAAGCACGTCGTCGGCCTTCAGGCCATGCCACGCAAGCAGCACCATGCAATGGAACCACAGGTCCGCCGTCTCGCGTATCACGTGCAGTTTATCACCCCCCTTGGAGGCGAGCAGGGTCTCGGCGGCCTCCTCGGCGACCTTCTTCAGGATCGCATCCTCCCCGTTCGCCGCCAGTCGCGCGACATAGGAAAGCGACGGGTCGGCCTGAAGCCGCGATGCGATCACGCTCGAAAGGCGTTCGAGGATGTCCGGATCGCTCATCGAGGAGTAGATCTCCCGCGGATCCTTGAGCACGGCTTCGACGCTGCGCCACTCGCCGTCTTCCAGTCTCTGGAAAAAGCAGCTATGGCGGCCGGTGTGGCAGGCAATGCCGCCGCGCTGTTCGACTTCGAGCAGGATCGCGTCGCCGTCGCAATCGAGCCTCAGGGACTTCACCTTCTGCACGTGATGCGATTGCTCTCCCTTGTGCCAGAGCTTGCGTCGTGAGCGTGACCAATAGTGGGCCTCTCCTGTTTCGGCCGTCTTCGCGAGCGCTTCGCGATTCATCCACGCGAGGTTGAGCACACGCCCGGAGCCGGCCTCCTGCGCGATCGCGGGGACGAGGCCGTTTTCGTCCCATTTGACTTTGTCGAGCCAGTCCATTGGGAAGTAAGGAGTGAAGGGGTGAAGGGTGAACGTGAAGCGGGGGCCAGTGAGGAGTGAAGGGTAGCAGAAGCTTCATGCGAATGTCGGCGGCCCGAGTTCCCGTGACGTCTACATGCGCACTTCGATGCCCAGCTTGGCCATGTGCTCCTTCGCCTGGCGCACGGTGAATTCGCCGTAATGGAAGATGCTCGCGGCAAGGACGGCGTCCGCGCGGCCGACGAGCACGCCGTCGGCCAGGTGCTGAAGATTCCCCACGCCGCCACTCGCGATCACGGGAACGGTCAGGGCGTCGGAAAACGCGCGCGTCAACTCGAGGTCGAAGCCGAGCCGCGTGCCATCGCGGTCCATGCTCGTCAGGAGGATCTCGCCGGCGCCGAGCGCCTCCATCCTGCGGCCCCACTCGACGGCGTCGAGCCCGGCCGCTCTGCGCCCGCCATGCGTGAACACCTCCCAGCGCAACGGATCCGAATCGGCAACCCGTTTCGCGTCGACCGCCACCACGATGCATTGCGCGCCGTAGCGATCGGCTGCATCGGCAACGAGTTGCGGATTCTGCACGGCCGCCGTGTTGATGCTCACTTTGTCGGCGCCCGCGTTCAGGAGCCGCCTCACGTCCTCCACGCTGCGCACGCCGCCGCCGACCGTGAGCGGTATGAACACCTGCGCCGCGACGCTCTCGACGATATGCAGGATGAGATCGCGCTCGTCGCTGCTCGCGGTGATGTCCAGGAACGTGAGCTCGTCCGCACCCTGCTCGTCGTAGCGGGCGGCGACTTCGACCGGATCGCCGGCATCGCGCAGGCCGACGAAGTTCACGCCTTTCACGACCCGGCCGGCGTTCACGTCGAGACAGGGGATGATGCGTTTTGCAAGCGTCATGGGAGAGAGGACGAGGCTTACAGCGAAGCGCGGGCAGAACGCGACGGCGGGTCGGCCGGACGATTCGCGCGTTATTCAGCCGCGGCGCGCGCTAAGCCTCGGGAGGCGCGCCCGCAGGCTCCCCGCACAGCTCGTCCGCGAGCTTCTGCGCGGCCGAGAAATCGAGCGTGCCCTGGTAGACGGCCCGCCCCGTGATGGCGCCCAGGATGCCTTCGGACTCGACCGCGCAGAGCGCTTTCACGTCTTCCAGGTCTTTCACACCACCACTCGCGATGACCGGCACGCTCAACGTGCGCGCGAGCGCGACGGTGGCGTCGATGTTCACGCCGGTCAGCATGCCATCGCGGCCGATATCGGTATAGATGATCGCCTCGACGCCATAATCCTGAAACTTCCTGGCGAGATCGGCCACGTCATGACCGGTCATCTTGGACCAGCCGTCCACCGCGACCTTACCGGCCTTCGCGTCGAGGGCGACCAGCACGTGGCCGGCGAACGCGGTGCATGCGTCGTGCAGAAAACCCGGCGTCTTCACTGCGGCGGTACCGATCACCACGAAGCTCACGCCGTCGTCGAGGTACTGTTCGATCGTGTCGAGGTCGCGAATCCCGCCACCCAGCTGGATCGGCATCTTGTCCCCGACGGCCGCGGCGATAGCCCGGATCGCATTCTCGTTTTTCGGGCGCCCGGCGGCCGCCCCGTTCAGGTCGATCACGTGGAGCCGGCGCGCGCCCTGTTCGAGCCAACGGCGCGCCGTCGCGACGGGATCCTCCGAAAAGACAGTTGCGTCGCTCATCTCGCCCTGTCTAAGGCGTACGCATTTTCCATCTTTGAGATCAATGGCTGGAATGATCAGCATGGCTGAAAGCTACGTGAGCCGAACGGAAGGGCCGTCGAGGAACGCAGGGGGGCGGGACGTTTCAGGTCAGGCGAGCGACGGTTTTCAGGTTTCGCGATACTACAGCATGTTCCCCGCTCCTGATCAAGCGGGGACGTCGTCCTCGCCCCTCCAGGCGCGCGCGGCGTGCGCCGGTTTCCACACCGTGAAATTCTCGAGGAGCCGCAGCCCGGCGGCCTGGCTCTTTTCCGGATGAAACTGCACGGCGAAGATGTTCTCCCGCGCCGCCGCGCAGGTGAAAGCAAAAGGATAAACGCTGTACCCCGCAATGACGCTCGGCAGCGCGGGCTCGGCGAAGTAGCTGTGCACGAAATAGAAGCGGCTGCCATCCGGAATGCCGTCCCAGAGGGGATGCGCGCCGCTCTGGTGCACCTCGCTCCAGCCCATGTGAGGCACCTTGAGCTTCAGGCCGGCCGCATCGTGCATTTCCTGCGGAGGAAAACGCCGCACGCGGCCGGGGAGCAGGCCGAGGCCCTTCGTGTCGCCCTCCTCGCTGTGCTCGAACAGCATCTGGAGGCCGATGCAGATGCCCAGGAAGGGCTTGTCGCGCGCCGCCGCGACGACCGCGTCGCGTAAACCGCGTGCGTCCATCTCGCGCATGCAATCGCGCATGGCGCCCTGCCCCGGGAAGACCACCCGGTCGGCCCCGAGCACGGCAGCCGGATCGCTCGTGACGACCACCTTCGCGTGCGGCGCGACGTGCTCGATCGCCTTCGCAACCGAGCGCAGATTGCCCATCCCGTAGTCGACGACGGCGATCTGCGTCAATTAGAACCGCCCCTTATCAGTGAGCGGGGGCTGCGGAGCAGCGGGCGCTGAAAAAGGCCCCTGGGGACCAAAGCGCAAACCCCCCCTAAAGGTATACGAGGCCTAAGTAGAACGTCCGAGGCAAGCGCCGCCCCTACAATGTCCCCTTGGTCGACGGCACGTCGCCGACGCGCGGGTCCTTCTCGACCGCCATGCGCAGCGCCCGGCCGAAGGCCTTGAAGGCCGTCTCGGCCTGGTGGTGGGCGTTCGAGCCCCGGAGGTTATCCACGTGGAGCGTGACGGCTGCGTGATTGACGAACCCCTGGAAGAACTCGTGAACGAGGTCGACGTCGAATTCGCCAATGCGCGCGCGGGTGAACTCGATGTGAAACTCGAGTCCCGGCCGGCCCAGACAGATCGACGACAACGCGCGAGAGCGCCTCGTCCAGAGGCACGTAGGCGTGGCCGTAGCGGCGCACCGCTTTCTTGTCGCCCAGGGCCTGCGCGAATGCCTGGCCGAGCGTGATGCCCACGTCCTCGACGGTGTGATGCGCGTCGATATGCAGATCGCCGTGCGCGTCCACCTCCAGATCGAACACGCCGTGCCGCGCCACCTGATCGAGCATGTGGTCGAGGAACGGCACGCCTGTCGCGAGACGAGAGCGTCCCGCGCCGTCGAGGTTCAGTTTGACCGTGATCTGGGTCTCGAGGGTGTTGCGAGTGACGTGAGCCTCGCGCAGGGCCATGCTGGATGCGGGTACCGCTGACTGGAGGTCGTTCATGTCATCGTCTCCCGCAGCGCTTCCAGAAAACGATCGTTCTCCGCCGGCGTGCCGACCGTCACGCGCAGACAGTTTTCCAGCGACGGTTGCGATCCGTGGAGGTTCTTGATGAGCACACCGCGCTCTTTGAGGCCGCCGAACACGGCATCGGCCGCGGACACTCTGAACAGGATGAAATTGGCCTCGCTGGGGTATGCCCTCGTGCCGGGCATCCGCTGCAATTCACGGAGCACGCGGCCGCGTTCCGCCTTGATTGCCGCCGCCTGTTCGGCGAGAAGTCCGTGGCGCTCGAGCGCCTTCTCTGCGACGAGCTGAGTGAGCACGCTCACATTATAGGGTAAGCGTACCTTGTCCACGTGATCGAGCCAGCTCGCCCGGCCCGCGAGAACGCCGAGGCGCAGCCCGGCGAGCCCCGACTTCGAGAGCGTGCGCATGACGAGGAGGTTGTCGAACTGCGCCAGCCGATTCATGTATGTGCGTCCGGCGAACGCGTGATACGCCTCGTCCATGACCACGGCGCCCGGCGCGAGCCTCAGAACATTGTCGATGGCGCGATCGTCGAAGAGATTCCCGGTGGGATTGTTGGGATACGCGAGGAATACGAGCGCCGGCTGGTGCGCTTCGATCGCCCCCGCCATGCGCCGTTCGTCGAGCGAGAAGTCCGGCGCGAGCGGCACGCCGACGTAGCGCATGCCGCAGAACGACGCGATCAGCCGGAACATGACGAACGAGGGCTCGACGCCGAGCACGACGGCCCCGGGGCGCGCCATGGCGAGCATCAGCATCTGAATGATTTCGTCCGAGCCGTTGCCCAGAACCAGGCTCATGTCGGCCGGAACTGCGAGCACCGAGCGCAGCCGCGCCTTGAGCGCTCCACAGGACGCGTCGGGATAGCGGTTCACGTCGGCGCCCGCGACGAGCGCTCCGACTTCCGCCCGCAGCTCGTCGGGGAGCGGATACGGGTTCTCCATCGCGTCGAGCTTTACCATGCCGGATGCGGGCGGCACGTGATACGCGGTCAGCGCGCGGACCTCGTTGCGGATGAACTCTTCGGGATTTCGCGACATCAGCCGATCCGGAACTCTGCGGAGCGCGCGTGCGCCTCGAGCCCTTCGCCGCGCGCGAGCTCCGCAGCGACTCGACCGAGCTTCGCGGCGCCGGCGCGCGTGATGCGGATCACGCTCGATCGCTTCTGAAAATCGTAGACGCCAAGCGGTGAGGAAAAGCGCGCCGTGCGCGAGGTCGGCAGCACGTGGTTCGGACCCGCACAATAGTCGCCGAGCGCTTCGGACGCGTAGCTCCCGAGGAAAATCGCGCCCGCATGCCGCACCCTGGGCAGCAGCGCTTCCGAGTTCGCAGCCGAAAGCTCCAGATGCTCGGGCGCGATGCGGTTGATGACCACGCACACTTCATCGAGATCGCGCGCTTCGATCAGCGCCCCGCGCCGCGACAAGGCCTCCGCGATGACCTCGTGGCGCGGCAGTGTCGGAAGCTGGCGTTCGATGCTTTCCGCCACCGCCTCGATGAACGCGTGATCGAGGGAGAGAAGGATGGCCTGCGCGAGCTCGTCGTGCTCGGCCTGGGAAAAGAGATCCATCGCGATCCAGTCCGGATCGTTCGTGCCATCGGCCACCACCAGGATTTCCGACGGGCCCGCCACCATGTCGATGCCGACGATTCCGAAGACGCGGCGTTTGGCCGCCGCCACATAGGCGTTGCCCGGGCCGACGATCTTGTCGACGGCCGGCACGTGCTCCGTTCCGTAGGCGAGCGCTCCGATCGCCTGGGCGCCGCCGATCGTGAACACGCGATCCACACCGCAGAGCGCCGCGGCAGCGAGCACGAGCGGGTTGCGTTCTCCACCCGGCGTGGGGACGGCCATCACGACTTCGCCAACCCCGGCGACCTTGGCGGGAATCACGTTCATGATGACGGAAGACGGATACGCCGCCTTCCCGCCCGGGACGTAAACGCCGACGCGATCGAGCGGCGTCACCTTCTGCCCGAGCTCGTTGCCGTCATCGTCTTTGATGGTCCATGACTGCGCACGCTGCTTCTCGTGATAATCACGCACGCGGCGGGCCGCGGTTTCGAGCGCCGCTCTCCGGGATTGCGGAAGCCCAGCCAGCGCTTCAGCGCATTCTTCTTTGCCGACTTCGAGCTCCGCGATCGCGGTCGCCTGAACGTTGTCGAGGCGCCGGGTGTGCTCGAGCACTGCGGCGTCTCCGCGGCTTTTCACGTCCGAGAGAATCCGCGCGACGATGGCGTCCACCTGCGGGTCCTGCGCCGTCTCGAACGCGAGCAGCTCGGAAAGCCGCGCATCGAAGTCCGGCTGAGTAGTCGAAAGCCGCCGCATCATTGCACCGCGCGCGCGAAGGAGTCGAGCAGCGGCTGGACGGCTTCGCGTTTGAGTTTGAGAGCGGCCTGGTTGACGACGAGGCGCGCCGAAATGGGCGCGATCTCTTCCACCGCCGTGAGCCCGTTCGCCTTGAGCGTGTTCCCCGTGCTCACGAGATCGACGATGGCATCGGCGAGCCCCACGAGCGGCGCGAGCTCCATGGAGCCGTAGAGCTTGATCAAATCGACGTGCACGCCTTTCGCCGCGAAATGCTCGCGCGCGGTCTGCACGTACTTGGTCGCGACTTTGAGACGGGCACCCTGACGCACGGCGCGGAAATAGTCGAAGCCGTCGGCGACCGCCACCATCATGCGGCAGCGCGCGATGTTCAGATCGAGCGGCTGATACAAGCCTGCGCCGCCATGTTCGCCGAGGACGTCCTTGCCCGCGACGCCCAAGTCAGCCGCTCCATACTGGACGTAAGTCGGCACGTCGGTCGCGCGCACGATGATCACGCGGATGTCGGACCGGTTCGTCGCGAGGACGAGCTTGCGCGAAGTCTCCGGATCGTCGCGCGTGGCAACGCCGGCCGCGGCGAGGAGCGGCACCGTCTCGTCGAAGATGCGGCCTTTCGACAGCGCGATCGTAATCATCGAGAGCAGCGGCGGGAGACGCAGAAAGGTTTGAATTGTAACGCAAAAGCGCTCCCGCTAAACTCGCGGGAGCCGCCTTCCCGGTTTCCTTCATGTCATCGCAACCGATCGTCAAAATCGCCGACCTCGCGTTTTCATACGGCACGCATGAGGTTCTTCGCAGCGTGAATCTCACGATCGCGCCGGGTCAGGTCGTCGGCATCATGGGCGCGAGCGGTTCCGGCAAGACCACGCTCATGCGGCTGATCAGCGGCCAGTTGGAGCCCACGCGCGGAACGGTCGTCGTCATGGGCAGGAACGTCCACGCGATTTCGCGCGGCGAGCTTTTCGAACTGCGGCGCAGGATGGGTATGCAGTTCCAGCAAGGGGGACTTTTCACGGACCTCTCGGTCTATGACAACCTCGCATTTCCGATGCGCGAGAAAACGGATCTGCCGGAAAGCATGATCAGCGATCTCGTGCTGATGAAGCTGAATGCCGTGGGGCTGCGGGGTGCGGCCGGGCTCATGCCTGCCGAACTGTCCGGCGGGATGGCACGGCGCGTCGGCCTCGCCCGCGCGATCGTGCTCGATCCGGCGCTCACGATGTACGACGAACCCTTCGCGGGCCTCGACCCGATCTCTTGCAACGTCGTGGGGAACCTGATCCGGCGCCTGAACGACACGCTCGGGCTCACTTCCATCGTCGTGTCATACGACGCGCAGGAGATGCTGGAAGTGATCGACTACGTTTACTTCCTCGCCGATGGCGCGATCGTCGCGCAGGGCACGACGGAGGAAGTCAAAGCTTCGAGCGACCCGTTGGTGAGGCAATTCATCCACGCGCTGCCGGACGGCCCCGTGCCGTTCCACTACGCGGCTGAGTCCTACGCGAAAGATCTGGAGATCCAGTAAGGCGGGCTTACCGTTCGGCCCGGCGTCGCACGTTCTGCTCCAGGCCTCGTACAGCTTGATGGAAATACTAATCGACGCCGGAATGCTTCTTTCGCGGGGTCCCCCCTGCTTCGCAGCCCCCGCTCACCGATAAGGGGTAGTTCTAATAAGCAACGTCCCTCACTGCACGCGCTGAATGTTCGCGCCGAGCTTCGTCAGTTTCTCCTCGATGCGCTCGTAACCGCGGTCGAGGTGGTACACGCGCTCGATGGTAGTCGTGCCCCGCGCGACCAGCCCCGCCAGCACGAGACTGGCTGAAGCACGCAAGTCGGTCGCCATGACCGTGGCGCCATCGAGGTGAGGGACACCCTGCACACGCGCCGTGTTGCCCTCGAACTCGATCTGCGCGCCGAGACGCCGCAACTCCTGCACGTGCATGAAGCGATTCTCGAAAATGGTCTCGCGGATGAGCGACGTCCCGCTCGCGACGCTGTCGAGCGCCATGAACTGCGCCTGCATGTCCGTCGGAAACTCGGGATACGGCGCGGTGCTCACATCGACAGCGCTCAGCGTTCCGTTCGTGCTCACGTGAATGGAATTGCCCTGCGTCTGAATGCGCGCGCCGCATTCACGAAGCTTCCCGAGCACCGCCTCGAGGATGTCGGGACGCGTGCGCGTAAGAAGGACGTCCCCGCGCGTCGCGACCGCGGCTGCGAGGAAGGTTCCGGTTTCGATGCGATCCGGCATCACCTCGTGACGCGCGCCGCGCAGCCGTTCGACGCCTTCGATCTCGATCGTCGATGTCCCGGCGCCTCGAATGCGCGCCCCCATCGAGACAAGACACCGGGCGAGATCGTCGACCTCCGGTTCGCGCGCCGCGTTCTCGAGGACGGTGATGCCTTCGGCGAGCGTCGCGGCCATCATGAGATTCTCGGTGCCGGTAACCGTTACGAGATCGAAATGGATGCGAGCTCCGCGCAGCCTCCGCGCACGCGCGATGATGTCGCCCTGCTCGATGCGGATCTCGGCGCCCATTGCTTCGAGACCCTTGATGTGCTGATCCACGGGTCGCAGTCCAATGGCGCATCCGCCCGGCAACGAGACACGCGCCTCCCCGCAGCGCGCGACGAGCGGCCCCAGGGTCAGGACCGAAGCGCGCATGGTCTTCACGAGCTCGTAGGGCGCAACCGGATTCGTGAGCTCCCCGGCCTTCAGCTCGAGCCCGTTACGATCGTCCACGCAGATCACGACGCCCATGCGTGCGAGGAGGTCGAGCATCGTCGTGACATCGCGCAGGTGCGGCACGTTCGAGACGACGAGCGGTTCGGAAGTGAGGAGCGAAGCGCACAGAATCGGCAGCGCGGCGTTCTTCGCGCCCGAGATGGCGATTTCGCCGGTGAGCCTCGCACCGCCGTGAATGAGGAGCTTGTCCAAGCGTCGCGCGCCGCCCTATTTCGAGCCGCGCCACTCGTCGGGCGTGAGCGTCCTGATCGAAAGCGCGTGGATCTCCTCGCGCATGCGGTCTCCGAGCGCCGAATACACCATCTGATGCTGGCGCACCTTGGGCTTCCCCTGGAAAAGCGGGCTCACCACGATCGCCTCGAAATGGTGCCCGTCGCCTGCCACCTCGACGTGCTCGCATTCGAGGCCCTGCTCGATGTACTGCTTGATGAGAGTGGGATCCATGGCGCTAATGACGGAGCTTGTACCCTGAGCGGAGGAGGTGGAGAGTCAGCAATGATAAAGCCAAAAAACTGAGGCTCACAATCGAGAACGAAAGCCAGGGGGAGACATCGGCATGCCCGAAGAAGCCATAGCGGAACCCGTCGATCATGTAGAAGATGGGATTCGCATGCGATAGCACCTGCCAGAACGGGGGCAGCGAATGAATGGAGTAGAAGACGCCCGAGAGAAAGGTGAGCGGCAGAATGATGAAGTTCTGAAAAGCCGAGAGCTGGTCGACCTTGTCCGAATAGATCCCGGCGATCACGCCCAGCGTCCCCATGACGCCGCTGCCGGCGACGGCATACGCGAGCGCCCACCCCGGATGCGCGAACGGCACATCCACGAACCAGATGCCCGCGACGAAAACACCGGTGCCGACCAGCACGCCCCGCGCCATGGCCGCAAGCAGATACGCGAGGAAAAACTCGCGGTGCGACAGCGGCGGCAGCAGGACGAAGACGATGTTTCCTGTCATTTTCGACTGCATGAGACTCGACGCGCTGTTCGCGAACGCGTTCTGGAGCACGGCCATCATCGCGAGGCCGGGAACGAGGAAGGCGCTGTATTCGACGCCGGGATAGGGCTCCACGTGGCCGCGCAGCGTGTGAGCGAAGACGAGCAGATACAGAAGCGCTGTCAGCACCGGCGCAAGTATCGTCTGCACTTTCACTTTCCAGAAGCGCAGCCATTCCTTGTAGAAGAGCGTGTAGAAACCTGTCATCCCCCTCACCCCAACGCTCTCCCCGGGCTCGGAGAGAGGGCGTGTTTTGCACGTTCACGTTTCACTCTTCATTCCTTCACTCCTTCACTCCTTCACGTCTCACGCTTTGTCTCATGATCTGCACGAACACCTCCTCCAGGTCCGGCTGCATGACTTCGAGCTCGCGCACTTCGATGCGGTGTGCACGCAGCGTGGCCATGAGTGTCTCCAGCTCATCGTAATGTTCGAGGGCGAGCCGGTATGCGCCGCCTTCGAGTGGCTGCGTCGCTCGTGTGGCAAGACTCTCGGGCAGGCGGTCCGGTTCGATCCGCAGCTCCACGTAACACCCGGAGTGCTTGCGCAGAAGGTTCTGTGTCGAGTCGAGCGCGACGATATGCCCCTGCTTGAGCATCGCGATGCGCCCGCACAAGGTCTCCGCTTCTTCGAGATAATGCGTCGTAAGCACGATCGTGTGGCCGTCCCGGTTCAACTGCCGGATGAAGCGCCAGAGCGCCTGCCGCAGCTCGACGTCGACACCGGCGGTCGGCTCGTCGAGCACGATCACGGGCGGCTTGTGCACCAGCGCCTGACCGACCAGCACGCGCCGTTTCATGCCGCCGGAGAGCGCGCGCATATTGGTGTCGGCTTGCGATGTGAGATCGAGATGCTCCATCACCTCGTCGATCCACGGATCGTTGTCGCGTATCCCGTAGTAGCCTGACTGGATCCGCAGCGCCTCCCGGACCGTGAAGAACGGATCGAACACGAGCTCCTGCGGCACGACGCCGAGCGAACGCCGCGCGTCGCGATATTCGTCGGTCACATGATGGCCCATCACGTAAGCCGCGCCCGACGTGGCACGCGTGAGGCCCGCGATGATGCTGATGAGCGTGGTCTTGCCCGCGCCGTTGGGGCCGAGCAGCCCGAAAAATTCACCCTGCGCAATGTCCAGGCTCACGCCGCCGAGCGCCTCGAAGCTGCCGAAGCGTTTGGCGATCCGGTCCAGCTTGATCGCAGGCGTCATCACCCGCTGAGGGCGGCGGCGCTCGCCTTCGGCTCGGTGCACGGAGAGAGGGCACCCGACCGCTCCGCTACCATGGTTTCCCTCCGTTACCTCCCTTCCTTCGACTCGGGTGTTCCCACCCCACGGAGCACAACCTCCTTTCCTTTGGCGGCGTGTCGGAAAGTGAGTGCGACACGCTGCTAGGAAGTGCTCCGGGACGCACCGAGAAGGTCTGCGACACCGTAGAGATCGGCGAGGCTCTGCAGGTTCGGCGGAATGTTAACGAACTCGACGCGTCGCGCCGCGGATTGCGCCGCGCGGCGCCATTCCAGGAGGAGGCTCACGGCGGAGGAATCCACCTCCGTCACGCCCGAGAGGTCGACCACCACGTCGGCGACCTTGAAGAGTTCAGCGCTCTCGGCGAGCAGCCCCGTCACGTTGGCCATGGTCACGGGCCCTTCGACCCTGCAGCGGCCTGCCTCGCACTTGATCATCGCGGTCGGGGGACAGCGCTCGCCTTCGGCTCGGGCCTCGCCGGCCAGCCCCCGCACGTTCTGCTCACGGCCTCGTACATATTGATGGGAATACTGACTGACGCCGGAATGCTTCGTTCGCGGGGCCCCGCTGCTCCGCAGCCCCCGCTCACCGATAAGACGGCGGTTCTAAGCAAGGGTGCTCCTCATTTCTTCGCACCGGCGTCGCCCTCCGCCGCCCTGCTGTACAGAAACTGGCCGATCAGCTTCTCCAGCACGATCGCCGATTGCGTGAGTTTGACCGTCTCTCCGCTCGCGAGATTTGCCGGATCGCCGCCCGCGTCGAGCCCGACGTATTGCTCGCCGAGGAGACCCGCGGTGAGGATGGACGCCGACGTGTCCTTCGGAAACTTGAATCGATCGTCGATCTTCAGCTCCACGCGCGCGAGAAACTTGTTGTTGTCGAAGCCGATCGCGGAGACACGCCCTACGAGGACGCCAGCGCTCCTTACCGGGGCCCGGGTCTTCAGCCCGCCGATGTTGTCGAAGTGCGCATACACCGTGTAGGTATCGCCGCCCAGGTTGGCGCCTGCCATGTTGCCGACTTTCATCGCCAGGACAATCAGGGCCGCAATGCCGGCACAAACGAACAATCCGACCCACAGGTCGAGCATCGAGCGTTCCATCAGACTCCCCGAAACGTGAAAGACGTGAGCATGAAGTCGAGCCCGAGTATCGCGAGGGAGGACGTTACCACCGTGCGCGTGGTCGCGCCCGACACGCCCTCGGCGGTCGGCGGCGCATCGTAACCCTCGAACAGCGAGATCCACGTTACCGCCACGCCGAAGACGAAGCTCTTGAACACGCCGTTCAGGATATCGCTCTCGAAAGATACCGCCGACTGCATCTGAGACCAGAATGAACCTTCGTCGACCCCGATCAGGACGACGCCCACCAGATAACCCCCGAAGATGCCCATTGCGCTGAAGAGCGCCGCGAGCAGCGGCATCGAGATCACCCCCGCCCAGAAGCGCGGCGCGATCACGCGCGCCATCGGGTCGACCGCCATCATTTCCATCGCGGCAAGCTGTTCGGTGGCCTTCATGAGGCCGATCTCGGCCGTCATGGCGGAACCTGCGCGACTTGCGAAGAGGAGCGCCGAGACGACGGGCCCGAGCTCGCGCACGAGCGAGAGCGCCACCAGAACGCCGAGCGCCGACTCCGACCCGTACGTTTGCAGCGTGTGGTAGCCCTGGAGCCCGAGCACCATGCCGACGAACAGGCCCGAGACGATGATGATGATGAGCGAGAGCACGCCGGAGAAATAGAGCTCGCGCACGATCAGCCGCAGGCGCCGGAACGCCGTTCCGGAGCTCGCCAGGGTCAGCGCTAAAAACCGGCTGGCGTAGCCCAGACGCCAGACGCCATCGATCGCGCGGTGGCCGATGCGTCTTACCGCCGGAAGCGCGAAACGGGCGGGCATCAGTGGACGAGCTTCAAGTCCGTCGCGAAGTCGCGGCTCGGATACTGAAACGCCACGGGCCCGTCCGCCTCGCCATAGACGAACTGCCTTACGAGCGGATCGGCGGAATTGCGCATTTCATCGGGCGTGCCGCGGGCGACGATGCGTCCGTCGGACAGGTAATAGACGTAGTCGACGAGATCGAGCGCTTCCGGCACGTCGTGCGTGACGACGATCGAAGTGGCCCCGAGCGCATCGTTCAGCCGGCGGATGAGATTGCTGATCGTGCCGAGCGAGATCGGGTCGAGGCCCGTGAACGGCTCATCGTACATGATCAGCATCGGGTCCAGGGCGATGGCGCGGGCGAGCGCCACCCGCCGGGCCATCCCGCCGGAAAGCTCCGAAGGCATGAGCCGGTGCGCGCCGCGCAGTCCCACGGCATGGAGCTTCATCAGCACGAGATCGCGGATCATGCGTTCGGGCAGATCGGTGTGCTCGCGCATCTGGAACGCGACGTTGTCATAGACCGATAGGTCGGTAAAAAGCGCACCGAACTGGAACAGCATTCCCATCCGGCGCCGGAGCTCGAAGACGGATTGATGATCGAGATCTTGCACGAGCTTGCCGTCGACCCTCACGTCACCCCGTGTGGGTCTCACCACTCTCGCGATGAGCCGCAGCAGCGTCGTCTTCCCCGATCCGCTGACACCCATGATGGCGACGACCTTGCCGCGCGGAATCGCCATGTCGATTCCGGTCAACACGGGCCGGCGGCCATAGGAGAAGTCGACGCCGGAGATCTCGATGAGGTTTTCTTGTGGCATCGAGCCGGGCTGCCGAAAAAGCGCGCATTCTAACCTTACGTGGCTCTTCCCGCCACGTCGGACCGTTCGCGCGCCCTGTGGCTTCTCATCGCCACCTTTCTCGAGAGCGCGAGATCTGGCCACCCCGCAACCCGACAGCGAAGTCAATACGCAAATATCAAACGCCTGCCCGCAAACTCGTGCACCGACCGCCGTTGTGCTTCCGCGCGTGATACCCCGTTGCGATGGGTCAACAAGTACCAGAAAGCGATTCCGGACGCATCCAAGCGGAAAGAATGCTGCCTTACCGATCCGGGTGCTTCGCTATAAACGAGCCCCGATGAGTACACGACCAGCAGCGTGCGGCCCGGCGCTCGAATTCAGGACAGTGACCAAATCGTTCGGCCCTCACAAGGCACTGGACCGCTTCGATTTGGGCGTCTCACGCGGGCAGCTTTTCGGAGTCGTGGGACAGAACGGCGCGGGGAAAACGACGCTGATCAAGTGCCTGCTGGATTTCTGTGAACCGGATTCCGGTGAAATCATGATCTCCGGTGTTGCGAGCCGCATTACGGCCGCTCGCCGGGATCTTGCGTTTCTGCCGGAGCGGTTCACGCCGCCGTACTACCTCACCGGCCGCGATTTTCTTCGCTACATGGCAGAGTTGCACGGTCGGGCCTACTCGGAACGAATGGCCGTAGAGGTTTTCGCGCGGCTCGATCTGGACCGAAGCGCGCTGACCCGCGCCGCTCGCACCTATTCGAAGGGCATGACGCAGAAGCTCGGCCTGTGCGCCTGTCTCCTCTCGGACAAGTCGCTGCAGATCCTGGACGAGCCGATGAGTGGGCTCGATCCCAAAGCGCGCGCGCTCGTTAAGCGCGAGTTGCGCACCCTGCGCGAGCAGGGTCGCACGGTATTCTTCTCTTCCCACGCGCTCTCGGACGTGGAGGAGCTTTGCGATCGGCTCGCCATCGTTCATGGAGGCCGGCTGCGCTTCACGGGCGCTCCGCACGAGCTCACGTCGAAGTACGCGTGCACCACCGTGGAAGAAGCCTTTCTCGCGTGCATTGAAGAGACGCTCGCTGCATGAACGATCCTGCGGTTTACAAGCCGCGGCAGCGCCGCGAAGAATGTCCGAAGCGATACAGAAGCGGCAGCCAACGACCCGATCGAAAGTCGTGTACGCGCGACGCGCGCATGGCTTGATTCAGCCGGCACATCCGGATACATGATTCAGCTCCTCGCGTCGGATGAGTTCCATGTGCGGACGAACTTCAAAAATCTGGCCGACATCATTGAAACGAAAAATCTGTATCTGTATCGTGCGTTCGCTCACGGGAAACCGGCATTGAACGTCATGTGGGGCAGCTTCGAAACCCGACAGGCGGCGGAAGAGTCTCTGAAGAAGTTGCCGCGTTTTCTGCTCCCGAACAAGCCGTACGTAAGGAGCGCGATTGCGATCCGTGCCGACCTGAAGCGTCAGGACGGTTCATAGACGCGATCGGGCGAGTAATGCGGCGAACAGAATAACAAGCAGTACAGGAGGGAGGAGAAATGTCAGAAACACCCGCCGGGCGGCGGGCGCGCGTCGACGCGACCGCGGCAGCCCAGCCCGTCTCGTTGCGCCCCGTCCGAATGCATGCTCTCCTGTTGGTGGCGCTTGCGCTCGGCCTTGGCGGATGCGAGCACGTCCGGCCCTACGTCCCCCCATCCGAAGGTCACATCTCCGCGCCTCCGAGTGCGAAGGCGCCTTCCGCAGAGCCGGTGATTCCGCCTCCGGCGCGGGTCAGCAGCTTCGTGCCGCCGCCGCAGCCGGCGGTGAAGCCGCAAACCTACAGCGTGGTGGTGAACGAAGTGCCGGTGAAAGAGCTTCTCAATGCGCTTGCGCGCGACACGCGCCAGAACATCGATATCCATCCGCAGCTTCAGGGCCTCGTCAGCCTGAACGCGATCGAGGAGACGCTGCCTTCGATACTCGAGCGCATCTCGCATCAGGTGAACATCCGTTTTCGCGATGAGGGCGGAACGACCATCGTCTCACCCGATACGCCTTTCATGAAGACCTATCGCGTGAATTACGTGAACGTCACGCGCAGTATCAGCTCCACGGTCAACGTCAGCGGCGAAGTCGGCAGCGGCACACCGGCCGGCGGCGGCTCCGGCGCGAGCGCGGGAGCAGGCAACGGCCGGGGTGGCGGCGGATCACGCACGACGGTCACCAGCACGACGAGCAACGATTTCTGGGAGCAGCTTCGCGACAACATCCGCGCCATCCTGATCTCGACCGGAAGGATCGCGGCAGGCGCCGACGAACGCGCGCGTGTTGCCGAAGAGGCGCGGGCGGCACGCGAGGAAGCGCTGAAGCGCGCGGAAGCCGTATCGAGAGCCGGGCCCGGCGCTGCCGAGCTCATGCGCAATGCATTCCCGTCTCCCCTGCGGCCGGGATCGACTCTGCAGCAAAGCGATGCCGGAACGGACGTCATCTTGAATCCGATCAGCGGGACGATCAGCGTGCTCGCGACCGAGCGCCAGCATCGCCTCGTGCAGCAGCACCTGGACAACATCACGAGCGCGGTCCAGCGCCAGGTGCTCATCGAAGCGACGATCGTCGAAGTGCGGCTGGCGGACGCGTATCAGGCCGGCGTCGACTTGCGGCGCCTCGCGACGACGGGAGGGTTCGCCATCGCGTCGCTCATGGGAGCCGGGGCCGCTTTCACGGCAGCCGCGACTTCAGCCGGCGCTGTGACGGGCGGGCTCACGATCACGCGCTCGCCCGAAACGGGTTCGAGCAGCAACATCACCGCCACGATTCGCCTGCTGGAAGAGTTCGGCAATACGCGCGTGCTGTCGAGCCCGAAAGTCATGACGATCAACAATCAGACCGCGCTGCTCAAGCACGTCGACAACATCGTCTACTTCGAAGTGCAGGCGCAGCCCGGCGTGGTGGTGAACGGCGTCGTCGCGCCGACCACTTTCACGACCACGGCGAAGACCGTCTCGGTGGGCGTCGTGCTCGGTGTCACCCCGCAGATCAACGAGGATGGGCGGGTCACGCTGACGGTGCGTCCGACGGTGTCGCGACTGCTCGGACCAGGCAAGCAGGATCCCAATCCGAATCTGTGCGGTGTCGTGGGCTCGGGCGGATGCCTCACGAACATCGTTCCCGAAATCCAGGTGCGGGAGCTCGAATCGGTGCTGCAAGCCGCAAGCGGACAGACGATCGTGCTCGGCGGCTTGATGGAAGACGATTCGACGTTCAACCGCGAGCAGATTCCCGTCGCGGGCAATGTCCCCGTCGCCGGAGAACTGCTGCGCTTCCGCAACGAACGCGTTCAGAAGCGCGAGCTGATCATCTTCCTGCGCCCCACGGTCATCGCGAATCCGTCCCTCGACAGCGACGAATTGAAGTTCTTCCAGCGCTTCCTGCCGCTCGCGGGCGCAGCGCCGGAGAAATCCCGGACGAAACCATGAGTCTACTGATCAAGGCACTCGAACAGGCGGCGAAAGACCGCGCGAGTCCGCGCGCCGATGGCGAGGGCGCGCCTGCTTTCGGAAAGTCCTCGGATGCCGCGCGCGAACCCACGCTGGAGCCCGTGCCTGCGCCCCGGCTCGTGAGCTCTTTCGATGAGCCGGCTGTGCGCACCGTCCGCTCGGCAACGCCGCTCGGCCTCGAGAAGCCGCGCCCACAACGAAGCTCCACGCCAGCGACAAGCTCCACCACCCGCCCGGAGAACCCTCAGCCGTTCGAAGCCGAAGCGCCTCCGGGCGCTCGCGAGGACGGAGCTCGTGTGCTCTCTCGTCTGCGCGGCAATCCGATCATGATGCTCGCCGCAGTCGCAGTGCTGTCCGGTATCGGACTCGGAATCTACGTCTACCTGCAGATCTCGAAGCCGGATATGTTCCCAACGCCGGGCACGCCACGAACGCAGCCTACAGCCGCTCCGGCGCACCCAACCGCACCGCCTGTCGCAGATCCAGTACCCGCCGCGGCGCAAACAACGGCGCAGACACCGGCGGCAAGTTCACCACCGACGACGCCATCGGCACCAGAGAGCATGCCTGCGCGACCGCTCGCGGACGCTCAGCCCGCCGAGGCATCGGCACACGCCAATGCACCTGTGGCGCCCATGGCCCCGCAGAGCGATGCGCTCTCTGCGCCGGAAACGCGTTCCGCGCGAAAGCCGATCCTCACATCGAGGGTGGTCGCGGCTGCCGGAGAGCCGGACGCGGCCCCAGCGGTTTCGCCGGAACCGCGGCCTGAACGCGCTGCCCGGAAAAGCACCGCTTCACAGCGGGCGGCGCCGACAGCGCCACGGCCAGGTGCGAGCAACGAGACTCGCGAGCAGATCGCGGTGAGTCCGGCGAACGGCCAGGCGCGGGTGAACCCGCACGTGAGCGAAGGCTACGCGCTTCTACAAGCCGGCAATCTGGGTGCGGCGCGCTCGATGTATTCCCGCGCGATCGAAACCGAGCCGCTCAACATCGACGCACTGCTCGGTCTCGCTTACATCGCCTTGCAGGAGCATCGCAGCGACGAGGCCGTGAAGACTTACCTGCGCATTCTGCAACTGAATCCGCGGCACGCCGTCGCACAGGCCGCCTTGATCTCGCTCATGGGCCGCGCCGATCCGACTGCCTCGGAGACGCGGTTGAAGCAACTCGTCTCGCGCGAGCCTTCGGCCTTTCTCCACTTCGTGCTGGGAAACCTCTACAGCGACCAGTCGTTGTGGCACCAGGCACAGCAATCCTACTTCCACGCGCATCATCTCGAGCCCGACAACGCCGATTACGCGTACAACCTCGCGGTCGGCCTGGATCACCTGCGCCAAAACAAGCTCGCGCTCGAGTTCTATCGACGCGCCGAGGATCTCGCCAGGTCGAAGGGACGCTCGAACTTCGACGTCTCGAACGCCCGGCAGCGCATCCACAGTCTCTCTTCGCAGCTCGAATGAGCGCACACGACGTGACCCAGCAACGCAGGAAACTTCGGCTCGGCGAGCTGCTGGTCCAGCAATGCGTGATCACGACCGATCAACTGGCGATCGCCCTCGCCGAGCAGCGCCACAACAGCATCCCGCTCGGGCGGCTCCTCGTGCGGCTCGGTTTCGTAACCGAGATCGCCATCCGCGACATCATGGCGCGCACGATCGGGCAGGAGTCGATCGATCTCTCCCAGGTGGTTGCCGACCCTGAAGCGCTGAGACTCCTACCTCAGGAATTCGCGCGCCGCAATCGCCTACTGCCGATCGCCTTTCGTCCGCGGGATCGCCTGCTCACGGTCGCAACGACCGAGTTGTTCAACGCCGTCGCCATGGATCAGTTGCGCGCGATGCTGGGCACCGAGATCGAGGTGAAGACGCAGCTCGCGGCGGAAGCGCAGCTCGAGGACTACATCGACCGGTTCTACGGCTACGAGCTGTCGGTGGACGGCATTCTCGAGGAAATCGAAACCGGCGAGATCGACTACCAGAGCCTGCAAGCCGGGGGCGACGAATACACGCAGCCGATGGTGCGGCTCGTGAATGCGTTGCTCGTCGACGCGGTCAAGCGCGGCGCCTCGGACATTCACTTCGAGCCGGAGTACGCATTTCTCCGGGTGCGCTTTCGCATCGACGGCGTCCTCGAGACGGTTTGCAGCCTGCACAA
This sequence comes from uncultured beta proteobacterium, assembly GCA_963808765.1. GTDB lineage: Bacteria > Pseudomonadota > Gammaproteobacteria > Burkholderiales > SG8-41 > JAQGMV01. The sequence goes on from CAWEHH010000029.1 coordinate 390,912, forward strand.
GACCTACATGCCGGGCATCACGGTGCGGATCAAGGTGGTGAGCGAGATGAACATCGCGGAGACGCGCGCGCCGCAGGATGGTCGTCTATCGCTCACTCTGACCGGACGGCGTGTCGATTTTCGCGTGTCCACGCAGCCCACGATCTATGGCGAAAACATCGTGCTTCGCGTGCTCGATCGCGAGAAATCGATCATCAGCCTCGATCGCATGAATCTGCCGGCCGACGTGACCGACAAGCTCGGGCTGATGCTGGCGCGACCCGAGGGCATTCTCATCGTGACGGGCCCCACCGGCAGCGGAAAGACCACCACGCTCTACTCGCTGCTGGCGCAGGTGAACGACGAGACGGTGAACATCATGACGCTCGAGGACCCCGTGGAGTATCCGCTCACCCTCATGCGCCAGACCTCCGTCAACGAAGTCGCGCGCATGGATTTCGCGAACGGCATCCGTTCGATCATGCGACAGGACCCCGACATCATCCTGGTCGGCGAGGTTCGCGACAAGGAAACCGCCGAGATGGCGTTCCGGGCGGCGATGACCGGCCATCAGGTGTTCACCACGCTGCACACCAATTCCGCGCTCGGCGCTTTCCCGCGGCTGCTCGACATCGGCATCCAGCCCGACATCATGGCGGGGAACATCATAGGAGTGATCGCACAACGGCTCGTTCGCACGCTCTGCGCGCAATGCAGACAAGCCTACTCGCCCTCTCACGAGGAGCGGCTCATGTTCGGCGGGCGCGCCGACGAAATCGATGCGCTGTACCGTCCGGTTGGATGCCCTGCCTGCGACGGCAAGGGTTACCGGGGCCGAACCCCGATCCTGGAGCTCCTCCTGGTGGATGCCGACATGGACGAGCTCGTCGCGCACCGCTCCACTGCCGGGGAGTTACGCAGCGCCGCCATCGCGAAAGGCTTCCGCCCGCTCGCCGAAGCCGGCATGCAGCGTGTCGTCGAAGGCGTCACCAGCCTCACCGAGCTCGCCCGCGCGGTCGATCTCACCGGCCGTTACGCCTGAGGCGGCCACGCGAACCATGCCCACGTTCCAATACAAGGCGGTCGCGAAATCCGGCAAGCGCGTGCGCGCTCGCCTCGAAGCGGTCAACGAAGCGGACCTCGAGCTGCGTTTGCGGCGTATGGGGCTCGACCTCATTGCGTGCAGGCAGGCGGACCGCCGCTCGTCCGGAGTCGGGCGCGGCAGCCGCGTGACACGTCAGGACCTCATCAACTTCTGTTTCGACGTCGAGCAGATGAGCCGCTCCGGCATTCCCATGCTGGAGGGTCTGCGCGATCTTCGCAACTCGGTCGAGAATGCGCGCTTCAGGGACGTGCTGAGCGTCATGCTCGAAGACATGGAAGGAGGCAAGGTCCTCTCGCAATGCATGGCGGCTCACCCGGACGTCTTCGACAAGGTGTTCGTGAGCCTCGTGGGCGCGGGCGAGCAAACCGGACGCCTTCCTGAGGTTTTTCAGAGCCTCGCCGATTCGCTGAAGTGGCATGACGAGCTCGCATCGCAGACGCGCCGGCTCCTGATCTATCCGGCGGTCGTCATGCTGGTCGTGCTGGCCGTCGTGCTGTTTCTCCTCATCTATCTCGTGCCGCAGGTGACCACGCTGCTCAAGACGATGGGCGTCGCGCTGCCGTTTCAAACGCGCGCCCTCATCGCGGCATCGAGCCTGGTCGTGGAATGGTGGCCCGTTGTCTTCGGGTTGCCGATCGCCGGAACCATCGTGTTCGTGATGACGATGGCGAGAAGCGCCCGCGCTCGATACTGCTGGGACGGGGCAAAGCTGCGTCTTCCTCTCGTCGGGACCATTCTGCGGAAGATCATCCTTGCACGGTTCGCGACGTTCTTCGCGCTGATGTACGAGTCGGGCATCACCGTTCTCGACGCGATGCGAACGAGCGAAGCGATCGTGGGAAACCGCGTCGTGGCAGACGGCCTCATGCGCGCGGGGCAACAGGTATCGGCGGGCGCGAGCCTCACGGAGTGCTTCCACAACCTCGGGCTCTTTCCGCCGCTCGTCATACGCATGCTGCGCGTCGGTGAAAACACCGGAGCGCTCGACGTGGCGCTTCGTAACGTGAACTACTTTTACACGCGCGACGTGCGCGAGTCCGTGGACAAGGCGCTGAAGCTCCTCGAGCCCATGATCACCCTCGGCCTCGGGGCCGTGCTCGCATTGATCATGTGGTCGGTTCTTTCGCCCGTGTACGACGTGCTGGGCAAGCTCAAGTTCTGATGTTCACTGCGCGAACAGAAAAGCTGCTCGTCTGCGTCTCCGCGCAACAGGCGACTGCCGCCTGCTGGCGCCGCGGGCGACTCGAGCACATGGAGCGCTTTCCCCGAGACGAGGGGGGACTCGCACAGTTCCGTGAGTTCCTGGCGCCGCATCCCGGCACGCCCGTTTCCGTGCTCGTCGATGCCGTAGACGAGGACTACCGTTTCGAGACGCTTCCGCACTGCTTCGGTGCCGAACGCAGGCAGATGGTGGCGCGGAAGCTGAAGCAGCACTATCGCAACACGCCTTACATGGGCGCACGGCTTCAGGGCCGTGAGGCGAGAAAGCGCCGGGACGACCGTTATCTGTTCTGCGCGCTGAAGAATCCCGACTTCATCGACGAATGGCTGCGCGTGGTTCATGGGCAGGCACTTCCGCTCGCCGGGGTGTATCTGCTGCCGATGGTCAGCAGCGGGCTGCCGGACAGGCTTCACGTGCGAACGCCGAACCTGCTGATGGCGAGCGCGGCAAACGGACGGCCTGCGTATCACGTTCTTCCGCGACCGCGAGCTCCGAACGAGCCGGCTCATCCGCGCAGACGCAGCGAGGAGCACCGATCTTTCACGGCTCTTTCTGGGCGAGATCTCGAACACCAGACTGTATTTGCACTCGCTACGTGCCGCGACGCTGGATGAACGGTTGACGCTTCTCCTGATCGACCCGAACGACGAGCTGGAACACGTGGCGGCCGTCATCGTTCAGGAAAACCCGTCGCTCGAATGCATCCGCGCCGGCCGTGCCGAACTCTGCGCGAAGCTGGGCATTGCCGGAAAGCTTCTGGCTTCCAATCCCGACGCGCTCCATCTGCAGCTCGCTCGGACTGCATTCGCACGCGGACAGCATTGCACCGGCCGCCGCGACCCGCGGCTATCGCCGTTACCGGGTGCGACGCACGGTGTATGCCACCTGCACGGCACTGGCCGGCATCGCCACGTTGTGGGGTGCGATAAATGGCTGGACGGCGTATGGAATTCACACGAAGGCGGATGAAGTCGCGGCGAGGATCAGGACCGAAGACACCCGCTTCCAGGAGATCGCACGGCAATCCGCACCGGTGCCGGTCAGCGGCGAAGCGATGAAACGGGCAGTCGAAGTGTCCGCGGCGTTGCGGGAGAACGCACGCGACCCGCTTTCCATGATGGCCGCGCTCTCTCACGCGCTCGAAGCAAGTCCGGACATCGTGCTGCGGGAATTCGGATGGACGCATTCAGTCGCCGAAATCCAGAAAGGTCAGGAGACGCCGACCTCTTCCGCCGCTGTGGCGCAGCCCGGCACGACACTCCCGCCCCGCAGGCAGAGCGCGTACGTTCACGGTGAGATTCGCCCGTTTCGCGGCGACTACCGCGCAGCGATCGCGCGCATCGAGGCGCTCGCTCGACGGGTCCGGCAAGACCCCCGGGTCGCCGAAGTGCGCACGCTCAGGATGCCCCTCGACGTGAGCCCGAACGCGATTCTCTCGGGCACCACGCTCGATTCATTACCGGCGCCGACGGCCGCCGAATTCGAGCTCCTCATCGTATACAAGCCGCGCGTATGACACGAGACGACATCGAAGCTCTGCGCACTTCCCTGATCGCGCTCGCCGCGACGCTGCTCGTGGCGGCTGGCGTGGTCCTGTACTCGGGCGCCATCCTGGATGACGCACGGCGAGTCCTGGGCGAGCGCGAGGCACAACTCAGACAGGCGCGGCTGCGCATTCAGCGCGCGGATGGCGAGCAGGAAATGCTCAGGCGTTTCGCAGTTTCTTACCGGGATCTCGAGCGGATCGGCTTCACGGGCGAGGAGCAGAGAATCAACTGGCTCGAGGGGCTGCGGCGCGCGAACGAAGAGGCTCGTACCTTCGGCGTCGAATACGATATCAGCGCGCAGCGTCCCTATACCCATGCAGCGGAGTTTCCTGCCGCGCCTCTCCAACTGCATGAATCACTCATGCAGGTTCGAGTGCGCCTGCTGCACGAAGGAGACCTGCCGCGCTTCCTCGATGCACTCGGGCGCACGGGTGGCGGCTTCTTCACGGTCGACCGCTGCGTGCTCCGCAGACTGCGGCCAGGCGAATCCGAGGCGAGCACTCCATCGCAATGGAGCATCGCGGCCGGGTGCGACCTGCGCTGGATCACGGCCCGGGTGCCGGCGGAGAAGAAGAAGTGATGAAGCAGCTCGCTCTCAGCTTAGCGTTCGCGCTGCTCGCGGCTTCCGCGGTCGAGGCGCAGCCGCTCGGCCGATTCTTCTTCACTCCGGCGGAGCGCGCCGAACTGGACGTTGCGCGCGTGCAGAAGAAGCAGACGCCCGCACCTGCGCCGGTCCCCGAAGCGCCGGCCACGTCGAAGCCGCTGCCCCAAACCGTCACCTACGGAGGGGTGGTGCGTCGAAGCGACGGCCGCTCGATGCTCTGGATGAACGGCCGCCTCGCGGATGAACAGGACGCGCTCGCCAAACTCGATCTCCAGGGACGCCTGAGCCCTGACGGCTCGGTCGCCTTGCACGTTCCCGAGAGCGGAACGGACATCCGGATGAAGGTCGGTCAGTCGGTCGACCTTCCGACCGGAAAAGTAGCGGAGCGGTCACGACTCGAGGCGGAGCCGACGAACTCGAAGGACGTCAAGGACGCGAGCCGCGACGAGGATCGCGCGACACCGGACGCGCAACAGCCGCCCCGCAGCACGGAACCGAAGCAGTAGCGTGCACAGGCCGGCGCCCGATAACCGAGACGTCGAGATATCCGATGGCGGGCAAACGCGTGACACTCGAGCCGGGAAGGACCGTTCGCCTCGCTCGCGTAACGGGATGCGGTGGGGCACGTCGTCGGTCACCCCGCGCGATTTCCCGTGGACAGGCGCTCATCGCGATCGTAGTCATGCTCGCGTTGGCGACGACGCTCCTTGTCTATGGTTCCACGACCGAATTGAGCCGCGCAGTGCACGGCGAACAGCGCACGCGCGCCGTGCTCGAGGAGGCACGGCACGCATTGATCGGCCGTGCAGTGAGCGATGCGAGCCGTCCGGGGAGCCTTCCGTGTCCCGATGGCGACGGCGACGGCAGCGCAGATCTCTTCACGGGCTCGAGTTGCCCGACATACCTCGGACGCCTGCCGTGGCGCACGCTCGGAATCGGCGATCTGAGAGACGAACACGGCGAACCCTTGTGGTACGCGTTGTCGCCCAATTTTCGGGACCATCCGATGGCACCGGCTATCAACAGCGACACGCGGGGCACGCTGGCGGTGCACAGCGGAGCCGAAGGTTTGCCGCTCCTGGGCGATGCGGTCGCGGTGGTTTTTGCAGCGGGCGCGGCAGTGCCGGGGCAGATGCGTGACGAACACGTGCAGCCCTGCAGCACGACCGGTCGCACGGTGCCGCGCTCGATGTGTGCAGCGAACTATCTCGATGCGTCGGGCAGCCTCACGAATGCGAGCAGTGCGGGGCCGTTCGTCGTTGTCCCACCTGCCGACACCTTCAATGACAAGCTCGCCTTCGTATCGACCGCCGCCGTCATGCCTTTACTCGAGCGGCGGATCGCGCTCGAGGCGCGTAACGCTCTGCTCGAGTACCGCCGCACGAGCGCTTGCCGCTGCTTTCCCTGGGCGGACTCCACTGGAGACGGGGCGAGCGACAACGGCACGAGCCGCGGGCGCCTTCCGGTGAAGAACGCATTACCGCACAACTGGCCTGCCGGCGTTCTGCCTTCTTACCTCGTCGCGAACGATTGGGCCCGCGTGATTCATTACGTCGTCGGCAGAGAAGCCCTGGAGGACGCCGGAAGAGTCTGCGCAACGTGCTCCGATCCGACACTATCGGTCGATGGCGTGAGCGGCACCGACGTCCTTATCCTCACTCCTGGATTCGCGACCGCCGCGAAGGCACGCACGACGCTCACCGATTACTTCGCGGACCCCGAGAATCACAACGGAGACGATCGTTTCGTCACGCCCTCCTCCCCGAATGCCGACCGTGGAAACATTTATGGGATCACCGCAGCCGCAGCCGGATGTCCGGCGATCGCCCGTGTCCTCGTCGACAACGTCCCGTGCGCTGAACCGAATGGAGCGATCCGCACGGTATGCCAGTCGGCTGCGTCGATCGCATCCGGGTGCGCTTGTGCTACAGCGGCGCAAACGCTGCTCATTCCGCCATGCGCGAGCACGCTCGGCAGCGCACAGTGCACTTCGGCGATTGCGCAGCTTCAGAGGTGCAACTCATGAGGCGCAACCGGCGCCGCTATGACCGCGGCTTCACGATACTGGAGCAGGCGGTCGCACTGTTCGTGATCGCGCTGCTTCTGGGCAGCATACTCATGCCTCTGCAAACCCAGATCGAGAATCGCAAGATCGACGAGACCCGGCGCATGATCGATCTCGCGCAGGAGATGCTCCTCGGATTTGCCGCCGCGAACGGCTACTTCCCGTGTCCGGCCGATGGCGCGAGCAACGGAAACGAACCGGCCGGCACGAATCACGTCACCGGAAGCTGTCCGGTCTCCCACGGATATCTGCCTGCGGCGCTGCTCGGGTTCAGACGGACCGACGCCCAGGGCTTCGCACTCGATGCCTGGGAAGGCTCGTCTAACCGGATACGCTACGCAGTGACGACTCGAACGATCGCCGGCGTGCCGAACGCGCTCACGCGGTTGAACGGCCTGCGAAGCATTCCGCTATCGAGCCTGGGTAATACGCCGCTCCTTCACGTTTGCCAGAGTGGCGACGGAGTCACGGCGGTCGACTGCGGCTCGGCCGTCACCCTCGCCTCGAACGCAGTCGCAGTCGTCTGGTCGGTCGGCCCGAACGGGCCGACCGGCGGCACGAGCGTGCACGAGGCGCAGAATCCCAATCCCGGCGGCGGCAGTGCCGACGGCGTTTTCGTGACGCGCATCGCCTCGAACGTTTCGGGCAACGAGTTCGACGACATCGTGAGCTGGATCCCGGCCACGACGCTCTCGAGCCGTCTCGTTCTCGCGGGTCAGTTCACCCCCGCGGCGCAGACCGCGTCGTCACCGCCTCCCTGAGTGATCGTGGTGCGGATGAGAAACGGCTGCGGCGCGCACGCGGGCTTCACGATGATCGAGCTCGCGGTGGCTCTGTTTCTCATGGCGCTCATCTTCGGCAGCATCGCGGTGCCGTTGCAGACGCAGGTCGAGATGCGCAAGGCAGACGAGACCGCACTCATCCTCGACGCAGCGCGAACGGCGTTATTGGGGTATGCGGCGGCAAACGGCTATCTGCCATGTCCCGCGGATGAAAACAGCGTCGGGCAGGAGGTGCCTGGCGCCAATCACGAGACCGGCTATTGCCCCACGTACTTCGGCTTCCTGCCGGCCGCCGCACTCGGAATGTATGCGGCCGATGCGGGCGGTTATGTCGTCGATGCATGGGGCAGCCCGGCCAATCGGATTCGCTACGCCGTCTCGCCCTACAGCATCGGCGCGGTAGCGAACGCGCTCACGCGTGTGAACGGCATGCGCACCGCGGGCGTCTCGCGAGCGAGCGATCCGGCGCTGTCTCTTTTTCATGTGTGCGACAGCGGCAGCGGCAACACCTCCGGTTCGAGCTGCGGGAAGGCGGTCACACTGGTGTCTTCCGCTCCGGCGGTTATCTGGTCATCCGGAGCAAACGCTGTAACGGGCGGCGCAAGCCTGCACGAAGCGCAGAACCCGAGCGTAAAGGGCGGCAGCGCCGACCGCCTCTTCGTGAGCCGTGCGCGCTCGAACGCGGCAGGCGCGGAGTTCGACGACCTCGTCACGTGGATTCCGATGTCCGTTCTGCTGCACCGCCTGCTTGCGGCCGGACAGGTGCCCTGACCGATGCGAAAGAGGATTGCGACGATCGCGCGCTACACGATGCTCGAAGCGTTACGAACGCGCTTCGCGGCGCTCGCGCTCGCCATCATCGGTGTGGCGCTCGCGGGCAGTTTCTTCGTGCAGGAGATCGCCGTCACGGAGAGCGCCCGCTTTCAAACGGCCTTCTACACCGCGAGCGTCCGGCTCGCCGCCGTCTTCGTCGCAGCACTCTACGCGATTGCCAGTGTGAGCAGAGAGTTCCAGGACAAGGGACTCGACGTCATGCTCGCGCTCGATCTGCCCCGCTCGCACTACATCCTCGGCAAGCTTCTCGGGCTTTCTGACAATCGCCAGTGTTTTCGCTGCCGCTGCGGCCGTTCCGCTGGTCGCATTCTCCACCGTTGACGCGGCGGCGCAATGGGGTGTCTCTCTCGCGTGCGAGCTCGCGATCGTCGTCACGTTGAGTCTATTCTGCGCCGTTACGTTCAACACTCTCCTGCCGGCCGCGAGCTTCGTCGTGGCCTTCTACATACTCGCCCGCGCGTTGAGCGCGATTCGACTCATCAGCGCGAATCCCGTCTCCGGCGCAGACGCGCTGTCTCACCATCTCATCAACGCGATCATCGAGTGCCTCTCGTGGATCGTGCCCGCGCTCGATCAATGGACACAGACGAGCTGGCTCGTCGATCGCCCCGCGCTCTGGAGCGCCATCGCGAGCCTGGCCGGACAGAGTCTCGTCTTCGTAACCGTATTGGCGGCTGCGGCGATCTTCGATATGCACCGCAGGAATTTCTGAGATGCGCCGGACGGGACACGAGCGCGACCAACGCGGGCTCTCGGCGGTTCCGCTGTTGCTCAGGTTCATCCTCATGGCCGCACTCGTCGTTCACATCGGCTGGCAAACGCTCGCGCGGCCGCCCACCGCGCACGCGTCCGCGCTGCGTCCACCGCCTCACATCGGCTGGCTGCGCGCGGCGAGCCTGGGTGAGCCGATCGCGTTCGCGCAATTGCTGACGCTGTATGTGCAGGCATTCGATAACCAGCCCGGCGCGAGCATTCCCTTCTCGAGACTCGACTACGCCGCGCTCATCGAATGGCTCGCGGCCCTCATCGAGCTCGATCCGGCCACGCAGTATCCGCTCATGATGGCCTCGCACGTCTATGCGCAGGTCCCGGACGAGACGAGGCAGCGAGCAAATGCTCGACTTCGTGCACCGTGAGTTCCTGCGCGACCCCGATCGCCGCTGGCGCTGGCTTGCTCATGCCGCTCTCGTCGCGAAGCATCGGCTCGGCGATATGCCGCTCGCGCTGCGTTACGCCGATGACATCACACGACATGCGATGCCGGGCCGCGAACTGGGCGCGTCAGATGCGCATCTTCATCCTCGAGGACATGGGCGAAAGCGAAGCGGCGGCGGTGTTACTCGGCGGACTGCTCGAGAGCGGAGAAGTGACCGACGCCAATGAAGCTCGCTTCCTGACTGACCGATTGAATGAGATCCGGCGCAGCACGCGATGATCGAACGTGTCTCGAGTTCGTTAGACAAATGCCTGTGTCGGCAGTGGAACGATTCGTAGAATGCTTCGCAAAAGTCGCGCGTGCATAGCGCTGCGACACAAACATCAATGTTTCATTCCTGGGGAGGATCACATGCGTCATACGCAGCACGGTTTCACGCTCATCGAAATCGCCATCGTGCTTGTCATCATCGGGCTCCTGCTCGGCGGTGTGCTCAAAGGACAGGAGCTCATCACGAGCGCCAGAGTGCGCAATTTGATCCAGCAGCAGGATGGCGTCAAAGCAGCCTACTTCGGATTCCTGGATCGTTTTCGCGCGCTGCCGGGCGACTATGCGAACGCGACGATACGATCGCTGGCGTCGCGTCGGGAACGCCGGGCTGTGGCAATGGTGACGGCGACGGTCAGATCGAAAGCGGCTCGAACGTGTACGAAAACGTGCTGGCGTGGGAGCACCTGTCCAAGGCCGGTTTCATCAATGGCACCTACACCTGCGCGTCGTCGCAGACCAATGCGAGCGCGCCTTCGAACCCTTACGGTCAGTTCCTGAACCTGGTTTTCGATGACGCCTACTATGCGACCGGAACCGCGACCAAACGTCACAACCTGAAGACGGGTGGCCAAATCGCCTCCGATATCCTCGCCGAGATCGACCGCAAGGTCGACGACGGCAACGCCGGAACAGGGTCCTTCCGTGCTCAGACAGGTGCAGGCGTCGATGAAACAGCGACGAACTGTTACAGCACGAGCGACCCGAAAGGTGCCTGGGTGTCGGCCTCGCCCGGCGCGAACTGCGGCGGCGTGACGATGTTCTGAACGTTTACCGGAGGGGAGGAGCGGGGGGCCACCATTACGGTGGCCCTTTGTTTTTGCACGAGCGACTGCGACGTGGCAACTATCGCGTGCCGCGCCGCTGTCTGACGCGATGGATGCCTGACGGTCGAACAAATCTCCTTCGGTTACAAGGGGTTGCAGGGCTGTCTGATATACTTCCCACGATGATCGAAACCACCGCGGCGAGCGCTTCGGACGAAATCATCGCGATTGCGAGGGACGTCCTGCAGATCGAGGCGAAGGCGATCTCGGACTTGATCGCACGGCTCGACGGGAGCTTCTCCGAAGCCGTTCGACTGATCCAGGAGCGGCGCGGACGGGTCGTCGTGAGCGGCATCGGCAAGTCCGGACATATCGCGCGCAAGATCGCTTCGACTCTCGCGAGCACCGGTACGCCGTCATTTTTCGTCCATCCCGCCGAAGCAAGCCATGGCGACCTCGGAATGGTTTTGCGCGAAGACGTGTTCATCGCGTTGTCGAACTCGGGCGAGAGTGCGGAAGTGCTCGCGATCGTGCCGCTGCTCAAACGCCAGGGAGCGAAGCTGATCGCGTTCACCGGAAATGCCGACTCGACATTGGCGCGCGAAGCCGACGTGCATCTCTATGCCAGCGCCGAGAAGGAGGCATGTCCTCTCAATCTCGCGCCGACGGCGAGCACGACGGCGGCATTGGCGCTGGGCGATGCATTGGCGGTCGCCCTCATGCACGCGAAAGGCTTCACGCGGGACGAGTTCGCGCTCTCCCATCCGGGCGGCACGCTCGGCCGGAGGCTGCTCACGCACGTGCGCGACGTGATGCGCACGGGCGAGAACGCGCCCACGCGTCGGTCAGGATGCGACGCTGATGGACGCGCTGCTCGAGATGTCGCGGGGAGGCATGGGCATGACTGCCGTGCTCGACGACACGGAGCGCGTCATCGGCATTTTCACCGACGGCGACTTGCGTCGCACGCTCGAAAAAGGCGCCGATGTGCGCGCGACGCCGATCCGGAGCGTCATGGCGACTTCGCCGCGCACGATCGCGCGCCGATCGCCTGGCGGTGGAGGCCGTCGAGATCATGGAACGCAACAAGGTGAATCAGATCCTCGTCGTCGACGAAGAGAAGCGGCTCATCGGAGCGCTCAACATGCACGATCTTTTCCGTGCGAAAGTCATCTGATACCAGCCCGGACCGCAACGATCATGTCCCTGGAAAACGTCTACAGCCGAGCCCAGTCGATACGCCTGGCTGTTTTCGACGTGGACGGCGTGTTGACGGACGGAGGCCTCCACTACAGCGACAGCGGCGAGGAAACGAAGGTGTTCGACGTGCGCGACGGCCTCGGCATGCGTTTGCTGCAGTCGAGCGGCGTTCCGCTCGCGATCATCACCAGCCGCACCTCCCGCTGTGTCGCGCGCCGCGCTTCCGATCTCGGTATCGAGTTCGTGTTTCAGGGCGTGGAGGATAAGCTCGCGGAGTTCCAGGCGCTCTCGCGCAAGCTGGGTCTCGCGGCGGGCGCGTGCGCGTACATGGGGGATGATCTGGTCGACTTGCCGATTCTTCTGCGCTGCGGCCTCGCGGTATCCGTGCCGGAAGCGCCGGCTGCGGTTCGCAGCCGCGTCCATTACATTACGCGCGCCTTCGGCGGGCGAGGTGCGGCACGCGAAGTGTGCGAACTGATCATGCAGGCGCAGGGAACACTGGACGCCCAGCTTGCCCGTTTCGTTGCCGAGTCGTAGCGAGGGGCCATGTTCGATCAATCCGGTGGGTGGTTCGTTTCCGCGCTTCTGGTGGCATTGGCCGCCTTGACCTTCTGGCTCGACCGCATTGCCCAACCGGCTCCGTCGGCGGCCCGTGACGTGAGCAACCTGGATCCGGATTACATCGTCGACGGCCTGTCGGCATTCAAAATGGACGCGCAGGGGCGGCTGACCCATACGCTGCGCGCACAGAAGATGACGCATTATCCCGATGAGGATCTCACCGTTCTCATCGAGCCGAGATTCGTCGCCTATGCGGAGGGCCAGGCGCCGGTCACGGTAACTTCCCGCCAGGGGCGAATGTCGGGCAATGGTGAGAATGTGTATTTCGAGCGCGACGTTCGCGTGGTTCGAGCACCGACCGAAAATACCGGCGAGCTCGTGGTGGAGACGAATTTCCTGCACGTGATTCCCGACGCGAAGATCGCGCAGACCGATCAGCCCGTGACCATCACCGAGGCAAACTTGCTCGTGAATGCTTCTGGCTTAGAATTGAACAGTGACACACGTGTCCTCAAGCTCTTCGGCCGCGTTAAAGGCACGCTCATCGACCAGGCTTCCCGTACTTCCGGTCATGCGCCGTAAGCATTCGCTCCGATGCTCGCGTGCGGCGTTCCTGATTCTGTGCTCGACACTCGCCCTGAGCGGGCCGGTTCTGGCCGAGAAGGCCGATCGCAACAAGCCGATTCACCTGGAAGCGGACCGCGTGACGGTAGATGACGCAAAGCAGCTCGCGACCTTCACCGGCAACGTCGTGCTCACGCAGGGAACCATGGTGCTGCGTGGCGATCGCATGGAGGTCCGGCGTGACAAGAGCGGTTTTCGTCAAGGGACGACCTGGGGCAATCTCGCCTATTTCCGGCAGAAACGGGACAACTCGGAGGAGCTGACGGAGGGCTGGGCCGAGCGCATCGAATACGACAGCCGTACCGACAAAGTGCAGATGTTCAATCGCGCCATGCTCAAGCGGGGACTGGACCAGGTGCAGGGAAGCTACATTTCGTACGACGCGACGACGGAACTCTTTCAGGTGACGGGCGGTGACGCCAAGTCTGCCGGAGGCAAGCCGGCTGACAGCCGCGTGCGCGCGATATTCCAGCCGAAAAAGGACGGAGACGCGGGTGCCGGTGCCAAGTAAGGTCGTCGCGCTTCATCCCGGCGGGGAGGCGCCCGCCGCGATGCCGGCAGGACAGAAAAGCATGGAGCTGCGGGCCGTGCGCCTGAACAAGCAGTATCGCTCGCGCGTCGTCGTGAAGGACGTGTCGCTGGACGTGCATAGCGGAGAAGTGATCGGCCTGCTGGGACCGAACGGCGCGGGGAAAACAACCTGCTTTTACATGATGGTAGGGCTCGTCGCGATGGATGGCGGCGAGCTTTTTCTCGATGGCGAGCGGGTCACCCACATGCCGATCCACGCGAGGGCTCGCCGCGGCCTCAGCTATCTTCCCCAGGAAACATCAATTTTTCGCCGATTATCGGTTGCGGATAACGTTCGCGCAGTGCTCGAATTGCATAACCGCGAGGCGAACACGATCGAACTCAAGCTCGACGATCTGCTGCGCGAGTTGCACATTGCCCATCTGCGCGAGAATCCGGCGATCAGCCTGTCCGGGGGCGAGCGGCGCCGAGTCGAGATCGCTCGCGCTCTCGCGACTGAACCGCGGTTCATCCTGCTCGACGAACCGTTTGCCGGGGTCGATCCCATCGCCGTGCTGGACATCCAGAAAATCATCGCATTCCTGAAATCGCGCGGCATCGGCGTGGTGATCACGGACCACAATGTGAGGGAGACCCTCGGCATCTGCGATCGCGCCTACATCATCAACGACGGATCGGTGCTCGCCTACGGCAAACCGGAGGAAATCGTTTACAATGAGAGCGTAAGAAAGGTCTACCTCGGAGAGCATTTCCGGCTGTAGCGTCTCTCCGCGACAGGCCGAGGTCCGGCCGGAACTCGCCGTCGGACCCCTATCGAGCGATGAAGCACTCCCTCCAACTCCGGCTCTCTCAGCACCTCGCCTTAACTCCGCAACTGCAGCAGTCGATCCGATTGCTGCAGCTTTCGACATTGGAACTGAACCAGGAGCTCGAGCGGTTCCTGCAGGACAATCCGTTGCTCGAACGCGAGGAACCCGGCGGTGAACCCGAAATGCCCGCGCAGGGTATGAACGGCAGCGCGTCCGATCACATTGCCGCCACCTCGACTCCGGCGGCGGACGAAACCCCGCCCGCGTCCGATGGCGACATGTTCGGTGTCGCGAACGAAGGGTATGGCAGCGCGCGCGAGGACGACGATGACTCCTATCCTCAGCTTGCCGCCGAAAATCCTTCTCTTCGCGAGCATCTGGGCACGCAACTCACGCTCACGAACCTGCCGGATCGGGATCGCACGCTGGTGACGCTTCTCATCGAGTCGCTCGACGACGACGGCTATCTCACTCAGGATCTCGCCGAAATTCAGGCGATGTTGCCGGAAGAGCTCGGCGTCGAGCCCGAGGAACTGCAGATCGCTTTGAAGCATCTCCAGCACTTCGAGCCCACGGGCGTGGGAGCACGCAATCTCGGAGAGTGCCTCGCGCTGCAACTCGCGGCGCTGCCCGAAAAGACAGCGTATCGCGAGGAAGCGCTCGAGGTCGTGCGCAAACATCTGGAAGTGCTCGCCGCGCGCGACTTCACGCGGTTGAAGAAAGCACTTCGTTGCGACGACGTATTCCTGCGCGGCGTGCAGAAACTCATCACGAGCTTGAATCCGCGTCCCGGGCGTGAATACGGAGCCGACGATACGCGCTATGTCGTTCCCGACGTCATCGTGAGGAAGGTGAAGGGCGCCTGGGTCACCGCGCTCAATCCCGAGGCGATGCCCAAGCTTCGCATCAATCGGCTCTACGCGGACATTCTCGCGCGTGCGCGAAGCTCCGGCTCCCATCAGCTCGCGAGCCAGCTTCAGGAAGCGAAGTGGCTCATCAAGAACGTGCAGCAGCGCTTCGATACGATCCTGCGCGTCGCGCAGGCGATCGTCGATCGCCAGCGGCATTTTTTCGAGCATGGCGAGGTGGCCATGCGCCCGCTCGTGCTGCGCGAAATCGCCGAGACACTGGATCTGCACGAATCGACCGTGTCACGCGTGACCACGCAGAAATTCATGCATACGCCGCGCGGAATC
Organism: uncultured beta proteobacterium; assembly: GCA_963808765.1. GTDB lineage: Bacteria > Pseudomonadota > Gammaproteobacteria > Burkholderiales > SG8-41 > JAQGMV01. Next base: position 406,221 of record CAWEHH010000029.1, read on the forward strand.
TTCGAGCTGAAGTATTTCTTCGGCAGCCACGTCACCACGGATAGCGGCGGGGCTGCCTCCAGCACCGCGATCCGCGCGCTCATCAGGCAGCTCGTCGGCGCGGAGAACTCCCGCAAGCCCTTGAGCGACAGTCAGATCTCGGAAATACTCGGGCAGCAGGGCATCGTCGTCGCCCGGCGCACCGTAGCGAAATACCGCGAGTCGCTGCAAATCCTGCCGGTAAACTTGCGCAAGACTCTGTAGGCTACAACAAGACAGGAGAGCCCCGCATGAATCTGAACTTGACCGGGCACCAGCTACCGATCACTCCGGCGATACGCGAGTACGTAGCGGCGAAGCTGCAGCGCATCACCCACCACTTTGACAACGTGATCGACGTGAACGTGATCATGTCCGTCGAGAAACTCAAGCAGAAGATCGAAGCGACGGTGCATGTGCGCGGTAAGGACATCTTCTGCGAAAGCTCCGCCGACGACATGTACGCGGCGATCGACGGTCTCGTGGACAAGCTCGACCGCACGATCCTCAAGTACAAAGAGAAGACGCTGGCCCAGCGCCACAACGGACCGGCGATCAAGCACCAGCCCGACGAGTGAGCACCCCTGCCGGTTTCGATTGGCTGGCCCCACCCATATGGCGATGAATCTCGTTTCCAAGCTCCTCCCGGAATCGAACGTCATCATCGACCTCGATGTGTCGAGCAAGAAGCGCGTGTTCGAGCAGGCGGGGCTATTGTTCGAGAACAACCACAACATCGCCCGGAGCGACATTTTCGACAGCTTGTTCGCGCGCGAGAAGCTCGGGTCCACCGGTCTTGGACAGGGCATAGCGATTCCGCACGGACGTATCAAGAGCCTGAAAGAAGCATTGGGCGCAGTCGTGCGCACCCGTCAGCCCATTCCGTTCGATGCGCCCGACGGGCAGAACGTGAGCCTCATATTCGTGCTGCTGGTTCCGGATCGCGCGACCGACATGCATTTGCAGATCCTCTCCGAGCTCGCGCAGATGTTCAGCGAGAAGGCTTTCCGCGAACAACTACTGGCGGCGCCGAGCGCGGCGGAGCTGCATCGATTGATCCTTGAATGGCAACCCCATGCCACATCTCAGCATAGCCCGGCTGTTTGAGGACAATCGGGAAAAGCTGAAGCTCGAGTGGTTGGCAGGCCGCGGCGGCGGCGTGAGAAGTCTCAGCAGCGATCAGATCAAGAATTCGTCGAAGGGCCTCATCGGCCATCTGAATTTCATTCACCCGAACCTGATTCAGGTGGTGGGCCCGCGCGAGTCGACCTATCTGAAATCCCTCGACCCGGCGCTCTGCCAGGCGACGCTCGCCGAGCTTGCCACCGCGGACCTCGCCTGCTTCATCGCGGCGGACATCGAGCGCATTCCGGCCCGCCTCGACGAGCTGGCGGAGAGCACGCAGACGCCGCTCTTCCGCTCGCCGCTCACGAGCGTCGAAGTCATGTGGATGTTGCGGCCGTATCTCGCGCGCGCTCTCGCCGATTCGGTGACATCCCACGGAGTGTTTCTGGACGTCCTCGGCATGGGCGTTCTCATCACCGGCGCATCCGGTGTGGGAAAAAGCGAGCTCGCATTGGAGTTGATCAGCCGAGGCAGCGGGCTCATCGCCGACGACGTCGTCGAGTTCTACCGTATCGGTCCCGAGACCATCGAGGGTCGCTGCCCCGCCATCCTGCGCGACTTCCTCGAAGTGAGGGGGCTGGGCGTGCTCAACATCCGCACGGTTTTCGGTGAAGCCGCGTTGCGTCCCCGCAAGAATCTGAAGTTGATCGTCCATCTCGAGCGGCCGGGCGCCGATATCGCGCCGCCCCTCGAGCGGCTTCCGCTGCGTCCCGGCACGGAAGACATCATGGGGGTGCCGATCGGGAAGGTTACGATTCCCGTCGCCGCCGGCCGCAATCTGGCCGTGCTGACCGAGGCCGCGGTGCGCAATCACGTTCTGCAGCTTCGCGGAATCGACAGCACGACCGAGTTCATCGAGCGCCAGGCGCAGGAGATGAACGGTGGAGAGCCGTGACTCGATCGGCGCTGTCTCGAGAAGGCCGGGGGGCGATCACCTCGTGGCGATCATGACCTCGAGCGCTGCCCTCCATGGTCCGTGTTTCACCAGGCGCCTCCGGGTAGCCCGATGCAGCTCGTTCTGATCACGGGATTGTCCGGTTCGGGCAAGAGCGTCGCGCTGAACGCACTCGAGGACGCGGACTATTACTGCGTCGACAATCTGCCGGTCACGCTTCTGCCGAATCTCGTCTCGTTTCTGGAGCAAGGCGGCCATTCGCGCGTGGCGCTGAGTATCGACGTGCGCAGCGGCGAGACGTTCGAATCGCTGCCGCAGCAAGTGGCCGAGTTGCGGGCGGCCGGAACCGACGTGAAGATCCTCTTCGTCGACGCCAAGGACGAAACCCTGATCCAGCGATTTTCGGAGACGCGTCGACGCCATCCCCTGGCCGATGGCAAGCGCACGCTGCCGGAATCGATCGCGCGCGAACGCGAGATCCTCGAACGCTTCGCCGACCTCTCGCATCACATCGATACGAGCGAGTTGAGTCCCCATGCCCTGCGCAACTGGGTTCGTGAGTTCGTGCAGGTCCCCACCGCCGGACTCACGCTGCTATTCGAGTCGTTCGCGTACAGACACGGCATTCCGCTCGACACCGACATTGTCTTCGACGTCCGATGTCTGCCCAATCCTCACTACGATCCGCGGCTGCGGCCGTATACCGGGCGCGACAAGCCGATCATCGATTTTCTCGAGCGCGACCGGGACGTCCAGAAGATGCTGGGCGACATCCGGCGATTCATCGACGAATGGCTGCCGTGCTTCGATCGCGACAGCCGCAGCTATCTTTCGGTGGGTATAGGCTGCACGGGCGGACGGCATCGTTCGGTGTATCTGGCGGAAGCGCTGGGCGCCTATTTCCTCTCCAGGCACGGCCGCGTTCTCGTCCGTCACCGCGAGCTGGCATCGTAGACGGCGCGCGCGCCTCCCGGGCAGGCATCGAGCATGAGGAATCCATTGTGACCGAGGAACAGTTCATCTTCCCGCTGGGAACCGTCCTCTTTCCGGGCGCCGCGCTGCCGCTCAAGATATTCGAGCAGCGCTACATCGAGATGACGAAAACGTGCTTGCGCGACGATCGTCCTTTCGGGGTTTGCCTGATCAGGGAAGGGCGTGAAGTCGGCGATCCCGCCGTGCCGCAATCCATCGGCTGCCTTGCGAAGATCGAGCAGTGGGACATGCCGCAGATGGGGCTCTTTCACCTGCTTTCGCGCGGCACAGAGCGTTTTCGACTTGTCGAATCGCGCGTCGCGAAGAACGGTCTCATCACTGGCGTGATCGAGCGTCTTCCCCCGGAGGAGGCGTCCGCCGATGTCGACGACACCTGCCGTCGCGTTCTCGAAGTGATAATCGAGCGCATGGACGTGAGCGCATTCCCGAAGCCTTTTCAGCTCGATGACGCTTCGTGGGTCGGCTTCCGGCTGGCGGAGGTGCTGCCGCTCGACATGCGCATCAAACAGGAGCTCCTCGAGATGACGGATGCGGCGCAGCGCCTCGCGCGCATACGAACCCTTCTGGTGGAGGAAGGGCTCATCGCACGTTCCTGAGGCTCGTGACTCGTGACTCGCGGGTCGTGACTCGTGGATCCGTGCGTCCAGGTCGCGATGGTCCATCGCACGGAGCGATGTCCCTTTCGTCAATTCGAGGGCTTACCGTCCGCGTCTTCTTCCCCGAAGTACCCCGGAAATTCGGCCGCATAACAGGCAGGCGAGCTATAAGCGCCACGTGCCGAACTTTCGTGAGGCAGGCCGCGAGCGGCGCAAAGGTCGGCCATCCGGGTGCGGGTTTGCGCTGACGAGAGCAGTTGGAGCGGACGACCGCCCGCCGCGTACACGCCTTCCTCGGTCACGACGAAATCCATGGCGATGTCGTGAGGCTGCGGAAAGATCGTCTCCAGGCGCAGCGCCTCGTAGCTCACACCCACTGCGATCAGGCTCCGGTCGCCTTGCGCGAGCGTGCGGTCGAAAAACCCGCCGCCATAGCCGAGTCGATAACCGCATCCGTCGAAGCCGTTCATCGGCACGATCGCGAAGTCCGGGAGGACGATGTCCGTGCCATCCGGAACCGGAATCTCATAAACCCCCGGACGCATCGGCGCTCCGGGCCACCACTTGCGGAACTGGAGCGGCGCACCGCTCTTCACCACCTCCGGCAAAGCTGCGATCGCGCCCGCCTCGCGCCAGCGCCTCACGGCGAACCGCGCATCGAACTCGCCGCGATACGGCCAGCAGAACGCGATGACGGCACCGTGCGGGATGTCGAAGCCGCCGAGCAGGTGAGCGGTGAGGCGCTCGTTCAGTGCCTTGCGTCGGGTTTCACCGAGTGCCTCGCGCTTCGCGAGGAGCTCCGCACGCTGCGTCTTCCGCCATGCCTTGATCTCCTGCCAGTCCATCGGCGTCGTGCCGCTCATGGCTGCATCAGCAGCTCGAGGATGCGACGCACCGGCGCGGGCACGGCGGCATCACCGACATGACTCGCCTCGATCCAACGCTGATCGGCTTCACCGGCGCGCGGCGTGACACGCGTCGCCCGCATCCGGATAGGCGAGATCGACAGTCTGAAATGGGTGAAGCCGTGATCGACCGTCGGCAGGATCTCTGCCGCTTCGACGTGCACGCCATAGCGCGTCGCCAAGAGCGAGCCAACGTCATCGTCGAGATCGATCTGCGGGAAACACCAGAGCCCGCCCCATATGCCAGGAGCGGGCCGCCTCTCGAGCAACAACGCGCCTTCGTGCTCTATGACCACCATGCGGCACCGCTTGCGCGGCAGCACCTTGCGCGGACGCGGCTGTGGGAACTCCGCCACGCGCTCCTGCGCGAACGCCGCGCAGTGCCGGCGGACGGGACACTCGCCGCAGCGCGGACTGGAACGCGTGCAAATCGTCGCGCCGAGGTCCATCAGACCCTGCGTATACGCCTCGACGCCTTCGTGCGGAAGAAAACGCTCGGCTGCCTGCCAGAGAGAATCGGCCACCCGCTTCGACCCGGGATAGCCTTCGATCGAGCAGACGCGGGCCAGCACACGCTTCACGTTCCCATCGAGGATCGCGTGACGCTCACCGAATCCGAACACCATGATCGCTGCCGCGGTGGAACGCCCGATACCCGGGAGCGCCATGACCTCCGGCAGCGCGCGGGGGAAGCGGCCACCGCAGCGCTCGCTCACGGTGCATGCGCTCCGGTGCAGATTTCTCGCCCGCGAGTAATAGCCCAGGCCGCTCCAATGCGCGAGCACCTCGTCGAGCGATGCCCGCGCAAGCGCCGACACATCCGGGAAGCGCTGCATGAAGCGCTCGTAGTACGGAATCACGGTACCGACCTGCGTCTGCTGCAACATGATCTCCGAGACCCAGATCGCATAGGCGTCGCGCCTCTGCCACGGCAGGCCATGGCGGCCATGCTCGCGCTGCCATGCGATGACGTCTCCCGCGAATGTTGTCACGTATGCCGCGCTCCGTCCGCCAGCCATCGCTGCGGCTGCACGAGTGAAAGCGCAAGTGTACGCTCGCGGCAGGTGCTCTGCGAGCAGGCGCGCTCCGCGGCGTGACGGAAACCTCAGCGATACGAATGCGGTTCCGAGACGGCGCCCACGACGTCGATCATCGCGTCGCGTTCATCGCCTGCCGGACGATGCCACGCGTGCCGGGCAAGATCGCCTTGCGCCACGATGCCGATAAGTCTTCCGCGTCGGTCGACGATCGGCATTCGACGTACGCGATGACGCGCCATCTGCCGCATGCACTCGGCGACGGACTCGTCCGTGTAACACGCGAACACCCGTTCGCTCATGCAGTCCGCGACGATCGCATTGCGAACGTCCCGCCCGCGGGCAATCACGCGGATCACGATGTCGCGGTCGGTCACGACGCCTATGAGCAGGCCATCGTCGCCGACGACGGGCAAAGCCCCGCAGTCGCAGTTCTCCATCAGCCGCGCGGCACGCTCGACACTGCTCGCCGGGTGAACACTGCTCACGCGTTTCGTCATCAGCTCGTGCACCCGCAAGCTGTCGACGTTCGGACGATCATGGCGATGATGCTCGTGGGGGTCCGGCTGCCAGCGCTCGACGCCCGCCGGTCGGTCAGGCGCCTGGCCCTGCGCGAAGGAGTCCCAGCGCCCCGGCTCCTCGGAGCGACTGGAGCGCAGTTCCGGCGTCGCAAGATCCCGCGGTCCCCAGGCATGCTGCTGCCGCCGGATTCCAGACTCGCCGGGTGCGCTGCCGTAGCGCGGGCGGTCGTATTCGTCGCGTGCGAGGCGTCGCGTCTCGCCGACCTGCGTGCGTGGATCGTCGTGGCGGTCCCGGTCATCTCTCCACATCGTGCACTCCTTCGATACGGAACAAGTCGGGAAGCACCTGGCTGCAAAGCCTATGCCCGCGGAGGGCGGCCTACACCTCCGCTGTCTCGCCGGGACCGGGAACCGCCACCTGCCAGCCCAGTTCCTTGCGGACGTGCTCCGCGAAAGCCTGCGCCGCGGTCGCTTCGCCGTGGACCACGTAGGTCTGCGAAGGAGGACGTTTGAACCCCCGCAACCAAGCCAACAGACCCGTCTGGTCGGCATGCGCCGACAAGCCGCCAAGCGTCGCGATGCGAGCCCGCACGGGCACGTCCTCACCGAAGATGCGCACGGTGCGCGCGCCGTCGACGAGCCTCCGCCCGAGCGTGCCTGCCGCCTGGAATCCCGTGAAGACGATCACCGAGTCGGCACTCGGGAGATTGTGCAGGAGGTGATACTTGATGCGGCCGGCGTCGCACATTCCGCTCGCCGAGATGATGAGCGCGCCATGGCGCACGTCGTTCAACCGCTTCGATTCTTCGAGCGATTCGGTGAAGCGTACCGAGAGCCCGGCCTGGCGGCGGCTCCTGCCCCACGCGATGAGCTCCTGGGTTTCCTGATCGACGATGCTTTCGTGACGCAGCGTGACCTGCGTCGCCTTCGTCGCGAGCGGCGAATCGACGTAAACCGCAAGACGGTCGCGGATCCGGCCGCGACGCACGAGACCGGCCAGCACGTGAAGCAACTCCTGCGTGCGGCCGACGGCGAACGCCGGAATAATGACGTTGCCGCGCCCGCGTTCCAACGTCGCGTTGACGATCTGCGTGAGCTCTTCTTCGGTTTGAGCGAAGCTCTTGTGCCGCCTATTGCCGTAGGTCGATTCGACAAGCAGCGTGTCGGCTTCCTCGATGGTCGCGGGGTCTTTGACGATGGGCCGCCCCGCCTCGCCGATGTCGCCGCTGAAAACCACCTTTCGGGCAACGCCTTCGCATGTCGACCAGAGCTCGATGATGGCCGAGCCCAGGATGTGCCCGGCGTCGCGGAAGCGGCAACGCAGACCGTCGCCGGGTTCGAAGGTCCGGTCATACTCGAGGGGACGCAGCAGGCGCAGTGATGCCTGCGCTTGCGGCACGGTATACAGCGGCTCCGATTCGCGTTCCTGGACGTAAGCGGCATCGGGCAACATGACGGAGAGCAGATCGCACGTCGCGGGGGTGGCGTAGACCGGACCGCGAAAGCCGAGCTCCAGCAGGCGCGGCAGAAGCCCCGAATGATCGATGTGCGCATGCGTGAGCAGCACGAACTCGATGCGGGTGGCATCGAAGGCCAGGCGTGCGCGATTCCTGCGGTAAGCACCGGCGCCGCCCTGGAACATGCCGCAGTCGACCAGGAACGAGCGATTCCCGGCGCGCATCCAGTAGCACGAGCCGGTCACTTCGCGCGCAGCGCCGAGGAACGTGATGCGCATGGCGCGTTCAGATGGTGCGTGAATAGCGCCGGCTGTCGCGGCCCATCCGGAGATACTTGTCGAAAACCATGCAGATGCTGCGAATGAGCATCCGCCCTTTCGGCGTCACCGAGATCCAGTTGCTTTCGATGCGCAGCAGCCCGGCGCGCTGAAGCTGCTCGAGCTCCGCCAGCTCCTCGGCGAAGTAGGTGTCGAAATCCAGCAGATAGGCGACGTCGATCGCCTCACGCGAGAGCTCGAAATGGCACATCAGCGCCTGGATGACGCTGCGTCGAACGAGGTCGTCCCGAGTCAGCTCGACCCCGCGCACGATCGGCAGCTCGTTTGCCTCGAGCCGTGAATAATAGTCGGCGAGCGTGCGCGCATTCTGGGTGTACGTCGGTCCGATCGCACCGATCGCCGACACGCCCAGCCCGATCAGGTCGCATTCGGCGTGAGTCGAGTATCCCTGGAAGTTCCGGTGAAGGCGTCCTTGCCGCTGCGCGACCGAGAGGGAATCTTCAGGCAGCGCAAAATGATCCATTCCGATGTAAACGTACCCGGACGCGACCAGTTTTTCCGCCGCCAGGCGCAGCAGTCGCAACTTTATTTCGGGCGCGGGGATCTCTTCGCCGACGATCTGCTTCTGCGCTTTGAAGCGGGCGGGAAGGTGCGCGTAGTTGTAAACGGCGATGCGATCGGGGCGCAGTTCGGCGACTCGATCGAGCGTCGACTCGAATGTCGTCAGCGATTGGCGCGGAAGGCCATAGATGAGATCGACGCTCACCGACGCGAATCCCGAGCGTCGCGCTTCCATCATGACGGCGGCCGTCTGAGCTTCGCTCTGCACGCGATTGACCGCGCGCTGAACGTCCGGGTCGAAGTCCTGCACGCCGAAGCTCACGCGGTTGAAACCCAACTCCCGGAGTGCGGCGATGCTCGCGGGCTCGACGGTCCGCGGATCGATCTCGATCGAATACTCGCCGTACCGGTGCGAACTCGAAGTTCGATTTGAGCCTGGCGTAAAGTCCCGAGAGCTCTTCGATTCCGTAGAACGTCGGCGTGCCTCCGCCCCAGTGCATCTGTTCGATGAAGACATCGTCGCGGAAGAGCGGCGCCTGAAGCGCGATCTCGCGATCGAGATAATGCAGATACTTGGCCGCCTTGCTGGTGTCGCGCGTGACGATCTTGTTGCACGCACAGTAGTAGCAAAGCGAGCGACAAAACGGTAGATGCACGTACAGCGACAGGGGTCTCGGCTCGCCCGTCAGGTTGCGTCGTGCAGCCCACGCCGCGTATTTGCCGGGCTGGAAGCTCTCCATGAATCGATCCGCCGTCGGGTAGGACGTATAGCGCGGCCCATTGCGGTCGAGCCTGGAGATCAGGTCGAGATCGATGTCGAGACTTTGGTGATCCATGCGTGCGCCTCCCTTGTCCATGCCGAGCACGCCTCCCGCCCGGAATAGGGACGCAGTATTCCCGCCTTGCCGATAAACTTTCTTGACCAAGGTCAAACAAGGGACACCCGCGAGGCCCTGGAGTCGGCGCCGCTTAGACTGCGCAAGGACAGTTGGCGGACAACGCGAGCTGGCGAATTCCGGCATATGCATTGCGGAATGCAGCCTTCGTCCGGATGGAAGCAGATCGTCATTTTGCTGGTTAGCGACATGCGCATCCCAGGTCGGGAACAGATGGGGGGAGAATGCCTGAATGACGACGATGGACGCGATGATGCTCACGGCGCGGGGCCGGCCTCTCGAACTCGTGGCTCTGCCAGTGCCCTCGCCCGGGGCGCGCGAGGTGCTCGTGCGCGTCGATGCATGCGGGGTGTGCCGCACCGACCTGCATGTCGTCGACGGCGAGCTCACCAACGGTAAGCTTCCGGTCATTCCTGGCCATGAAGTCGTTGGCCGCGTGGTCGAATGCGGCGGCGCGGTCGCCGGGCTAAGCGAGGGTCAGCGTGTCGGAGTTCCCTGGCTCGGCTACACGTGCGGTGCCTGCGTCTATTGCGAACGGGGATCCGAGAACCTGTGCGATCACGGGCGCTTCACGGGCTACGACATCGATGGCGGCTACGCGCAGTACCTGGTCGCGGACGATCGATACTGCTTCGCCTTGCCGGACACGTACGACGACGCGGCCGCCGCGCCGCTTATGTGTGCCGGGTTGATCGGATATCGCTCGCTCGTCATGGCGGGCGATGCGCGTCGCCTTGGCATCTACGGCTTTGGGGCCGCGGCACACATCGTCGCGCAGGTCGCACGCTTCGAGGGGCGCGAAATCTACGCATTCACCAAACCGGGCGACGTCGAAGGGCAGGCCTTCGCGCGTACGATGGGAGCTGCCTGGGCCGGTGATTCGACTTCCCCGGCGCCGGAACCGCTCGACGCCGCGATCATTTTCGCCCCCGTCGGGGCCCTCGTCGTCGATGCGCTTCAGGCCACCCGCAAAGGCGCGACGGTCGTGTGCGCGGGCATTCACATGTCCGACATTCCGGCGTTCCCATACCATCTTCTGTGGGGAGAGCGCGTCGTGCGTTCGGTCGCGAACCTTACGCGCCGCGACGGCATCGAGTTCCTGAGCCTCGCCGCGCGCGTGCCCATACGCACGACCGTCGAGTGCTTCGGACTGAGTGACGCGAACGTCGCGCTGGAGCGCCTGAGACAAGGACGGATCACAGGTGCGGCAGTCCTGATACCGAGAAAGTCGGAGGCCGACCGACTGCGTTGACGTGGCTCAATGCGGTCCGGCGCATCGTTCCGCAGACTTCACGCGCGCGCTCGCGGAAAGAGCGGCGCCCCGCAGCGGACGGGGGACGCGAGCCGCTTCCACGAGTCCACCGATATGAACCAGGCCACGGTCATTCCTTCGCATCGCGCAAACAGCGACGCGCCTGCGCACTCCCTGCCTTTCCTTCAGGAATGGGCCGAACCGAGTCTCGAGGAGAAGGTGGCGTACCTGAGCTGCGCGGACACTTATGGCGACGGCGCAGGCTCCGTCGACCTGATCGAGACGCGCATGTCCTGCGTATTCCTCACCGACACCTATGTTTACAAACTGAAGAAGCCGGTGCGGTATCGATTTCTCGATCTCGGTTCGGTCGAATCACGCCGCGCCAACTGCGAAGACGCTCTGCGGCTGAACGGTCGGCTCGCGGGCGGAGTATGCCTCGATGTCGTTCCGCTCTCGGTGCGTGCGGACATGCTGCGGCTCGAGGACTCCACTCGTCCGGTGGATTGGCTGCTCAAGATGCGCCGGTTGCCTCCGGAGCTCATGCTGGATCGTGCTCTGGCCGATGGTCGTGTCACTCGACAGGACGTGGTGCGCTTCACGCGCGCTCTTGCGGGGTTCTACGCCGGAGCCGATCGCGCGCGGCTCCGCGCGGACGCGTACCGGGAAAAATTGAGAAGGAGCATCGTGCACAGCCACCGCGTGCTTGCAAGCCCCGGCTTCGGTCTGAACCTCGATCTGCTCGATGCCCTGCTGAAGCAAGCTGACCCATTACGTGCAGCGTCGCGCCGGCGTGCTCGATGAACGCGTCAACGACCACATGATCGTGGAAGGGCATGGCAATCTGCGCCCCGAGCACGTCTGTCTCACCCGCGAGCCGCTCTTCATCGATTGCTTCGAGTCGAACCTCGAGCTTCGAATGGTCGATCCGGCCGACGAGCTTGGCTATCTCGCCATGGAATGCGAATTTCTGGGCGCCGATCACATCCCCGGGACGATATTCGCGACATACCGCGACTGCACGGGCGATGCAGTGGACGAGACGCTGATCGCGTTCTACCAGGGACACCGTTCTTTCCTTCGCGCGATGGTTGCAGCCGGACATCTCGAGGATCCGCTGCCTGAACATCAGCGCAACAGGTGGCTCACCGCGGCGCGAACCTACCTTCGACTTGCCGAACGGTATTGCATGGCTCTCGCGTGAAGAAGGGCCCCGAGGCGACTCGAGCGCGAGAAGATACACGCTTCAGTTGATGTCGAAGTGTTCCCCGCCGTCGAAGCGGTGTTCGTGCAGCCATCGATTCGCATCATCATCGTCGTCCGACCAGTCTTCGATCGGCTGCGGCACGGAGTCTCCGTTCTGCGCATTCATCTCCACGGGGTCGGGCTCATCGAGCTCGACCGCAGCGACTGAATGTGGCCTCGGCGGGGCAGCGTGCCGCGCGTGCAACGTCCTTCTGCGCGACACGATCTTCTGGCTCTTCATCGATGCTCTCCCTGACAACAAACGGCACCGATGACGAGTGTAGGATTCGGACGCTCCGAACGATTGATCGAAGTCAACCGAGTGTCACGACTGGTGCGGACAAGCCGAACACGGAACCATGTCGCATGCCGTAGTCGGCGGTCACCTGGTCACCATGTCGAAAGCGCAGAGGGCGCGCGAAGCGCGAGCGAGTGAGCCGTTCCCTGCGACCGCGAACGTTCTCACCGCTTGCCGGCGTGAGCGTGCGGCCTTCGTGTTATTGACCCCGATCAAGACGCCCCCAGCTTCTCTCGCCGTGGCTCGCGGACTTGATTCAAGTCAACGTGGCTCACCCGACAGCGTAGTTCACTCAGGGCATCGCAGCATGCATCCGAGGAAGCCGCTCATGAACCCCACCGCCCTGATGACGCCCGAACTCACCGCCGCCATTCTGGATATCGTACCCGCCACGCAAGGTCACATTCCGCTCACGCTCGGAGCCGCGCGCTACGCGATCGAACACGAACGCATCGTATGGTCGAGCGAAGGGGAGCTTCTGCATCCCCAGGACCGCACTTCGCTCGTCATCGAACTGGATGAGCTCATCGACGCCCACGGGATGGACGCGGCGGCCCTGAGCTTCATGCCGGCAAGACGCGTTTAAGTAAACCTTTTTGGGGGAAGGGAGGTTACGGAGGAAAACCTCTGCTTAGAACCATCCCCTTAAATGGGTGAGCGGGGGCTGCGCAGCAGCGGGGCCCCGCGAACGAAGCATTCCAGCGTACGTCAGTATTTCCATTAATTTGTACGAGGCCTCAAGCAGAACGTTGGGGCTACGTAGCGAGGCCCGAGCCGGAGGCGAGCGCCGCCCCCTCGTCAGGGACTCGCGGTCCGCCCCGTCCCGTAAAGCCGTTCGTGCTTGCGCTGACACTCGACGCAGCGCGCAGCACTCGGGTGTGCCGCAAGCCTCTCCAGAGAGATCTCGTCGCCGCAGTCGCCGCAATATCCGTAGGTGCCCTCGCTCACCCTTCTCAGCGCGGCGGTTATCGCGCGCAATTCACCCAAGTCCCGGTCGGCCTCGAGCACGCGCAGATCGGAGAGCGTCATGGCGGCGGCCTCATCCGCTTCGTCCCCGACCCGGTCGAGATCGATCAATTCCGAGAACGGGCGGCCTCGTTTGGCCTCCACTTCGGCTTTCAGCGCGCGCTCGCGCGCCAACAGGAGCTGCCTCAGCTCTTCCATTCTGTCATCGGACGACACGCTCAAGACACCCTCCTTCAGCACGTGGACGCGGCAACGGCGTCATGCCGTAACCCGGTTGCGGACTATGGACTGGAGCCCGCCAGATCAAGTTGATTCAGATCAAAACGACACGGCTGGCGCGCGTCGATGCTAACGGGTGCGCCCGCCGCAACCCGCACTCCTTTGCGTGCGAGCCGAACCCATTTGAACCAGGCTGCGCAAGCGTGGCTCAGGAGCCGACCACCCTTGCGCTGCATCAAGAAAATGAGCGCCCGATCGGGGCATTATGCACACATCTGACAGGCCGCACTCGCGGATTGTCGCAAAAGGAGAACCCATGTTTACGCACATCCTCGTACCCACCGATGGGTCCGATCTTTCTCACACTGCTGCGGTGAATGCAGTCGCGCTGGCAAAAGTCACTGGAGCACACCTGACTGCCTTCCACGTCGCGGAGCCGTACAGCACGCGAGTGCATGAAGAGCACGTTCCGCTCGATTTCATGCTTCCCGACGAGCACGTGAGGAACGTTCAGGAGCAGGCCGCGCCGCACCTGGATGACGTCAAGAAGCTCGCTGAAGTCGCCGGCGTGCGCTGCGACACGCGCATGGCGCTCAGCAACTTTCCGGCGGAAGCGATCATCGAAGCCGCCGAAAAGCTCGGTTGCGACGCGATCGTGATGGGCTCCCACGGCCGCACCGGGTTTTCCAAACTGCTGCTGGGTAGCGAAACCCAGAAAGTCCTCGTACGCACGAAAGTGCCGGTGCTCGTCACGCACTGATACCGGAGGCAAAAAAAACCGGCCGTGAGGCCGGTTTCAATACTCCGCGGACTGCCGGAGTAGAGCGCTCGTTTTAGTATTTTATTCAGTGACCTACGAGCTCGCGAAGCCTGGGGAGGTCCTTCAGTTCGACTTCACGCTGGCGGGCGCTGAGTAAACCCTCCCGCTGCAGACGGGAGAAAAGGCGGCTCACCGTTTCGAGCGTCAATCCAAGGTAACTTCCGATTTCCTCCCGCGTCATGCGCAGGCTGAAGCGCGTGGCCGCGTAGCCCAGCTTCTGGTAACGCCTCGAGAGACTCAGCAGGAACGCCACGATGCGCTGCTCGGCATCCATCCCTCCGAGGAGGAGCATCAGGCCCTGATCGCGTGATATGTCGCCGCTCAGGAGCCGCAGCAGTTGGCCCTGAAGCTCGGGCAGCCGGGTGGCAAGCTGCGTGAGGCGCGTAAACGGCACGACACATACTTCGCTGTCCTCGAGCGCGATCGCATCGTAGCCGTGAATGCGGCTGTTGATCGCATCGAGTCCCATCATCTCACCGGGAAGATGCAGACCCGTGACCTTCTCCTGGCCGGCGCGCGAGATGCCGACGCTCTTGAACGAGCCGCTCCGCACGGCATACAGCGAGTCGAAACTGTCTCCGCTGCGATACAACGCGGCGCCGCGCGCCACCTTGCGCTTCACACGCGTCAACTCGTCGATCTCGGGGAGTTTGTCCGGCGTCAGGCCGCAAGGCAGACACACACCTTGCAGACAGCAGCTCGAGCACGAAACCGGGCGCGCGGTCGCTTTCACGGGCCGAACGGCCGTTACGCACAGCGAAGTTACCGTGGCATTCGTCGAGGCGGCTGGCTGCTGCGTTCCAATCGTCATGATCGTTGCCCCCTTTTGAGCTTCAGCGGTTGCCAGTCTCATCACTTTTCACCTTTCCTTCTGTTTCGCTGCTGATCGACGAGAGGATTTCCGTAATGCGTTCGAAATCGTTGGATTTGTCGAGAAAGTATTCCGCGCCTGCGTCGGCACTTGCCTTCACGTGCTGCGCCGTCGCGTAGTTGCTCATCACGATCCCGACCAGCCCCGGCAGGCGCCGTTTGGCTTCGGCAAGCGCGTCGATGCCGTTCCCGCGCTGCAGTCGGATGTCGAAAATCCCCACATCCGGTTGCGTGGCGACGATCCCGTCGACCGCATCATCGTAAGTCGCCGCCTGACCGACCACGCAATGGTCGCCTTCGGCCTCGATCATCTCTACGAGCCGCTCGCAAAGAGGTACCGAGTCCTCGACCAGAAAAACTTTCATTCCGCGCTCGATGTGTGCCGTTTCCATGGGTCGCAGTATGCGCACCTGCAGGTGGCGCCACCATCGGCGCGGCGCTGAATCAGGGGCTAGGAATCGTCCTACACGACGCGAGGCGAGTCGAAGGCGAGCGCAGGCTTGATCGGAGGGAAACCGTGGAAGGTTTCCCTCTGTTCACAGGCGGCGAGGCCCGAGCCTTCAGGCGAGCGCCGCCTACTCGTCTACCAGGTTGTTCCGGATCGCGTAGTGCACAAGCTCGGTTTGGCTCGATAGCCCCATCTTCTCCAGAATCCGGGACTTATGCGTGCTGATTGTCTTTACGCTCAAGTTCAGCGTGGCGGCGATATCGCTCACCGATTTGCCGGCTACGAGGGCCCGAAAGACCTCGTATTCGCGGTTCGAAAGCCGCGTGTGGGGCGGCCCTTCGACCCCGCTATTGGAGGCGAGCACGAGCCGTTCGGCGGTTTCGGGGCTGATGTAAGCGCCCCCGCCGGCAATACGCCGGATCGCGGCGACGAGCTCGTCGGCGGCGCTTTCCTTCGTCAGATAGCCGGCGGCGCCCGCCCGGACCGCGCGCACGGCATATTGCTCCTCGCTATGCATGCTCAGGACGAGCAGCCGCAATTTCGGGCGCTCGGCCTTGATCAGCTTGATCAATTCCACGCCGCTGCGGCCTGGCATGGAGAGATCGACCACGGCGACGTCGATTTCGACCTCGCGCACCCGGGCGAGCGCCTCGTGCCCGTTCGTCGCCTCGGCGGCAACGATGATGTCGCCCGTCGACTCGAGGATTTCCTTCAGCCCGTTACGAACGATCGCATGATCGTCGGCCAGAAGGACGCGTATCACTGAGCGATCTCCGCGGTTTTCGTCATGAGCGGGATTTCGATCTCGACCACGGTTCCCCCCTCCTCAGGAGAAAAGATGCGCGCCGCGCCGCCGAGTGTGCGTGCCCGCTCCCGGATGCCCAATACACCAAACGACTTACGCTCCGGATCAGGGTTGAAGCCCCGGCCGTCGTCCTCTATCCGCACGAGCAGCCGCTCACTCTGGGTCGCGACGTGAACCTCGACCGCGCCCGCCCCGGAGTGGCGGGCGACGTTGGTCAATGCTTCCTGCACCATTCGATAAACCGCCGTCGCATAGGGTTCCTTCAGCTCGGCATCGCCCATGCTGCCGGTCAAAGTGACGCCGATGCCAGCCCGCTCGGAGAGATCGTAGAGAAGATTCTCGATCGCGGGAACCAACCCGAGGTCGTCCAGCATCACGGGACGCAGATCCGCCGCGATGCGCCGCATGGCGGCAACCGTATTGTCCACGACGCCTTTCATCCGCTCGGCCTTGGTAACGAGCTGCTCGTGCTCGCGCGGCAGCCGCGAAGCGATCCAGGATGCGTCCATTTTCAGCGCCGTGAGCCATTGCGCGAGCTCATCGTGGAGTTCGCGGGCGATGCGGGTGCGCTCGCCCTCGCGGACTTCGTGCATGGCCTCGTAGAGCTCGCGCAGCTCCTGATGCGACTGATCGAGCTCGTCCGCGGCGCGCTTGCGTTCGGTGATATCGCGCAGGATGACCGTGAAGAACTTCTCGCCCGATACGGTGACGTGAGAGATCGAAGCGTCGATCGGAAACTCCTCTCCGGTGCTGCGCAGCCCGTAGAGCACCATGGTTTCGCCCATGCGCCGCATCGTCGCGCCGGACTGTCCGAAGCGCTCCACGTGCTCGCGGTGTGCCGCCTGGAAGCGTTCCGGGATGAAGCGATCGAGCGGCGCCTGCATCGCTTCTTTCGCGCTGCACCTGAAGATCTGCTCGGCGGCCGCGTTGAAGAGACGTACGTTATGCCGCTGGTCGATCGTGATGATCGCGTCCATGGCGGAGCCGATGATCGAGTTCAGGCGGTGCTCGCTTTCCTCCAGTTGGCGCTGGTATATGCGCTGCTCGTCGAGCGCGCGCTCGCGCGCAGTCACGTCGCGCAGTATCACGGTGTAGAACCTCTTCCCCGCCACGGTCGTATGCGAGATGGAAGCGTCGATCGGAAACTCTTCTCCGCTGCTGCGCAATCCGGAGAGCACGAGCGCGCCCCCCATGCGGCGCATCGTAACGCCTCCCTCGCCGAAGCGCCTGACGTGCTGGGCGTGCGTCTCCCGGAAACGCTCCGGTATGAAGCGCGCGAGAGGCATGCCGATCGCTTCTCTCGCCGAGCAGCGGAAAATGGTCTCTGCCGCGGTATTGAAAAGCACGATGTTCTGGTCTTCATCGACCGTGACCACCGCATCCATCGCCGAGCCGATGATCGAATCGAGCCGCATCTGTCTTTCGGCTGCATCGGCCATCAATGCCGTCTTCAATCGCCACTCGCGTCCCAGCAGGAACGCGGCGGCGGTAGTGAGTGCCGCAAAGAGGACCGCGCCCAGCACGACGATCGCCGCATCGCGTCTCCAGTTCGCCAACACTTCGGACATCGGCGTCGAAACCACCGCGAGCACCGGGTAGTCCGCGATCCTGCGGTAGCCGATCAAACGGTTGCCCGGTTCGACGATCCCGGAAGCCTCCAGTGAACCGCTCCGAAAGCGTTTCGCATACTCGAACAGTGGGTGGTCGCCGTAGGTTTCCGCTCGGCTCGCCGAAAGGCCCGGATAGCTCGCGACCAGCGCGCCGTCGGTTCGGAAGACCAGGACACGGCCGCGGTATCCGAGCTCGATACGACTGAAGAGCTCATGGAAATACTCCTGAAGCGCGTCGTCGACGTCACGGCCGATTCCAGGCGGAGAGGCCTCGATGCGCTCATTGATGGCGACCGGGGCCGTTTGCAGCGCGAAGCGCGTGTGCTCGCCAAGAACGACCGCAACGTTGTCCAGATGAAGTGCAGCGTGGTCGACGGCCACGCGATAGTCTCGCATGACCGTCCAGCCGGCAGCGCTGCCGATCGACAGAACGATCAACGCAGCGATGACATAGACAACAGTCGAGCCCCTGTCATGCAGCCGTCCGGATTCGGTCACTTTGGGGAATCTCAAATCGGGCCCGGCGGATTATAGCCGAGCAGCATAACTCATCGCCCGCGAAGCCCCTGCTCGAGGGCCCGGACGGGGTGCCAGGCGGGGACCTCGAGCGACGTTGAAACGGAGCCGTTCGGCCTGCTAACCTCCGGCTGCAAATGACCCCGATTCAGCAGAGAAGCGGCGCTCGGACCGAGCCTGCACAGGCCCTCGCTGCATCAGCGATCGCCTTCCTGCGGCGCTACCCGCCATTCGACGAGATGGCCGAGCAACTGCTCCGGCTGGTCGCTTCGAAGCTCACGCTCGCCTACTACGCCAAAGGCGCGACGATCGTCTCGTCGCACGCCGGCGAACCGCCTTTTCTGTACATCGTCTACCGCGGCGCTGTCGCGGAGACATCGGAGGAGCGGCTCGCGGCAACCACGGTCCTCGAACCCGGTGAATGCTTTCCGATCCACGCGCTCATGGAACACCGCGCGACGGTCTCGACGTACACGGCCGAGGCGGACACGTTCTGCTACCAGCTTCCAGCCGACGCGTTCGCGGTGCTGCTCGATGGCAGCGCACGGTTCCGTGAATTCGCGACGGGCTATCTTTCGAGCCTGCTGCGCGATTCGCGCCGGCTCCTGAAGATGCACCTGTCGGCGCATGCCGGCGAGGAACAGGCGGCCAATCGCTCGCTGCGATCTCTCGTCCAGCGCCCGGCGGTGACATGCACCCCGGACACCTCGATCGGTGAGGCGCTGCGCGCCATGGAGCGTGCACGGATTGGCTCGATCCTGATCGTGGAGAACGATGGCACGCTCGCGGGCATTCTCACCCGGCACGACGTGCTGGACCGCATCGCCCTCGCCCGCCGCGATCTGAACGAACCGGTAAGCGGCGTCATGACGCCCGACCCCACGACGCTGCCCGCAGACGCGACGACCTACGAAGCGGCACTGCTCATCGCGCGTAAGGGTTTTCGCCACGTTCCGGTGAAGGAGGGCGAAAAGCTGATCGGCGTCGTCACCGAGCGCGACTTGTTCGCCCTCCAGCACGTCACCATGCGCGCGATACGGCGCACGATCGAGAACGCCGAGGACCTGCCCGCCCTGCGCAACGCGGCGCGCGACATTCGGGCTCTCGCAGGCAACATGCTCGAACAGGGGCTCGGCGCGGAGCAGCTCACGTACATCGTCTCGACGCTGAACGATGCGCTTACCGAGCGCATCATCGGTCTGGAAAGCCGCAAACACGCGCTGGAGGGCATCGAATGGTGCTGGCTCGCCTTCGGCAGCGAAGGCCGCTTCGAACAGACCATCAGCACGGACCAGGACAACGGGATCATCTTCAGCGACGATCCGAAGCTCGCCGCCGAACACGTCCGCGCGCGGCTGCTGCCGTTCGCGGCCTCGGTCAACCAGACGCTCGACGCGTGCGGTTTTCCGCTGTGCCGGGGTAACGTCATGGCTGGGAATCCCCGATGGTGTCTGAGCTCGGGCGAGTGGCGCGCTCGCTTCGAATCCTGGATCAGTAACAGCGGGCCGCAGCAGGTGCTCGACGCCGTTATCTTTTTTGATTTCAGGCCTCTCGCCGGCGAGGAGAAACTTGCAACGCAACTGCGTGAAACTCTGAGCACCATCGTGCGCGTGCACCCGGTGTTCCTGCGAGAGCTCGCGCAGCACGCCCTCGAAACGAGTTCCCCCTTCGGATTGCTGGGCGGTTTTGCCGTGGACGACGAAGACACCGATGCGCCCGGAACGATCGATCTCAAGAAATCGGGTGCGCGCCTCTTCGTCGATGCCGCGCGCGTCCTTGCACTGGCCGCTGCCGTGCCGCACACCAATACCGCGCAGCGTCTACGGCATGGGGGGACGCGGCTCAATCTGAGCTCCGATGAGATCGGCTCGGCCATCGATGCGTTCTTTTTCGTGCAACTCCTGCGCTTGCGCACGCAATTGCTCGCCGACGCGCGGCCCGGAAAAGCGGCGCCCAATCGTATCGACCCCCAGGATCTGAACGAAGTCGACCGCCGCATTCTCAAGGAGAGTTTCCGGCAGGCGCGCCGGCTGCAGAAAAGGCTCGCTCTCGACTATCGCCTATGAGCTGGTTCGCGCGTCTTGGCCGCACTCGCGTTGAGTTGGGCCCCGCGCACGCGGCTGGCGTCGATCGGTATCTCGCATCGCCAACGGACGATGCGACCTGCCCGCTCGATCTCCAGCGACTCGTGGTGCTGGACGTCGAAACGAGCGGGCTCAGTCCGCGCACCGATCACCTGATCGCAATCGGCGCCGTTGCCGCACACGGTAACGTGGTGCGCCTCGCCGACAGCTTCTACGCGGTGCTGCGGCAGGAGAAACCGAGCGCGGCGGCAAATATCCTGGTGCACGGCATCGACGGCACGACGCAGACTTCGGCGCCGGATCCTGCGCAGTCGCTCGTCGATTTCCTGAGCTACGCTGGGAAGTCGCCCCTCGTCGGTTTCCATGCCGAGTTCGATCGTGTCTTCATCGCGAGAAGCATGCGGGACGTGCTCGGAATCACGCTCGCGAACGCCTGGCTCGATCTAGCGGATCTCGCACCGGCCCTCTATCCGGAGCACGCGGCAGGTGCGCACACGCTCGATGAATGGACGACCCGTTTCGGCATCGAGAACTACGCGCGGCACGACGCTCTTGCCGATGCGCTCGCGACGGCCCAGTTGCTCCAGATCCTGGTCGTGCGGGCCGCTGGACAGAACCTCACGCGCTTCGGCGATCTCGCCGCACGGGCGAAAGAGCAGCGCTGGCTAAGCCACAGCCTGAAGTCGTTCTGACCGTGCTGCGCGCATCCGGTCGAAGGAGCCGGCGGCGCGCCCGGATCACTTTCTCATCCTGAGCAATACGTGCTTCACTCCGGGATCCTCCTCGGAGTCGTCGATCGTGAAACCGAGCGCCTTTGCCATCGCGAGCATGCGCGTATTCGCCGCGAGTATCTGGCCCATCATGATTTTAAGACCGCGCGCCCGCGCGATTTCGATCAGACGCAGCATGAGGTGACGCCCGAGGCCGTGGCCCTGCCAATGCTGGCTCACGACGATCGCGAACTCGCACGATTCCCAGTCCGGATTGATGACGTAGCGCGCGACGCCGATCTGCACTTCGTGACCGGTGCTCGTCATCGACCGCGATGAGCGCCATCTCGCGGTCGTAGTCGACCTGGGTGAAGCGCGCCAGCATGGACGGCGTGAGCTCTTTCAGCGTGCTCATGAAGCGCAGGTACTTCGCTTCCGGCGAAAGCGAGCGCACGAATGCCTGTTCGATCTCCGCGTCCTCGGGACGGATCGGGCGGATCGATCGACCGTCGCGCCGTCGCTCGGTCTGCCATTCCGCCACGAGGCTGCACGGGGTAAGGATGGATCGCCATGTGCGCGTACGGCTGCGCGCCCGGCTCGCGACGGCGCGACGACAACGCGCGCGTCCGCCGCGACTGCACCCGCCTCGTCCACCAGCAGCGGATTGATGTCGAGCTCGCGGATCCATGGCAGCTCGCAGACCAGCGCGGAGACGCGCAGCAGAACGTTCTCGAGTGCGTTCATATCGGCCGGCGGCATGCCGCGGAACGGGCCGAGCAGCTTCGCTGACGCGCGTCGAGCGGATCATCTCACCGAGCAAGAAGTTGTTGAGCGGCGGCAGGCCGACCGCGCGGTCTGCGTACACTTCGACGGCGATGCCGCCGGAGCCCGAAGGTCATCGCAGGGCCGAACACAGGGTCGGTACAGCACACCGATGAAGAGCTCGCGAGCATGTTTCGTGCATGAGCATCGGCTCGATGGTCACGCCGGAGATGTCCGCGGCGGGCTGCGGCCCGCTGCACGCTCGCCATGATGGTGCGAAACGCCACCCGCACGCCTTCGTCGTCCGTGATGTTGAGCTGGACGCCGCCGACGTCGGTCTTGTGCGTGATGTCCGGCGAATCGATCTTGATCGCGACCGGAAAACCCAGCGGCATGCGCGTGCCGAACCGCTTCGTCCTCGGTCGCGGCCGGGAAACGGCTGCGCGACGGGAATGCGGAAGCACGCGAGCAGCGCCTTCGACTCGCTCGGGGTCAGCACCGTGCGATCGTCCTCGAGCGCCGCCTCGATCAGCGCGCTGCGCTTCCTGCAGGTCGGGGCGGCTGGGCTGCTCCTCCAGCGGCTGCGGCGTCTGCATGAGCATGCGCTGATTGCGGTAGATAGGAGGAGACGTGCGCGAACATCTCCACCGCCGGTTCCGGCGTTCGGAATACGGGCACGCCCGCCTGGCGGAAGACGTCGCGGCCTTCGTTCACCTGCTCTTCGCCCATCCATGCGGCGAGCAGCGGCTTGGTGGAGCCCTTTTTGCAGCGCGACCACTGCGCGCGCCGCCAGCGGCCGGCGCCGTCATGGCCTGCGGCGTGAGTAGCGCGAGAACGCCGTCTACGCCATCGTCCGCGAGACACGCCGCCACCGCGGCGCCGTAGCGCTTCGCGTCGGCGTCGCCGATCAGGTCGACCGGATTGCCGTGCGACCAGTTGGCCGGCAGCGCCGCAGAGAGCTTGTCGAGCGTGGACGGCGAGAGCTCCGCGAGCGGCAGGAGCAGGTCGGCGGCCCGATCGGCGGCGAGCACACCCGGCCCGCCGCCGTTCGTGACGATCGCGAGACGGTCTCCGCGCGGGCGCACGTTCGACGACAGCGCCTGAGCGGCTGCGACGAGCTCGACGATCGTCGTGACACGCACGGCGCCCGTGCGCCGGATCGCCGCTTCGAAGACGTCGTCCGCGCCGACGAGCGCGCCGGTGTGGGACACGGCTGCGCGCACGCCGATCGGGTGCCGGCCCGCTTTCATGACGATGACGGGTTTCGTGCGTGCCGCGGCGCGCAACGCGCTCACGAAACGGCGCGCGCTGCGGATGCCTTCGATGTACAGCAGGATCTGCTCGGTCTTCGGATCGTACGTGAGGTAATCGATGAGCTCGCCGAAATCGAGGTCGGCCGATCCGCCCAGCGAAACAACGCTCGAGAAGCCCACGTCGTTCGGGCGCGCCCAGTCGAGCAGCGCAGTGCAGATCGCGCCGGACTGCGAGACGATCCCGAGCGAGCCCGGCTTCACGTTGCCGCGGGCGAACGTCGCATTGAGCCCGATTCCGGGACGCATGAGACCGAGGCAGTTCGGCCCGAGGAGGCGCAGCCCGTAGCGCTTGCGCGCTCGCAAGCAGCGCACGTTCCAACTGCGCGCCCTCGGGACCGACTTCGGAGAAACCCGCGGTGATGACGATGGCCGATCTCGCGCCGGCACGCCCGCATTCTTCGATAACGCCGGGCACGGTGACGGGCGGCGTCGCGATGACGGCAAGGTCGACGGGATATCGCACCTCCGCGATGCTGCGGTAGGACTTGACGCCGCGCACCCATCGATACTTCGGGTTCACCGCGAGCAACGATCCCGAATACTTCGCCGCGATCATGTTGTCCATGAGCACGGCGCCGATCGCGTCGGTGCGTTCGGTTGCACCGATGATCGCGACCGAAGACGGTTCGAAGAGGGGGGCAAGATAGTGGGTATTGTTCATGGCTTCTTTTTCCGCTCACATAACCGAGGCAACCGCCCCTTCCAGCACTTGCGCCGAGCGCGCAAGCGCGGCGAGCTCGGCTTCGTCCAATGCGGGCGGCAGCACTTCGACTGCGCCCTGCGCGGCCACGATGGTCGGAAGCGACAACGCGATCCGGGGCAGCCCCGAGGCGCCCTCCTGCACCCGCGAGATCGTGAGTACGCGCCGTTCGTTACGCATGATCGAGGCGAGCAGGCTCGCCGTCACGAGCCCGATCGCGTGGTTCGTGGCACCCTTGCGCTGGATGATTTCGTACGCAGCATGCCGGACTTCGTAGGCAATGTGTTGCTCACGCTCGGCCGTCCAGCCCGGCCAGGTCCGCAGCGGACTGCCGCCCACGCGTGCGGTGGACCAGAGCACGACTTCGGAGTCGCCGTGTTCCCCGATCACCTGCGCGTGGATCGAATGGGGATCGAGGTCGAGCTCACGCCCCAGTATCTGCCGGAGCCGCGCCGTATCGAGCATCGTCCCGGTGCCGGTCACGCGGGCGGGAGGCAGCCCGGACACCTCACGGAAGAGATGGGTCAATACGTCGACCGGGTTCGACACGATGACCACGATGCCGCGATAGTCGCGAAGCTCGGCCGCAAGCTCGCGGATGATCGCAGCGTTCTCGCGCAGCAGATCGAGCCGCGTCTGCCGTGCCGTGCCGCCGCGGCCCGCCGCGATCACGAGCGCATCGGCGTGGTGCATCTCTCGCAGGCTCGCAGCGCGCACCCGACACGCCGGGTAGAACGATGCGCCGTGGGCGAGATCCATCGCTTCGCCTTGCGCGAGGTCGCTCCGCGCATCGTAAAGGAGCAATTCCTGCGCGACGCCCATGTGGAGCGTCGAGATCGCGACGCCTGCTCCGACCCAGCCGGTTCCGATGATTCCGACGGCGCTCATGCGAGCCCCCCACCCCTTTTACTTTTGAACGGGCATGCAATTCAGGCGAATCGCCCGCCCTGATATCATCCCACCGACGCACAAAACGGGCCGGCCGATTATGTGGATCATGATTGTGGGACTGGTGCTGTTTCTGGGCATCCATCTCGTTCCAGTCGTGCCGACCCTGCGCAACCGGCTCCTGATGCGGCTGGGAGACAATCGCTACAAAGCCGTCTTTTCGGTTATTGCCGCCATCGGGCTCGTGCTGATCATCGCGGGGTACTGGATGCGTCCCGACCGGGTGCAGCTTTTCACGCCCTCGGACATTGCACGCGCGGCTGCGCCGTGGCTCGTCGGCGCGGCTTTCGTTCTGTTTGCCGCCGCCAATATGCCCACGCACATTCGCCGTGCCGTGCGCCATCCGATGCTGATCGGGCTCATGCTGTGGTCAGGCGTGCACCTGTGCGCCAACGGCGATCTTGCCGGCACGATCCTCTTCGGCAGCTTCTTTGCGTATTCGATCGTTGATCTCGTGTCGGTCGTTGCGCGCGGCGCCGTCAAAGGTTTCGTTCCGCAGTGGAAATTCGATGCGATGTCCCTGGGCGGCGGTCTCGCGCTCGCCTATGTCACGATGTACTTCCACCCAGCCCTGTTCGGCACCGGTCCTGTCATATGACGCCCTCCGTCGACAACGCTGTCCCCGCCCCGCGACAGTAGCGCAAATTTGACGCAAATCAAAATTTCAGGCGCCCTGCGACGCATTGCGGCCGCGCTCAAGGGCGGTCGCGGACAGCCGTAATTCAGTTGTTCCGATGCCGATCGCGCGGAGTGGCCTTCCGCGCGGCGTCGCGAGCGCACCGTGGGAAACGCGACGACCCGATGACGACCTCCCCCTCGCCTCAGTTCGAGGCCCAACACACGTGGGCCGATCACGTATCCGGCTCGCGCCTGGGCTCGCTCCTTCTGGGCAGCGATATCGGCCATCTCCAGCTCACGCGCATGCTGCGCCATCTCATGGCGGCAGGCAGCTCGGTCCTGATGGTCGGGTTGTTCGCGCTCGGCCACGTGATGGGATACCTGCCGCTCCACGCGGTCGTGACTGCGAGCGTCTCGATCGGGGTCCTGATCGCTTGCTTCTTTTCTCTCTTCCGATCGAAACTGAACCTGAAGTTCAGCGACCCGAGTCTCACGTTCCCGCAGATCTTCTCTTCGATCATGGTGATCAGCTGGGTCCTTTACTACGCCGGGAACGCACGGACCATCTACTTCCTGATCTACATGGTCTCGTTCCTTTTCGGAGTGTTCCAGCTTCGGGCCGCGAAGCTCGCGCTGCTCGCGCTGGTCATGGTCGGCTCCTATGGAACGGTCGTCGTGCTCCTCGAATTGAACAATCCCGGGACCGTCGATCTCACCCTCGAACTTCTGCTGCTGCTCGTCTTGAGTACCGTGCTCGGATGGTTCGCGGCGATGGGCGCATACATCCAGAAGCTGCGGACCCGCCTGCGCAGGGCACGCGATTCAGCCAAAGCCGCGAACCGCGCGAAGAGCGAATTCCTGGCCAACATGAGCCACGAAATCCGCACGCCCATGAACGGCATCCTTGGCATGACGCAGCTTCTCCTCGAAACGCGCCTCGATCCGGCGCAACGGCGCTTCGCCGAGAACGTGCACAGCTCTTCGGAGGCGCTCATTCACATCGTTAACGAGATTCTCGACTTTTCGAAAGTCGAAGCCGGCAAGATGGCGCTCGAGAATATCGATTTCGACCTGCCGCTCCTCGTCTCGGAAGTGACCGAAGTGCTGTCGGGCCACGCACGCACGAAAGGCGTGCAGGTGAGCTGCGAAATCGACGGCGACGTGCCTGTCGTGGTGCGTGGCGACCCCACCCGGCTGCGTCAGGTGCTGTTCAATCTCGTCGGGAACGGTATCAAGTTCACCGAGCGCGGCAGTGTCGAGGTGATCATCAGGCGCGTCGCGACCGGCAGGAGCGAAACGGGCCCCGGCGAGTGCATGATCGCGGTCGCGGTTCGCGACACCGGCATCGGCATCAGCGCAGAAGCGCAGACCCGGCTTTTCAAGTCTTTCTCGCAGGCGGACGGCTCCACGTCGCGCCGCTTCGGTGGCACGGGACTGGGCCTTGCCATCTCGAAGCAACTGATCGAGCTGATGGGCGGTGAAATACGACTTCAGAGCGAACCTGGCGAGGGATCGACGTTCTCTTTCACCGTAAAGCTCACGGTCGGCGCCCGCTCGCTGGGCTCCGCGGCTACCGCGTCTCGGCACGAAAGCGTCCGTGAATCACCCACACACCATAAAGCAATGCGAC
>CAWEHH010000030.1:0-435880 GCA_963808765.1 uncultured beta proteobacterium
TTTCACGGTGACAACGGCGCCGGGCTCGGCGCGAGCCACCAGACCGGCTGGACGGGCTCCGTCGCGGTTCTCCTCGACCTCTTCGGGCGCGTGAGCGCCGAGGACGCGCTGAAGACTCCAAAGAGAGACTCCAGATGCGGCTGGTGGCGGAGCAGGTGCACGGCGATACGACGATTCGGTGATTGGACTAAGGTCCGATAGCGGGCAGACCTGAATTAGACAAGAATTTACGTGAACGTGTTTAACCTCGGAGAAAGCGAATGACGACAACGGCTAGCGTCTCGCTATGGGACACAATGGAGCACACGCCCTCGCCCAGGCAAAGGGCGTTCATGCGCTACTTCCCCGCGACCCTCGTGGATCTCGTGGTGCTGGGCCTGTTCGCCGAATACTGGGATTACGTCTCCGTCGACTCGTTCACGACCATGCTGCTCGCCGCCGTGCTGTTGCAGGTGCTCCTGAAGCTCACGATCGTCGCTGGAGCACAAGGTCGCCGCCTTCTTCAACGCGAGGCCGGGAGGCTTTAACAAGTTCATGCGCTTCTTCAGGGCCTGGGTGGTGCTTTTCGGGTCCAAGTTCGTCATTCTCGAAGCGCTCGTCCTCGCGTTCGGCGACCGCATCAGTTTCGGCGGACCCTTCCATGGGATCGTGGCCCTGATCGCGGTCGTCATGGTGATGCTCGTGGTCGAAGCGGCCCTCGTGAAGCTCTACCGCAGCCTGGGCTGAGCTGACTCATGAATACGCCGTCCACGCCCGATCCGGATCTGGAGAAGCGCCTGTCCGCAAGACTGCTCGATGTCCTCATCCGGGCCGGGCTGGTCTTCGCCATGGCGCTGTTGTGCTACCGATCTTTGCGCCGTTTCTCGCTCTGATGGCGTGGGCGCTGATCCTGGCGGTGACGCTTTATCCGGCGCATCAGAAGCTCGCGCGCAAGATGGGAGACAAGCAGGGGCTTGCGGCCACGACGATGGTGCTGGGCGGCATCGTGCTGATCGGAGTGCCTACTGCCGTGCTGATGTTCGAGCTGGGCGATTCGGTTCATCGACTTCGTCGGCGGCCTGCGCGACCACACGCTGCAGATTCCCGCTCCCTGGCCGGGCGTTGCCGAGTGGCCGATCGTCGGCAAGAAGGTCCATGGTCTCTGGTCGCAGGCCCATACGGATCTGCCGGCCGCTCGTTCAGAGCCTGCAGCCGAAGCTCGGCGACCTGGCCAGGACCGCGCTGGGGATTGTTGCCAGCATCGGCGGCGCGCTGTTGCTGTTCCTGGTCTCCTTCATCATTGCCGGGATCATCATGGCCTTCGGCCGGTCAGGCGCCAGAAGCACCGAGTCCATTTTCGATCGCATCTTCGGCGCGGGGCGCGGCGAAGAATTCGCCAGGCTGTCCACGGCGACGATTCGTGCAGTCGCACTGGGTGTCCTCGGCGTGGCGTTCATCCAGGCGATCGTCGTGGGTCTGGTACTGATGATCGCCGGCGTTCCGTTTGCAGGCGTGCTCGCATTGGTCGTGCTGATACTGGGAATCGTGCAGGTCCCGGCGCTGCTGGTCACCTTGCCGGCCATCGCCTACATCTGGATGAGCGGGGACTACGGCACCGTGGCGGCCGTCAGTTACACGGTGCTGCTGTTGCTTCGCCGGCATGCTCGACAACGTGCTGAAACCGCTGCTGCTGGGCCGAGGTGTCGATGCGCCGATGGTTGTAATTCTGCTCGGCGCGTTGGGCGGCCTGGCAACCAGCGGTCTCCTGGGGATGTTCGTCGGCGCGACGTTGCTCGCGCTGGGCTATCAGATCTTCATGTGGTGGGTCGCAACGAATCCTGACAAGGCACCGGCGCAGCGCAAACCGCAAGGCTGCGGCCTGAGTCGGGGTGCGCGCATGTCCCTGAATCAGGCTGCGAACGCGGGCGGTCGGCGCTGGCAGGCACGCTGCTGCTCAGCGCCTGCACGACGGTGGGGCCCGACTTCAAGCGGCCTCAAGTGCCCTGGCTGGACGACTGGACGGGCGGTTCCCTCGAAGTCGCTGCGCGTCGACCCGCGAGGTCCACGCAGCACGCAGACTGCAGGAGTGGTGGCGCAACTTCAACGACCCGGTGCTCGACCAGTTGATCGCCGAGGCGCAGCGCGCGAATCCAAGCGTGCGCACCGCCGGTCTTCGCATCATGGAAGCGCGCGCCCAACTCGGCATCGCCGGCAGCACGCTCTACCCGCAAGTTCAGCAGGCCACCGCCGACGTGCTCCGGGCGGGAGAGAAAAGGGCAGGCGGACGCGACACCAGCGCGACGTCTTTCAGCGCCGGGTTCCAGATCGGCTGGGAGCTCGATTTCTGGGGCAAGTTCAGGCGCAGCATCGAGGCGGCGGATGCCGGCTATTTCGCCAGCATCGCCCAGTACGACGACCTGCAGGTGCTGATGGCCGCGCAAGCGGCCAGCTTCTACTGCTCGATTCGTACCGTGGAGGCGAGGCTCGTGATCGCTCACCAGAATGCAGCCCTGCAAAAGCGCAGCCTGGAGATCACCGAGCGGCTGTTCAAGGGCGGCACCGAGTCCGAGCTGGATGTGCAACAGGCGAAGGCCCAGTATCTCGGCACGCTGGCCACCATACCTCAGTTCGAGGCCGCGTTACGCCAGACGCAGAATGCGCTGAGCACATTGCTGGCCAGAGCCCCGGGCCCGTTGCCTGAAATGGCCGCAGGCAAAGACGTGATCCCGCAGGCCGAGCTGGACGTCATCGTCGACATGCCGGCCGATCTGCTGCGCCGCCGTCCGGACATCAGGGCCGCGGAGATGCAGATGGCTGCCCAGTCCGCGCTGATCGGCGTGAGCACGGCCGACCTGTATCCGTCGATATCGCTGTTGGGATCGGTGGGCGTGTCGGCCACGTCCGTGAGCGGGTCGCCGCGCGTGCTGAGCTGGGGCTTCGGGCCGAGCCTCACCTGGAACGTGTTCGACCATGGCCGACTCACCAACACCGTGCTGGTCCAGGACGCCCGCTTCCAGCAGCTCTACGAGCAGTATCAGGACGCGGTATTGCGCGCGGCCCGCGAGGTCGACGATGCCGCCGTCGGGTTCGCCAAGACGGGGGAGCAGATCGTCTTCCTCGCAGGCTCCGTGGACGCCGCGCAGCGCTCGCTGGACATTGCCACGCTCCAGTACCGCGGAAGGGCTGATCGACTTCGAGCGCGTGCTCGACTCCCAGCGAGTGCTTTTCGGCCAACAGGATCTTCTCGTCACGACCCGCGGCAACCTGATGCAGAGCCTGGTCGCCCTTTACAAGGCCATGGGCGGCGGCTGGGAACAGGGGCGAAGCCGGCCCGTGCTGGACGACGCGACGCGCGAAACGATGGGCCGACGCAGTAACTGGAAAGGCATGCTGATGGCCCCGCTGCCGCCGCCGAGCGCTGACGCTCGACCCACCCTTCCGGAACGGCAACCATGAGTGAACGCAGAATCCACGAAGCCGGACGAGACCCGGCCCGGCTAGCGAGACCGCCGCCGTCCAGGTAGACGAGCCACCGCCGCCGTCGCCGACAGTCGCCGTCCTACTAAGCCCGGCAAGGGAAGCCGGTCGCGGCGCGATCGTCGTTCTGCTGCTGATCGTTGCGAGTCTCGCATGGTATTTCGTTTCCGATCGGCTGACCCCGTATACCTCCCAGGCGAGGGTTCAGGCCTTCGTCGTGCCGGTGGCAGCCGAGGTCGCGGGCACGGTGCTGAAGGTGTACGTCAAGAACAACGACGAGGTGCAGGCCGGGCAGCCGCTGTTCGATATCGATCCGACGCAGTACCGGATCGCGCTCGCAGCGCAGCCGCTCGGACTACGAGTCGGTGCGCCTTTCGGTCAATGCCTCGAACGCGTCGGTGCAGGCGGCCAGGGCGTCGTTGCAGGCGGCTGCGGCAAGCCGTGTCTACGCGGAGACAGGATGCGAAACGGCTGGAACAGATCTATAAGCAGGATCCAGGCGCGCTCTCCATCCGCCGCGTCGAGAGCGCGCAGACCAACCGGCTCACGGCCCAAAGCCAGGAGAAGAGAGCCGAGGCGGATCTGCGCCGCGCCCAGGAGACAGCGGGCGAGCGCGGGGACAAGAACGCGCAACTGTTGAGTGCGCGCGCGGCGGTCGAGAAGGCCGAGCTGGATCTCAAACGTACCGAAGTGGTCGCGCCCGCCGGCGGTTCGGTGACCGATCTGCGCACCGATGTCGGGCAATTTCGCGCAGGCGGCGCGGCTGCGATGACCCTGATCGCCATTCACGATCTCTGGATCAGCGCCGACATGACCGAGAACAATCTCGGCAACATCAAGCCCGGCGACCAGGTCGCGATCGTGCTCGACGTGATGCCGGGCGAAGTATTGAAGGGCCGCGTACGCAGCGTCGGCACCGGCATCGCTCCCGGCAAGCCGCCGCCACCCGGCACCCTGCCCGAGGTCGAGAACAGCCGCGATTGGCTGCGGCAGTCACAGCGCTTCCCGGTGGCCGTCGAGTTCGACCCGTCCGAACGCGAGCGACTGCGCGGCGTGCGGATCGGAGGCCAGGCCGACGTGCTGGTCTACACGGGAGACTACCCGGTGATGAACTGGCTGGCGGGCGTCTTCATCAAGGTGATGAGCTACTTTTCGTATCTCTATTGATTGCGTCAGATGCATCGCGCTGACAAAGCGGTACTGCGGTTGGGCGTCGGCCTGGGCCTCGCCGTGCTGATCGCCTACGGATTGGCGCTGCCAGCTTGCCTTCGCGGTCTGCGTGGTGGCTGTGTTGTTGCTGTGCAAACCCGGGCCGCCGATCCCGTTCGTGAAGGGCGCGGTGTTCGCCGCTGTCATCGCTGCATTGCTGGTGGCGGGCGTGCTGATGGTCCCGCTCCTGGAAAACTACCGCGTCACCGGACTCCTCCTGACAGGCGCATTGCTCTACGCAGTGTTTTTCGCCGGCGCGCGCAGCGGCAGTCCGTTGACGATCTTTCTGGTGATCGCCCTCACGATTCATTCCTGTGGCCGGTGTCGCCGAGCAGGCGCTGGCCACGGCACTCGCTCAGGCCTTCGGGGTGGGGCTGGCCATCGGCGTTCTGGTCAGCGGTTTCTCACACGCCTTGTTCCCGGATCCTCCCGGCCCCGCCCCCATCCCGGCGCCGCGCGCTGCAGTCAGCTCCGGAAGCGGCAGGCTGGAGCGCCCTGCAGGCGACGTTGGTGGTCATGCCCGTATTCGTGGTGGCGCTGACCAACCCGGCCCTCTATCATCCCGGCCATCATGAAAACGGTCACGGTGGCCCAGCAGGCCGGCGCCACCAACGCGCGTACGGCCGGTCGCGAGTTCGTGGGATCGACATTCGTCGGCGCACTGATGGCGGTGGTGGTCTGGGGCGGCCTCACGCTGCGGCCGAACCTCTGGATGCTGATGTTATGGATCGTGGCCGCAGCGCTCTGGGCGGGCGTCCAGGCTGTTCCGGGTCAAGCCCACGTCGGAACCCCCATCGTTCTGGGTCAATGCGCTGATCACGATGCTGATCCTGCTGGGGCCCGGCATCGAGGATGCTGCCGTCGGCAAGGATGTCTACAAGGCTTCCGCCATCCGCGTCACCCTGTTCGTCGCGGTCGCGCTCTACGCGTGGGCAACGGTATGGGCGCTCGAACGCTGGCGTGCCTCGAGATCCAGATCACTCGCCCCTGCGGGCAGCTGAACAAGAGGAGCGCGCGTGCAGAGGAGTAGTGACAAGGTGATTCCGCCCCTGGGGTTCTGCTACCGCGATCCAGCCCGATGATCACGAAGCTTCTCATCGCCTGGTTCCTGATGGGCCTTTGCGTAACCGTTCACGCGATCGGGCTGACGGCGGCGTTTCGATGGATTCGCCGTTCGCCTGCGCTGGATGATGGGCGCTTCTGGCCGCAGACCTGGCTGCTCATCCGGATCGCGGGCTGGCTCATCGTTCTACATCTGATCGAAATCTCACTGTGGGCGCTGGTGTACGCGTGGCGACAGGCGATGCCGGATTTGCACTCCGCGTTTTACTTCAGCGCGGTAACCTACACGACGACGGGCTACGGCGACCTGGTGCTGCCGGAAGCTTGGCGCCTGGTCGGCGGCATCGAGGCGCTCACCGGCATCCTCATGTGCGGCTTGTCCACGGGTTTCTTCTTCGCCGTCGTGAACCATCTGTACCATTCGCAGCACACGAAAACGACACGGAGCTGAAATCCCGTCATAGAGACATCGCTTAGACCCTCTAACACTGACGAACGCGGGCGCCGATCGCCGAAAAGGCGTCGCCGCCGTCCAAGTCCTCTATTTACCGCCCTGACTGATCTTTTAGTCAGGGAACAGGCGGCTGTCTGGAGGAATTCACCTTGTCCATGCCTCGATATCCCGCGCTCTTCCAGATCAACACCCGCGTCCGACTTTCGGAGCTGTCGGCCGCGCTGGGGCGAAAGGCAACGCTCGACGACATCCCCGACGGGGAGCTCGACGGGTTAGCCGCGAAAGGCTTCGACCTTATCTGGCTCCTCGGTATCTGGCAGACCGGCGAGGCGGCACGGCGCGTCTCGCAGTCGAACCGCGAGTGGCTGGAGGAATACCACCGCGTTCTCCCGGACTTCAGCGAGTCCGACGTCTGCGGCTCCTGCTTCGCCATCCAGGACTACCGGGTGCACGCAGAATTCGGTGGACCCGAAGCACTCGCGCGGCTGCGCCAGCGTCTGCGGGATCGCGGCCTGCGGCTCATTCTCGATTTCGTCCCCAACCATATGGCGCCGGACCATCCCTGGGTTGCAGATCACCCGGAATGGTTCGTGTCGGGTACGGAGGAACTCCTCGCTTCCCAGCCGCAGAACTACTGTCGCATCCAGACCGCGGGCGGAAGCCGCATCCTCGCTTACGGCCGCGATCCGTACTTCGCGGGCTGGCCGGACACGCTCCAGCTGAATTACGGCGAGCCGGCACTCCAGCAGGCGATGCTCGGCGAGCTCTCCCGAATCGCGCGCCAGTGCGACGGCGTACGCTGCGACATGGCGATGCTCCTCCTGCCCGAGGTCTTCGCAAGGACCTGGGGCATCTCCGCTCCGGCGTTCTGGCCGCAGGTCACGAAAGCCGTGCGCGCCGAGGTCCCCGGCTTCCTGTTCATCGCCGAGGTGTACTGGGATCTCGAGTGGACCCTCATGCAGCAGGGCTTCGACTATGCCTACGACAAGCGCTTCTACGATCGCCTGATAGAGGGGCACGCACGTCCGGTCCGGGAGCACTTATGCGCAGGCCTCGACTTCCAGGACCACCTCGCCCGTTTTCTCGAGAACCACGACGAGCCGCGGGCTGCGGCCACGTTCACCCGCGAAACGCATCGCGCCGCCGCCATCCTCACTTTCCTCACGCCGGGTCTGCGCTTCTTCCACCAGGGTCAGCGCGAGGGGAAGCGGATGCGCATCCCTGTCCATCTCGGCCGCGGTCCGGCCGAGACGTCCGAATCCGGGATCGCCGAGTTTTACGACGGTCTTCTGGAATGCCTGAAGGACCCGGCGTTTCGCGACGGCTCCTGGCAGCTCCTCGCGTGTCGTCCTGCGTGGGACGGGAACGGCACATGGGACGCGTTCGTCGCCTTTTCCTGGACCGGCCCGGGCGAAGCGCGCCGCCTCGTCGCTGTCAACTATGGCTCTCACCAGAGCCAGTGCTACGTGGCGATGCCGTGGCACGACCTCGAAGGGCGGAGCTGGCGCCTGCAGGACCTCACCGGGCCTGCCGCGTACGACCGCCACGGAAATGACCTGACTTCACAGGGCCTCTACCTCGATATGCCCGCATGGGGCTACCACGTCTTCGCCGTCTCGCACGCGCAGTGACCGGCATGCGAAGTCTCCACTACACAGGAGCATCAAATGAAAGCAATCACCGTCGAACCGAAGCGTTCAGGGAGCATACAGCTCGAGGACGTCGCGGAGCCCGATGCAGGCGACGGATCGGTGCTGGTCGAAGCCATCGCCGTCGGCGTCTGCGGCACCGACGCCGAGATCGCGGAGGGCAAGTACGGCTGGGCGCCGGGCGGCAAAACGCGCCTCGTGCTGGGCCACGAATCGCTCGGACGCGTGGTGGATCCGGGCCCGAACGGCAGACTCAAGGCGGGTGACCTCGTGGTCGGCATCGTGCGCCGGCCCGATCCGGTGCCGTGCCCGAATTGCGCGGTGGGCGAGTGGGACATGTGCAGGAACGGTCAGTACACCGAGCGCGGCATCAAGGAGATCGACGGCTTCATGTCCGAGCGCTGGCGCATCGAGCCCGAGTACGCGATGAAGGTGCATCCTTCGCTCGGATTGAACGGCGTGCTGCTCGAGCCCACGACCGTCGTCGCGAAGGCGTGGGAGCAGGTCAGTGCGGTCGGCCGACGCGCGTTCTGGGATCCGCGCACCGTGCTCGTCACCGGCGCGGGGCCGATCGGTCTCCTCGCCGCGCTGGTCGGTAAGCAGTCTGGTCTCGAGGTCCATGTCTTCGACCGCGTCGCGTCGGGGCTCAAGCCCGACCTCGTGCGCGCGCTCGGCGCGACCTACCATTCCGGCAGCATCGATGACATCGGATTCGCGCCGGACGTCATCATCGAATGCACGGGTGTTGGGGAAGTCATCGCCGCCGCGGGCCGGACCATCGCGCCGGGCGGGGTCGTGTGTCTCACCGGCGTCGGCACCGGCGGCCGCACGCTTGGAGCAACGACGGCCGACATCGCGAGCAACATGGTGCTACGCAACCTCGTCATCGTCGGCAGCGTCAACGCGAACAAGCGTCATTGGTACAAAGCCGGCGAAGCGCTGGCCCGTGCGGATCGCGCGTGGCTCTCGCGCCTCGTGACGCGACGCGAGCGGCCGGAGGACTATGCACGCACGCGCTCGAGCGCACAGCCGACGACGTCAAGGTGGTCATCCAGTTCGCCGAGGCGTGAGGTGCATAACTGCGCTCGACGATGACGACAAACCGGTCGGCGCGGACGAGGCACTTGCGCGCCTGATGGAGGGCAATGCGCGCTTCCTGCGGGGTGAGCCCCGCATTACGCACACGCCCAGGGAAGTGCTCGCCGATCTCGCCAAAGGCCAGCGGCCCTTTGCGACCATCCTCGGCTGCAGCGACTCGCGGGTGCCGCCGAGCTGATTTTCGATGCGGGATTCGGCGACCTGTTCATCATTCGCGTGGCGGGCAACGTCGTATCGCCCGGGGTCGCGGGCAGTCTCCAGTACGCGGGCACGCACCTCGGGACGCAACTGTTCATGGTGCTTGGACACGAAGGCTGCGGCGCCGTGGAGGCGGCGCTCGCGTCGAAATTTGAGGGCGCGCAGGAGCGCTCGCGCATCGAGTGGCTGCTGCAGAACATTCTGCCGGGTCTTGACGGGATCGATCCGCAGTTGCCGCCCGCACAGCTGCTGGCGTGTGCCGTCGAGGCCAACGTCCGCTGGACCATGCGCCAGATCCTCGACACGCCGGAAGGCCGCGCGCGCGTGGCCGAGGGCCGCATGAAGCTGGTGGGCGCGGTTTGCGAAATCGCGAGCGGGCGGGTGCGATTGCTCGCGTAGCGACCGTCGCGCCTGTTCACGAGGAGACAGCAAGCGTGCCTGCATCCGTTAAGCGTGATACTTTGGATTTCGAAGGAGCGGAGCGAATGACCTGGAACCGGCGGTACGTGATCAAGAGCTACATCAGGGGCTCGCTGTGGCTCGTGCCGTTTTTTTCCGTGGTGCTTTTTTGGGTGGTCTCGCGGGTCACGCACCGCATCGGAGCCTGGCTGCTCCAGACCGGACGAATCGACGAAACGACCGCATTTCATGGCTTGACCATGGCGGGCGCGCGGATGATGCTCGAGACGATCATGACGTTGAACATTTCGTTCCTCGTATTCACATTCGGTTCGCTGCTGGTGGCGATCCAGGTCGCGGGCGGGCAGTACACGCCGCGGATCATCGCGACGACGCTGCTGCGGGACAACGCGATCCGATTCACCGTCGGTTATTTCGTTTTCACCCTGCTCTTCACCCAGAGCGTGCTGACCCGTATGCGCGGCGAGGTGGTCCATCAGTTCAATACGTTTATTGCATCGGTGTTCGGGGTGTTCTCGATCGTGATTTTTCTTTATCTGATCGACCACGCTGCGCGGATGTTGCTCCCGGTCAGCATCGTGCGGCGCGTGGGGGCGAGCGGGCATCGCGGTCATCCAGGGCATGTATCCGAATCCAACCCGGCGTCCGTCCCCCGGCGCATCGACCGGCGAGCCCGCGTCCCGGCAGCGAACCGATGCCGCCGTACCGTCTGCGCAAGCCGGCGGCATCCTGCAACGGCTGATGGCCAAGCTCGGGATTGAGCTGCCGTCAAGAGCGTATATTCGAAGCCATCGCGCCAGCGCGTACCGACGAGCCGTCCCGCTAAGCGCGCATCCCCTGAGCGCGTCGTTGTCCACGCCGGTTCCTCGGGGGTCGTGCTCGCGGTGGATCTGGCGGGACTTGCCGCTGCAGCGCAGCATGCCAACGGAACCATCGAATTCGTCCCGCAGGTGGGCGACTTCGTGGCGGTGGATGAACCTCTGTTCCACTTGTACGGCGGCGCCGAGTGCGATCGACGACATTACGCTGCGGGGGGCGGTCGCTTTCGGGTCCGAACGCACCATCGAACAGGACCCGACATTCGCATTCCGTATCCTGGTCGATATCGCGATCAAGGCGTTGTCAGCCGGCGATCAATGATCCGACGACGGCCGTAACCTCGATCGACCAGATTCACCGTTTGCTGCGGCATGGTCGGCGGACGGGACTTGCGCGACGAGGAAATTCGCGATGCGGCCGGCGAAGTGCGGCTCGTTTTCCGGACGCCGAACTGGGAAGACTATCGTGCACTTGAGTTGCATCGAAATCCGGCATTGCGGCGCGGGGCACGTGCAGATCGTGCGGCGTATGCGCTCGATGCTGGAAAATCTCGTGCAGACGCTGCCGCCGCATCGTCACGCCGAGTTGCGCCTGCAACTGGCGCTTCTGGATCGTCACGGTCAAGGAGCGCTTCACGTTGCCCGAGGACCTGGCGATTGCGCGCATTGCGGACCCGCAGGGGTTAGGCGGTTCGTTGGGCGTGCAAGCCGTAGTTGAGGCGTCAACGAGACGGGATACGTGATGAAAACTTCTATCGCCACCACGCGCTGCACTGGATAAGGCGCTGTCACGGCCCACCCCTTCGAAGTGCGCGACCTACGACGCGCTCTCCAGGAGATCGTCATAAAAATCCGGTGACGGCCTACGTTGCCGCCGGCAGGGACTCCGGTTCCTCGGTCATCGCTGCTCACCCACGCCGCGAGCTCGGTATAAGCGACCGCGAGCACGACCGGGCCGACGAAAAGCCCGACAACACCGAAGGCAAGCAGGCCGCCGATGACACCGGCAAGAATCAGCACCAGCGGCAAGTCCGCACCGCTCTTGATGAGCAGCGGGCGCAGCACGTTGTCGATGGTCGCGACGAACACGGCCCACACGAGAAACGCCGTCGCCGTCCACGTCGTGCCGCTCCAGTAGAGCCAGACCACCGCGAGCGCGAGCACCGGGCCCGCGCCGATCTGCGCCACCCCGAGCACGAACATGACAGCGGTCAGTAAGCCCGCCAGCGGCACGCCGGCCACCGCGAGGCCGATGCCGCCGAGCATCGCCTGCGCGAACGCGGTGACAACCACGCCCAGCGCGACCGCACGGATCGCCTGCCCGGCGAGCGTGACCGACTGCTCGCCGCGTGGTCCGGCGAGTCGACGGGCAAATGAACACACGCCTGCAGCCGCCGTCTCTCCCTTGAGGTAGAGGAGCACTGAGATGATCACGGTCAGCACGAGATGCAGGAAGAAAGCCGCGAGACCGCCCGCCTTGCTCAGGAACCAGCCTGCGGCACCCTTCACATAAGGAGTCAGAAGCGCGTGCAGCTCGCCGGGGCTGAGCGCGGCAATCGCCTGCCAATCGGTTGCGACCTTCGGGCCAAGGAGCGGAAGTTTCTCGACCCAGCCGGGCGGGGCGGGTACGCTCACCAGAGCGAGCGCCTTCAACTTTTCGGCAACATCTTCGCCATGCTCGGTGATCGTCAGCACCGCGAGAGCAAACGGTACGATCACGATCAGCAGCAGCGCTGTCGTCATGACGATCACTGCGAGGCCGCGCTTTCCCCATAATCGTTTCTGCACGGCCAGCATCAGCGGCCATGTCGAGACCACCACCAGAGTCGACCAGATCAGCGCGGGCAGAAACGGCTGGAGGATCCACAGGCTCACGAAGATCGTGAGCCCAATGAACAGGATAGCCAGCATGAAGCGGGGCAGTTCGCGGAAGGCTGGGATGTTCGTCATGATCGAGTCTCACTAGAAGACATAGCCGCATCAACGGTTGCGGCCCCCCCTGCTGCGGCGATCGCAGCACTTCGGATGCAGTGGTCTCGCCGAATTCATCGGTCAGCGATCGAACCAGCGGTACTGCAGCGTAATCGCGACCACTTCGAAGTCCCCCGCGACCCGCGTCGCGACGCCCCTCGACCATGAAAGCTTCGTGGACCAGCCCGAGGCCAAGGGCAGCGACAAGGTCACCCCCACCCTGGAGTTCTGCTGCACGTCGTTCCCCTCGACACCGTCCAGCGTCGTCCGGCCGCCGCTGTAATAGGCTGCATCCGCTGCGAGCCACACGCCCGGCGCGAAGTTGTAGCCGGCGTGGAACTGATACACCGACAACGGGTGCTGCCCGCGGCGCTGACCGCCGAAGAAATCCGTGTTGTCGGTATACAGCCAGGCGCCGTAGGAGACGTCCGCGAACCACCGGCCCATCGGGATCGCCACGCCGAGCTCCGGCTTGAATGCCCAGCGATTGGCGCCGACGTTGATGAGAAGTGCCGGGTCGTACTGACCTGTCGGCACGACCACGCTCAGGCTCGCGCCGATCGAAGGCGCGGACGCGCGTTGCGCAAACTCCTTCGGGCCGACTGCGGGATCACCCACGAGGTTCGTCGTAAACCGCAGACGCAGGTCGCCCAGTGCCGAACGGTGTGCCTCCCGTGCCGCCTCGAAGACCTCGCCGGTGATGTCCCCTCTCGCGTACGGCACGATGATCGCGGCGCTCGCCGAACGCCCGAGGAAGGCGAAGGAGCGCAGGTATCCGATCGAGTAGATGTCGATTTTCGCCTGGACGTCGGTGATCGGCAGCGACGGATCGGTCAGGACCTCGCCGCTCAGGCGACTGTAGTTGGCGACGAGGAAGTTCGTTCCGATCGGCCGCGCGGAATAGGCGCGGGGCTCGAGGTCCTGCGCCGATACGAGCGGGGTTAGCAACACTCCGGCCAATAACGCGACAGCCACGAACCGGCAGGCGGCGATGCTCATGGAGCGGTTAATTGCGGGTGGTGCCGTGCACGCTCATTCGGCGATTCGCTCGAGGCCGCCCACTGCAGCCATGCTCACGCGATCGCCGACGCTGAAACGCGTCCCGTCGGCGCGACGGATCGAGCGCATGCTGCCGTCGTCGAGACGCACCGCGATTTCGTACGTTGTTTCACCGAAACGCTCGCGCATCTCCGGTGTGCCGACGCCACCGACGAATGGCCGG
The DNA here is from genome assembly GCA_963808765.1 of uncultured beta proteobacterium. Classification (GTDB taxonomy): domain Bacteria; phylum Pseudomonadota; class Gammaproteobacteria; order Burkholderiales; family SG8-41; genus JAQGMV01. Next base: position 13,558 of record CAWEHH010000030.1, read on the forward strand.
TCGGACGTGTTACCGGAAAGCGGCAGGTAGATCACGGCGCCGACGAGGTTGCTCTCGCCGAGACCGCGCGAGGTGCCCTGAAATCCTGCGGGCACCGCGGCTCTGCGCTCGAGGTTGATTTCCCGTATCGAAATTATTCGTCCGCAGTCCTCGCACGGCTCTCCTGGATTCAACACCCGCAGCGGGAGCGGTTGCCGGAAATCCGGGATCTGGAGGGTCTGCGCCCATGCTGCAAGCGCGAGACAGCAGCCGGCCGCAAGGGCGATGCGGTTCGTACGCATCCATAAACCCCATCCGATATCCTGGCTGCGACGTAATGTCACGGCGATACGAGCCCTACTCGGGCAGACTTTGGACGAAGTACGTCGCCGAGAGCATCAGGCTCGGCGGCCCAAGCCGCCCCAGCCAACGGTTGTAAATGGTTACGATGTCCCCGCTGCGGTACAGCCGTGCGAGCACGCGGTTCACCGCGAGACGCAATTCGTAGTCGCCGCGCGGCAGCGCGAGCGCGTAGCTCTCGATCGAGAAATCCTCATCGAGCAGCCTGAACGATCCGCCGCCTGCGCCGCTCGACACCAGTGTGATCAGCGTCGTGCGGTCGGACGCGAAGCCTTCCACCTTGGACTGCTCGAGAAGCCGCAAGCCTTCGGCGCGGTCCTTCACAGGCACGAGATCGATCTTGATCGAACGTTGAGCGAGCGAGTCACGCAGTGCCTTTTCGGTGGTCGTGCCGCTGATCACCGCGAGGCGCTTCCCGTGGAAATCCAGCAGCCGTCCGAATGCCGTGGCAGTCTTCATCAGGATGCTGCCCCCGTCGACGAACGTGATCAGGCTGAAGTCGACACTCGCCTGCCGCGACAAAGTCCAGCTCGTCGTGCTGCATTCCAGGTCAACGCGACCGCTGCGTACGGCCTCGAGCCTGTCTTGTATGGTGAGCGCCACCCAGCGCGTCTCGAGATTCGCGAGCTTCAGTTGCGCGCGCATACCGGCGGCGACCTCGCGGCACAAATCGACCGAATACCCCTGCGGCTGCTGATCAGGCCCGACGAAGGAGAACGGCGCGGCGCCGTCGATGTAGCCGAGCGTGATCACGCCTTTCGCGCGGATGCGATCGAAGGTCGCGCTCTGCGCATGCCCGAGGACAGGTAAGGCGCCGAGCAGCGCGATGACGAGCAGCATGGAGCATCTCATGTGCATCCTGGGTTCACGGAAAGGCTTGCACGCACGAACCGGCGAAAGCCTGCGCGAGGGTCCGCGGCGGGACGTTGGTCCAAGCAGAAGCCCCCTCACCGGCCGGTCGCCCCATTGATTGCGTCGAGCAGCATCGTTTCATCGACCGGCTTGCCGAGGTAGGCGGCTGCGCCCTGCTGGTATGCGAGCGCGCGTGACTGCAGGCTGTCGTCCCCCGTGATGACGATCACCGGTACGGCAGCGCCCGCGAGCGTCAAGGCGAGCTGCACCTCGAAGCCATTGACGTCGGGCATGTGCAGGTCCAGCACGACACAGGACGGCTGCACGTGCCGGGTTGATTCCAGAAACGCGGATCCCGACGCAAAGGTCTCGACTGCGAATCCGGCCGAGCGTATGAGACGCTCCAACGCCTTGCGTACGGATTCCTCGTCATCCACGACCGCTATCAACGCTGTCCCCTCGCGCATTAGGTTCGCTACCGTAACGGACCCTGAGCTCAATACAATGCGACCTTGGTCCAATGCAGTGCACGCCGGACGCGAAAACGGAAGCGCCGGTGGCTCCGATCGACGCTTTACGCTCCGTGATTACTTGGCAAGCTTGGTGAATGCCTGCAAGGCCTTTTCCTCAGTCCTGTCATGCCCGTCTCCTTCGAGGCGCATTTGAGTCGCTAAGGTAACGGACCCTGCATTGCCTACAAATGGGACCTTGGTCCAATGCGGCGCACGCCTGGACGGCCATTAACATGACCGCTCCAGAGAAGGCATCAACCACGATGTTCAACTGCTTGAGCTTCGAGCCGCACGCCCGGGCGTTTCGCGTGGTCACCGGAGACGCCGGCTTTGCCTGAAGCGCGAACCGATCACAGCGCCGGCCCGAGCGAGCGTATCGCGCGCTTCATGCCGGGAATCGCGATGCTCGCGCGCTACCGCAGGCAGGACCTGCCTCACGACCTGGTGGCCGGTCTTTCCGTTGCGGCAGTCGCATTGCCGGTGGGCGTCGCGTACGCGGAGCTCGCCGGCTTCAATCCGGTCGTCGGGTTGTACTCCGGCATCCTCCTGGGCGAAGTGGCAGGCACGCCGGACTATCACAGCGTCGCGCGCCATCCTGACGCGAAGACCATCCCGGGGCTCTGTCTGTTCCGATTCAACGCGCCGGTGGTGTTCTTCAACGCGCCGTATTTCAAGCGCTCGGCTTTGGCAGCAGCCGTTGCGGCCGGGCCCGAGCTGCAATGGTTCGTGCTCGACGCGGTGCCCATCACCAGTCACGACGCCACGGGGCGCCACGTACTGCGCGAGCTCGAGCGCGAACTGGCGGCGCGCCGTGTGCAGATCGTTCTCGCCGGGCGCCGCACGGAAGTCGCCGATTGGCGCGTGGAGAAAGGGTTCGACAAGACACGCCCGACCGACGCGCTCCACTACTCGACGATGCGCACGGCAGTGCAGGCTTTTCAGAAGGAATTGTCCGCGAGGCCGAACGCGACGCGTTGACGCCGGCGTCGTGCCTTGATGGATGACCCAACCACGGCTCATCGACGGCGGTGCGGGCAGAAGCAAGACAGCCGGATTGCGCGTTGGACCAAAGGCCAATGCCCTGGTTAGCGCTCCTGATAGAAACTCTCCAAGGCATGGATTGCAGGACGTGGCCCGCGCATCGGCGTAATCGAAGAAACGATATGAAAGATCAAAGGCGCGCCGATGTCGTACTGTTAACAATAACGACGTATTGAACTCGCGAAAGCGCGGACCCATGACACAGACCGGCGCTCCTTTTCCCGATCGCGCTCGAGCAGGAGAGCGCCGGGCACGGGCTCGCTCGATGTTTCACCCGCTGCTCGAGCGCCTGGCAATGACCAAGCACTACTGGAAATTGTGGTACAGCGCGAGAAGCTACATCAGATCCTCGCTCTGGTTCGTGCCCGTGATTGCAATTGTGCTTTTTCTGATTACCACGCGCCTGGTGCACGCCATCGGCCTGTGGATACATCGCTCCGGCCTGATGGATCTCACCACCGGGCTCCTGGGTCTGCACATGGCGGGCGCGCGCACGCTGCTCGAGACGATCATCACGATGACGCTCTCGTTCCTCGTCTTCACGTTCGGCTCTCTCCTGGTGGCGATCCAGGTCGCAGGCGGCCAGTACACCCCGCGCATCATCGCGACCACCCTGCTGCGCGACAACGTTATCCGCAATACGGCGGGTCTGTTCATTTTCACGTTTATGTTTGCGCTGCGGGCGCTCGACAGGATGAACGAGGCCGTGCATCAGCTGAGCACCCTCACGGCGGCAATGTTCGGGCTGGCTTGCCTGCTCGCCTTCCTCTACCTCATCGACTACGCCGCAAGGATGCTACGGCCGATAAGCCTGGTGACACGCGTGGCCGAAGGCGGGCTGGCGGTTATCCAGAAGGTGCATCCCTCACTGATCCAAGAGGCCGTTCCAATGCCTGCGCACCAGGCGCTCGGCCCACCCGCCCGCGTGGTAGACCACGAGGGCAAGGGAGGAACCATTCTGGCGATCGACCGCGACTCTCTTTTTACAGAAGCGCGTCGCGCGAACGGCGTGATCGAGCTCGTGCCCTACGTGGGCGACTTTCTCGCCGTGGGGAGAACCCCTTTTCCTCCTGCACGGGGACGCAGCCGCGATCGAGGACAAAAAGCTGCGGGGCGCCGTCGCGCTCGGCACGGAACGCACGCTCGAGCAGGATCCGATGTTCGCTTTTCGGATCCTGGTCGATATCGCGGTGAAGGCGCTGTCGAAGGCGATCAACGATCCGACCACGGGGGTGCTTGCGATCGACCAGATCAACCGGTTACTGCGCGCCGTGGGCCGGCGGCAACTGCGCGACGAAGAGATATGCGACGGCGACGGAATACTGCGGTTAATATTTCCTACGCCGAACTGGGAGGACTACGTGCACGTGGCTTTTCGCGAGATTCGCCATTACGGTGGCGACAGTGTACAGATCGCGCGGCGTTTGCGGGCGATGGGCGAGAGCCTCCTCCGGACGCTGCCCGCGCCCCGGCATGCCGCATTGGTCGATGAACTCGCGCTGCTCGATCGAGCCATCGAGAGGCGGTGGCGCGATCCCGAGGACCTGGCACTCGCCCGCCTGCCCGATCCCCAGGGGCTCGGAGGTGGTTCGCGATCGTACACGACGACGCGATCATGAGACCAAGGTCCAATTGCCGCGTCAGGCGGCCGAGTCGAAACTGTCCGATAAAGGCGTGCTGACAACGTGCGAGCTCGACTCCGGCCGCACTCATGCGGCATCGACTGTCCAAGGATGACTATGGAACTGCCGCGTCCAATTCTGAAAGACGCCAAAGCGCTCGTCGTCGGCATTGCGAACGAGCACTCGATCGCCTATGGCTGCGCGAAAGCATTCAGCACGTTGGGTGCCGATCTCGCGATCACTTACGTCAACGAAAAGACGAAGTCCTATGTCGAGCCTCTCGCGACCGAGCTCAATGCCAGCGTGCTGATGCCGCTCGACGTCACGCATCCCGGAGAGCTGGAGGCGGTATTCGAGCGCATTCGCACGCGAAGTGGGGGCGTCTCGACATCCTCGTGCACTCGCTTGCGTGGGCGCCGAAGGAAGACCTGCAGGGCGGCATTCTCGACTGCTCTGCAAGCGGATTCACGCAGGCGATGGATATCTCGTGCCATTCCTTCGTGCGCATGGCGAAGCTTGCCGCGCCGCTCATGACGCAGGGCGGGACGCTCTTCGCGATGAGCTACTACGGCGCGAATAAGGTCGTTCCGAACTACAACGTGATGGGCCCGGTGAAGGCGGCGCTCGAGGCGTGCTGCCGCTATCTCGCGTACGAGCTCGGCCCGAAAGGCATACGCGTGCATGCGATTTCGCCGGGGCCGCTCAAGACGCGCGCAGCTTCGGGACTCAAAGATTTCGAGCTGCTGCTCAACGCCGCGGCGCAGCGCGCGCCGCTCGGCGAGCTGGTGGACATCATGGACATCGGCTACACCTGCGCATTTCTTGCGACGCCGCTCGCGCGGCGACTGACGGGGGAGACGCTCTACGTGGACGGCGGCGTGAACATCATGGCTTAGCGAAGGAGCGACCATGGGTAAGTTGTGGATCGGCAATATCTCGCCCGAGGCGTCGGACGAGGAATTGAAAGCACTGCTCGTGAAATACGGTTTTCCCGCGTTCGACGGCATCGAGCATGTGCCCGGTGACGGGTCGCGTCCCGCGGCGACGGTCACGTTCGACACCACTGACGCGATGACGCTTCAGCGATTGCAACCCCGCGTGCAGAACCTGTTCTGGAAAAACCGCAAATTGAACGTCGAGGTGATCACCGGAGGGCGCTGGGACAAGTAAGGACGGACGGCATGGGCATATTCGACTGGATACGGGGCGGAACGCACGCGCGCGATGACGCGGGCGCCGCGGAAGTGCTGGAGCACCTCGTTCAACTGACCAATCCGCGGCTGCGTTTCGCACGCCGGTATCGCGCGCGGCTCATGCCGGCGGTTCAGGCGGCAATGAACTACGCCCGCTCGCTCGTGGCAAGCGTTCCGCCATCGCGCGATGCGAGCCCCGCGGCGTGGCAGTCGGACAGCTGCCTGCGCGCGTTCTTCGCGACGCCCGACGACATTGCGCGGGCCTTCAGCCGCTCGCCCGAGTTGCGGGCGTGGTTCGATACGAACCCTGCCGCCCAGGAAGTCCATGTGGTGCTCAGCATGCTCCTTACGGAGCGGCGCACGCTCGGCGTTACGCTGGAGAGCGGCGTCATGCGCCGCGACGTGCCACAGACTACCGTCAGTTTCGGCGACTACCGTGCACGAATCTGCGGGCGCTCCGAGTCAGATCTGCGAGAGGAAATCGAGCGGCGCGTGGTCGATCAGCTCGCATTGGCGGGGCTGGCCATCGCCACACAGGATGAGTCGCAACGGGAAGTGCTCGAGCAGGAGCGCGCACTGCTGCGCGCGCGGCTGCGTCTGCTGGAGCAGCAGGGTTCGGGCATGAGCGCACTGGGCCTGCGGGTCAACCCGGAGCTTGGGCAGCTCGCGCGCATCAAGATAGACCTTGCGGTGAACGAAGAGAACCTGAGAAGTTTCGCCGGAGGGGCCGAAACCCTCGAGTACCAGCTCGAGAGCCTGCGCCGGGTGCTGGGGAATCCCGCGGAGCACTTCTTCCTCTCAGCGAAGCGCATGCGCGTGGATCGCATGAACGTCGTCCTGGACGAAGACAGTCCGTCGCCGGGCGAAACCCTCGATCTGCAGGTCGCGCGCATTCCGATCCCCGACGGCGCTCCCGAATTCCGCACGTTCATGCTGGTGCGGTTCCCGCGCAGCGTGCTGCTGCCGAAGACAGTGCTCCAGAGCGATGCGGCGCGCATGCTGCATTGATCGAACGGGCGGCGCGAAACTGAATTTCCGGGAGCTTGACCGTTCGCTCGGTCTCGTCGCACCACAAAAGGGCGCGATGGCTTCGGCAGACTGGTCGCGCGCGCACTCACGGTGCCTGGGATGTTCTAACCTTGATGTAGGTCAAATGCGATTCGTGACGTAAGTTCGATATTGTGCATTTGCATCAGGGACCGCGTTGTGTGCGGCGCCACACGCATCTCCACTGTTTTCGCAGGAGCTCGCTGGCACCGCGTGGGGGGCCGCGGTCGCTCGTGTCCCCGACGTGCCGGCGACGCCGGCCCATCGCGACGTGGGCGAAGGAGATAAAGAATGATCGGAACAATGAGGGCAGGTCGCGGCACGGTCTTCGTGATCGACGATGACGACTTGGTGCGCCGCGGGCTCGAGCGGCTCCTGCGCAGCGCAGGCTGGAGGGTAGAAAGTCATTCCGCCGCGCGCGCGTTCCTGGAGCGGTTGCCTTACGACGGCGCGGGCTGCGTGCTCCTCGATGTGGAGATGCCGGGCATGACCGGGCCCGAGCTGCAGGAGCAGATGCTCGCGAGAGGCGTGTCGTTGCCCATCGTCTACCTCACCGGCCATGCCGACGTGCCGATGAGCATCCATGCGATGAAGATCGGTGCGATGGACATCCTGCTCAAGCCTGCCGACGACGAAGTCGTTCTGAGCGCAATTGGTGCGGCCGTTGCAACGCACGAGTCCGTCAAGGCCGACGATCTCAAGCGAAAAGAGATCACAGGTCGGATGTCACGACTGTCGGCGCGCGAGCGCGAGGTCATGGAGTGTGTGATCAGCGGGCGCCTGAACAAACAGATCGCCGTCGAACTCGGCATTACCGAAAAGACGGTCAAGGCGCATCGCGGGCGCGTAATGGAAAAGCTCGAAACGCACTCGGTGGCGGGACTCGTTCGAATGTGCGAAGTGGTTGGAATCGAGCCGCGCCAGTATGCGTCGTAAACGACTGCTCAGACGTGCCGACCGTGCGAAGTGCACAACGCGCAATAGCATCGCCGCGTACTTCGTGCGCGGCCCGCTTCATTCGTTCTGCGCATGGCGGGAGCCGACGGCAGACAACTTCCGAATGTTCTCTCGAAGATACAACGATGATGTGCGTTGAAAAAGTCTGAGCACGGGACGGGTGCTGTCGCTAAGGAGGAAACGGTGAGTCGTGGGCCGGAAACTTCTGCCGAAGACGCACTACAGCGTCTCAAAGATGGGCATGAACGATTTCTGCGGGGTGAAGCGCATCTGCCCAGCCTGTCGCGTGAAACCCTGGCCGAGCTCGCCCGGGGACAGCATCCATTCGCGACGATACTGGGTTGCAGCGATTCGCGAGTGCCGCCGGAGTGGATTTTCGATGCCGGTCCCGGTGAGCTGTTCGTGGTCAGGGTTGCAGGGAATGTCCTTTCGCCCGAGGTCGCGGGCAGCCTGCAATATGCGGGCGTCCATTTGCGCGTCCCCTTGCTGGTGGTGCTCGGCCATGAGGGGTGTGGGGCAATCGAGGCCGCTTTGAAAACGAAGGACGAAGGCGTGCAACAACGTTCGCGAATTCAGTTGCTTGTTGACGCCATCCTGCCGGCCCTGGAGGGGCTGGACCCCCAGCTCGCGCCGGCGGCACGGCTCGCGCAGGCAGTCGAGAAAAACGTGCGCTGCACGGTGCGCACGATCCTCGAGTCGCCTGAAGGCCAGGCGCGTCTCGCTGAAGGCCGCATGAAGATCGTCGGCGCCATTTATGAGATTCAAACAGGCCGCGTGCGGTTTTTAGAGACGTGAGGATCGGCGTCGCACGCACGCTAGACCTGGGGCCCAAGGGAAGGAGCCTGGATGTCATCGCGGGCGACGAAGTAAGGAATTTCGACCAGATCCGGGTCGGCGACAGCGTGACCGCGCAATACCACCAAGCGCTGACGCTGGAGCTCAAGAAGACGAAGGCGACTGGCAGCACGACAGAAACACTCGCGGCTGCGCGCGCCAAGCCGGGCGAGCGGCCCGCCGGTGTGGTCGGACGCGAAATCACCGTGCTTGCCGATGTCGTTGCCGTTGACCCGAAGAAGAGCATCATTTCGCTCAAGGGGCCGCGGGGCAATATCGTCGACCTGAAGGTGCAGAATCAGGATCACTTCAAGGTGGTCAAGGTCGGCGACCAGGTCGAGGCGGTGTATACGGAAGCTCTCGCCGTCGCAGTCACTCCTGCGCCTGCAGCGGTTGGCAAGAAGTAGTCCGCGGTGATCATGCTCGCCGAACCAACAGGGGTGGACCGAATAATCGAAGACCGTGATCGAGAGTGACAAGGGCACGACAACAGTCTCTCAACCGCAGAGGCGTTGCGGTTCGGCGAGCAATCCCTAGAACAATATCCCGAACAGCGTCTTCAGCAGTTCCTCCAGCGGCATCATGGTGAGTGCCAGCGGCACGATGGGCGCGAGTGTCGCCATTGTGACCTGGATGATGGTTTCCTTCGTAAAAGGCGCGATGCGCATGGTCCGCACGACCTCGAGACTGTTGCCCAGATCAGCCAGAGACTGGATGTCGGCGCTGCCTACAAGCGGCTCGTCGGCAGGCGCGTTGCTGCGCAGCCATTTAGCGTCGAACTCACGCACGTAACGCTCGGCCAGTGTGCCGTATTCGCGGTTTCCGGTTCGCCTCGCCTGCGCAAGCTGCGAAGAAAACAGCAGCAGCGGGCCAAGCACCAGGCACAGAACGAAGATGACAAGGATGCCGATCTCAGCCTTGAAATCGAGCAACGTGTCTCCGAGGTGGAGAATGCGGTTGGCGAGTTGTCCGGCAAGCAGGGCGCCATGCGCCAATGCCAGAGGGACAAAGGCGTAGACCGTTGCCGAAAGAAATCCCAGACCGCCGACGCGATCCGGATGCGTGGGAACCAGGCTCAATTCGATGCGGGACACATGCCAGAGAAAGCGCGCCCAGATGAACATCCGAAAGTACCAGCGCAACAGCAGGAACTGGAAGATCGGCAGGCTCACGTAGCCGTACCACATCCCGGCCATCGAGAGCTTCGAGCCCTCCGCGGACGATGCCGCGTACCACGTGCTGGTGTCGAGCGCGGTGTAATGTCGCCAGACGACGAGGATCCCGACGCCATACACAAAGGCGATCAGCAGCGCCTCGGCGAGCACCGAGTTTCGCAATCGGAATGCCGACGCGACTGCGGCATCGAACCGGGCCATGGCGCTCTCGGGGATCAGTTCGCGTTCCAGGAACTGATTCGCGATGACACGCATGCGCCGGTGCACGACGAGCTCGGCCCCGATCAGCAGGGGAACCGCCAACAGGAACTTGACGTGAACTTCAACGTCCAGGAGGAAGGGTATGTCCGCGCTTCCGCCCAGCAACTCGCCTCTCAGGGCCGACAGGGCGAGGAGCGGCAACCAGAGAAAGAGAGAGATCACGATGACGCGCCGCTGCACGAGCTCCAGGGCATCGTCGGTGACGTGCGTCCGGCGCAGAAGCTGGTAAAGCGGCCCACCCAGCACGAGCGAAAAGTCTGGCGCCTCTCGGCGCAGGCTCAGGGCGGGCTTAGGCCTCGTCATGCGTGCTCCATTTCAGGCCTTCAACGCCGTCGTCAAGGCGCGTTATCGGCCTCGATCACTATAGCCTGTCGCGCACGATTGGCCGATTGGACAAAGGTCCCATCACACTCGATGACTTGTGCTTGATACGATCAAGACTCGCTTACGGCCGTGCGGCAGACGGCACCAGCAACTTATATTTCTATCTGAAAGGCCGTTCCAGCGTAGCGTAGCTCCAGTACGCGCCGCCGACAAAAAAACCGGGGCTCGAAGCCCCGGTGGATCGTATCGCGCGCGCCTCAGCGCCACATATAGGCCACGCCGACGCCGCCGATGAACTGGGACTTGTCGCCGCGTTGGCTCACGACCGGGCTCTGTCCTTGGCATCGCCGGAGATCTGCGAAAGGCGAATACCCGCAAGACCTGCCCAGTTCCGGCTAAAGTAGGCCACCGCGCCAAGAGTCAGGAAGTATTCGTTGGCCCCGCTCCCAGCTTTGTACAACGTCAAACCCGAGGTTCCGCGGGCTTGCGGTGTCACGCCGAAATAGTGGTTGTTGTAGTCGCTGCTCGCGTACCAGACGCCTCCGCCGATGTGCAGATCGATGGCGGACGATACCTGTTGCCAGTAGCGTCGCCCGGGCGTCGCACCGGCAGGATCATGTCCGCTCCACCGGCACCGTGAAGTAGAACGTCGCGCCGCGTTCCGGGTTGTTCTGCGCCCAGAGAGTGCCGCCATGGGCCTGGATAATGGAGCGACAAATCGAAAGACCCATGCCCAGCCCCTCACGCTTGGTGGTGTAGAACGGCTCGAAGATCTGGTCGAATTCGCCACCCTTGAGACCGCGTCCGCAGTCGCTCACAGACACGCGGAGCATGCCGTCGTCCTGACATTGCGCCCGCAGTTTGATGTCGCGCTCGCCAGGTGGACATTCCTTGTTCGCGTCAAAGGCGTTCAACAGAATATTGAGCACCACCTGCTGGAGCTGAACCCGATCGCCCTGTACCGGAGGGAGGTCGCCGTCCAGTTCGAGCGAGATGTGAACATTTTGCATAACGGCATCGGTGTGCACCAGCGCCGTGACATCCAGGATGAGGCTTCCAAGATCGAGCGTTCCGAACTCGAGTTGTTGCTCCTTTTTCACCAGCGTCCGCATGCGGCGGATGACTTCGGAAGCGCGGCTGTTGGCTTCGACGATGTCTCCGAGAATCTCGCGCAGCTCTTCCAGGTTGACTGGTGCGGCGGCCATGAAGCGCAGGCCGGCTTTCGCATTACTGAGAATCGCAGTGAGGGGCTGGTTCAACTCGTGCGCCAGCGACGCGGCAAGCTCTCCCATGAGCGAGACGCGCGCCACATGCGCGAGCTCCGCACGCTGTTCCCGCAATTCCATTTCTGCTTTCTTGTGCTCTGTAATGTCAGTGGATGCCCCGAGGAGCTGATTGGCCGAGCCGTCGCTTCCAATGAGCGGGCGTTTCACGGTTTGTAACCAGCGCACGTTGCCCTGGGCGTCCGTTATACGTTCCTCCGGTATGAAACGCTCCTGCAACGTGTTCAGGACCTCGAGGTCAATGCGACGGAAGAATTCGACCTCCTTCACGTTCGGGTTGAGGTCGGTGTCTCTCTTGCCGATCAGATCATCGACCGTTACGCCGTACGCATCGGCTACGGCCTGATTTGCCAGAGTGAAGCGTCCTTCACGGTCCTTCGCGAAAATGAAATTCGGATTGACATCGATCACCTGCCGAAGAAACGAACGCTGCCTGTGCAACACCGCCTGGATCCGGCGCCGGTGCCGGTGCTGCAAGACCAGCGCGACGATCATCGCGGTCTGCACCAATATGATGATCAGCGTGCCGATAATGTACCAACGGTAGTGCTCCCAGATCGACTGGGGTCTGAATCGAATCTCGCTATCCGGAGGCAAAAGGCTTTCGCTGATGCCCCAGCGTTTCAACGCCCGCCAATCGAACATCGGCACACCATCGGTGCGGATTTCGAATGGCAGTGACCCCGGCGGAGTGCCGGTCAGAACAAGGCGCGCCAGTTCGCCCGCCCGTTTTCCGAAGGCCTCGACACTCGCTACCGAGCCGCCCACGGCGCCCGTGCCCAGAATCGTATCCAGCAGAACATATACCGGCACACTGGCCACTGGCCGATCCAACGGCCTACCTCGGATGAAACGAAAGCCTGGCCTGCTGCGTCCCGAAACATCCGGGTGAACAGAATGGCCGTTTGTGGCGGTAGTGCGGTCACCGCGCGGCGTAGATCGTCCATCCGCAGGTTGTCCCAGACTTCGATATCGATCGTCCTTTGAAAGGCCCGTGCGGCCTTTTTGACGCGCTGCAACATCTGGCGATCGACTTTCCGCCGTGCCACCGATGACAACCACGCGACGCAGTTCAGGATGCAGACGGAGCATCAGTTCCAATGTCGTATCGGGATCGACGCGCTGGGCGATGCCGCTGACGAGGCGGCCAAACTGATCGGTTCGAAGCGCCTCTTCCGTATAGCCCGCAACGATGATGGGCTTCCCTGGAAACAGTTGCTCCAGCACTTTTCCGGTAATTCCGAGGTTTCCCACGAAGACCAGCACCACCAGGTCGGGCGGATATCCGGCGTATTTCGCGCCCAGATACTCAGGTGAAAATGTGCTGGGAACGTTCGGCCGGGAAGCGGACGATATCGAGATTCTCGGCGTAGATTTCGATCCGTGAGCGATGAGATTTCCCTGAATGCCTGGAGGAATTGCTGGTCGACCATGATGAAACCCGGCGCGAGCCGGCTTCCGGTCGAAATCAGCAACACGCGCTTGGGGGGGCTTTCCTGAGCTTGCACGCCGAAAGCGATGACGCTCAGGAAGACAATGAGAACCAGCGCGCAGGCAGACCACCCAGACCACCACACCCAGCCATGAAGCAATGGGACCCGGTCAGTTGAATAACCGCGCGGTTCCTTCACAGCGCCTCGTGCCAGAACATTAGCGGAGGAGATCACGCACTGGTGTCGGCGCCATCCGGACGCCTTGGAATTCTTTGGAATTTACATATGATCTCACAGACGGGAAAAAGGGTAACGCTCAGGGCTCGCTCGGCCCATCGCTCTCGAGGACAGCGTGCACAATCTCCAGGACAAGCCCGGTGTCGAACGGCTTGTGGAGAAAAGCGACCGCCCCCGAAGCAAGCGCTCGTTCGCGGATCCCGGCCTTGTATCCTCCGCTAACGAAAATGACGCGCACATCAGGGCGATGCCTCGATCGAGCAGACGTAACTCGTCGTAGGCACCGGTAATGCTGCTATGTGCACTGCTCGCAGCGCGGGACGCGGGTCGATACCGCCCGGGACGTAGGCATGAACCTACGCGTCGGCAGCGCAGCGTGCAACGTCACGCGCCGAGAACGTGTCTCACGCGTCCTGCATGGCGTGCGAAGGTTTCATATGCTTGTCCGTTTCGCACTTCACCTTTCACTGTAGTGTCTTCGCTTTCTCGAACGCTTCCTCGATCCCGCCGACCATGTAGAAGGCCTGCTCGGGAAGCGCGTCGCATTCGCCGCTCACGATCATCTTGAAGCCTTTGATCGTGTCCTTGAGCGACACGTATTTGCCGGGCGAGCCGGTGAACACTTCCGCCACGAAGAACGGCTGCGACAGGAAGCGCTGGATCTTGCGCGCGCGCGAGACCGCGAGCTTGTCCTCGGGCGAGAGCTCGTCCATGCCGAGAATCGCGATGATGTCGCGCAGCTCCTTGTAGCGCTGCAGCGTCGACTGCACCGCGCGCGCCGTCGCGTAGTGCTCTTCGCCCACGACGTGCGGATCGAGCTGGCGCGAGGTCGAATCGAGCGGATCGACGGCGGGATAGATGCCGAGCGAAGCGATGTCGCGCGAGAGCACGATCGTCGAGTCGAGGTGGCCGAAGGTCGTGGCGGGCGAGGGGTCGGTCAGGTCGTCGGCCGGCACGTACACCGCCTGGATCGAGGTGATCGAGCCGGTCTTGGTGGACGTGATGCGCTCCTGCAGGCGCCCCATCTCCTCGGCGAGCGTCGGCTGGTAACCCACCGCCGAAGGCATGCGCCCGAGCAGCGCCGAGACTTCGGTGCCCGCGAGCGTGAAGCGGTAGATGTTGTCGACGAAGAACAGCACGTCGCGGCCTTCGTCGCGGAAGAATTCGGCCATGGTGAGCCCGGTCAGCGCGACGCGCAGCCGATTTCCCGGCGGCTCGTTCATCTGCCCATAGACGAGCGCGACCTTGTCGAGCACGTTCGAGTCCTTCATCTCGTGGTAGAAGTCGTTGCCTTCGCGCGTGCGCTCGCCCACGCCGGCGAACACCGAATAGCCCGAGTGCTCGATCGCGATGTTGCGGATGAGCTCCATCATGTTGACGGTCTTGCCCACGCCGGCGCCGCCGAAGAGCCCGACTTTGCCGCCTTTGGCGAACGGGCAGACCAGGTCGATCACCTTGATGCCGGTCTCGAGCAGCTCCTGGGACGGGGCGAGCTCGTCGAACTCCGGGGCCTTCGCGGTGGATCGACATCGTCGTTTCGGCGCCGATCGGGCCGGCATCGTCGATCGGGCGGCCGAGCACGTCCATGATGCGCCCGAGCGTCTTCGGGCCCACCGGCACCGAGATCGGCGCGCCGGTATTGATCACTTTCATGCCGCGGCGCAGCCCGTCGGACGAGCCGAGCGCGATGGTGCGCACGACGCCGTCGCCCAGCTGCTGCTGCACTTCGAGCGTCAACTGCGGAATCCGGCGCGTCGAGCTTGAGCGCGTGGAACACCTGCGGCATGCTCTCCCGCGCGAATTCGACGTCGATCACCGGGCCGATGCACTGGACGATCGTTCCTGCTGCTTGAGCTTCTGCCATGGTATTTTCCTGACTGTTCAATTCGTTTGCCCGGCCTCGCGCCGGCACGCGTGGTCGTCCTACACGGCCGCCGCGCCGGCTACGATCTCCGAGAGCTCCTTGGTGATCGAAGCCTGGCGCGACTTGTTGTAGACGAGGGTGAGCTCGTCGATCACGTCGCCTGCGTTGTCCGAGGCGGCTTTCATCGCCACCATGCGCGCCGACTGTTCCGAGGCCATGTTCTCCGCGACCGCCTGGTAGATGAGCGCTTCGATGTAGCGCTGTCGAGCACCCTGCGTCAGATCGTAGCACGTTCCCAGGTGCCGTCGGCATCGACGCACGCTCGTCCGAGTCGCGACTGCTCGGCGATACGGCGAGCTGCGTCGGGCGATCGTAGATGAGCCCACGTTCGACCGGCGGCGGTCGCCTCGTCACCGCTCTCCGGCGATACCGTGATGTGTTCGGCGGATAGCGGCAGAGCTGCTCCATCACCGGCTCCTGCTTCATGGTATTGAGGAAGCGCGTGTAGAAGATCACGAGCCGGTCGAAGCGGTCGCCGATATAGCCGTCGAGCATGACCTTGACCGCGCCGATCAGCTTCTCCATGTGCGGCCGGTCGCCGACGCCGACCACTTGCGAGACGACGTTGGCGCCGAGCCGCTGCAGAAAGCCGAGTCCCTTGCTGCCGATCGCGCACGCCTCGATCTCTTCGCCTTCGGCTTCCCACTCCTTGATCTTGCCGAGCGCGAGCCGCAGCACGTTGGTGTTGAGGCCGCCGCACAGACCCTTGTCCGTCGTGACACGATGATCCCCACGCGCTTCACCGTGTCGCGCTCGACCAGGAAGGGATGGCGGTATTCGGGGTTGGCGTGGCTGATGTGCGCGGCGACGTTGCGGATCTTCTCGCCGTAGGGGCGCGCTGCGCGCATGCGCTCCTGCGCGCGGCGCATTTTCGACGCGGACGACCATCTCCATCGCCTTGGTGATCTTGCGCGTGCCCTGCACGCTCTTGATCTTGGTGCGGATCTCTTTGGAGCCAGGCATGCAGCTCTTCGCTAGAACCTCAGCTGTTACGGGAGCGGCAGCCCGGGACGGGCGGCTGCCGCGAACGTAACATTCAGAGGCCAGTTAGTATTCACATCAAGACCTGCGGGGCCTTGGGAGAAGCATTCGTCACCGATTGCTAATACGTGGCGTCGCTTTCCAGTCTTTCATCGCCTGCTGCAGCTTCTCCTCGTCTTCCTTCGACAGGTCCTTGGTGTCCTCGATGCGCTTCACGAGATCGGCATACTTGCCTTTGACGTGATCGCGCATCGACTTCTCCGCCGAGAGCGCCTTCCTGACCTCGATGTCGTCGAAGTAGCCGTTGTTCACCGCGAAGAGCGTCAGCGCCATTTCCCACACCTGCAGCGGCTCGTACTGCGGCTGCTTCATGAGCTCGGTCACCATGCGCCCGCGCTCGAGCTGCTTGCGGGTCGCTTCGTCCAGGTCGGAGGCGAACTGCGCGAACGCCGCGAGCTCGCGATACTGCGCGAGCGCGAGCCGCACGCCGCCGCCGAGCTTCTTGATGACCTTGGTCTGCGCCGCGCCGCCCACCCGCGACACCGAAATACCGGCGTTGATCGCGGGCCGGATGCCGGCGTTGAAAAGATCGGTCTCCAGGAAGATCTGGCCGTCGGTGATCGAGATCACGTTGGTCGGCACGAAGGCGGTCACGTCGCCCGCCTGCGTCTCGATGACCGGCAGCGCGGTCAGCGACCCGGTCTTGCCTTTGACCTCGCCTTTGGTGAAGTGCTCGACGTAATCCTCGTTCACGCGCGCGGCGCGCTCGAGCAGGCGCGAGTGGAGGTAGAACACGTCGCCGGGATACGCTTCGCGGCCCGGCGGACGGCGCAGCAGCAGCGAGATCTGGCGATACGCCCACGCCTGCTTGGTCAGGTCGTCGTAAATGATGAGCGCGTCCTGGCCGCGGTCGCGGAAGTATTCGCCCATCGTGCAGCCGGAATAGGGCGCGATGTACTGCATCGCCGCCGAATCCGAGGCCGAGGCGCGCGACGACGATGGTGTACTCCATCGCGCCGTGCTCTTCGAGCTTGCGCACGACGTTCTTGATCGTCGAGGCCTTCTGGCCGATCGCGACGTACACGCAGATGAGATCCTTGCCTTTCTGGTTGATGATCGTGTCGACGCCACCGCGGTCTTGCCGGTCTGGCGGTCGCCGATGATCAGCTCGCGCTGGCCGCGGCCGATCGGCACCATCGAGTCGATCGCCTTGA
Source organism: uncultured beta proteobacterium (assembly GCA_963808765.1). Lineage (GTDB taxonomy): Bacteria > Pseudomonadota > Gammaproteobacteria > Burkholderiales > SG8-41 > JAQGMV01. The sequence continues at coordinate 30,787 of CAWEHH010000030.1, forward strand.
TGCCCGTCTGCACCGGCTGCGACACCGATTTCCGCGCGATCACGCCCGGCGCGACTTTCTCGATGACGTCGGTCATCTTCGCGTTGATCGGGCCCTTGCCGTCGATCGGCTGGCCGAGCGCGTTGACCACGCGGCCGATCAGCTCGCGGCCCGACCGGCACTTCGAGAATGCGGCCCGTGGTCTTGACCGTGTCGCCTTCGGTGATGTGCTCGTAGTCGCCGAGCACCACCGCGCCGACCGAATCGCGCTCGAGGTTGAGCGCAAGGCCGAAAGTGTTGCTGGGAAACTCGAGCATCTCGCCCTGCATCACGTCCGCCAGGCCGTGGACGCGGCAGATGCCGTCGGTGACCGAGATGACCGTGCCCTGCGTGCGCGCTTCGGCGGTGCGCGCCCAGGTTCTGGATCCGGCTCTTGATGAGTTCGCTGATCTCGGAAGGATTGAGTTGCATGTCGTAGTTCCTCCTGAATGGGTCTTGAGTGAGCGCGCGGCCATCGCGTCGAGCCTGCCCCGCACGGTTGCGTCGATCACCTTGTCGCCGACCACGATCCGCGCGCCCGCCGATCAGCTCGCGGGTCGACGTCGACCTGGGCGCTCACTTTGCGGCCGTATTTCTTTTCGAGCGCTCGCGACGAGCGGCTGCAACTGCTCGTCGCTCATCGGCATCGCGGAAACGATGCGCGCCTCGAGCACGCCTTCGTGCTCGCGCGCGCAGCTCTTCGTAAAGACGTGCGGATGTGCGGGCAGGATCCCGAGGCGCCCGTTGTGGATGAGCACCTGCACGAAATTGCGGCCCTGGCCGTCGAGCGCGCTCGCCGAGCGAGCCGAGGATCAGGCTTTCGAGCGCGCGGTCGTCGACGTTCGGATCGCCGATGCGCTGCGGCGACGTCCTCGTCCGTGACGCACGGCTTCGAGCAGCCCCAGCATGTCGGACCAGCGCTGCGAGGTCGTCGCCCTTCGCGCGCGAGCCTGAAAGCCGCTTCGGCGTAGGGACGCGCGACGGTGACGAGCTCGGCCATGGCTTAGAGCTGGCCCTGCACGCTGCCGAGGAGCTCGGCGTGAACTTTGGCGTCGACTTCGCGGCGCAGGATCTGCTCGGCGCCGGCGACCGCCAGCGCCGCCACCTGCGCGCGCAGCGTTTCGCGCGCGCGCGAGACTTCCTGCTCGATTTCGGCTTTGGCGCCCGCGATGAGACGCGCGCCTTCCTCGCTCGCGGCGACTCTTGGCTTCCTCGACGATCTGCGCCGCGCGCCTTTCGGCCTGCGCGAGAATCTCCTGCGCCTGCTGGCGCGCTTCGCTGCAGCATGCTCCGCGGTGCGCACCGCCGCCTGCTCGAGGTCCTGCTTGCCGCGCTCGGCCGCCGCGAGCCCCTCGGCGATCTGCTTCTGGCGGGCTTCGATCGCGCGGCATCAGATGCGGCCAGATGAACTTCGCCGTGAACCAGATGAAAATCGCGAACGTCACCGCCTGCGCAAACAATGTGAAATTGATGTTCATGATCGCCCTACGCGTCAGAGCGACGTCAGCTTACGACACGGCGAGCAGCGGATTGCCGAACGCGAAGAGCATCGCGAGGCCGACGCCGATGATGAACGACGCGTCGATCAGGCCGAGCAGCAGGAACACCTTGGCCTGCAGCGCCGGGATCAGCTCGGGCTGGCGCGCGCCGGCTTCGAGAAAGCGGCTGCACATGATGCCGATGCCGATACACGCGCCGGCGGCGCCGAGGCCGATCATCAGGCCGATCCCGATGCTGGTGTACGCCTGGATCATCGCCAGAAGTTGCATTTTTTCCATCTTGATTTCCTTTCTGACTGGAGCGGCGTGGTTGTTGCGTAATTCTGTCAATGACTTTCGTGCGCCATCGACAGATAGACGATGGTCAGCATCATGAAGATGAAGGCCTGCAGCGCGACGATCAGGATGTGGAAGATCGCCCAGCCGACGCCGAGCAGCGCGCCGAAGATCGTGCCGACCAGGCCCGTCGCCGCCCACAGCCACAGCAGCAGGAAGATGATCTCGCCCGCATACATGTTCCCGAAGAGCCGCAGCGAGTGCGACAGCGGCTTCGAAATGTACTCGACCATGTTGAAGAGGAAGTTGGAAGGCCACAGCAGCGGGTTCGCGCCGAACGGCGCGCAGAAGAGCTCGTGGATCCAGCCGCCGAGGCCTTTCACCTTGATGCTGTAGAAGATCATCAGCACCCACACCGACAGCGCGAGCGCGAAGGTCGTGTTCACGTCGGCGGTCGGCACCTGGCGCCAGTTGTGCTGGTGAAAGACGTGCTCGTAAACCCACGGCCATGATGTCCACGGGCAGGAAGTCCATCGCGTTCATGAAGATCACCCACACGAACACCGTGAGGGCGAGCGGCGTCACGAAGCTGCGGTTGCCGTGGAAGATGCCTTTCACCTGGTCGTCGACGAAGCTGACCGCGAGCTCGACGAAAGCCTGCCGCTTGCCCGGCACGCCCGCGGTCGCCCCGCGCACGACGAGCCACAGGAACCCGAACACGATGACGCCGAGCACGACCGAGGTCACGAGCGTATCGAGGTGCAGCGTCCAGAACGGCGAATCACCGAGCGAGATCGTGCGGTTCGCAAGGTGGTGCCCAATGTATGAAGTCGGAGTGAGCTCAGGCGATGCCATGCTTGGAGTCCCTGTTCTCCTTGGACGGGTGCATCGAAGTCGCCGCGCGCTGCGCCATGTTCCGATCCTTCATCACGGCGAATGCTCTGCGAGTTCTGCAATGACGAAGGTAACCCAGAGGGCCGCCGGGCAGAATTGGACCTTGGTCCTATCGTTTGGAAATCAACGCCTGACGCATCGGTAGACACGGCGTATCCGGCCGCAGTGCGACTAAAGTCCACTGGCGCGGCCGCCACTGCTGTCGTAGCTTGGAGACCTTCCTGGATACCTGACGTGATCAAGCCTACCAAACCGTGTGTCGTTTACATCGTCGATGACGACGATCTGGTCGGAAAAGGTCTCGCCCGGCTGATGCGCTCGGGAGGCTTGAGCCCGAAGGTCTACCAAAGCCCCGAATTGTTCTTGGAGGAAGTCAGCTCGGAGGGCCCAGCGTGCATTCTGCTCGACATCACGATGCCAGGGATGAACGGATTTCAGGTGCAGGCGCAACTGAAGGCGCGCGGCATCACGACGCCCGTCATCACGGTCTCGGCTCGGGACGACGAAGAGACGCGCCGGCGCGCGTACAAGCTCGACGCACGGTTTTTTTTTCGCAAGCCTGTCGACGACCAGGCTTTGCTCGACGCGATCACGTGGGTTGTCCAGACGCATGGGGACACACGTTCCACCGCGGCTGGCTGCGGCGGCACATCCGGCCGAACCCGAAGCACCCGGCGAATTGCCGCACACACCCTGCAAGGGCGCCTGAAGCCTTGCTTACCCGACACTCGACACGATAAGAGCTCACGACCATGGCAGGCACCAAGGAAATCCGCTTGAAAATCCGCAGTGTCGAAAACACGCGCAAGATCACGAGGGCCATGCAGATGGTGTCCGCTTCGAAGATGCGCCGCTCGCAGGAGCGCATGCGTGCTGCGCGGCCGTACGCCGAAAAGATCCGCAACCTCGCGGCGCACATGAGCCACTCGAATCCCGAGTACCGCCATCCCTTCCTGATCGTACGCGATGCGGTCAAGCGCATCGGTGTGATCGTCATTACGACGGACAAAGGATTGTGCGGCGGCTTGAACGTGAACGCCCTGCGGCTGGCGCTGCACGAGATGCGGCGCTGGGAAGAGCAAGGCGTCGGCGGTGACGTCTGCACAATCGGCACGCGCGCGCTCGCATTCATGCAGCGCCTGGGCGCAAACGTCGTATCGTAGTCACGCAGCTTGGCGACAGGCCGGCCATGGAGACGCTGCTCGGCGCCGTGAAAGTCATGCTCGATGCCTACCTCCAGGGTCGCATCGACCGGTTGTTTATCGTTTACACGCGGTTCATCAACACCATGAAGCAGGAGCCCGTCATGGAGCAACTCCTGCCGCTCACGGGCGAGCGGCTCGGCGCCCCCGCAGGGATATGGGACTACATCTACGAGCCGGAGGCACAGACGGTGCTCGACGCAGCGATGACGCGTTATATCGAGGTCCTCGTGCATCAGGCGCTCGCCGAGAACATGGCCTCGGAACAGGCTGCGCGCATGGTCGCGATGAAAGCGGCCACCGATAACGCGGCCAGCGTCATCGATGAGCTCACCCTCATCTACAACAAGAACCGGCAGGCGGCGATCACGCGCGAAATCGCGGAAATCGTCGGCGGCGCCGCCGCGGTCTAGCGGGATGCCCGCGCGATAACCGGAGATACAGTCATGGACGTTCCCACGCTTCACGTCGATGTTGTTAGCGCTGAAGAAAGCACGTACTCGGGCGAGGCCGAGTTTGTCGTCCTTCCCGGAGAGGCCGGCGAGCTCGGCGTCTACCCGAGGCACACCCCGCTCATCACGCGCATCAAGCCTGGCGTCGTGCGCATCAAACCTGCCGGCGGCGGCGAGGAAGAGCTGATCTTCGTTGCGGGCGGGCTGCTCGAGGTTCAACCGAGTATCGTCACCGTTCTTGCGGACACCGCGATCAGAGGTCCGGACCTGGACGAGGCGAGAGCGACCGAAGCGCTCAGGAAAGCGGAAGAAGCCCGCGGCCGCGCGCGCGACAAGCAGGAGGTCGCCGCGGTCGAAGCGGAACTCGCCACGCTTGCGGCGCAGCTCGCTGCGCTGCGCAGATTCAGAAAGGCCTAGGGGGGCGGCGCTTGCCTTCGGCTCGGGCCTCGCCGCCCTACGGAACAGAGGGAAACCCCTAGTTTCCCTCCGTAACCTCCTTTCCTTTGTCGCGTGTCGGATGCAGAAGTTCGACACGCTGCCAGTGTCGCGAGTCATGGATTCGCCACGCCAAGAAACCATGCGTGCCGGGGAGCGGCCGCGTCTCGAAGCCGTAGTCCTGAGCCAGGCATGCAGTGCCGCGGTCGAAGGGATGAACAACCGCGGCCGTTCACCTTTCGAGACGGGACCTGCCTGCCTCCTCAGAGCGAACGGATTGGCGAACGAACGTTCACGATACTCGCCGTAAACCCACTCCCGCGGGTGCGGCTGGGACTAAAGTCCAATTGTCCGACTGTGCAACCAAGCACAGGATCGAACAACTGCCATACGACAGCGCGGAGGCCTCCACTCGCGGGCACGCGTTTAGAATCTTGAATTAACGCCGTACCGACTCGATCAGGTGACCTCATGGATGCTTCCACCAAGCTCGCCCACAGCCAGGACGTGGCGACAAAAGTCGCTCTACTTGTTTCAAAAGCGCATGAAGATCGCGCAGGAACACTACACCGCGCGCGTGGAACAGGCGTACAAGGACCATGCCGCCGCGGTTGCCGCGAAACCCGAACAGGCCGATGGACCTGTGGACGGGCTGGTTCCGCTACGGCGTCGACTTCACGCAGCGATCGATCCTGTTCTGGGACACGCTGCGCCAGCGCGGCAACAACTTCGTCGAGCACACGCGCGAGCGGCATGCCGCCGGTGCTCGCTTTCGAGTACGACACGATCGCCGACGGCCGCGGCGCTTCGAGCGGCCGGTCAACTACGCGCTGGTCGCGATCATGCCGCCGGCCGGCGTGACGGTCGATCGCGAAGCGGCGGCCCTACATCATCATCGATCCGCGCGCGGGTCACGGGCCCGGGCATCGGCGGCTTCAAGGACGATTCGCAGGTCGGCGTCGCGCTCGCCGCGGGTCACCCGGTGTACTTCGTCATCTTCTTCCGCGATCCGGAGCCCGGCCAGACGCTGCTCGACGTGTGCGACCGCCGAGCAGCAGTTCGTGCGCACCGTGCGCGAGCGGCATCCCGACAGCCCGAAGCCGGCGATCGTCGGCAACTGCCAGGGCGGGCTGGGCGGCGATGATGCTCGCCGTCGGCCGATCCCGACGACACGGGTCCGGTCGTCATCAACGGCGCGCCGATGTCGTACTGGGGCGGCGCGTGGACGGAAGGCGAGGGCGACAACCCGATGCGCTACGCGGGCGGCATGCTCGGCGGCGCGTGGCTGTCGTCGTATCATGGCCGACCGCGGCAACGGCATATTCGACGGCGCCGAGCTGGTGCAGAACTTCGAGAACCTGAATCCCGCCAACACGCCTGTGGGACAAGTATTACCACGTGTTCGCCAACGCCGACACCGAGCCGCCGCGCTTCCTCGAGTTCGAGCGCTGGTGGGGCGGCTTCTATCTCATGAACCGCGAAGAGATCGAATGGATCACGCGCAATCTGTTCGTCGGCAACAAGCTGTGGTCGGGCGACGTCAAGGAGAGCGGCGGGCAAGGCTTTCGATCTGCGCGACATCAAGTCGCCGATCATCCTGTTCGCGTCGATGGGCGACAACATCACGCCGCCGCAGCAGGCTTTCAACTGGGTCGCCGACATCTACGGCAGCACCGAGGAAATCAAGGCGCGCGGCCAGGTCATCGTCGGGCTTCTGCACCAGAACATCGGCCACCTCGGCATCTTCGTATCGGGCAAGGTCGCGAAGAAGGAGCACGCGCAGATCGTCTAGGTGATGAAGTCGGTGGAGATGCTGCCGCCGGGCCTGTACGGCATGGCGATCAGCGAGCACACCGGAGCCGACGGCAAGCCCGAGTACGAAGTCGAGTTCCACGAGCACCGCCTCGAGGATGTCGTCGCGCGACTGAACCGCGTCCAGCGCGCGGACGAGCGCCCGTTCGAAGCCGTCGCCGCGGTATCCGAGTTCAATCAGCGCGCCTACGAGCTTTTCCTGCGGCCGCTCGTCAAGGCGACGTCGAACGAGCTCACGGCGAAGCTCGGTCGCGCAGTTTCATCCCCTGCGCTTCCAGCGCTGGGCGATCTCCGACATGAATCCGTGGCTTGCCTGGCTCGGACCGGCGGCAAAAATGGTCAAGGCCCAGCGTCAGGCCGTGCCGGCGGACGATCCGTTGCGCAAGGCCGAAAAACTCAACTCAGAGCTCGTCAGCGCGTCGCTCGACTATTACCGTGCCGTGCGCGACGCGGTCACCGAAGACGCGTTCTTCTCGACCTACGCGAACATGTACGAGTTCTATCTCGCTGACAGGGCGTCAAGCCGATGCGAAAGCAGGCGGAGCAACCAGCAGACGTCCGTGAACGCGTACGTGAAGGAGGCGCTCGGGCGTATCGACGCAAGGCGGCTACACCGAGGCGTTCGCGCGCATCGCATACCTGCTTGGCCGCAAAGGCGAGCCGCTGCCGCTGTCGCGCGTGACCATGCGCCAGGAGCTGTGAAAGACTACGACAACCTGGTTCCGCGATCTGCCGCTCGATCAGTGGCGCCGCATCCGCGGCGAGCAGGAGATCATCGTCCGCAACGCGCCCGAAGAATCGATTACGACACTGCCTCAGCTCCTGGACGCGGACGAGCGCCGGCGCCTGCTGGCCCTGATCGAGCGTGTGATGGCGGACAAGCGGGTCGTGGACTCCAAACCGACCGCGGAGCAGATGGCGATGGTCGAGCGCGTGCGTAGCGTGCTGAGCCAAGCGCGTGCAACCAACGCCAATCAAGCGCCGCTCGGCGTCAAGATCCAATCCCTGGAAGGAGCCCGGCATGAGCCGCAAACATGAGAAGTACGAGCGCCTGATCGATTTTTGCAAGACGCTGCCGCCCGTGCCGACGGCGGTCGCCTATCCGTGCGACCAGAGCTCGCTTCAGGGCGCGCTCGACGCGGCGCGCATGGGTCTGATCGCGCCGATCCTCGTCGGTCCCGAAGCACGCATCCGGGCGGAAGCGAAGGCCCACGACATCGATCTCGCCGGTGTGCAGATCGTGGACATCGCCGGTACGCGAAGCCGCTGCGGCGGCCGCGGTTGCGCTCGTGCGCGAAGGCAAGGCGGAAGCGCTGATGAAAGGCAGCCTCCACACCGACGAGCTCATGGGCGCCGTGGTCAAACGCGAAACAGGCCTGCGCACCCGGCGGCGCATCAGCCATTGCTTCGTTATGGACGTGCCAGACCATGCGGAGACGCTCATCGTGACGGACGGCGCGGTCAACATCGCGCCGACGATCGAAGACAAGGTCCACATCATCCAGAACGCGATCGACCTTGCGCACGCGCTCCAGGTGCAAGAGGTGAAGGAGGTTCGTGTCGCGATCCTGTCCGCAATGGAAACCGTGAACCCCAAGCTCGCGTCCACCATGGACGCAGCCGCGCTCTGCAAGATGGCCGATCGCGGGCAGATCACCGGCGCACTGCTCGACGGGCCGCTCGCGCTCGACAACGCGATCAGCCTCGAGGCGGCGCAGATCAAGAAAATCGACTTCGCCCGTGGCCGGGCGCGCCAACGTTCTCATCGCGCCGGATCTCGAAGCCGGCAACATGCTCGCGAAGAGCCTAAGCTTTCTCGCCGGCGCCGACGCCGCGGGCATCGTTCTCGGCGCCCGCGTGCCGATCATCCTGACGAGCCGCGCAGACTCGGTCACGACCCGCCTCGCGTCCTGTGCGGTCGCCGCTCTCGTGGCCAGGTGGCGCCGCGAACGCGGCAAAGGGAGTTGAGCGATGATCGATGCAATCCTCGTTCTGAATGCCGGCTCGTCGAGCATCAAGTTTTCGGTCTTCGCGCAGGGCGGGAGTGAGCTCGAGCTCGCCTTTCGCGGCCAGCTCGAGAGGCTGTATACAGCGCCGCGCTTCAGCGCTGAAAACGCCGCAGGTACCAGCCTCGGAACGCGTAAGTGGGATGAGGGAACGCGGCTCGGGCATGAAGGGGCCGTTGCGCACCTCGCCGATTTTCTGCGCGAACACCGCGAAAGCTACCGCCTGACAGCGGTGGGCCATCGCGTCGTTCACGGCGGCCTCGACTTTTCGGAGCCGGTGCTGATCAACACGAACATTCTCGAAAAACTGGACAAGCTCGCCCCGCTCGCGCCGCTGCACCAGCCGCACAATCTCAAGCCGATCCGCATCGTTGCCGAAAAGTTGTCCAGTCTGCCCCAGGTCGCGTGTTTCGATACGGCATTCCATCGTGTTCAGCCCGAGCTCGCTCAGGCGTTTGCGTTGCCACGTGCGATCACCGAGCGCGGCGTGCGCCGATACGGCTTCCACGGCCTCTCGTACGAATACATCGCCAGTGCGCTGCCGAGCCTCGATGCGAAAGCTGCCGACGGGCGCGTCATCGTGGCGCACCTGGGCAACGGCGCGAGCATGTGCGCGATGCAAGCGGGAAGAAGCGTCGCGAGCACGATGGGCTTCACCGCCGTGGACGGCCTGCCGATGGGAACGCGCTGCGGCGCGCTCGATCCGGGCGTGGTCCTCTATCTGATGGACGAGCTGAAGATGGATGCGCGGGCGATCGAGAAACTGATGTACCAGGAGTCGGGCCTGCTCGGCGTCTCGGGCATCTCGAGCGACATGCGCACGCTGCTCGCGAGCGGCGAGCCGCGAGCGAAGTTCGCCGTGGACCTTTTCGTCTACCGCATCCGACGCGAGCTGGGCTCGCTTGCCGCGGCGCTCGGACGGCCTCGACGCGCTGGTGTTCACCGGGCGGCATCGGAGAGCGGTCCGCCGCGATACGCGCGCGCGTCTGCGACGGCGCGGCGTGGCTGGGACTGGAGCTCGACGGCGGTGCGAACGACAAGGGCGGGCCGCGCATCAGCACCTCGGACAGCCGCGTCTCGGCGTGGGTGATCCCGACCAACGAAGAGCTCATGATCGCGCGCCATACCCAGCGCGTCGTGACCGGCTAGCGGCGCGCGAGGCAGTCGCTCGCCAGAAAAGGGCAGTCGATATGCAAACCATTTCTCTCGAACAGGCAGTCGCCATGATCCCGGACGGCGCGAGTCTCATGGTGGGCGGCTTTATGGGCGTGGGCACGCCTGAGCGCGTGATGGACGAGCTCATACGCCAGGGCAAGCGCGACTTGACGATCATCGCGAACGACAACGCCATGCCCGGCGTCGGGATCGGCAAGCTCGTTACCGCAGGGCTCGTGCGCAAGACGATCGCGAGCCACATCGGACTCAATCCCGAGACGCAGCAGAAGATGATTCAGGGTGCGATGGAGGTCGAGCTCGTGCCGCAGGGCACGCTGATCGAGCGCATTCGCGCCGGCGGGTTCGGGCTCGGCGGAGTGCTCACGCCGACCGGCGTCGGAACGGTGGTGGAGGAGGGCAAGCGCAAGATCGAAGTGGGCGGCCGCGAGTATCTGCTGGAGATCGCGCTGCGCGCCGACTTCGCGCTCGTCCAGGCGTTCCTCGCCGACTACCAGGGCAACCTCGCCTACGCGCTCACCGCGCGCAATTTCAACCCGGTTATCGCAATGGCGGCGGACCGCGTGATCGTCGAAGCCGAGCATATCGTGCCGGTCGGCCTCATTGCGCCGGACCACGTGGTTACGCCCGCTGCCGTCGTCGATTACCTCATTTGCCCAGACTGACAGACACCATGGACCCACAAACCATCATTGCGAAACGCATCGGGCGCGAGTTGCGCGACGGCATGCTCGTCAATCTGGGCATCGGCATACCGACACAGGTCGCGAATTACGTGCCCCCTGGAGTGCACGTTTTCTTCCAGTCCGAAAACGGCCTCATCGGAACCGGTCCCGTCGCCCAACAGGGTCGCATCCAGGCGCGCCTCACGGATGCCGGCGGGCGGCCCGTTACCGCGTTGCCCGGCGCGTGCGCGTTCGACAGCGCGATGTCGTTCGGCCTGATCCGCGGCGGGCACCTGGATATGACGGTGCTCGGCGCCCTGCAGGTCGACCAGCGAGGGCTGCTCGCGAACTGGATGATCCCGGGAAAAATGGTTCCGGGCATGGGTGGCGCGATGGATCTCGTGGTGGGGGCGAAGCGCGTCGTAATCGCCATGCAGCACACAGCGAAAGGCAAATCCAAGATCGTCAAGCAGTGCACGCTGCCGCTCACCTCGGTGCGGCCGGTCGATCTCGTGGTGACCGAGCTGGCTGTGATCTCGTTCCCGGAAGGACATGCGACGCTGCTCGAGACCGCCCCGGGTGTATCGGTCGAGGAGGTGATTGCCGCAACTGAGGCGGAGCTCGTCGTGCCGGCTGGCGTGCCTGAAATGGTTCTTTAGCGCGGCAATTCGGCGTCCGGGGCAGGCAGCACGCCGATCGCGTTCCTCCTGGCGGAGTGAGCTCGACGTCGAACACGAGGTTGGAGAACAACTCATGGATACGAAACAGCTCGGCGTGATCGGCGCCGGAACGATGGGCAACGGGATCGCCCAGGTCATGGCGGCGAGTGGCTTAGACGTCGTGCTCAACGATATAGACGAGGCCGCGGTGCAGAGAGGCCTCGCTGCGATCGGCGCGAACCTCGAGCGCCTGGTGAGCAAGGACAGAATGACTCAGAGCGCGCGCAGCGCGGCACTCGAGCGCATACGGTCCACGACGCGTCTGGACGATCTCGCGTCGTGCGACGTCGTCGTTGAAGCGGCGACCGAGAACGTGCAACTGAAGTTGAAGATCTTCGCCGATCTCGATCGCGTCGCAAAACCCGAGGCGATACTCGCGTCGAACACGTCGTCGATTTCACTCACGCGCATCGCCGGCACGACGAAGCGGCCGGCCCAGGTCATCGGCATGCATTTCTTCAATCCCGTACCTGTGATGCAGCTCGTAGAGCTGATACGCGCCCTGCAGACCTCCGATGCGACCTACGCAACCATCAGGACGCTTACGGAAAAGCTCGGCAAGACGCCGGTCGAAGTGAGGAACAGTCCGGGATTCGTCGCCAACCGGATTCTGTTGCCGATGCTGAACGAAGCCGTGTTCTGCCTGCACGAGGGTCTCACCAGCGCAGAAGACATCGACCGCGTGATGAAGCTCGGCATGGCGCATCCGCTCGGCCCGCTCGCGCTCGCGGATCTGATCGGTCTCGATACGTGCCTCGCCATTCTCGAGGTCCTTTACGAAGGCTTCAAGGACCCCAAATACCGTCCGTGCCCGCTATGGCGGGAGAAGGTCGAGGCCGGTCAGCTCGGCCGAAAATCCGGCCGGGGGTTCTTCGAATACGGGAAGTAACCGCTACTGGGCCAGCCGCCCGCCGTGCCCCGACAATTCTGCGTTCTCATTGCGGTTTGGGCTTGCGCAAATAAACGAACCAATACATCGCCGCGACAAGCACCGATCCTCCAATGATATTGCCGGCCGTTACCGGAATCAGATTTCCGAAGAGAAAGTTGGTCCAGGTGAGGGACGGAAAATCCGCGGCAGTCTTGCCGATCGAATTCCAGAATGCGTCGTCCGCTCCGGCCTTGATGAACAGCCCCATCGGAATGAAATAAACGTTCGCAATGCTGTGCTCGAAGCCGGCGGCGACGAACGCGGCAATCGGCGGAATGATGATGGCGACCCGGTCGACGGTAGTGCGCGCGCTGTAACACATCCACGACGCCAGACACACCAGCACGTTGCACATGATGCCAAGCGTCAATGCGGGAACAAAAGCGAGCGCCGTTTTGCTGTTGGCCGTCGTCAGCGCCGCCAATCCCACGGCGCCGCGCGCCGAAGGTGTATTGCGTGGTGTAAAACATTAGGCCGGCCGTCGCGACCGCTCCGACGCAGTTTCCGATAAAGATGACGAGCCAGTTCAGCAGCAGACTGCGCGTTTTCACTTTGCCGCTCGCCCAGGCCATGACAATCAGGTTATTTCCCGTGAACAGCTCGGCGCCTGCGACGACAACCGTAATGAACCCCACCGAGAAGACGACCCCGGTCAACAGCTTCGCCACTCCGTATGGCAGCCCGCTGGTTCCGGCGCTTACCGTCGTCGCAAATATGGCGCCGAACGAAATGAACGCACCGCCCATGACACTCAACACGAAGACGGTGAGGTGGTCCATCGACGCACGACGAACGCCGCTTTGCTCCGCGCGCACCGCCATGTCCGACGGCATGATGGTATCGATGGTGACCGCCTGCGGAGTCCTGTCTCCGTCGTGCTGGCGATTCTCATCGCATTGTGCATGCAGCCCGTGCAGATCAACCGGAAAGAAGTCATGGCATCCGCGACGTACCGGTTAGCGGTCACGTCACATGAATGCGGCGGCGATGTTGACGAACAGGATCTTCAGGATGGTCATGCTCGGGAAGATCATCGCGTAGCCGACGTCGGGCCGGTCGGTCGGCGCCAGCTTTGTTGGCATAGGCGAGGATCGCCGGATTGCCGGTCGCGCCGGCGAGCACGCCCGCCATCTCGTCGTACGACATCTTGAACACGAACAGCCCGAGCACGATCACCGGCAGAACGATCGCGACCAGCACCGCCGCGCCCAGCAGCAGTATCAGAACACCGTTCTCGGCAACCGTGGCGACGACGTTGGCGCCGGTCGACATCCCGGCGTTGGCGAGGAACAGCGTGAGGCCGAGGTTGAACAGCACCTTGTTGGCCGACAGCGGCATGGTCCAGTTGATGCCGCCGGTGCGGCGCAGGTTGCCGAGTATCAGGGCGACGAGCAGCACGCCGATGAACCCCAGCGTCATCTTGCCGATGCCGGGGATCGGAATGCTGATCGCGCCGACCGCGAAGCCGATCGCCATGCCGAGGCCGACCGAGATGTAGCTCACTTCCGCAGTGCCCTTGATCGAGTCGCCGAAGAACTTGCGCAGCGCCGGAAAATCGGCGCGGTTGGCCATCAGGCCGATGCGGTCGCCGAACTCGAGGATCAGGTCCGGACGCGACAGCAAGTCGGTATCGCCGCGGCGAACATGCAGTAAAACCACGGCCTTCTCACCGGGCAACTCGATATCGCCAAGCGCGCGGCCGACCACGGTCGGGCGCGACGCGAACACGCGCAGGTAATCGAGATCGCGGCGGTCCTTGGTGAAACGGCCGGTCGCCGCTTCGCCGATGATCTTGGTCGCCTGAGCCAGCGCTTCCTTGGTCGGGCCGACCGCGAACAGCACGTCGTCTTCGCGCAATCACGAACGCGGGCGAAGCCGGCTCGTTGCGGCTCGCCCGGCGCAGCGCCGTAATCTGCACGCCGGCCGGCAGCGCGGTCATGAGCTCGGCAAGCGTCTTGCCGAAGTAATCCGGGTTACGCACCGCGATTTCCTGGAGCTCGAGCCCGCTGGAGGGCGTCTCGAATTTCGGCTTGAGGATGAGAAAGATGATATAGAGGAACAGGATCGGCCCGGCGACGCCGAACGGATAAGACACCGCGTAGCCGGTGGCCGGGTCCTGGTTACCGGCCGCCGCCAGCGCGGCCTGCAGCGTCGCGGTGCTGGTGCCGGAACCGGCAAACAGCCCGAAGGCGGTGCCGGACGAGATGCCGGCCCACTTTACGAACATGAGGCTCACCACGCCGGCGCACAGCACACCGACGACCGCGATCACGTTGGCGCGTATGCCCTGCGGACTGGTCAGGCCCATGAAGAACTGCTTGCCGTACTGGATGCCCACGGTATACAGGAACAGCGCAAGGCCCAGCGAGCCGATCATCGCCGCCGGCGCGGATTTCGGCGCGAACCAGCCGATCGCGATGGCGACGAACAGCACCGCGCCCGCGCCGAGCGAAAAGCCCTTGATGTTGATCTCGCCGACCAGGTAACCGATCGCGATGGTCAAAAACAGCGCCAGCATTTGCTGCTGCTCGAGAAACGTTCTGATCTCGTCCATAGCCTCCCCCTTTTTTTGATTTTTAGTAAACGGTAAGTCCGCGGCTGCGGAACTGCCCGCGCACGCGCTCGGCAGAGCTCGGCGTCGGGCGGCTCGACGTTCTCGAGCGCGATACTCGAGGCCGAGCTTGTGCCACTTGTCGTTGCCCATCTGGTGGAAGCGCAGGATCTCCACGCGCTCGACGGACTTCAGCTCTGCGACGAAATCGGCCACTTTCTCGCACGTTGTCGTAGCCGTCGGTGAGGCCCGGCACCAGCACGTAGCGTATCCACATCGGACGTCCCAGCGCCGAAAGCCGGCGCGCGTAATCGAGCGTCGGCTTCAGCGGCTGGCGCGTGACCTTCTCGTAGATCTCCGGGTCGCCGGACTTGATGTCGAGGAGGTTCAGGTCGATGTCCATCAGGTCTTCGTCGGTCATCTTGTCGCCCAGGCGGCCGGAGGTGTCCATGCACGTGTGCAGCCCGAGCGCCTTGCAGCGCTTGAAAGATGCGGGTCACGAACGGCCGCTGCAGCATCGGCTCGCCGCCGGAGAGCGTGATGCCCCCCTTGCTGATCTTGAGCACGTGCACGTACTTGCCGATCTGCTGCATCGCGCGCGAGACGGTCACCGGGTGGCCGTTGTACTTGTGCCAGGTATCCGGGTTGTGGCAGTACCTGGCAGCGCAGCAGGCAGCCGCTGAGAAAGCCGACGAAGCGCAGGCCGGGGCCGTCCACCGTGCTGCCGACTTCGTACGAGTGCACGTAGCCGACGAGATCGTCCTCGCCCTCGTCTTTGACCTCCTCGACGTCGCCCGTATGGACGGCGAAATAGTCGTGCGCCGCCTTGCTCTCGTCCTTCCCTTTGCGCGCGATCTGGATCTCGTAGCGACTGCCTGTGCGCGGTTCGCTCATGATCCGCCCCTCACATGCTGCCGTGGAACGTGCGGTTGATGACGTCGAGCTGCTGCTCCTTCGTCAGCTTGACGAAGTTCACCGCGTAGCCCGACACCCGGATCGTCAGCTGCGGATACTTCTCCGGGTGCTTCATCGCGTCCTGCAGCGTCTCGCGATTGAGCACGTTGATGTTGACGTGGAAGCCGCCGCTCGAGAAATACGCATCGAGCGCGCCGGCGCCGCGCGCGAGGCGCTCGGCTTCGCTGCCCAGCGCGGCGGGCACCACCGACAGCGTCAGCGAGATGCCGTCCTCGGCGTCGTCGTACGGGATTTTCGCGACCGACAGCAGCGCCGCCAGCGCGCCGTGCGTGTCGCGCCCGTTCGACGGGTTCGCGCCGGGCGCGAAGGCTCGCCCTTCTTGCGGCCGTCCGGCGTGTTGCCGGTCTTCTTGCCGTACACGACGTTGGAGGTGATGGTGAGCACCGACTGGGTGTGGACCGAGTCGCGATACGACGGGATAGTTGCGGATCTTGTTCATCATCATCGACACCAGCAGCTTGGCGCTCGTCGTCCGCGCGGTCGTCGTTGTTGCCGAAGCACGGGAATTCGCCCTCGGTCTCGAAGTCGACGATGAGCCCGCGCTCGTCGCGCACCGGCTTCACCTTCGCGTACTTGATCGCGGACAGGCTGTCGGCCGCGTGCGAGAGGCCGGCGATGCCGCAGGCGAGGGTGCGCAGCACGTCGCGGTCGTGCAGCGCCATCTCGACCGCCTCGTAGCAGTACTTGTCGTGCATGTAGTGGATGAAGTTGAGCGCGTTGACGTAGGTCTTCGCGAGCCAGTCGAGCATCGGGTCGAGGCGCTCCATCACTTCGTCGTAGTTCGAGCACGTCGCCCGTGATCGGCGCGAGCTGCGGCCCGATCTGCTTGCCGGTCACCTCGTCGCGCCCGCCATTCAGCGCGTACAGCAGCGTCTTCGGCAGGTTCACCCGCGCGCCGAAGAACTGCATCTGCTTGCCGACGCGCATCGCCGAGACGCAGCAGGCGATCGCGCAGTCATCGCCCGACTTCGGCCGCATGAGATCGTCGGACTCGTACTGGATCGCGCTGGTGTCGATCGACGTCTTGATCGCGAAGTGCTTGAAGCCCTCGGGCAGCCGCGGCGACCAGAACACGGTGATGTTGGGCTCGGGCGCCGGTCCGAGGTTGTAGAGCGTGTGCAGCATGCGAAACGCGCTCTTGGTGACGAGCGTGCGGCCGTCCTCGCCCATGCCGCCCACCACCTCCGTCACCCATACCGGGTCGCCGGAGAAAAGCTCGTTGTACTCCGGCGCGCGCAGGAAGCGCACGATGCGCCACTTGATGACGAGGTCGTCGATGATTTCCTGCGCCTGCGCCTCCGTCAGCGTGCCTTCGCGCGAGATCGCGCTCGAAATAGATGTCCCAGAACGTGGACAGGCGTCCCGCCGACATCGCCGCGCCGTTCTGCTGCTTGATGGCGGCGAGATAGCCGAAGTAGGTCCACTGCACCGCCTCGCGGGCGTTGCGTCGCCGGCCCGGAGATGTCGTAGCCGTAGCGCGACGCCATCTCCTTCAACTCCTGTCAGCGAGCGGATCTGCTCGGCGAGCTCCTCGCGCAGGCGGATCACCTCCTCGGTCGAATGGCGGTCGTCGAGCTCCGCCTTCTCGCGCTCCTTGTCGGCGATGAGGAAGTCGACGCCGTAGAGCGCCACCCGGCGATAGTCGCCGATGATGCGGCCGCGGCCGTACGCGTCCGGCAGGCCGGTCACGATGCCCGACGAGCGCGCGGCCTCTGATGTCCGGCGTATAGGCGTCGAACACGCCGTCGTTGTGCGTCTTGCGGTACTTGGTGAAGATTTCGCCGACGCGCTCGTCGGGCTTGTAGCCGTACGACTCGAGGCTCGCCGCCACCACGCGCCAGCCGCCGAACGGCATGATCGCGCGCTTCAGCGGCGCGTCGGTCTGCAGGCCGACGATGATCTCGTTCTCCTTGTCGATGTAGCCGGCTTCGTGCGCGAGAATGCCGGAAGGAATCTGCGACACGTCGAGTATGCCCTTCTCGCGCTCCTGCGCGAGCAGCGGCTGCAGCGTCTTCCACATCCCGTGCGTGCGCGCGGTCGCGTCCTTGCAGGAAGGCGCCGTCGCCTTCGTACGGGGTGTAGTTGCGCTGGATGAATTCGCGCACGTTGACGCGGCTCTGCCAGCTTCCGGGCGCGAATCCGCGCCATGCGACGTCCCATTTCTCGTTTGCGGGTTTCAGGATTGCTGACATCGTCTGCTCCTCCTTGCGGTCAAAAGTGAGTTGGCTTGCGACAAGAGTTCCGTCGCCGGCTAAGAGCCGCGCAGCCGAATGAACAATGGCAGTCTGGCTTCGCGACATACCCCCGGCAATTGGACCTTGGTCCCAATGCGATTCGATCCCCGAGGCGTGTCCCGGCGTCGCTCGACGACTGGGGCTTTGGTCCAATTGCCTGGCACGGACCTCGTTCATTAGGCTAGCTCCTTCGGCGAATCCGACCTGAACGCGCCCCGCGACCGTCGACGATTTACGGCTGGCAGGGCAACGACGTCACCAATCCGGGTAACGGGGTGCGCGTCTTCGATCTGTAACGGTCCGCTCGACGAACTCCAACGATGCAAGGAGGTGACATGGCCTGGTCCCTGAAGACGCCCGAAGAAATTGTTCCCTTCCGGACCCTCGCGCAGATCCTGGCCGCCAAGCCGGGCGGCGTGCTACTCGGTGCTCCCGACTGACACGGCGTACGCCGCACTGGTGGCCATGGCCGAAAAGAGCGTCGGCTTCCTGGTGGTCCTCGAGGGCGAAAAGCTTGTCGGCGTGATCTCCGAGCGGGATTACACCCGCAAGCTGATTCCATCCGGACGCACGGCCCAGGATACGCGAGTCGGCGACCTGATGACGCGCGAGGTGGTCACCGTGACGCTCGCCCATCACGTCCGTGACTGCGTGAGCCTCATGGACCGTCATGGCATTCGCCACCTTCCCGTCGTCGACGGCAACCGGGTCCTGGGCGTCATCTCGGTGCGCGACCTGCTGCGCGAAGCGGTCGTGCACCACGACAAGGTGTTGAGGGAAATGGAGCGCGAGCGCATGACGATCTTCAACTCGCGCCGCGTAGACCAGCGAGAAAGCTGCACTCACAGACAATCAATAAGGAGGATAGCCATGGACCTTCTCATCATCGTCGCTGCACTTGTCTTCCTGATGCTCGTGGCCTATCGCGGCTACAGCGTGATCCTGTTCGCGCCGGTGGCCGCGCTCGGTGCGGTGCTGTTCACCGATCCGTCGCTCGTCGCCCCAATGTTCTCCAGCGTCTTCATGAAGAAGATGGTGGGGTTCCTGGCGGACTACTTCCCGGTATTCATGCTCGGCGCGGTCTTCGGCAAGGTGATCGAGATCTCGGGGTTTTCGAAGTCCATCGTTTCCGCGGTCATCAAGCTGCTGGGGCGCGAGCGCGCGATGCTGTCGATCGTGATCGTGTGCCTCGTGCTCACCTATGGCGGCGTGTCGCTGTTCGTGGTGGTGTTCGCGGTGTATCCCTTCGCCGCGGAGATGTTCCGCCAGAGCGACATCCCCAAGCGGCTGATCCCCGGCACCATCGCGCTGGGCGCGTTCACGGTCACGATGGACGCGCTGCCGGGAAGCACGCAGATCCAGAACATCATTCCCACCACCTTCTTCAATACGAACTCCTGGGCCGCGCCGTGGCTGGGCGTGATCGGCTCGGTGTTCATCCTCGCCGCGGGCATGGCCTACCTGCAATGGGTGCGCCGCAAGGCCGCGGCCGCCGGCGAGGGCTACGGCACCGACCTGAAGAACGAGCCCGAGCCTTATGAAGCGGAAACCCTGCCCAGCCCGTGGATCGCGGTGTCGCCGCTGCTGGTGGTCTTTTTGATGAACCGGGTGTTCACCGACCTGATTCCCAGGTTCTACGGCAAGACCCACGAATTCGCGCTGACCGCGGGTGCCAAGCCGATCGTCACCGAAGTGAGCAAGGCGACCGCCATCTGGGCGGTGGAGGCTGCGCTCATTCTGGGCATCCTCACCGTGATCGCCCTCGCCTGGAAACCGGTGACAGCGAAGTTCGCCGAGGGAACCAAGTCCGCCGTCGCGGGTTCGCTGCTGGCGTCGATGAACACGGCGTCGGAATACGGCTTCGGCGGCGTGATCGCCGCGCTGCCGGGCTTTATGCTCATCGCGAACACGCTCGAGACGATTCCCAACCCCCTCATCAACGAAGCCATCAGCATCAGTGCGATGGCCGGCATCACCGGATCCGCGTCCGGGGGCATGAGCATCGCGCTCGCGGCGATGGCCGATACCTTCATCGCCAACGCCAACGCGGCCGGGATTCCGATGGAAGTCCTCCACCGGGTGGCCTCGATGGCGAGCGGCGGCATGGACACGCTGCCTCACAACGGCGCCGTCATCACGCTGCTGGCGGTGGCCGGGTTGACCCACAAGCAGTCCTACAAGGACATCTTCGCCATCACGCTGATCAAGACGGCGGCGGTGTTCTTCATCATCGGCGTGTACTACGCCACCGGCATCGTGTGAGCCCGACCGACAAGGCCGCCATGAGCGAATCGGTCACCACACACCAACAGGAGGAATCGAAATGTTGAAAGGCAAAACAGCCATCGTCACCGGTTCGACCAGCGGCATCGGGCTGGGCATCGCCCGGCGCTTGCCGGCGCGGGCGCGAACCTCATGCTGAACGGTTTTGGCGATGCGAAGGAGATCGAGCGCCTGGGGACCGCGCTCGCCAGCCGAGTTCAAGGTAAAGGTCGTGTTCAACGGCGCCGATCTGTCCAAGCCGCCGCAGATCCGCGACATGGTCGCCGCCGCGATCGGAGGAGCTCGGCGCAGTCGACATCCTCGTCAACAACGCCGGCATCCAGCACACGGCGCCGGTCGAGAGATTTCGATGACGAGCGCTGGGACGCCGTGATCGCGATCAACATGTCGTCGAATTTCCACGCCATCAAGGCGGTGCTGCCGCAGATGAAGAAACGCAACTGGGGGCGCATCGTCAACATCGCCTCGACGCACGGCCTGGTCGCCTCGGTGGAGAAGGCGGCCTACGTGGCCGCCAAGCACGGCGTGCTGGGGCTGACCAAGACGGTGGCGCTGGAGACGGCAAAGACCGGCATCACCTGCAACGCGATATGCCCCGGCTGGGTGCTGACGCCGCTCGTGCAGCAGCAGATCGATGCACGGGCCCAGCGCGAAGGGATTCCGGTCGAGCAGGCAAAGACAGAACTGCTCGCCGAGAAGCAACCTTCCGGTGAATTCGCTACCCCCGAGCAGATCGGCGCGCTGTGCGTGTTCCTGTGCTCGGAGGCCGCGGCCCAGATCCGCGGCGCGGCGGTGCCGGTGGACGGCGGCTGGCTGGCCCAGTAGCGGTTACTTCGCGGTTTTTCGAAGAAACCACGGGAACGAGATAAAACCATGAATACGAACAAGCGTGGCAGTGGCAATGGCAATGGCAATGGCAATGGCAACGGCAACGGCAAGGCGCAGGAGCGCCTCACGGCTCCGACAAAGAAGCTGAAGCGCAAAGCCTATGAGAAGGAGCTCGCGGGAATGCACGCCGAGCTCGTCAAGCTCCAGGAGTGGGTCAAACACAAGGGGCTGAAAGTCTGCGTCGTCTTCGAAGGCCGCGACGGCGCCGGCAAGGGCGGGACGATCAAGGCAATCACCGAGCGCGTAAGCCCGCGCGTCTTTCGCGTCGTCGCGCTGCCCGCGCCGACCGACCGCGAGAAGAGCCAGATGTACGTGCAGCGTTATCTGCCCCACCTGCCCGCGGCAGGCGAAGTGGTGATTTTCGATCGCAGCTGGTACAACCGCGCGGGCGTCGAGCGGGTGATGGGCTTCTGTTCCGAAGAGATGGTGGAAAAATTTTTACAGACCGTCCCCAAACGTCGAGAAGGCGATAGTGGATTCCGGCATCATCCTCATCAAATACTGGCTCGAAGTGAGCATGGAAGAGCAGACCCGCCGACTCGAGTCGCGCATCGACGACGGGCGCAAGATCTGGAAGCTCACGCCGATGGATCTTAAGTCCTACGGCCGATGGCACGACTACTCGCGGGCGCGTGACGCGATGTTCGCGGCGACGGACACCAAGTTCGCGCCGTGGCACGTGGCGCGGACCGACGACAAGAGGCGTGGGCGTTTGAACATCATCACTCACCTCCTCGCGCAGATTCCATACAAGGAGGCGCCGCGCGAGAAAGTGAAGCTGCCGAAGCGGCAGGAGCGCCGCGGCTACCGCGAGCCGGACTACCCGTACAAGTTCATCACGGAACGATATTAAGCCGTCCTCCCCAACGGCTCATTCTGGCCAGCGCCTGCCGCGGCGCTGGCGCCCGCAGGGGCTGCCGCCGAGAACGATGAGATCGAACGTATCAGGCAACTACTGGGGCGGCGCGTCGGGGCGGATTCCTGCGCGCTCCATGAGTCGCACGAGCTCGGCGACCGAGCGGACTTTCATCTTATCCATCATGCGCGCGCGGTGGACCTTGATCGTCTTTTCGACCGTCCCGAGATCGCCCGGCGATCTGCTTGTTCAACCGTCCTTCGACGACGTGCGTCAGCACTTCCCGCTCGCGCCGCGTGAGCGTCGCGAGACGCTGTTCGACGCTCGCCGTCTGCGCATTGCTCTCCCGCATCTCGCGTTCGCGGGCCAATGCGCGATCGATGGCCGCCAGCAGGTCAGATTGGTCCACCGGCTTCATCAGCAGGTCGAGAGCCCCGCCTTTCATCGCCTGCACACTCATCGGCACGTCGGCGCGGCCGGTCAGAAAAATGATCGGGAGAAAGCTGCGCCGTACATGCAGCGCTCGCTGCAACTCGAGCCCATTCAACCCGGGCATGGCCACGTCAAGAATGAGACAGCCCGAGATGGCGGGATCGTGGCGCTGAAGAAAAGCGTCGGCGGACTCGAAAGTCTCGACGTTGAATCCGGCGGCGGTGAGCAGCCGCCGCGAACCTTTGAGAATCGAAGCATCGTCGTCGACGACGAAGATCGTAGGGTCAGGGCTGTTCATCTGGGATGTCCCTTATGCAGCTTGGCTTGCGCCTTGAGTTGTAAGATTTTATTCGATAAGGCGCAACCGAATCAGGTGGAGCGAAATGGGATGCTCACGCTTCCTACCCTCAATACTGCCACTGAAAGCCTACCAAAGCATTACAGCAGGCGCCAGTCGGCGAAATGCTTGCACGTCGCTCACCGGCCTCGCCGCGCGGGACGCTGATATGAACAAACGGGTCGATGGCCAATTGGACCAAGGTACAATAGCAGCGCTCCTGCCCCAGTCGCAGTATGGATCGAGCTCACGCGGGGGGCACCGGCACGCACCACCGAGGTGCGTAATGCTCGTGCGCCGGTTGACCGGCGTAATATGAAAGGGCGTTGCGATGCGTAGCATGCCAGCGGCAACCGTGGTTGTCGGTACTCTTCTCAGCGCTTCGGGAGCACTCGCTCAGGAAAACTCCGTTTTTCTCGGCGATGCCTACGGGAAGCTCGAGGCAACGACGTCTGCTTCAGGCGGCGACGTGAAGCGCTGGATCGCGCCAGCGCTGGTGAATTACGACAAAGTGCTGCTCGAGAAAACGGTTCTCTATCCCGAGCCGAAAAGCACGAACCAGATCAGCGGCGCAACTCTGGGGTCGATCACAGCACACCTCGACCAGTTGCTCCGACGCGAGGTCGGCGCCGTCGCGCAAATCGTCGATCAGCCGGGGCCGGGCACGATACGGCTGAAACCGGCGTTCACCGCGGCGGCTGCCAAAGACCAGGGCTTTCAGCCTTACGAGGTCCTCCCGGCTGCGTTCGTTTTCTCGCAGATCAGGAAGGCCGCCGGAAGCCGTGCGAAGGAAGCCGTGCTCGCAGTCGAGTGGGAAGCGCGCGATGCGCAAAGCGGCGAGCTGGTCGCAGCCGGCATGCCCGCGGAGAGAAGCTGAAAGCGCCCACCGCACTTCACGACACGACGCGGAGCGCGCACAATGGCCCCGCTATCGGAGCTGAACATCCCGGGCCGCAGCAACACGGGGGACAGCTTCGCTCCGCGCGAGCGGGCGGCCACGGGGATCTGGTGAAGCCGGCATACGACACGATACTGACAGGCGGACTGTTCGACACGTCGCGCCTGCGCCATTTCGACTGGCGTCCCGCATTCGCCGCTCTCGTCGTCGGCGTTGCCTATTACATCGGCGCGAAAGTCGGGCTGGCGCTCACGTTCCAGCCTCTTCCCATATCGGTCCTGTGGCCGCCGAACGCAGTGCTGCTCGCGGCGCTGGTGCTCGCTCCGCTGCGCTGGTGGTGGCTGCTCCTGCTGGCGGCGTTCCCGCGCATTTCATCGCCGAGTCGCAGGGGGGCGTTCCGGTGGCGATGGTGTCGTGCTGGTTCGTGAGCAACGTGAGCGAAGCGGTGATCGGCGCGCTCTTCGTCCGCCATTTCATGGCCGGTGCGCCGTCGCTCGACAGCATGCGCAACGTCGTCGTCTTCATCTGCGGGGCGGTGTTGCTCGCGCCTTTCCTGTCCTCGTTCCTCGATGCTGCGTTCGTCAGCCTGATCGGCTGGGGTGAAAGCAGTTACAGCGAATTGTGGACCACGCGTTTCGTCTCCAACATGCTCGCGACGCTCGTGTTCGTGCCGGTCGTCATCACGTGGGCGGCGCGCGACGGCGTGTCGTCTCGAAACGCGGGCAAGGCGCGGTGGGCTGGAGGGCGCGTTCATCCTGGTCGGGCTGTTGACGGTGGGCATATTCGTATTCGACTGGCACTTCGCCGCGATCGAGCGTTCCTCCGACGTTTCTCTACCTGCCGCTGCCGTTCCTGCTCTGGGCCGCCTTGCGCTTCGGGCCGCGCGGCGCGAGCCTCTCCTTCACGATCGTGGCGCTGCTCGTGATCTGGGGCGCCGCGCACGAACGCGGACCGTTCGTCGTCGGCGCGGCCGGCCGAGAACGCGCTCTCCGTCCAGCTCTTCCTCATTTCGGTCGCGATTCCGCTGCTGGTCCTCGCGGCCGTCATGGAGGAGCGCAAAGCCACCTTACCGGCGTTTGCGACAATCCGAGGAACGCTTCGCGACGGCGTTTCGATCCAGCCCGGACGCCATCGTGATCAGCCGCAGGGCCGACGGGAAAATCATCGAAGTGAACGATCGCTGGCAGGCGATGTTCGGCTACGCCCGCGACGAAGTGCTCGGGCACACGATGGCCGAGCTCAGCATCTACTCGAGCGAGGACGACCGGAGCCGCCTCGATCCGCCGTTCTCGCCGGTGTAGCGGACAGGCCAACAGCTTCGAGATGGCGTTCAAGGCCCAGGGCGGCGAGCATTCTGCAGGCACTCGTTTCCACGGAAACGGTGGACATCGAAGGTCATGCCTGCCTCATCAAGATCATCCGCGACATCACGCTGCAGCGCCGCGCGGAACTGGAAGCGCGCGAGCAGCGCGAGCAACTCACCCATCTCACGCGCACTCGCGACGCTCAGCGATTTTTCAGGGGCGCTCGCCCACGAGCTCAACCAGCCGCTCACGGCGATCCTCAGCAACGCGCAGGCGGGGCAGCGGTTTCTCGCCTTCGAACACGTCGATCTTGCGGAGATCCGCAGCATCCTGTGGGAGATCGTCGAGGCCGACAAGCGCGCCGGTAACGTCATCCGGCGGCTGCGCGTGCTGATGAAAAAAGGCGAGAACCCGTTCGCGCCGGTCGACCTGAACCACCTGTTGCGCGAAGTGCTCGAGTTCGCGCACAGCGATCTCGTGACGCGCAACGTGGAAGTGACGGCGAGCTTCGACGCGCGGTTGGCGCCGGTGAACGGAGACCGCGTTCAATTGCAGCAACTGATGCTCAATCTCATCGGCAACGCCTGCGAAGCCCTGGAAGCGAACGAGCGCTCCGACCGAAAGCTCGCCGTGACGACGACGACCGGCCCCAACGGCAGCGCGCAGATCATCGTGTCCGATTGCGGCCCGGGCATCGCGCCGGCCACGCTGGAGCGGCTGTTCGAGCCTTTCTTCACGACCAAGGAGCACGGTCTCGGCCTCGGGCTTTCCATCTGCCGCACGATCGCGACCGCCCACGGCGGCAAGCTCCACGCCGAGAACAACCGCGGCCGCGGCGCCACTTTCCGCGTCGTATTTCCTGCGCTTGCCGTGAGTACGACCTAACGAGGAACGCGTTCCCGGCCCCTAGCCAGTGGGTCGAAGCCCCTCATTGCTGTGCCAACGGGACCGTGAAGCAGAACGTGGCGCCGCGGCTTCCATTGTTCTCCGCCCACAGGCGCCCGTGATGCGCTTCTATGATCGATCGGCTGATCGAAAGCCCCATGCCGAGTCCGTTCGGCTTGGTCGTGTAAAACGCTTCGAATACGCGTTCGATGGAACCGTCGGAAAGTCCGTGGCCGCTGTCAGAGACGAGCACTTTGAGCATGCGCTCGCCATCACGCTTGATTTTCAGAACCACGGCGCGCTGGCTCACATGCAATTCCTTCACCGCGTCGAACGCATTGAGCAACAGGTTCAGCACGACCTGCTGCAACTGGATCTTGTCGCCGAGCACCGCCGGCAGCGCGGGTTCTGCGTCGAGCGAGACGCGCACGTGGCGCAGCAGTGCGTCGTTGTACAGGAGCAGAGTGACTTCGCGAACGGCCCCTGTCATGTCGAGAGGAGCGGCGTCGAGATCCTCTTTCTTCACCAGCGAACGCATGCGACGGATGACCTCTCCTGCACGTTTGTTGTCCTGAACGATGTCGCCCAGGATTTCACGCACCTCCGTTAGATCCGTCGGGTTGCCCGCATTCATGAAGTGCTGCGCCGCCTGCGCGTTGCTCAGGATGGCCGTCAGCGGCTGGTTCAACTCGTGCGCGAGCGACGCCGACAGCTCGCCGAGAGTGAAAACACGGGTCATGTGTGCGAGCTCGGCGCGGGTATGCAGCAGCTCCGCCTCGGTGCGCTTGCGCTCGGCTTCCGCGCGTCGATTGCGCGCGCGCTGCAGCAGCAAACCCGAGATCAAAGCAGCTTGCAGGATAAGCAGCGCGGACGCCGCTGCGATGTGCCAGCGATAGGCTTGCCAGAGGGACTCCTCCCGAAACCGGATCTCGCTCCCGGGTGGCAGACGGTCTTCAGTGATGCCGAAGCGCTGCAATTCTCGCCAGTCGTAAGCCGGGGCGTTTTCCTCGAGCAATACCGGCGCGATTGTATTCGGCGCCTCACCTTTCAGGACCCGGATTGCGACGCGCGCGCCTTCGATACCGAGCTTGACGTCGGGATACAGGCTTCCGCCGACGATCCCCTTGCCCAGGGTGCTCTCGAAAAACCCGAAGATCGGCACCTTCGCCACGGCGTGCAGCCTTCGCAGCGATTCGTCCTTGTCGAGCGTCAGACCTCTCGCATCGACGACGAAATTTGCCAGAAGGACGACAGACCCCGGCGAAAGAATGGCGACACGCTGCCGAATGTCTTCTATGGAAAGGCCTTCGAGCCAGACAAAGTTCACGCGTCCGGCAAACTGTTGAAACTCCTTGCGCGCGAGTGCCGACGAGAATCGTTCGAATTTCGAAGCGCCGAACACCATCACGATCTCACGAGTATCCGGCAAGAGCCGCAATATGTTCTCGATATGGGCAGTCGGCTCCCCTTTCGCGGCCACGTAAGTGGTCGTAGGGGTGTGAAGTCCCGGTGGAATACGCCGGACCGCGATTCCAGCGACCACGACGGGCGTGGCGCCGAACAGATCGCGCTGACGCGCAACGAACGCCGCCGCAGGAGACAGCATCGGCACCACGAGATCCAGCCTGTCCTTGTAACGCGCCTTGAGAAAATCCACGAGCTGCGCTTCGTGATCGGGCTCGGCGAACCGGGCCGCATCCAGGGTCGCGTGGTGGACGTCAATCGGCTGTTCGAGCTCACGCTCGAGCGTGGTTCGAAACGCCGCTGCGCCGGCCGTGATTGGGGAAGGACCGAACGAGTCGAGTATGAGCACCCGTTTTGGCGGGCTGTAGGCCGCACCCTGCACCACATCAGAAGACCGCGCAAGGAGCAATAGCAGCAGGCTTAACGCGAGCAGGTGCAGCGGCGGCGTGCGTGCGTGCTGAAAACAATCGGTCGACTGGTCAAGGCTCCGATCACTATACCCTGCCACACCTGCTTCATCTGACAACGTGGAGATTACCATCGGTCATCGACGCAGGCGCGACGCTTCATGTTGCCGTCCTCGTTCGATACGGCCGCGTCTTCGACAGACGCGTGAGCACCTGTCCGGCGCCGTGTGACCTTCAGGTGGCTGTCAATCAGTCCACGCGGGATAGGGGGGCGAGCGCTGGTAGAAGCTGCATTGTTGGTATAGATTCGTCGGGACTCGGGCGTGTCCTGCGCGAAGCGCAGCGTACTTCGCCCGCTGCAACGAAAGCCCATCCAAGGGAGGCCCTCATGCTTGACCGCAGAACGTTCCTTTCGCTCGCCGCGGGTACGATCGCGATGCCCCGATTCGCGGCCGCCGCGCAGCAGGCCTCGCGCAAAGTGGCGCTCTACGCGAACGTCGGACCGGAGCTCACGCAATACGACGTGGACGTGGAAGGCGCGACGCTCACGAAGCGTGGAACCGTCACGCTGCCCGCGGGCGTGCAATACGCGTGGCCTCACGCCTCGCGCCGCTATCTGTACGTCGCGACGAGCAGCAGCGCCTCCGGCTACGGCAAGGCTGGAACGGAACATCATGTGACCGCGTTCCGCATCGAC
Organism: uncultured beta proteobacterium; assembly: GCA_963808765.1. GTDB lineage: Bacteria > Pseudomonadota > Gammaproteobacteria > Burkholderiales > SG8-41 > JAQGMV01. The sequence goes on from CAWEHH010000030.1 coordinate 59,080, forward strand.
CCCGCGACCGGCGCGCTCACGAAGCACGGTGAATCGATACCGCTCCCGACCCGTCCGATTCACATGACGACCGACATCCCGTCGGAGTTCATTCTCGTCGCGTTCAATAATCCGAGCGCGCTGCGCGTCTATCGCATCAACAAGGATTTCTCGCCCGGCGAGGAAGTGAAGCAGCCCGGCCCCATCGACGCCAGCATCTTTGCGCACCAGGTGCGCGTCTCGCCGGACAACAGGTGTGCGGTTCTGGTCGCGCGCGGCAACGAAGGCACGCCGCAGAAAGCCGAGGACCCGGGCGTACTCAAAGTGTTCGAGTACAAGAACGGCGTCCTCACGAACGGCGTCTCGATCGCGCCCGACGGCGGCAGGAACTTCGGTCCGCGCCACCTCGATTTCCACCCGACGAAGCCTTGGATGTACGTCATCATCGAGACGCAGAACAAGATGTACACCTACAAGCTTGACGGCGGGAAAATCAACCCCACGATCGCCTACCGTGCTGAAACGCTCGCCGAACCGAAGAACATCCGCTCGCGCCAGGCCGCGAGCGCGGTGCACGTGCATCCGAACGGCCGCTTCCTCTACGGCTCGAATCGCTCTCAGGACACCGTCGACTTCGAAGGCAAGAAAGTCTACAAGGGCGGTGAGAACAGCATCGTCGTCTACGCGATCGATCAGACGACGGGCGAGCCGAAACCGATTCAGCACATCGAGACGCGCGCGATCCATCCACGCACGTTCCATATCGATCCGAGCGGGCGCCTGCTCGTGGCGCAGCACAATCTGCCGGTGAACGTACGCGAGGGCAACACCGTGCGCACAGTCGCGGCCGGCCTCTCGGTCTTCCGCATCGGCGACGACGGCAAGCTCACGTTCGTGCGCAAATACGACATCGACGTGGGCGACAAGCTCATGTGGTGGATGGGCATGGTGCCGCTGTAAGCAGGGCCGTGCTACGTGCCGGTAAACACCGGCTCGCGCCGATCGAAGCCCGCTCTTACGCCTTCCTTGAAGTCGTTCGTCTCGCGCAGCACCGACTGCTGGAACATCTCGCGCTCGGTCGCCGCGCGGAACGCCTGCACGAGATCGAGGTTGAGGGTCTCCCGCGCGGCCTGCACGCCGAGCGGTCCCGCCTTCGCCATCTCGCCCGCCATCTCCTGTGCGGCCTGCCGCACCTCGTCCTGGGCCACAAGACGGTCGGCAAGCCCGATCGCATACGCTTCGTCGCCCGGGATCCGCTTGCCGGTCAGGAACAGCCACTTCGCGCGCTGATGTCCGATCACGCGCGGCAGTGTCACGGTCATTCCGAAACCGGGGTGATAACCCATCGCGGTGAAGTTCGCGGCAAGCCTGGCCTCCTTGCACGTCACGCGAAAATCGGCAACGAGCGCGAGCCCGAGCCCCGCACCGATCGCGCTGCCATGCACCGCCGCCACGATCGGCTTGTGCGTCTGCACGAGGCGCTGCGCTTCGTGATAGAGATGGCGAGGACGTACCACCTGCTGCTGGCCCGCCGCTTCGTCGTCGAGCCGCTTCTTGATATTCGCCCCCGCGCAGAAGTGCTTCCCCGCCGCCGCGAGCACGACGCTGCGCACGTTCGCGTCCTCATCGAGACTTTCCAGCACCGTCGCGAGATTCGCGATCAGGTCCACGTCGAGAAAGTTGTTGGGCGGGCGTCGGATCTCGACTGTCGCCACATGCCCTTCGATGCTGACGCCGACCTCTTCATTGCCCATGCTCGTCTCCAGTTCGTGCAGCCATCGTGTACGGTACCCGCCACCATGGCTTCTCCGCGAATCGTCGGGTGCGCGGCTCGCGCGAAGGATGGTCGCACCTACCGTAATGGGTGGAACCGTGCTCCGTCAACCTGCGCGAGCGGCGGTCCGCGTCCGGGGATGCGAGAATCGCATCATCAGCCTGTCACGGTCCAGACACGAATCAGCAGACTACACGCGCGGTGGCGAACCCTGCGATACGAGCGAGCGGAGCAGGCATCCGGATGGATTGATCACCTTGCAGGGCCAGCGCCGGGTGGGCGTCACTCCGCGCGCACCCCCGCCTCCTTCACCCACTTCGCCCACGTCCTGACGTCGCTTGCGAGCTGCCTGCTCAATTCCTGCGGAGAGCTGCCGACGAATTCCGCGCCCATCTCGGTGAGCCGCGTCTGCACGTCCGGACGCTTGAACACCTTCACCATCTCGACGTTGAGCTTGCCGACGATCGCAGCCGGAATGGCGGCCGGCGCAATCACGCCATACCACTCCCGGATGTCCAGTCCGGGCGGCGGCGGCACGCCGGCTTCCCTCATCGTGGGCGTCGCGGGCAGCGCCGACATGCGCTTTTCGCTCGTCACGGCGATGGGTCTCACGCGCTTTGCGTTGATGAGCGGCATCGCGGATGGCATCGAAGTGAAGCCGAAGGTGACTTCGCTGCCCGCCAGCGCGGTGAGCGCAGGCCCTCCGCCCTTGAACGGGACGTGGATCATTTGCGTGCCCGTGAGGCCTTTCAGCACTTCGCCCGCCAGATGATGCAGGGAGCCGGCCCCGGAAGACGAAAAAGTCACCTGCCCGGGCTTTTCCTTCGCCATGCCGATCAGATCCTGCAAAGTCTTTGCCGGTGAGGCCTGCGGCACGACGATGACGTTGGTCACCCACGCAAGGAGCGACACGCCGGTGAAATCCCGTACGGCATCGTAGGGGAGATTGCCGTAGGTGCTGACGCTGATCGTAAACGGGCCGCTCGGGACCATCATGATCGTGTAGCCGTCCGGGAGCGCCTTTGCGACGAGCGCCGCCGCGATGGTTCCGCTCGCGCCGCCGCGATTGTCGACCACCACGGGCTGCCCCACCGCCTCCGGCATGTGCTGCGACAGGATACGGGCGAGGATGTCGGTCGCGCCGCCCGGCGGAAAGCCGACCACGAGCCGGATCGGACGTTCCGGAAAGTTGCGTGCGGAGCCGCCCTGCGCGTGCGCAAGCGGTGCGGCGAGACTGAAGCCCGCGAGCACTGTCGCGACTACCCCTGCTGTTCTCATGACGCCTCCTCCCCTGAAGTCGAATCGATTGCGAGGCGAGCTTAGCAAAGCGCCGCAGTGCAGTGTGCGCGAATCGGCTCGCTCGTTCCCGCCGCGGGCAACAACGGCTCGCACGCGCGCCTGCCTTGCGGCGCCAAATCGAACGATGGACGCGCGTCGTGAAGGCGGCGAACATCAAGGTGGACCCAGTAGCGGGCGCGCATCCGGGTCGAGCGCTGACCGCGTTCACTCCACCCGGGCCGCCGACGCCTTGATGATCGGACTCCAGCGGCCGATCTCTGCCTTGATGAAATCGCGGTACTCGGGCGGGGGTCTCACGTCCTCGTCCATCGACAACGCGCGGAGTCTTTCCTGCGTGTCGGCACGGCGCATGATCTTCGCGAGATCCTCGTAGAGTTTCGCGACGATCGCCGGGGGCGTTTTCGCCGGCAACTCGAAACCATGCCAGTTCAGCGCTTCGTATCCGGCAACCACGGCCGCGATCGGCGGCACGCCCGGCAGCATCGCGCTCGGCCTGGCGCTCGTCACGCCGAGCACTCTGATCTTTCCGCTGCTCACCTGCGTGAGCGCGGTAGCGACCGCCATCATCCCGTAATCGACTTCACCGACGAGCACGCCGGTCAGTGCAGGCGCACCTCCTTTGTAAGGCACGTGCACGACCTTGATGCCCGCCATGTAGTGCATCATCTCGGCGAATATGTGCGCCGACGCACCGACGCCCTGCGATGCGTAGCGCAGCGCACCCGGCTTCGCGCGCGCCTGCTCGACGAGCGCCTTCAGCGTCGTTGCCGGCGAGGACGCGGGCACGACGAGCGCGAGCGGAAAAGTCACGAACAGGCCGATGTGCTCGAAGTCGCGCAACACCTGATACGAGAGGTTCGAATACAGCGCCGGCGCGAACACCATCGTGCCGACGGATCCGAGCAGCAGCGTATGCCCGTCGGGCTGGGCTCTGGCGACGATTTCGGTCGCGACCGTGCCGCCCGCGGCTGGACGGTTCTCGATGATGACCGGCTGGCCGAAGGATTCGGAAAGCCGCTGGCCCATGATGCGCGAGAGCACATCGGCGGAGCCGCCCGGCGCGAAGCCGACCACGATACGCACCGCGCGTGCCGGATACGGCTGGGCGAGCGACGGCAGCGCGGCGAGCGCGGCTGCAAAGGCGAGGCTACAGAGCAACAGCCGATCCGAAATCATGTGCGGCTGACTACGTCATGTCTTCGCATGATCGCGGCCCGCTTCGACCGCGGTTGCGCTGCGCTCGACGAATTCCAGCGTCGCTTTCGCGCACGCCTCGGGAGCCGTCGCAGCGACGTGAAAGGAACTGCCGGGAATCACCCGCAACTCGGACTTCGGAATCGCACGCTGCCACGCCCGCGTTTCCTCGACGGACGCCATCTGGCTGCCTTCGCTGGTGATCACGAGCGTGGGGCACGCGATCCGGGGAAGGCACGCCCGCACATCCGAATGCGGAATCGTCTCCATGAAGCCGATCTGCGTCGATAGCGGCGCGCGACCCATGAAGCGGATCCACCACTCGACGCCTTCAGGTGGAAAAGAGTCGCCGAGCCGTGCGCCCATCGTCCGCCGCGCCCAATGCTCGACGCCATGCTGCTCGAACTCCGCTGTGAACGACGCTCTGTTCGCCATGAACGGCGGCGGCGCTCCGACGAGCGTGAGCGTCGTGACGCGCTGCGGATGCCGCGCAGCGAGCGCCCGCGCGACCGTTCCGCCGATCTTCGCGCCGACGAGGTGAAAGCGCTCGACCGCCAACGCATCCATGAGCGCGACGTAGTCGTCGACGATGCGATCGAGCGTCCAGCGGAAATCCCGCGGCATCGGGGTGGAAGCGCCGAAGCCGCGCATGTCGGGACGCACCACGCGCAATTGCCTCGCAAGCTGCGGCACCCAGGCATACCACGCCGCGCTGCTTTCCGAATTGCCGTGCAGGAGCAGGATCGTGTCGGGCTTCGTCCACGGATCGGTGAAGTCGTCGACCTCGTAGTGGAGCTCGAGCTCGGGGGAGATGCGGAGGGCAGGCATGTTGGGTTAGCGTCCTGGCAAACCATAGCAGCAATTTCGAAACGCTGGTGACCGCGGAAAGCAACTCCGCATTCGTCACGCCGGCGCGAAGCCGGGGTCCAGGCAACACAACATAGCCGCGTCAGCCGGTTCTGGATTCTCCGGCGCTGCGCCGGAATGACGACGGAAGTGACTCTCGCGTCGAGCCGCTAACTAATCCCAGAACGCGAAGGTCCTCGTCTCCATGCTCTCGCGCGGCGGCGCGTCCGGGGGCGTATTGGGATCATCGAACGCGCTGTGCGCGGTGAAGCGCGACGGCTTGCTCGCATCCGAATCGAATACCTTGAAGATCAGCGCCTCGTTGCGATTCATGTTCGGAAACCAGAACCACGTGTGGTTCGGATCGTGCGCGATGTGATAGACCTCGCCCGTGCGATATTTGTAGCGCCGCTCGACGCGTATGAAACCCTTCTGCGGAATGCTGCGGCCGTCGCAGATGCCGAGCGGATCGATCATCACGGGACCGCGGATGGGACGCCACACCTGGATGATCGCCCAGCGCTTGCGCATGCGACGCTCGGCTTCGGCGTCGCCCACGATCTCGCGAAGGCGGATCGGCGCCGAGCGCTCGGTGTAATCGTTGTGCACGCCTTTGACCGTGGGCCGCGCACCCGCGACACGCTGCGACGTGTCGTCGGTCAACCGGATCGTATGATCGAACACGACGACGTCGGACGCGCCGGAATGCTTCTTGATGAGCGCCTGGACCTCGGCATCGTAGACCACCTTGCGCCCGGCCTCGTCGGCGAAGTCCTTGACTGCGGTATGGTGATCGACGAACACGAAGCCGTGCGTGTCGAGCTCGAACGTGTCGCGCACCGGCCGGCCGTTCAGGATCGTCATCTCGTGCAGTTCGTACTGCGGAGGCACGGCGAGGTGCTCCATCTCGGGCCAGTCGATGTAGCGCACGGCGGGCTGGCCCATCGGCACCACATAGTTGAACCGCGCGCGGATCGTGTCGGTGGCAGGTCTCTCGACGGTGAGCTCCATCAGCTTCTCCTCTACTCGATATTACGTAAGTGAATAGACAGTCGCTTGCGTCACAAATTTCCCCACACCCTCCGGGAGAGGGGTCGGGGTGAGGGATTGAGCGCGCTACGTGGTTACGAAAAAGCTCAAAACGGCAATTCCCCCCGCACGAGTACCCGATACAGCAGGCGATACTCGTCGGGGTCGTAATCGAAGTGGGCGCGGTGCAGCGCGGAGCGATTGTCCCAGAGCAGCATGTCGCCCTTGCGCCACTTGTGGCGATAGGTGAACTCGGGCCGCACCGCGCGTTCGAGCAACTCGGAGAGCAGCGCCTGCGATTCGGCGGGTGGCATGCCGACGATGTTCTCCGCCTTCACGGGATGGAAATAGAGCGCCTTCGTGCCGTTCTCCGGATTCGTTCGCACGAGCGGCTGCAGCACGGGCTCGGGGCTATGCTCCGCCTGCGCATCGGCCGACTGTCCCGAATGCGCGGAAGCGCTGCCCTGGAAGACGTTCACCGTCTTCATGCCCTGAATCTTCTGCCTGAGCGATTCCGGCAACGCTTCGTACCCTGCCCGCATGTTGACGACGGCCGTGTCCCCGCCCGAGGAAGGCAGCGCCACGGCATAGAGGCACGTGTACTTCGGTGGACGGACGTGATTGGTGTGATCCGTGTGCCAGCCGGCGCCGTGCTTCACACGCTTGCCGGCCTTGTCCTTGTGCCGGTTCGATACCTCATGCACCAGCGGACAATCCGGGAGTGCGTATTGCGTGAAGTGCTGTTTCATCGGCTCGCCGAAGAGCGACACCGCCGCGAGGTATTGCGCCGGCGTGAAATGCTGATCGCGAATGACGAGCGCGACATGCTCGACGACCGCCGCGTTCAGGCTCCGGCGAGTCTCCTCATCCACGGGCTCACGCAAATCGATGCCGGTGACTTCCGCACCGATGTTTCGGGAAAGGGACGTGACCTTCATGCTAAGCGGCGGATGCCGCCTGTTGGTCTCGCGTCAGCGCCGCCGCCGGACGCGGGATCCCATAGAGGCGCGCACAGTTGTCCCACAGGATCTTGCGCCGCTGCTCGTCGTTAAGCGGCAGACCGAGGAACTGCTGGATCGCCTCGGGAAACGCGCCATCCGAATGCGGATAGTCGCTCGATACGACGAAGTAGTCCGCGCCCATCTTGTTCACGACATCGACCGCCGGCTCTTCATCGACGTCGAGCGCGATGTAGCACTGGCGCTTGAAATACTCGCTCGGCGCCATACTCAACTGGTTCTCGCAGCCGGGACCGTACTTCTCCCACTGATCGTCGAGCCGCCACAGCCACCAGTGCAGCCAGCCGGCGGTGCCTTCGAGGAACGCGCAGCGCAGCTTCGGATGACGCTCGAGGATGCCGCCCGTCGTCATGCTCGCGATCGCGCCCATCAGCTCCGACCGGATTGCGGATCGCGTGCGCGATCGGATAGAAATTGGCGTGGCCGACGTAGCGCTGGCCCATGTCGTCCTTCAGCGAGGAGTTGCCGGTCGGATGGAAGCCGATCGGCACGTCGAGCTGTTCGAGCTCGTCCCACAGCGGCTCGCAGGCTTCGTCGTGCAGATGCTGGCCGTGCACCGGATTCGGCGTGCCGATCACCGCGACCGCGCCCAGTTCCTTCACGCAGCGGCGTGCTTCCTCGACTGCGCTTTTCACGTCGTGCATGGCGATCTGCGCGGCGAACTTGAGCCGCTGCGGATCGTCCTTGCAGTAGTCGTACGCCCAGTTGTTGTAGGCGCGCGCCAGCGCTGCCGCGTAGTCGGGCTCGAGATCGTCGTGACACAGGATCTGCCGGCCGCGCGTGCCGTACATGACGGCCACGTCGATGCCTTCGATGTCCATCGCGGTCAGCGTCGACTCCGCATCGAAACCGCGCGAGCGCGCCACGGCGAAATGCGGATGGCGCGCGCGGCTGCGGCGCCTCAATTCGCGGCTGGACGCCTCCGCGCCCGCCGACTTCGCGAACGCGGGGATCGTGAGGCCCTGCACGTCCATGCCTCTGATCACGTCCGCGGCGCCCTTGTCTTCCGCGCTTTCCTTCACCGCCTTCTGCTCCCGCCGAAGAAGCGCGGCGGGTTCGCGTTGTGCGGCGCCTCGAGATAGCGCTCCCAGAGATCGCCCGGCTCGTTGAAGTGCAGGTCGCTGTCGATGATGAGATAGCCATCACGTGCCATGTGAATCTCCCGAAATGAGATGCCGGACTTAGCAGCGTGTCGGACTTCTGTATCCGACACGCGGCCGAAGGAAAGGAGGTTACGGAGGGAAACCATGGGTTTCCCTCTGTTCCGCAGGGCGGCGAGGTCCGAGCCGAAGGCGGGCGCCACCCCCTACGCGGCGACCGCCTCGCGCCGGGTCGACCTTCGCGCGGGGGGCAAGCAGCGCGGCCGCATTGCGGTGGAGGATCTTCTCGCGCGCATCGTCTCCGATGTCGGCTTCCGCCAGCGCCTTTGCGGTCCAGTCGACGCCGAACGCGGTGCCGTCGGTGCCGCACACGATGCGATCCGCGCCGTAGGTGCGCACGCCCGCCTCGATCGAGCGCGGGACCGAACGAGTTACAGTCGACGTATACCTTCGAGCGGCGGAAACGCGCCGACGGCAGCTCTTCGTGCGGCGAGTCGGTGAGGCAGCGGTGGTCCATGCGCTCGACCTCGTACGGGATGTTGCCGCCGAGGTTGTGCACGTAGAATCGTCGCATCCGGGTAGGGCGCGAGGTAATCCGTAAGACACAGCGTGACCATCACCGACGAGAGGCTCGCCTGCATGTGCAGCGTCCCGTTGCGCCGGCGCGCGTTGTCGCTCTCCTTGCCGTGCAGCGGAAACGCCTCGCCCGGGCGCGGGCCATGATGGATGAAGAGCACCGCCTTGTGCCGGTTCGCGACTTCGAGCAGCGGACGCATCGCTTCGGCGTCGCGCGCCGTCAGAAAACCGTTTCCGGGAATCTGCGCGCCGATCATCCCCGGCAGCCCGAGCGCGCGCTCGAGCTCGGCGGCAGCGGCGGAGATATCGACGAGCGGAAGCGCCGCAAAGGCCGCGAAGCGCCCGCCGTGTTCCGCGCAGGTCTTCGAAAGGCTGTCGTTCACGCGCCGGCACAGCGGCACCGAAACCTCGAGCGGCTGGGATTCGACCCAGCAGAACGAGCCGAGCAGCGAGAGCACACTCGTCTTCACACCCTGGCGGTCCATTCTCTCGAGATAGGCCTCAGCGGTGTCGAACGCCTCCGACAGGAGCTCTTCGCCGTTGCGGGTCTTCACCACCTCGCGGCCTTCCTTGTCGCGCGTGAGGAAAGGCTCTCTCGTGCGGGTCCGCAGCGCGTCGATCACTTCGGCCGGTCTCCAGTGCGCATGCATGTCGATCATGGCAGTCTCCCTCGTTTGGGTATCCGCAGTTTAATCCCAAGTTCCAGCGAACGAAGCGCGGATCGCGCGGCGCGATGGTGCACCGCCCAGGGTAGACGCCGGCGGGACTGTTGCTACAATGCGCGCCTGGCCAACCACGAAAGGAGGTGATCCCGTGAGAGACTCATCAGGCACTACCGACCTGCACGGCTCTGACAGCGGATTCACCCGCAACGTCAGGAGTTTCGGCCGCCTGTAGGTCGGCGTGCCCTGGCAGCACAAACGCCTCGCGGACGGCGTTCCGCGGGGCGTTTTCTTTGTGCGCCCGGCAGGGCGCACTCACTTGGAGGTGAGAGTCCTCTACACACCCGGCATGGGGAAGTGTTAGCTGAAGGCAAGGGTGTCGCGGGCGACTGCGAATCCGGAGGAAGCCGAAGGCAAAGCGCTGGCCTGACGAACAGGAAGCGGATAGAGGCGCTGCATCGGGGTGAGCAGGCAAAGAAGTGCGAAGCCCGATACATGCACGGAACGATGCGGCGTAGATCCGACAGGCATAAGCGTGAAGGTGAGTGCGTCATACCCGGGGAGATCTGGTGCTCTGCCTTGAGCTAGCGACGTCGAGAGGCGTGGCAATGGGGCACCAGAAGTCAGCAGAGGCCATAGTAGGTGGCAACACCGAAGGGCCGAACATGAAGTGCCGCGAGTAGGCGGCGGTGACACGTGTGAGTCGATGACGGCAGAAGCACATCGAGTAGATGAGGCTTACGTGGGCGGAACCGGACGGAAGCCGGTGAGGTTTGCGTGAGTGCCGAGGCGAGCGCGGCGGACCGCATGCAGACGAAAGCGGAGGCGAGCGGGCTGATGGAAGCGGTAGTAGAACGCCGTAACCTTCAGCTTGCGTATCAGCGGGTGGTGGAGAACAAGGGTGCCGCGGGTGTCGACGACATCACGGTGGCCGAACTCAAAGACCATCTGAAGCAACACTGGCCTTCAATTCGGGCCAAGCTGCTGGCGGGGGCGTATGTGCCTTCGGCGGTGCGTCGAGTGGACATCCCGAAGCCCGATGGTGGGCTGAGGACGCTCGGCATACCGACGGTGATCGACCGCCTGATCCAGCAGGCGCTGCATCAAGTGCTCTCCCCGATCTTCGAGCCGACCTTCTCGGAGGCGAGCTACGGCTTTCGGCCGGGTAGGAACGCACATCAGGCGCTGAAAGCTGCACAGAACCACGTGGCAGATGGCAAGCGCTGGGTGGTGGACATCGACCTGGAGAAGTTCTTCGACCGGGTCAATCACGACCGACTGATGAGCAAATTGGCAGACAAGATCGACGATGCACGCGTGCTCAAACTGATCCGCCGCTATCTTGAGGCGGGCATGATGCAAGACGGGCTGGTGAGTCCGCGAACGGAAGGCACGCCCCAAGGCGGGCCACTCTCACCGCTCTTGTCGAACATTGTGCTCACCGAGTTGGACCGGGAACTGGAACGGCGCGGCCATACCTTCTGCCGCTATGCCGATGACTGCAACGTGTATGTGCGCAGCCAACAGGCAGGCAAGCGGGCGCTGGCAAGCCTTACCCGCTTCATCTCGGAACGGCTCAAACTCAAGGTGAATGCGGCCAAGAGCGCGGTGGACGTGCCGTGGCGACGCAAATTCCTGGGCTACAGCCTCACCTGGCACAGGGCGCCGCAACTGCGCATTGCGAAGCCGAGCTTAAAGCGTATGACGGATAAAGTACGCGCACGGCTGCGCGGCGCACGTGGTAGAAGCCTGGGCTACACCATCGAGCAGTTGAACCCGCTGCTGCGCGGCTGGGCAGCGTACTTTAAGCTCGCCAGCGGCAAGCAGGCATTGGAGACGCTCGATGGCTGGATCAGGCGGAAACTGCGTTGCGTCTTGTGGCGGCAATGGAAGCGGGCGGCGGCACGCGCCCGTAACCTGATGCGGCGTGGACTGACGGCAGACCGGGCATGGCGTTCGGCAACGAACGGACGAGGACCGTGGTGGAATGCGGGTGCCTCGCACATGAACGCGGCTTTCCCGAAGTCGTGGTTTGATACCTTGGGGCTGGTGTCGCTGCTCGATACCGTGCGGCGCCTCCAGCGTGCCTCATGAACCGCCGTATGCGGAACCGCACGTACGGTGGTGTGGGAGGGCGGCGCGGGTAACCGCGCTCCCTACCCGATTGGTGCCGCCGCCAGCACTGAAATCGTCGGATCAGCGATACACGTTCGCAAGCTCCTCGTACACGAGGGTGCGCAACTGCTCGTAGCCGAAGCTCGGCAGGGGCCTTCCGTTCACGAAGAACTGGGGTGTCTTGGTGACATTGAGCGTGCGCACGTCTTCGAGGTCCTGAGCGATGACGCGCGCGATCTCCGGAGCCTGCATGTCCGCTTTCGCCCGCGCGACATCGACGCCGGCGCGTTCGAGCGGCTGCCATACGAGGCCGACCTGTGCGGTGTGATTCTGCGTCCAGTGCGACTGCGACGCGAGCAGTGCCTCGAGCGCTTCCCAGTACTTGCCTTGTTTGCGCGCCGCTTCCAGCGCTTTCACGACCTCGTCCGAGCCCTGATGGAAGGGCGCGTAGCGGATCGACAGCCGGATCCGGCCGGGGTTCGCGGCCATCATCTTTTTCACGAACGGGTAGAACGCCGCGCAGGTTTCGCATGCCGGGTCCAGAAACTCGACGATGTGCACTTTCGCGTCGGAAGATCCGAGCATGGGGGAGTGGAAACGCATGAGCGCCGCCGCGTTCACTCTCACCGCGTCCGCGGCCTCCTCGACCTTTTCGGCGTCTGTACAGGAGCGTGCCGACCACGAACACGATCAGCAGCAGGATGGCGGAGCCGACGAAAAGCGTCTTTCGATTCATTTTCTCGCCTGGAAATGCGCCGCCACGATCAGCGCGAGGATGGTTGAAAAGGCCATGAGGGCGAGCAGCGGAATCGTGACGAAACCAAAGAGCTCGAAATAAGTCTCCGAGCATGGCACCCCCTGCGTGCAGGGCTGCACATCCTCCGGAATGTAGCCGGCAACCAGTAGCACGTGAAAGAGGGCAAACCCCCAGCCGGCGAGTGCCAGCGGGAGCGCGTAGCGCACGATGCGTGCGTCGAGCGGGAACAGTCCCAGCGGGAGGAGGATCGAAAGCGGAAACATGAAAATGCGCTGGTACCAGCACAGCACGCAGGTCGGCACCTTCATGACTTCGCCGAAAAACAGCGCCCCGAGCGTGGATACCGTCGCAACCAGCCAGGCTGCGAAAACGAGCACCCAGGCCGTATCCGAGGATCGCGCCTCGATCGTCAAGACAGCGTCTTCATCTGCTCGTTGCGTGCGCCTGCGCGGTACTCGAGAGCGCCTAGCGTATCATGACACGATCCCTGTGCTCCGTACGGCTCGAGAACGCAGGCGGCTGCGCATTGTGCGCGGCGCCTGCGCGGAGCCCGATGCACACGTCGCTTGAGACGAACAGGAGAACGGCATGCCCTACGAGCTGTATTACGGCAACACGAACCAGGGTCGCGGCGAGTTCGTGCGGCTCGCGTTGGAGGAGGCGCGCGCGGACTACGTGGACATCACGCGCGAGACGGGTCCCGGCAGAGGACCGGAAGCGATGCGGCGCCTGATGGACGACCCTTCAGTGAAGAGGCCCACGTTTGCCCCTCCGTTCCTGAAGGACGGCGACCTGATGATCGGCCAGACCGCGAACATTCTCCATTACCTCGGGCCGCGGCTGGGGCTTGCCCCGCAGAGCGAAGGCGACCGGCTGTGGGCCCACCAGCTCCAGCTCACGATCGCGGACATCGTGATGGAGATCCAGCACACGCACCACCCGATCGCACACGGCCTCTATTTCGAAGACCAGAAGCAGGAATCGATCGCTTACAGCAAGCACTTTCTCGCCGAGCGCGTTCCGAAGTTCCTCGGTTACTTCGAGCGCGTGCTGGGTGGGCGTGAATACCTGGTGAACGATCGCCTCTCCTACGTCGATCTGTCGATGTTCCAGTTGATCGAGGGTTTGCGCTTCGCGTTTCCGAATGCCATGAAGCGCATCGAGCCGAACCATCCCGGTCTCGTCGCGCTCCACGATCGCATCGGCGTGCGTCCGAACATTGCCGCGTACCTGAAATCGCCGCGCAGACTGGGCTGGAACGACCGCGGGGTTTTCCGACACTATCCCGAGTTGGACCACTGAGGCGCGATGGAAGAGCCGGAATCGGAAAGTTGAGCATGGAGGGAACACACAGGCACGCGGAGCCCGCAATCGACGGCTCGCGCCCTGCGCGCAGTTTTGCGGATGTCACGTACGAGGAAGCGCTGCGACGCGCGCGGGCGCTCATTCCGTTCCTGCGCGAGCAGGCGCCGAAGTGCGAGGCGCTGCGCAGGCTCACGCCCGAGGTGATGGACGCGCTCCACGAGAGCGGGCTGCTTGCGCTACCTGCAGCCGAAGATGTGGGGCGGCATGGAGCTGCCCTTCGTCGCGTACTTCGACATTCCGGAGATGCTCGGCGCGCGGCGACATCTCGACCGCGTGGACCGTCGCCAACCTCGCCGTCCCACCATCGCAGCCTGGCGTGGTGGCCGATGAAAGCGCAGGAGGAGGTGTGGGGCGAGAACCCCGACGCCGGCATCGCGTCGGGCATCGCGTATCAGCAGGGACGCGGCGTGCCGGTCGAAGGCGGCATCGTGCTCTCGGGCGAATGGAATTTCTCTTCGGGCACCGATCATTCCGACTGGAGCCAGCTCGCGTGCATCGTGCGCGAAGGCGACAAGCCGGTCGATTACGTGTTCTGCCTGCTGCACCGGTCGCAGTACGAGGTGATCGACGACTGGCACACGCTCGGCATGCGCGCGACGAGCAGCAAGACCGTGCGCTGCAAGGACGTCTTCGTTCCGGAGCATCGCGTGATCTCGATGTACCTCGCCAAGCCCGGTCACACGTGGCCCGGGCTGGACGTGCACCGCAATCCCGCATTACCGCATTCCGATATCCGCGCTCGGCGGCAACGGCATCGCCGGCTGCCTCATCGGCAACGCGCGCGCGGCGCTCGAGACGACGATCGAATGGGTGAAGTCGCGCAGCACCAATTACACGGGCGCCAAGATGCGCGACTTCCAGACCGTGCAACTGCGCATCGCGCACGCGGCTGCGAGGATCGACGCCGCCGCCCTGCTCGTCCGCAACGACGTTCTCGAAACGCAGCGCGTCTACGAACAGGGCGGGACGCTCGACATCGAAGCGAAGCTGCGCTACAAGCGCAACACCGCGGCGGGTGTGAAGTTCGCGATCGAGGCCGTCGATTCTCTGCACGAGATGGCCGGCGCGAACGGCATCTACGATCGCTATCCGCTCCAGCGCATGTTCCGCGACATGCGCGCGGCCGCAGGCCACTTCAGCTTCAGCATCGACGCGCAGCTCCCGCCGTGGGCGCTGGTGACAGCTCGGCGGGGAGGTGAAGAGTCCGACGCTGTGAGAACCGATGACCTTCTCGTCTCCGTTGCGCTGGACACGTCCGCCAGCCAGGGCGGAGACCGCCTTCCCACCCTGGCTGACTGCTGCCGCGCCTAGCTCGGCAGCATCCCCGCGCTGCGCATGGCTTCCCGGAGCTCTTCGAACGTTGGCACCGCGCTCTTCGCCGAGCTCCCGGTGACGAGTTGCGACAACCGAGCGAGATCGGGACCTGTGCGCGCAGGCCCGCGGACAACGGCCGTGCTCTTTCCGCCGATCAGCATCGACTGTGCGGCAACGTCAGCTGACTGTGGGGCGACGGAAGCTCCCGGACGGGCGCCGCCCTGGATGAGGGCAAGCAGCCGCCGAAGCGCGTCGAACGACGCGTCGCTGGCAGGCGCCGTGCCGGCAGCGGCCGGTGCGCTCGTCCCCCTTTCAATACCGAGGGCAAGCGGCGCGTACGGCAAACCGGTGCCGCTGCGCTGCGGGTCGCCGAACTGCAGCGGGATCGTGCTCTCCTTCAATATCTGAAAGAGTCGTTCGACCCGGCGGGCATCGCGACTTTGAAACGCGCCCTTGAAGTCGGGATGATGCGCGAGCACGAGCGCGGCGAGTCCCGTAACGTGCGGGGCTGCCATCGAGGTGCCGTCCCACGCGCCGAAGCTGTCGTCAGGCACCGATGAGACGATGGCAACGCCGGGCGCGGCTACATCGATCTCGGGCCCGAAGCAGCTGAACTTCGCCGGGAAATAGCCGTCGCGACTCTGGAAGTCATCGAGCACCTGCTGCGCGTGGAAGCTGTCGGCCGGGAACTCTCCCGATTTCCCGATCGCGGCGACCGCCAGGCAGTGCGTGCTGGACGCCGGGTACTGCACGGGTCCTGCGGAATTCCCTGCCGCCGCGATGCAGGCGATTCCCATCTCTTTGGCTTTCTGCAGCCGTTCCTCGATGATGCGTGATGGCTCGCCGCCGCCCAGGCTCAGATTGACGACGTCAATGCCATTCTCCATGCAGTAGTCGAGCGCGCCGACCAGGTCGCTGAAGCGTCCACCCGGGAAGATCCGCAGGACGTGAACCTGCGCTGCGGGGGCGAAACCGCGGATGCCGGTTCCATTGGCGAGCGGACCGCCGGCGATGATGCCTGCGCAGTGCGAGCCGTGCCCGATGGTGTCATCATCCCACGCCTCCCGATCGGCGCCGACGATGCTCGCGCCAGGCCCGACCTGGAGCAGGTTGCGATGTGTTTTCGCGGCGCCCGAATCCACCACGGCGACCTTGATCCCCGCGCCGTCGAAGGAAGGTGGGACGCGGTGAAGGCCCATCGCCTGCTCTCCCCATCCCAATAGCTGCCTTCCGGGAAAGTCGCGAAGATGGCTTGCCAGCGGCTTCACTGTGGCGACGTTGACCGTATCGGGGACGAGCTGTGGGCGCTCCTGCCACAAGCCCCAGTGATCCAACTTGGGCTTGATGTAGAGTGAGTTGATCGTGTCCGGGCTCTCGCCAGTGACGGTAATCGTAGCGCGTCCGTCAGGTCCCGTTTTGCCCTGAGTGGGCCAGACGCTCCCAAAGATGAACACGTCGGCGCCGGCGAGCGGCCCCTGCTCTCCCACAACCTCGATCGTTACCGTGAAGCCTTCGGCATGAGGCGTGAGAACGCCGGCATTGGGCAGAGCGCGGCCCGGTCCGGGCTCCAGGGCGAACGTGAGCGGCGGGTCGCGTTCGACGGTAAGCTGAGCGCCGGCCTGCGCCTGCAGCAGCTCCGCCTTGTCCCTGTTCATCCTGGCGATCACCAGTGAACCCAGGCTCGTATCGCCAGCGCTCTGCAGTCCAAAGACACGAGGCGGGGCGATCGTCTTGATAACCGTGATGTCAGGACTGTTCTGCAATTGCTCCGCGACGAAATCGGCGCTGAGTGTTTGAAGACCCGACGGAGCCGGTCGCGGTGAAATCATGTACTGCGGTGGACGCGCGCCGATCCTGGCCGGCCCAGCTCCCGGGGCGCTCGCGCCACCCTTCGCTTCGTTACCTGCTGCCGTGGTCTCCGGCTGATTCCCGGATTCCTTATCGCGTTCTGAACTCGCCCGCGCAACGTTCTTGCCACGTGCTTTATCGTCTTCTGGAACCATGATGGTGTCCTCTCGAGGTTCGGTTTCTCACCGGCGCTCTGGTCAATGAAAGGGGTCGAGAGAGCTATTCGGCTCCACGATGAGATCGGGGAATTCGGCTTTCAGCTTCTCGGCGCTGTCGGGGGTCATCGATACGACGAAGGTATCAGCCGCGACGCGCTGGACCTGCGGAATGCTTCTGACCTTCAAGATCTCGTCCAGCTTCTCGCAAAGCTCGTCGGGCGCCTGGACGATCCACAAAACCGGGTGCCCGCTGCTTGGCTGCGACATGACTTCTCGCTCCCATCCGTGTTGCCGCGTCTACTCGGCGGAGCACGACAGAACGTGCTCCGCCGCCTTTTGCACGTCTACGTCAGTGCGTGGACCTGCGACGACTGCGATTGCGTGAGCGCCTGCAGCGCCGGCAACGCCTGCTGGAGCAGTGCGATCAGCTCCTCTTGCGATGCGCCCTGCGCCGCCGCTGGTGTGCCAGCTTCCAGCAGGCCGAGCTGCTTGCCGACTTGGACACCTTTCTGCGCAACTTTGATACCGGTCTGAACACCCTTGCCGATCTTCTTCAGTACGCTCAGGAAGCCTTGCATTTCGAGTTCGGTAGGCTCCTCTTCTCCCGCCGCTATGCCGGCTTCCAGCAGGCCGAGTTGCTTGCCGACTTGGACACCCTTCTGCGCAACGCTGATACCGGTCTGAACGCCCTTGCCGATCTTCTTCAGTACGCTCAGGAAGCCTTGCATTTCGAGTTCGGTAGGCTCCTCTTCTGCCGCCGCCGCTATGCCGGCTTCCAGCAGGCCGAGCTGCTTGCCGACTTGGACACCCTTCTGCGCAACTTTGATACCGGTCTGCGCGCCCTTGCCGATCTTCTTCAGTACGCTCAGGAAGCCTTGCATTTCGAGTTCGGTAGGCTCCTCTTCTCCCGCCGCCATGCCGGCTTCCAGCAGGCCGAGTTGCTTGCCGACTTGGACACCCTTCTGCGCAACGCTGATACCGGTCTGAACGCCCTTGCCGATCTTCTTCAGTACGCTCAGGAAGCCTTGCATTTCGAGTTCGGTAGGCTCCTCTTCTGCCGCCGCCACTATGCCGGCTTCCAGCAGGCCGAGTTGCTTGCCGACTTGGACACCTTTCTGCGCAACTTTGATACCGGTCTGAACGCCCTTGCCGATCTTCTTCAGTACGCTCAGGAAGCCTTGCATTTCGAGTTCGGTAGGCTCCTCTTCTCCCGCCGCTATGCCGGCTTCAAGCAGGCCGAGTTGCTTGCCGACTTGGACACCCTTCTGCGCAACGTTGATACTGGTCTGCGCGCCCTTGCCGATCTTCTTCAGCACGCTCCAGAAGCTCTGCATCTCGAGCTCCGTAGGCGCCTCTTCCGCGACCGACACGCCGGCTTCCAGAATGCCGAGCTGCTTGCCGACTTGGACACCCTTCTGCGCAACGTTGATACCGGTCTGCACGCCTTTGCCGATCTTCTTCACTACGCTCCAGAAGCCCTGCATCTCGAGCTCGGTAGGCGCTTCGGCTTCGGGGCCCGCTTCGAACGGCAGGAAGCCGCCGGCGGCTTTCCCGACCCATTTACCAATCGTCTGACCGGTGGATCCCCAAGCTTCTTGCCTACAAAGCCGCCTGCGGCTCCGCCGAGGAGTGATCCGAGGAAGCCTTGCGGGTCGAACTGGCCCTGCTCGTTGACGGACGATGGATATTGCTCGATACCATACATGAGAGTGATCCTTTCAGCGACGCCGGACGTCGTCTGTTTTCCGAGGGTTGAGAATTTGGCGTTCCGTTCGCGGCCAGGCTCAGGTGCGCTCGTCGGTGTCAGGGTCCGGCTCTGACGCGACCGACAAACGTCGCTCGTGTGCGCGATATGATGGGAATGCACACGAGCTCCCACATGGAACGGTGCCGACTCCTCGCAGTTTCGAGGAGGTGAGGCAGAGTATCAGCGCCGCCTTTCAGCGATCAATCGGCCCTATGGCGGATTGGCAGACAGTCCCGCGAACACGGGTCCTCGATTCTTCGTGAGTGCGCATTCTGTGCAGCGTGCGAAGTCTGCGGTCGAAGCCGTCGATTCGCTGCACGAGTTGGCCGGCGCGAACGGCACCTGCGTGCGGTATCCGCTCCAGCGCATGTTCCGCGACATGCGCGCGACCGCGGGTCCGGGTGAAGCCCAGCGAGGGGTACGGGAGTCCGACGCTCTGATTCGTGGCTCGTGACTCGTGCGGCTCCGACGGAACACAGCCACCGTCATGACGGAGCTAGTATGGTGATTCAGAAGTTCGTCCTAGTGACGTCACCCCGGCGAAGGCCGGGGTCCAGAACCAAACTAGCTCTGGATTCCGGCCTGCGCCGGAATGACGACTGTGGGGCGAATTTACGATTCAGGACACTAGTTGTATGTGTCACGGTTAATGCCATCATGCCGGGATCTTCATTAGCGGGGGTGAAGATTCATGGCAGATCTTGCAGAGTTTGATCGTTATATGGCGCATTTGTGTGAAGGACTGGGCTACTCGACTCGTCATCAGAGTTTGCTCGAGTATTGCAGCGGACTGATGTTGCCGATCCAGCGTAAGAGCGTGGAGCCGCTCGCGGCGCATGCTGATCCGCTGAACGTTCCTGCGAAACATCAGGCGCTGCATCACTTCGTGGCGAATGCGCGCTGGTCGGATCGGGGACTGCTGGAGCGCATTCGACAATACGTCGAGCCGCACTTGGGTCTGGAGCACGGCGTCTATTGGATCATTGACGACACTGCGCATCCGAAGTGTGGCCGGCATTCGGTAGGCGTCGCACGGCAATACTGCGGCAGGCTCGGCAAGCAGGACAACTGTCAGGTGGCGGTGAGCTTGTCGTTGGCCACGGCCGAAGCCAGTGTGCCCGTGGATTACCAGCTGTATCTGCCGCAAGATTGGGCGAGCGATGTGAAGCGCAGGCGCGAAGCGAAAGTACCGGAGACGGTGCGCTTTGCGACCAAGGCGCAGATCGCGCTGCAGCAGATCCGGGCAGCCCAGGAACGCGGGGTTGCGCCGGGTATCGTGCTGGCCGACGCGGGATACGGCAGAGACACGGCATTTCGCGAAGCTGTGGATGAGCTGGGGCTTACCTATGCAGTGGGAGTGAGCTCGGACATCACGGTATGGGCGCCGGGTAGCACTCCGATGCCGACGACATCGGCTCCAGGCCGAGGCCGGCCACCGACACGCCTGCGCCGCGGGCCGGGCCATGAGCCGCTGAGCGTGAAGCAACTCGCCTTGGCGCTGAAGCGCTCGGCGTGGAAGCGAGTCGCTTGGCGTGAAGGTACGAATAAAGTGCTCTCTTCGCGCTTTGCACGGGTGCGGGTGCGCGCGGCGCATCGCGATTACCTGCGAACGAGCCTGCGTGAAGAGCAGTGGCTGCTCATCGAATGGCCACTCAAAGAAGCCGAGCCCACGAAGTATTGGCTGTCGAATCTGCCGGTCGATATAAGCATCAGCCATCTGGTCAACACCGCGAAGATGCGCTGGCGCATCGAACAGGACTACCACGAGCTTAAATCCGAATTCGGCTTGTCTCATTACGAGGGCCGCGGCTGGACTGGCTTTCACCATCACGCAACGGTGTGCATCGCTGCCTATGGCTTTCTACTCGCACAGCGACTGCAGAATGCTTCCAAAAAAAACTCCAATCGACCAACGGCGCTTGCCTTACCCGAAGATTACAGACCTCGCGGTAGCCGGCCGAGCGCAGCGCCATGTGCCGGACTCGATTCCCACACTGCGCCATCTCGTGAGCACCGAGATCGCGCGTCGACTTCAACGATGCCCGTGCTGCGGAGCGGTCGCTCGGCGAGCGTGACACGGTCCAACTAGCTAGAGTTTCGCGAGGACTTGGACGGGCCTTACGTTCGTGACGAGCTTGCCGACGTCTTGCGCCAACGAAACACATTCAGAGTCGACTTACTGCACGCTCCCCCTCAGCGGCGCCAGGATCTTCGCGAGCTTCTGTATCTCCGCCTTGATGTGCGCCGAGAATTCTTCAGGCGTGTTGCCGACCGCGATGTAGCCGAGGTCGGTCATGCGCCTGGAGACCTGCGGGTTTTTGAGTGCCGCGAGCGCGGCGTTGTATAACGTGCCGATCACTTCTTTTGACGTCTTCGCCGGCACGAGGATGCCGTACCAGTTTCCGGTTTCGTACCCGGGAAAGCCGGATTCGGCGATCGTCGGATACTCGGGCGCCGCGGACACGCGTTTGGCCGTGGTCACCGCGAGCGCGCGCAGCCGTCCCTGCTTGATGAGCGCCATCATGGCGGGTAACGGACCGAAGTAGACGGACGTTTCGCCCGTGACGACCGAAGCGAGCGATTCGCCTCCACCGCGATAAGGCACGTGCAGGAGATCGATGCCGGCGCGCTCCTTGAACATCTCCGCACCGAGGAACGTCGCGGTGCCAAGACCCGTCGAGGCGTAGTTGAGCTGACCGGGACGGGTTTTCGCGAGCTTGACGAGATCCGCCACCGTTTTCACCGGCAGCGACGGATGCACGACGAGCGCAGACGGCGAGGTCGCAAGCAGTGTCACCGGCGCGAAGTCGCGCACGAAATCGTAAGTCAGATTCGTGTAGAGCGAGACGTTCGTCGTGTGCGTCATGCTCCCCTGGAAGACGGTGTATCCGTCAGGCGGCGCTTTCGCGACGAGCTCGGCGCCGATGTTGCCCGCCGCGCCGGTGCGGTTATCGACGATCACCTGCTGTCCGAGCGCCGGCGCTGAGGCCGCCCACGACGATGCGCCCGATCGTATCGGCGCCGCTTCCCGCGGACATCGGCACGACGTAGCGCACGGGCTTCGCGGGATAGGTTTGAGCTCCCGCGCTCGCGGCCAACGCGGACACGACGACGAGGCACGGCAGCGACCAATGAATCACCTTCATGCAACTCCTCCGATAGACGAAGCAAACGCGGTTCATCCTTCGAGGCGGCGTTCTGCCGCGCCTCCTTTATCGAATAGCTTTACCCTCACCCTGCTTCCCTCTCTCAAGGGGAGGGGGACACGTGAGCCCTTCTCCCCTCGGGAGAAGGGCGGGGATGAGGGAAATGGGCGCAGCGTCACCAGCATCGAAGCTTCGAGCGCGCGCAGCTGCGTGCATGCGAGATGAGGGAAATGGGCGCGGCGTCACGAACATCGAAGCGTGCACGCTCACCGCTTCGCATGCACACCCGGCGTCCAGCCTGACCGGGCGAGATGCTTCTCGCCGAAGTCGAGCGCGCGATCCTCGATCTCGGTCGCGAAAGTCATGCACCAGCGGTTAAGCCACCCGAGGAGCGCGAGAACCGACACGATCTCGACGATGGCGTCCTCGGAGAAGTGCTTCTTCAGCGTGATGAAATGCGCGTCGCTCACGCGGGGCGGACAACTGCCCGCCGCGTGCGCGAGCTCCAGCGCCGCGCGCTCGGCTTCGGTGAACAGCGGGCTCGTCCGAAACTCGGCCAGTGCTTCGACTTTCGCGATGTCCAGTGCGCCCACCTCGACCGCGTTCTCCGCGTTGTGCGCGGCGCAGTAGGGGTCGCCCGTCGCCATGCTGACGACCTCCGCCACCATGAATTTGAGCGCTTTCGGCACTTCGCCGGGCTCGATCATCACTGCCGTGTGCAGGTCGCGATAAGCGCGGAACACTTTCGGCTTTCGCACCATCGTGAGCCAACTGTTCGGCGGATAGCCCTTCAACTTTTTCCAGCGCTCCATGTGGTCGGAGACTTCCTCGAAGCGCTCCGGCGGCGCGGGTGAAACTCGCTCCATTAGTGTTTCCTTGCTCTTCTGATGAACTTGTGCAGCCGGCGTTTTCTCGCTGCTCCTTCACCTATCCTATCCCCGACTCGGGGAGAGGGTGTCCTCCTGCCTCTCACTTCGCCATCCCGAGATCCGTCATGACGGTCTTCGTGAGCTTGTAGTTCGCTTCGAGATACGCGTCCAGCTCCTTGCCTCGCAAGAACGTGTTTGCCCAGTTGTTCGCCTCGATCGTCTTCTGCCATTCAGCCGTGTTCACCATCTTGCCGAAGGCGTCTTCCCAGAACGCGAGCTGCGGCGCGCCAATGCCCTTGGGCGCGAATACGACGCGCCAGCTTGCCTGCGTCACATCGATGCCCTGCTCGCGAAGTGTCGGCACGTTCGCAAGAGGACCGCTCATGCGCTGGGCCGCGACAACCCCCAAGAGGCGCGTCCTGCCCGATGTGAATTGCCCGAGCGCGGCGCTCACGGAGGAAGCCACCACGTGAATGTGGCCGCCGACCATCGCGGTCAGCGACTCCGCATTCGTCTTGAACACGACCGTCTTCAGCTTGCGTGCGTCGATCCCCGCTGCCCCCACGGCCGCCGACAACGCGAGATGACTCGGCCCGCCGCGGCTCACCACACCGATCGCAAGCGCATCCGGACTCGCCCGCAATCGCTCGAACATGTCCTGCGCGGTCCTGATCGATGAATCCGCCGGAACCGAGAACACGGTGTGCTCGCTCATGAGCAGCGCGATCGGCGCGAGATCGGTGTAGTTCACCGGCGAGATGCCCGCGATATGGCTGCCGATGAGCGTGGGGTTCGCAATGAGCAGGTAATGCGCGTCCCCCGGGTGCTGATTGAGATAGGCGACCGCAACGCTCTGGTTCCCGCCCGGCCTGTTCATGACTTCCACGGGCGCTGTCACGAGCTTGTGCTCACGCAGCGAAGTCTGCATCGAGCGAGCGACCAGGTCATTCGCGCCTCCGGGCGCCGTCGGGACGATCAGCTCGACCGCTTTGCCCGGACGCCACGTGCCCTGCGCGGCTGCGGGTGGAGCCGCTGCGATGCAGGCGATCGCGAGAACGATCGCGAATTGGGAAAGCGGGTCTGTCCCACTTTTGCGTTCCGACACCATCGAGACCCTCCTCTAGATTTTCCTGGCGGCGGAGTCGATCTTCACCGACTCCACGCACTTCCTCGCATACTCGTGCGTCGCACCGCAGCGCTTACACGTCACCTGCACGACACACGGCCCGATAAAGCGGCCGTTGCCGCGACTGCGGTCGGGCGCGACCGGCACGTGTTCGCCGCAGCCCGCGCACTTCACCGCGAAATGGTATTCGTCAGCCATGGTGTGAGACTCATTGCACCGGGATTGTGCCGTACGCCAGAATCCCTGTTTCTTCCACGCATTTCATGCACCACATCATGGACAGAATGACGCCGCCGGTGGGCTTTTCGGATGTGAGCTACGCGGAGGCGCTGCGTCGCGCGGAAGAGCTCGTTCCGTTCCTGCGCGAGCAGGCGCCGAAGAGCGAAGCTGCGAGGCGGCTCACGCCCGAGGTGATCGACGCGCTCGATACGACGGGACTGCTGCGCTACCTCCAGCCCAAGGTCTGGGGCGGAATGGAGCTTCCCTTCGTCTCGTATTACGACATCCCGGAGATTCTTTCGCGCGGCGACATCTCGGTCGGCTGGGTGGTGGCGAATCTCGGTGCGCACCATCGCATGCTCGCCTGGTACGAAGCGAAAGCGCAGGAGGAAGTCTGGGGTGAGAATCCGGACGCCGGCATCGCCTCGGGCGTCGCTTACCAGCAGGGGCGCGGCGTGCCGGCGGAAGGCGGGATCGTTCTGTCCGGAGAATGGAACTTCTCGTCGGGCCAGGATCATTCCGACTGGAGCGTGCTCGCGTGCATCGTGCGCGAGGGCGAGAAGCCCATCGACTACATGCTGTGCATGCTGCATCGGACGCAGTACAAAGTGATCGACGACTGGTTCACGCTGGGCATGCGCGCGACGAGCAGCAAGACCGTGCGCTGCAAGGACGTCTTCGTGCCGGCCCATCGCGCAATCTCGATGTATGTCGCGAAGCCGGGCGGTATCAAGTGGCCGGGCGTCGAGATCCATCGCAATCCCCACTACCGGATTCCAACGTCGGCAATCGGCGGTCATTGCATCGGCGCGTGCCTCGTGGGAAACGCCCGCAATGCGCTCGAGACGACGATCGAGCTCGTGAAGTCCCGCAGCACCAACTACACCGGGGCGAAGATGCGCGATTTTCAGACGGTGCAATTGCGCATCGCGTCCGCCGCCGCGAAGATCGATGCGGCAGGCCTCGTGCTGCGCAACGACTGTCTCGAAGCGCAGCGCACCGCCGAAGCTGGAGAAACGCCCCCGCTCGAGACGCGGCTCCGTTACAAGCGGAATTGCGCCGTAGCCGCGCGCATGTGCGTCGAAGCCGTCGATTCGCTACACGAGATGGCGGGCGCGAACGGCATCTACGATCACTACCCGCTGCAACGCATGTTCCGCGATCAGCGCTCGGCCGCGGGGCATTTCAACTTCAGCGTCGACGCACAGCTCCCGGGATGGGCGCTCCACGCGCTCGGCGGGGAGTTCAAGAGCCCGACCCGTGAGGGCGGGCACGCGCAGGTCGGCGATGTTGTAGGCAGTCACGCTTTAGCGCTTCACGGCTTCAGCGGGATGCCGCCACGCTCCACCCACCGATAGCGGTCCGCGAGCGACGCAGCGAGCGGCCGGCGCTTCTCGTCGTCGACTGCGATCCACATGCGCAACAGATGGCGTTGAAGACGCGGCTCGTCGAAGTCTTCGTACGCGGTGCGCGCATGCAGCGTCATGTGGTTGTTGAGGAGCTGTATGTCGCCTTCCTCGAAATCCATCGAAAGCATGAGCTCCGGCCGGTTCGCGATCTCCTGCACTTTTTCGAGAGCTTCGACCTGAAGCGCGGTCGGCGCGTCCTGCGCCCGAATCGCGCGGCCGACTTGTAGTACGCGAGGCTGCAAATGCGCGTCGTCACGCGTTCGTCACGCTCGCTGAACATCGGCAGGCTGAAAAACGGCGCTTCGCCCTCCGGCTCCTCGCCTCGCCAGTCGAGATGGAACGTGCCGTAGAGCGCATCGAGCAGGTCAGGCCGTTCTTCGCGCAGCACGTTGTGAACCGTGAGCGCGCTCACGACCTTGCTTTCGCCGCCCGACTTCGCCCGGCGCATGCAGAAGAGTCCCAGCACGTCGACCGGCAGCATGTCGGTATGGAAATCCATGCGCATGCGGGTCTGATACGCGCGTGCGTTCGGGTCCGCGATCGTGCGGCCTTCGTCGCGCACATGGCCCAGCAGATGGCCGCGCGCATTCTGCGATACCGGCCTGCCGAAGTGGACGCCGAGTCCCCAGTAAATCAGCTCGCACTCTTCGTCGCTGTAGCGCTCGCGCGGAATGCCGCGCACGAGCACGAAGCCGCGTCCGTTCTCCACTTCGTCCAGGATGGCATCGAGCTCGGCCGAGACATGCGGCAGCGGAAAAGCATCCGGCGCGAACGGGATGCGTGCACCGGAGCGCTTCGCGTCTGCCGGGCGCACATCGATCTCTTCGACCGACTGCGGGCTCAGTTGGTGAATCCAGGATGAGTCGGGCTGAAGCTCGCGTCCGATCCATGCACCCGCGCCATCGCGAATGGGCTTACGTTGCGCGGACTCGACCGCTTCTTCATGCGACATCACGGCGCAAGCTCCGTTTTGATTCCCGCGTCTTTCACGAGCTTGCCGTATTTCGCAAGCTCCCGCGTGAGGATCGCGCGCATCTCGTCGGGCGTGCCGGCGGTGATCGTTGAACCCAATGCCTTGTAGCGCTCCTGCACGTCCGGCGATTGGAAGAATGCGCGCGATCTCGCTGTTCAGCCGCCGCACGATCGGCCTGCGGCGTGCGCGCCGGCGCGCCGATCGCCGACCAGGTCGAGTTTTCGTAGCCGGGAACGCCCGCTTCGGCGATCGTCGGGAGCTCCGGCAGGATCGACGCCCGCACCGCTCCCGTCGTTGCGAGCGCCGCGCAGCCGGCCCGATTTGATGTGCGGCGTCGTCTGCACGATGCTGTTGAAGAGCACCTGGATCTGTCCCGTCGCCGTTTCGGTCATGGCGGTGACCGTCGACTTGTAAGGCACGTGCGTCAACTTCGTCTGCGTCATGACGGCGAAAAGCTCGGCGCAGACGTGCCCGAACCCACCGATGCCGGCCGAACCGTAGTTCAGTTTGCCCGGCGCTTCCTTCGCCGCCGCGATGAGCTCCTTCACGGAGTTGATGCCGAGCGCGGGAGTTCACGACGAGCACGCCCGGCGAGTTCGCGACGTGGATGATCGGAGCGAAGTCCTCGAGCACGTCGTAGGTGAGCTTCGACAGATGCGGATGCACGGCCCAGTTGCCGACCGTGCCGATGATCATCGTGTAGCCGTCGGGCGGCGCGCGCGCCACGATCTCCATGCCGACGATGCCGTTCGCGCCTGGACGGTTATCGACGACGACCGGCGTCGCGAGGCGCTCGCGCAACGGCTCGGCGATGAGGCGGGCCTGGATGTCGGGCGTGCCGCCCGGGGCAAACGGAACGACGAGCCGGATCGGCCGCGAAGGGTAGCTCGACTCCGATGCCGCCGACAGCGCGACACCGCTCGCCAGAGCGCCCGCGAAAGCGAGCGCTCCGCGCAGTGCGCCCCTCATCGCTCAGGCAGCCTGTTTGAGCGCCCGAAGCTGCTTCGCGATGAACGCCTTCGCCATCTCCTGCGCGCGGTCGGTCTGCGGCCCCGGATCGTGCACCCACATGTGGTCGCAGCCCTCGAATACTTCCAGATAGCATTCGCCGCCGGCCTTGCGGTACGACTCCACGAACTTGCGCTGGATCGGCGGAATCACGTTGTCGTCGAGCGCGCCCTGCATGATGAAGATCGGCGGCAGCGTGACCTTCTCGCCGCGATCGAGAATCTGCTGTGGATTGCCTTCCTGGATGGTTTCCCACGGCACGAAGTAGTTCTTCGTCTTCTGCATCATGCCTTCGCGCTTCTTGCTCTCGGCGTTCTTGAATCGCGCGACGGGATCGCTGATCGGCGAGCGCCCGATCACGTAACTCACCGTCGCGTCGATGTTCGGCGCTTCGGTAAGCGGTATGGCCGTGTAGCGCGGGTCGCGCGGCTTCATCGCGACGAGCTCGGCGACATAGCCGCCCGTCGAGCTTCCGAAAATGCCGATGCCCGTCGGATCGCCGTTCCATTGCGGCGCCTTGTGCTTCAACCAGCGCACGGCGTAATTGCCATCCTGAATGGAGCCGGGATAAGGCGTCTCGGGTGCGAGCCGCATGTCGACGGCCACGACCAGGATGCCGCTTCGCGCGAGCGCTTCGTCCATGCGCGGCTCCGCGAGCCGGTCCTTGTCGTTCCAGGCGCCGCCGTGCAGATCGAGCAGCGTGGGGAACGGGCCGGGGCCCTGCGGCTGGTAGATGCGCGCGAGCAGCGTGCGCGTGGGCGTCTTGCGGAACTCCTCGTCCCAGATCTTGACGGGGTAATCGGCTTGGGGGTTGAAATCGGCCGGCATTGAGGTCCTCCTTCGGGATCATCGGTGAGTGATGAAGCGGAAGGATAATCGATGTTGCGCAGAGGCCCTAACCGTGTTCTCCGGGCACCCTTGCGCGAGAAGCTCTTACCGGGTCCGCTGGCCCGCTCCACAGCCGCGGTTTGCCCTCCCGCCGCGCAGCATGGCGGCCCGCCCCTGACGCACCACCGTCGGGCGCGGCGCAGGAATCGCTGCGAAATCAAGGCGGAAGCCTCGAACCATCGGCTCGGCCTCCGATTTTTTCGACGAGGGCCGTTAATACCGCGTCGGCGCACACCTCGGATCCGGACCGCGTATGCAGAGAGCTTTCTCGAACGCCCTGGCGCTCGCCTCGAGCGTCCTCCTCCGGGCTGGCGGCGCCCCGGCCGAGACGCGACCGGTAAACGAGACTTGCCAGATTCGCGACGTCGCGAGCACGTCTCAGGGACACGCGGTGAGCGCCGGACTGCGCACGAAGATCGTGCTCATCGCGATGAGCACGGTCCTGCTCGCGATCGGAGCCGTCACGGCTTCGACGGGCTATGTATTCAAGCGTGATTACAGCGAGGCGGTCCAATCACGCTCGCTCATCATCGCGAGACTCGTGCGAATCCAGCTCGAGAGGCTTCTTCACGTCGGCATCAAACTGGAAGACCTGGTCGGCTTCGACGAACACGCCGAGGACACCGCGAAGAGCTATCCGGACGTCGAATATGTTCTGGTGGCCGACACCGAGGGGCGCGTGCTCTTCCAGAACGAAAGCTTCAGGGGTGACAGCGTCATCGGCGATGCGCGCCTGCTCCAGCACCTTCACACGGCCAGAGAAGTCGTTCTGGCCCCGGGGCACGCGG
This sequence comes from uncultured beta proteobacterium, assembly GCA_963808765.1. Classification (GTDB taxonomy): domain Bacteria; phylum Pseudomonadota; class Gammaproteobacteria; order Burkholderiales; family SG8-41; genus JAQGMV01. The sequence continues at coordinate 88,288 of CAWEHH010000030.1, forward strand.
GTGATCGATACCATGCGGTCGTTCCGATTTTCGACCATCGCCTTACGCAAGTGGCGAGCGTCGTGGTGGGATTTCCGGAATCGGTGGTGAGCTCCGAAGTCAATGCCGTCCTGCGCTCCGGGCTTGTCGTGGGATTCATCGCGATCGTGCTCGGCGCGGCGTTGCTGCTCATTGCGCTTTCGATATTCGTGACGGCGGCCGCTCGCGCGGCTGATCGCGGCGATCGAGCGGATTCGCACGAGCGGAGACATCTCTCTGCGCGTGCAGGGCAAAGGCGGCGACGAGATCGGGCTGCTCATCGGCAACTTCAACGCGATGCTGGAGGACATCGAGCAGCGCGCTGTCGCGAAAGAGCAAGCGGACGCGAAGCTCCAGTATCACGCGACCCACGATTTGCTGACCGGGTTGCCCAATCGCAATCTCCTCGACGATCGGCTGAAACTCGCTCTGGCGCACGCCCGGCGAAAGCGTCACCTGCTGGCGGTGGTCTTCCTCGATCTCGACCGCTTCAAGGTACATCAACGACTCGTTCGGCCATCCGCTGGGCGATGAGCTGCTGAAGAAGGTTGCGGCGGGTCTCTCGGACTGCGTGCGCGATAGCGACACGGTCTCACGGCTCGGCGGCGACGAGTTCGTCGTCGTGCTGGAGGAGCTCGCAAGCGTAGAAGCCGTTGCAGCCGCGGCGCGGTCGACTCCTCGCCCGATTCGCGGTGCCCTTCGACCTGGGAGACCAGCAGTTGCACGTCACCGCGAGCGTCGGCGTGAGCGTGTATCCGGGCGACGGCGACAGCGGCGATGTTCTCGTGAGAAACGCCCATGCCTCCATGTATCGATCGAAGGAACAGGGGCGTAACCGCCTGCAGTTCTACACCGCCGAGCTGAGCGTCGAGGCTCAGCAGCGTGTCGCGATCGAAAACGCGCTGCACTTCGCGGTTCAGCGCAAGGAATTCGCGCTGCACTATCAGCCGAAGATCGATCTCGATACCGGGAGGATCAATGGCGTCGAAGCGCTCGTGCGCTGGCGCAGCCCGGAGCTCGGCCTCGTGCCACCGGATCGCTTCATTCCCCTCGCGGAAGAGACGGGGCTCATCGCACCGATCGGAGAATGGGTTCTGAGGACCGCCTGCGAGCAGCTCATGGCGTGGCGCGAGGCGGGTTTGAGCCACCTCACCGTCGCCGTGAATCTCTCTCCGGTGCAGTTCGAGCTGCAGGACATCACCGCCCTCACGGAGCGTGTCCTGCGGGAGACGGGCCTGCCGGCCGCCTGTCTCGGAATCGAGATCACGGAGAGCGCGCTCATGCGCGACAGCGGAGCGATCATCGATACGTTACGCCGGCTGAGCGGAATGGGCGTCACGCTCTTCCTCGACGACTTCGGCACCGGATACTCGAGTCTGAGCTACCTCCAGCGCTTTCCGATCGACGTCATCAAAATCGACCGCTCGTTCATCCGCGACGTGACCAGCAACGCCGGCGACGCCTCGATCAGCCGCGCGATCATCGCCATGGCACGCTCGCTCGGCATGAAGACGGTCGCGGAAGGCGTGGACACCCATGCGCAGGTCGACTTCCTGAGAACGCATCGCTGCGACATGGTGCAAGGCTATTACTACAGTCCGCCGCTGCCGGCGGAAGAGCTCACGCGCCGGCTCCTCACCTCCGCAATGGACCCCGGCACGCCGCAGCGCAGAGTTCGCTACGCCTGAGCGGCCGGGCCGCGGCCCATTCAGGCGCGCGTTTGTTGCTACTATCGCGTCTCCACCATCAGGGGGCCGTATAGTCGTCATCGGCACGGATTATCCTGACGACATGAAGGAGCAACAGAGATGACGCGGGCGAAATCGTGGTGTATCCCGGAGCGTGTCGTCGGGTACGCAATCGCGTGCGCGACGCTGTGTTCCGGCCTCTCGCATGCTGCTGACGACGATGTGCTCTCCATCAATAGCTTCGTCTCGCACAAATCGACGGTGCCGGCCAACGCGGGCCAGCCGGTCGCACTGCACTTGCGGGAGCGTGTGCTCGAAAGCGTGAAGCGCGCCGCCGAGAGCGGAAAGAAGCCTCACGTTGTCCTTTTCGTGCACGGCGGCTTCTCGCCGGCACCTGTCGCCTACGATCTCGAATACAAGGATTTCTCCTGGATGGAGTATCTGGCCCGCGCCGGCTTCGACGTGTTCGCGCTGACGCACACCGCGTACGGCTACTCGCCCAAGCCCTTCATGGACGATCCCTGCAACGTCGATCCGAAGCAGCAGGCGATCCTCATTCCCCACGTCCTGAAAGCGCCGTGCGCACCGCGTTACCCGTTCAAGCTGGTGTCCAGTCAGACGGAATGGGATGAAGTAGAGGCTGCGGTGCGCCACATCCGGGCCCTGCGCGGTGTGGACAAGGTGAGCATGATCGGCTGGTCGACCGGCACACCGCGTATCGGAGGTTTTGCGGTGAAGTATCCGGAGATGGTCGACAAGATCGTCTATCTGGCGCCCGCGCCGTTCTTCGAAAGCGATGCGCCGCCTGCCAACTTTCCGGAAGCAGGTGCGCCGACGATCCTTCAGACGCGCGAACGGCTGGAGAAGGAACGCTGGCACGCGGACGTTCACTGCCCGGACCAGATCGACGATCCGAAGATCGGCGATGTGATGTGGAAGGAACTGATGGCCGCCGAAGGCGCGGGCGCGAACTGGATACCTGGAGGCGTCATGCGTGCACCCAATCGCATGAACTACGGGTGGCGCAAAACTGTCCCTCAGATCAAGGCGCCGGTGCTCATCATGCTCGGCGAGTTCGACAACTTCGAGCGCCGCCACGATGCGTGGAAAGCGCTGACGGTGAAGCAGAAGGTGTTCCTGAAGATCGCGTGCGGCTCGCATTACCTTCAGTACGAAAGGCAGCGCAAGGTCGTGCACGAAGCATCGAAGGAATGGCTGATGCGCGGCACCGTCAACGGCAAGAGCGAGGGCTACTACGCCGCCGATCGCGCCGGGAAGATTCAGTAGCGCCGCACGACACGCTCATCCGGGCGCTACGGCCCGACGCCGATCTCCTTCAGTATCGTGGCGACTTCCTGGTACTCGGCGGCGAGGAAGCTCGCGGTCTTCGCGCGATCGAGGTACTGGTCTTCCAGCGCATTTTTCCAGGGTATCCTTCCACTCGGGACTCGCCGCCATCCCGAAAACGCGTTCCCAGTAGCCGCTCTGCGCGTCGCTGAGTCCCTTGGCCCGAGCACACCACGCCAGTTCCCAGACACTGCGTCGAACCCCTGCTCCTTCCACGTCGGAACGCCGGCCAGCGAGCCTTTCAGGCGCTGCGCCGAATTGACGGCGAGCACGCGGATCTTGCCGGCTTCCGCATGCTGCAACAGCGCACCGGCGACGCGAGCACGTCGATGTGGCCGCCGAGCACCGCAGTCACGGCTTCCTGCGACGCCTTGAACACGACGATCTTCAACCGCTTCGCATCGGCACCCGCTGCCCGCGCCGCGAGTGCGATGGCGATGTGATTCGCGTTTCCGCGCGCCGCGGACAAGCCGGCTAACCGATGTATTCGAGGATGTGCATGCCGGCGCCGCCGCGGTCGATGAGGTACAGACGGCCGTGCTCGTCCATGTCGATGTCGTTCGACTGGATCGCCGTTTGACCTTCGGGCAATGCGGGCACGTAGTGACCCACTTCCTTCGGCCGCAGCGGGTCGCTGACATCGACAGCGCGCAGCCCCGCGTTGAAATACGTGAGAAAGACGGTATTCGCGAACGGACCTTCGGTGCGGATGTCCTCGACGATATTGTGCGCGCCGAAGCGACCCGGCCGATTGAAATACTTGTCGCGGTCAGGGAAGAACGTCGCGATGGGAATCGGACGCGACTCGTGGCGGATGTCCACGATCCACATGAACTGGCTGTCCCAGTGCTTCTCCTTGCCGTGCGCTTCGTCGGTCACGACGAGATAAGGACGGTCTCCGATGGGCCACGCGGTGTGCGTCATGCCGACGAACGGCGGCGACCAACTCACCTGCCCGACGAGCTTCATGTCCTTCAGATCGGTGCAGTCGATGACGGCCACGCCACCGCCCCAGAACGCCGCGTACATGCGATTGCCGCGAATCATCGGTGGACCGTGCAGCGTGAATTCGCGTGGAATGCCACCCGTGTCGCTGAACTCGCCCGCGCCTTCCGCCTTCTGCCACGGCATGCCCCAGATGCTGATGACCTCGGGCTTGAGCGGGTCGCGCACGTCCATCGTCCAGATCACGCGCTTGTTCCATCCGGGCGCATCGTTGGGAAAGAAGGCGAGCTGCCGTTTGTTGTCCACGCCGAAGCGGTGGGGACCGCGTCCCGGGCATGTCGTAGAAGCCGACCTGCCGCGGCTCACCGGGCTTGCTGATGTCGTAGATGAAGAAGCCGCCGCGGCCGTCCTTGCCCTTTTCTTTCGGGAGGCGTTCGGAGTTCACATAGAGGAAGTCGTCGGCCACGATGCGCAGCTTGTGCATGTGCACGCCGGCCGGCGCGCGGATCTCGGTGACCTTGCGCGGCTTGCGCGGATCTCTAACATCGTGGACGGTGAATCCCTCGGGACCCGTATAGTGAGATCCGCCGACTGCGCCGACGTACGCGTAGCCGCGCTTCACGTCCACGCGGCTGCCGCCGCCCCATCCGGCGGACTTGTCGTGTCCGAGCAAACGAAAGTTATGTGCTTCTTCAGCGGACATCCGACCTCCCCGCGCTCGACGGCGCGCGATTCTGTTTGTCGAAGCGCCCGATGCTCGCGTAATAGTCTTTTCGGCGTCAAGAGCGGCCCGATGGTATTGCGCTATCGTTCTAGTCGCGCGGCGTCGGAAACTCCCCAGGCCACTCGGCCAGCAGCGCTTCGAGATAGCGTTTCACACGCTGCGGGTCCATCCCGAGATCGCGATTCATCGCATCGATCTCGATGTCGCTCTCGAGCGGCACGCGCAGCGCGTTCTGGATGAGATCGACCATGTTCGAAACGGCGCACAAGCCGGTGAGCTCGATCGCTTCGGCATCGTCGAAGTGGCGCTTCAACTCCGTGAATACGTCGTCCCGGAACTTCGCCTTGTTGGGCACCACCTGCTCCGCCCAGGCGAGCGCGGCACGTTGCGGCGGCGAGAACGCGGCAGGACGCGAGAGCATCATCCGACAGCGAGCGCTGCAATCTGCGCTTCCGTCACGCCGGCGTGGCGTCCGAACGCCATCGTGTGCGCGAGGGCGTAGGGCGCGGCGTTGAGCCAGCTCGTCCTGATCCGCACCATCGTGCGAAGCCTCACCGGCAGGATGCTGCCTGCGCCTTCGCGCGTGAGCGTCGCGTGAAACGGCAGGAAGAGCTTCACGATGTAGGGACTGTGCGCCCAGATGCGGATCGCGTTCGGAATGGCGCCCAGCAAGAACTCGGCAAAGCGGAAATAGCGCGCCGCCTCTCCCCGGCCGTGTGCGGATCGAGCAACGCGAGACGCGCGGGCAACGCACGATGCGCTCCGATCAGGTCTCTCGCGGCTTGCACGCCCGTCGGCTCTCGCGACCCCGTGCCTGGCGCCCCGACGGGAACGACCCTCGGCATCGGAAACTCCCGTGGCCAGACGCGCACGATGTGCTCGATGTAAAGCCGGATCTTGTCCGGTTGCGCGAAGATCGAGTGCTTGATCTTGTCGATTTCACTCTGCGGTTCGAGCGGAAGCTTCAGCGAATCCTGAAATCGATTGTTCGCGGCGAAGGTTCCGCAGATGCCGGTCAACTCGACGAATTCGGCATCGTTGAACTGGCTCTTCACCTCCGCGAATACGTCGTCGCGCGTGCGTGCCGTGTTCTTCGCGACATGCTCCGCCCACAGATGGCCGCGCGCTGCCGCGGTGTGAAAAGCGGCGAGGCGCGATACTCGTCGGAGCCGATGGCGAGGACCTGCTCCTCGGTGATGCCTGACGCTTGACCAAGCGCCGTGTTGTGCGCAAATCAGTAGGCGCACCCGTTCACGTGGCTCGTCTTGAGCACGGCCATTTCCTTGATCCTGCACGTGAGAACACCGCCTCCGCCCTGGCGCTGAGGCGTGATCGCCGCAAGCAGATGAAACTTCGCGAGATACGGGATGTTGCCCCACACCCGCGCAGAGTTCGCGACACGGCCGCGAAAGGTCGTGCATGCGTCGTAGAAGCTCGCGACTTCGCCTTTCGCGTCGGCGGGATCGATGATCGGAACGCGCGCGTTGTGTGTCACGAGACACCTCCTCTAGTATTCTCGGTCGAGCTCATTAATAACACGAGGAGATGGATGATGATGTCCGGTTCATTCCAGACTGTGGCGGTCGGCATGCTTGCTCGCCTGCAGCGCGATGCACCTGTCACCAGACGCATGGTCGCAGGGCTATCCGTCGCGGCCGATCCGCTACATCGTTCCGAGCTCTGCCGGCAGCGGCAACGACTTCATGGCGCGCATCATGGCGGCGGACATGAGCCAGACGCTCAATCAGCAGGTCGTGGTCGATAACCGCGCCGGGGCCGGCGGCAACATCGCGGGCGAGCTCGCGGCGAACGCGCCGGCCGACGGCTACACGATCCTTCAGACGAGCGTCACGCTCGCGATCAATGCGAGTCTCCACAAGAAGCTCGCCTACAACATCCTGAAGGATTTCTCTCCCGTGGCATTGCTCGCCATTCAGCCGAACCTGCTTTCCGTCAACGCGTCCGTGCCCGCGACGTCCGTCGCGGAGCTCATCAAGTATGCGAAAGCGAAACCGGGCGCGGTCAATTTCTCGTCCGCCGGACTCGGCAGCAACTCCTTCCTGGCGGCGGAATATTTCGCGACGCTCGCGGGCGTGAAGCTCACGCACGTCGCATACAAGGGCGGCGGACCGGCCATCGCCGCGTTGGGCGCGGGCGAAACGCAGATGATGATCGGACCGATTCCGACGGCCCAGCCGTTCATTCAGCAGGGCCGGATGCGAGGGCTCGCCGTGTCATCGAGCAAGCGACTGCCGGACTTTCCGCAGATTCCGACGATCGCGGAGACGGTGCCCGGATACGAATTCGACAACTGGTACGGCATGCTCGTGCCCGCGAAGGCGCCCGAAGGACGTGATAACGACACTTCATCGCGCTGCCACGGATGCACTGCACAAGCCGCACATCGTGAAGCAGCTCGCGAACGCCGGTTACGTTCCGGTCGGACGCTCACCCGCCGAGTTCGACGCTTTTCACAAAGTCGAGATCGCGAAACTCGCGAAGATCGTGAGACAGACGGGGGCGACGGCGGAGTAGACGACGCGATCGCAGTCGTAGAAACGGTCGCCTTCGCTCGCATATCACCGCGTCGCCACCTCTTCCGGCCACACGATCACTTTCTTCCCGTTGCGCCACTGGAACGTCTGCATCTTGTGTCCGGCCTGAAACCCGTCCGCATCCAGCTTGAACGGACCGAACGCCGTATCGCGATCGAGGCCGAGGAGCGTTTGACGGAGCTTCTCGCGGTCGAGCGATCCTGTGCGCTTGATCGCTTCGAGCAGGAGCTCGCAGGCGGCATACCCGCTCGCTGAGTGGTAGGAAGGCTCCGCGCCCGCGAATTCCTTCCGGTACGCTTCCGTGAATTCTCGCGCGCCGGGATGGCGTTGCGTTGCGTGCTGGAGCGTCGTCGATTCCGGCTCCCACTGAGACGCCCCATAGATCGCTTCGGCACTGCTTCCGAGCGTCTCGTAGAATTTGGGCAGAGCAGGCCCGATGGCCATGCCCAACATCGCGGGATTGAGCTTGAACTCGCGCATCTGGCGGGCGATGGCAACCTGATCGTTGAAGTAGCCCGCCGCGGCGACCACATCCGGCCTGACGGCCTCCACTTTCCGCAGCACGCCTCTGAAGCTGAGCGTGCCCTTCGGATAGGGTTCGATGAGCAGCACTTGCAGGTCTCTGCGGCGCGCTGCGTCGGCAGCACCCTGGGCGATCGCATTCATCACGCCCGTGTTCTCGTGAACGATCGCGATCGTCTTCAACCCGCGCTTCGCGGCGATGTCTACGAGGCCTTCGAAATACACTTCGGCGGGCGAATAGACCATGAAGACGAATCTGCGGCCCTTCTTGAAGATCGACGTCAATGCAGCGCCCGGTGCGAGCATCGGCATCCTGAATTTCTCACTCACATCGGCCACGTATTCCGTGATCGGCGACGAATACGGCCCGAGTATCGCGTCCACCTTGTCCTGGACGATCAGCTTCTCGTAGATCCTGACCGCGACTGACGGCTGCGATCGGTCGTCAGCCGTCATGAGCTCGACTCTCCGGTCGAGGACGCCACCCTGTTCATTGGCGTGCTTCACGCAAAGCTGGTAGCCGCGGAGCTGGTTCTGTCCCGGATCGGCATAGGCACCCGTCTGCGATAGGGATGCACCGATGCGGATCGGCGACTGTGCGTGCGCGAGGCCGATCAGGCCCGCGCACAGGGCTGCGCATATGCCCGCTGGAAACGCATACCATGGTGTCACTTGCACTCTCCCAGGCCGCATACGCGACCTCACCTCCGAAAGCGCAGCCGGGCGGCTGCACCACTGCGGAATGGAACACGCGAGCGTTCGTGCGGAACTCGCCCTTACCGGGCCAGTGTGCGCCGGGACCGGGAACGACAGCAAGCGGCTGTGTGGCCGATTGACTTGACGGCCGTTTCGGGAATCACCTCGCGCCGTTTCAGTCGCACGCGATGCCCGTTCCTCGCGCACCACACGTGGAACGGCAACCGGGATGCGCTCTCCTCGGCAGTTGTGACGCGAATGAGGATGTGCATAATACATGCGCCGGTTTCGTCACGACCTCTTCGAGCGTGGCGCCTTCAACGGCTTCCGTTACCCCACACCCCCATAAGGAGCCCCTCATGGCCAAAGGATACTGGATCAACGTTTTCCGGAAAGTCAAAGACCCGAAGAAGGTCGAAGCGTATCGCGAGCTCGCAGGTCCCTACATGAATTCGATCGGCGCGAAGTTTCTCGTGCGCGGAGATCCTGCGCAGGTCTACGAGAACGGATTGAAGGAGCGCGTGGTGGTGATCGAGTTTCCGAGTATCGAAGACGCGATCAAGGCGCACGACAGCCCACAGTATCAGGCCGCGCTCAAAGCGCTCGGCGATGGCGCCGACCGCGACCTGCGCATCGTGGCGGGGACGGAGTAGCGGACGATCGTCATCCTGGACCGCCCCGCCAGGGCGAAGTGATCCAGGACCCAGGCAACAGCTCGACGTCGAGCCTGGATTCCGGACGTGCGTGCTGCGCGGCCTTGCCCTGGAATGCTTCAGTCCAGGGTCCGGAATGACGATGCTTTGACGGTTCGCATGCGCCTGACGCGGCGCGAGCTCCCGTCAGCTACTTCGCTGGGATCACCGGCAGCACCAGATACGACTGCTTGTCGCCGCCCGTGTGCACGCTGTTCTGCGCGCCGATGTTGTAGTCGGCGTGGTAGTGGCGGTAGACGGAGGCGCCCACGCCGTCGCGCGGCTGGATGTCGAGCTGCAGCCGGTGCCCCTTCTTGAACACCATGGAGGTCGGCCAGATCTCGACTTGACACTCGACGGGCGCGTCGCGCTCGAGCCACTGGCGTTCGGTATGTGCGTGATACGGCCGAAAGGGAAGCGAGCGCTCCGGATCGAGCTTGCGGTGCGAGGCACGCAGCCAGCCCTTCGTGACCGGCACCTCGTCATGCCCCTGCTGGCCGATCTCCCACACGTCCTTGCCGTCGGGGCCGATGTTTCGAAGCGTCGCGAAGATGTCCATGTCTTCCGATGTGCTCGACACCCATACGACGAGCACGATGGGGCCGGTGATCTCGGTGTCTTCCGTGAACGGCGCCGATCTGAACGAAATGCCCGTGCGGTCCTTGCTGCCCGTCGCATGCGAGGGCGCGGATGAGCTCACGCCGGCATGGGTCGGCGGACTCGCCGCATAGGTGCACGTCGCGCCGTTGGCCGGCGCATCGCGGACAATCTCGCCTTCCGCCGAGGCATCCGCATTCTGGGCGGACACGGTGACGTCGAGATACATCTTCGTCCACTGCGTGCGCGCGAGCGGCCACTCGTTCTCGAATCGGAACCTGTAGTTCTGCGGGTTCTCGCCTCCGGTGCGGATCATGAGCTTCACCGGCGGCTCGTCCATGATCCCGGTGTCCCGGCCTTTCAGCCAGTGATCGAAGAAGCGCAACTGGTCCATGCGCCCTTCCTCGGAGTGGAAAGGATGAAAGTGCGTGCCGCTGTGGATGCGAAGCTTCTTGTGCTGCGAAGCGGCGTGCGTGAACCCTTCGATGTTGCCCCGCAGGTGGAGGCCGACGCCGGTCCAGTTGCCGACGCTCAGGATCGGCACCTTGATCTGATCCCACTTCGCGCTGCGCATGCGCCAGAACTCCGAATCGAGACTGTTCGACGCCCACGTCCAGAGCATGTTGTTGTTGAACGCGCCGGGGTTGTAGGTGCGCGCGCGGCCCATCAGATGGTGCGCCATGTTGGTCGCGACCCACGTGTGGAAGAAGCCGATCGCGAAGATGCCGCCGTGGAAGGTCTGATCGCGATAGAGATCGGCGCGGCCTTCCCACGGGATGATCGCCTTCAGTGATGGCGGATTGAGGTTTGCCACGCGCCACTGGCAGTTCGCGTGATACGAAACGCCGAGCGTGCCGATGCTGCCCGAGCACCACGGCAGCTTCGCCACCCACTCGATCGCGTCGTAGAAATCGACGGCCTCGGCATGCGAGCTCGGATCGGACGTTCCCGGCGACTTGCCCGAGCCGCGCGCATCCACGCGCACGCACGCATAGCCGCGCGGACACCACCATTCCGGGTTGGCGGTTTCCCACGCGAGATGCGGATTCGCCTTCTCTTCGAGGTCCTCGGGCGGGATCCACAGCCGGTCCTTCTGATACGGGCCGATGTTCATGATCGCCGGGAAGCGCTCGGCTCCGCCGTCGGGACGGAACACGTCCGCATACAGGATCGCACCGTCGCGCATCGGAATCTTCACGTCCTTCTCGACGATGAGCTTGTAGTCTTTCGGCTGCGAGATGCTTTTCGAGCTTGTCAGTCATTGTTGTTTCCTTGAATGGCCCCTCACCCTGGTCCTCTCCCCGCGCACGGGGAGAGGGAAACGATCCTCCCGCCTCCCACTCCCGACATGGCTCACTCGACCTGGAGCGCACCCGACGCAATCAGTTTCCGCATGTCGTCCGCCTGCTGCTTGATGAAGCCGCCAAACCGTTCCGGCGTGCCGCCTTCCGCATCGAGTCCGAGCTGCTCGAAGCGTTGCTTCACGTCCGGCAACTGGAGGATGCGGTTCACTTCGCGGTTGAGCTTCTCGACGATCACGCGCGGGACCCTGGCCGAGGTGACGAGACCCATCCACAGCAGATTGTCGGCGCCCTTGATGCCCTGCTCGGCGAGCGTCGGCACATTCGGGATGAGCGCCTGGCGCTTGGGTCCCGCGACGCCGATCACCTTCGCGCGGTTGCTGCGGATGAAGGACTCCGCGGAGACCGTGGTCGTATAAAGGCCGTCGATCTGCCCGCTCACCACGTCGGTAAGCGCCGGCGCCGTACCCTTGTATGGCACATGCACGATGTTCACGCCCGTGACCGCTTTGAGAAGCTCGAGCGCCGCGTGCGGATTGCTGCCGGTGCCCGACGAGCCCCACGTGACTTTGCCGGGGTTCGCCTTCGCGTACGCGAGCAGCTCCTTCATGTCGTTCGCGGGAAACTTCGGATTCACCACCGCGATCACCGGCGCCGAGCCGATATAAACGATCGGCGCAAAGTCGGCGAACGTGTAGCTCGGCTTCTTCCTGAGCAGGACGTTGTTGATAGCGGGTCCGGGATTCGTGACGAGCAGCGTGTAGCCGTCCGGCTCGCTGCGCGCGACCGTTTCGGCGCCGATCGCCCCGCCCGCCCCCGGCCGGTTGTCCACGATGAACTGCTGGCCGAAGGTTTCGGAGAGTTTCTGCCCGAGGAGTCGAGCGATGAGGTCAGTCGATGCAGCGGGCGCAAAAGGAACGACCACGCGCACCGGCTTCGTCGGGTAGGCGTCGCCGGGAGCCGCGCCCAGCGCTCCAACGGAGACCGCGCTCGCGCATAGAAGCGCGGCGCAAAGCCGCAGCGATTTGCCGAAAAGCGTCATGCGTTCGCCCCGTCGTATCCGCGCAGAAAACTCAGCAGGCGGGTCGCACACGCATCGGGCTCGACCGTGAGAACCGCATGCGAGGCGGTCGGCATGTGAACCAGCGTGAAGTTTCTTATACCCGCGCGCAGCAAAGCCTCCTGTTCGGACGTCGTGAGCGGACCCGCGGTTGGATAGAGCCCGAGCACCGGCGCGTCGATCCGCGGCAGGAAAGCTTCGGCGCTCGCGTGTTTGACCAGCCCGTACAGGCCGCACAGCACCTCGGCGTCGTTCTTCGCGATCTCGACCACGTACCATTCGCGCAGCCGCGGATCCGTGCCCGGCGGAAAGAAATTATCGGCGCCGTAGATCGCCTCCGCCCACTTGCGCGTGCCGAGCGTGCGCAGCGCCTCCTCACGCGTGGGGAAGCCCGCGGAGTAGGCCGCGTTCGCATTCTGATAAACCGGAGAAGCGACGAGCGTCAGCGTGCGAACACGCTTCGGTTCCTGCGCCGCGAGGACCATGCCCAGGATGCCACCGAAGGATTCGCCGCAGTAGTGGACCGCAGCAATCCCGAGATGATCGAGGACATCGCACAGATCGCCGACGTACGCATCCAGCGTGCTGCCGGTCGCGGGATCGAAGTCACGCAGCGATTCGCCATGGCCGCGCAGATCGATGCGCAACACCCTGTAATCGCGTGCAAGGTGCGGCACCCACGCGTACCAGAACTTCGACGAGCGCGCGTAGCCATGCTGGAGGACGAGCACGGGCGCGTTCCTCCAGGGATCCGTGTAGTCGTGGATCTGGTAGTGGAGCGTGGGCCGATTCGTTCGCTCGAGAAGCGGCATGTCGGCTCAGAAGGGTTCGATCTTGAGCAGCGCCGCCGCCGTGCCGCCGAGCATCGCGATGCGCTCCTCGTCGGTGAAGTCCGGTGCATTCAGGATGTGATCGACCGGATTCGGGTGCCATGGAATCGGGTGATCGGTGCCGATCACCAGGCGATCGGTGCCCACCTCGGCCGCGAGGTGCCGCAGCATCTCGGACGTGAAGACGAGCGTGTCGAAGTACATGTCGCGCAGATACTCCGTGGGCTGCTTCTTCAACCGGATGTTGGGATCGCAACCATCCGGTCCCACACGGCAGGCGTGGTCGGATCGCGGCGCATACGACGGAAGATAACCGCCGCCGTGCGCGGCGCAGATCTTCAGTCCCGGAAATCGGTCGAGCGTGCCCTCGAAGATGAGATGCGAGAGACAGATCGTCGTATCGAGCGGATTGCCGATCGTGTTGGAGAGCCAGCCGTTCCCCTTGAATCGCTTCGCAAGCTCCGGCGTGCTCTGCGGATGGATGAAGACGAGAACGCCGAGGTCTTCGCACTTCTTCCAGAACGGATGGAACTTCGCATCCGCGAACTCGTCGTTCGCGCAGCTCGCGCCCACCGCCGCACCGCGCAGGCCCAGCTTCTTCACCGCGTGCTCGAGTTGCTCGGCGGCAAGCTCCGGAAACTGAAGTGCGACCGACGCGAACGCGACGATGCGATCCGGATAGGTCGCGCAGTATTCGGCCAGCCGATCGTTGTTGATCCGCACGATCTCCGCGGCCGTGTCGCGGTCCGCCTTGTACCGGTACGGATTGATGCTGATCGCCTCGACGTCGATGCCCTGCTCGTCCATCTCCCGGATGCGCCGCTCGCCCACTTCCGCGATGCCGGGACCGCGCTGGCTTTCAGCCTTGAGGCCCACCATCTCCAGCGTCTCGGGAATCACGCAATGGCAATGCACGTCGATCGTCTTCACGCGCTTGCCGTTGACCGAGACTTCGCGACGCCGGGGCACGCTCGAAGTGCGTGCTGCACCCGATTGCGGATTCGCCGCCGCCGCTGTACGGCCTTCGCTGGCCGCCATCATTTCGCAGCTCGTAAAGACGATCGGCGACGGTGGCGTCGGCTCTTGAGCTGGTGCTATACGTAGGTTCATTCGATCTCCCTTCGTTTACGCGCTGGTTGCGAGCCCCGACGCGGCCGTTTTAATGGCGTCATTCCGGCGAAGGCCGGAATCCAGAACCCTACCGGACTGGCCTGCACCCCGCCTGGACCCCGGCCTGGCGCCGGGGTGACGAATCGTTCTGCATTACGCTCCTACGTCATTCAATCACCTTCACTCGCCACCTGATCTCACGTCTCCAGCGGCAGCCTTACGGCCTCACCGGTCTCCGCGGCACGCACGATCGCGAGCGTCGTCTCGAGATTGATGCGCGCCTGCTCGGGCGTCGTGTGCACCGTGGGCTGCCCCGTGACGAGCGAGTCGATCCACGCCCGCGTTTCGTTGGCGATCGAGCCCCAGAAATCGCCCACGGCCCAGTCTCCGCCGCTGTTCGCCCCGAGGAATGCCATGTTGACGCTGTGACCCGGCAGATAGCCCGCCGGGTAACCCTTCTCCGTGTAGAGCAGATGATCGCGATGATCGTCGTCGATGATCATCGTGCCTTCCATGCCGAGGAGCTCCACGCGATCCGACTGGCCCATCGCCGGCCAGTCCGCGGGCAGCGCGTAGCTCACGCCGAAACTGAACGTCGCGCCGTCCGCGAACGTGACGATCGCCCACGTGACGTCATCCGCGTCGTAGCCCGCCTCCCTGAAAATTCCGCGCTGGCCGCGCGCGACAATCTCCACCGGCCGATTGCCTTCGAGGAGCCAGCACACGAGATCGACGTAGTACGTGAGCACGTCGAGGACGGGCGTCGCGTGCGGATCGCGCTGGAGGATGTTGAGCGCGACCGCTCGGCCGTTGTAGACGCGCGCCATGCCGCCGACGACTTTGCCGAGCCGGCCCTGAAGCATCTGCTCCTTGGCGCGCAGAAAGCATTCCTTGTAGCGGCGGCTGTAGGCGATGCGGAGATTGCCGCGCGTGCGTCGAACCGCCTCCAGCATGTCGTCGGCATCGCGCAGCGTGAGCGCGATCGGCTTCTCGACGAGGACCGGCTTGCCGAGCTCGAGCGCGCGTCGCACCGGCGCCGAGTGCTCGCCTTCCGGCGTCGAGACGATCACGGCGGTCACTTCGGGACGCTCGATGACTTCGGTGTTGTCCGCTGAATGAAACTGCGCGCCGGTCTGGTCCGCTAGGCGGCGCGCTTTCGCCATGTCCCGATCGGACACCGCGAGATAGCTCACCGCAGGATGCTTCGCGGCGAGACGCGCGCGGAGCGACCCGATGCGGCCCGACCCGACGACGGCGACGCCGACCTGTTTACGATCGTTCATGTGTGGGCGCACCCGTTTCCTCTCACCCCGGCCCTTGCCCCGCGCGCGGGCGCGGCAGGTTATCGATCATCTCCGGCGCTCTCGCGTCCGCTCACGGTGCGCGCCGTCGCCGGCCACGGCGCCGTCCGCGAGCTGCATCGCACGCAAGCCGATCTGCGCCGGGCCTCCACCCGGGAAGATGTCGCCGCGCGCTTTCCCCGCGCGGGCGAGATCGCTTCCGGGCTCAGATCATCGGATGGATTCGACACGGGCGGCGCTCCCTGTGGTGAGGTGTTGCGAAGGCGCCCGATTATCAGTCGGGGATGCGCGGCACCGCAATGGTCGTCGGTCGTTCGCGCAACGCCGCTGACATCGCACGGCGCCGCGCTGTTACCATGTGCTCGACATTGCCACGGCCGCGCCAAGGAGTTCGCATGAAGCATTCGAAATCACTCGCCGCAGCTCTCGCGTGTGCAGCCGTGTTGGTGCCGCACTCGCAGGCCGCGGAACAGGCTTACCCTTCGAAGGTCGTTCGCATCCTGGTCGGGGCGCCGCCGGGCGGCAGCAACGACATCTTCGCGCGCGCGATCGGACAGCGCATCACGACCGGCCTCGGCCAGCAGGTGATCGTGGATAACCGTCCCGGCGCGAATCAGTTGATCGCCGCGGACCTGACCGCGAAGGCGGCGCCCGACGGTCACACGCTCTACATCACGACGACGTCCTTCGCAGCCGGCGTCGCGATCCAGCCGAAGCTTCCCTTCGATCCCGTGAACGATCTCACCGGCATCACGATGGTCGCGAACGGGCCCATGGTGCTCGTCATCCATCCGTCCCTGCCCGCGAAGACGGCAAAAGACCTCGTCGCGATTGCCCGGTCGAAGCCGGGTCAGCTCAACTACACGTCCTCGGGGATCGGCAGCATCAACCACATGGCGATGGAGGTGTTCAAGGCGCAGGCGAAAGTCGACGTCGTGCACATTCCACACAAGGGGATGGCGCCTGCGCTGACGGACCTCATGTCGGGCAACGTGCAGATCCTCATCGTGAGCCTGCCGTCGGTCGCGGGACAGATGAAGTCGGGGCGGCTACGCGCGCTCGGCGTCACGGGCGAGAAGCGCACGAGCTTCGCTCCGGAGTTGCCCACGATCGCCGAAAGCGGCGTTCCCGGCTACGAAGCGTCGCTGTGGTGGGGTATGTTCGCGCCTTCGAAAACGCCGAAGCCCATCATCGATCGCCTGAACGGCGAGATCCACAAAGCGATGACGAGTCCGGAGATGAAGAAGCTCTACGTCGAGTTCGGCGCCGAGCCCGCGCCCACCACGCCCGAAGCATTCTCTGCGATGGTCAAGAAGGAGATCGCGAAGTGGTCGAAGGTGGTGAAGGATGCGGGGATCAAGCCGGAGTGAAGGTGCACACCGCTCATGCACGTATGAAGGGTGACTGGTGTCCACGCCGGAGCAGCACAGTGTCGTCATTCTGGCGAGCAGGTGCACCCCGGACCATTGGCAGCCATGCCCGGCGATCCGGGGCCAAAAATCCAGGAGGTGTTTGCCATGTTCTGGATCTGCGGATCACTTCGCGCGGGGCCGCGCTGTCCGCAATGACGACGTGGTCGTGACACGGTATTGGAAGTGACAAGACCCCTCGCCAAACGCGACTACCGGCCCGATGCACAAGGCACGCTCGCGAACATCCGCGTGCTCGATCTCTCGCGCCTGATCGCAGGCAACACGCTCACACAGGTGCTCGGCGATTTCGGCGCGGAAGTGATCAAGGTCGAGCCGCCCGCCGGCGACACGCTGCGCGCCTGGCAGACGAACGGCGTGCAGACGAACTGGAAGATCTACGCGCGCAACAAGAAGAGCCTCTGCCTCGAGCTGCGCAAGCCCGAAGCGCGCGCGCTGCTCATGAAGCTCGTCGGCACTGCGCACGTCTTCGTCGAGAGCTTCCGTCCCGGTACGCTGGAGAAGATGGGGCTCGCACCCGAGACGCTGCTCGAAGCCAATCCAAAGCTCGTCATCGTGCGCATCTCCGGCTTCGGACAGGAAGGTCCGTATCGCCGCCGCCCCGGCTTCGGCACGCTCGTCGAAGGCATGTCGGGGTTCGCGTCGTTCAACGGTTTCGCCGACCGCGAGCCGGTGCTGCCGCCGATGTATCTCGCAGACACGATCTCGGGGCTCTACGGCTCGAGCGCGGTGATGATCGCGCTGCGGGAAGTCGAGCAGAACGGCGGCGCAGGCCAGGTGATCGATCTGCCGCTGCTCGATCCGGTGTTCGCCGTGCTCGGGCCGCAGGCCGCGAACTACCGCCTCACGGGCAAGGTGAAGCCGCGCACCGGCAGCCGTTCGACGAACGCCGGGCCGCGCAACGCGTATCGCTGCAAGGACGGCCACTACGTATGCCTGTCCGCATCCACACAGAAGATGGCCGAGCGCGTGCTCGCGTCGGTCGGCCGCGCGGATCTCATCGACGATCCGCGATACAGCACCAACGCGGCGCGGGTCCAGCACGCCGCCGATCTCGACGCGATCATCGGCGCCTTCGTGGCGGAGCGCACCCAAGCAGAGAACGTGGAGTTCTTCGAGCGCGCCGAAGTGACGATCGGTCCGATCTACGACATCACGCAGATCCTGGAAGACCCGCATTTCATCGAGCGTGAGCTCGTTGCGGACTATCCGGACGCCGACATGGGCGCGTTCCCGATGCACCACGTCGTGCCGCGCCTCAGCGGCACGCCCGGCTCGATTCGCACGCCCGCCCCGCGCCTCGGCGCGCACAACCGCGCATTGCTCGCTGAAGTCGGCGTCGGCGATGACGCTTACAATGCGCTCGTCGCGACAGGGATCGTCTGCGAGCACGGCAGCGCGAGCGCGGCCCCCGAAGAGTAGGTCGGCGACGCCGCGCGACCCCACGAAAGGACCACCGATGATCATCGACTGCCACGGACACTACACGACCGAGCCCAAACCGCTGCTCGACTTCCGCAAGCGCCAGACCGAAGCCCTCAAAGATCCCGCCGCCCCACCCCTTTCGCCCGACTTCAAGGTGAGCGACGACGACATCCGCGAGACCATCGAAAAGAACCAGCTCCGCGTGCAGCAGACGCGCGGCGTCGATCTCACGATCTTCTCGCCGCGCGCGGGGGGCATGGCGCACCACGTCGGGACCGAGCGCACGAGCCTCGACTGGACGCGCGCGAGCAACGACATGATCCACCGCGTCTGCACCCTCTTCCCGAAGAACTACGTCGGCGTGTGCCAGCTTCCGCAGTCTCCCGGCGTGAAGCCCGCGAACTGCATTCCCGAGCTCGTGCGCTGCGTGGAAGAGCTCGGCTTCATCGGCTGCAACCTGAATCCCGACCCGTCCGACGGCTACTGGACCGATCCGCCGCTCACCGATCGGCACTGGTATCCCCTCTACGAGAAGCTCGTCGAGCTCGACGTGCCGGCGATGGTCCACGTAAGCACGTCGTGCAATCCGAATTTCCACGGAACCGGCGCGCACTACATCAACGGCGATACGACGGCGTTCATGCAGTTCATCCTGTCGGATCTCTTCCGTGACTTCCCTACCCTGCGGGTCATCATTCCGCACGGTGGCGGAGCGGTGCCCTATCACTGGGGGCGCTACCGCGGGCTCGCGCAGGATCTGAAGCGCCCGCCGCTCACGGAACTCCTGAAAAACGTCTACTTCGACACGTGCGTGTATCACAAACCGGGGATGGAGCTCCTGCTTCGGGTCGTGCCTGTGGATAACGTGCTCTTCGCATCCGAGATCATCGGCGCCGTCAAAGGCATCGACCCCGAAACGGGTCACCACTACGACGACACGCGGCGCTACATCGACGGCATCGAAACGCTCAGCGCCGCACAGCGCGAAAAGATCTTCAGCGCCAACGCGCTGAAGGTGTATCCGCGATTGAAATCGAGGCTGGCGCCTTGACGGCCGCCCAAAAGCGGGACAGACCCATTTATCGCAAAAGTGGGACAGACCCGCTTTTGGGTGGGACCGTCTTTTGCACGGGCCAAGGCATGGTTCATCCGCCACTCCATGTCGTGCTTCGCGCGGCCGTTGCTGCCGCGGCGCTGTCGCTCGCGCCTTCCGCGGAATCGACCCTCTACAAGTGGACGGATCAGAACGGGAACGTGACCTACTCGAACGTGCTGCCGCCCGAAAGCGCACAAGTGCGCGACATCGAGACGATCGATGAAACCCGCTCGCCGACCGCGACGGAAGCGCGGACGCGACAGATTCTGGAAGAGGCCGCGCGCGAGCGCCGCGCACTCGGAGTGCCCGACCCGGCGCTGGCGCCGCCGACCACCGCGAGGGGCGGGCGCGCTGCAAACCTCGATTCGGACCTCTCCGGCGTTCGATACGAGTGGGTTCCGGACACCGCGCGACAGGGTGTTCGGGCCTCGCTCCCGGACAGCGCGACGCTACGGTATCCGCCCGCTACGCCGGTTACAGTGCGCGATCCCTGCCTGCTCAGCGCGGACCCGCGCTGTTACGAGTTGAACGCGGGGAACTACGATCCGTATCTCGGCTACGCTCCCGCGCACGGCGTAATTGCCCCGGCGGCGTCGGGAGCAACAGGCGGCGAGGGGGAGGGAACCACTGGCGCATCGACCGTACCGTCCCCACAATCGTCGAGCTTCCCGTTACGCAACGGCGCGGCCGACACACTGACCGCCAACGTCGTGCCCGCGGCACCGGCGTCGAGCCCGGCGCCTCGTGGATTCCGAGGCTTGCCGCCGGGCACGCCCGTCTTGCCGATCAGCCGCTGACGGGGCGCGCTTCCCTCGGTCGCGCCTTTTTGCTTTT
Organism: uncultured beta proteobacterium; assembly: GCA_963808765.1. Taxonomy (GTDB): domain Bacteria; phylum Pseudomonadota; class Gammaproteobacteria; order Burkholderiales; family SG8-41; genus JAQGMV01. The sequence goes on from CAWEHH010000030.1 coordinate 108,459, forward strand.
GCCCGTTCTGTCCCGACCCTCGTACAACCGGACGAGAGTGCTGACAGACGCCGGAATGCTACGCGAGCGGGGACCCCGGTCCTGCCGATCAGCCGCTGAACGGGGCGGCGCTTCCCTTCGGCCCGACCCTCGCACAATCGGACGAGAGTGCTGACAGACGCCGGAATGCTACGCGAGCGGGGACCCCCCGTTTCACGGCCCCCGCTCGCCCAAAAAGGTGTGTCACGTTGCGCAGCCTGTTCGCCGCAGCTCCGCAATTTCCTCGCGCGAATAGCCGACGGCCTTCAGGATTTCGTCCGTGTGCTCTCCGAGGCGCGGCGGCGGCGAATCCACGCGCGCGCCATCGTGCCGGAACTTGAATGCCGTGAGCGGCACCGTCACGGGCTTCTCCACTCCCGGCACCGTCTGGTGCCGATGGAGCAGTGACCGGTGTTCGAGTTGCGGATCCTGCAACGCTTCGTGCAGCTCCCGCACACGCGTCGCCGGCACGTGCTTCGACTGAAAATAGTCTTCCCACTCCTGAGCACTGCGCTCCTTCAGCTTCGCCGCGATCATCGCCTGCTTCTCTTCGTAGCGCGCGTAGCGCTCGTCCAGGTTGCAGCGATCCGCTTCCGCCTGTTCGCCGATGGCGGAATAGAAGCGCCGGTGCTGCCGCTTGTTGGACGCCGCAAGCTGAACGAGGCCATCGCTTGCCTGCTGCATCGATGACTCCGGAAAGCGCATCCTGTTTCCGGCGCGCTTCGTCTTGTGTCCGTTGTGAAAATGATCGACCAGATGCGAGGCCTGAAGGATGAGTGCGACGTCGAGCATCGCCATGTCGATGTACTGCCCTTTGCCCGTGCGCAGCGTCTGATACAGCGCGGCGGAGATGGCGAACGCGCCCGTCGTCCCTGTCGCATAGTCGATCACCGGGGAACCGGTCTTGAGCGGTCCGCTCGCCTCGGTGCCCGTCGAGGCCGTGATTCCCGAAGTCGCCTGGATGGCGTGGTCGTAGGCCGTCTGATTGCCGCGCGGACCGTCCTGCCCGAACGCCGTCATCGAGGCATACACGAGCTTCGGATTCAATCGCGAGAGGTCTTCGTAGCCCAGACCCAGCGCACGGAACGCACCCGGACGATAGTTCTCGACGAACACGTCGGCCCAGTCCGTCGCGAGGCGCTTCAACGCTTCGCGGCCGCCCTCGGTCTTCAGGTCGAGCGCGATCGAGCGCTTGTTCGAGCCCTGCGTGAGGAAGCTCGTGCCCATGCGTGCCTTGTTGAGCGCCATGTCGCTGCCGCTCTCCCGACTCTGGTCCGGATCGTTCGGGTCCTCGACCTTGATCACGTCGGCGCCGAGCAGCGCCAGTTGATAGGCCGCGAACGGGCCGGCGAGCACATGCGTGCAGTCCAGGATTTTCACGCCTTCGAAGGGTCGCATCTTCAATCGTCTCCAGAGGGGCACGCCGCCGCGTCGGCCACGCGCAGTTGATTCAGGTCATGAGGACACCGCAAACTACCCGACTCGCGGCGTGCCAGCGTCTAAGCTTCGAGCGCCGGTTCTTTTCCGTGCCTTCCGCGGCTTCGCGTCGCGAGCTTCCAATGCTATCAGTTGCCTTCAGCCGAGCCCATGCCGCTGCAACCTGAAGGGCGCCGTACGGTCGCGCTCGTCGTCCTTTCGCAGGCCATCCACTTCCTGACGTTCAGCGGGATCGCGCTCCTGCTGCCGCTCATACGTGAGGACATGCGCCTCAGCTTCGCTCAGGCCGGCATGCTCTCCGCCGCGTCGACTGTGAGCTACGCCCTCGGGCAGATCCCGGCGGGCTACATGGCGGATCGCTTCGGTCCCAAGCGCCTGTTCTTCGTCGGACTCGTCGGATGGTCGAGTCTGGCGGTGATCCTCGGGTTCACGCACCTCTTCTGGATCGCGATCGTCAATCAGTTCTTCGCCGGGCTCTTTCGCGCGCTGCTCTTCGCGCCGGGCGTCACCCTGCTCGCTTCGTGGTTTCCGGCCGACCGCCGCGCCACGGCGATGAGCCTGTTCCCTGCCGCCGCTGTGATCGGCACGATGATCGTCGCGCTCGCCGCGCCGACCGGCGTGGATCTCGTCGGCTGGCGACTCACGTTCATTTGCTTCGCGCTGCTCGGCATCGTTGCCGCACTGGTGTTCGGGAAGTTCGCGAAAGATAAACCGCGCAGCGCCACGGCGGAGCACGTGGGCTTGCGGGAGGCGGCGCGCGTCCTGAAGCATCCGGTCATGTGGGTGTGCAGCGCGCTTCAATTCGTCCGGTTCACGGTCGGCACGGCGTTCATCGTGTGGCTGCCTTCATTGCTGCATGCCGACAGGGGATTCTCTCTGCACGCGACCGGCATCATCGTTGCCGTGGCGGCCGCGTTCTCGGCGCCGGCGAACTGGCTCGGCGGCTATGTCTCCGATCGTCTCCGGAATCCGCCGCTCGTGATCGGTGCGTCGCTCGCGGTGCTCGCGTGCACGTGCACGCTCATCGTGACGGTGAACCCCTTGCCCGTGCTGCTCGTCGTGGTCGCGATCAATGCGATCTTCGTGCAGTTCTACTTCGGACCGCTGTTCCTCGTGCCGGTCGAAGTGCTCGGGCATCGCATGGCCGGATCGGCGACCGGGTTTGCGAATCTCTTCGCGAACATCGGCGCGTGTCTCTCCGCCTTCGGTCTGGGCGTCGTGAAAGACCAGGCCGGCACGTTCACGGCGGGATACCTCGGGCTCGCCGCCCTGTGCGTGATCGGCGTCGCCTTGAGCTTCGTGCTCGCGCGTGTGAGACGGCAGGCGCTGGCGGGCATAGCCGACGGCACCGAACATGGCGAAGGGTCTCTGCGGCCGGCGGGCGCGAAAGCGACTTAGAGCCGCCCTGTAGATGCGGCGCTTCGTGTGTCTACAGCGGCATGGTGGAAGAGCTTAGAGACGGCCTGCCACGGAACCCGGGCGCACGGCTACTTCGGAGGCGTCTCTTCTTTCGCCTGCGCTTCTTGTCGAGCATCGAGAGGACCGAGCTTCTGGAACTCGAGGTAGGCCGCCGGGTGAAAGAGACGATAGGAGACGATCCGCTCGACGGGGAGGAGGGTGATGAAATCCTCCGGCGTCAGATATTCCAAGGGCGGGGCCAGCGGCGCACTCTGATCCATCGATTCGGTCGGACCATAGAGCTCCGTGTAGAACGTCGTGAATTTGACGACGTGCGTTTCCGAGTCCCGATATCCGCTCATGAGCGGCAATAGCTCGATGCACTTGCGGCCGATCGTCGGGTCGAACCCCTCCACCACGAAACCGACATAGACTTTCTGGTCGTCCATCGTGACGGCAATCGAATTGTCGCGTTCCGCGGCATCCAGCAGAAACGCTTCGACGTCGTCCTTCAAGATCGCGCGTCGAAGCCAATAGCTTCTCCAGAAGACCAGATTCAGGAGCCAGGCGAGCGGCCACCCTGCCAGCATTGAGATCAGGCAGATGACGGTCAGATCGGCAAAGGCTTCGGTCGCTGCCCCTTGTTCCGCCAACGGCTGGGCGAAATCCTTTACGGTCTCAACGGCGCCCGCGTAGGGCGGCGCAATCATCTGCACATGCGGGTGGGCTAACGCGACCAGTGAAAAGATCAGCGCGCCGAAAAAGATCGCCCGGAAGTAGAGGCGGTGGCCTTCCTCCCTCACGATCCGCCAGCGCGTGAAATTCCAGTTGCTGCAAAAAATAAACCCTCCCACGAGAGGGAGGGCGAACAGAAAGACGGTGTCCAAGCGAGCCCCGTCTGACAAGCGAGGCTACGTGTGTTTACCGCTCACGCGTCGGATTGCCGCGATCTCCTTAACCACGCTCACCTGGCGCTGCACCTTGGGGGAGTTCACGATGCTGTTGACGGAGACGGAGACCTTGCCGCCGCCTGAGTAGCTCAACTTGCTCTGCGACCCTGCGGTCGACGCGCGACTGTCCTTCGGTTTCGAGTTCATAGGCCTGTCACCGTCCCTGTATTCGAAATGGATGACATTAAAAGGGCCAATTAGTTCTCCAGTCAAGGAAAAGCGGTATGCCCTCGGCCGGCGGCGCGCTGCATGCGCGAGCGTTTGCGTGGACCGTCACTTTTTGACGAGATCCAGCGAAGACGCTGCTTCATCGTTTCACCGCTCCCCTCCCGATCGTCCGTAAGTCCGCCCGCCACGGATGTGACATACACTCCGGCAGCACGCCATCCTAATACACACACGTTGCGCCTCGGCTGACAGGCGCCTCTTGCCGTGGAGTTCCGGGATGACGCTGAAAAAGAGGAAACCATTGACAACCCTGCACACGATTGCGCGACGCCTTGTCGCATTCTCCATCATGTTGGCATTCGGCCTCGCGGCCGGCGCTGCGCCGGCGCAGACCAACTATCCCAATCGTCCGATCCGAGTGCTCACGCCGTTTTCGGCGGGAGGCGGATCGGACATCCTCGCGCGGCTGATCGGTCCCCAGATCACGGAAGCATGGGGGCAGCCGGTGATCGTGGACAACCGCCCCGGCGGCGGCGGAACGCTCGGTGCGGGCATCGCCGCGCGCGCGGAGCCGGATGGCTACACGCTTATCGTCGTCTCCGGCACGTACGGCGCGAACGCCGCGCTCTACAAAGTGCCTTACGACACCGTGGACGGCATCTCGCCGATCATTCTCATCGGCACGACGCCGCTCGTGCTGCTCGTGCATCCGTCGCTTCCCGTGAAAAGCCTCCCGGAGTTCGTCAACTACGCGAAAGCCAATCCGGGCAAGTTGAGCTTCGGCACCGCGGGCGTCGGCGATCTCGGGCATCTCGCGGGCGAGCTCTTCAAGCAGCATGCGAAGATCGCGATGACGCAGGTGCCGTACAAGGGCAGCGGGCCGCTCATGACCGGCATCGTGTCCGGCGAAGTTCCCGTGAGCATGAACAGCATGGTGCCGGCGATGCCTCATGTGAAAGCCGGCCGCCTGCGCGTGATCGCCGTCACGACACTGCAACGTTCGCGCGCGCTGCCGGACACGCCCTCGTTCGCGGAGACCGTGCCGGGCTACGAGGTGATCCACTGGTACGGGATGTGGGGACCCAAAGGCCTGCCGCAGGAGATCGTCACGCGCTGGAACCGTGAAGTCGCCCGAATCGTGAAGACGGATGCCATGCAGAAGTTTTTCGAGCGCGAAGGCATGGAACCCGCGGGCGGTGCGCCTCAGGAGTTCCGCGACCGTGTGCGCGCGGACCTCGAGAAATGGAAGAGAGTCGTGAAGGACGCGAAGATCGTGGTGAACGAGTGAGTGGATCCGGAGCCGTGACAAGCTGTGACAGCGCGCTGCGACACGCCTGATCATTCCACCGGAACTGCGGACGGCTGCACGATCACCGGAGCCGCACGACTCGACGGTACGACTCCCATTGTTCCACTCTTCCGGTGCAGGCCCGGCCGACAACGAATACTCGTGTGCCGGCCGCGCGCAAGCAAGGGCCGCTACATTTCCAGCCGCGTAATCTTGCTGCCATCGAACTTCAGGCCGGCATAGAGCCCGGCGTTCGTCAGCGCGAAACCGACGATCGACTGCTTCGCCGTGTTCGTGTCGATGTCGCCGGTCGCACCGACGTTCGCGATTGCGACACTCGCATCCACGCCGGCCGTCCAGCCACTGCTCTTGCGGAAGCGGTCGAGCGCGTCCTGCGTCAGAAACATCAGCACGATCGCCTGCGATTGCGCGCCGGCCTGCCAGCCCAGGGAGCCGCCCACGAGGCGATAGTACCCCCCTGGGCGCCCGCCCGTGCGCAACACGCCGTCGCCATACTCGCCGCCGACCACCAGACCACCCGAGAGCACGCGCGGGAAGATAAGGATGCCTTGCGCCCGCTGCGCAAGCTCCTTCGCGGACTTCGCATTGGAATACAGCCGCGACATCGTCGCGTCCGCGCCGCTGTCGATTTCGCGCCGGCGGGCGGTCCTGTCCTCGGGGGTATCCGGCTGCGTTGTGGTGCAGCCTGCCGCTACGAGGCCCGTCCCGCCGATGACAGCGGCTGCCTTGATCAAGAATGTCCGTCTTTCCACCTGTTTTGCTCCTTCGAAGGATCGCCGGCGCAGCCCCCTCGCGATCGAGGCCGGCGAGGCGGACCCTGGCCCGGCGCAGGCAATATGCAAGGAACAGGCCCTCGATACAGCCAACACGTTCAGTGCCGGGCCGCGAGTGACTTTGCTCACTCCGATCTCAGCGAGGCCATGTCGATCGAGAAGCGGTATTTAACGTCGGACTTCAGCAGCCGCTCGTACGCCTCGTTGACCTTCTGGATCGGAATGACTTCGACATCCGAGGTGATGTCGTGCTTCCCGCAGAAATCGAGCATCTCCTGCGTTTCCGCGATACCGCCGATGGGCGAGCCCGAGAGGCTGTGGCGCCCGAAGATGAGGCCGAACGCAGCCACGGAGAGCGGCTTCTCCGGCGCGCCGACGAGCGTGATGTTGCCGTCGCGGCGCAGGAGCTGGATGTAGGCGTTGATGTCGTGATCGGCGGCGACGCAATCCAGAATGAAGTCGAAGCTCGCCTGCGTGCTTCTGCATCTCGTTGGCATTGCGCGAAACGACCACTTCGTCGGCGCCGAGACGCAGAGCGTCTTCGATCTTGCCCGGCGACGTCGTGAATGCGACGACATGCGCACCGAGCGCATGCGCGAGCTTCACTGCCATGTGACCCAGCCCGCCCAGACCGACGACGCCCGCTTTCTTGCCCTTGGTCACGCCCCAATGGCGCAGCGGCGAGTACGTCGTGATGCCCGCGCAGAGTAGCGGCGCGGCGCCCGCGAGGTCGAGATTCGAAGGCACGCGCAGCACGAAGCGCTCATCGACGACGATGCTGTCCGAGTAGCCGCCGTAGGTCATGCCGCCGAGATGCTTGTCCGGCGCGTTGTAGGTGAGGACGAGATTCGGACAGAACTGCTCCATGCCCTCCTGGCAATTCTCGCAGGTGCGATCGGAGTCGACGAGGCAGCCGACCGCGGCGAGATCGCCCTGCTTGAACTTCGTGACGGCGGAACCGACTTTCGCGACACGGCCGACGATTTCGTGCCCCGGAACGCAGGGATAGACCGTCGGCAGCGTGCCGCTCCACTCGTTTCTCACCTGGTGCAGGTCCGAGTGGCAGATGCCGCAGAAGAGGATATCGATCTGCACGTCGTGCTCCGTTGGATCGCGCCTCGGAATCGTGCTGGATGCCAGCGGCGAGGTCGCACTGGCGGCGGAATAGGCTTTGGTGTTGTACATGCGGAAAAGCCTCCTATTGGTATTGCGCAAGCTTCACAAAAACCTCCCCTCGCCCTTCGGGAGAGGGGCCGGGGGTGAGGGGGATCAAGTGCCTACGCAGTCGTAAAAGCGCCATAGGCACATCGGACATTACGGCCCAAAGCTCATGAGCCCGCTGATGATTGAGCGCTTGCGCGCGCGAACGGCGCCTATCTCGTGTCGACGCAGTGGCTCGTCGCATTCACCGTAGCAAGCTCGTCAGACTATCCGGCGAAGACGTTATGATTGGCCAGCGTTCGAATTCGTTCCGGCTCGCGCAATGGGATTAAATGTCCGCCCTAAATTGGTGCTGGCGGTCGTCTCACGTGGGAGCACGGCTCATGCCGCACATCCAGCTGTTCCTTTCTGCCGTGTCCGCGGAGTTTCGGAGCTATCGCGACGCCCTGCGCCGGCCGCTGACGCGTCCGAACGTCAGCATCGCGGTGCAGGAGGACTTCATCCCGACCGGCACGGAAACGCTGGATAAGTTGGACGAGTACGTCAAAGCATGCGCCGCGGTTGTTCACCTCGTCGGAGACATGACGGGCGCGCTGGCACAGCCTTCAGCGGTTGCGTCGATCTGTCTGCGTTATCCCGATCTCGCCGACCGCTTGCCTGCGCTGCGCCCATTCCTCGCACCCGACGCGCCTGCGCTTTCCTACACGCAAAGGAAAGCGGCAAGACGGATTCCGAGATCAAGACTGCGCTCGCTACGCTACACCCTCCGACGACGATGAGCAGACAACCGTAGCACACGTCATCAGTTGTCCGTTCGGCGGCTACTCTCCGCAACCAGGGCCTCCCAGTTCTTCGGCACCACCACCCGCCTGCTCGTCGCATAGCCCTGCTTGAAGTTCTGCCGGTAGATGCACGAGCGGTTTCGCAGCGGATCGCCGGCGACGACGATCAGCCACTCGCTCTCGCGGCAGCAGCAGCGGAACGAGCCGATCGGGGTCATCTGACAGGTGCCATTCCTTCGGCAGCTCGCCCTCCTCGACCAGCCCGGCGAGCGTCGTGCCCGGTGTGTGATGATCGCCTAGCATCATGCTCCACTCGTAATAGCGCGCCGGCACCATGGCGTTCTTCTTGATGTACTCCGCGACGTCATGCTTCGAGTAACCCGCCTTCGCGAGCAGCGAAGCGATCACCGGCGTGAGCACGAGCACGTGCGACTCCACGTAGCCGCGCGAGCTCTGGTACGGCTCGATCATGCGCTTCACCCAGTCGACGATATAGTCGAGGTGCCGCTCGGCGGATTCGCCGGCGGTCGTGAACGGATCGCTGCGTGCGCACGGAAGTGATCGTGACGACGTTGTCCGCGGCGTCGAAGCCGCGTGTGACATGCAGCGGCTGACCACCCGATTTCGGCGCACGCCTCGCTCGTTCTCGGCGACGACGGCTCTGAACATCTGTCCGAACGTCGCCATGTCGGTCGAGCCGGGCAGGAAGCGCGGAACATTCCGCGCGAAGAGCCGATAGAAGCGGCCGATGCTGGTATTCGCCTGGTTGCCGGGCCGCTGCAGCGCCCTGCCCGCATTCGAACCCGAGCTGATCGCGGATCGGGCCGTTCAGGATGATCATCGCCTCCCAGCCCGGCGTGCTCCCGCCGTGCTTCATGCCGTACGCCGGATCGGCCATGACCTCGACGATAGCGAGCAGAATCGGCATGTACTCCGGACGGCAGCCCGCCATCACGCCGTTCACCGCGACGTTCCAGACCGTCGCCGCGCCTGGCTTGGGTGCAGCACGCCGAGCACCTCATCCGGCGAACGGTCGGTGAAGCGCAGGAACGCTTCGACGTTCTCCAGAGTGGGCGGGACGACTGGCAGGCCGTCGCTCCAGCGTTGCTCATGGAAGAGCTCGTTGACGTCCTCGAACGTCCCGGTGAAAACGATCTCCCGCTCGGCCGGGCGGCGCGCTCCGTGCATCCGTCTCCGCGGCGCCTCGTCCGACGTGAGCTGCCGCACGATCTGGTCGACGAGCACGTCCTCGATGTTCCTCGCGATCGTCTCGCGCTCGTGCGTGGAAATCACGCCCGGGTAGGTCGCGACCGCAAGCTCGAGCCCGGCCTGCTTGCCGATCGCCTTGACCGAACGCGTGAAGCCCTGATCGATCGCGATCGTGACCGTCGGAACTCCGGCGTTCTCGGCTGCAATGCTCGCTCGCGAACTCGCGGCGGTGCAGCTCCCTCACCCGGCGTTGCCGGAGATCACGACATCGCATTCGAGCCGCTCGAGCTTCTCCGGCAGCGCACTCGATCACCTCCGTCTCGCGCGATCCGTAGGTGTCGCCGAACTCGGTGTGAGGAACGAAGCGGATGTTCGGAAAGCGTTTCAGCAACGCTTTCTCGATCACGTCGAACGTGAAGTCGGTGTCGAACTTGTTGTTCGAGAGCTCGCCCATGGTCACGCCGTCGAGCGTTCGCGGACGCTGCGCATGACCTTTCCGCTGCTCTGCCCTTCTGCCGAGTGGAGAAACAACCTGGTATAGCGACATCGCGTGCTCCGGTGGTTGGATGCGGGATGGCCATTCAGGCGCCACGAGGGCGGCTTTCACGACGCCCGCCTTTGTTGAACGTGAGGCATCGCTACACCCGGAGGCCAGACGTCGGCGTGCGATGAACTCTGCCGAACTGCCCGCCGAGCCGCTCGCGATGTAACGTATGAGCTTTGTCGGATCGTTTTCAGGGAAGGAAGACTCGTTGAAGATCTGCGTCTACGGTGCCGGCGCCATCGGCGGTCATGTTGCCACACGGCTCATCGCGGTAAAACGCCACGACGTCAGCGTCATCGCACGCGCCGAAACTCTGGCTGCAATCCGTAGCCGCGGATTGCTGTTGCGCAGCGCAAGTGAGGTTATCAAAGCGATGCCCGCAGTGGTTACCGACGACCCGACGAGCTTGCCGCCGCAGGACCTGGTGATCGTGACCGTCAAGGCGCCGGGCCTGCCGCCGATCGCCAAATCGATCGCATCGATGCTGGGACCGGCAGGCTGTGCCTTGTTCATGGTCAACGGTATTCCCTGGTGGTGGCATTACGGACGAGAGGGTGAGCCCCGGCCGCTGCTTGCGCTGGATCCGGGCGCTGCGCTGTGGACCCACGTGAAGCCCGAGCGCGCGCTGGGCAGCGCGGTCTACTCATCCAACGAGCTCGAGGCGCCGGCCGTCATCAATCACACGGCCAACAATCGCTGGGTCATCGGTGAACCCGACGGCTCACTGAGCCCGCGCCTGGAAGAGGCCGTGCAGGCGCTTGGGGAGGCGGGGCTCGCTGCGGAAGCGACGCGCGACATCCATCGGGTGATCTGGCAGAAAAACGTGACCACCGCCACGGGCAACTCCGTGAGCGCTCTGACCCACCTGGATTTCTACGCGCTGGGCGTCGACCCGCAGACGCGAGCGTTGTTGGTGCGGCTCATGCGCGAGATCATCGACGTCGGCGTGGCTCTGGGCATCGATCTGCGTTCCGAAATGGACGTCGAGAAGCTCGCACAGCGAGGGAAGGCACACTCGCAGCAGCGCCCGCATTCCATGCTCTGGGACGTGTTGACGAACCGTCGATTGGAGGTCGATGCACAGCTCGGACAGGTGCAGGCGTTCGCAAACGAGCGGGGCGTACCCACGCCGACCATCGACGTGATCGTGACGCTGCTGCGTGCCCTCGATCGTGCAGACCGGAATCCGAAGCTCATCGGCCAGGTTGGCACCGTCTGATCGACGTGCCGGGCTCATGGCTCGGCGTTTCTTGGCAGCGTGATGCAAACGATTCGTCACCCCGGCGCGAAGCCGGGGTCCAGGCCCATCGACATGGCCGCGTGAGCCGGTTCTGGATTCCGCCTACCCCGGAATGACGACTTCGCGACTTTGCAGCGACCTGCTAGCACGCCGCACGAGCAGTGTTACGATGAACACGATCGAAGGGGGAGCACCCTATGAAAACAGCCACGTGCCTGCGTCGCGCATGCAGCGTATTCGCCATCGTCGCCGTCGCATCGATCGCTGCCTGCGTCTCCGCGCCCACCGGCGATCGCCAGGCGCGCGAAGTGCCGCAGTTCGAGGTCGATCCGTCGTGGCCGAAGCTTCCGCCGCAGTGGGTCTTCGGCCAGGTCTCCAGCGTGTCCGTAGACGAACGGGGCCACGCCTGGATACTCCAGCGCCCGACCACCGTGAGAGCCGACCAGAAAAGCAAAGCCGCCCCGCCGGTCCTCGAGTTCGATGAAGACGGCAACTTCATCCAGGGCTGGGGCGGTCCGGGCGCGGGTTACGACTGGCCCGAGAGCGAGCACGGCATCTACGTCGATCCGAAAGGCTACGTGTGGATCGGTGGCAACGGCAAGACCGACCATCACCTCCTGAAGTTCACGAAGGCCGGAAAGTTCGTGATGCAGATCGGCCGCAAAGGCGAGAGCAAGGGCAACAGCGATACGCAGAATGTGAACATGGCCGCCGACACGTTCTTCTACGCGAAGACCAATGAGCTGTTCGTCGCCGACGGCTACGGTAACCGCCGCATCATCGTGTTCGATGCCGACACCGGCGCGTTCAAGCGCATGTGGGGCGCATTCGGCAAGGCGCCGCTCGACAAGGTCCCGCCCAAGCCGAAAGTCCCGGAGGCGTCACGCATCCCCGCAAAGGAAGAAACCGGTCCCGGCCCCGATCATTTCGACAACCCGGTGCATGCGGCACGCGTTTCAAACGATGGGCTGGTGTACGTCTCGGACCGCGGGGGTAAGCGCGTGCAGGTCTTTACGCTCGAGGGCAAGTTCGTCAACCAGGTCTTCATCGATCGCTGGTGCGAGGCGCCTCATTGCGGCAATGGCCAGACCGTCGCGAGCACCGCGTTCTCACACGATCCGGAACAGCGATTCCTCTATGTCGCCAGCAGAAGCCCGGCGCGCGTGTGGATCCTCGACCGCAGGAGCCTGCAGGTGCTCGATTCCTTTGGGCGCCCCGGTGTCGCCCCCGGAGAGTTCTACGTCCTGCATCATATGAACGTCGATGCCAAAGGCAATCTCTACGTAACCGAAGTGCAGGATGGAAAAAGGGCGCAGAAGTTCGTTTATAAGGGCACGGTGATGAAGCAGGTGCTGACGCCCTAGTTCAAAGACCTGGAGCGCTGCGTGCCCGAAAGCATTCAGAGCAGAGGCCCCTCGACAGGCGCCTGCATGCTCGACCCGGAGCTCGACAAGCTCATCGCCGAAGAAGTGCAGGTCGCAATGAAACTTGCGCGTCAGGCGGGAATCAAGGCGGAGTAGTGTAAGCATGCGTACATGAGAACCCATCGATGACGAGCTCGGATCGCGCGACGCACGCTGAAGGCGCAGAGGACATTCTTCGGTTCTGGTTCCCGGACCTCGCGGACGCGGACCACGAGCAAATGGTCCGTCAATTCAAATGGTGGTTTGGCGGCGGCGCCGACGCCACCATCGTCCAGCGTTTCGTCCCGTTGCTCGAGCGGGCAGTGCGCGGCGAGCTCGATCGCTGGGCAGGTGAAGCGAGGTCGAGGATCGCGCTCATCATCGTTCTCGATCAGTTCTCCCGTTCGGCTTACAGGAACACGCCGCGGGCTTTCGCTCAGGACCCCAAGGCGCTTGCGCTTGCGATCGAGGGCTTGGAAAACGGCCAATACGCGGCGCTCGAAACGCCGTGGCAGAAGATCTTCTTCATGCTTCCCTTCGGACATTCCGAAGAGCTCGCGCACACCGAGCGCGCGGTTGCGCTCGCCGACGAGCTCGCTGCGGAGGCGCCGCCGCAATGGCGCAAGATCCTGGAGCATTCCGCGTCGCAAGCACGCGGACATCGGGACGTCATCGCCCGCTTCGGACGTCACCCGCATCGCAATGCCGTGCTTGGGCGAACGTCGACACCCGAGGAAGCGGCTTACCTCGCGAGCGGCGATTTAGTTCATCTGCGAGCACCACAATAGCGTCTTCGCACCTCACCCAGTCTCAAGACCTGATGTTAGACTTGCATCGATGAGCAAGATTGAACAACTGGAAGAACAGATTCAGGCGCTTTCGCCCGAAGAACTCGCGCAATTCCGCGCCTGGTTCCTCGAGTTCGATTGGCAGATGTGGGATCGGAAGCTGGAGCACGATGCGGCCTCCGGCAAACTCGATGCACTCGCAGAGAAGGCCCTTCGCGATCACGCAGACGGGAAGTCGACACCGCTTTGAAACACCACGCGTCCCCGGCTTTCTGGACGTGTTACCGAGCGTTGCCGTCAGACATCCAGAGGCTTGCGGATCAAGCCTTTGAGCATCTACGGGTTGATTCAACCTATCCTTCCATTCGGCTCAAGAGAGTAGGTCGATTCTGGTCTGCCCGCATCGGTATCGGATATCGAGCTTGCCGTGGAAGCAGCGGACGGGCTTCTCTGGTTTTGGATCGGCACGCATGCCGAATACGACAAGCTGATCGGATAATTTCACGCACGCTGCGGCGCGTTCGAAGGGCTGTCATGAGGCGATGCCCGTGGTGTGCGTCGACAGACGCTCAATTCCCCTGCAATCCCGTCGCTTTGACGAGCGGCCCCCACTTGGCCAGCTCCTCGCGAATGAACTGAGCCGACTTCTGCGGATTGGAGTCCGTGACCGGATCGAAGCCGATCACGAGCAGATCCTTCTGAAACGCTTCGTCGTTCACGATCTTCATCGTCGCCTGATGGAGCTGATCGACGATCGGTTTCGGCGTGCCGGCAGGCGCGGCCAGCAGGACGCACGAGTATGAAATCATGTTCGGCACGCCCTGCTCGATCGCAGTGGGAATGTCCGGCGCCACACCCGACCGTTTCTCGCTGAACGCGGCAACCACGCGGATCTTGCCTGCGCGATGATGCGGGATCGACGTGCCGAGCGCCATCACGCCCATCGGCACCTCGCCCGAGATCACGTCCACCACGCTGTTGCCGCTGCCGCGGTACGGCACGTGCACCATGTCGAGCCTGCCTGCGCGCTCCTTGAAGAGCTCTCCGGCGAGATGCAGGATGCTGCCCTGCCCGGAGGAGCCGTACGAGAACTTGCCGGGCATCGCCTTCACGCGCTGGATCAGCTCCGGGAGGGTCTTCGCGATCGTGGGATGCAGCGCAAGGGAGGAGGTGTTCGTGCCGAGCAGCGCGATGTTCGCGAAGTCCTTGAGGGGGTCATAGGGCAGGTTCTTCATCGTGAGCACGTTGAGCACGTGAGTGGACACGGTGCCGAAGATGAGCGTGTGCCCGTCGGGCTTCGCGCGCGCGACTTCCGCGGCCGCGATCGAGCCCGACCCTCCACCACGATTGTCGACAAACACCGACTGACCGATGAGCGGCGTCAATACGAGCGCGAAGCGGCGCGCCGCGGCATCGGTGGACGCGCCCGGAGCGAATGGAGACACGAGACGAATCGGGCGCTCGGGGTATTTGTCCTGGGCGCTGATGACGGATGGCGCCAGTATCACTGACGCCGCAAAACCTGCGAGTACGGTCAACTTGCTCACGCTCTTCCTCTCAATCGCCCTCGAACACCGGCCGCTGCTTCGCGACGAACGCGTTGTAAGCGCGCTCGTAATCCTTCGTCTGCATGCAGATCGCCTGCGCCTGGGCCTCGGCTTCGATCGCCTCGTCGATGCCCATGCTCCATTCCTGGTGGATGCAGCGCTTGGTCATGGCGTGCGCGAAGGTCGGTCCCGACGCGATGGAGCGCGCCAGCGCCAGCGCGTCCGTGATAAGCGCGTTGGACTCGCACAGCTTGTTGTAGAACCCCCAGCGTTCGGCCTCGGCGCCGTCCATGGAGCGCCCGGTGTAGAGCAGCTCGGCTGCACGCCCGGCGCCGACGATCCGCGGCAGAATGTTGCAGGCCCCCATATCGGCGCCCGCAAGACCGACGCGCACGAACAGGAATGCCACTTTGCTCTGCGCAGTGCCGTAGCGCATGTCCGAAGCCATCGCGATGATCGCTCCGGCGCCGGCGCACACACCGTCCACCGCCGAGATGATGGTCTGCGGACAGGCGCGCATCGCCTTCACCAGGTCGCCCGTCATGCGCGTGAACTCGAGCAGCCCGGACATGTCATCCTTGCGCTGCATTTCGACAAGCGGTCCGATGATCTCGTGCACGTCGCCGCCCGAGCAGAAGTTGCCGCCGGCGCCGGCAATGACGACAGTCTTCACTTCGTCCGCATACGTCAGATTGCGGAACGTATCGCGCAGCTCGGCATAGGACTCGAACGTGAGCGGGTTCTTGCGCTCGGGCCGGTTCAGCGTGATCGTCGCCACTTTCCCGTCGAGCTGCCAGAGGAAGTGCTTCGGTGTGAAAGTCTTGAAATCCACGTCCCGCGGGCGGAAGCGGCGTGCGGTATCGCTCATGATGACTCCGTTGAACAGCGGTTAAATGGCCGGACGGCTATGTGTTCGTGCACATCGAGGCGCCGAAGAACGACGGCCTGACGGCGCCTGGATTCCGGTCTCGCACTGCAATGACGAAGGTTTGCGGCGCCTGGATTCCGGTCTGGCACCGGAATGACGATGGGCTGGAGCGCAAGCACAGCTACCTGACGTCACGGCATGAAAAACCCGCCGGTCACGTCGATCACCGTGCCGGTGATGAACGCGGCCGCGTCGGATACGAGGTAGCGCACCGCGCCGGCGACGTCTTCGGTCGTGCCGACCTTGCGCAGCGGCGTGCGCACGATGTATTGCCGATCCACCTCGCTCTCGTTCGCAAAGCTCGCCGCCATCGCGGTCTTGATGCGTCCGGGAGAGACGCAATTCACCGTGATGCCATACTCGCCGACCTCCCCCGCCAGCACGCGCGAGAACCCGATCAGGCCCGACTTCGACGCAGCGTAACAGGCGCTGCCGAAGCCCGTGTACATGCGGCCCGATTGAGACGCCATGTTGATGATGCGTCCCCAGCGCTCTCGTTTCATCGGCGCGATTGCGGCACGCGAAACCAGAAAGGCGCCGGTCAGATTCACGGCGATCGTTCTCTGCCAGTCATCGAACGGGCGTGTCCTCGACGCGCGCGCTGCGGCCGGCGATGCGCGGCGCGATCCCCGCGTTGTTGACGACGATGTCGAGACGCCCGAAGCGCGCCTCGATCGCCTCGAACATGCGGGCGACGGCCTGCTCGTCCGATACGTCGGCGGCGATGCCGATCGCATCAAGCCCCTCGCCGCACAGCCGGCGTGCGGCCTCCTCCACCGCGTTCTCCCGTCGCCCGTTCACCACGATGCGAAAACCGTCGGCCGCAAGCGCCTGCGCGACCGCGAAGCCGATGCCCTGGTTCGCGCCGGTGATCAAAGCCACTCTGCGGGTCTCAGACAACGCGCACCACGTCTGTCGTCGGCTTGCAGTTCAATTGAATGGTCGTTAATCTAGCTCGCCCGAAGATAGGGAACTCCCGGTGTCGAGTCAATAATACGTCCGACGATGAGCTTCACGCTTGAGGAGGAGCACCGGCAGATCCAGTCACTCGTGCGCCGCGTCGCCCGTGAGAAAGTCGCGCCGCGCGCCAACGAGATCGACCGCAGTGGGGAGTATCCGCAGGACATGTTCGAGCTCCTGCGGGAGTTGGGACTTTTCTCGCTGCCCTTTCCGAAGACGTATGGCGGCACCGGCAGCACGCTGGCGGCGAGCCTCGTGGTCGAAGAGCTCGCCCGCGTCTGCTACAACACCGCCTATCTCCTCGTCGTGCAGTGGACACCTATCGGCGCGGTGCTCGCCTGCGGCACCGAAGCGCAGAAGACGCGCTATCTTCCCGGGCTTGCCAAAGGACAGACACGCGGCGCCATCGCCATCACCGAGCCGCAGAGCGGATCCGACGTGGCCGGCATCGCCACGCGCGCACGGCGCGTGCCGGGCGGCTATCGCCTGAGCGGCTCCAAGATCTGGTGCACGGGCGCGCCGGTCGCCGAGCTCATCTTCATCGGCGCGAAGACAGGCGAAGACGAAGGCCGTGGCAGCATCAACCTCTTCATCGTCGAGGCGAACGCGAAGGGGCTCACGATCGGCCGCCCGGAAGAGAAGATGGGCGCGCGCGGCATCCCGTCGTGTCCGCTCTTTCTGGACGACGTGTTCGTGCCCGACGAGAATCGGCTTGGCGAAGAAGGCAAGGGCTTCAAGGCGGTCATGGAAACGTTCAATACGGCGCGCCCGATCCACGGCGCGCGGGGCGTCGGGCTCGCCCAGGGGGCGATCGATCATGCCTCCGCGTTCGTCAGGGAACGGCACGCCTTCGGCCAGGCCGTTGCCGATTTCCAGGGTGTGCGCTGGATGCTCGCCGACATGGCCATGCAAACCGAGGCGGCGCGCAGCCTCGTGTATCGTGCGGCGGCGATGGTCGATGCGGGCACGTCCGGCAGCGAGCTCGCGCCCTACGCCGCGATGGCCAAATGCTTCGCGAGCGACGTCGCGATGAAGGTGACGACCGATGCCGTGCAACTCTTCGGCGCTGCCGGCATCTCCGCCGAATTTCCGATCAACCGTTACATGCGGGACGCAAAAGTGCTCCAGATCGTCGAAGGCACCAATCAAATCCAGCGCAACATCATCGCGAACGCGCTGCTCGGGCGGGCGCGCCGATGAGCATGCCCTCCGAAGCCATCCAGGAACGCGCGCCGTCGCAGCTCTTCTCTCCGCTCGAAATCCGCGGCGTCACGCTGAAGAACCGCATCGTCGTCTCGCCGATGGCGCAGTACGCCGCCGTCGGACGGCTTCGCGAACGAGTGGCATTTCGCGCATTACGCGAAGTTCGCGATGGGCGGCGCGGGGCTCGTCTTCACGGAAGCGACGAAAGTCGAACGCCGCGGACTGGGCACGGTCGGCGACATGGGGCTTTGGAATGACGAGCACGTCGAGCCGCTGCGCCGGATCACGGCGTTCGTGAAGAAGCATGGTGCCGTTCCCGGGATGCAGTTGAACCACGCCGGACGCAAAGCCGGCAACGCGCGACCGTGGGAAGGCTTCGGTCCGCTCGACCGCAGCAAGCCCGTGGAAGGTGAAGCGCACTGGCCGGTGATCGCTCCGAGCGCGGTGTCCTATATGGACGGCTGGCCGACGCCGCAGGAGATGTCGAAGCAGGACATCGCCGAGGTCATCGGCGCCTGGGTGAAAGCCGCGAAGCGTGCACTCGACGCCGGGTTCGAGGTGCTGGAGCTCCACGGCGCACACGGCTATCTCCTCCATGAATTTCTATCGGACGTTTCGAACCGCCGCACCGACGAGTATGGCGGGAGCCTGCGCAACCGTTTGCGTTTCGTGCTCGAGCTGACGGAAGCCGTTCGCACGGTCTGGCCGGATGAGAAGCCGCTCTTCTTCCGCGTTTCGGCCGTCGACGAAGGCGGCTGGACGCTCGAGCACAGCGCCGTGCTCGCACGCGAGTTGAAGGCACGCGGCGTGGACGTGATCGACTGCTCGTCGAGCGGCATCTCGATCCGCTCGCCCACGGCGGGCCGCGGCAAGCTGAAGCTCGGCTTTCAGGTGCCTTACGCGGAATACGTGCGGCGCGAGGCGGACATCATGACCATGGCGGTCGGCCTCATCGTTCACGCGAAGCAGGCGGAGAGGATCATCGCCGAGGGCCGGGCAGACCTCGTCGCCATCGGCCGCGAGATCCTCGACAACCCGTTCTGGCCCGCGCATGCAGCACGCACGCTCGGCGCCGACCTCGAATACAAGTCGCTGCCCGTGACATACGGCTGGTGGCTCGACCGGCGGCAGAAGCTCGGCTACGAGGAGTGAAGGAGAAGGGATGGAAACCGTCGGGCTCGGACTGCACTTCGAAGATCTGCCGGTGGGACGCCGGTTCAAGACCATCGGCCGCACCATCACCGAAGTCGACATCGTCAACTACGTGAACTGCACCGGCTTGACCGAGGTGCTCTTCACGAACATCGAGTTTCTGAAGAACGACTCGGACATCAAAGGACGCCTCGCGCCGGCCATGCTCACGCACGCGTTTGCGGAAGGCCTTCTCGCGCAGGCGACGATGCAGCACACGGCATTCGCATTCCTCGGCATGGAACTGAACATCCACGGTCCCGTCTTTGCCGGCGACACGATTCATGTCGAAGTGGAAGTGATCGAAGCACGGCTGAGCCGCAGCCGCCCGGGCCGCGGGCTCGTGCGCACGCGCAACGACATCGTGAAGCAGGACGGCACGAAGGCGATCACGTATACGCCGCTCCGGATGGTGAAGTGCCGGGCCCCGCATGAGTGAGCCGAAGCCGCGCGCATCCGGGCCGCTCGCCGGCTTTCGTGTGGTCGACATGACGCAGTTCATCCTGGGGCCGGTCGCAACGCAGATCCTCGGCGACTACGGCGCCGAAGTGATCAAGATCGAATCGCCCGGCGGCGACCTCAATCGCAAGATCGGGCCGTCGCGCTATCCCGAGATGACCGCGATGTTCCTCGGCATGAACCGCAACAAGAAGAGCGTCGTGCTGAATCTCAAGCAGCCGAAGGCGCTCGAAGCGCTCAACCGCATGCTCGACGATGCGGACGTGTTCGTGCACAGCACGCGCGCACAATCCGCCGAACGCTTCGGGGTCGGCTATGCAGCCGTCGCCGCGCGCAATCCGCGCATCGTCTATGCGTTCGCGCCGGGCTATCGCCAGGACGGACGTTATCGCGACCGCCCCGCCTACGACGACGTGATCCAGGGCGAGAGCGGCATTGCCGGCATCATGGCGCTCTCCACCGGCGAGCCGCGCTACCTGCCGACCGTGATCGCGGACAAGTTCTGCGGCCACATCCTCGCCTCCTCGATCGGCATGGCGCTCGTGCATCGCGAGCGCACCGGCGAGGGGCAGGAAGTCCAGGTGCCGATGCTCGAGACGATGATGTCGTTCAACCTGATCGAGCATCTCTGGGGCGGCGTGTTCGACGAGCCGATGGGCGAGCTCGGCTACGACCGCGCGCTCATGTCGTACCGGCGCCCGTATGCGACGAAGGACGGACACATCTGTCTCATGGCGACGAGCGACGCGCAATGGCGGGGGCTGTTCACGGCATGCGGCCGCCCCGAGCTCGCCGACGATCCGCGTTATGCGACGCTGCCGGAGCGCTCGAAGCGTTTCGCGGAGCTCTATCAGTTGATCGCGGCAGAGATGGCGAAGCGCACCACCGCCGAATGGCGTGAACGGCTCGATGCGGCGGACGTGCCGAACGGCGTCGCGAAAGCACTCGCGGACCTGCCGCGCGATCCGTATCTCGTCGAGACCGGCTTCTTCCATCGCTATCGCGCATCCGCAGGCCGGGCCGATGGTGACGACATCGATCCCCGTGCATTTCTCGAAGACGCCGGGCGCCATCCGGTCGCCGCCGCCCACGCTCGGCGAGCACACGCACGCGGTGCTCTCCGCGATGGGCTACAGCGACGCCGAGATCGCGGGATGAGCCGGTGACGCGCAAAGGGCCGCTCGCCGGTCTCAAGATCGTGGAGCTCGCGGGTCTCGGCCCCGCGCCGATGTGCGCGATGCTGTTCGCCGATCTCGGCGCCACCGTGATCCGCATCGAGCGCAAGGAGCCGGTGGACCTCGGGCTGAAGCGCCCGCGCAAATACGATCTGCTCCTGCGCAGCCGCCCCGCGATCGCCGTCGATCTCAAGACGCCTGAAGGCTTTCGGGCTCGTGCTGAAGCTGGTCGCGCAGGCCGACGCGCTGATCGAAGGCTTCCGGCCCGGTGTGATGGAGCGCCTCGGCCTTGGGCCCGACGTATGCCTCGAACGCAACCCGCGTCTGGTCTACGGGCGCGTGACCGGATGGGGCCAGACCGGGCCGCTCGCGCAGGCCGCGGGGCACGACCTCAACTACGTCGCACTCACCGGCGCGATCAACGCGATGGGTCGCCGCGGCGAGGCGCCGGTCGATACCGCTCAACCTGATCGGCGACTTCGGCGGCGGCGCGCTGTATCTCGCGTTCGGCGTGCTCGCGGCGATCATCGAGGCTCGCGCAGTCCGGCAAGGGCCAGGTGGTCGATGCGGCGATGATCGACGGCGTGGCGTCGCTGCAGACGATGTTCTTCGGCATGCACGCGGCCGGCCTGTGGCGCGACGAGCGCGGTACCAACGCGACCGATTCGGGCTCCCACTTCTACCAGGTCTACGAATGCGCGGACGGCCAGTGGGTGAGCGTCGCGGCGCTCGAAGCGACGGTTTCACGCCGAGTTGCTGAAGCGGCTCGGGGTCGATGCCGACGACGATCGGCGACTCAGATGGATCCCGCGAACTGGCCGAAAGCGAAAGAGATCCTGGCGGCGCGCTTCCGGACGAAGACGCGGGCCGAGTGGTGCGCGATCGCTCGAAGGCACCGATGCGTGCTTCGCGCCGGTGCTCTCGTGGCGCGAAGCGCCGCGCCATCCGCACCTCGACGAGCGCGCAGACTTTCATGCGAGATCGACGGCGTCGTTCAGCCCGCGCCCGCGCCGCGCTTCAGCCGCAGCGGACAGAGTGTGCCCACGCTGCCCCGAGGCATCACGCCGGAAGGCACGCGCGAAGCGCTTTCCGCATGGCTCGCCGCGGACGAGATCGAGGCGCTGTGCGCGGCCGGCACCGTGTGATTACGGTCACTTCCAGCGCGCCGCGCCGGGATCTTAAATGAGCACCAAATCGGCGAATCGGTACGTTCATGGCACGAAAGAAAGAAGCGAGTCGCACGCGCGGGGCTTCAAAGCGAACGAAGCCACTGAAGGCCACGAAGCGTGCGCCGGCTGAGCGCGACCGCGCCACCGAACGCGACGAAGCTCTGCGACGGCGCATCGTGCGCGCGGCGGCGGAGATCTATCGAGAGCACGGCTACGAACGCGCGGGCATGAACGACATCGCGCGGCGCCTCGGCATGACTGCCCCCGCCCTCTACTGGTACTTCCGGTCGAAGGAAGAGATTCTCGTCGCCTTCCTCGAGCATACGATCGCCGACCTGATCCAGTTCGTCCGCACGTTCATCCATTCCGCGGATCCGAAGCAGCGACTGTGGGAGTTCACGTATGCATATGTGCTGTGGCAGCTCCAGCAGCAGGAGCTATCCGCCGCCTACGAGCGCATCTATGCGTTGGGGCACCTGCGCAACAGCCTCCCCGAGCGCCAGCGGCAGCGCATCACGGCGCTCGAGCGCGAGTTCTACGGGATATGTCGCGATCTCGTCGCGGCGGTTCAGGGCAATGAAAGCCGCCTCCCCGCGGCGCCGAGCGCGTTCGCGCTGATCGGCATGGTCGAGCACCTGATTGCGTGGTTCCGGCCGGACGGATCGATGGCGGTGAAGGACGTGGCGGCGCTCTACGCGGACTATGCCGTGTCGATCGCCACGACGTCGCGCGAGGGCGCAAAGGCAACGCAGAAAGCGGCTTAGGACGGCCTCCCGCCGTTGCTTTCATCGTGCGTGGGCTGGCCCGAGCGTTCTTTAACGACCGTTAAGCACCTACGTCCCACCGGTTCCCGGCAGGCCGCGCAGGAGCTTGCCCCACTTCAGCATGTCGCTGCGGATGATGTCGGCGAACTCGTCGGGCTTGTTGCCGATCGTCTGAAACCCCTGCTCCAGGCCGTAGGCCTTCACGTCGGGCTGATGGAGGACGCCTGCGATATCGGCATGCAGCTTCGCCATGACCGGCTGCGGGGTGCCGGCGGGCGCGAGCAATCCGTACCACGTCGCCGCTTCGAAACCGGGCAGAGCCGATTCCGAGACCGTCGGCACGTTGGGCACGGACGGCCAGCGCGTCGGACTGCTGACCGCAATCGCCCGCAGCTTGCCGGACTTCACGTGCGGGAACGTGGTCGAGACCGCGCCGAACATGAGCTGTATGTGTCCGCCGACGAGGTCGGTGACCGCGGGATTGCTCCCCTTATAGGGCACATGGACGATGTCGGTACCAGTGAGCGATTTGAAGAGCTCCATCGCGAGGAAGGGCGACGTGCCGCTGCCGCTCGAGCCGTACGTGAGCTGCCCGGGACGTGCCTTCGCCAGCGCGATGAGGTCCTTCACGCTCTTCACGGGCAACGAAGGATGGACGAGGAGCAGGTTGGGATTCGACGCGACGAGCGTGACCGGCACGAAGTCCTTCACCGGGTCATAGCCGAGTTTCCGCTGAAACGGCGTGATCGTGTGCGCGTTGGACACCATCACGAGCGTATAGCCGTCGGGGGTTGCTTTCGCGACGAGCTCCGTCGCGATCGAACCGTCCGCGCCCGGCCGGTTCTCGACGACGAGTGCGTGAGGCCACGCGTCCGCGAGCTTCTTGCCGATGACGCGCGCCATGATGTCCGTACCGCCGCCGGGCGCGAAACCGACGATCATCCGCACCGGCTTCGCGGGATAGCCCTGTGCGGATGCATGCGACATGAGCGCAATCCCAAGCGCAGCGGTGAACGCGGCGGCAACCCGACACAACATCAGCCCTCCTCCTGTTCGCAACGGCGATGCTCGAATCGTCAGTCGCCACGCAAGCAGCGCGATGGGCAGGACTCGCGGGAACCGTTTGCATGCTCCATCGCCTTGCGGCGCCAACGCCTTTCCGCTTCCGCTCCATTCGGTGTTCCGCGGTCGCGCGATGTGGCAGAATTTAACCGCGATTCAATTCATGCCGCAACGGGCGCACCGGGTGGCCGCCGTACAGCGGCGTCGCGACGGGCGTATCGAGCACGAGGACGAAGAGATGACCATCTACATGGTCCAGCACGTGGTTGACCGTCCCGAATGGGAGGACGAATGGAACGCGTGGTACCACGCCAACCTTAAGGTTCTCCTCGCCGTGCCGGGATTTCGCACGGCGCAGCGCTTCAATGCCGTCGAAGGCGCGCCTCCGCGCTACATGGCGGTCTACACGGTCGACTCTCCGGGCGTTTTCGAAAGCCGTGCGTACATGGACGCGGGCGGCGGCGGCATGAACAGCGTGCGCTTTCATCCGGCCTATCAGGTGTGGATACGCAACCTGTTCGAGGGCATCGGTATCGCGCCTGAAGTGCGCGAGGGCGAATACCTCGCCTCGATCGACGCCGCCTCTGCGGACGTGGAAGTGCCGGGCGTGAAACCAGCGTGGCTCGAATCCACCGGCTTTCACAAAAGCACCCCGCATCGTGGCATCGCCGTCGGTACAGGAAGCCGATGTCGCACGCATCCGCGGCGTACACGACCTCACACTCTATCGACCGCTCGCGGCGCAACAGCGCCCTCTGTAACTGAGCGCGCGTCCGGCGGTGGTCGAACACCCGGCCCTGTTACGCATGATCTTCGCGCTGCACGCATAGAATGGCGACGCGTTCTGCCCATCCTGTCGGGAGCCGGACGCTTCGATGAGCGTGAGTACGCATGTCTGACTCGGTCCACTACGACGTCGTCGTCATCGGCGGCGGCATCTCGGGCCTCGTCGCGGCCAATCGAGCGGCGCAACTCGGACTGCGTCCGATCGTGCTCGAACAAGGGACCGAGGAGAAGTATCTCTGCAACACACGCTTCACCGGCGGCACGCTGCACATCGGCCTGCGCGAGATCACGCTGGACGAAGCGACGCTCGAGCAGAAGATCCTCGAAGGCTCCGAAGGCTTCGTGACGCGCGGGCTCGCGCAGGTGATCGCACGCGAGGGCCGGCGTGTCGTGAAGTGGCTTCAGGACGAAGGCATGCGCTTCATCCGTGCGAGCGCTTCCGAATACCACAAATGGGTGCTGGCGCCGCCCGGCCGAAGCCGGCCCGGCCTCGACTGGGAGGGCCGCTCCGGCGACGTACTCCTGCGTACGCTGGAAAGCCGCCTTCTCTCCCGTAACGGCACGCTCGTGCGCGGCGCCCGTGCCACATCGCTCGTCATGGACGACCGCCGATGTGTGGGCGTCGTCGCAAACATTCAGGGCGCCGCGAAGACCTACTCCGCCCGCGCCGTCATGATTGCGGACGGCGGCTTCCAGGGAAACCCCGACCTCGTTCGAAAATACATCTCCAAGCATCCCGAACGGCTCAGGCAGCGCGGCGCCGGAACCGGCCGCGGAGACGGACTGACGATGGCGGCCGCAGTCGGAGCGGACCTCGTCGGTCTCGATCGCTTCTACGGTCACACGCTGTCGAAGGACGCACTCACGAACGACAATTTGTGGCCGTATCCATACCTCGACAGCCTCGTCACGGCCGGCATCGTCGTCGGCGCGAATGGACGGCGCTTCACGGACGAAGGACGCGGCGGCGTGTACGTGGCGAACGCGGTGGCGCAACTCGACGACCCGTTGAGCGCGTGCGTCATTTTCGACAGCGCGATCTGGGCAGGCGCCGGCCGCAACGGCCTCATCCCCGCCAATCCGCATCTCGAACGCGAAGGCGCGACGATTCATCGTGCGGAAACGCTCGCTGCGCTGGCGGCGGCCGCGTCGATCCGCACTGATGCTCTCGAACGCACCGTTGCCGAATACAACGCAGCGATAGGCGGCGCGCGAACCGCTTCGGACCTCGAGCCGTCGCGACACACCGGACGGCACCACGCGCTCCCGATCGCAGAGCCCCGTTCTATGCGGTGCCCATGTGCGCCGGCATCACCTACACGATGGGCGGCATCCGCGTAAACGAGCACGCGTGCGCGCTTCGCGCAGACGGCAGCATCATCGAAGGCTTGTACGCGCTGGGCTCATCAACCGGGGGACTCGAAGGCGGGCCGGCGGTCGGCTACACCGGCGGGCTTGCGAAGAGCGGTGTGACCGCGTTGGTGGCAGCGGAGCATGCGGCGGAGTCGTGTCACGGCACGTCGGTTTGAGAGCAGACAGCGGCTCGAGCCGCCTGCTCCATGAGCCAATTCAGATCGCCGGCGGCCTTTGAAATGAGGCGGGCGATCTGCTCCGCACACCGACCTTCGACAAGCTCGTCGGTGCGCGAGGTGGCTGCGGTAAGCTTCGAACATGGCAGCCAAAGCCGCCCCACCCTCCGAAGACGAAGCCAATCCCCTCGCCGCCCTCAGGGTGCGCAGCTTTCGCCTCTACTGGCTTGCGCTCGTCACGCAGGTGGTGGGGCAGCACATGTTCGCCTTTACGCTGGGATGGCTCGCCTTCGAGATCACGGGCTCGC
Source organism: uncultured beta proteobacterium (assembly GCA_963808765.1). Lineage (GTDB taxonomy): Bacteria > Pseudomonadota > Gammaproteobacteria > Burkholderiales > SG8-41 > JAQGMV01. The sequence continues at coordinate 134,720 of CAWEHH010000030.1, forward strand.
AGGCGCAGCTCGGCTTCGTCCACCTGTGCGGGTTCCTTCCGCAGTTCACGCTGACGCTGCTCGGCGGCGTGCTGGCCGACCGGATCGACGCACGCAAGCTGATCGGTACGGCGCAGGCCAATGCCGCGATCGGAATGATCATCGTAGGCGTGACGGCGATGCTCGGCATGGCGCAGTTGTGGCATCTTGCGCTGGGTGCGTTCCTGGTGGGCCTGTCGGGCGCGATCGACGAGCCTGCGCGTGCCGCGTTCTTCCCGCGCCTGCTGCCGCGCATCCTTCTGCGCTCGGGGGTGCCGCTCATCTCGATGGCTTTCGGCGGCAGCCGGGTGATCGCCCCGTCGATCGCGGGCTTCCTCATCGCGGCGGCGGGTGCGCCACCGGTTTTTCTGCTGAGCGCGGCGGCCGTCACGACAATGGCGGCGATGCTGTTCTTCATCCATCCCGAGCGCGAAGCGGCGCCTTCGCACGGCAGCCTCTTGAGCAACTTTACGGACAGCGTGCGTTACATACGCGCGAACGAAGCCTTCGCCAAAGCGATCGGCGCCTCGCTGCTGAACGCGACACTCGCCATGGGCTTCATCCACGTGCTGCCGGTGTTCGCCAAGGATCTGTTGATGGTCGATTCGCGCGGTCTTGGCATTCTCACCGCCGCTGCCGGTGCCGGCGCGCTGATCGGGTTCTTCACCTACGCCTGGTTGCAACTGCACGTCTCGGCGAGAAACCTGATCGTCAGCGCTCTGACGATCTACAACCTGGCGCTGATCGGCCTCGCCTTCAGCGATTGGTACTGGCTCTCCTTCTCTTTCATTCTGCTCTCCGGCTTGTGCCACGCCTATTTCCTGACCTGCGTGCAGGTGATGCTGCAAACGCTCGTCGAGGACAGCTACCGCGGGCGCGTGATGAGCACGTTCGCGCTGGTTTGGAGCCTGATGTTCTTCAGCGGATTTCTATTGAACAGCGCCGGGGCGCTGGTCGGCCCGCGGCTTGCGCTCGCGGGCGGCGCGGCGATCGTGCTTGCCTACGTATGGCTCTCGCTCGTGCGCGCCCGCGCGTTGAGAAACGTCGTGCTGGCAACGAAGACGAGCTGAAGCGGGGCCGTCAAGGGACTACGAGATCACGTCAGCATTTGTCACGCGGTCCCGTTCCTGCCCGAGGTGCCGACGTTCGCCGAGGCCGGCGCCCCGTAGTGGACGAAGGTGATCGGGACGATGGGCATCAAGCCGCAGTAGAGACGGCCTCACGAGCCTGGAGCTTGTCCGCGAGCCAGTCCGCCATCACGTCGCACACGGCGGTGAGGTAGTCGCGCTGGCAGTGCTGCGCGCCGCCTTCCTCGGGCGTGAAGACGCGGAAGGTCTTGTCTTCCGAGCCGACGGCATCGAAGAGCTTCTGCGCGTCCGACATCGGGACCTGCTTGTCTTCGGTGCCGTGCGTGAGCAGAAACGGGCACTTCATCTTCTGCACGATGCCGTCCAGCCTGAAGGCTTCGAGCTTCGCGAGCGCCTGCTCGAACGTCTCCACACCGAATACCCACTTCACGTGATCAGCGGGAACCGGCAGCGCGACCGGCTTGCCCTCCTTCATTGCGGCTATCCGCTTCACCCACAACGCATGCACGTCCCACTGCGCGCCCCAGGCGATGCACGCGGCGAAGCGATGATCGAGCGCGGCACAGCGCGGTGCATAGTAGCCGCCGAGACTCAACGCGACGACCGCCACGCGATCGCTGTCGACGTCGGCACGCGTGGCGAGATAATCGAGGCACGCGCTGCCTGCGAGCTCGTAGTCGTGATGCAGGTGGATATTGCGGAAGCGGATCGACTCGCCCATCCCGGGGCCGTCGACCAGCAAGACCGAGAAGCCGCGGCGCGCGAGATCGCCGACGCCCCGCAGGTACTGCAGCTCTTTCTGGGTGTCGAAGCCACCGAAGCGCACGACGCAGGGCGCGCGCGGCCCCTTCTTCCACTCCGCGTGGACGAAGATAGGCGGGAAGCCTGCCGTGCTCGTAGGCAATCTCCACTTTCTCGATGCGCGGACGATCGGTGAGCTTCATGTAATTATCGAAGCACTCGAGCGAGCGCCGGAACGTGTCCATCGCCGCTGCGTCCTTCGGATGCCGGAAGTGCTCGGCGTGCTGATACTGGGCACACGCACGCAGGTAACGCGACGCCGCCGTGAAGCGATGTCGTGCGCCCTCCGCTTCCGCCGCACGCCGGCGCATCAGGTCTCCGCCTGCCGTCCACGCACGGAACCAGGCGTCGTCATCGCCGACGCAGGACTTCAACTGCCTGCCGATGCGATCGATCTCGCTGATATCCGGCTCCTCCGTAAGGCGCGGTGCCAGCATGGCGAGCATCTCCGCGGACCAGCGGTAGTGCGTCGGGAAATACATGAAGTAGTTCGGCTGCTCGGCAGCAGGACTCGTTGTCATGCTCGCTCCTTCTCTTCTTTGCGCCTGAACAGGCCGCGCGCTTTGCCTGCGGCCTTCTCGGCCTGAACGCGCTTGGCGTAGGCCGCGACCTTCTGCTCATAAGCCGCCAGTGCCGGCTCGTCGGGCCACCCCGTGTTGCCGCCTGCCGCCGGCTTCCAGAGCTTCGCGATCGTATGCCAGCCCAGGAGCCGGTAGCTTTCGAACTGCGCTTCGTCGAAGAACTGATCGCCCGTGGACTGGTGGGGAAACGGGCTCTTCGGATCGCGCGAGCGGCTCTCCTGCGCGTAGTGCATCACGTCGAGCGGTTCATCGCCGCAGAGAGTCGGTTTCACGTAGTAGACAACGCCCGGCGCACCGTCGTGATATCCGATGTGGCCGATGATGCAGCGACGCGGTTTGTCGAGCGTCTCGGGTGCGAAGTCGATGGAGATGCCGAAATCGACACGGATCTTGCGCATCACGTCCTGCAGATCCTTGTAGGCGCATTGCGGATCGGAGGTCGCATCCACGACGAGGATGCGGCGGCAGCCCCGGCGCACCATCTCGTAGAGCCCCAGGTTGTCGAAGTGGCCGCCGTCGGACAAGTAGAGGTACGGCCGACGCTCGTTCGTCGCGCTGAGCGCCTCCCACAGGAGCGGCCGCAGCGCCCAGCGCGGTTCGCTCGCGGCGTTGGCGAAGGCCGCCATTCTCCCCGTGTATCCGGGATTGGGCAGCCACCATCCGAGGCGCACGTTGAACAGCGTCATCACGATCGCCACCGGCGCGGAAGAGTGATAGCCCATGTTCGACGAGGCGGCCGCACCCGATATCGCCATCGCACGGCCCAGGCTGATGCCCGAATAGTCGCGCGAAGGAAGAAAGCCGACCACGTTGCTGCCCGAATGGAGCGCCGACACCGTGAACGAGGCCGCCTTGCGCTGCTGCCATTCGAGGCGACCGCCGGTGGCGGACACGAGGTTCAGCGCGATGTTGACGACATGCAGCAGGCGGCGAGTGCCGGCGGGCTTACCGTCCGCGCCAGTCAACCCGTGCACTGCGCCGCGAATCCGGCCCGTCTCGAGCTCGCCCATCGTCACGTTGTCCCCGAAGTCGAGACCCGTGAACCAGTGCTGCTCGCGTTTATTCGGATCGCGCGCCGCCCCGAAGTACGCACGAACGAGCCGGTTGCCGTACATGCTGTGCAGCGAAAAAGTGTTGACGCCAACGAATCCGGCCGTGACGGCCGACAACACGAGCAGCAGGGCGAATAACGTCAGCGGCCATGCAACGCCCGCGGCATTCATGCGGCGGGCATAGGCCTTGCCCCAGGACTCGTCCGCGGCGCGGTTCGCTTCCGTAGCGGGCGCGCCGAGCGGGATCGCGTCCGCGGACGCCCGCGCGTCCTTCCTTTCGATCGCGGGCGGAGACTTCTCTGCCATTCCTTCGCGGCGAATCTCCTGCACCGTCTCGAAGGCTTCGGGTGTATTCTGACGGCAAAATCGATCGCGAAGCAGAACGCGATCAGCACCGCGACGATGAATACGATCGCCGCCAGATCGAGGAGCCGCAGTCCGATGGCGCCGGCGACGGTTTGCGCCCGATCGGTGATCTTCGCGCCGTTCTTCGTCCAGTAGCCGATCGCCGCGACGGCGATGCCCCACAGCCCGCCGGCAGCCGCCACCGATTTTTCTTTCCCGTCGAGCGCTTCGGCGATCAATTCGGGCACGCATATCACGAGACTGAAGCCGAGCAGCCAGCACAGTGAGAAGCGCAGCCACCACGCGCCCGATCGCGACCACCATTCGCGGTCGCCTTCGGAGGTCCAGTACTTCACGAGCGCCACGTACAAGGTCGTGGCGAGCCAGAAGGCAAGCAGCAGCACGGGCGCGGTCACGAGGGCGTGCAAGGCCGGTTCTCTCAAGGCCGGCACGACGTTCGGAAGCCATACGGCCAGCGCATAGACCAGCGCGCCGCCCGCCGCGCCGCTCAATGCGAGCAGTGCCGCATCCGTGAGAAACGCAAGACGCGGATGGCGCTCGGACTTCGGGCGTTCGCCGATCTTGCGGACCTTGCGCCAGATCATTCCTGCGACACAGCCGAGGACGTGCAGCACGACACCGGCGATCACATACTGTGGAAAACGATCCGCCTCACGCAGGACTGAATCGTGCCAACCGATGACGATGCCGAGGAGCGCGGCAGCCCCCGCGATCGGCAGGAAGCAGAACAGCGGAAACCGATCGCGCGGCTCGGGCAAGGGACGTTTGTCGCTCGGCAGATCCGCGACCACGTAAGCGAGGCCGATCACGATCAGCAGCCCGGCTGCGCCAATGAGCGTCCACTCCCAGGAGGGCGCCGGGGCCGAACCCGCCGTGATGCCGACATAGAGCCGCGGCAGCAGGACCACCGCGAACAGCAGCGGCAGCAGCACGAGCCAGTTGAGCAGCAGATTGCGGAAGAAGATCGAGACGAGAGTGAAAAAATCGGTGGAGAGTCCCCAGACCGGGCTGAGATAGTTGCTGTAAGCGCGCAGGCTGCGTACCTGGCGCGGCCCGCCGGATGGAGAGGGCGCAGCGGCATGTCCGTCCAGCGCGTCCTGCACGCGATCGAGATCGCCCTGCTCCTCGTGTATCCAGCGTGACAGCCAGCTTCCGATATATCCGCCGCCGGAAACAGTGGAGAGATAATGGAAGCGCGTGAGCGCGCGCACCTCCGCAAGTCCCTGGAGCACGCCGAGCCCGAACGTGGCGCTGCGGATTCCGCCACCCGACAGACAGAGCGCCCACGGCTCGTCCGCGTCGGCCGACGGCGGCGAGGCGTTCGCATTCCCCGGATCGACCTCATCACCCGCGATCGATTGGGCGTCCGCTCCCGATGCGGCCGTGTAGATATCCGGGTTGATCGTGTCGGACAACCCGAGGAACCGGCGTTCCGCCCGGATCACGTCCTGGATGTCGATAGGATCAGGCAGCTTCCCTTCTGCTTCGGCCATGAGCGTTCTCCCCTGAAGTCAGCGACAGCCTCCGCCGCGGCCTTGAACAGCTCCGCCTCGAGGTGCAGCCCGCTGCCGACGCCGCTCGACGCGTCGTTGAGTTGACCCCGACGCGATTTGCCGTAAGCGATCAGCTCCTGCACCGATTGAACCGGCAGCTTGGTCGCAGAGAAGAGAATGAAAGGCGAGCTTCCGACGAGCGACACCGGCGCGAGCTGCTTCGCGACATCGTAATCGAGCTTGCGGTAGAGGTACGGGTTGGTGAACTCCTAAATGCAGTCGTTCGTGATCGCCTCGAAGTGCTCGGCCTGCGGCGGGTTCGCCCAGAACTTGCCGATGAGATCGCGGAACTGCTGGCGCTTGGGCGTCTGGCGGAAGTTCTTCTCGTGCGCTTCGACGCTCTCCCAGCGGATCATGTAGAAGTACTTCCCCGGCGTCTCGATGCAGCGCTGCATCTCGTGCGAGATATAACCTTCGCAGCTCGCGCTGATCGCCGCCGCCTGCGGGAATACGGTCTCGAACTCCTTCATCGATTCGGGCTTCACGGTCATGATTGCGACTTCGAGAATCATCGTTGCGCTCCTTCGGTGTGGCGCCGGGCGTGGGGCCGCGGGGCTGGAGTGGTCAGCTGATCGTCACTGCGCCGTCGAGCAGCAGCGTGTGGCCGGTCACGTATGCGGCGCCCGGACTGGCGAGCCAGCGCACCGCTTCCGCGACATCTTCCATCGTGCAGAAACGTTTGATGGGGATCTGGGCAAGCGCCGCTTCGACGTACTTCGGATCGGCGGAGTTCTTCGCGCGGCTCGGCGATTTCGTGTCGACGCGTCCCGGCGCGACCGAATTCACGCGGATGCCGTGAGACGCCCACTCGACCGACAGCATGCGCGTCATGTGGTCGATCGCCGCCTTCGAGACGCCGTAAGCAACGCGTCCGGGCCGCGTGTTGACGAATCCGTGCGCGGAAGTGATGTTGATGATGAGCCCCGGGCGCTTCGCTTCGATGAGCCTACGCGCGAACGTCTGGGTCATGAAGAACGTGCCGTCGATGTTCGTGTTCATCACGTCGTCCCATTCGGGCGGCGTGATGTCGAGCGTCGGCTTCTGAAGCGGGACGCCGGCGTTGTTGACGAGCACGTCGAGGCTGCCGAAGTGATCGAACACCGCGGCGAACGCGGCCTCGATGCTTTCGAGGGAGCGGATGTCGACACTGACGCGCAGCGTGCGAGCGCCGGCCGCCTCCAGCTTCCGGTACGTCTCCGAGAGGCGCTGCGGATCACGCGCCGAGACCGCGAGGTCGAAACCGTCGCGCGCGAGCGCGAGCGCCGTCGCCGCGCCAATGCCGAATGCGGCGCCGGTGACGAACACTGTTCGGCGGTTTGCAGCGTCTTGCTTCTCCATCCTCCGTCCTTCGTTATGCTTGATTTCCCCCAACCCCTTTTTCCTCACCCACAGGGAGGGGAAACCTGCCCTTCTCCCCGTGGGAGAAGGGTCAGGGATGGAGAGTTCTCACCACCCCCGCGGTTCGGCGCGGAGCACGTCCAGGCGCTCCAGCTCCGCCGCGAAACCACTCCTCCCCTCCTCCTTCAATCCTTCCATCGGCGGGCGCGGCTCGCCCACGTCGCGGCCCATCGCGCGATGCGCAGACTTGAGCGCGCCGAATCCGTAGCGCTTCAGCGTCTGATACAACACCGCCGTGGCTTCCTGCGCTTTCCGCGCTTCGAAGTACTGCTCCGTGCGGCAGATGTCGTAGAGCCGCTTCACGAGCACCGGCGCGACACCCGCGAGCGCCGAGATCATCCCCGTCGCGCCGTTCGCGCCGGCCGAGATCATGTACTCCGTTCCGCAGATCAACTGAAAATCGGCGCGCACGCGTTGCGCGTTCGAGAGCACGTTGATCTGCCACTGCCAGTCGTTGCTGCTGTCGACGACGCCCGCGAAATTCGGGCGCTTGTCGATCAGCTTGAGCACGGTGTCGGTCCCGATCTTGGGCCCCGCCATATCCTCGGGCGCGTGCCACGCGAACACCGGCAGCTTGGTCGCCTTGCACACTTCGTCGAGGTGCTCGACGAGCATGTTGGCGGGCGGCGTCCAGTAATAGGGCGTCGTCACGATCACGCCCGCGGCGCCGGCCTGTTCGGCATGCTGCGCGCGCGACGCGGCGATCGAGGTTCCGGAGTCGCTCACGTGCGCGATGACGGGCACCTTGCCGCCCACGCGATTCACTACGAAGGAAACCAGTTTGCGTTGTTCCTCGTCGGTGAGGCTCACCGATTCCCCGACGTGCAGCGGCAGAGCGAGACCTTCCGCGCCGTGCTTCAGGTGAAAATCGATGAGCTTCCCGTAGAGCTGCCAGTCGACCGCGTTGTCGCGGTTGAACGTCGTGACGGGCGTGTGCAGGAGGCCGGGTCTTAGCGTTGACATAGTGGATCTCGTAATCGATGAATGGATCTCGATGGATGCCTACCAGCCGTGCGGCTCGGTCGCGAAGATGCCGAGCTCGTCCAGTTGCTTGCCGATGTAGTCGATGCGCTCCTTGCTCGCAGTCGGCAGCGGCGGGCGCGTCGGTCCGACCGGACGGCCCATCAGCACCATCCCGCCCTTGAGCGACGACGGATACTGATCGCGGAAGAGATCCCACAGGCGTGCCAGCTTGAACTGAAGCTCGCGCGCTTTAACCGCGTTGCCGGAAGCGCACGCTTCGTAAAGCGACGTGCACAGATTCGGACAGATCGCGCCGGCCGAGGAGTACGAACCCTTGCCGCCCATCGGAATCGCGGGCGCCAGAAACTCGACGCCGGAAATGAGAGAGAACTCTGGACGCAGCGCCAGTGCCACGCGCGCGATCTCCAGATACTTCTCGCTGTTGAAGCTCGCCTCCTTCATCGCGATAAAGTTCGGCAGCCGCTCGATCAGCCGGCGCGTGAGCTCCGCGTCGAACTCGACGCCGTCGAGATAGCTCGGCGAGTTGTAGGCGATCAGCGGCAGATCGGTCGTCGTGCCGAGCTTCACGAAGTAGTCGTGGAGCGACTCCTTCGTGTACTTCCAGAAGTAGGGCGTGATCGCGATGATCGCGTCGGCGCCGATCTTCTTCGCGTGCTTCGCGAGCTCGATCGAGTCTTCGATGGCGAGCGCGCTCACGTGAATCGACACGGGCACGCGCTTGTTGACCACCTTCACCGCAACTTCGGCGAACGCCTTGCGCTCCGGAATCGTCAGGTTGAGCGATTCGCCCTTGTGGTGCGGCCACGAGATGGCGGTCGCGCCGGTGCGCACGTGGAAATCGAGCAGCTTTTCGAACGTCGCGAGGTCGGGACTGAAGTCCTCCTCGAGCGGCGTTACGGGGCTTTGCATCACGCCCTTGAGAACGAGAGACATGGTCACTCCAGATGTCAGGTGCGGCGCTCGCCTCCGGCTCGGGCCTCGCCGCGGGAACAGAGGAAAACCAAGGTTTTCCTCCGTAACCTCCTTTCCTTTGGCCAAGCCGGGTGCGGCGCTCGCCTCCGGCTCGGGCCTCGCTGCCCTTCGGAACCCCGCATGTTCTGCTCGAGGCCCCGTACATATTGATGGAAATGCTAACGGACGCCGGAAGGCTTCGTTCGCGGGGCCCCGCTGCTTCGCAGCCCCACTCACGATAACGGGGTGGTCCTAAGCAAAGGTGTTCCAATTCTAGGTGATCGCGGTTGGAGCAGGCAGCCGAGGGCGGATAGAATCACTGTTAATCCACACGTTGAGAATCGAGGGCTTCCCATCGACCGTCTGCACGGAATACTGGTGTTCCTGCGCGTCGTCGAGAGCGGCAGCCTGAGCGCGACCGCGCGCACGCTCGGCGTTTCGACCTCCGCGGTGAGTGCCGCGCTCGCGCGCCTCGAGCGCAAGCTTGCGGTGCGGCTGCTCGATCGCACGACACGGCGTTTGAGCCCCACCGCGGAAGGCGCCGAGTTCTACGCGCGCTGCAAGCAGATCACGGCGGACCTCGAGGAAGCGGAGTTGATCGTCGGACGCGCCGGCCGGGTCCCGAGCGGACGCCTGCGTGTGGGCATGCCTTCCGCGCTCTCGGCGATGTGGATCGTGCCGCGGCTTCCGGATTTCACGCGCGCCTATCCCTCGGTTTCGCTGGAAGTCGTGTGCAGCGATTTCGTGCCGTCAACGATCGCTGAGGGCGTCGACGTTTCAGTGCAGGTGGGCGAGCTCCACGCGTCGAGCTTGAGTGTGCGAAGGCTCGCTTCGGTGCGCTACGTCGTGTGCGCCGCGCCGAGTTACCTCGCGATCCACGGTCAGCCGCTCACGCCGGACGACCTGAGGTCGCACACGTGTCTCGAGTATCGCCGGCCGCGCAACGGCCGTATCCGCGACTGGCGTTTCGCCGAGAAGGGCGAGGTTCACGAGATCACGGTGACCGGTGCGATGACGTTCAACAGCGGCGAGGCGCTCGTCGCGGCGGCTGCAGCCGGACTCGGCGTGATCCAGGTCGCCGAGTACTACGCGTGGCCGCTCATCGACAGCGGGCGGCTGGTGGAGCTCCTGAGCGACTTCAAGACGGAAGGCCACGACATCTCCGTCGTGTTCCCGCAGCAGAAGCGCGTCGCGCCGAAGCTTCGCGTCTTCGTGGATTTTCTCGTGGCGCTGTTCGATCCACCGCCGTGGAAGCGCATGCCGGCGGCGATCAAGACGCACAAGACGGCGCCGGTTCGAAGCGGCGAACGGGCGGCGTCGCGGGTGGCGTAAGCAGGCGTTGCACGCCACCCCGCCTTCTACCTTAGGCCTCGCACGCTCGGACGAGAGTGCTAACTGGCGCTCGAATGCTACGCTCGCGGCGACAGGCTCTCCGAGCCGCGCCGCTCGCCGATACACGTTCCTTCTAACGTACGGTATCACTCCGGCTGCACTTTCGCGACGCGCATATGCTCCGCCGTCTCGGCGAAGTACTTCTTCAGGAACGCACGGAACTCCGCCGGAGTGTTGGCAACGATCACGTAGCCGCCCGCCTCGTAGAACTCGCGGATCTTGGGATTCTGCGTCGCTTTCGCAACGTCGCTCTGGATGCGCGAGACGATTGCGGGCGGCGTCCCGGCCGGAGCGAACATGCCGTGCCACGCGGCCTCGAACGCAAAGCCGGGCACCGTCTCACCGACTGTCGGTACTTCCGGCATCACAGTCCAGCGCTTCGCACCCGTGTAGGCGAGCACTTTCATCCGCCCCGCCTTGATGTGCTGGATCACCGTTGTCGGTGGAGCGAACGCCACCTGCACTTCGTTGCCCAGCACGCCCGTGATGATGAGCGGCAGGCCCTTGTATGGCACGTGCATGAGCGCGGCACCCGAGCGATTGTTGAAGATCTCGCCGAGCAGATGCTGACTGTTGCCGACGCCGCCGGAACCGTAGCGCACGGGCGGCTGCGCTTTCTTCGAAAGCTCGATCAGCTCTTTCAGCGATTGCACGGGCAACTGAGCGTTCGCGATGATCAGATAGCCCGGCAGCGTCGCGACGTTGGTGATCGGCGCGAAGTCGCGCATCACGTCGAACGGAAGCTTCTTGTACGCGAGCTGATTATTGGCAAACGAGTTCGACGTATAGAGCATCGTGTGGCCGTCAGGCGCCGCGCGGGCAACCGTCTCGCCGGCGATAATGCCGTTCGCGCCGCCACGGTTCTCGATCACGATGTTCTGCCCGAGCAGCTTCGTGAGAGGCTCGCTCAGCGCGCGCACGTTCGTGTCCTGACTGCCGCCCGGCGGCTGCGGCACGACGATGCGCACGGCGCGGATCGGATAGGGCTGCGCCCATGCGGAAGACGTGACGATCGCGAGCAGAGCGCAGGTCGCGAATACATGCAGCATCGACTTCGAGTCATGCATCGGCTGGGGCTGTTTCGTTTTAAGCTCTCCTTCTGCCTCAGGCCTCGTACAATCGGACGAGAGTTCTAACGGGCGCCTGAATGTTACGCTCGCGGCGACAGCCTCTCCGAGGCGCGCCGCTCGCCAATGTGTCATTCGGGCTTGATATTGGCTTCACGCACCACCTTGCTCCATCTCGCCGTCTCGCTGCGTATGTACTTGCCGAATTCCACCGAGCTCATGATCACCGTCTCGGCGCCCTCGGCTTCGAAGCGCTTGCGGATATCCTCGCTCTTCAGGACCGGCGCGATCTCCGAGTGCAGCTTCGAAATGATGTCGCCCGGCGTGCCGGCAGGCGCGAGGATGCCCCACCAGTTGTTGGCTTCGTAACCGGGCAAACCGGACTCCATCACCGTCGGCACGTCGGGCATCGCGGGAACGCGTTTCGCACCACCGGTCGCGAGCGCCCTCAAGCGTCCCGATCGCACGTGGGGTATCACCTGGATGAGGGATCCAATGCACAGCTCCGTGTTGCCGGCAATCACATCGGCCATTGCCGGCCCGCCGCCCTTGAACGGCACGTGAGTGATCTTCACACCCGCGAGCACGTTGAACATCTCGCTGCTCAGGTGCTGAAAGCTGCCGACCCCGGCAGACGCATAGTTGAGCGCGCCCGGTTTCGACTTCGCAAGCGCGATGAGGTCCTTGACCGTCTTCACCGGCAGTTGCGGATGCGCCGTAAACGCGTTCGGCCCGCGACCCAGTATCGATACGGGCACGAACGACTTCTCCGGATCGTATTTCAGCATCGATTTATACATTGCCGGGTTATAGGCGTACGCCACCGAGATCACGAGCAGCGTGTAGCCGTCGGGCTTCGAGTTCGCTGCCGCCTCAGTGCCGATCATGCCGCCCGCGCCGCCACGATTGTCTACGATCACCTGCTGGCCGAGCCGACCGGTCAGCTCGTGCCCGATCTGGCGCGCGACGATATCGTTGCTTCCGCCGGGCGGAAACGGCACGATCAGCCTGACGGGCTTCAACGGATATTGAGCGAACGCTGCGGTGCTGGCCGCGAGCAGCGCGAGCGACACCACGGCTTTTGCAACACGTTTCATTAGGGTCTCCTCGGTCGATCCGCATGAAGCATAGCAGCATCAGGGTGGTCACTTCGAACGCGACACACACGCTTCTCGCAGCGCTCGTGCGGGTCTTCGAACGCGCGCAGCCGCAGTCGAGCGTCATGCTCGAGGCGGATTCGGCAAAATCGATGCTGGAACGGATCAAGAACGGCGAGCGCGCGGACATGGCCGTTCTGAACGCGCCGCACGTCGAAGAACTCGCGACCGCCGGCATTCTCGACGAGAACACACGGCGGGCGTTTACGCGCTCGCGGATCGGAATCGCCGTGCGCACCGGGGCGCCGCACCCCGATATCCGCAGCGTAGAAGCGTTCAGACGGATGCTGCTGGACGCGCGTTCGATCGCTCACACGGTGCACGGCGCAAGCGGCATGTACGTCCCGACGCTGATCGAGTGTCTCGGTCTCTCCGACGAAGTGCGCCCGAGGGTAGTGACGCGGCCGGGCGGACTGATCGGCAAGTTGGTTGCCGCTGGCGAAGCCGAGATCGCGATCCAGCAGATCTCCGAGTTGCTGGCGGTGGATGGCATCGAGGTCGTCGGGCCGCTCCCGGATGCGCTTCAGATGACGTTCGATTCGGCGGTGGCTCTATTTGCCGGCAGCGCGAACGCCGATCGCGCAGCGGAGCTCGTGCGTTTCTTCTGGTCGCCCGAGGTCGCCGCGCTGTTCGAATCGCACGGGCTGGAGCGGCTGTGAATTCCGGGTGTCCTGAAACTCGAGTCGTCACGACAGGCGTTGCCCTGCTGCCCTCACCCTGCTTCCCTCTCCCGAGGGGAGAGGGACACGTGAGCCCTTCTCCCCTCGGGAGAAGGGCTGGGATGAGGGCTCGGCGGCCTTGGTCAGTCGGCACGAATATCTGATATGGCCGCGAATCCTGAATCGCGACGCTAATACGACGTCAACCCTCCGTCGATCAGCAGCGTCTGTCCGGTGATGTACTCCGCCTGCGGGCTCGCGAGATAGCTCGCCAGCCCCGCGATCTCTCCTTCGGTACAGAAGCGACCGACCGGAATGCGGTCGAGCAGCCCCTGGCGCCGCTCGGGCTGGGCAGCCAGCGCCGCGGCGCGCGTCGGCGTCATCGTCGAGCCGGGCGCGATCGCGTTCACGCGGATGCCGTTCTTCGCCCACTCGATCGCGAGCATCTGCGTCATGTGGGCGATGCCCGCTTTCGAGATGCCGTAGACGGAGAAGTTCGGCACACCGACGGCCCCGTGCGTCGACGCGATGCTGATGATGCTTCCTTTGCGCCCACTCGAGAGCAGATATCGGCCCATGGCCTGGCTCATGAAGTACGTGCCCGTCAGGTTGACATCCATCACGCTCGCCCACTGCTCGCGCGTCATGTCGACGACGGGTCCGCGCACGATGCAGCCCGCGTTGTTGACGAGAACGTCGAGGCAGCCGAATTCGGCGAGCACGCGCTGCATCGCCTCGTCGATGCTCGACTGCGCGCGCAGATCGAGAGCGACCGTGACGGCACGCATCCCTTCGCTGCGGATCGACGCCACCGTGTTTTCGAGCATGGCGGTATCGAGATCGGCGACGGCCACGTCGAATCCATCGCGTGAGAGCGCGTTCGCGATCGCCGCGCCGATGCCCCACGAGGCGCCCGTGACGAAGGCGGTGCGGCGCTGAGTTCGTACCGGCTTCACTCATGGCGGGCCGCTCCATGCGAGTACTCGTGTCGAGTCGATATGCAATCATCACTGCTCCTCCTTCTCGCCTACAATCCCCGGTACTCTTGCCGTTCCTGCGGCAACAATCAAGATGGAGACCCCATGGCGGCTTACCCCAATCCCGCGAAGGAAGCTCTGAGTCAGGGACGCATAGCCCTCGGCTTCGGCGTCAGTCAATCACGCACGATCGAGATCGCTCAGATCGCGAAAACGTGCGGCTTCCACTGGCTCTTCATCGATATGGAACACTCGCCGCTCAATACAGAGACGGCATCACAGATGGCCGCCGCGGCGCTTGCTGTGGGCATCGCGCCGATCGTGCGGGTGCCGGGGAAGGAGGGGCATCACGCGGCGCGCCTGCTCGACGCCGGTGCGCAGGGCATCGTCGTGCCGCACGTCGATACCGTCGAAGAGGCGGAGCGCGCGGTTGCGCATTGCAAGTATCCGCCGATCGGGGACCGCTCGGCGATGGGCGCCCATCCGCTCATGCGCTATGAGAGCGTGTCGGTCGGAGAGACGATCCGCGCGGTGAACGACGTCACCCTGGTCGTCGTCATGCTGGAGACACCGGATGCGATCGCGCGCACGGACGAAATCGCGGCGGTCGAGGGCGTCGACGTGATTCTGATCGGCACCAACGATCTGTGCGCGACGATGGGCATTCCCGGCGAGTTCGAGCACGCGAACGTGGTGAAGGCCTACGAGACGGTCATCGCCGCGTGCCGGAAACACGGCAAGCATCCGGGCATGGGCGGCGTCTACGAGCCGAAAATCATGGAGAAGTACATCCGCATGGGCATGCGCTTCATCCTGAGCGGCAGCGACATGAGCTTCATCATTGCCGGTGCGCGCGCCCGGGCGAAGGTGTTGGGCGAGATTCCGCTATGACGCACGTCCGGGGATCGTGAGCAAGTCGAGGAGTTGCCGCACGTCGGGCGCTTTTTCGAGATCCCGCAGAAAGGCGAGCACGGCATCGGCCTGAGCGGGCGCGAGCGCGGCGCTGGCGAGGTCGCGGAACTTGCGCTCGATGTCCTCGTCGTTCATCGGATTGCGTGCGTGCCCTTTCGGGTACGCCGTGCGCTCGACATGGCTGCGGCCGGCGCGCGTCGTGACCGTGATTTCCGAAATCAGCGCATCGGGAAAAGCCTTCGTGAACTCC
This sequence comes from uncultured beta proteobacterium, assembly GCA_963808765.1. Lineage (GTDB taxonomy): Bacteria > Pseudomonadota > Gammaproteobacteria > Burkholderiales > SG8-41 > JAQGMV01. The sequence continues at coordinate 149,926 of CAWEHH010000030.1, forward strand.
GGGTTCTCGGCGATGCGTATGCGGTTCATGAGCGGCCGCAGCGCGGGATCCAGAAAACATTCGGGCTCGAAAATCGCCGGCGTGACACGCCCGTCGCGCAGCGCAACGGCGAGCAGATACGGCAGGCTGTGATCGGCGGTCTCGCGGCTGCGCGGGTCCCATTTCTCCGCTTCGCTTCCGATCTCGCTGTACGCCGTCCAGTATGTCTGCACGTCGACCGTCCCGATCTCCTCGCCTTTGAGCTTTTCGCGCAGCACGAGCGCCGCCCACACCGGCGCCTGCGAGTGGTACTCGGTCGCGTAGTACTTGAGATTCGCGCGTTCGATCGCGGAAGCGGAGTTGCCGCCCAGCGTGCCGAGCTCGAAGGGTCCCGTCACCTGCTCGCACAATCCGTGTCGGCCCTCGAACGCGGCGGTCGGCCCCGTCATGCCTTCTCTCGCGAGCTCCGCCGCGAACAAGCCACCGATGGCGGCGGCGGCCGTCGCGCTGCCCTTCCACATCGAGAGCTCACCGGCGCGCGTCTGGCGCGTCGGCACGTTTGCCGTGACTGCGATCGCAATCGCGTTGCCCATCTGCTCCGTCGTGAGACCGAACAAGAGGCCGACGCCTGCCGCGGCCGCCGGCGCGAGGAAGACGCCCTGATCCCAGCCGCGGTCACGCAGTCCGACCGCGTTGGCGAGCGTACCGAAGACCTCGTACGCCGCCACCGTCGCCGCGATGAGCTCCTTGCCCGAGGCCCCCTTCGTTTCCGCCGCCGCGAGGACCGCCCCGAACACGTCGCTGGGATGCCCTGATCCGCGTGCGATGTAGGTGTCGTTCGCGTCGAGATATCGGATCATCACCGAGTTCGCGAACGCCGCCATCCGCAGGGAGGTGCGCGTGCCGTCGCCGAGAAGGCGGGCGCCCGGCGTTCCGCTGCTCGCGTGCGCAAGACGCCGTGCGATGTTCGCGGGTTCGCTGCCATGGCCGCCCATCGCACATCCGATGGTGTCGATGATGTGGCGCTTCGCCGCGCGGACTGCGCCGGCGCTCAGGTCTTCATAGCGCACCGACGAGGCATAGCGCGCGAGGGCTTCGGTGGTCTTGTCCATACCGCCTTCTCCGATGTTGAGCGCCGGCGTCCGAGACCCGGTCTGGCATGGCTATCATGCACGAGAATGGCAGGGCAGGCGCAAAACGCGAGGAGCCGAATGCCGACGGAGGAACCGCACTTCGACCGACAGGCCGCGCTCGTTCATCGCCCCACGTCGAATCGGTTCCCGGAATCATTGGATGAAGACGCGGTTGCGGATCGGCGTCCGGCCCTCGAACGCGATCGGGATACCCGCGCGACTCTCGGGGTCAACGGCATGGATGTGCAGGTGCGGTTCGGTCGTGTTTCCGGAATTGCCGACCCGCGCGATCGCGTCGCCGACGCGAACGCTTTCTCCCGTCCGGACCGAGATGCTGTGTCGCTGCAGATGCGCCAACTCCACGTTCACCCCGCCGCAGGAGAGGATGACGTGGTTGCCGGCGGGATTCTCCGGATCGGTTTGTGATGGGCGAAGATCGGGTAAGCCGTCGCGAACGTGGCCGATCGCGCAACTCGCCAGGCATAGCCAAGCGGCAAGCCGACGCACACGAGCAGCATGATGAGGACGAGCACTTTCATGGTAGTACAGAGGCAGTCGGCAAGGAATGGACCGGTAATGAAGCTCGGTCGTTTACAACGGCTGTATGCGGGCGCCGGTGCGGTGATTCCCGAATCCGTCATTCCTGCGAAGGCAGGAATCCAGGCCTGGGTCCCTGCTTCGCGCAGGGACGACGATCGGGCGAATCTCTGAGTCGGCACATAGCGTGGGAGCAGTGCCTTGGAACAGCGTCTGGATGCGACGCTTTACGGCCCCGTCTCACAACTCGCCGCACAGTGCTTCACCGGCGCAGCGCAGGCCTAGATCGTCAGTCCGAGCTCGAACGTGCCCGCATAGCCCGCATCCTCCTTCGCGAGCGGCAACATGAGCTGGCGGCCGCCCCTCGAGTAGATTCCGTCGTCGGCATTGCGCGTGTCGCGCTTGCCGCGCAAGGCATACGGCGCCGCCGTGAAAATGGTATCGCTCAGCGCATCATCGAAGTAGATCTGGGAAGTGAACTCGTGCGTGCGCTTCGCATCGGCCGGGTAACGCACCTTGAAGTGGATGTGCACCGCGCGCCCGCGATACCAGCCCGGATAGATCGTGCCGAAGGTGGCGACGCCGTTGGCATCCGTCTTCTGGTACCCGCGCAGGAATTTCTGGCCGCGCGTGTCGAAGCCGGGATCGCGCACGTCGGAGTAAACGCCAGCCGCATCGCAATGCCACACGTCGATCTGTGCGCCCGCAAGCGGCACGCATTCCCCGGCGTTCACGCGTGAAACTCTGAACGCAACGCGCAGCGGCACGCCCGGCTTCGGTGTCCCCTTTCCCGGTTCCGAGCGGATGTCGGAGCGATCGAGGCGCTCCTCGACGAAATACGGCCCTTCCGTCTGCGAGGGACGCACCACGCACGCCGGCGTGCTCCGCGATTGCGCGCGGGCACGGTGCGCCAGCGGCGCCAGCACGGCAGCGGCGGCGCCGAGCACCGCGAGCGCTTTGCGGCGCGTGTGCGCCATCAATGTCCTTTCGACGAACCCGGCGTTCGGGCGCGCGGGGGAAAATGCTGCGCGACGGGAATCTCGATGACGCTCGGGCCCTCGAACGCGAGCGCCGACTTGAACGCATCGGCAATCTCGTCCGGCTTCGTGACGTAAAAGCCTTTGCCGCCGAGCACCTCCGCGAGCTTGTCGAAGCGCGGGTTCTGAAGGTCGACGCCGACGTAGCGTTCGTTCCACTGGCGCATCTGCTGTGCTTTCTCCGATCCGTGACAACTGTTGTTGAAGACCACCGTGACGTTCGCGATGCGGTGGCGCATCGCCGTGTTGATCTCCTGCGCGGTGTAGAGGAATCCCCCGTCGCCATGCAAGGTCAGTGCCGCGCGATCGGGCCGCCCCAGCTTGGTACCCATACCGACACACATGCCCATGCCCAGCGCGCCGTGGCTGAAATAGTTGTAGAGCGTCCGCGGCGACTCGAAGTTAAGACGGTCGTAACCGAGACCCGGAGAAACGCCCGCGTCGATCGTTACCATGCAATCGGGCGGCATTACCTTGGCGAGTTCCGGATAGACGCGCTCCGCCCGCATGGGATCGCCGGTCAACTGAAGCTCTGCGCGCAGCCGAGCCTGCCGCTTTTCCCTGAGCTCGCCGATCTGCGCGCGCCAGCCCGCTCGGCTGGGCGGCGTATCGCGGCCCTTGCCCAGCGCCTCGATGAGTTGCAGCGCGACCGCCTTTGCGTCTCCGACGATGCCGATCTCCACCGCATGATTGCGCCCGATCTCCGCCGCTTCGATGTCCACCTGGATGATCTTCGAGGCGGGATTGACGATGCTTGAATCCCATCCGGTGGATGACTGGCTGAGGCGTGAGCCGAGCGCGAGGATTACGTCTGCGCGGTGCACGGCTTCGGCCGCTTCCTCCGCACCGCGCCAGCCGGGAATGCCGATGTAGAGCGGATGGCTGTTCGGGAGCGCATCGTTGTGCCCGTACGCAGCCACGAGCGCCATGTCGAGCATCTCGCCGAGCTTCACGGCCTCGCCCGTCGCCTCCGAATCGATAACGCCGCTGCCCGCAAGCAGCAGCGGCCGCTCGGCTTTCAGGAGGAGCGCGGCGGCGGCGCCCACCGCCTCTTCGTCGCCGCGCATGCGCTGCGCGGTCGGCCGGTAGCGTGACGGTGCGAGCGGCTCGTAGTCGAGCTCCTCGTGATCGAGCAGGTCGCGCGGAATGTTGAGCATGACCGGCCCACGCTTGCCCGAGAGCGCGATGCGAAACGCGTCGTGGATCGCTTCCAGCACGCGCTCCGGCTTGTGCACGTGCTTCGCGAGATACGTCACCGGTTTGAAGAGGCCGACGAGATCGAACGCCTGATTGCCTTCGCGATCGAGGTGGTCGCGGCTCACGTCGCCCGCGATCGTGATCACCGGCGAGCGCCCCTTGTACGCGAGCGCGATGCCGGAGAGGAGATTGATGGTCGCGGGACCGGAGGTCGTGAGACACACGCTCGGCTTGCCGGAGGCGCGCGAATAGCCATGGGCCATCAACGCCGCGTTCTGCTCGTGCCGCGTGTCCACGAACCGGATGTCGGTGCGGCCGTAAAGCTCTGTGAGAATGTTGTTCGTGGTGGAGCCGCACACTCCGAAGATGTACTCGACGCCTTCCGCTTTCAGCGCTTCGAGGACCGCTGCGCCTGCTCTCATCATCGTCATGGTTCGTTCCTGTCGAATGCCCCCACGCCGGGAGCGTCGGGAAGTGAGGAATGGAATGGAGCGCCTTCTCGTCAGCGCGCCTCTCGGCCGCCGCGAGGTCACTCCCTGCGAGGGCGCTACAATCGCGCTTCCCTCGACGTTTCCTATTCTGTCACAGGTGCCCCGCATGAGTTCTGAACGGAAAGCCATGCACGCCGGAGAAGCCGTCGCCGAAGCGCTGCGCGAAGAAGGCGTGGAGAGGGTCTACAGCGTTCCGGGCTCTCACATCCACCCGATCTACGACGGCCTTTCCCGCGTCGAGACGATCCGCATCGTGACGTGCAAGCAGGAGCCCAACGTTTCACTGATGGCGGACGCTTACGGGCGCCTCACGGGCAAGCCCGGCGTGTGTCTCGTGACCGCGGGCCCGGGCGGGCTCAATTCGATGGCCGGCGTCGCGCAGGCGTATGGCGCTGCCTCGCCGATGGTGCACATCGGCGGCGCGGTGCCGCTGAAGGCCGACATGGAAGCGTTTCACGGCGTCGATCATCCGGCGTTCGTGCACGAGATGTTCCAGCACATCACGAAATGGAGCGCGCGCGTCGAGCGCATCGAGGACATTCCGGAGGTCATTCGCTAAAGCGTTCCACATCGCGCGGAGCGGACGCCCGGGCCCCGTGCACGTCGAGCTGCCGCGGCTCACCGACTACAGCGAATACATTCTCCAGGATACGCCCGCGGTGGTGCCGCCGTACAAGCGCATCCCTCCGGTCGTGCAGAAGCCCGAAGGGGCGGACGTGGATCGCTTCGCGCGGCGTCTGAAGGAAGCCGGTTCCGTCGTGATCGCGGCGGGCAAGGGCATCATGCGGCGCGGGGCGATGGGTGAGCTCGCGGACCTCGCGTTACGCCTTCAGGCGCCGGTGGTGTGCGCGCAGGATGCGATCGGCGTCATGCCGGAAACGCATCCACTTTTCGCGGGTCACTTCGCGAGGAATCGCAGCAATCCGCTGGCGGACAGCGTGCTGCGTGGCGCGGACCTCGTGATCGGCATCGGACTGCGCGCAGGCACGGCGGAGATGAGCGAGCTGCGCGATCGGGCGCCGAAGAATTTCATCCTGATCGGATTCGACAGCATCGCGGAAGCACGTTATCGCGGCGAGGACGAGCGTGTCGCCGATCCGAAACTCTTTCTGGATGCGCTGCTCGAACGCCTCGGCGACTTCCGTAAGCCGTCAAACGATGCGCTCGTGAAGACGCTGGCGGATGCGAAAGCGGCGGCGCTCAAGGATGCCGTCGCACAGGTCGAGCCTTACAGGGACGAAAAGCCGATCCATCCCGGCGTGCTGCTCGATGCGATGCGCAAGGTGCTGAAGGAGGATGCGGTCGTCACGAGCGACGTCGGCAATTGCCAGCAGTGGGCGCGGAGCTTCTGTCCGATCACGAATCCCGAATCGCTGATGCAGTCGGGTGTGTGGAACGCGATGAGCTATGCGCTGCCGACCGCGATCGTCGCGAAGATGGAGTGTCCCGCAGCGCGACGTCGTCTGCGCTCGCGGGCGACGGCGCGTTCCTCATGACGAGCGGCGATCTGCCCACGGCGGCCGAGTACGGCGCGAACATCCTCATGGTCGTGCTCAACAACGGCGCGTTCGGGCAGACCTACATGCAGCAGACCAACCTCTACGGCCACACGTACGGAACGACGTTCAAGAGTCCCGACTTCGCGCAGTTGGCCGAATCGTGCGGTGCGGAGGGCATACGTGTGACGGAGCCGCGTGAAATCGAAGCCGCGCTCCGTGCCGGGCTCGCGGCGACGAAGGAGCGCCCTGCGCTGGTCGAAGTGATCGTGGAGGACAGGCCGTATTTGAAGCTGAACCGAGGTGAAGTGTGAGGAAGTGAAGGGATGACGGGAGTGCGAAAGGTCACGAGCGTGAAGCGTGAGATGTGAAACGTAAGGGCAGGACGGCGTGAGGGTGTGAGAGTGAAGGCGTGGAGGGTGTGAGAGTGAAGGCGTGGAGGGTGAAGAGTAAGCGCAGGCGCCTGGAAAAACGAGTCGTCGTTCCGGCGCGCAGGTGCACCCCGGACCACGTCGGCGCGACGACGATCCGGGGCCGGAATCCAGGCGCCGTTTCAACGATTCTCACGCCTGGATTGCGGATCTGTGTGCTGACGCACCTCCGCAATGACGGCCGTTTGTGGTTGCTCATGACTGCGCTCGTCGCTGCCGCGCTGTTTCATGTACACGCTGAAGCCCAAACGTATCCGACGCGCCCTGTGCGAATGATCATCCCCGCCGGCGCGGGCGGGATCACCGACATTCTCGGCCGCGTGATCGCCGCGAAGCTCACCGACGCGCTCGGCCAGCAGGTCATCGTAGACAACCGTCCGGGCGCAAGCGGCATCGTCGGCTCGAGCATCGTCGCGAAATCGGCGCCGGACGGTCACACGCTGCTGATGGTGTTCCCCTCGCACCCGGTCAATCCGAGCCTGTATCCGGACATTCCCTTCGACACGTCGAAAGCGTTCGCGCCGATCAGCATGGTGAGCGCCGTCGCGCCGGTGCTCATCGTGAGCAGCCAATCCCCGGCGAAGTCGGTGCAGGACCTCATTGCGCTCGCCAAAGCGAAGCCCGGAGCGCTGCAACCACGGCTCGGTCGGCAGCGGCAGCATGGGCGCGCTCGCGGCGGAGCTTCTGCGCACGCTGGCAAAGATCAACTTCACGCAAGTGAGCTACAAAGGTTCGCCGCAGGCGCTGACGGCGCTCCTCTCGGGCGAGATCGAGTTCTATCTCATCGGCTCCGCCGGCACCGTCGTGCCGCACGTGAAGGCGGGCCGCATCCGCGCGCTCGGCGTCGGCGCGAAGCAGCGCATATCCGTGCTGCCCGACGTGCCGCCGATCGGTGAGACCGTGCCCGGCTACGAAGCGCGCGGCTGGAACGGCATCCTCGCGCCCGCCGGCACGCCGAAGCCGATCGTCGATCGCCTGCATCAGGAGATCGTCGAAGGTCGTGCGCTCGCCCGAGTTCGGCCAGGTGCTGACCGGCGAAGGCGCGACGCCGATCGGCAACACGCCCGCCGAGTTCGACGCGATCATTCGTGCGGACATCGCCAAGTGGGCGAAGATCATCAAGGAAAACGGAATCCGCGCGCAGTAATCGAGGAACCCCGATGCCTTACATCGAAGCGAAAGACTGCAAGCTGCATTACACGATCGACGATCACACCGACCCATGGAGCACGCCCGATACGGTGCTGTTCGTCCACGGATTCACCGAGAACACCGAAGCGTGGCGCCAGTGGGTGCCGCATTTCTCGCGACACTATCGCGTCGTTCGCATCGACCAGCGCGGCTTCGGCAAATCCGGGGCGGTGCCGAAGGACTATCGGTTGACGACCGAGCTCTACGTCGACGACCTCGTGAAAGTCATCACTGAGGTGTGTGGCGGACGCGCCCACGTCGTGGGAGGGAAGAGCGGCGGCATCAGCGTGATGAGTCTCGCGGCGAGCCGGCCCGACATCGTGAAGACGATCACGGCGATCTGCTCGCCGGTCACGCCGCCCGCGGCCGAGGGCTGGATCGAAGAGATGGAGCGCGACGGCATGCGCAGTTGGGCGAAGCGCACGCAGCGAAGCCGCATGGGCTCGCAGATGCCGGATGCGGGCATCGAATGGTGGTCGGACCTGATGGGCGCGACGCCGCTCTCGACTGCGCATGCCTACCTTCGCTGGGTCGGCGCGATCGATATCCGCGAAGACATCAGGCAGATCCGCTGTCCGACGCTCGTCATCGGCACCGACACGCAGCGCCGCGGACGGGAGGTGTTCGAAGGCTGGGCAGAAGACGATTCCGAATGCCGAGCTGGGGATGATTCCGGTGGACGGCTATCACGCCGCGGCAACGGATCCCGATCAGACGGCGGGCGTCGTGCGTAAGTTCATCGACCGGCATCGTTGATGCCCTCACCCCCGGACCAGTTGCGTTCCGGGGCATCGCCTGGGCCCTCTCCCGCATGAGCGGGGCGGAGGCAGTGTCGAGGAGCCGCACTCTCTCCTGAATCGCGGGTTGTGCTCGACTTCCGTCACTTTGCTTTCGCCTGGGTTCCGGCCTCGCGCCGGAACGACGAATCGAGCGAATCACCGGCACAATATGCTAGCCGAACTTGGCGGATTCGCGGGGGTCACGGCGGCCAAGTGCTTGATTAATCATAAGGGGACCCTACAAGGTCTGCACTACACGAGCGTTGCCGCCGCGGCCTGTGCGGCGCTAATTTTCGGCGGTGATTGAGCCGGCAGCGTGAGCTTGAGTTTGTCGAGCAGCAGCTTCAACGCGGGCTCGGGCTGGGTGTAGCGCGTGAAGCTGAGCTCCCGGTCATCGGTGGTCGGCACGTGGACGTCGATCATCTGGACGGCACCGAACTTCTCGAACACCGAGCGCGGGGTGAGCCCTGGCGCCAGTGCTTTCAATTGCTGGCCGAGCGTGACATGCAGGCAGTAGGCAAGGAAGGCGATGAAGATGTGCGCCTCGATTCTCGGCTCGGCCTGATGGAACACGGGGCGGATGGCGAGATCGCTTTTGAGCGTCTTGAACGCGGCTTCCACTTCGACCAGCTGCAGATAGAACTGCCAGAGCTTCGCCGGATCGGCTTCGGTGAGATTGGTGCGCAGCAAATAGCGGCCCTCCCGGCGCCGCGCCTGTTTGAGCTTGTCGCGGTTAAGCCGATAGCTGAAGGTGCCAGCGCTTTCGGCAACGGTGAGCTCGACGAGGCGCCACGCCGTGGGTGTTTTGCTCTTGGCCGCGCCGAGCTTCATGAGCAGCTGATCGCGCGTGAGCTCCATCGTGCTCAACTTCTCCAGTCGCGCCCACAGCCATTTCATCTGCCGGCGGCGCATCGAGCGCTCCTTGGCCACGCGATCGCGGCTCTCGGCGAAGACGTAGAGCTCATCCTCCTGCGCCAGCAGCTTCACCTTCACCTCGGGCCGCGCCTGATGCCAGGGTTGCTCCAGTAGCGCCTGCTCCAAGCGCGTGAGCCGCCCCTTCGGCGTGCCGACCAGGTACTGCACCGGCGGGTCGGCTGCCCGCATCTGCGCCAGCACCTCTTCGGTCGGGATGCCGCGATCCATGCACCACACCCGCCGCGCCTTGCCGTACTGGCCCTCGATGCGCGCCAGGAAGTCTTTGAGCGTGGTCGAGTCGGCGGTGTTGCCCGCCAGCACCTCGTAGGCCAATGGAAAGCCTTGCGGGGTTACCACCAGCGCAATGACCACCTGCACGCAGTCCGGGCGATGATCGCGTGAGTAACCGTAGCGGCGCTTGTCCTCATCATCGAACGGCGGGTCGGATTCGAAATAGGTGCTCGTGAGGTCATACAGGAGCACATCGAAGCGCGCATTAAACAAGTCACGCCAGCGATTCACCAGATGATCGAAGAGCGCTCGCTTGTGCTCGAGCAGCCGATCATGACAAGCGTAGAGCGTGTGGATGTCGGCCGCCGCGTGATCCACACCGAGCAGATCGGCCAGCGCGCTGCGGTCGAACCAGTGCCGGTGCAGACGCCATTCGCTGCCCGGCGCAAGCAGCCGATACACCACCAGCACCGCGAGCACCTGATCGAAACGCGTGCCCTTGCGCGTGGGCGGCAAGCGCGCGCTCCAGAAGCGATCGAGTTGAAGCTCCTGCCACAGCCTCAGCGCCAGCCAGCACGCGCCCCACTGCCGCGGGCGCTCCAGCCGCCGCTGTGCCAGCCGGAGCCGCACCACCGCGTCGTCACCGACGAGCGCCTCACACCGATCCTCCGCAAACAGCGCCACCGTACGCGGTGCGCGCGTGACCTCGTCCAGCACTTCGATCGAGCGCCGCCAGGCAAGCTCTTGCGACGAATTGATCTCCCCCAGATACAGCACGTGGCGCTGCATCACGCGCCCGCCGCTCACACGCTTGTTCTCAACAATGGAGAAGTAGCGGTGCTCCTTGCCGTCCTTCTTGCGAGTCGTCGCGCGTAGAAACATCTCGACGCGCAATTATCCGCAGAAGTTCACCGTGCGCCAGAGGCAAGGTCTTCACTACAGCCGAATTCGCGCGATTCGCTGGGGCCGCGCTCAGAAAAAACAGTCGGTTACACTGCGCGAGAATGCGAAAATCGAAACGAATCCGCTAAGTCAGGCTAGATCACCGCGAGCGACTTCTCTTTCCCGCGCGCGGCGTCGGCGCTGACGCTCTCGGACCTCGCGAACATCGCATCCTCGTACTGAAGTAACTCCGGCCCCAGTTCTTTGATACTGCTGCAACCGATGAGCGCCAGAACACGACCGATCTCGTCTCGCAGGATGTCGATCGCGCGCGTCGCGCCTGCCTCTCCCGCTGCCGCCGTGCCGTAGAGCGTCGCGCGTCCCACGAGTACCGCGGACGCACCCAGTGCGAGCGCCTTCACGATGTCGGATCCGCGCCGATAGCCGCTATCGACGAGCACCGGTACCCGTCCGCCGACGCGATCCACCATCGCCGGCAGCGCCTGCAGCGGCGCGATCGAGCTGTCGAGATTGCGTCCGCCGTGATTCGAGACGATGACCGCGTCGGCGCCGCAGTCGACCGCCTTCGCCGCATCGTCCGGATGCATGACGCCCTTCACCATCAGAGGCCCCGGCCACATCTTCCGCAGCGCGCGCAGGTGCTCGTAGCTGAACTCTTCGCACTTCATCATTGCCCGGCCCATCGGCTGCGCAGTGAACTTCGTCTTGAGCTCGTCGGGATAGTTCTCGTAGGTCGGCGTCCCGGTGGTCAGGAGGTAGCGGACCAGCACGCCGAAGAGCCACCGCGGATGCGTGATCACGTCCCACACATTGCTGCGCGTGAGCGTGAACGGAACCGTGAAGCCGCTGCGCAGGTTGTATTCGCGATTGGCCGGGACCGCGCTGTCGAGCGTGACGAGGAGCGCTTCGTAGCCGGCTGCCCTGGCACGCTCCACGACTTTGTAGGTGAGGGAGAGGTTCGCCCACACGTAGAGCTGGAACCACAGGCGCCCGCCCGCCTCGGCCGCGACGCGCTCCATCGCCGTGAGCGAACCTGTTGCAAGCGTGAATGGAATGCCCGCGGCTTTCGCCGCACGCGCAAGAGCGATCTCGCCTTCGTACCACATGAGGCCCGCCATGCCGGTGGGCGCGACCACGATCGGCATCGGCTGCTTGCGGCCGAGCAGCGTGATCTCCTGGCTGCGCGCCGAGACGTCTACGAGCGTGCGCGGCTTGAACTTGATGCGATCGAAGACGGCGCGGTTGTTCGCGAGCGCCATCTCGTCCTCGGTGCCGCGATCGACGAACTCGAAGAGACCTTTGGGCACGCGCCGCTTAGCCTGGTCGCGCAAATCGAAGATGTTGTACGCGCCCAGTGTGTCCGCAGCCATGTGCACTCTCCTCCTCATGCGATCGCCGGTGTCATTGTCGAGTATAGCGCTCGTATGCCACCGGGCTGGCCGCCGCTTTCAGCAGAGGCTCTGGCACCTCCGCCAGGATTCCGTCATCGCGACGGAATGACAGCTCTCCCGTCATCCCGGACGTGCGTCAGCACACGGATCCGGGATCCAGAGCGGAAGCGGTTAGCTCGAACGGCGCCTGGATTCCGTCATCGCGACGGAATGACGAACGCGGTGTTCGTTGCGCCTCGATGGCGCGCCGCGACGGCGGGAGCACTCGGGCGCCATGTTATTCTCGCCGTGCCCTTCCCTCACCGGAGGCATCTCCCATGTCCGCACAACACGCTTACGCGTATCTCACGCAGCCCGAGGTCCGGTTTCTGGACGCGGCGGTCGCTCGGCTCGTTCCCGCCGATGAGCTCGGCCCGGGCGCGAAGGAAGCCGACGTCACGGTCTTCATCGATCGGCAGCTCGTGAGCACGTGGGGTGTGCACGGGCGCAACTATCGCGCGGGGCCGTGGCGCGACGGCACGCCGCAGCAGGGCTTCCAGTCGCGATTGACGCCGCAGGAGATCTACCGCGCCGGCATCCGCGAGACGAACAGCCACTGCACGACGAGGTACGAGAAGAACTTCGAGTTCCTCTCGCCGGATCGGCAGGACGAAGTGCTGCGCGAGCTCGAAGCGGGCAAGGTCGAGCTCGAGTCGGTCTCGTCGAAGCTCTTCTTCGATCTGCTCCTGCGCAACACGATGGAAGGTTTCTTCGCCGATCCGATGTACGGCGGAAATCGCGACAAGGTCGGCTGGAAGCTGGTCGGCTTCCCCGGTGTCGCGGCATCGAACTACAACGACTACATCGACACGCACAACGTGGCCTACCGCGTCGAGCCGGTCAGCATCCTCGACGTGCTCGAGAACCGCGTGAAGCTGGACGCTGAAGGATACCCGAAGCACGTCATGCTCCCGGAGGCCGGCAATGAAGCCGACTAAGCTCTCGCCCGTCGACGTCGTGGTGGTCGGCACCGGTGTAGCCGGCTCGATCCTCGCGCAGGAGCTTGCGGCCACCGGCCTCAAAGTCGTCGGCCTCGAACGCGGCCGCATGCTCGAGCCGCAGCACGACTTCGCGATGCCGTACGTGCACGACGAGTTGAAGTACGACCGCCACAGCGACATCTTCCAGAATCTCTCGCGCGACACGATCACCTTCCGCAACGCGCCGAACGAAGCGGCGCTGCCGATGCGCGAACTGGGCTCGTTCAAGCCCGGCGAGTGCGTTGGCGGAACGGCCGCGCACTGGGGCACACATTCACGCCGCTTCCTTCCGTGGGACTTCGAAACGCGCAGCCGCACGATCGAACGCTATGGCCTGCGGATGATCCCCGAGGACTGCACGAGTCAGGACTGGGGCATCACGTACGACGAACTGGAGCCCTACTACGATCAGTTCGAGTGCATCTACGGCGTCGGCGGCAAGGCGGGCAACATCGAAGGCGAGATCCAGACGGGTGGAAATCCGTTCGAAGGGCCGCGTTCGCGCGAGTTCCCGAATCCGCCCGCGCCGATGACGTATGCGGGGACGCTCTTCGCCGAGGCCGCGAAGTCGCTCGGCCATGCGCCGCACGTGAATCCCACGGCATCCCAGACGCAGCCGTATACGAACCTCTACAAGATCCCCCTCGGACAATGCCTGCGGGCGGGATTCTGCTCGAGTCACGGCTGCGCGAACGGTGCAAAAGGCAGTCCGCTCTCGACCGTGCTCCCCGCACTGCTCAAACACGGCAACTTCGAGCTGCGTCCGCTCTCCACCGTCACCAGGGTCAACCTCGATTCGGACAGGAAGCGCGCGACCGGCGTGACCTACATCGATGCGAGCGGGCGGGAGCTCGAGCAGCCGGCCGATCTCGTCGTGCTCGCCGCCTACACGTTCAACAACGTGCGGCTGCTGCTCATCTCGGGCATCGGCCAACCTTACGACCCCGCCAGCAATACCGGCGTGGTCGGTCGCAACTACTCGTATCAGACCGCGGGCAAGGTGGCGCTGTTCTTCGAAGACCGCGTCTTCAATCCGTTCATGGGCGGTGGTGCGCGGGGCACGACGATCGACGACTTCAACGGCGACAACTTCGATCATGCCGGGCTCGACTTCTTCGGCGGCGCATACGTGTCGGTCGTGAGCAGCGGAACATCGCCCATCCGAGGCACGCCGGTGCCACCGGGTGTTCCGAAGTGGGGTTCGTCCTGGAAGAAGGCGGCAGCGCAATACTATCAGCGCAACTTCACGGTCACGCTTCACGGCGGATCGCAGAGCATGCGCACGAACTATCTCGATCTCGATCCGACCTACACCGATTCGAACGGCCTGCCGCTCCTGCGCATGACCTTCGACTGGCCGGAAAACGACCGGCGGATGTCGGCGTGGGTGACGAACAAGGCAGCCGATATCGCGAAGGTGCTCGGCGCATCGAAGACGTACGTCCAGCCCACCACGGGCAGATACAGCATCGTTCCGTATCAGAGCACGCACAATATCGGCGGCGCGGTGATGGGCGCCGATCCGGCGACGAGCGTCGTCAACAAGTATCTCCAGACATGGGACGTGCCGAACGTCTTCGTGGTGGGCGGCAGCGCGTTCCCGCAGAACGCCGCGAATCCTCCGACGGAAACGATCGGCGCGCTCGCCTGCTGGGCGGCGGATCAGATCAAGGATCGGTATCTGGAGAATCCCGGTGCGCTGGCCTGAAGGCGCGATGGGGCGAAATTCTCGCCATCCAGTGTCATTCCGGCGCGGGTACACCCCGGACCTGTCGCGCGAGCGATGCGATCCGGGGCCGGAATCCAGGGGGGCCTTCGCCGGCGGAGCACGATTCGCCGTTGCACTTCTGCTCTGCGCGACTCTGTGCGATATCGCGTTTGCCCAATCGTTTCCCGTTCGACCGATCCGCGTGATCATCCCCTACGCGGCGGCCGGCGGCTCCGACATCACGACTCGCATCGTGCAGCCGAAAGTCTCGGAGGTGCTGCGACAGCCGCTCGTCGTCGAGAATCGCCCCGGCGCCGGAACGCTCATCGGCACACGCGCGGTGCAGAACGCAACGCCCGATGGCTACACGGTCGGCGTCATGGATCCGGCGTTCATCATCAATCCGACGCTCGTGAGCAGCGCGCGCTACGATCCTCTGAAAGACTTCCTGCCGGTGACGCTCATCAGTGCGACGCCGCTCACGCTCGTCGTGCCGGCCGCGTCTCCGCCGAAGACGCTGCAAGGCCTGATCGATCAGGTCAAGGCGAATCCGGGGAAGTGGAGCTACGGTTCACCTGGAGAAGGCAGCGCAGGCCATCTCGCGATCGAACAGTTCAAGGGCTTCTTCGGATTGCATATGGTGCACGTGCCGTACAAGGGTGCCGGACCGGCCGTCACAGCGGTGGTGGGAAGCGAAATCCCGATGCTGATGGCGGGCTCGGGATCGGTGCCGTTCATTCAGGAGGGCCGCCTGCGCGGCCTCGCAGTCACGAGCGAGAAGCGGCTCACGACGGTGCCGAACGTGCCGACATTTACGGAGCTCGGATTCCCGCAGGTGAACGTGCAGACGTTTGCCGGTGTCGTTGCGCCGGCAGGGACGCCCGCATCTGCCATCCAGCGTCTGCACGACGCGTTCGCGGCCGCGACGAACACGCCTGACGTCAGGGCCAGGCTGGAGCAGTTCAGCCAGGTTCCAGTCGGCAATACGCCGCGGGAGTTCGGGACGTTCCTCGAAAGCAATCGCGCGCGGCTCGTGAACGTCGTGCGCGAGGCGAAGATCAAAGTGGAATGATTTGCCAAGAGTCCGTAGCAAGATGCCCCCTCACCTTCGCCCTCTCCCCCAAGAACGGGGGCGAGGGAAGTCTTTTTGTTAGGCACTGCAAGTAGACCCATGCCTGTCGCACTCGTATCCAAATCTTTCATCACGACATTCGCAGACGCGCTGAAGAAAACCCTGGAAGGCAGTGGTCGCTCCGTCGAGTTCATCACCGCCCCCGAAGCGCCCGGCGCCCACTTCCCGCCCGCCGACTGCGACCGCATCGACTGCGCGTTCCTCGACCGCGGCATGCGCTTCAACGAACAGACGAACGCCGCATTCTGCGACGCGATGATTGCCTCGAAGAGCATGAAGTGGCTCCACCTCGCGAGCTCGGGTCTGTATCCGAGTGCGTGGCTCGATGCGCTCGACCGCAGAGGCGCGATCGTCACGAGCTCCACCGGCTCTAATGCGGAGCCTGTCGCGCAGACCGGCTTCACGGGTCTGCTCATGCTTGCGCGCGGATTCACGCACTACGTTCAGGCGCAGCGCCGACACGAATGGAAGCCGCTGCGCGGCGCCGGGGTCCCCCAGGATCTGCGCGGACAGACCGTGCTCCTGATCGGCGTCGGCGCGGTCGGCAGAATTTTTGCCGGATTCGCGCAATCGTTCGGACTGCATGTCATCGGAGTGCGCCGCACGCCGAAACAGCCCGGCGATCCCGTGGATGAAATGCACCCGCCTTCGGAGATCATGGCTTTGCTGCCGCGTGCGCATTTCGTCGTGATCTCGTGTCCGCTCACGAAAGACACGCGCAATCTGCTGGATGCGAATGCGTTCGCACGCATGCGCAAAGGCGCGTGCGTGATCAACATCGCTCGCGGCGAGATCGTGGACACCGAAGCGCTGATCGAGAACCTGAGGAGCGGGCATCTCGGCGGCGCGCACCTCGATGCTCATTCGGAGGAACCCCTGCCGGCGCGGTCCCCGCTCTGGGATCTGCCGAACGCGATCGTGACGCCGCACAGCGCGGCCGCGTCGCACGGCAATGAAGCACGTTGCGCCGAAATGTTCATCGCGAACTTCGGCCGCTGGGTTCGCGGCGAGGCGATGTGCAACGTGCAGCAGGTGAGCTCGGTCGGATGCTGAATCCACCGGGAGCCGCGTCCGGATACCGCCTCGCGACGACACGATCAGGGGAGCGTTTGCGTCCCGCGCCGCACCGTTTTAAACCTTTCGTTTAACAGTGTTTCCTGCGCGGTCGCTGGCCCGGCCGGCCCGGCTGGGGCTAGCATCGCAGGGGCACGTCGAAACGCCGCTTTCGCGGCTCACGAGGATCGCTCATGGAAGGAGGAAGACTCGCCGGTCTGACGGCCATCGTCACCGGAGCGAGCGCGGGTATCGCGGAGAACACGGCAAAAACGTTCGCGCGCGAAGGCGCCACAGTGGCCGTCGTCAGCCGCAACGTTGCCGAGGGCCGTCGCGTCGCGGGCGAGATCGAGGCGACCGGCGGAGCCGTCATGATGATCGAAGCGGACGTGACCAAAGCGCAGGACGTCGAGCGCATGGTCGCCGCCGTGACGCAGCGCTGGGGGCGCGTCGACATTCTGGTGAACGGTGTCGGCGGCTGGCAGAAGCTCGCACCGATCACCGAGATCGCCGAAGAGGACTGGGACCACGTCATCGCGGTCAATCTCAAGTCGGTGTTTCTCTGCGTGCGCGCCGCGGCCAAAGTCATGCTCGCGCAGAAGAAGGGCCGCATCATCAATCTCGGCTCGCAGAGCGGTGTCGGCCCTAACATCGGGACCAACTCCAATCTTCCCTATGCGGCATCGAAGGGCGCGTTGATCACGCTGACCCGGCATCTCGCGAAGCAGCTCGGCCCCGACGGCATCACGGTGAACTGCGTCTCGCCGGGAACGACGCTCACGCCGCGCGTGGCGAAGCTGTGGGACACTCCCACGCAGGAGAAGAAAGCCGCCACGAACGCCTTGAGGTGCCTGGTCGAGCCGCAGGACAGTGCGGATGCGATTCTCTTCCTCGCCTCCGATGAAGCGCGACACGTGACGGGCGTCAATCTCAACGTGAATGCGGGAAGCGCGTTCTGAGCATCGGCTATCAAACAAGGAGTCGTCCATGGAAGTGAAATCCACGTTACGCGTCATCGATCAGGCCAGCGTGAAGGCGCGCGGCGGCGTCACCGATGGACAGACGCTCAAACCGATCGTCGGGTTCGCCGATACGCCGACCGATCGCATCCGCATCGCGCTCGCGACTTACCAGCCGGGAACGCTCGAGCCGCTGCACTGGCATCCGATCGAGGCGTTCTACTACATCATTTCGGGTCATGCGATCGTGCGCAATATCGAAGGCGAGGAATTCCACGTCGGTGGCGGCACGGGCATTTACGCGCCGCCGGGCATTGCCGGCGCGCACGAGTGGGAAGTGAAGGAGAGTCTCCAATTGCTCTCTGTGCGTGCGAGCACCGAACCCGATCGCAAGATGCAGTTCACTGTCGACAAGGAAACGAAGCGGTCTTATATCGATCTCGAGGAGCTGATGAAGCGCGGCGGTGTCAGCTTCAAGTCGCACTATTGACTGCTTCCGGACACACGTATGACGAAAACGAGGAATTGAGATGCATGAAGCCGATGTGCTGGTGGTAGGAAAAGGCAACGCCGCGCTGTGCGCGGCCCTGGCGGCGCGAGACGCCGGCGTGAGCGTCATCATGATCGAAGCCGCGCCCGTGGACGAGTCCGGCGGCAACAGCCGCTTCGCGGGCGGCGTCATGCGTTTCGCGTACGACGGCGTCGAGGATCTCCAGAAAATCACCGAGGTGCCGCCGGAAGAAGTCGATAGCGTCGACTGGGAGAGCAACACGCAGGACGAGTTCTACGACGACCTCTTCAACGTGACTTCGTTCAGGACCGATCCGCGGTTGTCCGAGCTGCTCATCACGAAAAGCCTCGAGACGATGGTATGGGTGCGCAGTCAGGGCGCGAAGTTCGTGCCGAACTATCGCCATCAATCGGCGGTCGTGGACGGCAAGCGCAAGTTCTTCGGCCGCATGCCGCTGTGGATGCATGGCGGCGGGCCGGGACTGGTGCAGTCGCTCACGGACACGGCGGAGAAGAAGGGCGTCAGGATTTTCTACGAGACGCGCGGCGTGTCGCTCATCTACGACGGCGAGCGCGTGCTCGGCGTGAACGCGAAGATGAAAGGCAAGCCCGAGGAGTTCCGCGCGAAGGCGGTGATCCTCGCGTGCGGCGGCTTCGAAGCGAATCCCGAGTGGCGCACGCGTTACCTCGGGCCGGGCTGGGAGCTCGCGAAGGTGCGCGGCACGCGCTTCAACGTCGGCGACGGTCTGAAGATGGCGCTCGATATCGGCGCAGCGTCTTACGGCAACTGGTCAGGGCGCCACGCCGTGTCGTGGGAGCGCTATGCGCCCGAGTTCGGCGATCTCAGCATCCCGGAAAGTTCGTACCGCCACAGCTTTCCGCTGTCGCTCATGATCAACGCCGAAGGCAAGCGCTTCGTCGATGAAGGCGCCGAGTTCTACAACTACACGTACGCCAAGTACGGCGCCGAGGTGCTCAAGCAGCCGCAGCAGTTCGCTTATCAGGTGTTCGACGCCAAAACGCACCCGCTGCTCAGACCCGAATACAACGACAAGCAGGTGACGAAGGTCGTCGCGAATACGCTCGAAGAGCTTGCGCAGAAGATGGAGGGCGTGAACGCCGAGGGGTTTCTCAAGACCATGCGCGAGTACAATGCTGCGGTGAAGAAAGACGTGCCGTTCAATCACGGCATGAAGGACGGCAAGGGCACCGTCGGCATCGATCCGCCGAAGTCGAACTGGGCTAACGTGCTCGACACGCCGCCATACGAAGCCTACGCCGTGACCTGCGGCATCACGTTCACCTTCGGAGGTCTGCGCACGGTGCCGGAGACGGGACAGGTGGTGGATGTGGATTTCCATCCCATTCCGGGGCTGTATACGGCAGGCGAGATGCTCGGCGGCTTGTTCTACTTCAACTATCCGGCGGGGACGGGGCTCGTCTCAGGCGCGGTGTTTGGCAAGATCGCGGGGGAGGGTGCGGGGGCGGAGCTGAAGAAGCGGTGAATGGCTCGGTTGCCTCGCCGTCTCGATCTCAACTGCCAACCGCTTACCGGTACGCTGCTGCGATCACTGGATGAGGCGTACTGGAAAACCCATCAGCGCGCCTGGCTGTCAGCCTTGCCCCGCGTCACGACAGTAGCGCTGATACTGCTGATTGCGGTACTGCTGTCCGTTTTCCACTCGTTCCGTGCAAAAATGCCCTGCTGCAAGAGAACCACGACCATCCCTCCGGAGGCCATCACAAACCAGAACTTCATAAGACGCTTGGTGCGCTTTGCAGTCTTCATCTTTCCGCGCGACGGAGTAACGGCAGCTTCCATGGACCTTGACCTCTCGAGCGTCCCGGGCTGAACGCGCGTTCGTGGATATGACACCGGTTTCCTTATATCCCTGCACGCCTGTAGGCTCTGTGCGGTAGCGAACCGACCACGCTCGCCGACCGGGTTAGAAGAAGTATGGCAGCATCTCGCAAACGGAGGCCTCGATGAAATCTGCGGTCCTTTTTTCTGTCCCAACCAAAGCTGAGCCCGGCTACCGCTGGCGGTGGCGCTCGGTCGAGGGTCGAGCCTGTTCGCAGAAGCATTTCGTTTACTACTACGACTGTCTCACTGATGCCCTGGCGAACGGGTATGAGGCGCAAATCGAAATAGCGGTCGGCGCGAGATCGCCGGGGCACGGCGCGGTCAAACCCCATCACCGTGCGTTTTAGATCACACCGGTCAGCCTTGTTGCGTCGCGACACCTCACCGGCATCAACAAGGATCAAGAGATGAGTGAAGCCGAGTTACGGAATATGAATGCATTACGGAGCGGAAGAAGCGGAATGCCGGAAGCATTGGTGAATCCGAAACTCGCCGTTCGTCGCAATATGCGATCTCGCTTCATCTGGGAGCTGCTATCGGAGGACGGTCACGTGGTAAACCGCTCCGATGACGATTTCGAGACCCTCGAGGGATGCCAGGCTGATGCCGCCGCGCGGGGCCATAAGTAGGGACGGCGCTCGCCTGCGGCTCGGGCCTCGCCGTGAGGGACCCGGCCGCGCCCGCTGAGGACCGTCAGATCGGGGGGGCCTTTTCCCCCAAGGGGGACATCCCTTTTTCAACGGCGCTGTTCGTAGGACGCGATGGCCTCGCTTGCGTAATCGCAAGACCGCTACTTCCGCCCCGCATCGACCCCTGAAGTGGCAAACTAACGAAGCCCCACGACGCCGTCGCGGGGCTTCGCGTTTGGCCGGAGGAGGGTCCATGACCAGGCTCGCGTACATGATCGCGGCAATGGCAATGCTCGCCGCAGGCATTGCTTGCGCACAGGATTTCCCCGCGCGCCCGGTGCGCATGCTCGTGCCGTCCGCCCCGGGCGGCAGTCCCGACATCAACGCACGTGAGCTTGCGAACGAGCTCACGAAACAGTTCAGCCAGCAGGTCGTGGTCGAAAACCGCCCCGGCGCGAGCGGCATTCTGGGATATGAGGCGCTCCAGCGTGCGACGCCTGACGGGTACACGTTCGCCTACATCTCGAACTTCATCGCGACCAATCCGAGCATGTACGCGAAGCTTCCTTACGAGTTCGAGAGGGACTTCCGGCCGGTCATCTTCTACTTCCGTGGTTTCAACATACTTACCGTGTCGCCGGGGCTGCCGGTTCATTCGGTGAAGGAGCTGATCGACCACGCGCGCGCAAACCCGGGGAAGCTGAAATTCGGCAGTTCGGGCATCGGGGCGACCCCGCATCTCTCTATGGAACTGTTCAAGAGCATGACCGATACCGCGATCGTTCACGTGCCGTACAAGGCGACTCAGCAGGCCGTGGTCGATCTGATCGGAGGCCAGATCGACATCCAGTGCGACAACATGGCATCGATGTTGCCGCACGTGCGGTCCGGTCGAATCCGTGCGCTTGCGGTCACCTCGCTGAAGCGTTCAGCCGCGATACCGGAGCTGCCGACACTGGACGAGGCGGGTCTGCCGGGCTACGAGTTGTCGGGTTGGTCCGGCTTTGCAGTGCCGGCCGCCACCCCGCGCAATCTGATCCTGCGCCTGAATGCGGAGATCAACAAGGCGCTCGCATCGCCCGCGGTCACGAAAGGTCTCGCTGCACGCGGCGGCCTCGGACAGGGCGGGACGCCGGAGGACTTCGCCGAGCACGTGCGAAAGGAAACCGCGAGGTTGGGCAAGCTCATCAAGGCGATCGGAATCAAACCGCAGTAACGACGCCACCGGAGCTAAGGAACCTAAGGAGGAGTTCTGATGCAAGCACGAATCGCAGCTCTTATCGCCGCCATTCTTTTTCTGCTGCCGGCCGTCGTTCACGCGCAGTCTTATCCTCTGAGGCCGATTCGCTTCATCATCTCTTTCGGGCCGGGCTCGGCAAGCGACGCGCTGGCGCGCATCGCCGGGCAGGAGCTGTCGCAGTCACTGGGCCAGCCCATCGTCGTGCTGCCGAAGCCGGGTGCGGACGGCGCTCTTTCCGGACTGGAGCTCAAGCGCGCCGCTGCCGACGGCCATACGTTCCTGTTCGGCTCGAACAGCGCGCTCGCCGTCGTAGCCGGGCTGCGCAAGGATCCGCCGTACGATCCGACCAAAGATTTCACGCCGGTCACGTATCTCGGCGACAACACGTTCTTCATCGTCGTGCATCCGTCAGTGCCGGCCCGATCGATCGCCGAATTGATCGCGCATGCCAAAGCCAATCCGAAAGCGCTCAATTACCCGGCCGGCAACACGTATGCACTCGTCGCGACGGCGCTCTTCGCGGCCAACAACGGCCTCGTCATGCACGCGGTGCCTTACAAGTCGGAGCCCGACGCGATGCCCGATCTGCTGTCCGGGCGCGTCCATCTCATGTTCGGGACTTCCACGAACGTGGGCGCACAGGTGAAGGACGGCAAGCTGCGCGTGCTCGCCACGACGCTCAACGAGCGCAGTCCGCTCATGCCGGACGTCCCTGCGTTCCCGGAGACCGGGCAGTCGAAACTGCCGATCGGCCCGTGGTTCGGGCTCGTCGGGCCGGCCGGTGTTCCGCGCGAGATCGTTGTGCGCATGAACCGGGAGATGGTCGCGGTCCTGGGAAAACAGTCGGTGAAGGACGCGATGCTCAATCACGGCTTCATGGCGCGATCCTCGACGCCGGAAGCGCTGGGCGCCTACATCAAGGAGCAGGTGGCGGTGTGGAAGACGGCCCTCAAGGCGGCGGGGGTGGAGCCGCAGTGATTTAGACGGGATTTCGCCCCACAAAGAACTCCTTGTCCGGCTCGGGCGTCGTATCGAAGCCGCTGCGCTTCAATCCCTCGCGCAACTGGCGCATGTGCACGTCTCGGATCTTCATCGTCGGCTGGCGGAGCGGCCCGCCGTTGAAACCCTGCAGCCACGCCTGGTACTTCCACACCATGCGATGCAGGATGCCCGCGCCGACCATGTAGCTCGCCGTCACCGAGCGCTGTGCGACGCGCGCCGGATTGATCTTCCAGTAGAGCTCCATCATCTCGTCGAACCTGCCGTCCTGGACCATCTTCAGCATCCGCGGGATGAGCCCGCCATAGAACTCGTAGTTGCTCGTGCCCATGAACTGGATGGGCACGATGCCGGCGAGCGGCAGCGCTTCGCCCTCGACGGGAATCGTGACGACGACTTCCTCTGAATGGTTCTTCCAGGCCTGCACGAAACCGGCGGGCGTGGGCATGCCCGACTCCGCCTTGATGCAGACGATGTTCGGAATCTCCTTCACCATGCGCCGCACGAGCTGCGGCGACATCCCGGCCGGATGCACGCGCTCGAAGCCCCAGTGCGGTACGGGGAAGAGGATCACTCCCAGGCGCGTCGCGTCGCAGAACTTCTTCGTGTAGTCCCAGATCTCGGCTTCGGTCGTCGCGTAGAAGTTGTGCGGGTAGCCGAGCAGCACGAGCTCGCAGCCCTCCTTCTCCGCGATTTGCGCCGCCTCGATGTTCTCTTCCAGCGTGTTGAACATCGCATGATGGATGAGGACGAGCTTGCCGCCCGCCTCGTCGTGCGCCCACTGGACGAACTGGCGATACTCGTCCACGGTGATCGCGACTTCGGAGACGAGCAGCGTCGCCCAGAAGCCGTATTCGATCTCCTTGCGGATATCGTGGCGGATGCCTTTTTCGTTCAGCCGTTTCAGGTCAAGGCTGTAGGAAGGAATGACGACATTCGCCAATCCGCGCATGTTCTCGCGCGCCCATTCGCGGGCTTCGGTTTTTTTGTAACGGATCATCGGAGCTCTCTCAATCGTCAACGAACGCAGAGCCTATGGCGTTTATCGTAACGGATCAACCCGGCGGCTATACTTCGCCGTCAACGCTTCGGAGGGGGCGTCATGAGCCGGATCGTCTGGCGTGGCCTTGTCCCACTGATCATCGCCGTCTCGTGGGGCTGCGCCGCCGCGCAGCCGACGGCGCCGGCGAGCACGCTGAAGCCCTTCGACAGCGAAGAGGCGCTCGTCGCGCATCTGAAGACGATGGCGGCCGACGTGCAGCGCCGCCGCGAGGAGGAAGAGCGTAAACGCGCCGAGGCCGCCCGCAAGCGGGCCGAGGAGATCGCGCGGGAGCGCGCAGCGAAGGGTCTGCCGCCGCTCCCTGAGCCGAAGTTCAGCCCCCAGACTGCGGCACAGGCGAGGCCCGCCCCGGCCGCCGCGGCACCCAGCGCCGATTCCGTCACGAACGTGCAGCACGCCGGCGTGGACGAAGGCGGCATCGTCAAGGTTCACGGCGACCACCTCGTCGTCCTCCGCCGCGGCCGACTTTTCACGGTGAGGATCACCGACCGCGATCTCGCGCCAGCAGGCGCGGCCCACGCCTACGGCAAGGACGTAAACCCGCGCGGCGCCTGGTACGACGAGATGCTGATCTCCGGTGACACCGTCATCGTGATCGGCTACAGCTACGCGCGCGGCGGAACCGAGATCGGCCTCTTCGACATCTCGCGCGATGGCGAGCTCAGCTACCGGGCGACTTATCACCTGCGCTCGAACGACTACTATTCCTCGCGCAATTACGCGAGCCGCCTGATCGGCAGCAAGCTCGTCTTCTACACGCCGCTCGGGCTCGATCTGCGTAATCCATTCGCAGCGTTTCCGGCGATGCGCCGCTGGAGGCCCGATGCCGTGCCGGCCGACTTCAAGCGGATCGCGCCGGCGACGCGCGTCTATCGCACCGACGAAGACCTCGACGCCTGGTACGGCGTCGCGCTTCATACCGTGACCGTCTGCGACGTCGCCAAACGGGAACTCGACTGCGAGAGCACCGCGGTGCTCGGCCCGGCCGGGCGCGTGTTCTACGTGTCGCCGCACTCGGTTTTCGTGTGGACCTCGGCGTGGCGAACGCTCGGCACGGAGGCGGCACGCTCGGCGGTGTTCCGCATTCCGCTCGACGGCTCTGCCCCCAGTGCGCTGAAGACCGCGGGAACGCCGATCGACCAGTTCTCGTTCCTCGAAAGCGACGATGGACACTTGAACGTTTTGCTCCGTGCAAGCGGCGGCGGCGAAGGCATGTGGGCCGCTGAGAAAAGCCCCGGGCAGCTCGGCCTCATGCGCGTCCCGCTCGCGAGCTTCTCCGACGGCCGTGCGAGCGCGCCGAGGTCGGCTTATCGGGAGCTTCCGACGCCGCCGGAGGGATCACTCCAGAGCCGATATATCGGCCCGTATCTGCTCTACGGCACGGGCGCGGGTTGGCGCACGCCTTCAGCATCCGCCCAATCCGCGGTGTTCGCGACGCGTTTTGCGGCGTCTCGCGGGGCGGACGAGCGCGTGCCCCTCGTCCACGGCGTCGATCGCATCGAAGCGCTCGGAAGCAATGCCGTGGTGGTCGGCAGCGATGGCAAGGACCTGCACTTCACCGCGCTCAGGCTCGGCGCCACGGTCGAGAACGCCGGCCGTTACACCCGGCCGAACGCCGCGCAGGGCGAAACACGCAGTCACGGCTTCTACTATCGGGAGAGTAGCGATAACGACGGACTCATCGGCCTGCCTGTCGTGGGCGGCGCTCAGCCCGGCTCGCGCCAGCTTCGCAGCACCTCCGCCGGGGTGCTCTTCCTGCGCAACGATGCGCTGAAGTTGAGCGAGCTCGGCACGCTCGACTCGAAATCCGGCAGCGGCAGCACCGACGACGGCTGCCTCGCATCGTGCGTGGATTGGTACGGCAACTCGCGGCCGCTGTTCCTGCGCGGCCGCACCTTTGCGCTGCTCGGCTACGAGATCGTGGAGGGACGCTTGAGCCGATCGGGCATCTCGGAGGTGCGACGCATCGATTTCGCCCCGCACTGGACGGGAAACGTGCGCTGAAGATTCTTTTCACGATGGCACGGAGCTTCAGGAAGAAGCGCACCAGCATCACGAGTGACAATCGAAGAACGCGACCAGAGGCTACCCAGACGGTTCCACAGCCTAACAATGCGCATAACCGGCGTTCTCATGCGGGGGTCAGGTGTCAACCTGATGAGTTGCCCGCTGTTCGTTGAAACCGCGGCGAGCAGCTGCATCGCTATTCGTTCCCCTGCACATCGACGAGCCCACGCAGCGGGCTGTACACGTAGCGCATATCGGTGCCGCGGCCGCGCCCCTCCATGAAGAGCCAGTGGAAGCGCAGCGAGTGCGGCACGCCGTCGTAGACAAAGTCGATCTCCTCGATCGTCACTTTGAGCGGCCGCTTGCCGCCCCGCAGTCGAGCTGGTACTCGCGCACCTCGCCCTGCTTCCAGTGGCCGAGCGGAAATTTCACCTCGCCACGGCAGCCGAGCTGCGGATAGCGCGAGTCGAAGACACGGCCGAGGCCCGTGCGGTCGTCGCGGATGGCGAACCGCTGAAGCTTGTCGCGGTTCAGGCGCTCGTAGACCTGCATGCCGTTCCAGGTCGTCGGCCCCTTGATGCTCTTGTCTCCCCGCCGCCCGAACTCGAGCGCCGCGGGGGCCATGTGGATCTCCTGCGTGCCGTCCCAAGGCGCGCCAGTCCAAAGCTCGACGGGAATGAAGCGTGTGCGCGTCGCCGGATCGTAGGCGCGCTGCCACGCCGACCAGTCCTCCGCGCGCGTCGGGTCGGCGAGCACGACGCAGAGCGCGACCAGCAGGAGGGCTGTTTCTTTCGGCAATTGGCCCCTTTATCAGACGACGGTCTGTGAAACACCGGCAGGATAACTGCACTCCGAGCTAACCTCGTCGGCTCCCAAGCTTGGCGCCAGATAGCACGCCCCCAAAGACAGCGATAAACGCGTCGCCTCGGGCTCTCCCAGCTTCGCCTTCGTCTCTAGAACCTCTCCACCCACGGCCGCACTTCGATCTCCCACGTCCACGCGCTGCGCGGCTGGCGGAGCACGTGCAGATAGTTGAGCGCGATCGCGTCGGGATCGAGCATCGAATCGGGCTTATCGGACGGCGGCGTTCGGTCGGCGCGCGCGATCGCGCCGTCGATCACGAAGTGCGCGACGTGAATCCCTTGCGGCTGAAGCTCGCGCGCCATGCTCTGCGCGAGGCCTCGCAGCGCGAACTTACCCATCGCGAAGGCTGCTGACTGCGCGTAGCCCTTCACGCTCGCCGAAGCGCCGGTGAAAAGAATCGCGCCGTGATTCTTCGGAAGCATCCGGCGCAGCGCTTCCTGCGCGATGAGAAAACCGGCGTACGCCGTCGCCGTGATCGCGCGCTGCACTTCGGCGGGATCGAGGTCCACGAAAGGCCCGCGCACGCGACCGCTCGCGTTGTAGACGACCACCTCGGGTGCACCCATCGCGGCATCGACCTCGCCGAAGAGCCGCTTCACGTCGTCGATTCGCGTCGCATCGCATCGGAAGGCCTTCGCCCCGATCTCGGTGCACAACGCACCGAGCTTCGACGTCTCGCGTGCAGCAAGCGCAACCTGCATGCCTTCGCTCGCGAAGAGACGCGCCACCGCGGCACTCAGCCCCGGACCCGCGCCGACGATCAGTGCTGAACGATACGGGATGGCGCTCATGCTCGACTCCTCAAACCAACACTGCGCAAATCAGCTATTCGGGATGCCGAACGATATTGGGGCGCGTTCATGATCACGCTTCCT
Source organism: uncultured beta proteobacterium (assembly GCA_963808765.1). GTDB lineage: Bacteria > Pseudomonadota > Gammaproteobacteria > Burkholderiales > SG8-41 > JAQGMV01. The sequence goes on from CAWEHH010000030.1 coordinate 177,556, forward strand.
TCACAGGTGGCCAGATCCGCTTCGCGACGTTCGGCGAGCCCGGCGCATGCATGAGCTTCACGACGACTTCCTCCGTCCAGTGCGCCATCTTCGGGTCCGTCGCCTCGTGCGCGCGGAACTGCTTGTTGCGCTCTTCGAGCGACGTGAACTCGTAGAGCACGCCGTGCTTCGCCCAGCCCGAGACGGACACGAGCTTGCGGATCGCGATGCAGCCCGGCATCTTGTTGAGCGAGGGCAGGCGGAAGTGCGCATACCAGGAGAGGAGCTCGTCTTCATCCTGCCATGTGCCCGAATTGAAGCTCCCGAGCTGGATGCACGGCGCGAGCGCAACGCCGCCTTCACGCCGTCGTGCATCGGGACCCAGCGCCCGTTCTTCCTCGGCGAAGATGTTGCGACGCTCGCCGACACGCAGGCCGAGCATCTGCTTCTCCTCGGCGCTCACGCGATCTCCCGTCTTGTAGGGCGTGAGATCGGCCAACACATGCGGGCTGGTCGCGCCGACGATGAAGAGGTAGCTGTTGCCCGTCGGCACCGCCGGATCGTCCGTATGGCGCAGACGATCGAGGGGCTTGATGCTTTCTTCTGCCTTGTAATGCGCGGCGTGGAGCACGCCCGGATGGCCGAGCAGCTTCGGAATGTACAGTGCCGTGCAGCCAATCGAGATAGCGCGCGCGGCTCTCCGGCGCGAGGTCATACCAGCTCACACTCAATCCTCGATCCAATCGTCTCTCCTCTGGGATGGATTCGGTCTCCGCTCGCGGACAGACCGCAAACCTAAAGATCGGGGTCTGTCCCCGAAGGTGAAGCAAGGGCGGCATTATAATCGCGGCGAAGCCGGCGCCGCTCAACACAGCCGGCAGAGGAGGATTCTTGAAACACGTCTCGACGCTCTTAGCTGTCCTGCTGTGCTGGGCTTGCGCCGCTTCGGCCCAGACTTATCCTGCCAAACCCGTGCGCATCCTCGTGGGCTTCGCGCCCGGAGGCTCGACCGACGTCACCGCGCGCATCTTCGCGCAGGAGCTGAACAAGCTCTGGGGAACGCAGGTCGTCGTCGAGAATCGCCCCGGCGCGAGCGGAATGATCGGTGCGGACCTCGCGGCGAAGGCGGCCCCGGACGGCTACACGTGGCTCGTGTCGCCGCAGACGAGCATCGTGGTCGCGCCGCTCATTTACAAGAAGGTCCCTTACGATCCGGCACGCGATTTCGCCCCGGTCGCGGTCATCGGATCGACGCCGCAGCTGCTGGTGCTGCATCCTTCGGTACCGCCGCGCACGTTCAAGGAGTTCACGACCTTCGTGCGGAGCAATGCCGCACAGCTTTCGTACGCCTCCGGCGGCTTCGGCTCGACGCCGCACATGGCCGGAGAGCTTCTCAACACGTCGCTGAAGGTGCGCGTGACCCACGTCCCCTACAAAGGCGAGAACCCCGGCGTCGCCGACCTTCTGGGAGGTCAGATCCCGTACATGTTCTCCAACCTGCCGATCGTGTTGCCGCACGTCCAGGCGAACCGATTGCGCGCGCTCGCGATCACGAGCCTCCAGCGATCGCCGCTTGCGCCGGAGTTTCCGACGATCGACGAATCCGGCATCCGCGGCTTCGATACGGCGACATGGAGCGGGCTCTACGTCCCGTCCGCCACGCCCCGGGAGCTCATCAAGCGCATCCATGCCGACCTCTACAAGATCATGACCGCGCCCGAGTTTCAGAAGCGCATGCTCCAGCAGGGCATCGACCAGAGCGAAGCGAACACGCCCGACAAGCATGCCGCCTATCTCAAGACGGAGCTTGCACGGTGGTCCCGGGTCATCGCTGAAGCGGGCGTGAAAGCCGAGTAGCAGCCGTGGGGCATCGGGTATGATGGCTGCTGATGTCGTGACCCCGATCCACAGCCCGTGAGGCGTCGATGAAGCAACCGACCGTCCCGAACGTGACCTCAGCAAACGGCGTGCAGATCCCCGCGATCGGATTCGGCACTTCGCAACTCGGGGACTGCGCCGAGATCGTCTCGAATGCGCTCAAGCTCGGCTATCGCCACATCGACACTGCATGGAAGTACGGCAGCGAAAAGGGCGTCGGGGAAGGCATCCGCGATTCCCACGTGCCGCGCGAGCAGATCTTTCTCGTGACGAAGGTGTCGCACGAGTATCTGCGCGCGGACGATTTCGCGCGATCGGTCGACGAAAGCCTGCGCAATCTCCAGGTCGACTACATCGATATGCTGCACGTGCACTGGCCTACGATCGACAACATTCCGCTCGAGGAGACGATGGGCGCGCTCGCCAAAGCGAAGCGCGACGGCAAGGCGCGTTACATCGGCGTGGCGAACTTCAACATCGCGCTCGTCGAGAAAGCGATCCGCGCGTGTCCGGAGCGCCTCTGCACGCTTCAGGCCGAGTACCACCCGTACCTGGATCAGTCGAAGGTGCTCGCGGCGTGCCGTCGATTGGGGCTGGTTTTCACGGCTTACTGCCCGCTCGCACGCGGCCGTGTGTTCAACGACCCCGTGCTCAAGGAAATCGCCGAGAAGAAGGAGCGCACGCTCGCGCAGATCGTGCTGCGCTGGCTCATGCAGCAAGGCAACATCGCCGCGATCCCGCGCTCCGCGAATCCCAAGCACATGGCCGAGAGCCTGAAGGTGTTCGACTTCGAATTGACGGCCGACGAGATGAAGCGCATCACCGCGCTGAAGCGCCCCGATGGGCGCATCGCCAACCCGAAAGGACGTGCGCCGCCGTGGGACTGAGCCATCGCATTGCGGCATGCCGGGCGCGCTTCGTGCGCACGGCGCAGGCGAAACCGGGTTATGCCTCGGCCTCGCGAGCACGCCTTCGGGCGGTGCCCGCCGTCACGGCAATCACGATCGCCGCTCTGGCGTACGCGACGCTGCCGGCGCAAGCGGCGGAGGTATATCGGTGGATCGACGAGCGCGGCGTCGTCAACTACTCGAACGAGCTGCCGGCGAAGGACGCCAGGGCGAAAGACGTGCGGACGGTGGAGGATAACCTGTCCGTGTATACGCCCGAAAAGAGGCCGGAGCGGGCGCCTGCGCAGAAGCCGCCTGCGACGCCGACCAATGCCGCGAGGGATGGCGCGCCGGAGCGCCGCGCGCCGCCGCCACCGCCTGCTCCGCTCGCCTACGATCCCTGCGTGAACCTCGGCCCCGACAGCAACTGTTACGAGCTCGTGCCTTACCCAGGACCGCCCGTGTTCTCGGGCCGACGTCCACCTCGGCTCGTCCAGCCCGAGCTTCCGCCCGGCACGATCGCGGGTCAGTCGACGAGCGCCGGCGGGACGATCCCGGGGCAGTCGGGCACTACGCCGGCAGCGCCTTCGTCCCGTTCATCCCGCAGGGACGAGCCGAGCGCGAGCTTCACGAGCAAGGGCGACGAGCGCGAGCGGGAATCGCGGCGTTAGCTTGCCAGGCTCTTCAGTCGCGACAGAAGGCCTTGCGCCGCCGCGGGTGCGCGTTCCTTCGCGCCGTTGATGAACAGGACGTAAACGTCCCGCGGCTGGACCTCCGGTGGTGTCGGCGCGATGCATTCGACATCCTTCGGCTCCTCACCCCGGCTCCACGCCGAAGTCATCTTCGCGAAGGCATCGAGATCGGATGGCGCATAGCCGGTTTCGATCGACGCCTGTGAGCGCATGAGGCGCGCGTAGACGAAGTCGGCCGTCACATCAGGGATGGACGGATATTCATCCGAGTCGACAAAGACGGCTGCCACGGCATGCCGGCGAAGCTGATCGACGAAAGCCGCTGATCTGAAGCTCTCGTGTCTCGGCTCGATGACGTGGCGCGCCCTGCGCCCGCCGATCTCTTTCGGCAGCAGCGCGAGGAACGCTTCGATCTCGTCACGCTCGTAGCGCTTCGTGGGCGCGAACTGCCACAGAAGGGGACCGAGCTTCGGTCCGAGCTCCGCCAGCCCGCTCTCGACGAAGCGCTCGATGGCGGGTCCGGCTTCCGCGAGCGCCTGGCGGATCGTCGCATAACGCGGCGCCTTCACCGCGAACACGAAATCATCCGGCGTCTGGTCGCGCCAGCCTGCGAAAGTCGACGGCTTCTGCAACCGATAGAACGTCGCGTTGATCTCGATCATCGTGACCTGCCGGCTCGCATATTCGAGCTCGCGCTTCTTCGGCACGTCCCGCGGATAGAACGTCTCGCGCCAGGGCTCGTAGCTCCAGCCTCCCATGCCGGCACGCACCGTGCCCTGCCCCTTCACTGCCATCGCACCGCCATCTGCATCGCAAAATCCCCCGCTCGAAATGGCCTCATAATGTGCCCCCATGCACGTCTGCGCAAACTCGATCGAGGCGATCGGCCGCACGCCGCTCATCCGCCTCAGGCATGCATCCGAGCTGACCGGGTGCGACATCTACGGCAAGGCCGAGTTCATGAATCCCGGCGGCTCGGTGAAGGACCGCGCGGCGCTCTTCATCGTGAAGGACGCGGAGGAACGCGGCCTGCTGCGGCCCGGCGGCGTCATCGTGGAAGGCACGGCGGGCAACACCGGCATCGGGCTTGCGCTCGTCGGGAACGCACGCGGCTATCGCACGGTCATCGTCATTCCCGAAACGCAAAGCCAGGAGAAAAAGGACGCGCTGCGGCAGTTCGGCGCCGATCTGCGCGAAGTCCCCGCAGTGCCGTATTCGAATCCGAACAACTACGTGAAAGTGTCGGGCCGGCTCGCCGAAGCCATCGCGAAGACGGAATCGGCGGGTGCGATCTGGGCCAACCAGTTCGACAACGTCGCGAACCGGCGGGCGCATCTGGAAACGACGGGGCCCGAGATCTGGGAACAGACCGGGGGCAAGGTCGACGGCTTCATCTGCGCGGTGGGCACGGGCGGCACGCTCGCAGGCGTCGGGATGTGTCTCAAGCAGCATCGCCGCGACGTCGTCATCGGACTTGCGGATCCAATGGGTGCCGCGCTCTATAGCTGGTACAAGCACGGCGTACTCAAGTCCGAGGGCTCGTCGATCACCGAAGGCATCGGGCAGGGACGCGTGACGGCAAACCTCGAAGGCGCGCCGGTGGACGAAGCGTTTCAGATTCCCGACCAGGAGGCGATCCCCGTCGTCTTCGATCTGCTGGAGCATGAAGGTCTGCTGATGGGAACGTCGACCGGAGTGAACGTCGCGGGTGCGATCCGTCTGGCGCGGCAGATCGGGCCCGGGCACACGATCGTGACAATTCTGTGCGATGGCGCCCAGCGCTATGCGAGCCGGCTCTTCAATCCGGAGTTCCTGCGCTCCAAGAATCTGCCCGTGCCGCCATGGCTCGAAGGCGGCGGTCAGATCCCGGTTGCGACGCCGCTCGTTTGATCAGTCGCTGTAGCTCGGCACCTCGCGGGGCCAGCCGCCCGACCGGTTCTCAACGCTCGGTCATCGCTTGCGAGGGCGTTCGTCCGATCAATCGTCGTAGATTTCCACGACCCAGTTGCCGGTGGTGGTCACGCAGCCGCGATACATGCCTTCGGTATCGAACGGCATCGCGATGCGTCCTCTGGCATCGACGGCCACGAGGCCGCCCGAGCCGCCCAGCTTCGCGACTTCGCGTAACGCCTTGCGCGCTGCGACGGCAAGCGACTCGCCGAGGTAACGCATCCGTACGCTGACGGTGTGTGCCAGCACCGCGCGCATGAAGTGTTCGCCCGAACCGGTTCCTGATACCGAACACGTCGCATTGTCGGCGTAAGTGCCGGCTCCGATCACGGGCGAGTCGCCCACCCGCCCCGGCAACTTGTTCGTGAATCCGCCGGTGGAAGTCGCAGCCGCGAGATTGCCTTCGACGTCCAGCGCGGCGGCGCCGACGGTCCCGTGCCGGTCCACGGCCGAGACGGCTTCGCGGCGCTTTTCGCGATCAGCCCGCCGCAGGCGCTCGAGCGAGGCGAGCCGAGCACCAGTCGAGTAGTAATCCGGAGGCACGATAACGAGGCCGGCGCCCACGGCGAAGCGGTCCGCGGCATCCCCCGCCAGCATCACATGGCGCGTCTTCTCCATCACGGCGCGGGCGGCGAGCACCGGGTTTCTCGTGCGGCGCACGCCTGCGACGGCGCCAGCGCGCAGCGACGAGCCCTCCATGACGGCCGCGTCGAGCTCGTGCTCCCCCGCGGCATTGAAGACCGCGCCGCGGCCCGCGTTGAAGAGCGGGCAGTCCTCGAGCACGACGACTGCGGCCGTGACGGCGTCGAGGCTCGTGCCGTCGCGTGCCAGCACTTCATGGCCCGCACCCAGCGCTTGACGTAACGCGGCGCGATAGCGCGCCTCCATGCGCGGCTTGAGTCGCTCGCGTGAGATCGTCCCCGCGCCGCCGTGAATCGCGATCGCCGTGCGCGGCTTTCTCACGCGCCGGTGCGGTGATCCGCTCGAGTCGCCGTCCCAATGACGTCGCGACGACGCGCGCTCCCCACGCCAGTTTCGCGGCGACTGCCTTCCAACGCCGCTCGCCTCAGTAGTGCGACTTGAAGCTGATCGCCTCGCGGTAGTGCAGATCCTGGAGATCGATGTAGGAACGCTTCGTTTCCTTGTCGACCGTGTACTGGATCTTCTTGTCGGTCTCGTTGGTCGCGCGAATGTCGAGGAGCTCGAGCGACTCCTTGACTTCCCACTCGTGCGCGCCGGCGATGCCCGCGGGCGCATAGATCATCGAGCCCGGGCCCACTTCGAACTCCTCGCCTTCGAAGTTACGCACCGTCGCGTGGCCGGAGATCACGTAGTAGCACGCTTCGATCGGATGCCAGTGGAGCTGCTCGTAGGTGCCCGGCTTATACGTGGCGCGCCCGAGGCGCACGCGGTCGGTCTGCTGGATCTCGGGCCAGCCGACGAGCCGTTGGTAGGTCTGTCCGTCGGTCACGCCCCGGCGTCCGGGGCAGTCCTTTTCACTGAGCACTCTGAGGGTCGATTTCACGTCCATTTTAGATACCCCATCGTCGATTTGCGTCTCTGAACCTGGCCGCGTGTCGGACTACGATCCGAGACGCGGCCGAAGGCGAGCGCCGCCCCCTATCCGATCATGTGCAGCGCCCCGAGCTGCAGCATGAGCCCGAGCTCGTCGCCGAAGTACCACCCTTCCTGCCACTTCCCGTTCACGAAGCGCGCAATACCGATCTCCGGGATCTCCACGCGTTTGCCGGTCGGAGGAAAGCCGTAGAGGTTCGCCTTGTGCGTGCCCGCGATTCTGAACTGCATCCAGACCTTGTCGCCTTCGGCGATGAAGCCGTCGATGCGGTCCTTGCGGTCGGGCAGCGCGAGCGTCGGCCGCTCCTGCCCCACACCGTTCGCATTGCCGTAGTCGCGCAGATGCTGGAACCCCTGCCGCTTCTGCTTGTAGTCGGCAGCGCGGTAGTCCTTCGGCGGATTGGACGACTTCGATTGCGCCACGACGAGGCGGTGCCGATCTTCGGGTGTCGTGGCAGGCGCCGCCTGAAGGCGCTTCAGCACGTCGTCCGGATCCTCGCCGCCGTGCGTGACCGGCGGCACGATCACAGCGCCGTCCTTTCGCGCCGGCAGCTTCGCACCGATCTGCTTGAGCAGCCCGGCTTCGTCCGCCATGAACCAGCCTTCGGTGATGCGGCCGTTCACGATGCGCAGAATCGCTGCTTCGTAGACGTCGATCTTGCGTCCGGTGGCCGGGATGCCGAAGAAATTCGCGCGATGCGTTCCCGTGAGCCGGAAGAGGAGCCCCACCTTGTCGCCTTCCGCGATGACATCCTCGATCACGTCGACGCGATCGGGGATCGCATGTCTCAGGTAAGGACCCGGGCTGGGCCAGCCCTGCCCCTCTGCATTGCGGCCGAGATGCTCCATGCCGGCGCGCGTCCGCCGGTAATTCGGCGCGAGGAGTTGCTTGATGACCGCATCGCCGTCTTTCTCGCCCTGCGCTTTCTTGAAGCGCAGCGCGATCGCCTTGTTGCGCTCGATCTGCGAGCCGTTCATGTCCGTTGCTTTGCTCATCCGCGGCATGCGCGGGCAGGAGCGCGGCTGCGCCCAGCGCCGACACGCCGGCCAGAAACCTGCGCCGGGCAAAGCCCGTCGTCCCGTCAGCATCCACCGCCGGCCTCCTCTCCGCCTGCTCCTGCGTCGAGTTTACAGCGCCACCACGCGCGAGTAGCACGGCCGCCTGCGGGCCCTCCGAGAGATTGGCGCCGAGCGCCAGTGCGACCAGGAGATCAGGCGGATGCGAGCTTCTTCAGTTCCAGAAGAAGCGCGTCCGGCACTTCGATGCCTTGCGCGCCCGTCTTCTCGCGATCTGCGTGGCGCCGCGCGCCCGGCAGCCGCACGCCCTCATCCTCGAGTCATTCGCGCTCAACATGACTTCGAGGCGCTCGAAATAACTGTCGGCGCCTGCGAGCGCCTCGGGATCGATCGCAAGCGATCGCGTGACCGATGCGCGGCTTGCCTCCCGGCTCGAAGTACGAGTCGTTCTCGAAGCTGAACGCGGCGCCGGTGAGCGCGCAGCACAGGATTTCCACGATCGAGCGCGAGCATGGTGCCTTTCATGCCGCCGATCGCCGATGAGGCTGCCGGTCAGCGCCGCCTGCGCGTCGGTCGTCGGATTGCCCGTCGCGGTCCAGCGCCCAGCCGAGCGGGATCGGCTTGCCTTCCTTCGCATACAGCATGATCTTGCCGCGCACGACTTCGGTGAGCGAGAGATCGACGACGACCGGCGGCGCGTCGCTGCCGCGGAAAGATCGCCGCGATCGGATTGGTGCCGTAGAACGCGCGCTTGCCGCCCCAGGCGTTGATCGCCGAAGGCGAGTTCGTGAACGCGAGCCCGACGAGGCCGGCGGCGGCGATCGGGCGCGAGGTGATAGCCGGCGGCGCCGAAGTGATGGCTGTTCGTGACCGCCGCGAACGCGACGCCGTAGCGCTGCGCGCGGCGCGATCGCTTCCTTCACCGCGAGCGCCGCTCGCTTCGATAGGCGAGCCCGCCGCGCGCATCGACGAGACACGTCGCGCCTTTGCGCTTGACGACCTTCGGCTTCGCCTTGCCGTCGACGCGGCCTTCGCGCAGGTGCTGCGCATACAGCGCCGTGCGCGAAACACCGTGCGTCGAGAGACCTTCGGTGTCGGCGGCGACGAGCGCTTTCGCGGTTGCGAGCGCCATGGATTTCGAAGCCCCGGCGCGCTGGAGCGCGCGGGCGGTGAGGTCGGTCAGGTCTTCGATCGTAAACTGGCACTCATGATGTCGGCCGCCGTGTTCGGTCGAGCAGCGTCTCGCCCGGCTTCACCCGCGTGAACACGACCGGCCGCGTGCTGCGACTGGAAGCGCCCGTCCTGCCAGGTCACGCAGGTGTAGCGCGAGTTCTCGAGGTCGCGCACGTCCGGGAAAGTCGGCGCGGAAATGCGCGCCGCGCGAATCCTCGCGCGCCACGGCGGCGAAGCGAATCGACTTCGACACGAGGAGCAGGCTTTTCAGGTTGAGCCAGTCGTGCCACGTCAGGTTGAACGCGAGGTTCGCTTCGGCGACGCCGGTTTCGTCGAGCTCGGCTTCGAGCTCATCGAGCGCGGTCTCCGCACGCGCGAGGCTCGCCGCGTCGCGCACGATGCCGACGTCGTCCCACATGATGTCGTAGAGCTTCTCCCGCAACGCCGCGAGGTCGCCCGCGCGCTTTCGCCGAGCGGCGCGCGGCAGCGCGCGACCGCGGCTTCGATCGCGTCGGCCGATCGGGCTCGTGACAGCCGCCGATTCGCTGCGAGCCAGCCGCGGAATCGATGTCGCCCGCGATGCCGCCGAACACGGTCGAGTTCGCGACGCCGTTTCCGCCGAGGCGGTTCGCGCCGTGCACGCCGCCCGAATCCTCGCCCGCGACGAAGAGACCCGGCAAGCTCGCGTCGTGCAGTCGGTTTTGAACACGACGCCGCCCATCATGTAGTGCGCGGTCGGCACGACTTCGACCAGCCCGCCCGCGAGATCGAAGCCGCAGTCGTCGCAGCGCTCGACCATGCCTTTGAACATCTTGCGCACCATCTGCGGGACCGAGGTGCGCCATGCTGATGTAAAGGCCGCCGTTGGGCGTGAGGTTGCCTTCGCGCATCTCCTGCGTACATGCCGCGCGAGACGATGTCGCGCGTCGCGCGCTCGTTCCGCGGGTCGTACTTGTGCATGAAGCGCTCTTTCGCGCCGTTGAGGAGATAGCCGCCCGCGCCGCGCAGGCCTTCCTCGAGCACCGTGCCGGTCATGCGCGTGTGCGGTCCGGCGAGCAGGCCGGTCGGATGGAACTGCACCATCTCCATGTCGCGCAGCGTGAGCCCCGCGCGCAGCGCCATCGCCATGCCGTCGCACGTCTTGTCGCCGGACGGCGTGTGGTACTTGTACATCGTCGGCCCGCCGCCGGTCGCGAGCAGCACCGCCTGCGCCTGCACGAACACGAACTCGCCGGTGCGCACGTCGATCATCAGCACGCCGGCGATCGCGTCGCCGCGCCTTGTTCTTGACGAGCTCGACCGCGCGATGCTCTTCGAGGCGGCTCGATGCCGCGCGCCCACACCTGCTCGGCGAGGCGGTTGATGATCTCGATGCCGGTCAGGTCGCCCTTGTGCACGGTGCGGTCGAACGTCTGGCCGGCGAACGCTTTCTGGTGGACGGTGCCGTCGGGATTGCGGTCGAAGAAGCAGCCGAGCTCGTTCTCGAGCTCGTGGATGCGCTCGACGGCGACCGACACGAGCGTCCACGCGAGGTCCTGGTCGGGCAGCCACTTGCCGCCTTCGATCGTGTCCATGAAGTGGCGCTCGACCGAGTCCTCCTGCGGCGAGCGCGACGTTGTAGCCGCCCTGCACCATGCGCGTGCAGCCGCACTTGCCGAGCAGGCCCTTCACCGCGACGGTGATCGAAAGCGCCGGGTTCGCCTGGTGCGCGTGCAGCGCGGCGAACAGCCCCGCGCCGCCGGAGCCGAGGATGAGGATGTCGGTCTTGTAAGTTTTCACGAGGACTTGAGCAGCATCAGGAAGTAGCGCGCCTCGAGCGACGTGCGCTACAGAGGTCCGGTACCGGTTCCGTTGGCTTTCGTCGTCCTGGCGCAAGGCCAGGACCCAGGCGAAAACCGGCACTGGATTCCGCCCTCCTTCGCGCCGGAATGACGACATTGGTGGCTGACGCATCGGCTACGTTTTAACGCCGAGCGAGGCCAGCGCCGCGGCGCGCGTTCGCGCGCGGCATTGTTCACCTGCGTGTAGAGGCTGCCGCCGTGGCTGTCCATCGACACGAGCAGCGGGCCGAAGCCTTTCACGCGGAATTTCCACAGCGACTCGGGATTGAGGTCGTCGAGGTCGACTTCCTCGATCTGCTCGACCCACGTCGTCTCCAGCGCCGCGGCGCCGCCGACGATCGCGAGATAGACGCCGCCCAGATCGCGGAACGCATCGAGCCGAGCCCTGCGCGAGCCCGCCCTTGCCGATGATGATGCGAACGCCGTACTGCGTCCATCAGCGGACGCGTGAAGCGCTCCATGCGCGCGCTCGTCGTCGTGCCGATGCAGATCGGCGCGTAGCCCGACGGATGCGCCACGCGTCTCGCCGACCCATTTCACGTTCGGCGCGGTGTGCACGACCGCGTGGCCTTTCATGTCGAAGCGCGTCGTGCGGCCGTGGTCGAACATGTGGATCAGCGTCGCGTCGCGGATGCCGTAGAGCGTGCCGTTCAGCGTGACCGTGTCGTTCACCTTCAGCCGCGCGCGCCTGCGCTTCGGTGATCGGCATGTTGAAGTCGTAGTGGGCCATTGTTTAAACGTTCAGAACCCGTACTCCAGGCCGCTCGGCGTGAACGTCGCGCGCGCGCGGCGGGCGGAGTGGCACTGCATGTTGACCGCCACCGGATTCATCGTGATGTGCGTCGCCGCGGTTTCGACGTGCACCGCGAACGAGGTCGAGTCGCCGCCGAGTCCCTGCGGGCCGACGCCGAGCTGGTTCACCGCCCTCGAGAGCTCCGTTTCGAGCTTCGCGCCTTCCGGGTCGTCGCACGCGGCTGCCCAGCGGGCGCGTCGCCGCGACTTTCGACAGATGCACGCACAGGTCGGCGGTGCCGCCGACGCCGACGCCGACGATCGTCGGCGGACACGTCTTGCCGCCCGCGTCGAGCACGCAGTCGATGACGAACGTCTTGATCGCGTCGACGCCGTCGGCGGGAATCGCCATCTTGAGCCACGAGTTGTTCTCCGAGCCCGAGCCCTTCGGGAATCATCTCGATCGACAAGCGTCTCGCGCATCGGCGACGAAATCGATGTTGATCACCGGCACCAGCCGGCCGCTCGACGTGTGCTGGTTCTTGCGCGTCACCGGATGCACGACCGAGGAGCGCAGCGGATGCTCCTGTCGTCGCGCGCTCGCAGCCTTTGACGATCGCCTGCTTCAGCTCGTAGCCGTCGACTTCGACGCCGCTGCCGATCGTCACGTTGTAGATCGGAATGCCGGTGTCCTGGCACAGCAGGTTCTGGTTTGCCTCCGCGACGGCGATGTTGCGGATCATCGTGCCGAGGATGCGACTTGCCCGTCGCGTCGCGTTTCGGTGGCATCCAGGCGCTTGAAGCCCTTCCTTGATGTCCGGCGGCAGCAGCTTGAGCGCGCGGATGTAGAGCTCCTTGCACGCTTCTTCGACTTGCTCAGTCAGACTCCATGAGCTCCTTCATTGCTTGCCAACTCACCGCTAGTCCCTTTCCTCAGCTGCCGAGCGATCGGTAGATCGGAAGGAAACGTGCTACCGAGGCAACCTGGGTTTCCCTCCGTTCGTTCACCGTCACCCGTGTCACGTCGTGCGTCACTCCACCTGCAGCTTGCGCTCGCTGATGACTTTCGCCCAGCGCACCGACTCTTCCCTGATCGCTTTCGCGAAATCGGCGGGCGCGTTGCCCACGGGCACCATGCCGAGCTGCTCGAAGCGCGTGCGGATGTCCGGCGGCTCTGCAGCACTTTGACGGTGTCCTGGTAGACCTTGTCGATCACCGCCTTCGGCGTGCCGGCCGGCGCCACGAAGCCGAACCAGCCGAGGTTCTCGAAGCCGGGCAGCGTCTCGGCGGCCGCGGGCACGTCGGGCAGCTGCCGCACGCGCTCCTTGCTCGTCACGGCGAGCGCGCGCAGCTTGCCCTGCTGCACGAAGCCGATCGCGGCCGAGAGATTCGGCGTCACCATCTGGATCTGCCCGCCGACGAGGTCGATCAGCGCCGGGCCTTCGCCTTTGTACGGGACGTGCACGACGTCGATGCCGGCGGTGTAGAGAAAGTTCTCCGCCGCGAGATGCGTCTGCGGTCGCGACGCCGGCGGAGCCGTAGGTCAGTCGTCCGCGGCTTCGCTTTCGCCAGCGCGATGAATTCCTTCAGCGTCTTCGCCGCCAAGCTCGGGTGCACCGCGATCGATCTGCGGGCCGCTCGCGACGTTGGTGATCGCGACCAGGTCTTTGTCGGGATTGTAGGGCAGCTTCCTGAAGATGTGCGGGTTCGCGGTGACGATCGAGCCCGAGGTCATGAGCAGCGTGTAGCCGTCGGGCGGCGCCTTCGCCGACGATGTTCGCCGCCGATGTTGCCGCCCGCGCCGGCGCGGTTGTCGACGACGACCGTCTGGCCCCACGCTTCGTTCAGCTTCTGCGCGACGACCCGCGTCACGATGTCGGTGGCGCCGCCGGGCGCGAAAGGCACGACGATGCGCACCGGCTCGGCTGGGATAAGTCTGCGCGCTCGCAGCGGCGGTCACCGCAGCAGGCCGGCCGCCACCACACTGTTCACGATCTGCATTTCCATTCTCCTCGTCGTTTCACGATTGCTTTTCTCACGGCTACGCCTCTCGCCGGCGTTCGTCTCGGAGCCTGACAGTTCAGCTTTCAGATCCCAAGCGCTTCCGTCGTGAGCCGCCGCAACTCGCGCTGCAGCTTCTCGCGCACCGCTCTGTAAGCTGGCGCTGCTTGTTCACGTTGACGATCTCGTACGGGTCGCGCTCGAGGTCGTAGAGCTCGTCGAGCTCGCCGTTGCGGCTGCGGTTCACCCAGTGGATGTACTTGTAGCGCGTCGGTGCGCACCGCTTTGTACGTCATGTTGACGAGCCACGGGTAGGCGTTCTCGGCCCAGTACTCGATCAGGAACGACTTGCGCCAGCCGGCGTTCGCTTCTGCCGCGAGCGAAGAGCGGCAGCAGCGAGCGCCCCTGGATGTGCTTGCCCGGCTTGCCGCCGGCGAGCTCGAGCACCGTCGGCGCGATGTCCTGGCACAGCACGAGCTCGTCGACACGCGAGCCGGCCTTGACGCGCCGGGATAGCGCACGAGGAACGGCGAGCGTATGCCTTCCTCGTAGGCGAAGCGGCGCTCGGGCCCGATGCAGTGCTCGCCGAAGAAGTAGCCGTTGTCGCCGAGGAAAAGGATGAACGTGTTGTCGAGCTGCCCGGTCGCTCGAGCGCGTCGAACAGCATGCCGACGCCTTCGTCGACCGCGGCCATCATCGCCGCGCGCAGGCGGATCTCCTCCTGCTCGCCGGAGTGGATCGCGTCGAGCAGCTCGCGCGACTCGGGCCGTCTTCCGGAGCTCGATCGCTTCGGCCCACGCCGGTTTCTGCTTCACGACTTCCGCGGGCGGCAGCATGTTCGGCTTCTTCGGGAAAACGCAGCCCCGGTAGAGATCCTTGTGCCGCTCGGCGGCCACGTAGCCGTCCATCCTGAACGTGCCGTCGGCGGCCTGCTCGGCGTCGGGGTGCACCGCCTTGTGCGCGAACCACAGCGACCACGGCTTCGCGTGCTTGCGCTTCACGAAATCGACCGCCATCTCGTTCATGATGTCGGTGACGTAGCCCTTGCGCTGCACGTACTCGCCGTGCTCGTTCAGCTTCGGGTCGTTCAGCCGGCCGTGCCCGTCGTAGGCGACCCAGAAATCGTAGCCGGGGCGCGGCTTGCCGCTGTTGCCCATGTGCCACTTGCCGATGTGCGCGGTCTCGTAGCCGAGCCGCTGCAGCTCGACGTGATAGTTCGGAATGCGATGGCTCGCGAGGTCGCGCGCGACGTTGTCGATGATGCCGTGGCGGCTCGCGTACTGGCCGGTCAGGATCGACGCGCGGTTGGGCGAGCAGATCGGCGTGGTGTGAAACGCCCGCTCGAACAGCGCGCCTTCGTGCGCGATGCGGTCGATGTGCGGCGTTTTCATGTACGGGTGACCGCCCGCGCCGAACTCGTCGTAGCGCAGGTCGTCGATCAGGATCACGAGGATGTTCGGCTGCTTCGCCATGCCTCACTCTCCGCGATCGCCGTTGCTCGCGAGGCCGCGTGAACACGCTTCAGACCAGGTTCAGCAGGAACGCGAGCCGACCGCGACGGCCACGCTGCAGCCGTCGCCGCGGCGAGCAGGCTCTTCTGCCAGTCGCGCCACGGCAGGAATTCGAGCATCAGCAGGCGCACGCCGCCCGCCATGTGCGCAGCGAGCAGCACGACGAGCGCGACTTCGGCGAGCTTTGACCAGCGGCTGATCGGTCCAGCGCAGGAACGATTCGAGCCGCGCTTCGCCGTGCAGCGCCTGCGCCGAGCGCCCAGAAGTGCAGCGGCAGGAACAGCGCGAGCGCCACGCCGGAGACGCGATGAACGACGAACGCCCAGTACGCGGGATGATTGCGCGCGCGGAAGTCGTTTCTCACGCGCCCGCGACGACCGCGTAAACCGCGCGCCAGCCCCATAGCGCGAGCACGAGCGCCGAAGACGAGCATCGCGAGATCGAGGCTGCGACCGCGCCAGCCGAACGTCTCGGCCAGCACATTGCGCAAGTCCGATCGGCGCGTGCACCGCGACCGCGGCGACGAACACGCGCATAGAAGACGGCCCAGCCGACGCTGCCGCGCGTGCGCTCGAGGATCTCGGCCGCGGTGAGGCCGCCGCGCACCGCGTAGATGATCGTGGCGAGATGAACGAGGACGCACACGCGCGAGGACGCGCGCCGAGGCGCGCTGCGCGGCCCACAGCAGGACCTGGCGTGCGCGGGCTTGACGCGTCGCTGAGGCGTCATCACAGCTCGCCTTTCAGCGCCGCGCGCAAGCACCGCGCGCTTCAGCCCGGCGATGCTTTTGGTCGGCGACAGCTGCTTCGGGCAGCGCTCGGTGCAGCTCATCTGCGTGTGGCAGGCGTGGCAGCCCGCGTCGCCCGCCACGGCGGCGAGGCGCTCGCGCTGCCCGACATCGCGCACGTCGTTCACGAGCGTCCACGCGCGGTTGAGCGCCGCCGGCCCGAGATAGTCGGGATTCCAGGTGACGACGTCGCACGAGCTGTAGCACACGCCGCAGCCGATGCACTCGATCGCCTCGTCGACGAGCTGCGCGCTCGGCGACTCGCGGGCGGCACGCGCGCGAAATCGTCGCTTGCGCGTAGCGGTCGCCCTGAACTGCCCTTGCGCCGCGCGCCCACTTGTCGAAGAACGGCGCCATGTCGGTGACGAGGTCCTTCACGACCGGCAGGTTGTGCAGCGGCCCGATCTCGAGCCGGTCGTCTCGGCGACGACTCGAGACGTGCGTGCGGCACGTCCAGCGCGCCTTGCCGTTGACCGTCATCGCGCACGAGCCGCACATGCCGACGCGGCACGCGAAGCGGTACGAGAGCGTCGGGTCGAGCTTGCGCTGGATGTGGGTGACGACGTCCAGCACCGTCTGGCTCTCGAGCCGGGGCACCTCGAACTGCCGAATGCCGTCCTCGCGCCGCGCCAGACGCGGACGCTAAGCGTTGGAACGCAGGCGAGAGGCGTGAGGCGTGAGGCGGTGTTGCGTCGGGAGCACCGATCGCTGCACTTGCGATGCTCGTCCTCACGCCTCACCTGTCAGTCCTCACGCACTTTGCACACTCCTCCCGCCTCACGCCTTTACGCACTTTCGTAAAGCCGCGTCAGCACGAACTCGCGGTGGCCGAGCGCTTCGGCGGCGGTCAGCCGGCCGTTGCACGTGCGCAGCATCACCTCGATCAGCTCGTCGCCGGTCTGGTCGAGATTCTTCTCGCGCTGCAGCAGGCCCGAGCAGTCGTAGTCGATGTGCTCGGACATCGTGCGCGCGGTGCGCGGGTTCGCGGTCGAGCTTGATCACCGGCACGATCGGATTGCCGATGACGTTGCCCTGCCCGGTCGGGAAGAAATGCACGACGTAACCCGCGGCGGCGACAGAGCGTCACCATCTCCGCCGCGGCCGACGACGAATCCATGAACCACAGCCCGGGCTCGGTCGGCGTCTCGGCCTTGTCGAGCACGCCGACGACCTTGCACTTCTTGCCGATCTTCTGGATGTTGCCGAGCGCTTTCTCTTCGATCGTCGTGAGCCCGCCGGCGATGTTGCCTTTGGTCGGCTGCGAGTCGGAAAGGTCGCTCGTCTTGTGGCGCTCGATGACTTCCTGGTAGCGGTTGAACATCTTCATGAACTGCTCGCGCACTTCGGGCGTCGCGCAGCGGTCCGCGACGATGTGCTCGCCGCCGGTGATCTCGGTCGTCTCGCCGAAGCACATCGTCACGCCGAGCGGCTCGAGCTTGTCGAACGCGCTGCCGACGGTCGGATTCGAGCCGCAGCCCGAGGTCGTGTCCGATTCGCCGCACTTGGTCGAGACCCACAGATCGCTGATCGGGCAGTCTTCCTGCTGCAGCTCGGAGGCCCACTGCACGTATTCCTTCGCGACTTTGGAGGCGCGCAGGATCGTGTCGTGATCGCCGTGCAGCTCGATGCCGAAGCCGGTGACGGGCTTGCCGGTCTTCGCGATGCCGTCGACGACGCGCTTGGTCCAGCCTTCCTCGATGCCGATCACGACCACGGCGGCGACGTTCGGGTTGGAGCCCGCGCCGATCAGCGTGCGGAAGTGAAGATCGAGGTCGGCGCCGAACTGCAGCCGGCCATACGGATGCGGGATCGCCATCGTGCCCTTGATGTTGTGCGCGACCGCTTCGCAGGCCGCGTTCGAGAGATCGTCGACCGGCAGGATGATGACGTGATTGCGCACGCCGACGCGGCCGTTCTCGCGCCGGTAGCCGCGGAATGTCGTGTTTGCGTTGATCATGGTCGAATCCTTTCGCCTACCAGCGCTTGGTCTTGATGTTGTGGACGTGCGCGTGCTCGCCCAGCTTGATGTCCGCCACCGCCTTGCCGATGTCGAAGCCGTACTTGATGATCGTGTCGCCTTTCTTGATCTCGCGGGTGGCGACCTTGTGCCCGATCGGCACGTCGTTCAGCGCCTTCACCTTGATGGTGGAGTCGTCCTCCATCACCCAGCCGGTCAGCTCCTGGCCGGCCTTGATGCCTTCGACCACGGCCACGCCGACCGTGTCTTTCTTGTCGTGTACCAGAATGTGAATCATCTCCAATCTCCTTTGATTGCGCAGCAGGCCACTGCGCTTTTTCCATCGAGCTTCGCATGGCTACGTGCCGCGCTCAATTCATCGCCCCCGGCCTTCCCCCGCAAGGGAGAAGATGTGTAACGTAAGTGCATGTATTCACTCACGGACGACTCGGTACGGGGAGGGCCGTATTGTAGCCTCTATCAGGCGCGCTACGGCAGCAGGAGCGCACGCCGAGCCGCATCGACGAGCGCCGGATCCTTCGAGTTCTTGAGCACCCATTCGAACTGCGCGCGCGCGTCGTCCTTCATCCCGGCGCGCATGAGATTCATTCCCGCCGAGAGGCGAGCCTGCACAGCTCGTGGCGTCCGCGGCACGGGCCGCAGCGCAGATACGCATCGGCGGCCGCCGCAGGCTTCGCGTCGAGCTCATGCACCCGGCCGAGGCCCAACAGCGCTTCCCGCGCGCGGCTGTCGCCGGTGCCGGCACGAGCGCCTCGTACACGGCTCGCGCCTCCGCGAGCTGGCGAGCATCGAGCATCTCCTGCGCGAGCTCGAGCGCGCCTCGGAAGGCTCGGGCGTGAGCGGGGCGCGCCCGTCCAGCAGACGATGCACGGCTTCGACGCTCGCCCGCGAATCGCCGGCCTGCAGCGCGGTTCGCGCGAGCGCGAGCTGCCATTCCTCGGGCTTCACGTTGGGCGGCGTCGGCAATCCATTCCACAACCTGAGCGCGAGCGCCGGGTCGTTGTGATTCGCCGCGATCGTGCCGAGCAGGTAGCGCGTCTGCTCGTCGAGCGCTTCGAGTCGAAGCCGAGCTCCTGCATGACGCGCAGCGCCGTGTGATCGAGCTTTGCCGGGGACAGCGAAAATGCGAGCAGAGCTGCGCGTTGCGGCGCATGTCGGGATTTTGCGCGCGCTGCGCGAGATAGGCGTAGAAAGCGCGCGGACAGAGGCGGGTCGGAGCGCGACCCGGCGCGCGGCGTAATCCGCCCACGCGGCGTCGTCGCCCATCAGCAAGCTGCTCGCGATTGCCGATGTCGTTCGCGGTTGCGAGATACGCCTGCCGAGGCGCTGCGCGCGCCTCCGCTGCCGTTGCTGCTTCCTCGCGCGACGCCGGCGTGCTGCAGCAGGCGCTCGAGCGCCTCGACCTGCAGCGGCCCGTTCCTCTGTCGCAGCCGCAGCTTCGTGTATCACGCGCCAGTACGCCGGGGTCGGCTGCGTTTTGGCAGAGCCGGCGCGCGCCTGCGCGATCACCGCTTCGGGCGCGAGCACCGGCGCTTCGCAGCTGCAGCCTCAGGCGCGTCGGGCGTCGACTCGTCGGATGCGCCGATCCAGTTGAGCGCTTCGCGGTCGAGACCGAGGTCGAGCAGCGCTTCGGCGAAACGGTCGCGCAATCGGCGCGGTCGAGCGGCTGATAGTCCTGCTGGAAGCGCAGCATGCTGCGAAATGCGTCCTCGCCGCGGCGCTCGGCGACATAGCTTTCGATGACGGCAAGGCGGGCCGACCGAACCTCGGCGGCCGACGCTTTCGACTGCCACAGAAGTTGCGCGGCATGGACGCGCGCGAGCGGCCGGCTCGTTCTGCAGCGACTGCCGCGCGCGCGGCTTTCCAGCAGACAGACCGTCGGAAACAGCGTGCGCTCGGGCAGGAGCGAAGCGCCGCGCGCGAGCAGGGCGTCATTGCGGCTCAGTCGCGCGAGCACTTCGCAGCGTAGCGCCTCCCAGTCGGCCCAACGCGGGGCGCGCGGGTCCGCGGGCTGCAGCGCCTCGATACGCGTCAAAGCGAACTGCGGCGCCCCGGCATCATGAGAGCGCGCACGGCCTCCGGGCCTTCGCCGGCGGGGACGGCCGGGAACACAGCGGTGCAGAACGCAAGAGCCACCAGCCCCGAGACAATGATTCGAGATCCGACGGCGATGTGATTCACGATCCCGCAGGCGCCCTCGTGGCCGAAATCCGGTCGAAGAGAATACGTTCGCGCCTGGCCGCCGGCCCCGGATCGCGTCGCAATGCGACGGGTCCGGGGTGTACCTGCGCGCCGGGACGACGAATGTAGTGAATCGATGGCACGGCACACGAGAGAATCACCAATCAAAAAAAGCGGCCCTGCGGCCGCTTTCCTGCTCCCGTCGGCACGCGCTTACTGCTGCGGCTGCGGCGCAGCCTCCGGCGTCGTGTCCGCATGCACTTCGAGCTTTTCCTTGATGCGTGCGGCCTTGCCCGAGCGCTGGCGAAGATAGTAGAGCTTGGCGCGGCCGACGTCGCCGCGGCGCTTCACTTCGACGCTCGCGATGAGCGGCGAGTAGGTCTGGAACGTACGCTCGACGCCTTCGCCCGACGAGATCTTGCGCACGATGAACGAGGAGTTGAGCCCGCGATTGCGCTTGGCGATCACCACGCCTTCGTACGCCTGCACGCGCTTCCTCTCGCCTTCGACCACGTTCACGCTGACGACGACGGTGTCGCCCGGCGCGAAATCGGGAATCTTCTTGCCGAGACGCTGGATCTCTTCCTGCTCGAGCTGTTTGATGATGTCCATGTCTGCCTCGCTATCGCTCGGACGTGAAGGAGTGAAGGCGTATCGCTCAGGCGATGCCTTCCCGTCACTCGTCACTTCGCTCTTGAATTCCTCCAGCAGCGCTGCTTCCGCCGCGCTGATGCCTCGCTTCTCCAGCAAGTCCGGCCGCCGCGCCACGTGCGTCCCAGCGCCTGCTTCAATCGCCACCGCGCGATGTCGCGCGTGATTGCCCGACGAGCAGCACCGGCGGCACCGCCATGCCTTCGTACACTCTCGGGCCGCGTGTAGTGCGGATGGTCGAGCAGCCCGTTCACGAACGAATCCTGGCTCGCCGATTCCGCGTCGCCCAGCGCGCCCGGCAACTGCCGCACCACGCAGTCGATCACCACCATCGCCGCAAGCTCGCCGCCGGAGAGCACGTAATCGCCGATCGAAATCTCGTCGTCGACCGCGCGGCTCACCAGCCGCTCGTCGACACCTTCGTAGCGCCCGGCGAGCATCACCAGGCCCTCCTCCTGCGGCAAGCTGCGCCACCAGCGCATGGTCGAGCAGCCCGCCCTGCGGCGTGAGATGCACCACTCGCGGCTGCGCTACGCCGCTGCTCTTCTGCCGCTGCGCGTGCCGCGGCGATCGCCTTCTCCAGCGGCTCGGCCATCATCACCATGCCCGGACCGCCGCCATACGGCCGATCGTCGACGGTGCGGTAGGCGTTGGCCGCGAAGTCGCGCGGGTTCCACAGCACCAGCTCGTAGAGCCTGCGCTCCCGCGCCCGGCCCGTCACGCCGCACTCCGTCACCGCATCGAACATCGGCGGGAACAGCGTGACGACGTCGATCTGCAGCATCAGTAGTCCGTGCCCCAGTCGACGCGGATCACACCGCCCGCGAGGTCGACCTGTTTCACGACCGGTTCGATGAACGGGATCAACCGCTCCCGCTCGCCTTCGACCACCAGCACGTCGTTCGCGCCGGTCTCGAGCACCTCGGACACCGTTCCCGAGATCTTCGCCTTGCTCGTTCACGACTTTCAGGCCGATCAGATCGGCCCAGTAAAATTCGTTTGCGCCGGCTGCGGGAAACGCATCGCGCGGGACCGCGACCTGCTGTCCCCGGTAGAGCGCCGCCGCGTCGCGGTCCTCGCACCCGGCGAGCTTGGCGGCGACCGAGCCGGCCCTGCACTTCGCGCTTCTTCGACGCGGCTTTCCTGCCAGCCGTCCTTCGGCCCCGATCCACCACATCGGATAAGCCAGCAGATTTTCGGGCGTCTCGGTAAAGGGCTGGAGCTTCACCCAGCCTTTGATGCCGAACGGGCCGGTGATCCGGCCCATGACCACCAGATCGTCCGGTGGCGTGCCCGCTTCCGGGTCAGGCGCGCCGGCTGCTGCTTGCCAAACTGCTTCACGAGGCGCGCGGCCGTGTCCGAGAGGATCGCGCCCTGCGTCTGCCAGTGCGCCAGGCGCTCGCGATCGATGCGCAGCGACTCCGGCCTTGCGGCGCCTTCGGGTTGTAGAAACCGAGGCGCTCGATGAAGCGGCCGTCGCGCGCGCGGCGCGAATCGGCCACGACGACGTTGTAGAACGGCCGCTTCTTGGCGCCGCCTCGAGCTAAGCGAATCACAACCATGATTCTTCTGCCGGTGGAATGCGGAAAGGGCGTGATTTTACGATAGTTTCCGAGGCATGGGCAAGATAGAACCATTCCCATTCGGTGAGCGGGGGCCGAAGGCGGGGTCCCCGCGAACGAAGCCTTCCGGCGCCCGATAGTATTCTCATCAATATGTACGAGGCTCAGGACAGAAAGGAGCGGGGGTCGCAGGCGCGGCCCCGCGAACGGGACATTCCGGCGCCTGTTAGCACTCTCGTCCGATCGTCCGATCGTACGAGGGTCAGAACCGAACGAGGGGCCTGCCGAGCACCGGCCATCTAAGCTCTTGTTTTCACGAAGCACACGCCACCCCACACCAGATTTCGGAGTTCCCCCGCCTATGCCCTCCCCTGAGAGCCCATCGGCAAAGCGCATCGAAGCCGCTGCCGAGGAACGCTTCGGCACACGGTTACGCGTCGATGCCGACCTGCCCGGCCTGGACGAGCTTGCCCGCATCGTCGAGCACCGCTCGCACCGTCGTTATGCGGCGCGCGCCGTCGAGCCGGCGCTACTCGAGCTCCTCTTTGCGTGCGCGCTCTCGGCGCCGTCGAAATCGGACCTCCAGCAGGCGGACATCGTCCACGTCGCCGACCGCGCGAAAGTGGCGCGATCGCCGCGCTGATTCCCGACATGCCGTGGATCGCCGAGGCGCCGGTGGTGCTCGTCTTCTGCGGCAACAACCGGCGCATCCGCCAGATCGGCGAATGGCGCGGCAAGCCTTTCGCGAACGACCATCTCGACCACTTCATGAACGCCGCCGTCGACGCCGGGATCGTCATGACGACCTTCATCCGCGCTGCCGAAGCGGTCGGGCTCGGCGCATGCCCGATCAGCGCGATCCGCAACAAGCCGCGGGAAGTGAGCGAGCTGCTCGACCTGCCGGAGTGGGTGTTTCCGGTGGCGGGGCTCACGCTCGGCTACCCCGCGCAAGAGGGCCGCATCACGCCGCGCCTGCCGCTCGACGTGACGGTTCACGTCGATCGCTTCGACGATTCGCGCGTGCGCGAGAACGTCGACGCCTACGATTGCGGCGCGACCGCCTCATGCCGTATCGCAACGAGCGCGGGAAAGAGGTGTACGAAACGCCGCGTCTTTACGGCTGGTCCGAAGACAAGGCGCGCCAATACGCCATGCCGGAGCGGGCGGACTTCGGGGCGTTTATTCGGGAGAAGAGGTTCAATCTTGGCTGAGAATAAATTCAGTCCGGTGAGCGGGGGCTGCGGAGCAGGGGGGTCCCCGCGAGCGAAGCTTTCAGACGCCGGTTAGTATTCCATCATTAGTACCATGGCCTACGGTAGAACCGCGTTCTACACCTCGCCATGCGCTGACGCGCAAGCGTCAGCGCATGCCCGGAAACATCCCCTTCATCGAGCGCATCATCTTCGCCATGCCGCCCTTCGCGATCATCTTCATCATCTTCTGCGTCTGCTCGAACTGGTTGAGCAGCCGGTTCACTTCCTGCACGGTGACGCCGGCGCCGGTGGCGATGCGGCGCTTGCGTGAAGCCTTGATGAGCTCGGGCTTCGCGCGCTCCTTCCGCGTCATCGAGTTGATGATGCCTTCGATGCGCCGCACTTCGCTTGTCGTCGACTTCCGGCGCGCTCTGCGCCATCTGCGCGAGATTGCCGGGCAGCTTGTCCATGAGCGCGGACACGCCGCCCATCTTCTTCATCTGCACGATCTGCTGCTTGAAATCCTCGAGGTCGAAGCCTTTGCCGTTCTTGACCTTCTCCGCGAGCTTCTCGGCTTCCTTGCGATCGACGCTCTTCTGCACGTCCTCGATCAGCGTGAGCACGTCGCCCATGCCGAGGATGCGCGAAGCCATGCGATCGGGATGAAACGGCTCGAGCCCGGTCAGCTTCTCGCCGACGCCCGCGAACTTGATCGGCTTGCCGGTGACGTGCCGCACCGAAAGCGCCGCGCCGCCGCGCGCATCGCCGTCGAGCTTGGTCAGCACGACGCCGGTGAGCGGCAGCGCTTCGGAAAACGCGCGCGCGGTGTTGACCGCGTCCTGGCCCTGCATCGCGTCGACCACGAACAGCGTCTCGATCGGCTTCACCGCCGCGTGCAGCTCGCGGATCTCGTGCATCATCGCCTCGTCGATCGCGAGCCGCCCCGCGGTGTCGACGATCAGCACGTCGTTGTAGTGCCGGCGCGCGTGATCGAGCGCGCGCGTCGCGATGTCCACGGGTTTCTCGTCCGCCGTCGACGGGAAGAAATCGACGTGCACCTGTCCGGCGAGCGTCTTCAACTGCTCGATCGCGGCGGGGCGGTAGACGTCGCAGCTCACGAGCAGCACTTTCTTCTTGTGCTGTTCCTTCAGCCACTTCGCGAGCTTGCCGCTCGTCGTGGTCTTGCCGCTGCCCTGCAGGCCGGCCATCAGCACCACGGCGGGCGGCTGCGTGGCGAGGTCGAGCGCGTCGTTGTGCTCGCCCATGAGCGCGGTCAGCTCGCGGTGCACGACGCCGACGACGGCCTGTCCCGGCGTCAGGCTGCCGATCACGTCCTGGCCGAGCGCCTTCTCGCGCACCGCGGCGATGAAGTCGCGCACCACCGGGAGCGCCACGTCGGCCTCGAGCAGCGCCATGCGCACTTCGCGCAGCGCGTCCTTGATGTTGTCTTCGGTGATGCGCGCTTCGCCGCGCAGCGTCTTGAGGACGCGCGTGAGCCGGGTCGTCAGATTGTCGAACATGGCGCTGGGTCTATACTTGAAGGATGGAAATTCTAGCGTATGTCGCGACCGCGCTCCTCTACGCCGGGCTCGCGATCTACTTCTGGCGCACGCGGTGGGCACCGGCTGTGGCGAGCGGACCGGATGAAGCCGTCAGACTGTCCCGCGGCTTCGAGCACTACGCCGTTCTCGTGCCGCTTGCGCTGCATGCGGTTCTGCTGGCGCGCTCCTTGTTCGCCGCCGACGGACTGCACCTCGGCCTCGCGAACGCGATCTCGGCGATCCTGTGGCTCACCGTGCTCATCTACTGGCTGGGCAATTTCTTCTATCGACTCGATGGGCTGCAGGCGCTGGTGCTGCCGCTCGCGGCCGCCGCGTCGATGCTGCCCGGTTTGATGCCTGCCGCCGGCGCGTTGCCGAACACCGAATTCGCGGCCTTCAAGCTCCATCTGGTGATCGCGATGCTCGCCTACAGTCTGTTCACGATCGCCTCGCTGCACGTCGTTGCTGATGGCGCTGCTCGAAAGGCGGCTGCACGACGGCACGTTCACGCAGGTGCTGCAGAAGCTGCCGCCGCTTCTGACGATGGAGGCCCTGCTGTTCCGGATCATCTGGGCGGGCTTCATTCTGCTCACGCTGACGCTCGGAAGCGGCGTGTTTTTCTCCGAGGAGCTTTTCGGCAAAGCCGCGCCGTTCAATCACAAGACCGTGTTCGGCGTGATCTCGTGGCTCATCTTCGCCGCGCTGCTCGCCGGCCGCCACGTTTACGGCTGGCGCGGACGCGTGGCCGTGCGCTGGACGCTCGCCGGGTTTCTCACGCTCGTGCTCGCCTACATCGGCAGCAGATTCGTGCTCGAAGTGGTGCTGGGACGCTCCTGACGGCCGGCTGCGCCGGCTCGAGACGGCGGGCTTTCATACAAAACAAGCGCTCGCCTGTCCGGCGCCGGTGGAATTGACACGGACGCTGCGGCTGCCGATACTCGATTCCGCCTCCGAACCCAGCCACGACGCGTGGACGACATCTCCCTACTGGCGCTGTTCCTCGCGTTGTTCGTCCTGCTGATCGTCTCCGGCTTCTTCTCGATTTCCGAGACGAGCATGATGGCGCTCAATCGCTACCGATTGCGTCATCTCGTGCAGCAGCGCGTGAGGAGCGCGCGTATCGCATCCGAACTGCTCGCGCAGACGGACAAGTTTCTCGGCGTCGTGCTGCTCGGCAACAACGTGATCAACGCGGCCTCGGCGCTGCTCGTCGGCGAGATCGCGCGCCGGCTGATGGGCGACAGCGAATTCGCGCTGGTCGTCGCAACCGCCGCAGCCGCTTTCGCCATTCTCGTTTTCAGCGAGATCACGCCGAAGGTGATCGGCGCCGCCTATCCGGAGCGCATCGCGCTGCCGGCGAGCTACGTGCTGGCTCCGCTGCTGAAGGTGACGCAGCCGATCGTCTGGTTCGTGAACCTGTTCGTGCAGGGCTCTGCTGCGCTTGCTGCGGCTTCAATCGGCCAGCGATGCCGCGCAGCACAAACCATCGGTGGAAGAGCTGCGCACGCTCGTGCTCGAAACCGGCTACCTGCCGCAGAAGCACCAGAGCATCCTGGTGAACCTGTTCGATCTGCAGGCGATCACGGTGGACGACGTCATGGTGCCGCGCAACCAGATCGAAAGCATCGACCTCGAGGCGCCGCTCGATGCGATCGCACAGCAGGCGGCCACTGCGTATCACCGGCGGCTGCTCGCCTACACCGGCGAGCCCGACGAGATCGCCGGGATTCTGCGCGCGCGCCACGTGCTGAATCTCGTCCAGCAGGGCTCGCTCACCCGCGAGCGCCTGCGCAAGCTCGTGCGCGAGGCCTATTACGTGCCGTCCGGCACGCCGCTCTTTTCCCAGCTCCAGAACTTCCAGCGGCACCAGGACCGCATCGCGCTGGTGGTGGACGAGTACGGCGACCTGAGGGGCCTCGTCACCCTGGAGGACATCCTGGAGGAGATCATCGGCGAGTTCACGACGACGTCCCCGCTGCGCAACCGGTTACTACCCGCAAGGCGACGGCAGCTATGTCGTCGAAGGCAGTACGCTGCTGCGCGAGCTCAATCGGAAGCTCGGCTTTTCCTTTCCGCTGGACGGGCCCAAGACCGTAAATGGCCTGATTCTGGAGCACCTGCAGGACATTCCCGAGCCGAGCACGAGCCTGAAGATCGCTCAGCATCCGATCGAAATCGTGCAGACGCAGGACCGCAGCGTGAAATCGGTACGGATTTATCCGGCTCGCACGCCGCCGGTGCCCGAAGAAAACACGTGAGCCGTACGATATTCCGCAGCGCAGCGAAGAGGAATCTTTACAAAGCGAAGGTCGTAAATGCATCATCCTTTGAGAAATCGAATATAACTCATTGGATCTTCAGGGAAAACTGACATGGCAACCGTGGCCGCGGGGCGAAAACCGGCACTCAAGGAATTCAACTTCACCTGGGTCGGGCAGGACCGCGGCGGGAAGACCGTGCGCGGCGAAATGCGCGCGACCGGCGAAGCGCAGGTCAACGCCCTCCTGCGGCGCCAGGGCATCAAGGTCGTCGAGGTCAAGAAGCAGCGCCGCGGACGCGGCGGCAAGGTCACCGAAAAAGACATCACGCTGTTCACGCGCCAGCTTGCGACCATGCTCAAGTCCGGCGTGCCGCTCCTGCAGGCGTTCGACATCGTCGCGAAGGGTCATTCGAACGCCGCGATGTCCAAGCTCATCATGCAGGTGCGCACCGACGTCGAGACCGGCGCGAGCCTGAAGCAGGCGTTCGAGAAGCATCCGCTCCATTTCGATGCGCTCTACTGCAATCTCATCGGGGCGGGCGAGGCGGCCGGTATTCTGGACACCGTGCTGGAGCGCCTGGCGCTCTACAAGGAAAAGATCCTCGCGATCAAGGGCAAGATCAAGTCGGCGCTGTTCTACCCGATCGCGATCGTCGTCGTCGCCTTCATCATCACCGCGGTCATCATGATTTTCGTGATTCCTGCGTTCAAGCAGGTGTTCACCAGTTTCGGCGCCGACCTTCCCGCGCTGACCCTGCTCGTGATCGCGATATCGGATTTCTTCGTCGAGTACTGGTGGGCGATCTTCGGCGGCATCGCGGGCGCCCTGTACGTCTTCTTCTACACGTGGAAGCGCTCCTCAGGATGCAGCACGCGATGGACCGCATCCTGCTGCGCATGCCGGTCTTCGGCGACCTCGTTCGCAAATCGGCGATCGCGCGCTGGACACGCACGCTTTCGACGACGTTCGCCGCCGGTGTGCCGCTCGTCGAGGCGCTCGATTCGGTCGCGGGCGCCGCCGGCAACTACGAGTATTTCGTTGCCACAAGCGCGTCCAGGGTGAAGTCGCCACCGGCTCGAGCCTGAACTCGGCCATGCAGGGCACCGACGTCTTTCCGAACATGGTGATCCAGATGGTCGCGATCGGCGAGGAGGCCGGATCCCTCGATACGATGCTCTCGAAGGTTGCCGATTACTACGAGCAGGAGGTCGACGACGCCGTGGCGGCCCTGTCGAGCCTCATGGAGCCGCTGATCATGGTCGTGCTCGGCACGCTCATCGGCGGCCTCGTGATCGCGATGTATCTGCCGATCTTCAAGCTCGGCAGCGTGGTGTAGGGGGCGGCGCTTGCCTTCGGCTCGGGCCTCGCCGCCCTACGGAACAGAGGGACACCGATGGTTTCCCTCCGTAACCTCCTTTCCTTTGCTTGGGTGGCGCTTGCCTTCGGCTCGGGCCTCGCCGCCCTACGGAACAGAGGGACACCGATGGTTTCCCTCCGTAACCTCCTTTCGGACAAAGGGACGCCCCGGGCGTGACGCACCACTCGGAGCACCCGCCTCATGACTGCCCTCGCCCTGTTGCAGAGCTCGCCGATTGCGATCGTCGCGACGTTCGTGCTGCTCGGCCTCGCCTGCGGCAGCTTCCTGAACGTCGTCATCCATCGCCTGCCGCGCATGATGGAGACGCGCTGGCGTGCCGAATGCGCCGAGCTCACGAGCAGAGCAGCCGGCGCCGCCCGAGCGCTACAACCTCATCGTGCCGCGGTCCCGGTGTCCGGAGTGCGGCCACCGTATCCGCGCGTTCGAGAACATTCCGGTCCTGAGCTAGCTCGCCCTGCGCGGCAAATGCGCGGCGTGCCGCGCGCGGATCTCCGCGCGCTATCCGCTCGTCGAGCTGCTGACCGCCGCGCTCTCGGGCTATATCGCGTGGCGCATGGGCTTGACGCTCGCCGCGGCCGGCGCGCTCGTGTTCACCTGGGCGATGATCGCGCTCGCGTTCATCGATTTCGATACCTTCTATCTGCCCGACGACATCACGCTGCCGCTGCTCTGGATCGGCCTCGCACTGAATCTCCATTCGGCGTTCACCACTCTCGATGCCGCGGTGATCGGGGCGATCGCCGGCTATCTGTCGCTGTGGATCGTGTTCTGGGCATTCAAGCTCGCGACCGGCAAGGAAGGCATGGGCTATGGCGACTTCAAGCTGCTCGCGGCGATCGGCGCATGGCTCGGCTGGAAGATGCTGCCGCTCGTGATCCTGCTGTCTTCGTTCGTCGGCGCGATCATCGGAGTGCTCCTCATCGTGCTCGCGAGGCGCGGCCGCAACGTGCCGATTCCGTTCGGACCCTATCTCGCGATCGCGGGGGTGATCGCGCTCTTTCATGGCGAGGCGCTCACGAACCGGTACCTCGCGCTCTTCTGAAAAGCGTGAAGGTGGCCGTTTCCCGGGCCGCGGCTGTTGTCTCGACAGGAGCCGTGGGCACGCGTCGGGCATCGTCCGGAACTTCCCCGGGACCCCGTGATGGTTTTCTGCGTCGGGCTCACCGGCGGCATCGGCTGCGGTAAATCGCTCGCGGCGACCTCTTCGCCGAGCTCGGCGCGACCGTCGTCGACACCGACGTGATCTCGCGCGAGCTCACGAGCGCCGGAGGCGAGGCCGTGCCCGCTATCGGGCAGGCTTTCGGCGGCGACTACGTCGCAGGCCGACGGCAGCCTCGATCGAGCCGCGATGCGCAATCTCGTATTCGGCGAATGCAGCCGCCAAGCGCGGCTCGAAGCGATACTGCATCCGCTCATCCGTGCGAAGTCGCGCCGCCGCCTCGATGAGGCGCAATCCCCCTACGTCCTTCTGGTCGTGCCGCTTCTTCTCGAAACGGGCGCTACCGCGACCTCGTCGATCGCATGCGGTCGTCGATTGCGACGAGTCGCGGCAGATCGAGCGCGTCAAGGCGCGCAGCGGCCTGACGGAAGACGAAGTGCGCGCGATCATGGCGAACGCAGATCGACCGGAAGCGGCGCCTGGAAGGCGCGGACGACGTGCTGACCAATGACGGAGACATAAAAGCGCTGCGGGACGGAAGTGCAACGGCTGCACGAACGATACCTCGACGCTCGCCCGCGCCCTGAAATTCCCACACCGAGCCTTTATTTTTGCGCTCTTTTGGTGAATACTTGCCTCGGTCCCATTCGCCACGAGCGGGATCCTCCCGTGATCAGTTATGAGTACCCGCTGAGCGAGCGCATCCGCACCCTGCT
The DNA here is from genome assembly GCA_963808765.1 of uncultured beta proteobacterium. Classification (GTDB taxonomy): domain Bacteria; phylum Pseudomonadota; class Gammaproteobacteria; order Burkholderiales; family SG8-41; genus JAQGMV01. The sequence continues at coordinate 208,199 of CAWEHH010000030.1, forward strand.
GCGTCTGGAGGACCTGTACGAGCGCCTCGATTACTTCCTCGCGCAAGAACGAAGCGCTGCAGAACCATGTCGCGCTCCTGCTGATTTTCGAGATTCTCGAAGTCGCCAGCCGCGCCGATCTGAAATCGGATCTCCTGCAGGAGCTCGAGCGCCAGAAGCAGTCGCTCGAAGCGCTGCGCGGCAATCCCGATATTTCCGAGCAGGCGCTCGATAACGTCCTGCGGCAGATCGACCAGTCCGCCTCGCGCCTGTATCAGGCGTCCGGCAAAATCGGACAGGAGCTGCGCGAGAACGAGTGGCTGATGAGCATCAAGCAGCGCACCAACATTCCCGGCGGCATCTGCGAGTTCGACCTGCCGTCGTATCATTACTGGCTGCACCTCCCGCCCGAGCAGCAGCGCCGCGACCTCGAGACCTGGCTCGCGCCCTTCCTGCCGATGCGCGACGCGGTCGACGATCGTGCTGCGCCTGCTGCGCTCCAGCGGCAAGAGCGAACCTCAGGTCGCCCACCAGGGCATGTACCAGCAGATGATGACCGGGCGCGTCGCGCAGATGGTCTGCGTCACGCTCGCTCCCAGCTATCCGTGCGTGCCGGAGATCAGCGCCAACAAGTACGCGCTCAACATCCGCTTCACGACGCAGGAAGGCATGCAGCGGCCGAAGGCGGCCGAAACCGATGTCGAGTTCGAGCTCACGTTCTGCAACCTCTAACGGTCGTCGCCTGCCCGCAATGCGGCGCCAGTGTCGAGTGGGGGCCGCAGAGCGCGTATCGGCCGTTCTGCTCCGAACGCTGCAAGATGATCGATCTGGGCGCGTGGGCGACCGAGGCTTACGCGTGTCCGGTCGCGGAGCGACGACAAGATGATCGACGCTCGGACAGCGTGGGCGAGCGACGGCGGATATCAGCTTCGTCCGGTGTGCAAGAGCTCGACGACGAGCCGCGCTGACCGATCCCGCACGATCATGCGGCGCAGCAGAGCCGTCGACGCTCGCCGCGCAGACGTCGAGGCCGAGCGAGCAGCGCCGTCCCCTTACGACCACGCGCTCCTGATCGCCGCGATGCCGTGCGCGCCCGCCGCCCACGCGCCTCGCAGATCGCGCGCGCCAGGCCGCCGATCGCATAAACCGGCAGCGGGTAGTCCGCGACCAGCTCGCGGAACGCGTCCCAGCCGAGCGTGCGCGCGCCGGGATGGCTCGCGGTTTCCTGCACCGGCCCGAGCACCACGAAATCGAGGCCGAGCCCCGCGGCGCGGTCGAGCTCGGCTGCGTCGTGGCACGAAGCGCCGACGAGATCGGCAATGGCGGCCGTGTCTCGAGTCGCATGAGCTGCGCGGCGGTGAGATGCACGCCGTCCGCGCCTGCAGCGGCGTGCAAGCTCCGGCGTCGGCGTTGAGCAGCACCGACAGCGCCATCGGGCGAGCGACCGCGATCGCCGCGCTCGCCAGTCGCAACGAGCGCCTCGTGCGGCAGAGGCTCTTCTCGCGCATCTGCACCAGGCGCAGGCCGCGCTGCAAGCGCCCGCTGCGAGGCGTGCGCAGAAACGCGTGCGACGCCGACCTCCGCCGCGTTGCTGATGCCGTAGAACGTCGGGCAGCGCGAGCGCGCGCAGGATCGGCCCGTTCGCGGGCAGCAGCGGCGACACGGCGATCGACGTCGATGCGCTGCCACGCGAAAGCGCTGGTTCTCGCGGCCGTGCAGCTCGCCCGACCAGCGCGTCACGCGATAGAAGCGCAGCCGCACGCGCGCGTGCTCGTAGTCGTAGTCGCGCGTGAGCCACGGATAGGACGCGCTCGACGTCGATGCCGAGCTCCTCGTGCAGCTCGCGCGCGAGCGCGCGCTTCCGCGCGTCTCGCCGGGCTCGACCTTGCCGCCGGGAAATTCCCAGTAGCCCGCGTAGACCTTGCCCGCGGGGCGCTGCGCGAGCAGAAAGCGCCGTCGTCGCGCTGCAGACGGCCGCGGCGACTTCGATGCGCGCAGGCGTCACTGTCCACGGGCCCCGCGATCGGATCCGGAGCCCTGTCGGGTCCCTCTAGCGCCGCCACGGGTTTCGTTCCTTCGCCTCCCGCCTCACGCCTTCACGTCTCACTTCACACCTTCTTCATGCGCTGCTTCCCCGCCCAGTCGCGCGCGAACTGCCACGCGACGCGGCCGCTGCGCGAGCCGCGCGTGAGCGCCCACTGCAGCGCCGCCTTGTGCGCCGTCGTCCGTGCCGCGCGCCGGGCACCTCGAAGTGGTCGATCCACACGTCGACGATGCTCAGATACTCGTCCTGATCGAACGGATAGAACGACACCCACACGCCGAAGCGCTCCGAGAGCGAGATCTTCTCCTCCGAGGTCTCGCCCGGATGGATCTCCTCGCCGACGTGCCGGTACTCGAGGTTCTCCTGCATGTACTCGGGCATCAGGTGGCGGCGGTTCGACGTGGCGTAGATCAGGCAGTTGTCGGACGCCGCCGCGACCGAGCCGTCGAGCACGACCTTGAGCGCCTTGTAGCCGGGCTCGTCGGCCTCGAACGAGAGATCGTCGCAATAGAGGATGAAACGCTCCGGCCGCTCCGCGATCAGGTCGACGATGTCGGGCAGATCGATGAGATCCTGCTTCTCGACTTCGATGAGGCGCAGGCCCCGCGGCGCGTACTTGTTGAGCAGCGCCTTGATGAGCGAGGACTTGCCCGTGCCGCGCGCGCCGGTGAGCAGCACGTTGTTGGCCGGGATGGCCTTCGACGAACTGGCGCGTGTTCTGCTCGACGAGTCGCTTCTGGTCGTCGATGCCCTGCAGGTCCTCGCAGGCGATGCGGTGCACGTGCGCGACGGGCTCGATCGCGCGCACGGCCGTTGCGCTTGCGCCAGCGAAAAGCGATCGAGCGCTTCCAGTCGGGCGGCTCGCGGGCGGCGCTCGGCGAGCGACAGCGCTCCGAGCGCGATGCGACCAGCGTCGCTCGGCGCGCGTGATGAGTCTTGTTGCGGTCAGCCATCGCTGCTCATGCCATCAGCGCTAGCTGCGGTAATCCGCGTTGATGCTGACGTAGTCGTGCGAGAGGTCGCAGGTCCACACGTGCGCCGCCGCGGCACCGCGGCCGAGCACGACGCGCACCGTGATCTCGCTCTGCTTCATCACGCGCTGGCCGTCGGCTTCCTGATAGCCGGGTCGCGGCCGCCGTTCTTCGCGACCAGCACGTCGTCGAGATAGAGATCGACTTTGCTCGACGTCGAGATCGGCGATGCCCGCGTAGCCGACCGCCGCGAGGATGCGGCCGAGGTTCGGGATCGGAAGCGAAGAACGCGGTCTTCACGAGCGGCGAATGCGCGATCGCATAGGCGACCTTGCGGCATTCGTCGTCGTCACGCCCGCCTTCGACGCGCACCGTGATGAACTTGGTCGCGCCTTCGCCGTCGCGCACGATCGCCTGCGCGAGCTGCGCGGCGACGTCCGTGACGCGCGTCGCGGAAGGCCGCGATAGTCCGCGCTCGCGCGCGTCGGCGATCTCCGCCATGCTCGCGCCGGCCCGTCGCGATCAGCATGAAAGAATCGTTGGTCGACGTGTCGCCGTCGACGGTGATGCAGTTGAACGAGCGCTCGGCCGCGTGCGCGACGGCGCTGCTGCAGGAGCGTCGCGCTCACGCGCGCGTCGCGTCGCGACGAAGCCGAGCATCGTCGCCATGTTCGGGCCGGATCATGCCCGGCGCCTTTGGCGATGCCGGTGACCGTGATCGTCGCGCGTGCCGATCCGCTGAGCGGCCGCGACGCCGCTTTGGGCAGCGTGTCGGTCGTCATGATCGCCTCGGCGGCGCGCGCCCAGTTGTCGGCGCTCAGAGTCGCGAATGCAGTGCGGCAGACCCGCCACGATGCGTTCGACCGGCAGCGGCTCCATGATGACGCCGGTCGAGAACGGCAGCACCTGCGACGGGGTGCAGCCGAGCAGCTTCGCGGCGGCCTCGCAGGTCGCGCGCGCAGCTGCGAGCCCTCGCTCGCCCGTGCCGGCGTTCGCGTTGCCGGTGTTGACCACGAGCGCGCGCACGTCGCCAGCGCTCGACGCGAGGTGCTCGCGCGCGACGATCACCGGCGCGGCGCAGAAGCGGTTCTGCGTGAACACGCCGGCGACGCGCGCGCCCTCCGTCGAGCTGCATCACCAGGAGATCCTTGCGGTCGGCCTTGCGGATGCCGGCCTTCGGCGATCGCCGAGCTCGACGCCCGGCGCACCGGGATGCAGACTGCGATCGGGATCAGGACGCGGCATGAGATTGACGGGCATAGCGAGGTTCGGAGATGTGACGTCGGGTCACTCTGTTCGTCGACGCCGAGCCGTAGGCAGCGCCACGCCTAGCAGCTTGCCGTGGCAGTGCTTGTACTTCTTCCCCGAGCCGCACGGGCACGGATCGTTGCGGCCGACTTTCTGTCCGCCGCGCACGAAAGGCTGCGGCTTCTCCGAGACCGCGACGTCGCCTTCTTCCTGGCATGTCGGCTTCCGACGCGCCATCCCGCCGTCGCCGAATCGGGATGCTGGTACTGGACGTTCGTCGGCGCCTCCGGCTCTTCGACCTGCTGCAGCTCCTCGGCGCTGCGGAACTGCACCGTCATCAGTATCTTGGTGACCTCGGTCTTGATCGTGCTCGAGCAGCAGCGAGAAGAGCTCGAAGGCCTCGCGCTTGTATTCCTGCGTCGGGTTCTTCTGCGCATAGCCGCGCAGATGTATGCCCTGGCGCAGGTGGTCGAGCGCCGCGAGATGCTCGCGCCAGTGCGTGTCGAGGCTCTGCAGCATGATCGCGCGCTCGTAGCCGCGCATCGCCTGCGGCGTCGACCGCGGCGATCTTGTCGCTGGTACTGCTGGTGCGCGGCGTCGACGATGCGGCCGCGCAGCGCGTCCTCCTCCAGCTCGCGGCTCGTTCTCGAGCCATCGCTGGACCGGCAGCTTCGAGCATGAGCTCGCCCTCGAGCGTGCGCTCGAGCCCCGCGACGTCCCACTGCTCTTCGAGGCTTTCGCGGCGGAATGTGCTGGTCGATAGCCGCTGACCACGTCGGCGCGCATCGCCGTGATCGTCGCGGAGATGTCGTCGGCTTCGAGCAGCTCGTTGCGCTGCTGGTAGATCACTTTGCGCTGGTCGTTGGCGACGTCGTCGTATTCGAGCAGGTGCTTGCGCATGTCGAAGTTGCGCGCCTCGACCTTGCGCTGCGCGTTCTCGATCGAGCGCGTGACCCACGGATGCTCGATCGCCTCGCCCTCGGGCATCTTCAGGCGCTCCATGATCGCGGCGACGCGATCGGACGCGAAAATGCGCAGCAGCGGATCTTCGAGCGAAGATAGAAGCGGCTCGATCCCGGGTCGCCCTGCCGGCCCGAGCGGCCGCGCAGCTGGTTGTCGATGCGGCGCGACTCGTGGCGCTCGGTGCCGACGATGTGCAGGCCGCCGGCCGCGACGACCTCGTTGTGCAGCTTCTGCCAGTCGTGGCGCATCTCTTCGATCGCGCTGCGCCTTGTCCGCGTCGCTCAGCGTCTCGTCCGCGCTGGACTGCGGTTGATCTCCGGCTCGGGATTGCCGCCGAGCACGATGTCGGTGCCGCGGCCCGCCATGTTGGTCGCGATGGTGACCATCTTCGGCCGGCCCGCCTGCACCACGATCTCGGCTTCGCGCGCGTGCTGCTTCGCGTTGAGCACGTTGTGCGGCAGCTTCTCCTTCTGCAGCATGCCCGAGATCAGCTCGGAGTTCTCGATCGAGGTCGTGCCGACCAGCACCGGCTGGCCGCGCTCGTAGCAATCGCGGATGTCGTTGATGATCGCCTGGTACTTCTCTTGCGACGTGCGGAAGACCTGGTCCATGCGGTCTTCGCGGATCATCTTCTGGTGCGTCGGGATGACGACCGTCTCCAGCCCGTAGATCGTCTGGAACTCGTAGGCTTCCGTGTCCGCCGTGCCGGTCATGCCGGCGAGCTTCTTGTACATCCGGAAGTAGTTCTGGAAGGTGATCGTCGCGAGCGTCTGGTTCTCTTTCTGGATCTCGACGCCTTCCTTCGCTTCGACCGCCTGGTGCAGGCCTTCGGACCAGCGCCGTCCGGGCATGAGGCGCCGGTGAACTCGTCGACGATGATGATCTCGCCGTTCTGCACGACGTACTGCTGATCGCGATGGAACAGGGTGTGCGCGCGCAGCGCCGCGTTCAGGTGGTGCATGAGGTTGATGTTGGCGGCGTCGTAGAGGCTGCTGTTCTCCGGCAGCAGCCCCGCCTGCTCCATCAGCTGCTCGGCGTGCTCGTGCCCTTCCTCGGAGAGGATCACCTGGTGCGCTTTCTCGTCGACCCAGTAATCGCCCGCGCCCTTCTCCTCCTTCTGGCGGATCAGCTTCGGCGCGATCGGGTTGATGCGCATGTAGAGGTCGGTCGTGTCTTCGGCCTGGCCCGAGATGATGAGCGGCGTGCGCGCCTCGTCGATCAGGATCGAATCGACCTCGTCGACGATGCGCGTAGTAGAGGCGCGCGCTGCACTTTCTCCGAGGTGTGGAAGACCATGTTGTCGCGCAGGTAGTCGAAGCCGAACTCGTTGTTCGTGCCGTAGGTGATGTCGGCGGCGTAGGCCTGCTGCTTCAGGTCGTGCTCCATCTGCGAGAGGTTCACGCCGACGGTCAGCCCGAGGAAGCGGTAGATCTTGCCCATCCAGTCGGCGTCGCGCTGCGCGAGGTAGTCGTTGACGGTGACGATGTGCACGCCGAGGCCGGCGAGCGCATTCAGATACGCGGGCAGCGTCGCGACGAGCGTCTTGCCTTCGCCGGTGCGCATCTCGGCGATCTTGCCGTTGTGCAGCGCGATGCCGCCGACCAACTGCACGTCGAAGTGGCGCATGTTGAGCACGCGCTTGCCGGCTTCGCGCACGACGGCGAAAGCTTCGGGCAGGATCTCTTCGAGCGCTTCGCGGCGCGCGCGGTCGACCGCCGCCTGCTGCGTTTCCGCCGGCGAAGCTGCATCGTCGGCCTCCTCGACCCCGGCGGGTGAGCCTTTCGCCATCCGCTCCTGGACGCGCTTGCGGAACTCGTCGGTCTTCGCCCGCAGCTCCTCGTCGGAAAGCTGAGCGATGGCCGGCTCGAGCGCGTTGATCTGGCGCACGATGCGGCCGTACTGCTTGAGCAGCCGCTCGTTGCGGCTGCCGAAAATTTTTCTGAGAACGCCTTGGATCATCGCCTAAAGCCCTGGACCGGATGGTGGGCGAAGTTTGCGGCGGTCCTCACGTCGAACGCGGTAACCCACCAGCCTCGAATTCATAAAAAAAGGGTGGGGGACGCCCCACCCTGTGCCATATTACCATAAGGCGTCAAGCGACCGACCGCCTGGGAAAAGCCATGGGGCTGCAACGAATGGATACGCTGCTCGGGGACAGAGCTCCGGGCACTCTCGGTCGGGGCACGCCGGATCCGCGCGCTCGAGCGCCTCTATCGCGCCGCCGCGCCGCGGGAACTCGCTGTGGCGAGCCGCGTAAAAGCCTGCAAGGCAGGAACCCTCGTCGTCGTGGCGGACAATGCCGCGGTAGCCGCGAAGCTGCGCCAGATGACGGGACGATTGCTGGCGGGATCAGGGAGTCCGCTGCTGACGTGGAGGCGATACGAATCGAAGTTCACGTGAGTGGCGCGGCGGGCGACGCCACACCGGCCTCCACCAAGGCGGCCCTGGGCGACGACGCCGTCGGACAATTCGCAGCACTTGCGAAACGTGTTCCCGCGGGCGGCCTCAAGACGGCGCTAACCAATCTCGTGAAGCATCATTCGCGGCGTAAGAGCTAAGTAGAACCACCCCTTTTCGGTGAGCGGAGGCTGCGGAGCAGCGGCGTCCCCGCGAACGAAGCATTCGAACGCCAATTAGCACTCTCGTCCGAGTGTACGAGGCTCAGGACAGAACGCTGCGGAGCAGCGGGCGCGCTGAAGCCTGGAGGCGGGGGCCCCGTCTTCGGGATCCGTCGGCGTAAGCGAGCCGAGCGCCGCCCCCGCGCTTACGCTGTCTGCGGCTGCAAGGCGAGGAACGGCGGCGCGTCTTCCGGACGCTCGAAGCGCACGTACTCCCACGACTGGCGCTGCTCGACGAGTCGGCGCAGCAGTTTGTTGTTCATCGCGTGTCCCGACTTGTGCGCGCTGAACGCCCCGATCAGCGGATGACCCAGCAGATACAGATCGCCGATCGCGTCGAGCACCTTGTGCTTCACGAACTCGTCCTCGTAGCGCAAGCCGTCCGGATTCAGCACGCGATAGTCGTCCATGACGATCGCGTTATCGAGGCTTCCGCCAAGCGCCAGCCCCTGCTCGCGCATGGCCTCGACGTCCTGCATGAAGCCGAAGGTACGCGCACGGCTCACTTCCTTGATGTAGGAGGTTGCCGAGAAATCCACGCACACCGATTGGCGCGAGCGTTCGAGCACCGGGTGATCGAAATCGATCGAGAGGTCCAGCTTGAATCCGTTGTACGGATCGAACCGCACCCACTTGTCGCCTTCGCGCACTTCGACCGGCGCGAGCACCTTGATAAACGTCTTCCGCGCTTTCTGCACTTCGATACCGGCGGACTGCAGCAGGAACACGAACGGCCCCGCGCTGCCGTCCATGATGGGCACTTCGCCAGCGCTCAAGTCGATGTAGACGTTGTCGATGCCCAGGCCTGCGAGCGCCGACATGAGATGTTCCACCGTCGAGATGCGCACACCGTCCTTCTCGAGACAGGACGACAGACGCGTGTCTCCCACGGCAAAGGGATTCGCCTTGATATCCACCGGCTCCGGCAGGTCGACCCGCCGGAAAACGATGCCCGTGTCCGGGGCCGCCGGCCGCAACGCGAGATAAACCTTCTCTCCCGTATGCAGCCCAACGCCGGTTGCGCGGATAACGTTTTTAAGAGTGCGCTGGTAGATCACGGAAAACGGTTCAGTCATCAAGTCAAGCTTGGGATGCTAGCATGCCCTCATGCGGCCCTGCAAAAACGGTTACGCTTCGTTACGTTTGCGGGGGGCACGGTATTCGTCGCCATCCGACGACGTTTCTCGCTCACCCCCACAACGCATTCCCTTCATGCGAAGGACATACCCGCCATTCTACAAAAACCCACGTGCGCGACTCCTTCGAGCGGTGCGCAAGCGGTGCGGACCCGAGACAACGGCTGTCCCTGCCTCAGTCCTCCGCAGTCGCTCGCAACACGATCGGCTCGTCATGCTTCAATCAGCCTGCTTCCGCAGAAATGCGGGGATATCGAGCATCTCCACGCCGGAGTTGCGCATGGCCTCGACCGTGGCGTCGCGGTTGCGGCGCCGGATGACAGCCGGTTGATCGAGCACGTCGTAATCGACGTCCATCGCATGGTTGTCCGTCCCGGTCTTTTGCGCGATGACGGTGAGCGGCTGTGGTTTGGCAGCCTTGTGCACTGACGGCTTGCCAAGACCCGTCGCGACGATCGTCACGCGCAGTTGATCCTCCAGTCCTTCGTCGTACACCGTGCCGACGATCACCGTCGCGGAATCGGCCGCGAACGCCTTGATCGTCTCCATGACGTCGTACATCTCCTGCAACTGGAACGTCGGCCGGCTGGCCGAGATGTTGACCAGCACGCCGCGCGCGTCCGAAATGTTGATGTCTTCGAGCAGCGGACAAGCGATCGCCTGTTCGGCCGCAACCCGCGCGCGATCCGGTCCGGAGGACTTCGCCGATCCCATCATCGCCATCCCCATCTCCGCCATCACGGTGCGCACGTCGGCGAAGTCGACGTTGATCATGCCGGGGCAACTGATGATTTCCGCGATGCCTGCCACGGCGCCGTGCAGCACGTCGTTGGCGGCCTTGAAGGCCTCGTCGAGCGTCACCTGCGAACCGAGCACGGCCATCAGCTTGTCGTTCGGAATCACGATGAGCGAATCGACGTGCTGGGAAAGCGCGTCCAGCCCCTCCTGCGCGATGCGCTGGCGCTTGCCTTCGAAGGCGAAGGGCCTTGTTACGACCGCCACGGTCAGGATGCCCAGCTCTTTCGCGATCTCCGCAACGACCGGCGCCGCGCCCGTGCCCGTGCCCCCGCCCATGCCCGCGGTCAGGAACAGCATGTCCGCGCCGGTGATCAACTCCGCGATGCGATCGCGATCCTCCATCGCAGCCTGGCGGCCGACCTCGGGATTGGCGCCAGCGCCGAGGCCTTTGGTTACGTTGGTCCCGAGCTGCACCTGAATCTTCGCCTGATTGCGTTTGAGCGCCTGTGCGTCGGTGTTCGCCACCACGAACTCGACGCCCTGCACGCCCTGCGCAATCATGTGGTCGACTGCGTTGCCGCCGCAGCCGCCCACGCCAACCACCTTGATGATCGCTTCCTGCGAATTTGAATCGATGATCTCGATCGGCATCGTGCTTCTCCTTTTCCTTGCGTTGAACTGACCTTCTGTTTCCTGGCTGCTCCGTTGACCACCTGTCCCTGCAATCGAGCTCCTGCTAGAAATTGCCCGTGAACCACGCCTTCATCCGCGCCAGCAGTTGCTGGAACGTTCCGATGTGCATGTGCGCGATCTCGCGCTGCCTGTGCTGTTGCATCCCGCCGACGAGAAGTCCGACCCCCGTCGAATAACGCGGATGCTTCACTACTTCCGCCAGCGCGCCGCTGTAATGCGGAACGCCCACGCGCACGGGCATATGAAAAATCTCTTCCCCCAGCTCGACCATGCCCTGCATGAGGCTCGAGCCGCCGGTGATCACGATGCCGGACGAGAGGAGCTCCTCGTAGCCGCTGCGCGCGCAGCTCCGCCTGAACGAGCGAATAGAGCTCTTCCACGCGCGGCTCGATGACTTCGGCGAGCGTCTTGCGCGAGAGCTCGCGCGACGCGCGCTCGCCGATTCCCGGTACTTCGATCATCTGCTGCGGATCGGCAAGCTGTGACAGCGCGCAGCCGTAGCGCTGCTTCAGGTCCTCGGCGTCTTTCGTCGGCGTGCGCAGCGCCATCGCGATATCGTTCGTGATCTGGTCGCCCGCGATGGGAATGACGGCGGTGTGACGGATCGCGCCGTGGGTGAAGACCGCGATGTCCGTCGTGCCTCCGCCGACGTCGACCAGCGCGACGCCAAGATCCTTTTCGTCTTCGGAGACCACGGCCATCGCCGATGCGAGCGGCTGCAGGATGAGATCGCTCACCCCCAGTCCGCAGCGACGCACGCACTTGATGATGTTCTGCGCGGCGGAAACGGCGCCGGTGACGATGTGGACCTTGACCTCGAGCCTTACGCCGGACATGCCGAGCGGCTCACGCACGTCTTCCTGCCCGTCGATGATGAATTCCTGGTTGAGGATGTGCAGAATCTGCTGGTCGTTCGGGATCTGCACGGCTTTCGCGGTCTCGATCACCCGATCGATGTCCTGCTGCGCGACTTCCTTGTCCTTGATCGCGACCATGCCCTGCGAGTTGAAGCTCTTGATGTGGCTGCCCGCGATGCCCGTGTAGACCTCGCGGATCTTGCAGTCGGCCATCAACTCCGCTTCTTCGAGGGCGCGCTGGATGGCGTTCACGGTCGTCTCGATGTTCACGACGACGCCCTTCTTCAATCCCTTGGCGGGGCAATTGCCCATGCCGATGATCTCGAAGCCTCCTTCCGGCTTGATCTCGGCCACGATGGCCGCGATCTTGGACGTGCCGATGTCCAGTCCGACGACGAGTTTCTTGTTGTCCCTGCCCTTTTGCATAAAGACCTTTTGCCGCTCCTCCGCCGGAAACACCTTGCTGCCGCTGCCTTCGGCGCGGCTTCACCGGCCTCGCCGCGCAACTACACCCTTTATGCGCCTTGCGGCGCTGCTGCTCCTATCCGCGTTGCCTTGGGGCGCAACTGCGCCTTATGCGCCTCGCGGCGCTAAATCCTTCTCACTTTCGCCTTCGGCCGCGTCGCGCCGCGTGGCGGCTGCGTATCCCAGCCCTTCAGTTCGGGTATCCGCACGGCGAAGCCGTTCGCATAACGCAGGTCGACATATTCGATGCGTCGCTTCAGCGTGCCGAGCGTTCTTTCGTGCGCGTCGACATAGCGCGCGAGGCGAATCTCGATGTCGTCGCGTCCAAGCTCGATCGTCGGACCTCCCTCCATGCGCACCTGCCACGCCCTGCGCGGCGTGAGTTGCACGAGCACGGGCGGCGTGCCGAGCGGCGCGAGCTGCCGCCGGAAGAACTGGTACTGGATCGCGACTTCCTTCGATGTGCCGGGCGGTCCGATGAACGTCGGAAGCTTGCCGTCGTACGCGGCGTGAAAGATCTCGCCATGCGTATTCACGAGCGCGTCATTGCCCCAGCGCGCGAGCGCGCACGTGCTCGATCACGCTCACTTCCAGGCGATCGGGCCAGTGCCGGCGCAGCTTGACCTCGCGCACCCAGGGCAGCTTCTCGAAAGCGCGCCGCGCCTGCGGCAGATTCAGCGTGAAGAAAGTGCCCTGCATCTCGGTCGCGACGATGGCCTCGATCTGCTCGCGCGTCACGTGCGTCGAGCTGCCGCTCACGTCGATATGGCGCACGGCGAACCACGGCATGTGAACGACGATCCACAGCAGGCCGTAAACGACCGCGAGCCCGGCGAGCGCATACAGTCCATTCGCGATGCGATTGAGGAGATCGGCCCTATCCCACATGCGCCGTCTCCAGAATGCGCACGCAGAGCTCCTCGAAAGCGATGCCTCTTGCGCGGGCAGCCATCGGCACGAGGCTGTGATCCGTCATGCCGGGAATCGTGTTCACTTCGAGGAGATACGCCCGGCCGGCGCGATCGAGCATGACGTCGACGCGTCCCCAGCCGCTGCAGCCCACGAGCTCGAAAGCGGCCAGCGCCTGCTCCTGAACCGCACGCTCCTGGGCGGCGGGCAGACCGGAAGGGCAGATGTAGCGCGTGTCGTCGGCGAAGTATTTCGCCTCGTAGTCGTAGAACGTGCGCGGCGTTTCCAGCCGGATCAGCGGAAGCGTCTCGCCATTGAGAATAGCGGCAGTGACCTCGACGCCTTCTATGAAGCGTTCGGCGATGATCACGTCGTCGTACTGCGCGGCGAGCTCGTATGCCGCCTGCACCTTCTCGGCTGACGTCACCTTGCTCATGCCGATGCTCGAGCCCTCCCGCGCGGGCTTCACCATCAACGGTATGCCGAGTCTCTGCGCGACCGCGACCCAATCGCTCCTGGCGGTCAGGACCTCGTAGTCCGGCGTCGGGACGCCGCCCGCCTGCCACATGAGCTTCGTGCGCCACTTGTCCATCGCGAGCGCGCTCGCCATGACGCCGCTTCCGGTGTACGGGATGCCGAGGTACTCGAGCGCCCCCTGGACGGTTCCGTCCTCGCCGAACCGGCCGTGCAATGCAATGAATACGCGATCGAAGCGCTGCGCGATGAGCTCACCGAGCGGCTGGTCCTTCGGATCGAACGCATGCGCATCGACCCCTCGGTTGCGGAGCGCCGCCAGCACCATCGCTCCGCTCCTGAGCGAAACCTCGCGCTCGGCGCTGCGCCCGCCGAAGAGGACGGCGACTTTGCCGAAGGAGACAGGAGTAGTCATTCGAGAGCCTCCCCGACGATCCGCACTTCCCGCTCGAGCTCGATGCCGAATTTCTTCTTCACTTCTTCTCGCGCAAGCTCGATCAGCGCTTCGATATCGCCTGCGCTGGCGCCCCCGGCGTTCACGATGAAGTTCGCGTGCTTGGTCGAAATGACCGCGCCGCCGATGCGGCGGCCCTTCAGACCGCAGTCTTCGATGAGTTTCGCTGCGTACGTGCCCGGCGGATTGCGAAACACCGAACCCGCGTTCGGTTCGCCGAGCGGCTGCGTCGCGATACGCCGCGCGAGGAGCTCTTTCACCTTGCGTCGCGAGTCGGCGCCGCTGCCGCGTGCAAGCGCGATCACAGCGGAGACGAACCACTCGTTAGGCCCGCCGATGCGCTTCAGCCCGCCGGCCGAGGAACTCACCGCGAGCGACTGATACCGGCTCTTCACCGTGCGATACGCGATGCGGTAGTGGCCGGGCGTGCGCTCGTGCAGGTTGCCGGCGCGGTCGATGGTCCTCACCTTGCGGACCACGTCCCACGTTTCCGCGCCGTAACAGCCGGCATTCATGGCGAGCGCGCCGCCGATCGTGCCCGGGATTCCGGCAAGGAATTCGGCGCCGACGAGATCGTGCATGGCCGCGAAGCGCGCGACCTTCGGGCTCGCGACGCCGGCGCCCACGTCGATCTCGCCGCCCTCGCTCGTCGTGCGTGCAAGCGCGATGTCGCGCAATGCCCAGTGCGTGAAGATGACCGTGCCTCGCAAGCCGCCGTCGCGCACGAGCAGATTGCTGCCGAGGCCGACGAAGTAAACGGTCTCCTCCGGCCGCAGCGAGCGCAGGAAACTGCGCAGATCGGCGAGGTCGGTGGGGCATACGCGCGATCGACGGCGCCGCCCGCTCGCCAGCTCACGTGCCGCGACATGGGCTCGTTCAGTCGCAGCTCGCCGCGCAACGGGGGAAGCGCTCCGAAGGAGGCCGGCCGCCTGCCTGCTTGTCCGGATTCGTTCTCGATCACCGCTTCACCCATCATCACGCGACACTCGTCACCGTGTTCGTTCCTTCGCTTCGCTTTTTCGCGAGCATCGCCGGCACGCCGCCGATCGAGCCCGCGCCCATCGTGAGAACCACGTCTCCGTCGCGCGCCGCCGCCCGTATCGCCGCGGGCATCTCGGCCGCCTGCTCGACGAAGATCGGCTCGACCTTGCCTTGCACCCGCACCGCTCTCGCGAGCGCCCGGCCATCGGCCGCGACGATCGGCGCCTCGCCCGCCGGATAGACCTCGGCGAGCACGAGCACATCCACCGTCGAAAGCACTTTGACGAAGTCTTCGAAGCAGTCGCGCGTTCGCGTATAGCGATGCGGCTGGAACGCGAGCACGAGCCGCCGACCCGGAAAGGCGCCTCGCGCCGCTGCGAGCGTGGCAGCCATTTCCACGGGATGGTGTCCGTAGTCGTCGATCAGGGTGAACGCCCCGCCCTCATCCAGCGGAACGTCGCCGTATTGCTGGAAGCGGCGTCCGACGCCTTTGAACCCGGCGAGCGCCGCCGCGATCCTCTCGGGCGCGACGCTCAGCTCCAGTCCCACGGCGATCGCCGCCAGCGCGTTCTGCACGTTGTGCACGCCGGGCAGATTGAGCGTGACCGGAAGATCGAGTGCGGGCGATCCGTTCGCCGCGCACACCGCACGGAAGCTCATCCTGCCGCCGCGCGCCTGGATGTCCACTGCGCGCATCTGTGCGTCGGCGGACAAGCCGTAAGTGACGATCGTCTTGGGAATGTTCGGCGCAATCTCCCGCACGCCCGGATCGTCGATGCACAGCACCGCCACGCCGTAGAAAGGCAGGCGCTGGAGGAAATAGACGAACGCCTGGCGCAGCTTCTCGACCGAGTGGTCGTAGGTCTCCATGTGATCGGCGTCGATGTTCGTGACGACCGCGAGCGAGGGCTGGAGGTAGAGGAACGAAGCGTCGGATTCGTCGGCTTCGACGACGATGAATTCGCCGGTGCCGAGCCGCGCATTGGAGCCGACCGCTTCGACGCGCCCGCCGATCACGAACGTCGGATCGAGTCCGCCTTCGTCGAGCACGCTCGCGGTGAGGCTGGTCGTCGTCGTCTTGCCGTGCGTGCCCGCGACCGCAATGCCCTGCTTCAGGCGCATCAGCTCCGCAAGCATGAGCGCGCGCGGCACGACGGGGATCTTCTTCGCGCGCGCGGCTTGCACTTCGGGGTTGTCGTCCGCGACCGCGCTCGATATGACGACCGCGTTCGCGCCCTCGATCTGGTCCGGCGGCGTGGCCCTTGTAAACCGTCGCGCCAAGGCTCTGGAGGTGGCGCGTCACCGCGCTCTCGCCAAGGTCCGAGCCGCTGATGCGATAGCCGAGATTCAGCAGAACCTCGGCGATGCCGCTCATGCCGATGCCGCCGATGCCCACGAAGTGCACGTGTTTAACCTTGTGCTTCATGCCGCGAGTCTCATGCACGCTTCGGCGACGGCACGCGTCGCTTCGGGCTTGCCGGCGGCGCGGGCTGCGTTCGCCATCGCGAGCAGCTTTGCGCGATCGAGCGCAGAGAGCAGATCGGCGAGCTTTGCGGCGTGAGCTCGGACTGCGGGATCAGCAATCGCCGCGCCGCGCTCGGACAGAAACCGCGCGTTGCGCGTCTGGTGATCGTCCACCGCGTGTGGAAACGGCACGAGCACGGCCGCCACACCGGCTGCGGCGAGCTCCGCGATCGTCGAAGCGCCGGCGCGGCAGATCATGAGATCGGCCGCGGCGTAATTCGCCGCCATGTCGTCGATGAACGGCACGACGTTCCCGGCAACGCCCGCGGCCGCGTAGCGCTCGCGGAGCTCGGCTGCGTGCGCGGCGCCTGCCTGGTGCACGACCTCGGGCCGCGCTGCTTCATCGAGCCTCGCGAGCGCCTGCGGCAGGACTTCGTTCAGCGCTCTCGCGCCCTGGCTGCCGCCGAGCACGAGCAGACGCAGGCGCCCGGAGCGGCCGCTGAATCGCGCCTCGGGCGGAGCGATGGCGGCGATGTCCTCGCGCACCGGATTGCCGGTCCATTCCGCTTTGGTCCGCTCGCCGAACGCATCGGGAAAAGCGACGAGCACCTTGTCGGCGAGCTGCGCGAGCACGCGGTTCGTGAGCCCGGCGATCGAGTTCTGCTCGTGAATCACGAGCGGCCGGTTGAAGAGGCTCGCCATCATGCCGCCGGGGAACGCGACATAGCCGCCCATGCCGAGCACGACGTCGGGCCGATGGGCGCAGATCGCCCGCGCGCTCTGCCAGAAAGCGATGAGCAGATTGAGCGGCAGCAGCGCCATCGGGACGAGACCTTTGCCGCGCACGCCCGAAAAGCGGATCCGCGCCATCGGGTAGCCTTGCGGCGGGACGATGCGCGCTTCCATGCCGGCGCGCGAGCCGAGCCACACGACGTTCCAGCCCTGCGGCGCGCACGTAGTCCGCCACCGACAGCGCGGGGAAGATGTGGCCGCCGGTGCCGCCGGCCATGATCATCAGAGTGCGAGAGGCGCTCATACGGTGAGACCTTTCGCGAGCTGCCGGTTCTCCCAGTCGACTCGCAGCAGTATGGCCAGCGCCACGCACGTCGCCGCGAGCGCGCTGCCGCCGAACGACAGCAGCGGCAGCGTGAGACCCTTGGTGGGCAGGATCCCCATGTTCACGCCCATGTTGATGATCGCCTGCACGCCGATCCACAGTCCGATGCCCTGCGCGACGAGCGACGCGAAATAACGCTCGAGCACCGCCGCGCGGCGTCCGATCGCGAAGGCGCGCACGACGATCCACGCGAACGCGATCACGATGAGCGCGACGCCGACGAAGCCGAGCTCCTCGGCGATGACCGCGAGCAGAAAATCGGTGTGCGCTTCGGGCAGATAGAACAGCTTCTCCACGCTCGCGCCCAGGCCCACGCCGAGCCACTCGCCGCGTCCGAACGCGATCAGCGCGTGCGAGAGCTGGTAGCCCTTGCCGTAGGGGTCGGACCACGGATCCATGAAGCCGACGATGCGCTGCATGCGATACGGCGCCGTCCAGATGAGCAGGAAGAATCCGATCACGAGCAACACGAACAATCCGGCGAACAGCCGCCAGTTCATGCCGCCCAGGAACAGGATGCCCATCGCGATCACGCTGATCACGGCGAAGGCGCCGAAATCGGGCTCGCGCAGCAGAAGCCCGCCGGTGAGCAGCATGACGAGGAACATCGGCAGGAAGCCGCGTTTCAGGCTGTGCATGAACGCCGCTTTGCGCACGGTGTAATCGGCGGCGTACAGCACGACGAACACTTTCATCAATTCCGACGGCTGCAGGTTCAGCACGTAAAGCGAGATCCAGCGACGGCTGCCGTTCACTTCGCGTCCGATGCCCGGGATCAGCACGAGCACGAGCAGCACGAGACCGAAGACGAACAGGTACGGCGCCGCCTGCTGCCACAGTCGGAGCGGCACCTGGAAAGCGACCAGCGCGAGCGCGACACCCACGCCCGCGAACAGCGCGTGGCGTGACAAGGTAGAAGCTCGGCTGGTAGCCGGTCGCGCGGCCGCCTTCGGCGATCGCGATCGAAGACGAGTACACCATCACGATGCCGAGCCCCATCAGGAGAGCCGCGAGCCACACGAGCGGGCGATCGTATTCGGGCATCGCGGCACGCTTGCGCGTCTCCCGGTAGTACATCGATTCGCTCACGATGCACCCTCGCGCTTCTCGATTTGGCGCACGGCCTCGACGAAAACTTCCCCGCGGTGCACGTAGCTCCTGAACATGTCGTAGCTCGCGCACGCCGGCGAGAGCAGCACCGCGTCGCCCGTGCGGCTCGCGGCAAAGGCGCATTCCACCGCCTCTTCCATACTGGCGGCGCGCAGGACGTCCACGGCGAGGCCCTCGAGCACCCGTGCGATCGCGTTCGCATCGCGGCCGATCAGCACGACAGCGCGCGCGCGTGCGGCAATCGCCGCGCGCAGCGGAGCGAAATCCTGACCTTTGCCGTCGCCGCCGGCGATCAGCACGACAGGCACGGACATGCCGTTCAGCGCCGCCACGGTGGCGCCGACGTTCGTTCCTTTCGAATCGTCGTAGAACGTCACGCCGCGCACTTCCGCCACCTTCTCCAGCCGGTGCGGAAGCCCTCGAAAACGCCGCAGGCCGTCAAGCATCGCGTCGGTCTCGAGTCCGATCGCCTCACCGAGCGCGAGCGCCGCGAGCGCGTTGGCCGCGTTGTGCAGACCGGCCACGGGAAGCTCGCCCACCGGCAGCCACTCTTGTGTGCCGCGCGCGAGCATCGACCCGCGGCGGATACCCCAGTCGCCCGGCACCGGGCGGCGCATCCAGGCCGAACGTGACGACATGCCGCCCGGGGCGCGCCATGTCCATGCTGCGCGTGTCCTCGCGATTGAGGATCTGTACGCCGCGCCCTTCGAAGATGCGCGCCTTCGCCGCGGCGTAGTCCTCGATCCCGTCGTAGCGGTCGAGATGGTCTTCGGTCACGTTGAGCACGGTCGCCGCGTCCGCGTCGAGGCTCCTGGTCGTTTCGAGCTGAAAGCTCGACAGCTCGAGCACGAACACATCCGGCAGCGGCGCGCCGCCTTCGATCGCGCCGAGCGCATCGAGCACGGGCAGACCGATGTTGCCGGCGACGACCGTGCGGCGCCCGGCCGCGCGAACGAGCTCGCCTGTCATCGCGGTGACCGTGCTCTTGCCGTTGGATCCCGTGATGGCGAGCACCTTCGGGCGCGGAGCCGAACGCTTACTCGCGAGATCCGAGATGCCCTGGGCGAACAACTCGATGTCGCCCACGGTCGGCACGCCGCGGCGGATCGCTTCGGCGATAGGAGATGCACGGGGATCGATGCCGGGGCTGATCGCGATCGCGTCGATGCCGCGGAACAGGCCCGCATCGAATGCTCCAGTGCGCAACGGCACGTGCGGCAGGTCGGCGGCGAGCGTCGCGCGTGCGGCGGCTGCGAGCGCGTATCGGCGACCGCTACGCGTGCGCTGCTGCGAGCGAGCCAGCGCGTCATCGACAACCCCGTGTCACCGAGTCCGAGCACCAGCACCTTTCTGTCCTTCCAATTCACCGCAGCTTCAATGTCGATAACCCGATCAGCACGAGCATCATCGTGATGATCCAGAACCTCACGACGACCTGATTTTCTTTCCAGCCTTTGAGCTCGTAGTGATGGTGCAGCGGCGCCATTCGGAAGATGCGCTTGCCGGTGAGCTTGAACGACGCGACCTGGAGCATCACCGACAAGCGTCTCGACGACGAACACGCCGCCCATGATGAAAAGCACGATCTCCTGGCGCACGATCACGGCCATCGTGCCGAGCGCCGCGCCCAGCGCGAGCGCGCCCACGTCGCCCATGAACACTTCCGCCGGATACGCGTTGAACCAGAGGAACGCGAGACCCGCGCCGGCCAGCGCGCCGCAGATGACCGTCAGCTCGCCGGCGCCGGGGATGTAGGGAAAGCCGAGATACTTCGAGAACACCGCGTGGCCGGCGACGTAGGCGAACACGCCCAGCGCGCTGCCGATCATGACCGTCGGCATGATCGCGAGACCGTCGAGACCGTCGGTCAGGTTCACCGCGTTGCTCGTGCCGACGATCACGAAATAGGTCATGACGATGAAGCCGATCGCGCCGAGCGGATAGGCAATCTGCTTGAAGAACGGCACGATGAACGCGGTCTGCGCGGGCAGGTTGGTCGAGAACGCGATGAAAAAGGCCGCAGCGATCCCGAAGACCGACTGCCAGAAGAACTTCGCCTTCGCCGAAAGTCCTTTGGGATCGCGGTGCACGACCTTGCGGTAGTCGTCGATCCAGCCGATCGCGCCGAAGGCTATCGTCACGCCGAGCACGACCCACACGAAGCGGTTCGTGAGATCGCCCCACAGCAGCGTCGTCACGACCACCGACACGAGGATCAGCGCGCCGCCCATCGTCGGCGTGCCGGCCTTGGTGAGATGCGTCTGCGGACCGTCGCGCGCACCGCCTGGCCGATCTTGTAAGCGGTCAGCTTGCGGATCATGGCCGGCCCGACGACGAACGAAAGCACCAGCGCAGTCAGGCACGCGAGCACCGCGCGCAGCGTGATGTAGCTGAACACGTTGAACGCGCGGATGTCCTTGGCGAGCCACTGCGTGAGCTCTAGCAGCATGCGCCACCTCCGTCCGCCTCGCCGGTCCGCCGTGCGAACCCGGTCCGCACCCGATGCAGGCCGCGCATAGAGGCCGACGGCGCGCACCCACCGGCGTTCCCGCCTTCAATGGACATGCGACCCTTTCTCCTCCCGCGCTTCGTCGGACACGATCGCCTGCACCACGCGCTCCATCCGCATGAACCTCGAGCCTTTGACGAGCACCGTCACGTCCGCCGCGAGCGCCTGCCTGACGGCGTCCACCAGATCTTCGATGCGTGTGTAGTGGCTTGCGCCCGGGCCGAATCAGTGGCGGCCCGCTTCGACTGCTCACCGAGCGTGAGCAGCGATCGATGCCCGCCTCTCTCGCGCACGCGCCGAGCTCCGCATGCAACTGCGCGGCGGTCGGCCCAAGCTCGCCCATGTCGCCGAACACCAGGAGCTTCTTCCCGGCCGAGCGTCGCGAGCACGGCGATCGCGGCGCGCATCGACTCGGGATTCGCGTTGTAGGTGTCGTCGATCACGGTCGCGCCCGCGAGCCCGCGCTTTCGTTGCGAGCCGCCCTTTGATGCCGGAGAAGCCCTGCAGCCCCGCGGCGATCACGTCGAGCGGGACGTCGAGCGCGATCGCGGCAGCGGCGGCGGCGAGCGCATTGCTCACGTTGTGCAGCCCGGGCGCCGCGAGCCTTGTCAGCGCTTGCGTCTCTCCGGCGTTTGATCAGCACGATCTCGCTCTCGAGCTGCGCGCAGTTCGTAGCCTGCGGTGACGATCGACCGCATGCTCGAGGCCGAACTCGATGCGCGTCCTGTCGCCGGCGAGCTCGCGCCACAGCGGCGCGAAGCGGTCGTCGGCATTGATGACCGCAATGCCGCGTCGGGCCGAGCCTTCGAAGATCTCGCCTTTCGCCCGCGCGATCGCCTCGTGGGAGCCGAGGAATTCGATGTGCGCGTTGCCGGCGTTGTTGACGAGCGCGACGTCGGGCTGCGCGAGCTTCGTGAGATAGCCCGGATCTCGCCGGCGTGGTTCATGCCCATCTCGATGACGGCGTAACGGTGTCCCGCTCGCAGCTCGAGCAGCGTGAGCGGCATGCCGATGTCGTTGTTGAGATTGCCGCGCGTCGCGAGCACCGTGTCTGCGTGCGCATCAGGCGACGTGCGCTTCACGGCTCCGCGCAGGATCGCGGCGAGCATTTCCTTCACCGTCGTTTTGCCGCTGCTGCCGGTGAGCGCGACGAGCGGTATGGCGAAATGCGCGCGCCAGTGACGCGGCGAGCTGCCCGAGAGCGCGGCGCGTGTCCGCGAACTCCAAGGAGCGGAAGATCGTGTTCCGGCGGCAGGGCCGCAGCCTCGTCGACCATCGCCGCGACGGCGCCGGCCGCGCGGGCCTGCGGGAGAAAACGGTGCCCGTCGAGGCGCTCGCCGCGCAACGCGACGAAGAGGTCGCCCGGGCGTAGCGTGCGCGTGTCGGTGCTCACACCGGTAAAGAGCACGTCGCCGCCGCTCGCCTGGCCGCCGAGGAGCGTCGCGGCTTCCGACAAGCGCATCATGCGATCCGCTCCCCGAGCGCTTCGCGCACGACGGCCGCATCGCTGTACGGATGCTTCACGCCCGCGATCTCCTGATACTGCTCATGGCCTTTGCCCGCGACGAGCACGATGTCGCCCGACGCGCCGACGTGACCGCGGCGTGGATCGCGCGACTGCGATCTTCGATGACAGCGCAATCGCCGCGTGATGCCGGCGAGGATGTCGTCGATGATCGCGTGCGGATCTTCGCTGCGCGGATTGTCGCTCGTGACGATCACTTCGTCGGCGAGACGCGTCGCGATGCGGCCCATGAGCGGCCGCTTGCCGCGATCGCGATCGCCGCCGCAGCCGAACACGCACACGAGCTTGGCGGTGCGCACGTTGCCGGTCGCGCGGCTCCTCACGCCTTCACAGCCGCGCCTGCCCGGCAGCCATGAGCTCGCGCAATGCGCGCAGCACGTTCTCGAGCGCATCGGGCGTGTGCGCGTAATCGACGACGACGAGCGGGCTGCGGCCGCCGCCGTAGCGTTCGGTGCGGCCCGGCACCGGTTTCACGCTTCGCGAGCGCCGCGACGGCTGCGTCGAGCGCGAAATCGCTCGCGAGCAGCACGCCGAGCGTCGCCAGCAGATTCGCTGCGTTGAAGCGGCCGATGAGCCGGCTTTCGACCGCGCCTTCGCCCCACGGCGTCGCCACGTCGAAGGTGAGGCCGTCCGGACCCATGCGCAGATTGCGGCCCGACAGAGCGCGGCACTTCGTCACGCCGCGCAGCCGCGTCGGCAGCGGCGATTGAATCCGTAGCCGAGCACCGGCACGCCCCGGCGTCGCGCCTGTTCGAGCGAGCGCCGCGCCGAACGCATCGTCGAGATTGAGCACGGCCCATTTGAGCGTCGGGCCAGCGGAAAAGGCGCGCCTTGGCGCTGCGGTAGGTGCGCATCGTGCCGTGATAGTCGAGGTGGTCGCGCGTGAGATTGGTGAACAGCGCGACGTCGAATTCGACGCCGGAGACGCGATCCTGCACGAGTCCGTGCGAGGACACTTCCATGCTGACGGCGCGCGTGCGCTGGCGCATGAAATCGCGCAGCCGTCCCTGCAGCCACACCGCGTCGGGCGTCGTGTTGCCGAGCGGCTCGAGCTTGCCCGGCCAGCCGCTGCCGAGCGTGCCGACGACGCCGCAGCGGCGTCCCAGCCGCGTGAGCGCCTGCGCGATCCAGTGGCTGCACGAGGTCTTGCCGTTCGTGCCGGTGACGCCGACCATCCACAATCGCGCGCTCGGGCGGCCATAGACTTCGCTCGCGATCTCGCCTGCGTGGCTGCTTGAGCGCCGTCCACTGGCGCGTTCTTCACCGTCCACTCCGGGGCGCCAGCGGAAACCGTCGCGCTCCCACAGCACGGATGCCGCGCCGCGGGCGATCGCATCGCGGGATGAACTTGCGGCCGTCGCGCGTTTCGCCCGGATAGGCGACGAACGTGTCGCCCGCGCGCACGAGCCTGCTGTCGCTCACGAGCCGCTTCATGCCGAGGCCCTCGATCGCGTTCCAGTCGACGCCGCGGGAGAACATCGCCGTCGTCGATTCCCGCTGAGCTTTGGCGCCAGGCGTTCGCTCTAGAGCGGCTCACACTTCTTCCTTTACTTCAGGCTCGCTCGGCGGCGGCAGCACGACGTTGTTCACGCGGCGCATCGGGCGGAACCGCCAGCAGCCGCAGCGCGCCGGCCATCACCTCGCTGAACACGGGCGCGGCGACGGCGCCGCCGTAGTGCTGTCCCGCCGAGGGCTCATCGATCATGACCGCGACGATGAGGCGCGGGTTCGATGCGGGCGCGAAGCCGACGAACGAGGAGATGTACTTGTTCGTGTAGTCGCGGCCTTCGAGCTTGTGCGCGGTGCCGGTCTTGCCGCCGACGCGATAGCCGGCGATCTGCGCTCTCGGCGCCGTGCCGCCGGGCTGCACCGCGAGCTCGAGCATCGCGCGCAGCGAGCGCGCGGTCTCGGGTTTGATCACGCGCGTTGCTTCCGCGGGCTCTTCGCGCTTCTGGAGCGTGAGCGGCACGAGCTCGCCGTCGCGCGCGAAAATCGAATACGCCCGCGCGAGCTGCAGCAGCGAGACCGAGATGCCGTGGCCGTAGGACATGGTCGCCTGCTCGATCGGCTTCCAGGTCGCGTACGGCGCGCAGCCTGCCCGGCACTTCGCCAGGGAAACCCGATTCGGGCTGCGCGCCGAAGCCCACGTTGCGAAAGATATTCCACATCGTCTGCGACGGCAGCGCAAGCGCCATCTTCGCCGCGCCGATGTTCGACGATTTCTGGATCACCTGCATGACGCTCAAGCGCGCCGTGCGGGTGCGCGTCGTGGATCGTGCGATTGCCGATCGTGAGCTGCCCGGGCGCAGTCTGGATGATCGTTTCGGCCCGCACGATGCCCGCCTCGAGCGCGGCGGCGGCGGTGAAGGGCTTCAGCGTCGAGCCCGGCTCGAACAGGTCGGTGACCGCGCGATTGCGCGTACGGTTCGGATCGAGCTTGCCGCGGTTGTTCGGGTTGTAGGTCGGGCAGGTTCGCCATCGCCAGGACTTCGCCGGTCTGCGCGTCGAGCACGACGATGCCGCCCGCTTTCGCGCGATGATCGGCGACCGCCTTCTTCAGCTCCCGGATGCGCGAGGTACTGGATGCGCGCATCGATCGAGAGCGTGAGCTTCGCGCCGTGCTGCGGGCTCGCGCATGCTTTCGATGTCCTCGATGATGTGGCCGCGCCGGTCCTTGATGCACGCGGCGGCTGCCGGGCTTGCCGGTGAGCATCGAATCGAACGCGAGCTCGAGCGCTTCCTGGCCTCTGTCGTCGATATCGGTGAATCCGATCAGGTGCGCCATCACTTCGCCCGCCAGGGTAGTAACGGCGGTATTCGCGCTGCAGGAAGACGCCCGGGATGCTCAGCTCGACGATCTTCGTCGCCTGCTCGCGGCGGGAGCTGGCGCTTCAGGTAAACGAACTCGCGTTTGGGGTCGGCGAGCCGCGCGCTCGAGCTCGGCGCACGTCCATTTCGAGCAGACGCGCGAGCCTCACCTTCTCTTCCGCCTTGATGGCGATGTCGGCGGGACTCGCCGCCACCGACTCGACCGGCGTCGAGATCGCGAGCGGCTCGCCATGGCGATCGACGATCATGCCGCGCGTGGCCGACAGCGTGATGCACGCGCGAATAGCGCGATTCGCCTTTCGCCTGGAGAAAGTCGTTATGCAGCCCCTGCAGGTAGAGCGCGCGCAGCGACGAGCGCGGCGAACCACGCGAGCAGCACGAAGAGCAGGAGGCGCGAGCGCCACGGCGGGAACTTGAGCGCAAGCGCGGGCGAAGCCGCGGCGTTCACTTGCTCACTGTCCCGCACGGTGGGTCCGACCACCTGCACGCGCGATGGCGGCGGACTGCCCATGCCGAGGTTGCGCGTGGCGATCTTCTCGATGCGTGCGTGCATCGCCCACGTGCTCTGTTCGAGCTGGAGCTGTCCCCATTCGACTTCGAGCTGCTTCGCGAGCTCCTGCTCTTTCTGCAGCTCGACGTAGAGCTTGCGCGCCTGGTGCTGCGAGGTGACGAGCGCGAGCGCGCACAGCGATGAGGAGGACGAGCAGCACGAGGTTGAGCCGCGTCATGGCGGACTCGGCAGTGCGCTCGGCGACGCGCATGATCGCGCTGCGCGCGCGGGGATTCATCGCGACCTCGGTCGCGCCCGGCCGCCGCGCTTTACCGACCGCGCGCAGTCTGGGCTGCGGCAGATCGCGCGCGCGCACGGCGAGCCGCGGCGGCAGCGTGTCGGGGCGCGAAGCGTCCCGGATGAAGCGCTTGACGATGCGATCTTCGAGCGAATGGAAGCTGATCACGACGAGCCGCCCTCCGGCTCGAGCAGCTCCACGCATTGGGGCAGCGCTAGCGATAGCTCCTCAAGCTCCTGATTGACGTGAATCCGTAGAGCTTGAAACGTGCGCGTCGCCGGGTCCTGCCGTGGCTCGCGCGTGGGAACGGCTTCTGCCACGAGCGCGGCAAGTTGTCGTGTGGTGCGGAGAGCCCCTCGCGCTCGAGCCGCAACAATCGCTGCTGCAATCTGTTTAGCAAACCGTTCTTCGCCATAAGTTTCTGATGACCTCCCGGATCTCGGATTCCGTTGCCGTTGCGAGCCACTGCGCCGCCGTGCGTCCCGCGGTCGTATCCATGCGCATGTCGAGCGGCGCGTCGCGTCTGAAGCTGAAGCCGCGGTGAGCCTGTTCGAGCTGCGGCGAAGAGACGCCCAGATCGAGCAGAATGCCGTGCACGCGTGTAACGCCCAGCGTTGCGAGGTGTTCGACGATCCTGCCGAAAGCGCCGTGCACCAGAGTCGAAGCGCGCGTCGTTGAACGTCGCGCCGGCCGCGATCGCGTCCGGGTCGCGGTCGAGCGCGATCAGGCGTCCTTCCGGCCCCAGCTTCGTCAGGATGAGGCGGCTGTGTCCGCCGCGCCCGAAGGTGCAGTCGACGTAGATGCCCGACGGCCGGACGTTCAGACTCTCGACGGCTTCGTCGAGCAGGACGGTGGCGTGTGCGTGCGCGGTACTCACAACGAGAATCCTTCGAGCTCCGGCGGACGGTCCCCGGCGGCGAGCCGTGCACCTGCTCCTGAATCATCTGTCCCAGCTGTCCTTGTTCCACAACTCGAACTTCTTGCCGATGCCCGACCAGCACGACTGTCTTGCCGAGTCTGCGCGATGCTCCGCAGCGCAGGCGGGATCAGCACCCGTCCCGCGCCGTCCATGTCCAGACGTCGACAGTGAAGCCGACCAGCCGGCGGTGCAGTTCGACGAACGCGTGGATCGAGATTGGGGCAGCGTCATCGAGCTTTTGCTGGATCGGGTTCCCAATCGGGGAGCGGGTATATCGAGCAGGCAGCGGTCGGCGTCGGCGGTGATCGACGAGGTGGCCGCCACACCGCTCCTGGAGCGCTTCGCGATCCTTGACAGGGATTGCGAGTCGGCCCTTAACATCCAGATTTAATTGGGAAATGCCGCGAGAACACGACGTCCCCTCGCGTCAGGGCCCAGGAAGCGTCCTCGCTCGAAAAGACACTTTCTCCCACTTTCTGCCACTTTCTCCCACTATATTGAAAGAAATACGGCCGGTCAAGCACTGGCGCGCTGTTTTTTCCAGTCGCGACAGATACTTATCGCGCGGTTATAAAGTGGTACGAAGCTGGAAACAGTGCAACCAAGCATCGCACTATGCCCGGTACTTAAAGTGAGTTATTAAGTGCCTGCGCGCCCGATTTCCGCGCAATCAGGGAGAAAGCGGTCCGTGAGTACTTACCAACGAGGAGCGCGAAAGACCTGCGAAACGGCCTTCGTGCTGGCGACGCAAACCCTGAAACAGGCGCGGTGGGAGCGCGCGTCACCGAATGTGACGGGTGCTTTACAGAAAGAAAGAAAGCGAAGCTGGCCGGTAAGCCGGGTTCTGTCGTGGACAGCCATTCCTCTGGGCCCTGGATCGCTCCAGGCCTCTAGCCACCTACCCGCGAGCTCGGCGGGACGCGTCATCGCTCGCCTATTTGGTGTTGCTCCCGGTGGAGGTTGCCGCGTTTCACCCCTGCCACGGCCCGCCAGGCCCGGCGTTTCCGCCGATCTGGTGCCGCACCAGGACTCGTCTCTGTGGCCCTGTTCCTCGCCTTCAACCTGCGCGGGACTCGCATCCCGGAGAGCGCGTTGCCGCACCCTCCTCGATACGAGACTTTGCTGCCTTGCGGCAACAAAGTCCGCGCACGCCTCGGCGGGCGGGTGTTACCCGCTACCGTACCCTGTGGAGCCCGGACTTTCCTCTGCACGCGGCCCGGCGCGAAAAACGCCGGTTTGTTCCGTGCACAGCGGCTGTCTGGCCAGCTTCACTCTCTCATTCTACCGTCGTCGGCGCCGAGGTTCCCGGCGATGCGTGCGAGGTTTAGAGTATCGCAACGGGCCGGCCTCGTGTCCGGCTGAAGGAGGGTTCCATGCTGATGCGGCGTAGGCTCTACTTCGTTCTTCCCGATATGCAGAGTGCGCGCTCGATGCTGAACGAGATGCTGCTTGCGCGTATCGAATGCAGGCACATCCACTTTCTCGCCCGGCGCGGGACGCTGCCGCCGGAGCTGCCGGAGGCGAGCGTCCTCCAGAAAACCGACATCGTGCACGGCGCGCAGCTCGGCGTTGTGATCGGCGCGTTCGTCGGCATGGCGGCGGGCGGGCTGCTCGTGCTCTTTCCGCCCGAGGGCGTGACGCTCAAGCTTTTCACGGTGCTGGTGATCGCGCTCGGCGGCGCATTCTTCGGCGCGTGGGCCTCGAGCATGGTCGCGAGCTCGGTGCCGAACTCCCGCCTGAAAGCGTTCGAGCGCGACATCGAAAGCGGCAAGGTGCTGATGATGGTCGACGTGCCGATGCGGCGCGTGCAGGAAATCTGCGACTCTCGTGACGAGTCGGCATCCGGAAGCGGCCTCGGGCGGCTTCGAGCCGACGATACCTGCGTTTCCGTGACGGTGTCACGGGCGCGTCAGCGCTATTTCGGACACTGAACGAGAGGGAAACCTGAGCGTTTCCCTCCGTAACCTCCCATCCTTAGGCGATCTGGCGATCGCGTTTGAGGGACTGAGCCGTATGTGTTCCCCTCGGTAACCTCCCCTCCTTAGGCGATCTACCGATCGCTCTTAGGCGAAAGGGGTGCGCGCGGCTGTTGCAGCACCTGGACCGCGCGGCTGAGCGCGTCGAGTGGGCGTTCGCGTATGCCGAGCGCGTGAGGTGCCGTAGCGTGTTAAAGAGGTAATCGGCGTTCGGGCCGCGCGCGCCGGTGCACTCGGCAATCGTGCGCGCGATGTTCTCGACGTGGAGGCGGCCGGCATAGCTCGCGTGCTCGCGGTCGGCGACGAAGGTGAGCGCGCTGAGGCGGCTTCGCCTCCGCTTCGACCGTCACGACGCGCGGATGGTAGACAAGCTCGCTCATCTCGCGCGCCCAGAGCGTTTCGAGCACAGCCGCGACTTCGCTCTCGGCTACGAGGAAAGCGACGCCGTGGCAGGACCCGCCGCGGTCGAGTCCGAGCACGAGACCCGGGTTTTCGGGCGTGCCGCGATAGCGCGTCGAGTACACGCAGAAAGCGCGATGGTAGCCGCGGAGCATGGCGCGCGCCGCACGCACGAACGAGAATCCGGGTTCCACATGAGCGAACCGTAGGCGAAAAGCCACAGATCGCCGGGCGGCAACTCCGGACACCGCACGTGGCGCGGCAGGACACCATCAGGCATGTTCGGCATGGCCGCACCGCTGCGGGCGGGCCGTCGATATTGACGAGTTCAAAGGATACGACGAAGGGGGCGGCGCTTGCCTTCGGCTCGGGCCTCGCCGCCCTACGGAACAGAGGGACACCATGGTTTCCCTCCGTTACCTCCTTTCCTTTTTGTCGCGCGGCGCATTCACACGATGCGCCACGCGACGACCTCTCCGGCGCGAAACGGCACGAGCTTGTCGGCGCCGAAGGGAAGCTCCGCCGGCACCCGTACGCCGCTCTTCTCGAGGGTGATCGCGCTCGCTGTTGTACGGCAGCCGTAGAAGTCCGCGCCGTAGCGACTCGCGAAATCCTCGAGCTTCTCGAGCGCGCCGGCATCGTCGAACGCTTCGGCGTACAGCTCGATCGCCGCGTGCGCGGTGTAGATGCCGGCGCAGCCGCAGTCGGCTTCCTTGGTGTCCCGCGCGTGCGGCGCGCTGTCGCGTGCCGAGAAAGAATTTCGGGTTGCCGCTCACCGCCGCCGCAACGAGCGCCTCGCGATGCGTTTCCCGCTTGATCACGGGCAGGCAGTAATGATGCGGGCCGCACGCCGCCGACGAACAGCGCGTTGCGATTGAGCAGCAGGTGATGGGCGGTGATCGTCGCGGCGACGTTGGGCCCGGCGCCGACATGCACGAACTGCGCCGCTTCGCGCGTCGTGATGTGCTCGACCACGATGCTCAGCTCGGGAAATCGCGACCGTGAGCGGCGCCAGCACGCGCTCGACGAAAACCCGCTCGCGATCGAATATATCGACGTCGGCATCGGTCACTTCGCCGTGGACGAGCAGCGGCATGCCGCGTTCCGCCATCGCTTCGAATACCGGGCAGCAGCGCGCGAGATCGGTGACGCCGGAATCCGAGTTGGTCGTCGCTCCCGCGGGGTAGTACTTGACGGCATGCACCGCGCCGCTCGCGCGCGCCGCGCGATCTCCTGCGGCGGAGTGTTGTCGGTGAGATAGAGCGTCATCAGCGGCTCGAAGCGTGAGCCTGGCGGCAGCGCCGCGCAGGATGCGATCGCGATAAGCGAGCGCCGCCTCCGTCGTAGTGATGGGCGGCGTCAAGTTGGGCATGACGATCGCGCGGCCGAAGCGCCGTACGGTGTCACGCCAGCACTGCGCGCATGTGATCGCCGTCGCGCAGGTGCAGATGCCAGTCGTCGGGCCGAGTGAGCGTCAGGCGTTGCATCGGATATTGAAGCGGCAACGTTGAACTCTAGACGGAAGCTCTGTGTATCCGCTTCCGCTCCCCTGTAGCGCAAGACTAACACCGAACGGTGTCGGTCATTCCACTTACCTGAAGCTTAGACCTCTCCTCTTCGGCGTTTCAACTCCAAGGCGAGATCGTACAGGTCGTTTTTCCTCGCGCCGGTAATCTTCGCCGCAAGCGCAGCCGCCTGCTTCACGGGCAGCGCCTCGAGCAGCACTTCGAGCGTGCGCCGGACGTCTTCGGCGGCGGCATCCGTCGGCTGCGCCGGCGCGTCCAAGATCAGCACGAACTCGCCTTTCTGTCGGTCCGCATCGCCAGCGAGCCGCCGCCACAGCCTCCCCGAGTGCGCAGACGTGGATCGTCTCGAAGAGCTTGGTCAGCTCGCGCGCAATCACGATGCGCCGCTCGCCGCCGAACGCGGATACAAGCGCTTCGAGCGTCTCGACGATCCGATGCGGCGCTTCGTAGAACACGAGGACGTACGGCAGAGCTCGCGAGCTCGTCGAGCGCGCTTCGCCGCTCCCCTGCCTTGGCCGGCAGGAATCCATAGAACAGGAAGCGCGGTCCCGCAAGTCCGCTTGCCGAAAGCGCCGCGGCTGCGGCATTCGGGCCCGGAATCGGCACCACCGTAAAGCCCGCCTCGCGCACCGCGGCGACCAAGCGCGCGCCGGGATCGGAAAAAGCGGGCGTGCCCGCGTCGCTCGTGAGCGCGACGGAGCGGCCCGCACCGAGCAATTCGATGATGTGCGGCGCCGTGCGCTGTTCGTTGTGCTCGTGCAGCGCGATCAGCTTCTTGCGAGGCGATGCCGTAGTGATTGAGCAGTCGCGCCGTCACGCGCGTGTCTTCGGCCGCGATCACGTCGACCTGCTTCAACACTTCGAGCGCGCGCAGCGTCACGTCCTTCAGATTACCGATGGGGGTCGCGACTACATATAATGTCGCCTTCCGTTCACGCCCGGCGTTTTCATGTTCCGCCGCGTCTGCCATCCCCGGCGATCTCCCGCTCGATCCAACCGTCTACTATACGGCGGCTCCGGCATGCCCGAAAGCGGCGGGTGAACGAGCGGGGCGTCGCAGCCGAGGCGCTTGCGGCCGGTTATCTCGAAGAGCGCGGACTGAAAATCATCGCGCGCAACTACCGCTGCCGCCTCGGAGAGATCGATCTGATCGCGCGCGAGGGCCGCACGACGATCTTCATCGAAGTTCGCCAGCGCAGGTCATCGGCATTCGGCGGTGCCGCAGCAAGCATCACCGCACGCAAACGCACGCGACTCATCCGTGCCGCCCGGCACTATCTTTCACGCATGGATGCGATGCCGGCATGTCGTTTCGACGCGCTCCTGATCGAGGGCGATCCACCGCGAATCGACTGGATCCGGAACGCGTTCGGAGCGTAGGGGGCGGCGCTCGCCTTCGACTCGGGCCTCGCCGCCTGCGGAACAGAGGGACACCGATGGTTTCCCTCCGTAACCTCCTTTCCTTTCGGGATGCAAGTCCGACACGCTGCCAGTTGGTACAATGCGGCCATGGACTTGATCAGCCGGATCAGCGAGAACTTCTCGGAGAGCGCGCACCTCAAGCTGCAGAGCATGGATGCGCTCGCCGGGCCCATCGCCGAAGCGGCCGAGCGCATGGTTCAGTGCCTGAAGCGCGACGGCAAGATTCTCGCGTGCGGCAACGGCGGCTCGGCCGCCGATTCGCAGCATTTCTCGTCCGAGCTGCTCAACCGTTTCGAGATGGAGCGCCCGTCGCTCGCCGCGATCGCCCTCACGACCGATACGTCGACGCTCACCTCCATCGCGAACGACTACGATTACGACCAGATCTTTTCGAAGCAGGTGCGCGGGCTCGGCCACGCGAACGATGTCCTGCTTGCCATTACGACGAGCGGCAATTCGCGCAACGTGATCGCAGCGGTCGAGGCCGCTCATGAAGCCGAGCATGAGCGTGGTCGCCCTGACCGGCCGCAACGGCGGGCGGATCGCCGAAGTGCTCGCGCCCGGCGATGTCCACATCTGCGTGCCCGCCACGAGCACGGCGCGCATACAGGAAGTTCACCTTCTCACGCTGCACTGCATCTGTGACGCGATCGATTGTCTACTCCTTGGAGTCCAATAAATGCGCTATCTGTCCACGCTCGTATTGCTCGCCGCCGTCGCCCTCCTGTACGGCTGCGCTGCCGCTGTCATCGGCGGCGCGGTAGCCGGCGCCTACATGGTCGGGGAAGAACGCCGGCCGCCGCCGGTACTCGCGGATGACCAGGCGATCGAGTTCAAGATCGCGAATCAGATTCACGAAAAGTTCGTGGGCTCGCACGTGAACACGACGTCCTACAACCGCATGGTGCTGCTGACGGGCGAAGTGCAGAGCGCCGAGATGAAGGCGGCCGTGGAAAAGATCGCACGCGGCATGGAGAACGTGCGCGGCGTCTACAACGAGCTTACGGTCGGTCCGGTGACGCCCCTTTCCTCACGCAGCAACGACAGTCTGATCACCGGGAAGGTCAAGGGTCGCTTTGTCGACGCGAGTAAGTTCCATCCTCTGCATGTGAAGGTCGTGACCGAGGCGGGCACGGTTTATCTCATGGGTCTCGTCAACCGGCAGGAAGCGAACGACGCGACGGAAGTGGCACGCACCACGGCGGGCGTGCAGCGGGTGGTGCGGGTCTTCGAAATTCAGGAGTAGCGCCGGGGGGTGACTCTCGCCTCCGGCTCGGGCCTCGCCGTGCAGCCGACGCACGTTCTACTCGAGGCCTCGTGACATATTGATGGAAATACTGACTGACGCCGGAATGCTTCGTTCGCGGGGGCCCCGCTGCTCCGCAGCCCCCCGCTCACCGATGACGGGGTGGTTCTAACTAATGGTTTCCCTGCCACCGTCATTCGAGTCGAAGATCTGCACGCCCGTTGAGCTGGGCGCGCGGGTCGCATCGCTTTCACGCCCGATCGTATTCACGAACGGCGTGTTCGATATCCTGCATCGCGGGCACGTGACGTATCTCGCGCGCGCCCGCGCGCTCGGCGCGAGCCTCGTCGTCGCACTCAATAGCGACGAATCGGTACGCCGCCTCGGCAAGGGCAGCGACCGTCCGCTGCATCCGCTCGCCGACCGCCTCGCGCTCGTCGCGGCGCTCGAGGCGACTTCACTCGCCACGTCCTTCGATGAAGACACGCCGCTCGAGCTTATTCTCGCGGTGCGGCCCGACGTGCTGGCGAAAGGTGGTGACTGGGCTCCGGATGAGATCGTCGGTGCGCGTGAAGTAAAGAGCTGGGGCGGCACCGTGCATTCGATCGCATTCGAGCATGAACGGTCGACCACGGCGTTGCTCACGCGAATCCGCCAAAGCTGATGTGCGGAAGGCGGTAGATCCGAGGTGCTCGCGCGCCGTCGCCTGTCACTGCCTGGGTGATGCGGCCACGTCTTCCGGACAGCTTCCGGCATTGATCTGCGTGCCGGGAAAGGTTTTCTGAAGCTCCGCGATCTGGCCGACCGTCGCGGTGTCGGGCTCGCGTACGAAATAGGCGAATCGCTCCGCACCTCCCGCGGAGTCGGCAACGGGGCGGCGAATGACCAGGTGCGCGAGCGCGAGCTTTTCGAGCTCGCTGTCGGCGGCCGTTGCGTCCGCACTCGAGATCGGTCCCCATTCGAGGCAGGCCGAACCGGCACCGGCACTCGTCGCCACCGGCGTGGCCGCTTGACCTGCGCCGCGCGTCGCCGCGCCGAGCAGCTTCACGCTGCCGGCGTTGATCTGCACTTCCTGAATACGCATGGCCGCGGCCTCGCCCGGGTTCGTCCTCACCTTCAGGAACGTGAACGCGAGCACGTTGGCAGCCACGAGCACGAGAAGGAGCAGGCGCCATCGCGCGCCCTTGCGTTCAGCCATCGCTCGATCCAATCCGCGCCAGACCTTCGAGGACGAGATTGTCCACCGGACGCACGTCGCCGCGGAGGTACGGCAGCAGGTGCTGCGCACCGCCGCCCGAGACGAGGACGACCGGCTCGTCTTCTCCGGTCGCCCGCATGAAGTTGACCATTCGTTCGACCGCGCCGGCAAGCGCGTTGATGGCGCCGCTCGCAATGGCATCTCCGGTATTGTCGGGAAAGAACGCGAAGCGTCCATCCTGGCGCTTCAACTGCGCCGTATTGCGTGCAAGCGTGTCGCGCATGAGCTCGAATCCCGCGACGATGAATCCGCCCAGAAAGATCGAGTCGGCGGAGAGCGCGTCCACGGTCATCGTCGTGCCGGCGTTCGCAACCACGCACGCGCCCTGGACGAGATGGCGGGCGCCGATCAACGCTGCCCAACGGTCCGCGCCGAGCTGCGCGGGTTGCGCATAACCGCTGCGCACGCCGCATTGCTCGCTGCGTGCGCTCACCCACGCGGGCTCCATGCCGAGCGCTTCCTGGATCTTTGCCCGCACGTCCTCTCCCGCCACGTTCGCGCCGATCACGCGCTCGACCGGCTGCGCCTGCGCGAACACGTGCGTGAGCCTTTGCGCTTCGGCCGTCGCCAATGCGCCCTGATCGAGCCAGCCTGTCTCCGCATGCAGGCCCCATTTGATCCGCGTGTTGCCCGCGTCGATCAGGAAGTGTTTCAGACGCGCCTCCCCGGCGCCTCGTCCCGGGGCTTGAGTCCCGCAGCGTCCCGAGAGGCGCGTACGCTGACTTCAGCGCTGTGCACGGGAACGAGCGAACCGTCCTTGTCGACGAGCAAGGCGCCGCTGTCGGTCACGCCCCGGACGACCGCCTGCTCCGTCCGACCATTCGGAAACTTGAGCGTGATCTCCTCGCCATCGAGCGCGTGAGCACGCTCCCACTGCGCCTTGAGCGGCTTGAATCCGTGCTCGGAGAACACATCCAGCACGCCGGCGAGCTCGCCGAGCACGGCGGCAAGCACCGCGTTGCGATCGACCGCTGCGCCATGCAGACTCCAAAGATCCGTCGCAGGCTGATCGATCATGGCCCGTGTCGCCGGGGAAAGCTTCACGTTCAATCCGATGCCGATCACGGCTGCGCTTGGACCGACCGCGTCGCCCTGCATTTCCACGAGGATGCCCCCGAGCTTCGCCCCATGCGCGAGGAGATCGTTCGGCCACTTCAAGCGCACATCCGTTGCACCGAGCCGCCCGAGAGCGCGCACGAGGGCGACTCCGACGGCGAGACTCAATCCCGCGAGTGCGCCCGCACCGGCCTCGAAGCGCCACAAGACCGAGAACGTAAGCGCACCGCCAATGCTCGAATGCCATGCGCGGCCAAGCCGACCGCGCCCCGCACGTTGCAGCTCCGCCGCGACGACAGTCCCGATCGGGGCATCACCGGCGGCCATGCGCATGAGATGCGTGCTCGTCGAGTCGAGCACATCGTGAATCTCGACATGGAAACGCTCCGCCATGGAGCCGAGTTGTCGAACCACGCAATCACGATCGAGCAGCGAAACGGGCTCCACGAGTCGATAGCCGCGCCCGCGCACGCTGTAGACATCGAGACCCGTGCGCGCGATCCCGCGCACGGCGTTCCAGATCGTGCCGCGCGTCACCCCGATCTCGCGCGCGAGCGCCGCGCCCGAATGGAATTGTCCGTCGGCCAGCGCCCGCAGCACGGCGAATGAAAGGCTCGTCATGGCGCGATATAGAATAGACGATACGTCGTTGCACGGCACGGGAGGAGCGGTGAGAAATCGGCGTCGGCAGTGTATAACCGCGAGCGGTCTCGCTCTCCTGGTCGCGCTTGCCGTCCCGGCGTTCGCGCAAACCAAGTACCCGTCCCGGCCGATCCGGGTGGTAGTGCCTTATACGCCCGGCGGCATCACCGACGTCGCAACCCGCATGGTCATGCAGGAAGTCGCGAAAGCGTTGAACCAGAACGTGATCATCGACAACCGGCCCGGCGCAAACAGCATCGTGGGCGTGGAGATCGTAGCCAAGGCCGCGCCGGATGGCTACTCGCTCACCTCGGTGATCGCCGCGCACGCTGCCAACCAGACTCTGTATCCGAAGCTTCCCTACGACGCGATCAAGAGCTTCACGCCGGTGTCCCTGCTCGTGACGGCGCCGCTCATCGTGTGCGTGACGAACACGCTTCCCGCGAAAACACCCAAGGAGCTGATCGAGCTCGCCAAGGCGAAACCGGGACAGCTTACGTTCGCTTCGAGCGGCATCGGCGCCGCGGCGCACCTCACGACCGAGCTTCTCATGCTCACGACCGGGATCAGGATGATTCACGTCCCTTACAAGGGGACGCAGCCCGCATTGCTCGACCTCACCGGCGGCCAGGTCTCGGTTATGATGGACACGCCCGGCTCCATGCTCCCGCATTCGCGCGCGGGCAAGATCAGGGCGCTGGCGATGGCTTCGGCGAAGCGCATCGCAGTCGCGCCGGAGCTGCCGACGCTCCTCGAATCGGGCATCGACGTGGTCGGCGGCACGTGGGTGGGCGTGCTCGCTCCGGCAGGAACGCCGGGCGAGGCCGTCGCGCTCCTGAGCAAGGAGATGCAGGCGGCGGTGCGCAAACCGGACCTGCGGGAAAAGTTCATCACGCTGGGCATCGACCCGGCAGGCACCACGCCGAACGAATTCGCGCAGTTTCTCCGCGACGAAGTGGCGAAGTGGGGCAAAGTGATCCGCGCCGCCAACGTCAAGATCGAATCGTAGGGGGCAGCGCTTGCCTCCAGCCGGGGCCTCATCGTCCTACGGATCAGAGACCGCGCGTCGAATACAGAATTCGACTCGCTGACATACGTGTTCGAGTGACTCGCAGTATTCGTCATCCCGGGTCACTCGATATTCGTCATCCCGGCGCGAAGAGACTGTGTAAAAACTCTGCGCGGTTGTCATCTACTGCGCGCGTGGTACGTTGAGTGGGGTATGTGCGAGAACGGTGAGACAAACACACGTGAGTCAGCATAAGCGAGGCATACCCCGCACGCAAACGGCGCTGCTGCCCGCGGCGGTGGAAGATTACGTCGCCCGCGACAGCGTGGCACGGGTGATCGATGCGTATGTGTCCGGGCTGGACGTGCGCGCAGCCGGCTTTGCCCACAGCGTGGCGGCCGATACCGGACGCCCGAGTTACGCTCCGGACGATTTGCTGCGGCTGTATTTGTATGGTTATTGGAATCGCGTTCGCTCCTCGCGCAAGCTGGAAGCCGAATGCCGGCGCAATGTGGAGGTGATGTGGCTGGTGGGTCAGCTGGCGCCCGATCACAAGACCATTGCGGAGTTCCGCCGCGTCAACGCTGCGCCGTTCCGGGCTGCGTGTTGGCAGTTCGTGGGGTTTTTGCGGCAGGCGAAGCTGGTGGGCGGGGATGAGCCGGTGGTGGCGATCGACGGCTCGAAGTTCAAGGCCTGCGCTGCGAAGCGCAGCGTGGTGGATGCCGAGCAGCTGGCACGAGAGCGCGCGCGCATCGAGAAGCGTATCGCGGAGTATCTGCAGGAGCTGGAGCAAGCCGACCGGCAAGATGAAGCCGAGGCGCCGGTCACGGCCGCGGACATTGAAGCGGCGCTGGAGAAGCTCAAAGAGCGCGAGGACACGCTCAAACAGGCGCAGGCGCAGCTGGACGCACGCGCTGAGGGCGCTGCGGCGGACAGCACGCCGCGCGTGGGACTCACCGATCCGGACTGCGTGCTGCTGATCGGCAAGGGGGGCGAGGCGCTCGCCGGCTACAACGTGCAGCAGGCGGTGGATGCGCAGCACAAGTTCATCGTGGCACATGAGGTAACGACCCAGCGCAACGATCACGCGAGCTTCGAACCGATGGCGCGGCAGGCGCGCGAAGCGCTGCAAGCCCAGGCGCTCACAGCGGTGGCCGACACCGGCTACATGAATGGGCGGCAGGCCCAGGGGTGCGAGGAACAGGGCATTACGCCAGTGATGCCCATGCCGCAGCCCACGCACAGCAAGGCTCCCGGGTGTTTCCCGAAGACGCTGTTTACCTACGATCGGGCGAGCGACACCTATCGCTGCCCCGCGAGCCAGTTGCTCAAGCGCTACAAACGTTCCCATGGCCTTCAGACCGACTACTACACCACGCGCGCGTGTGCGCAGTGCGCGTTGAAGGCGCAGTGCACGCACGGGGGATCCCGCAGCATCGCACGCTCCTGGTTTGCCGATGCTGCGGAACGGGCTCATGCACGTGCCCAGCAGCGCCCCGATCTGATGCGCATCCGAGGCTCGAGCGCCGAACACCCCTTTGGCAATCTCAAAGCGATGCTCAATGGTGCATTCGCCCTGCGCACGCTGCCGAAAGTCAAAGGCGAAATGGCCTTGGCGGTGCTCACCTATAACCTCAAACGGGCGGCCAACGTGCTGGGAATCGAGCGGTTGATCGAACAGCTGTGGCTCGATACCGCATGGGCCGCTACACATGCATGAAACGCCCGGTGCCACGACTCACTCCGGCTACGTGAGTCACTCACATCCACGAGCGCCCCCGACCGCCTTGACGCATTTCCGAGTTCTCACACGGCCTCGCCAGGCCGGGATCCAGGCGACAACTCACTATGGATCTCGGACCACGCAGCTCGCGCGGTCGGGAAGGACAGTCAGGACACCATGGTAGCCTCAGGCCATGGCACGTAAACGGCAGATTCTCGCGATCGGTGGCATGGCGCTCCCTCCGGAGCTCGACAACCTCCGGCTCGTCAAATACTTTCTCGAGCAGACTCAGCGCCGCAAACCAAAAGTGCTGTATGTCGGCACCGCGACCGGAGATGCGGAAACGGGGCGCCTGCGCTTCTATGCAGGCTTCAGCCAGTTCGAATGCAGGCCCGCGCATCTCACGTTTTTCGCCCGCACGCCGCACGATCTCGAATCGCTCGTGCTCGAGCAGGACGCCATCTTCGTGGGCGGCGGCAACACACGCAGCATGCTCGCCGTGTGGCGCGATTGGGGCCTCGATCTCCACCTGCGCAAAGCGTGGGAGAACGGCGTCGTTCTGGGCGGCGGCAGCGCGGGCTCGATCTGCTGGTTCGAGCAGGGCGTCACCGATTCGATCGCAGGACCGCTCACCGTGCTGCCATGCCTCGGCTTCCTCTCAGGCAGCAATTGCCCTCACTACGACAGCGAGCCTGCGCGGCGGCCGACTTTCCGCAAGCTCGTCGCGGCCGGCAAAATCATGGACGGTTTCGCTGCGGATGACGGAGTCGCCCTGCATTTCATCGGCGACCGGCTCGCGCACGTCGTGTCGAGCCGTGCGCGTGCCCGTGGCTACCAGCTAAAGCGCTCGGGCGGGCGTGCGGTCGAGCGTCGCCTGCCGACCCGCTACCTCGGCCGCCAGCGATAATTGCGTCATTCCCGCGCGAAGCGGGGATCCATGCGCATTTCAACTACCGTTCGAATGCTTCGGTTTAGGCGGTTGGGACGGCGGCGATGGACGGATTTTCACCGGTTTCGATACCGGGATGCGGCGGAGCTTGGCGTGGATCGACGCGGGCTGCCGTGCCATCGTGCGCTGCTTCGTCATGCCGGCTCCATGCCGTTGCGTTTGATCACCGGCGCCGCCTGCGCTGACTTGAAGTGCTTCACGAGCGCCCTCGTCGCTTCGGCCTGTGAAGCGCGAACGTGGATGCCCGCCGAGAACGTCGTGATTTCCTGGATCTCCGGGGGTAACGGGCCAAGGAGATCAATCCCGGGAACCGGCATCAGCTCACTCATCTGCTGGAAGCCGATTTCCGCTTCTCCGCGCGCCACGATTGCCCCGGCAGGTTCTCCCTGAGAGACCTTGAGTTTGGCTTTGACCGCATCGCCAATGCCCATGCGCTCGAACAAGCCGGCGAGATAGACGCCGCTCGGGCCCGTCGAGTACGCGACGGACTTTGCAGCCATCACCGCGCGCTTCAGCGCTTCCGCAGAACTGATATCCGGTTTCGGTGCGCCGGCACGCACGGCAACGCCGACTCCACACGTCGCGAGATCGAAGCGATCTTCGGGCGCAACGAGTCCGGCGTGGATGATCTCGTCCAGAGCCGCGGCGGAGAGGATCATCATGTCCACGATCTCGCCATCCTTCAGCCGCTGCATCATCTGCACGCTGGGACACCACAGACTCGTCACCTTGTGTCCGGAAGCGCGCTCGAACCCCGGGACGAGCTCGATATAAGCCTCCCTGAAAGCGGCGGACAGCATCACTTCGATTTCGGCTGCGTGTAACATGATTTACGTTGCCCCACTTAATCGAAGCCTCGGGAGGAGGACTCGCATGACCATGCATCGCGCATCCTGGCTGCCTTCGATCGTCGCGTTGACGCTGGCGCCGGCACCGCTGCTGGCACAAGATACCGCGCCTGCGCTGCCGAAGCAGGGTCGCATCGTCACGGCCAGCCTGGGGGGCACCGGTCCCGACTTCATCGCGCGGCTGATGGCGCCGAAGTTCAGCGAAGGGCTGAAGATCAACATGATCGTGGAGAACCGTCCGAGCGTGAACGGCATCGTCGCCGCGCAGTACTCCGCGAAGGCGCCCGCCGACGGCTCCGTGATGATGATGGGCAATGCCGGCACGCATGCCATCAACGCGGCGCTCTACAAGAAACTCGAATACGACCCGGTGGCTGACTTCGCCCCGATCAGCGAAGTCGCTTCGGTCCCGCTCGCGCTCGTCGCCCATCCGATCGTCCCCGCAAAGACCGTGAAGGACTTGATCGCGCTCGCCCGCAAGTCTCCGGGCAAGTTCAATGTCGCCGTCGCCGGCGCCGCGGGTGAGTTGATGGGCAATGCGCTCATGCTCCAGGCGAAAATAGACATGAAGAACATCAACTACAAGGGCGGCGCTCAAGCAGCGCTCGCCGTGATGTCGGGCGAAGCGGATATGGTGTTCACGTCGTACGTCGTCGTCGCCCCGAACGTGGAAGCAGGGAAGCTCCGTGTCCTTGGCGTGACGAGTCTCGAGCGCATGCCACAGTTTCCGAACGTTCCGACGATCGCCGAAAGCGGTGTTCCCGGTTACGAACATGACCAGTGGTACGCACTGTTTGCGCCGGCGAAAACGCCGCCCGCGATCGTCACGGCCCTCAACCGCGAGGCCGTGCGCATCGCGCACCTGCCCGACATCAACGAGAAGCTCGTGACCACCGGTCACCGTGTGGTGGCCGGATCGCCTCAGCAGCTTGCCGAAAAGGTGAGACGCGAGATCGAGAAGACGCGACGGATCATGCGCGAGTCGGGCATGCAGCAGAACTGACGGCGTGATGCAAACGTTCGTCACCCCGGCGCGAGGCCGGGGTCCAGGCGGCCAGACACAACCGCCTGAGACGGTTCTGGATTCCGGCCTGCGCCGAAATGACGAGTCCCACGACTTCTGCATCGAGCTGCAGCATCGTGTCGGGACTTGCCATCCGACACGATGCCGAAGGAAAGGAGGTAACGGAGGGAAACCATCGGTTGCCCTCTGTTCGTGCACCGAGTCGCGGCTCGGGCGCTTGCGCCCAGAGGAATCTTGCCGCGGCAGGTTACGGAGGAAAACCTTGGTTTTCCTCCGTTCCGTAGGGCGGCGAGGCCGAGCCGAAGGCGAGCGCCGCCCCCGCAACCCGATCATGGCAGCGGGAGCTGTGTCTCCGTGATCTCGTGAAGCCGTCCCTGCTCTTCCAGCACCTTCTCCAGTGTCGAGATGAACCGGTTGAAACGCGGCATGCCGCCGTAGATCGTCGACTGGAGAATCACTTCGAGAATCTCGCGCGGTGAAGCGCCGAGCGCCAGGATGCCGCGCATGTGCGCTTCGGGCTGGTAGAGCTCGTTCATGACGTAGAACTCGCCGATCACGATCAGGTGGCGCGTCTTGTCGTCGAGTACGCCGCGCTGATACATCCCCGCGTAGATATAGTCGAGCCACAGTTTGGCGAAGTTCTGATCGACGCGATCGAGCCGTTCCATCGTGACGAGATGGTGCGTCGGCTGGAGCCGCATGCCGGGGCTCAGGCTCTGCCAGGTGTACTTGTCGATCAGCTCCTGGCGCCGCGGCGAGTCCGGAACGCCCCACGCGGGTCGCTCTTTCTCCAGCGACCGCGGCGGTCCTTCGAGCGGCAACTGCGTGTTGCTGACTTCGTCGAGACGTCCCGCGGCCGTGATCACGTCCCGGAAGACACGCGTGGCCTTCACGACTTTCGGATAGCCGATGTAGACACCGGTTTGAAAGATCGCTTCGAGCACTTCGCGCGGCGTCGCATACTTGAGCGCGGTGCGGACGTGCTGCGCGAGCTGCTCCATCTCGTCCAGGACGACGAATTGCGCCACGACGACGAGCGTGCGCGTGCGATCGTCCAGGACGCCGCGGCGATACATCCCGCCGTAGGTAAAGTCGAGCAGAAGCTTCATGTACTGCGGATCGAGGTCATCGGCCCACCCCAACGCTTCCGGCATGTCCTGCGGATCGAGCATCTCGGACGCCTTCTCCGCCACCTTCGCGCCGTACCTCGTCTTCAACTGCTCGACCTCTTTCTCGTTCATCGCCAACACGTTCTCCTCTCTCAGGATGTCACTCCGCAAATGGAATACATGAAGTTTTGTATGAACATTTCGCGCCGAGCTTACCAACGATCCGCTGCGAACGCGCGAGCGCTCGATTGCGTCGGGCTTGAGAGGCCGATACTCTCAACCCCTTTTTGCCCCGAACCGATCTCATGAAGCTCTCAGTGCTCTTCCTCGTCGCGGTGAGCGCGGCATTCTCCACGGTCGCCGCAGCAGCGGACGCCCAGACCTGGCCGGCGCGTCCCGCACGCGTCATCGTGCCCTTCGCACCCGGTGGCGGCTCGGACCTGCAAGGCCGGCTCTTCGCGAAGAAGTTCACCGAGAGCATGGGCCAGAGCTTCGTCGTCGAGAACCGCGGGGGCGCCGGCGGGATGGTCGGCGCCGAGCTC
This sequence comes from uncultured beta proteobacterium, assembly GCA_963808765.1. Taxonomy (GTDB): domain Bacteria; phylum Pseudomonadota; class Gammaproteobacteria; order Burkholderiales; family SG8-41; genus JAQGMV01. The sequence continues at coordinate 251,719 of CAWEHH010000030.1, forward strand.
GTGGCGAAAGCGCCGCCGGACGGCTACGCAATCCTTTTCATGTCCGCGGCCCTTTCCGTCAACACGACTCTCGCGAAGCTCGCCTTCAATCCGCTGAAAGATCTCGCGCCCGTGAGCCGTGTCTCATCGGTTCCGCTCATCCTCGTCGTGCATCCGAGCGTTCCGGCAAAGAGCGTGAGCGAGCTCGTTGCGCTGGCGAAGCGCCACAAGGGCAAGCTCAATGCGGCTTCCAACGGCAGCGGAACGACGAGCCATCTGGCGATCGAAATGCTCAAACAGCAGGCGGGCATCGATGCCGTGCACATTCCATACAAAGGCGGCGGCGCGGCGGTAATCGCGATGATGGCGGGGGAAGTCGACTTCCGGTTCACCACCGCGATCGCCTCGCTGCAGCACATCCGCGCCGGCCGGATGAGAGCCATCGCGGTCACCTCGGCGAAGCCGTTCGCGCTGCTGCCCGGCATGCCGACGCTCGCGTCGATGTATCCCGGGTTCGAGGCCGACAACTGGTACGCCATCTTCGCTCCGGGCGGCACGCCGAAGGAGGTCATCGCGAAGCTGAACGGCGAGACGTTGAAAGCGCTCGCTTCCGCCGACATCCGCGACGCGATCACGAAGGACGGCGGAGAGCCGGCAGGCAGCACCCCCGAGGAGCTCACAGCCTACTTCGCCCGTGAGGTCGACAAGTACGCCAAGGTGATCCGCGCGGCGAATATCCAGCCGGAGTGAGGCGGCGCTCGCCGAAGGCTCGGACCTCGACCCCTCCGCCCAAGGCCTCGTATCTTTTGATGGAAATACTGACTGACGCGCGAATGATTCGTTCGCGGGGCCCCGCTGCTCCGCAGCCCCCGCGCACCAATGAGGGGTAGTTCTAACAAACGGGTTCCCTCCGTTACCTCCTTTCCTTTGTGTGGTAAGCACTCGCCTTCGGGCATTTGAAGCATGCTAGTGTTACGTCTGCGAAATGACTGGCTTTTCGCAAATGGTTGAAACTCCGGGAACAGGCTCCCCGCAGGGCCGCCGAGTAGTCACAAGTTATTTCGCGGCCACAACACTAGTTGTACTGTGTCACGGTTAATGCCATCATGCCGGGATCTTCATTAGCGGGGGTGAAGATTCATGGCAGATCTTGCAGAGTTTGATCGTTATATGGCGCATTTGTGTGAAGGACTGGGCTACTCGACTCGTCATCAGAGTTTGCTCGAGTATTGCAGCGGACTGATGTTGCCGATCCAGCGTAAGAGCGTAGAACCGCTCGCGGCGCATGCTGATCCGCTGAACGTTCCTGCGAAACATCAGGCGCTGCATCACTTCGTGGCGAATGCGCGCTGGTCGGATCGGGGACTGCTGGAGCGCATTCGACAATACGTCGAGCCGCACTTGGGTCTGGAGCACGGCGTCTATTGGATCATTGACGACACTGCGCATCCGAAGTGTGGCCGGCATTCGGTAGGCGTCGCACGGCAATACTGCGGCAGGCTCGGCAAGCAGGACAACTGTCAGGTGGCGGTGAGCTTGTCGTTGGCCACGGCCGAAGCCAGTGTGCCCGTGGATTACCAGCTGTATCTGCCGCAAGATTGGGCGAGCGATGTGAAGCGCAGGCGCGAAGCAAAAGTACCGGAGACGGTGCGCTTTGCGACCAAGGCGCAGATCGCGCTGCAGCAGATCCGGGCGGCCCAGGAACGCGGGGTTGCGCCGGGTATCGTGCTGGCCGACGCGGGATACGGCAGAGACACGGCATTTCGCGAAGCTGTGGATGAGCTGGGGCTTACCTATGCAGTGGGAGTGAGCTCGGACATCACGGTATGGGCGCCGGGTAGCACTCCGATGCCGACGACATCGGCTCCAGGCCGAGGCCGGCCACCGACACGCCTGCGCCGCGGGCCGGGCCATGAGCCGCTGAGCGTGAAGCAACTCGCCTTGGCGCTGAAGCGCTCGGCGTGGAAGCGAGTCGCTTGGCGTGAAGGTACGAATAAAGTGCTCTCTTCGCGCTTTGCACGGGTGCGGGTGCGCGCGGCGCATCGCGATTACCTGCGAACGAGCCTGCGTGAAGAGCAGTGGCTGCTCATCGAATGGCCACTCAAAGAAGCCGAGCCCACGAAGTATTGGCTGTCGAATCTGCCGGTCGATATAAGCATCAGCCAACTGGTCAACACCGCGAAGATGCGCTGGCGCATCGAACAGGACTACCACGAGCTTAAATCCGAATTCGGCTTGTCTCATTACGAGGGCCGCGGCTGGACTGGCTTTCACCATCACGCAACGGTGTGCATCGCCGCCTATGGCTTTCTACTCGCACAGCGACTGCAGAATGCTTCCAAAAAAAACTCCAATCGACCAACGGCGCTTGCCTTACCCGAAGATTACAGACCTCGCGGTAGCCGGCCGAGCGCAGCGCCATGTGCCGGACTCGATTCCCACACTGCGCCATCTCGTGAGCACCGAGATCGCGCGTCGACTTCAACGATGCCCGTGCTGCGGAGCGGTCGCTCGGCGAGCGTGACACAGTACAACTAGTGTTCTGTCCGCGAAATGACTTGTACTTCTTTCGGAGCCCAGCTATGCTGAAGCATGCCGAGAAAAGCTTCCCCTGTAAATTTGACGACGCAAGCCCGAGAACAGCTCGAGCAGTGGGCGACGGCACATACGACGCCTCAGCAAGTGGCACTTCGCTGCCGCATCGTGTTGGCCGCGGGGCGCGGTGAGGACAATGTGGCGATCGCCACGGCGGCTGGCGTTGATGTGAAGACCGTCGCGCTGTGGCGCAAGCGCTTTGCTGCAGCCGGACCGGAGAGCCTGTGGCATGTGGCGCCGGGGCGCGGGCGCAAGCCGGTCTACGAAGCGGACAAGATCAAGGCGATCGTCGAGGCCACTCTGCATACCAAACCGCGTGGCAAGACGCACTGGAGTTGCCGCGACATGGCGCGAGCACAAGGTGTTGGCAAGTCCATGGTCAGCGACATCTGGCGCAGCCATAACCTGAAGCCGCATCGGGTCAAAAACTTCAAGCTCTCGCGCGATGCGCGCTTCGTGGAGAAGCTCACCGACGTGGTGGGGCTGTATCTGAATCCGCCGGAGCAAGCGATCGTGCTGTGTGTAGACGAGAAAACCCAGATTCAGGCGCTCGATCGCACGCAGCCGGGCCTGCCGCTTCAGAAAGGCCGATTGGGCACGATGACGCATGACTACAAACGCCATGGCACGACCTGCCTGTTTGCTGCGCTTGAAGTCCTGCAAGGCAAAGTGATCGGGGAGTGCCACGCTCGCCATCGGCATCAGGAGTTCTTGAAGTTCCTGCGTCGTCTGGATCGGGAGTTTCCCGGGGACGTGCCGCTGCATCTGATTATGGACAACTATGGCACTCACAAGCACCCCAAGGTGCAAGCGTGGTTGACGCGTCATCGGCGCTTTGAATTCCATTTCACCCCGACCTCGGGTTCATGGCTGAATCTGGTGGAGCGTTGGTTTGCCGAATTGACTAACAAGGCAGTGCGCCGGGGCACATTCAGCAGCGTCCATGATCTGCAACGCGCCATCACACAGTTCCTCGAGACGTGGAACGAACAGCCAAACCCATTCGTCTGGACTGCGAGCGTTGACTCGATTCTCGCTAAACACACGCGCAGTCGTGACACGCTCGAGCAGATTAAACCCGGCTGCACCGCGCCTCGAAGCCGGAAGAAGAAAACTCCGGTTATTTCGAGGACACAACACTAGTGTTGCCGTTTCCGCCCTTGTAAATTCGACGAGCTTCACGGTGTATGTCCCAGTCAACCCGCAAACCTGAAAGCGCCCGCAGCGCGTCCGCGCCAAAGGGCGAGGCCGCAGTTTCCAATTTCATCCGCCAAGTCATCGAAGCGGACCTTGCGACGGGTAAACACGCCGGTCGCCACTGGGCCGGGCATCCGGGGCCCGCGTCGGCCCAGAGCGCCGGCGCAGCCGATCCGGCCCGCATCCGCACGCGCTTTCCGCCCGAGCCCAACGGCTATCTCCACATCGGGCACGCGAAGTCGATCTGCCTGAACTTCGGGCTCGCGCTCGAATACGGCGGCGCGTGCCACCTGCGGTTCGACGACACCAATCCCGAAAAGGAAGAGCAGGAGTACGTCGATTCGATCATCGAAGCGGTCAGATGGCTGGGTTTCGACTGGGAACGCCATCTCTACTATGCGTCGGATTATTTCGATTTCATGTACGAGGCCGCCGAATACCTGATCGGCGCGGGCCATGCTTACGTCGATGAGCAAAGCGCCGAAGAGATTCGCGCAACGCGTGGAACGCTGACGGAGCCCGGCACGGAGAGCCCGTGGCGCAAACGCCCGCCGGACGAATCGCTTGCGCGTCTGCGCGACATGCGCGCCGGCCGACATCCCGATGGCAGCATGGTGGTACGCGCGAAGATCGACATGGCGTCCGCGAACATCAACCTGCGCGACCCGGTGATCTATCGCATCCGCACGGCGACCCATCACCGCACCGGCGACAAGTGGTGCGTCTATCCGATGTACACCTATGCGCATCCCATCGAGGATGCGCTGGAAAACATCACGCACTCCCTGTGCACGCTCGAATTCGCAGACCAGCGGCCGTTTTATGACTGGCTGCTCGAGCGTCTGGCCGAGGGCGGGCTGCTGCTGAAGCCGCTTCCGCAGCAGATCGAATTCGCGCGCCTGAACCTCACGTACGTGCTGCTCTCGAAGCGCCGGCTGATCCAGTTGGTCGATGAACGCCACGTCGAAGGCTGGGACGACCCGCGCATGCCGACGATCGTCGGTGCACGCCGTCGCGGCTACACCCCCGAGGGCTTCCGGCTCTTCGCCGAGCGCATCGGCGTCGCCAAGGCCGATTCCTGGATCGACTATTCGATCCTCGAGGAGGCGATGCGCGAGGACTTGAACGCCCGTGCCGAGCGGCGTATCGCCGTGCTCGATCCGGTCAAGCTCGTGATCGAGAATTATCCGGCGGAGCGCGAAGAGGAATGCTTCGCTCCGAACCATCCGCAGAAGCCGGAGCTCGGCAAACGCACCGTGCCCTTCACTCGCGAGCTCTGGATCGAGCGCGACGATTTCACGGAGAACCCGCCCAAGGGCTACTTCCGGCTCTTCCCGGGCAACAGCGTGCGGCTGCGCTACGGCTACGTCGTGAAATGCACGGGCTGTGACAAGGACGAGCGCGGCAACGTGACGCTCGTGCGCTGCGAGTACCTCCCCGATACGAAGTCCGGAACGCCGGGCGCCGAGGGCGTGAAGGTGAAGGGCAACATCCACTGGCTGTCGGTGCCGCACGCGCGCGCCGGGGAAGTTCGCGTGTACGACCGTCTATTCCGCGTTCCCCATCCGGGCCGCGACCGCGATTTTCTGGAAGACCTCAATCCGGATTCCAGGCGGGTCATCATCGCGCAGCTCGAGCCGGCGCTTACGCTCGCGCAACCCGAGGATCGCTTTCAGTTCGAGCGTCACGGCTACTTCTGCGCCGACCGGCGCGATTCGAAGCCGGGCGCGCCGGTGTTCAACCGCACCGTGTCGCTCCGCGAATCGTGGATCGTGCATTCCTGAAGAATCTCTGACACACGGCAGAGGACCCGCGGCGGGCGTCCCGCTCGAGCGGCCCCGGCCCGAAAGCCGAAGAAAGTGACTCTGCTGTTTACATGCGAGCACGGAGGCAATCGCATCCCTGCCCGTTACGCGCCGCTTTTCCGGGATCACGCGCGTCTACTCGACAGTCATCGCGGCCATGATCCCGGCGCCCTCGCCTATGCACGTGAATTCGCGCGCGCTTTGGCGGCACCGCTCGTGTACTCGACGACGAGCCGCCTCCTGATCGAGTTGAACCGTTCGCCGCATCATGCCGATCTTTTCTCCCGCGTCACGAATAGGCTCCCTCCAGAGGAGCGGGAGAGCATCGTCCAGCGCTACTATCGTCCGTATCGTGCGGCAGTCGAAGACCATGTCGCGAGCGCTGCGCGGCGCGGCGATTCCCTGCTGCACATCTCCTGCCACAGCTTCACGCCGCGGATGAACGGAGCCACGCGTGCCGCGGAGATCGGTCTGCTTTACGATCCTGAGCGGGAAGGCGAGGCGCGGTTCTGCAAGGCTTGGCAGCGCGCGATCAAAGGAATGGCACCGGCGTGGCGCGTGCGTCGCAATTATCCGTATCGCGGTAACGCCGATGGCCTCACCACTTATCTGCGCTCCCGCTTCGAGTGCGATACGTATTGCGGCGTCGAAATCGAGGTCAACCAGAAGTTTCCTCTCGGGGACGCGCGCGTCTGGCTGGCAACGCGGCAGACGCTCCTCGCCAGTCTGCGCGAGGCGCTCGCCTCCGAACGCTGAGACACGTTGCGCGAGTGCTCGATGCGCCTGGGTGCAAGTCCGCGGCCCTGTCATCGCGCTCGAAGCGCGCGGCGCTCTGCGCTTCAGCTCATAGCCGCATAAGGTTACTATCGCGAGCTTCCGGCATCGCGGAATCGGTGCCGAACGCGGTGCAGCGAGCCAAGGAGGAAAGCGCATGGCCACACACGAGAAGGTCGCAGTCATCACCGGCGCGGGAAGCGGCATCGGACGTGCAACAGCGCTCGCGTTCGTGCGCGACGGCTGGCAAGTCGCATTCGTGGGTCGCCGCGCGCAATTGCTCGACGAGGCGATCGCGGGCTCCACGGACCCGAAGCGCGCGATCGCCGTGCCCACGGACGTGGGAGACCCCCAGGCCGTCCAGGCGCTTTTTTCGCGCGTGAAGGAGACCTTCGGCCGCGTCGACGTCGTTTTCAACAACGCAGGTCAGAACGCGCCGGGTGTCGCGTTCGACGAGCTTCCGTACGAGCGCTGGAAGTCCGTCGTGGACACCAATCTCACCGGTGTCTTCCTGTGCGCGCAAGCGGCCTTTCGCCTCATGAAGGAGCAGAGCCCGCGTGGCGGGCGCATCATCAACAACGGCTCAATCTCGGCGCACGCGCCGCGGCCGGACTCGGCTCCCTACACCGCAACGAAGCACGGCGTGAGCGGCCTCACGCGCACCATCGCGCTCGACGGGCGCCGTTACGACATCGCCTGCTGCCAGATCGACATAGGCAACGCCATGACCGAGCTCGCTGCGCGCATGTCGAAAGGCGTCAAGCAAGCGGACGGCACTGTCAAAGTCGAGCCGATGATCAGCGTCGAGGATGTCGCGAAGGCGGTTCTCTACATGGCCAATCAGCCGCTCGACGTGAACGTCTATCACCTCATGATCATGGCGACCAACATGCCCTATGCGGGGCGTGGCTAGAACAACCGAAAAGGAGATCCGATGCGGCAAGCCGCGTTCATGCTTCGCGCCTGTGCTTTTGCAGCAATCGTGCGGAGGCACGCATGAAAGTCTGTGTCTTCGGCACGGGCGCCGTCGGCGGGCATTTCGCTGCGCGGCTATCAGCCGCGAATCAGGCGGAAGTGTCGGTCATCGCGCGCGGCGCACAGCTCGACGCCATACGCAGCCGCGGCCTGCTGCTCAAATCGGGTGCGCAGGAAGTTCGCGGAATGCCGCAGCACGCAACGAGCGATCCGGCGTCGCTGCCGCCACAGGATGTCGTGCTCGTCACGATGAAGGGGTACGTGTTGCCAGCGCTTGCCGATACGTTTGCGCGGCTGGTCGCTCCGAACGGTTCCATCGTCTTCGGCCTGAACGGCATTCCATGGTGGTGGCGCTACGGCCTGAATGGCCCGCAGTCGCACCTGCCGCTGCTCGATCCTGAAGGCGTCCTGTGGTCGAAACTGCGTGAGAAGACGCTGGGCTGCGTCATGTATTCGCCGAACGACATCGAAAGTCCCGGCGTCATTCTCCACCAGGGTGGCAACCGCTACGTGTTCGGCGAACCGGATTGCACCGCAAGCGACCGTGTGCGCGCCATCGTCGATCTCTTCTCGCGGTCGGGATTGCCGGCGGAGGTTTCGCCGGATCTGCGGGCGGAGATCTGGCGCAAGCTCGCGAGCAATGCGGCGGGCAATCCGCTCTCCGCGCTGACGCGGCTCGGGCACGCCGACATAGGCGCCGACGACGGACTGCGCGTCTTGTCGACCGCGATCAGGAACGAAACGCTCGCAGTCGCCGCTGCACTGGGATGGGACTTGCGGGCCGAGCTGAATGCTCCACAGCCCGCCCGCCGTGCTTCGCCCACGACAGGATCTGGCGTGCGCACGCCACGGGCTTCGATGCTGCAGGACGTCCTACGGGGCCGCCCGGTCGAAGTCGAAAGCCACCTTGGCCAGACTCAGGCGTTCGCACGCGAAGCCGGCGTACCGGTGCCCGCCATCGACGCCATACTGCCGCTCCTGCGCGGGCTCGATCGCAGCCTGCGCCGCTGAGAACCGTGAAAAACGGGACAGACCCGTTTTTCCAGTCAGCAGCCGTTGCTGCGCCGAGCAATCGCCTCCAGGATCGCGGCGTTGTCCCAGCTCCCCTCGCCGTGCGCCATGCAGTCCTCGAGCATGCGCGCGTAGACCGTCGCGAACGGCAGGTCCTGTCCGCACACACGGGCCTGCGCGACCATGAGATTGAAGTCCTTGATGCTCTGATCGACCCGGCTTTGCGGATTGCGGAACTCGCGCTTCGCCATGAGCGCGCCTTTCACGTCCATCACCTGCGAGTAGGCGGCGGAGCCTTTCAGCACTTCGAGGAAAGCCACGGGATCGAGGCCGAGCCGCGAGCCGAAGACGAGGCCTTCCGCGAGTGCGGCGCGATTCAACCCGAGTGTCAGGTTCACTGCGAGTTTGGCGCGGGAGCCGTTTCCCACCGCGCCCAGAAAGTGCAGCCTGGGACAGATCGCCTCGAGCACGGGTCTCACCCGCGTCATCGCGTCGGGATCACCGCCCACGAGCCCCACGCCGTCGCCGCGCGCGACCTGAACACTCGTGCCGGAGATCGGCATTTCCACGAGATGCACGCCGCGAGGCGCGACGCGCGGCGCGAGCGCCGCCAGCCGGTCGGGATCGCAGGTGCTCGTCACCACCAGCGTGCGCGCGCCGGTTCCGCCCTGCGCGATGGCATCGACTGCGCCGCCTGCGCCTTCGATCACGTCCTCGACCTGCTCGGTATTGAACACGGCCAACACCGATATCTCGCAGCCCGCCATCACCACGCTCGCGGCCGCCTGCGGTTTCGCGCCCTGCTCGGCGATCGCCTGCCTTTTGGCGGCGTCGGCATCGTAGGCCAGGACTTCGTATCCGGCGCCGACCAGCCGCCGGGTAATCGCAGTGCCCATGAGCCCCGTGCCGATCATACCCACTCTATTCATCACTCACGCCTTTCAGCCCTTCGAGTACAAGGCGCTACATGAGCGCCTTGTAACGGATGCGGTGCGGCTTGTCGGCATCGTCTCCGAAGCGCTTGCGGCGATCCGCAAGATACTCCGCGTAGTTGCCCTCGAACCAGACGACCTGGCTCTCGCCTTCGAACGCCAGGATGTGCGTCGCGACGCGATCGAGGAACCAGCGATCGTGCGAGATCACCACCGCGCAGCCGGGAAACTCGAGCAGCGCCTGCTCGAGCGCGCGCAACGTCTCCACGTCGAGATCGTTCGTCGGCTCGTCGAGCAGCAACACGTTGCCGCCGCTGCGCAGGACCTTCGCAAGATGCACCCGGTTGCGCTCGCCGCCGGAGAGCTGTCCCACGAGCTTCTGCTGGTCCGCGCCCTTGAAGTTGAAGCGCGCGGCGTAACCGCGGCTGGATGTCGTGTAATTGCCGACCGTGATGTTGTCCAGACCGTCGGAGATCTCCTCCCACGCGGTCCTGCGGTCGTCGAGCGTGTCGCGGCTCTGATCGACGTAGGCGATCTTCACTGTATCGCCGATGCGAAGGTCGCCCGAATCGGGTTTCTCGCGCCCGACCAGCATGCGAAAGAGCGTGGTCTTGCCCGCGCCGTTCGGCCCGAGGATGCCGACGATGCCGCCGCGCGGCAGGCGAAAGTCGAGGCCGTCGAACAGGAGCTTGTCGCCGAAGGCTTTCCGCAATCCGACGCCCTCGATCACGAGGTCGCCGAGATGCGGGCCGGGCGGAATGTAGATCTCGTTCGTCTCGTTGCGCTTCTGAACCTCCTGCGATTCCAGCTCCTCGAAGCGGGCAAGGCGCGCCTTGCTTTTCGCCTGCCGCGCTTTGGGATTCGAGCGCACCCACTCGAGCTCCTGCTGCATCGACTTGATGCGCGCGGACTCCTGCTTCGCTTCGATCTGGAGACGCTGCTCTTTCTGCACGAGCCACGACGAGTAATTGCCTTCCCACGGAATGCCATGACCGCGGTCAAGCTCGAGAATCCAACCGGCGACGTTGTCGAGGAAGTAGCGATCGTGCGTGACCGCGATGACGGTGCCCGGATAACGCTCCAGAAACTGCTCGAGCCATTGCACCGACAGCGCGTCGAGGTGATTGGTCGGCTCGTCGAGAAGCAGCATGTCCGGCTCCGACAGGAGCAATCGGCACAGCGCGACGCGCCGTCGCTCGCCGCCGGAAATCTTCGTCACGTCCGCATCCCACGACGGCAGGCGCAGCGCATCCGCGGCGACCTCCAGTTTGCGTTCGATCTCCCACCCGGCTGCCGCGTCGATTTTCCCCTGAAGCTCGCCCTGCTCTTCGAGGAGTTTCGTCATCTCTTCGTCATCAAGGGGTTCCGCGAAGCGGTCGCTGATCTCGTTGAAGCGGGTCAGCAGCGCCAGCGTCTCTCCCATGCCTTCCTCGACGTTGCCGCGCACGTCCTTCGCCGCGTCGAGCTGTGGCTCCTGGGAAAGGAAGCCGACCCGCATGTTCGGCATCGGGATGGCTTCCCCTTCGAAATCCTTGTCCACGCCGGCCATGATCCTGAGCAAGCTCGACTTGCCGGCGCCGTTCAGCCCGAGCACGCCGATCTTGGCGCCCGGGAAGAACGAAAGCGAAATATCCTTCAGAATGACCCGCTTCGGCGGCACGACCTTGCCGACCCTGCGCATCGTGTAAACGTACTGAGCCATGAATCGCCTGCAAATCGGAAAAAGGCGGAGATGATACGTTAGAACCGCCCCGTTCCGGGGGAGTCGCTCCATTAGAACCTCACCTTGTTCCGGTGAGCGGCGCGACTGGGACAGTCTGTCGCCGCGAACGTAACCTTCGAGCCGCGTCAGAACTCTCGTCCAGGCGTGCGAGGCCTGAGGAAGATGTGACCGCGCATTTTCCGGAGCAAGCGCGCCAAAGTCCGCAGTCTGAAACGCCACCACAGCCCGAACCCGGACGCAGCTAACATACTTCGATCCCGGTATCATCGGCCTGCCCCTTCGGGGATGCGGACCCGGAGGAGGATCATCATGTTGGCAACGCGCACAGCCGCATTCATTCTGGTTCTCGCGTCCACTACTGTGTCGGCCCACATCACATCGATCACGTTGAGCGCCGTCGAGCCGCTCGCTCCCGGTTCGACCTTCGGCGACATCGGCGGATACGAGCGCGTCCGCGGCACATTCAAAGGCGAGCTCGATCCGCGTGACGCACGCAACCGCGTCATCGCAAACATCGACAAGGCGCCGCGCAACGCCGCGGGGAACGTCGAATACGAGGCGGACTTCTTCATGCTGCGCCCCGCCAATGCGGAGCGCGCGAACGGGAAGCTCATGTACGACGTGACGAACCGCGGGCGGCTCAACTTCCACTGGCGCTTCACCGAAGCGAAGCGCCGGTCGAACGACCCGAAGACGATCGACGACGTCGGAGACGGCCTCTTCTTCCGCCAGGGCTACACGTTCGTGTGGAGCGGCTGGGACCCCGAGGCCCCGACGCGCGACAACGGTCTTGCGATGAAGCCGGTGATCGCCGCCAACCCCGACGGCCCGATTACACGCACCATTCGCGAAGAGTTCGTGAGCGGCACGCGCGACCGCGGCGAAGGAGACGGCGGCAGTCGGTCGGAAGATCGCGTCTTCCGGTTGTTCTACGAGCCTGCGACGCTCGACCAGACCACGGCAAAGCTCACGGTGAGGCGAACGAACACGAGCCCGCGGCGCGAAATCCCCGCCAGCCAATGGGCGTATGTCGGAAGCCGCGCAATCCGCCTTCTGCCGGCCGGAACGCAGCCCGAGCCCGGATCGCTTTACGAATTCCAGTATGTCGCGAAGAACCCGCGCGTGCTCGGAATCGGCATGGCCGCAACCCGCGATCTGGTGTCGTTCCTGCGTTACGAAGCAGCGGATGCGAAGGGCACTCCCAATCCGGCGCGGGCGAAGATGACGCGGGCGCTGGCATTCGGCTCGTCGCAAAGCGGACGCTTCCTGCGCGATTTCGTGCGCGACGGCTTCAACCAGGACCAGGCCGCGCGCAAAGTTTTCGACGGCGTGATGGCACATACGGCCGGCGCAGGCGGCGTGTTCCTGAACGAAGCGTTCGCGCAGCCGAACCGCACCAGCACGCAGCACGAGGATCACACGTTCCCCGAAAGCACGTTTCCGTTCTCGACTGCGCGGGTGACCGATCCTGTCACGGGCAAGACCGGGGCACTGTTCCGTAACGACGGCTTCGACCCGCTCTGGATGGAGACGAACACGTCGACCGAGTACTGGCAGAAAGGCGCGTCACTCCTCGTCACCGATCCGCTCGGCACGCGGTGACCTCGAGCTGCCTGCCAACGCGCGCGCCTATCTCATTGCGAGCACGCAGCACAACGCGACCTACAACATGAGCTCGACGCGCGGCTCGTGCGTGAACGCGCGCAATCCGCACGCCGTGACGCCGCTCCAGCGCGCACTGTTCGTCGCTCTCGACGAATGGGTGGATGGCAAGGCCCCGCCCCCATCGCGCACGCCACGCCTCGCGAACGGAACGCTCACCGCGCCGGAGAAGCTCGCGTTTCCCGACGATCCCGGGTATTCAGGCGGCGCCGCGCGCGAACGTGATCGGGGTCATCAAGGACTGGACGAAGCCCGAAATCGACATGACGAAGCCCTATCGAATCCTCGTGCCGCAGGTCGACGCGGACGGGAACGACACGGCCGGCGTGCTGATGCCCGACATCGCGGTGCCGATCGCAACCTACACGGGCTGGAACCAATATCGCGCGCCGTTTCCCGGAAGGCGAGACATGCGACCGCGACGGCACGTACGCGCCGTTCGCCCGAACGCGCTCCGAGCGCGAGGCGCGCGGCGATCCTCGGCCGTCGCTCGAGGAGCGCTACGGCACGCACGCCGAATACGTCCGGCGCTACGAGGCAGCGGTGCAACAGCTCGTGAAGGATCGCCTGCTTCTCCCGCAGGACGCGGAGCGCTACATGGCGCGCGTGCGGAGCGACGAAGTCGCGAAGCTGTTCTCGCCGCCGGTAGTGGGCACGCTCACGCAGCCATGAGAATCCCGCCAAAGCGAAGCCACAAAGCGGAGCTTCACCCATGAAGCTGGGTTATTTCACGATGCCGATCCATCCGTCCTCGCGCAACTATACGCAGACGCTCAAGGAGGATCGCGAAGCCGTCCTCCTCGCCGATCGTCTGGGCTACGCGGAGGCGTTCATCGGCGAGCATGTCACCGACGTGTGCGAGACGATCCCCTCGTGCCTCTCGTTCATCGCGAGCCTCGGGCATGACGACTTCGCAGATCAGCTTGGGCAGCGGCACGCTGAATCTGCCGAACAGCCATCCTGCGCAGGTCGCTGCGCACGTCTCGATGATCGACCACATGCTCGAAGGCCGCTTCATCCTCGGCATCGGCCCCGGCGGACTGCGTTCGGACTGGGAAGTGTTCGGCAACCTCGACGCCGACCGCAACGCGATGTTCGTCGAGTGCATCGATCAGATCCTCGCGATCTGGGCGCGCGATGCGCCCTACGACCTCGAGGGCAGCTTCTGGAACATCTCGCACGCGCCGCACCCTCCTGCGCGAGGCCGGCCAGGGCGTCGTTCCTCAAGCCCTATCAGAAACCGCACCCGCCGATCGTCGTCACGGTAGTCGTCCCGAACTCAAGCGGACTCGCCGCGGCGGCCGCGCGCGGCTGGACGCCGATCTCGGCCAACTTCATCCACCCGCACTGGGTGGCAACCCACTGGCCGACGTATGTCGAAGGCTGCGAGAAGCGGCGGGCACAAAGTCGCAGAGCGCGGACTGGCGCGTCGCGCGCAGCATCTTCGTCGCGGACGACGAAGCGACGGCGCGGCGTTACGCGATCGGCTGCCGACGGCGCGTACGGCTTCTACTTCTGCAACCTCATGACCAAGCGCCGTGCCCGCGGGCAACTCGACACGTTCAAGCACGACGTCGTCGATGCCCGATTCGCGAGTGCACGCTCGACTACGTGCTCAAGCACCTGCGTGATCTACGGCACGCCCGAGCGCGTGGCCGAGCAGATCGTCGAGCTACGCCAGACGGTCGGGCCGTTCGGCACGCTGCTCTACTGCGGCCACGACTGGGCGGACCCGCGCTCGCGCGCCGTTCGCTGGAGCTGATGGCGACGGAGGTCATGCCGCGCGTGAATCGGGCGCTCGGCGAATAGGGCGGCGCTTTGCTCGCCGCCCACGGTTCCGCCGTCGGATCCCCACGAGCGGGCCCCTCCTCCAGGCTTCAGCGCGCCCACCGTCTCAGGGCCCCCGCTCGTTCTACCCAAGCCCTCGTACGCTCGGACGAGAGTGCTAAACGACGCCGGAAGGCTTCGTTCGCGGGGCCCCCTGCTCCGCAGCCCCCGCTCGCTCTACCCAAGCCCTCGTACGCTCGGACGAGAGTGCTAAACGGCGCCGGAAGGCTTCGTTCGCGGGGCCCCCTGCTCCGCAGCCCCCGCTCACCGAAAAGGGGTGGTTAACTCGCTACTAAGCGCGCGCCCACAACGCCCGCAGGCGCGCTTCGCGGCCGCAGCTCTGGACGTAGGACCGGTACCGTGCCGGATTCTTCTGGTAGTAGTCCTGGTGGTCTTCCGTGGCTTTGTAGAACTCACCCGCCGGGAGGATCTCGGTGACGATCTCGCCTCTGAACCGCTTCGTCCTCTGGACGTCGGCCCGCGACGCGAAAGCCACGCTTTTCTGATCTTCGTCGTGATAGAAGAGCGCGGTGCGGTACTGCGGACCGAGATCGCAGAACTGCCCGTCGCGCTGCGTGGGATCGACGTTGCGCCAGTAGATTTCGACCAGACGCGCGTAAGTGATCTTTGCCGGGTCATACACCACCCGCAGCACTTCCGCGTGTCCTGTCGTCCCGGCGACCACCTGGTCATGCGTGGGATCTTTAATCGTGCCGCCCATGTAGCCGGCCGTCGTCGATATGACGCCGGGCACGCGGTCGTAGGGCGGCTCCAGACACCAGAAACATCCTCCCCCGAACGTTGCGGTCGCGCCCGGCCGCCGCGGTGCGGGTTCGACCGACTGATAGTAGGCATTCGCGACGATGGAAGACACCGCAAGAGCTTGCGGCCCTACAGGGGACAGCGCCGCGGCCAGGCTGGGCCGTGGGAGCGTCACAACGACCGGCATCAACAGTGATATCGCGCCGGCGGCAGCGCCCTTTCGAAGGAACGCTCGACGACTTTCCGCAACCTCGCCCACTGACGGCCCGAGGTCTTTCTCGAGCAGGTGAACGGCGGCCAATCGACCCATCGCAATGCGAACCAGATTCTCGTCCGCCGCGGGTCCCAGCTTCCGCTGAACCGCCTCGACGATGTCGGCGAGCCTCGTTTCACCATCGCACGCCCGCCAGACGAGAGCGGCTGTCGGATTCAGGCGATGGGCTTTGCGTGTATTCCGGTCATAGATGACGAGCTCGTCACCGACGTCCTGCACGAAAAGCCCATCCCGCCTCGCTTTGAGCGAGGCAGGCGTTTGCTTTTCGGTGTTCATGGCTGTTCCTTTTTATTGATAGAAACTTTGGCGGCGCTTTCAGAGCGGCCAGCTGCGCGGTCATCCCGGGTAGCCCCTGCTCCCCGGCACGCATTTCTGGCCATGCTTCTGAAAAAAAGTGTGGGTTAGTTCACACTCCGCTGCTCTACGCCGATTGGATCAGCTCTGCTGTAAGCGTGTCAGCGCAACTCTGCCTGTTTTTGGCGTCGGTTGCCTGCTAGGGGAGCGGCCAGGACGCAGCGCGGGAGCACGGGTAAAATGCGCCTTCCGCATGCGTGATCCACGCCTGCGCTTCGGTTGTAACCCACTCCCCCGTCACGCAAATGCCCGAATCCGGCAACAAGCCTGCTCGTGTCGCGCCCCCTGCGGTAGCTGCGGAGCGCGGACGCGCGCATGGCGAAGCCATCGTGATTCGCGGCGCACGGCAGAACAATCTCAAGAACCTTTCGCTCGAATTACCCACGAACGAGCTCATCGTCGTGACGGGCGTATCGGGCAGCGGCAAGTCGTCTCTGGTCTTCGACACGCTCTACGCGGAAGGACAGCGTCGCTACGTCGAAACGTTCTCGCCCTACGCGCGACAGTTTCTCGACCGCATGGACAAGCCTCAGGTCGACTCGATCGAAGGCATACCGCCCGCGATTGCCATCGATCAGACCAATCCGGTGCGCACATCGCGCTCGACGGTCGGCACGATGACGGAGCTCAACGATCACCTGAAGCTTCTGTACGCGCGCGCGGCACGGCTTTACTGCCTGGGCTGCGGGTCGCCCGTCCGGCGCGACACGCCGGACTCGGTCGAGGAGGAAGTCGAACGGCGAGCGGCGGCCGGCGCAGACGCGCGCCTCACGGTCACCTTTCCGGTTACCGTTCCGCAGAACTTCACCGTGAGCGAAGTGAAAGCCTTGCTCGAGCAGCAGGGCTATACACGCTTCCACTCGGAGAAAGGCCGCACGCTCGAAGTCGTTCAGGACCGTTTCCGCTCCGGGAGCGTCGATCGCTCGCGCAGGGTGGAAGCATTCGAAGCGGCGCTGCGCATCGGGAACGGACGCGTCAACATCCGCCGCGACGATGATTCGGGTGCGATCTGGCGCTTTTCGTCCGATCTCCACTGCGCCGACTGCGACATCCATTACGCCGATCCCTCCCCGAGCCTCTTCTCGTTCAATTCACCGCTGGGCGCGTGCGAAACCTGCCGGGGTTTCGGCCGCGTGATCGGCCTCGACTACGGCCTCGTCGTGCCGGACGAATCGAAGACGCTGCGCGAAGGGGCGGTCAAGCCCTGGCAGAGCGCGTCCTACAAGGAGTGCCAGGACGACCTGGTGAAGTACGCGAAAAAGCGCGCCATCCCGCTGGATCGCCCCTGGCGCACGCTCACGGACGAGCAGAAGCACTGGGTCCTCGAGGGCGAATCGGAATGGAAGAGCTGGCGCGCGTCGTGGCCGGGCGTCTGGTATGGCGTGGCGCGCTTCTTCAAGTGGCTGGAGACGAAGGCCTACAAGATGCACGTGCGCGTGCTGCTCTCGAAGTATCGCGCGTACACGCCATGCGAAACCTGCGGCGGCGCGCGGCTCAAGCCGCAGGCCCTCGCGTGGCGGCTCGGCACGCGCGAGAATGCGCACGCCGTGGCGGCGCCCGCGACGTTGTTCCTGCCGCGCACGGCCGCATTCGCACGCGACGTCCTCGAGCGGCTTCCCGGATTGTCCGTCCACGATCTCATGCTGCTGCCGATCGAGCGCACGCGCGCGTTCTTCGCGACGCTCGCTCTGCCGGCGCCGCTCGATAACGCGACCGATCTCCTGCTCTCCGAGATCCGCACGCGGCTCGATTACCTGTGCGAGGTCGGGCTGGGCTATCTCACGCTCGACCGCCAGTCGCGCACACTCTCCGGCGGAGAAGTCCAGCGCATCAATCTGACGACCGCGCTCGGCACCTCGCTCGTCAACACGCTGTTCGTGCTGGACGAGCCTTCGATCGGATTGCACCCGCGCGACATGGGCCGTGTGATCGAGGTCATGCACAAGCTGCGCGACGCCGGCAATGCGCTGGTCGTGGTCGAGCACGACCCGCAGGTGATTCTTGCCGCGGATCGCATTCTCGACATGGGACCGGGACCGGGGAACGCGGCGGCGAGATCGGTGTACTTCGGCCCGGCTGCGAACGTGCGCACCGCACCGGGCTCGCTCACCGGAGACTATCTCTCCGGGCGGAAGAGCGTCAGCGCGAACGCGAGCGGGGACACGCGCGGTCCGCCGCTCATCGAAGGCGACCGCTCGATCAAGGTGATCGGCGCCGCGGAGCACAATCTCAAGGCGATCGACGTCGAGTTTCCACTGCGCCGGCTCGTCTGTGTGACGGGCGTATCGGGCTCGGGCAAATCGACGCTCGTACAGGATGTGCTCTACGCGGCGTTGCTGCGAGCGCACGGAAAGCCGACGGAAACGCCCGGGCGCCACGCGGCGCTGCTCGGCAGCGAGTGGGTCTCCCACGTGATTCTGGTCGATCAGTCGCCGATCGGGCGAACGACGCGCTCGAATCCGGCCAGCTACGTCGGCGCGTTCGATTGCATCCGCAAGCTGTTCGTGCGCGAGCCGCTCGCGAAAGAGCGCGGCTACACCGCAGGCACGTTCAGCTTCAACTCGGGCAACGGACGCTGCCCCACCTGTTCCGGCAGCGGATTCGAGCACGTCGAGATGCAGTTTCTCTCGGACGTGTACCTGCGTTGCCCGGACTGCAACGGCAGGCGCTACCGTGACGAGATCCTGGAAGTGAAGGCGCTCGGACGCTCGATCGCCGACGTGCTCGAGATGACGGTGACGGACGCGCTCCAGTGTTTCAGGGACGAGCAGGAACTCGAACGGGTGCTCCGGCCGCTCGCCGAAGTCGGCCTGGAATACCTGAAGCTCGGCCAGCCGGTGCCGACGCTATCCGGCGGCGAAGCGCAGCGGCTCAAGCTGGCGGGCTACCTCGCCGAGGCGGCGGCCCGTGACCCGACATCCCGGCGCAATAGGCACACCCCGGACGATCGAATCCTTCGAGGCGATCCGGGGCCGGGATCCGGACAGCGGCGGGATACCGCTTCCACGGTCCCCACCGGCTCGCTCTTCCTCTTCGATGAGCCGACCACCGGATTGCACTTCGAAGACATTGCGAAACTGCTGCGCGCGCTGCGCAAGTTGATCGCTGCGGGCCATTCCGTGGTCGTGATCGAGCACAACCTCGACGTGATCCGCGCGGCCGACTGGATCCTCGACCTCGGTCCCGAAGGCGGCGACGCCGGCGGGGACATTATCACGTGCGGCACCCCCAGGACGGTGATGGCGTGCAAGGCGTCGCATACCGGGCGCGCATTGAAGGCCTATGAAGCAGCACTCCGGTCGCCCTTCGCGTCAACCTCGCCCCTCCAGGCGCGGGGGCGCGGAGCGCTCGGGGAGGGTCAGGGTGAGGGGAGACGCGCCGCGAACACCATCAGCATCCACAACGCGCGCGAGCACAATCTCAAGTCCCTGGATGTCGAGATTCCACGCGGCAAGTTCACCGTGGTGACCGGCGTCTCGGGCTCGGGCAAGTCGACGCTCGCGTTCGACATCCTCTTCAACGAAGGCCAGCGCCGGTACCTGGAATCGCTGAACGCCTACGCGCGACAATTCGTTCAGTCGGCGACGAGGCCCGACGTGGACGCGATCTACGGGATACCGCCCACGGTCGCGATCGAGCAGCGCGTGAGCCGCGGCGGTCGCAAGAGCACGGTCGCGACGCTCACCGAGATCTATCATTTCCTGCGCCTGCTGTACGTCAAGCTCGGCACTCAGTACTGCCCCGACTGCGAAGTCCCCATCGAGCCGCAGACGATCGACAGCATCGTCGCGAACATCTTCCGCAGCCATCGCGGCGCACGCGTCGGCCTGCTCGCGCCACTCGTCGTCGGCCGCAAGGGCGTCTACACGGACCTCGCCAAGTGGGCGGCGGGCAAGGGCTACACGCATCTGCGCGTCGACGGCGCGTTCGTCCGGACCCAGCCCTGGCCGCGGCTCGCGCGCTTCATCGAGCACACGATCGAGCTGCCCGTTGCGGAAGTGAACGCCGCCCCGGAGAACGAGCCTGCGCTTCGAGCCGCGCTCGCGACCGCGATCGACCTGGGCAAGGGCGTCGTCCATCTCGTCGACGGCCTCGAAACGCTCGAGCACGCGACGCGCACTGGGGACACGTCAGAAGTGTCGATGACCGAGTCGGTGTATTCGGTCAAGCGCGCGTGTCCTTCGTGCGCCCGCAGCTTCCCGGAGCTCGATCCGCGGCTTTTCTCGTTCAATTCGAAGCACGGCTGGTGTGCGGAATGCTATGGCACGGGCCTGAAGATCGACGAAGTGCAGTGGGACGAGGAACGGCAGAAGACCGGCGCCGAGGATCACGTACTCGACTCATGGCTCGAATGGCTCGAGATCGACGAGCCCTGCCCCGCCTGCAGCGGCCGGCGGCTGAACCGCGAAGCGCTCGCAGTGCGTTATCGCGACGAATCGATCGCAGAGCTGACCGCACTGCCGGTGTCGGCGCTCGCGCAGCGCTTCGCCTCGATATCGGTCGCAGGCCGTGAAGCCGAGATCGCACGCGACATCCTTCCCGAGCTGCGGAGCCGCCTCGGGTTTCTGGAACAGGTGGGCCTCTCGTACCTCGCGCTCGATCGCGCGGCGCCGACGCTGTCCGGAGGCGAAGCACAGCGCATCCGGCTCGCGGCCCAGCTCGGATCGAACCTCCGCGGCGTGTGTTACATCCTCGACGAGCCGACCATCGGGTTGCACGCGCGCGACAACCGCGTGCTCCTCGACACGCTCGAACAGCTTCAGAAGAAGGGCAATACGCTCGTCGTCGTCGAGCACGACGAGGAGACGATCCGGCGCGCGGGTCACGTGATCGACCTCGGGCCGGGCGCCGGCAAGCGCGGAGGCGAACTGATCGCGCAGGGCACGGCGGACGATCTCGTAAACGAGCCGAACTCGATCACCGGACGCTTCCTCGCGCATCCGCTGCGGCATCCGCTGCATCCGCCCCGCACCGTGAACCGTGTCACCCCGGCGCTGAAAGTCGTCCGTGCTTCGCTGCACAACCTGAGGAGCGTCGACGTGCGCATCCCGCTCGAGCGGCTCGTCGTCGTCACGGGCGTGTCGGGTTCAGGGAAGTCGACGCTCGCGCGCGACGTGCTGCATGCCAATCTCGTCCAGCGTCTCGGCGTGAAGCGCCGTCGCAGGGAGCCGCCGGCCGTCGGCTGCCGCGCGATCGAGGGATGGGAGAGCCTCGACTGCGTGCTGGAAGTCGATCAGACGCCGATCGGCAAGACGCCGCGGTCGTGTCCCGCGACCTATGTCGGCTTCTGGGATACCGTGCGGCGCCTGTTCGCGGAAGTGCCCGAAGCGCGCATGCGCGGCTACACGGCGAGCCGCTTTTCGTTCAACACGAGCGGGGGCCGCTGCGAAGCATGCGAAGGCCAGGGCGTGCAGCGCATCGCGATGAGCTTTCTGCCCGATGTGCGCGTGCCGTGCGAAGTGTGCGATGGTGCGCGCTTCAACGTCGAAACGCTCGCCGTGCGCTTCAAAGGCAGGAGCGTCGGCGACGTGCTTGCCATGAACGTCGACGAGGCCGTCGAGTTTTTCGCCGCGCATCGCTCCATCCATCACTGCCTGCGCCTGCTGCAGGACGTGGGGCTCGGATACCTCACGCTCGGGCAGCAAAGCCCGACGCTCTCCGGCGGCGAGGCCCAACGCATCAAGCTCGTCACGGAACTCGCGAAAACGCGAGACTCCGTGACCATCGCCAGGCGGAGCCGCGATCACCGGACGCGGCCGGCGCGCCATCAGCGGCGCACGCTCTACATCCTCGACGAGCCCACGCTCGGCCTGCACATGGCGGACGTCGAGAAACTGATTCACGTCCTCCACCGGCTGGTGAACGCGGGCAACACGGTCGTCGTGATCGAGCACAACCTGGACGTGATCGCGGAAGCGGACTGGATCATCGATCTCGGACCCGAAGGCGGAGATGCAGGCGGCCGCGTCGTCCGTATGCGGCTCGCCGCAAGAGGTCGCCCGCTCGCCAGGCACGTCCCATACAGCGCACGTGCTCGCGGAGTTCCTCGTCGGCCATGGCGTGGCAAGCGGCGGCATGTGACTTGCATCGTCCCCCGGAGCGCCGCGGCGCGAAAACCGCGCATCCGCTGCCAGAGCGTTTACCGGACGATGCCCATGCCCACCACGAAACGAACCTCCACGCGCACGACGAAAAGCCAGCACGACCAGCAGCTTGCAAGGGAGCCAGCGCAGTCGAGGCGAGCTCGGCCGCAGATGCAGAACGAGCCCAAACCGCCGTTCGCGAAACAGAAGCAAAGCGGACCGGCCTCGAATCGAAGCTCGACCCGAAGCCGCGCTACGAAGCGGCGCAGTACAAAGCGGCCGGCAAGCTCGAGGGCAAGTGCGCGCTCGATCACCGGCGGCGATTCCGGCATCGGACGCGCCGTGGCGGTGCTCTACGCGCGGGAAGGCGCGGACGTCGCGATTTCCTACCTGCCCGAGGAGCAGTCCGACGCCGAAGAGACGCTGCGCGCCGTCGAAGCCGAAGGCCGGCGCTGCGTGCTGATCCCCGGCGACCTCACGGAACTCGAAGTTCTGCGACGAGCTGGTCGAGCGCGCCGTGAACGAGCTCGGCAAGCTCGACATCCTCGTCTCCAACGCCGCGCATCAGAACCGCAAGAAAACGCTGGAGGAGTGACGGACGAGGAGCTCGACACGACCTTCAAGATGAACATGCTATGCCTACTTCCGCCTGTGTCGCGCCGCGCTGCGGCATATGAAAGCGGGCGCGGCCATCATCGCGCACGAGCTCGGAGACCGGCATCATGGGATCGAAGGAGCTGCCGGATTACTCGGCAACGAAAGGCGCGATCAACGCGTTCACCAAGACGCTCGCGCAGAACGTCCTCGAGCGCGGCATACGCGTGAACGCAGTCGCGCCCGGGCCGGTGTGGACGCCGCTCAACCCGTCGGACGACGGAATGACGCCGGAGAAGGTCGCCGAATTCGGCAAGCAGGCGCCGATCGGCCGGCCGGCGCAGCCCGAGGAAGTCGCGCCGGCGTACGTGTTTCTCGCGTCCGACGCCGACTCGTCGTACATCACGGGGATCATCCTGCCCGTCATGGGCGGCGAGACGACCGGCGGCTGAGAGCGGCGCTTGCTTCGCCTCGGACCCGCCGCCTTGGAAAGAGGGATGCCCAGTGCTTGCCTCCATCACCTCCTTCCTTCGTTGCGTGTCGCATGGAAGGGCGACGCGGTCCTGGGCGCGCGGCTCGGCCGTCGCTGCTGCCTGACCGCGCTGGTGGCACGCCGGGTCGTTTGACGCTGTAATACGCGACATGGACCTCGCCCAGCTCAGGCAGGAGTACATGCGCGAACGTCTCGACGAAGGCGACGTCGCAGTCGATCCGTTCGCGCAGTTCCACGCCTGGTTCGACGAAGCCGCGCAGGCGCAACTGCCCATGTTCAATGCGATGACGCTCGCCACCGCGAGCGTCGACGGCAAACCTTCCGCGCGCGATCGTGCTGCTGAAAGCGTTCGACGCCCGCGGTTTCGTGTTCTACACGCACTATGAAAGCCGCAAGGGCGGCGAGCTCGCAGCAGAATCCCCGCGCCGCGCTGCTCGTCTACTGGATCGAGCTCGAGCGCGAAGTTCGCATCGAAGGCGTCGTGGAGAAAACATCCATCCGGGAATCCGACGATTACTTCGCGACCCGCCCCTCCGGCAGTCGCGTCGCCGCCGCTCGCATCGGTGCAGAGCTGCGATCATGAGCCGACCGTCCTGCGCTGGAAGCGCGCATACGCGCTACGCGCTGGAGCGCCAAGGCGAGGCACCGCCAAGGCCGGCGGGTTGGGGAGGCTATAGTGTGAGTGCCCGAAACGATGGAGTTCTGGCAGGGGCGCCCGAATCGGCTGCACGATCGGCTGCTCTATACGCAAGGAGGCGGACAGGCGCTGGGAGATCGTCCGGCTCGCGCCGTAACCGCTGCAGGCGCTGCGGCGCTACGTGCGTCCTTCGGACGCACGCCTGACGCCTGTCCCTCACGATCTAGAGAATCAGCGTTCCGAGCCACCACGCCACGCCGCGACTGCGGCCGAGCACGGGATCGTCAGGACCCACGCCCAGACGATGCCGCCCGGCGACGCCCCAGCGCACCGCCGACACATTGCGCGCCGCGCCCACGCCGATGATCGCGCCGGTGATGGTGTGCGTGGTCGATACCGGGATGCCGAAGTCCAGTGGCAAGAAACAAGGTGGCGGCGCCCCCGGTCTCCGCGCAGAAGCCGCCCACCGGCTTCAGCTTGGTGATCCGCTGCCCCATCGTCTTCACGATGCGCCAGCCGCCGAAGAGCGTCCCGAGACCGATCGTCACGTAGCACGCGATCACCACCCAGCCCGGGACGGCGGACTGCGGCGTCGAGTACCCGGCGGCGATGAGCAGGAGCCAGATGATGCCGGCGGTTTTCTGCGCGTCGTTGCCGCCGTGACCGAGGCTGTAGAGACCAGCCGAGACGAGCTGCAGGCGTCTGAACCAGCCGTCGATGCGTCGGGGCGTCGACCGAACGAAAAGCCACGACACGACGATCATCGAGCAGCATCCCGAGCGCCATTCCGAGCAGCGGCGCGATGAAGATGAACGCGACGATCTTGACGAGCCCGCTCGTCGCCAGCGAGCCCGCGCCGACTTTGGCAATCGCCGCCCCGACGAGGCCGCCGATCAGCGCGTGGGACGAGCTCGAGGGAATGCCGTAGTACCACGTGACCAGATTCCAGACGATCGCGCCGACGAGCGCGCCGAAGATGACGTAGTGATCGACCACCACCGGGTCGACGATACCCTTCCCGATCGTCGCCGCGACCTTGGTCTCGAATACGAAATAGGCGATGAAATTGAAAGCGGCCGCCCAGCCGACGGCCCAGAGAGGGCGCAGCACGCCGGTCGAGACGACGGTGGCGATCGAGTTCGCGGCGTCGTGGAAGCCGTTCATGAAATCGAACGCGAGCGCGACGAGAATCAGCACGATCAGTACTTCGAAGCTCATGAACGAGGATCCGCGGGGACCGTGAGCGGGTTCAGGAGTTTTCCAGGACAATGCCCTGGATCACGTTCGCGACGTCCTCGCAGCGGTCGGTCACCGTTTCGAGCATCTCGTAGACCGAGCGCATCTTCATCACCTGCTTCACGTCCGGCTCGTCGCGGAAGAGCTTCGCCATCGCCGAGCGCATCACGTGATCGGCTTCGGACTCGAGCCGGTCGATGTCCTGGCACACGATGAGGATCGCCTTGGCGTTGTCCATGTTCGAGAGCATGCCGACGGCGGCCTTCACTTTCTCGACACAGGCGACGCACAGCTCCGCGAGACGGCGCGCCTCGGGCGTGATCGAACGGACGTCGTAAGCGTAGATCGACTGCGAAGTGTCCTCGATCACGTCGAGGATATCGTCCATCTTGCTGACCAGTTGATGGATGTCGTCACGGTCCAGAGGCGTGATGAACGTGCGATGGAGGAGCTCGATCGCGGCCCACGCAACCTTGTCGCCGCGTTTCTCGATCGATTCGATGTTGTAGGCGCGCCGCTCCACGTCATCGCCGGCGCTCATCAGCGCGGCGAGCTCCCGCGCGCCTTGGAGGAGCTCGTTCGCGTGCTCGTTGAACAGCTCGAAAAAGCGCCCTTCGCGCGGCATGAGTCGCCCGAACATCGATCGCTCCCTGAAGTTGCCGCCGGTCGAAGGCAGGCAGGCGTTTGGAGGAGCCCATTCTAGCGGGAGTGTCGAGGGCGAGGGCGACAGCGGCATCGCCGTGTCAAACGCTTGCCGGAAACGCGAAGCGCCTGCCGCGAGACGCACGCGACCAAGGCGACCGGCCATCGCGCGGGGACCACGGCTCGAAGAGAAACGGCCGGTCGCCGTCAGGAGCGGCGCCGGCCGTTCGGGAGGACGGTCGCGACTACTTGAGGTGCTTGTTGACGAGCTTCGTCATCTCGAACATGGAGACCTGTTTCTTTCCGCCGAACACGTCGCGCAGCTTGTCGTCGGAATTGATCATGCGCTTGTTCTTAGCATCCTGAAGGCTGTTCTTCTTGATGTAAGCCCAGATTTTCTTGGTGACCTCGGTGCGGGGCATGGCATTGCCGCCAATGACAGCCGAGAGCGATGCACTGGGCTGCATCGCCTTCATGAATGCAGCGTTGGGCTTGCGTTTGGACGCGGTTTTTTTCTTAGCCGGTGCTTTCTTGCTCGCCTTTTTCTTTGCAGCCATTCGGTGTCTCCCGTTTGTCGTTCGGTGGTCGGTTGGTTGGTCGTCGCCTTGCCGCGAACTCGAGCAGCACGGTGACAAGAAGAATGCCGAGGGAAAACGCCCTTGTCAATGACTGAGACGGGTGCCTTCCATGCATTCTGCATGATGTTTTCTTGAGTGGCGCGGCGGTGTTCGCGGTCCCGCGTGAACGCGCTCGTCGGCTGATGCAGGGCGTCGCTCGATTCGCTCGCGTTCGCCGCCAGCCACTCGGAAGCACCGGGCCTTCGTTTATGCGTTCTGCTTGTTCAGCCGGTCGACGAACTGTTTCCGGAACTTGGCGACCTTGGGTGCAACCACGTACTGGCAGTACGGCTGAAACGGATTGCGCGCGAAATACCGCTGGTGATAATCCTCCGCCGGATAGAACTGAGAAGCGGGCGCGATCTGGGTAACGATGCGGTCGGCGTAGAGCCGAGCGCGGGTGAGTTCGGCGACGACCTCTTCGGCTGTCTTCTTCTGCTCTGGATCGTGATGGAAGATTGCCGAACGGTACTGAGTGCCGACGTCGTTTCCCTGTCGATTCAGTGTCGTAGGATCGTGGATCACGAAGAACACCTGCAGGATCTCCCTGTAGGAAATCACCGCCGGATCGAAGGTCACCTGAACGATCTCGGCATGGCCCGTGCGGCCCGTGCACACGTCCTCGTACGTCGGGTTGCGGGTCTCGCCCCCCATGTAGCCGGACACGACGGACTCGACCCCTTTCACGTCCTGGTAGACAGCCTCCAGGCACCAGAAGCAACCGCCGCCGAGGCTTGCGACCTCGCGACTGCGCGGGTTCTCGGACATATGCATGCTCTCCTTCGAATGAGGAGCCACTGTAGCGCGCGAGTCTATTTAGAACCACCCCTTTTCGGTGAGCGGGGGCTGCGGAGCAGCGGGGCCCCGCGAACGAAGCATTCCTGCGGCAGTTAGTATTTCCATCAAGATGTACGAGGCCTCGGCAGAACGTGGAGGACTACGCGGTGAGGCCCGAGCCGGAGGCGAGCACCACCCCCTACCCCGCACTCAGCACTGGTTTGAACCAGCTCGCGACGCGGCCGGCGCCCTGCGAGACATGGACGCGCGGGCGGCGGGCCCAGGGGGCGAACAGCGCGCGCTCCGCAAATCCCAGGTTGCCACCATGGCGCACGACGCCGCGCATGCGCCTCATGAAGTCACGGTAAGACATATCGGCGATGGGGGCATGCGGTCGCCAGTGTGCAGCCAGACAGGTGAACACGAACGGTAACTGGACATCGCGGGCGAGACGCATGAGCCGGCGGGCTGCAACCCAGGCCCCCATCCATCGCATGCCGCTCGTTCGGGCAGTCCATTCGTAAACCGCCCGGAACCGTGTAAGCGTCAGTCCTTCTTCATGTGCGAACGTGGCCGCGAGCTCGCGCAGCCGGTAGTCTTCCGCCCAGCGGCTCAAGGCTCCATAGAAGAGGGCAGACTGAGCGGCGCTCAGACATCGCGCCAGCGCCTCGTACGCCGCGCTCGGGCTCTGCGGAGGGTGCCCACGCTCGTCGTCCGCCGCCGCGGTGTACTCGTGCATGGCCAGGGCGAAATCGAACTCCGGCCACGTCTGCTCGACGTACTCACGGAGCATAAGTGCCCGCTCTCTTTTGCGCGGCAGCCACTCCGTGGTGAACCAGCGGCAAAGGGCGGGATCCTCCGCGAATAGATGAAGCACGCGCTGGGCGCTGCGCTCGGCGCCGGATTCGAGCAGCGCTGCGCCCGCAACGCTGTAGAAGAGCGCGCCATTGGCGCGGACCAGAACGAGCTTCATCGACTTCGAAGCGCAATGCGCTTGGGGCAGACCTTCGTGTTCCATGGCGTCCTCCTTCAGGTGTTTTGCACTTCCGGCGCGGCGTGCGTGAAGTGGATCATCGTGGCCCTGGATCACATCGTCGAGGACTCGATAGAACGTCCCGCACGGTGAAACCGCCGGTAGCGTCCAGCGCGACGTTCGGCCGGGAGGGGGAGGAAGCCATGGCGCAAAGCGCCGCATTGATCGAGTGTCTGAAGCGCGAATTGAAGGCCCGCGGCGTGCGGTATGCCGACCTCGCGCGGCACCTGCGACTGAGCGAGGCGAGCGTGAAGCGCATGTTCTCCGGGCGCAGCTTCACCCTGACCCGCCTCGACGAAATCTGCGGCTACGCAGGCATCGACTTCTCAGAGCTTGCCCGGGCGCTCGCACGCGAGGACATGCTGGTGTCGCAGCTCACGCACGAACAGGAGAAGGAGATCGTCTCGGACCGTAAGCTCTTCCTCGTGGCGGTGTGCGTGCTGAACCACGTGAGCCTCGCGCAGATCGTCGAGAAGTACGACATCACCGAAGCCGAATGCGTGGGGCTGCTGACCCGGCTCGACCGGCTGAAGTTCATCGAGCTTCAGCCCGGCAATCGGGTGCGCCTGCTCGTCTCCCGCACGTTTTCCTGGCTGCCGGACGGGCCCATCCAGCGGTTTTTCAACGACCAGGCGCACCACGAATTCTTTCGCTCGCGCTTCAGCCGCGCCGACGAGTTCATGCTGGTCGTGAACGGAATGCTCTCCAGGCACTCCAGCGCCGCGGTCGTCGAGCGCCTGAAGAAGGTCGCCCGCGAGTTTTCCGCGTTACACAATGAAGATATGCGCCTGCCGCTCGAGCAGCGCTCCGCGATGAGCGTGCTCGTCGCACTCCGCCACTGGGAGCTCGATGCCTTCGCCGAGCTTAAGCGGCGGCAGCCGCCGGCGATGCGCCTTGTGAGCGCAACTCGGCGTGGTAGCGCGTAACGCGGTCGACTTCGTTCTTCGATCCCAGGACGACCCCGACGCGCTGGTGGAGCGCTGTCGGCTGGATGTCCAGAATGCGCTGCCGTCCGTCGGTGGCCGCGCCGCCCGCCTGCTCGACGATGAACGCCATGGGATTCGCCTCGTACATGAGGCGGAGCCGCCCTTCCTTGTGTTTGGCATCCTTGGGATACATGAAGATGCCGCCGCGAGAGATGATCCGATAGACGTCCGCCACCATCGAAGCCACCCAGCGCATGTTGAAATCGCGGCCGCGCGGCCCGTCCTTGCCGGCGAGGCACTCGTCGATATAGCGCTTGACCGGCGGCTCCCAGTTACGCGCATTCGAGGCGTTGATCGCGAATTCCTGGCTGTCCTCCGGGATCGTGATGCACTCGTGCGTCTGCACCCATGACCACATCTCCTTGTCGAGCGTGAATCCGACGACCCCGTTGCCGACGGTGAGCACGAGAATGGTCGCCGCGCCGTAGACCGCGAAACCTGCCGCAACCTGTCTCGAACCCGGCTGAAGAAACGCCGCAGGGTCGGTGGGGCTGATATTGTGCGGGCATCTCAGCACCGAGAAAATGGTGCCGACCGAAATGTTCACGTCGAGGTTCGACGAGCCGTCGAGCGGATCGTACAGGAGGAGAAACTCGCCTCGGGGGTAGCGATTCGGAATCTGGTAGGGCTCCGCCATTTCCTCGGAAACCATCGCGGCAAGCTGACCACCCCACTCGTTCGCATCGACCAGCACTTCGTTCGCGATCACGTCTAGCCGCTTCTGGGCTTCTCCCTGCACGTTGTCCTGACCGATGGTGTCCCCGATGCCGCCGAGCGGGCCTTTGCTCACGCCATGGCTGATCGCCTTGGTTGCGCGCGCAATCACTTCGATGAGGAGGCGCAGCTCGGGCGAGACTTTCCCATAGTGCCGCTGCTGTTCTATCAAATACTGGGTGAGGGTGACGCGGCGCATGCAGCCTCCATAAGGCCTGATTAGAATGCAAAATTATCCGCTATCCGCGCGGACCTTGTAAGCTGCGCGGCGCCGCCCCGACCAACTTCTTCCTGATACCCGGAGCCTCCCGATGTCTGCGCCGAAACGCCGTGCGAGTTGGTTCGTCCTGACTTTCCTCTTCATGGTCAGTGGCTTCGCCTATTCCCAGACGACGGGCCCGGCCCAGAAACCGGCCCGGGCGATCGCCACGTTCGCCGGGGGCTGCTTCTGGTGCATGGAGCCGCCGTACGACAAGCTGACGGGCGTCATCTCGACGACCTCGGGTTACATGGGCGGCAAAACCCGCAACCCGACCTACGAACAAGTCACGTCCGGCAGGACGGGGCACACGGAAGTCGTCCAGGTGGAGTACGACCCGGAGAAGGTCAGCTACGCGATGCTCCTGGAAGTGTTCTGGCGCAACATCGACCCGACCCAGCGCGACGGACAGTTCTGCGATCACGGCTCGCAGTATCGAACCGCGATCTTCTACCACACCGAGGACCAGCGAAAGCTCGCGGTCGCATCGAAGGCGCAGCTCGAGAAAACGAAGCCGTTCAAAGGCGACATCGTCACCGAGGTCACCGCCGCGCCGGAGTTCTACCCCGCGGAGGAGTATCACCAGGACTTCTACAAGAAGAATCCGACGCGCTATAAGTTCTATCGAGCGGGATGCGGAAGGGATGCGCGGTTACAGGCACTGTGGGGCAAACCCGGTGATTAGAACCACCCGCATAATTTGTGAGCGACGCGCCTCGGGGAGGCTGTCGGCGCGAACGTAACATTCTGGCGTTGGTTAGCACTCAGTCCGATTGTCCGGGGCTTAGGCAGAACGAGGCGCGCCTGGGACAGGCTGTCCCCGCGAACGAAACATTCCGGCGCCAGTTAGTACTCTCGGCCGAGCGTACGAGGGCTGGGGCAGAAGGAGTCCTTAGACGGGTCGTCGCCAAGAGGCGCCCTACTCTATCCTCACCCTCGCAAACTTCCGCTTTCCAACCTGAAGCACGGCTTCGGTACCGCTGCCGAGCCTCAGCGCCTTGTCCGCCACCTTTTCGCCGTTCAGCTTCACACCGCCCTGTTCGATCATGCGCATGGCTTCGGAGGTGCTCGAAACGAGCCCCGCCTGTTTGAGCACCTGAGGGATCGCCATCCCCTCGGCGCCCGCGCGAAGCCTCATCTCGGGAATGTCTTCCGGCACAGTGCCCTGACGAAACCGGGCATCGAACTCAGCCTGCGCGTCTCGAGCGGCTGCAGGACCATGGAACCGCTCCACGATTTCGGTCGCGAACGCGACTTTGACATCGCGCGGATTGCCTCCTGCGCCTACCTGCGCGCGCCAATCCTCGATCGTCGCAGCAGTCGCAAACGACAGCAGATCGATATAGCGCCACATGAGCTCATCCGAGACGGACATGAGCTTCCCGAACATCTCGTTCGGCCGCTCGTCGATGCCGATGTAGTTGCCGAGCGACTTCGACATCTTGTTCACGCCGTCGAGGCCTTCCAGCAACGGCATGGTCAGGATCACCTGCGGCTTCTGACCGAAGTGCTTCTGAAGCTCGCGACCCATGAGCAGGTTGAATTTCTGATCGGTGCCGCCGAGCTCGACGTCGGCTTTCAGCGCTACCGAGTCGTAGCCCTGCACGAGCGGATACAGGAACTCATGGATCGCGATCGGCTGATTGCCGCGGTAACGCTTCGCGAAATCGTCACGCTCCAGCATGCGTGCGACGGTATGGGTCGCGGCGAGCCTGATCATGTCAGACGCGGAGCACTTCTGCATCCACGTCGAGTTGAAGACGATCTCGGTGCGTTCTCGATCGAGGATCTTGAACACCTGGTCCGTGTAGGTACGGGCGTTCTCGCGCACTTCCTCGGGTGAAAGCGGCGGCCGCGTGGCGTTCTTGCCCGTCGGGTCTCCGATCATGCCGGTGAAATCGCCGATCAGAAACAGGACCTCGTGTCCGAGGTCCTGAAACTGACGCAGCTTGTTGATGAGTACCGTGTGTCCCAGGTGAAGATCGGGCGCTGTCGGATCGAAGCCAGCCTTCACGCGCAACGGGACGCCGCGCTCCAGTCGTTCCTTCAACTCGGACTCGACGAGCACCTCGTCGGCGCCGCGTCTGATGGTCTTCAACTGTTCGTCAATAGAGGGCATGCTTTATGCCGGTCCCGCGGCACGGGTCGGACCCGAAATTTCGCTTGCAGGAGACACTCATTCTGTTAAGCTTGCCGCGCTGAACAGGGAAGGGAGAATACGTAAGAAAATCATGGATCAAGCAGCCCCTATTGTACCCGAAAAGCTGCTGCGTCTCGCCCGCAGCGCAGGCCTTCGCCGCACCGTACTCGCAGCCGTGTTGCCGTTCGTGGGCGTCGTCGCTGCGTTCGGCATCGCTCCCGATACCGTGACCGAGCAGATTCCGTCGACGCGCATCGTCGAGGAAGTCGTGCTTGAGCCCGCTGTGAGTGGCGCATCTTCGACGGAAGAAACCTACTGGCGGGAAGAACGCATCCAGCGCGGCGACACCATTGCGAGCCTGCTCACGCGCCTGCGCGTCGATGACCCGAATGCCGTGCGGTTCCTCCGAGCAAGCAAGGAAGCGCGCGGGTTGCGCCAGCTTGTCCCGGGTCGCATGGTGCGAGCCGAGACCGCCGAGGATGGCCGGCTCGTGGAGCTGCGATATTCAACCGGGGTGATGATGCTCGTCGCGACCGCGCAGGGCGACGATTTCGTGGTGAAGGAACAGGTCGCCCCGCTCGAGCGCCGACTGGTGATGGCGTCGGGCGAGATCAAGAGCTCGCTCTTCGCTGCCACCGATGCCGCCAACCTCAACGAGTCGGTCGCCGACCAGCTCGCGCAGATTTTTTCCACGGACATCGATTTCCACAAGGACCTTCGGCGGGGCGATAAATTCACGGTCGTCTACGAGATGTACTACGACACCGGCGAAGCGGTGAAGTCCGGGCGCATCCTCGCGGCGGAGCTCGTGAACGACGGCAAAGCCTATCAGGCAGTGTGGTTCCAGCACGCGAACAGCCGAGGCGACTACTACAGCCTGGACGGAAAGCCGATCAAGAAAACATTCCTGCGCTCGCCCCTCGAATTCTCCCGTATCTCCTCGGGATTTACCGCCGCTCGATTCCATCCCGTGCTTCAGCGCTCGCGCGCGCACACCGGTATCGATTACGCAGCGCCGACGGGGACGGGGGTGAAGGCCGTCGCCGACGCGGTGGTCGAATTCGCCGGCCAGCAGAACGGCTACGGCAACGTCGTCGTGCTGCGTCACGAGAAGCGCTATACGACCCTGTACGGGCACCTCTCCGGCTTCGGCCAGAACGTTCGCACCGGGGCGCTGGTGTCACAAGGGGACGTGATCGGCTATGTCGGCATGAGCGGGCTTGCGACCGGCCCGCATCTGCACTTCGAATTCAAGATCGACGACGTGCATGTCGATCCGCAGGAGGTCGCGATGCCGGAAGTGCCGGTGATCACCGCCGACCACCGCGCGGCTTTCGACGCAGCCGCAAGGCCACTCGCGCTCCGCCTGGGGCTGCTGCGCGGAACGAAGCTGGCGCAGTCTGAGTAAGGGCCGCGCGCTCGCCGCGCCGCCGTTCTTCTAGCCTCGTACTCGCGGGGGACAGTCTGTCCCAAGGCGCCGCTGTTTCCTTCTGCTCTGGCCCTCGTACGCTCGGACGAGAGTGCTAATCGGCCTCTGAATGATTCGTTCGCGGGACCCCGCCGCTCCGCGGCCCCCGGCACCTTCTGCCCCAGCCCTCGGTACTATTGGACAGAGTGCTAACCGGCGCTTGAATGTTACGTTCGCGGCGACAGCCTGTTCCAGGCGCGCCGCTCACCGATAACGGGGTAGTTCTACCTAACGATACTAGGCCGAAAACGACGATCCGCAGCCGCAAGTCGACGACGCGTTCGGGTTCTTGATGACGAACTGCGCGCCTTCGATGTTCTCCTGATAATCGATCTCGGCCCCCATCAGATATTGCAGGCTCATCGGATCGATCAGCAGCATAACCCCGCCCTTCTCCATGGTCGTATCGTCTTCGGCCACGGATTCATCGAACGTGAATCCGTATTGAAAGCCCGAGCAGCCTCCGCCGGTCACGAATACCCGTAGCTTGAGGTCGGGATTACCCTCCTCTTCGATCAACTGGCGCACCTTATCTGCCGCGCTGTCGCTGAAAACGAGCGGAACGGGCATCTGTTCGGTTACGGCATTCATAGCAGGCTCCTGACTAATGGCCTCTATTGTAACGGACAACCTCGTCTGACACCTCCGAGTGCACGCAGTTCAAACCCGAAAATGGGGTCAGTGTCACATTTCGCTGCTGATCGGTGGAGCTTTATGTCAGGGCAGCAGCGCGACTTGGTTCAGTCCCGTCGTCTCGGGCAGTCCGAACATGATGTTCATGTTCTGCACGGCCTGGCCGGAGGCGCCCTTGACCAGATTGTCGATCACCGAAAGCACGATGATCACGTCGGTATCGGCGGCCTGATGGACGGCGATGCGGCAAACGTTCGCGCCACGGACGGAGCGTGTGTCCGGATGGCTCCCCTCCGGTAGCACGTCCACGAACGGCTCCTCGGCATAGCGCTTCTCGTAGAGCGCCTGAAGGTCGTGGCGGCCCGCTACCTGCGCATAGAGCGTCGCGTGAATGCCGCGGATCATGGGCGTCAAATGCGGTGTAAACACGAGCTTCACGGGCCGGCCCGCCATGGCGGCGAGACCTTGGGCGATTTCGGGCGTATGGCGATGCCCGGTGACGCCATAAGCCTTGAAATTGTCCGACGCCTCGGCGAGCAGCGTATGCACTTCCGCTTTGCGTCCCGCACCGGACACGCCCGACTTGGCGTCCGCGATCAGATGATCGAGGTCGGCGAGGCCGCGCTCGACCAGCGGGAGGAATCCGAGCTGCACGGCCGTCGGATAACACCCGGGATTCGCGACGATGCGCGCCTCGCGAATGGCCGCGCGATTGACTTCGGGTAGCCCGTATACCGCCTCTCGGACGAGCTCCGGACACGCGTGCTTCATCTTGTACCAGCGCTCCCACAGCTCGACGTCCTGGAGCCGGAAGTCCGCCGCGATGTCGATCATGCGAACGCCGGCGTCGTAGAGCGCACGCGCCTCGTTCATGGCGACGCCGTTGGGCGTCGCGAAGAAGACGACATCGCACGCGCTCAGCGCATCGCGTGACGGTTCCGTGAATTTGAGACTGACCCGCCCGCGCAGATTCGGAAACATGTCGGAGACGGCCATCCCCGCTTCCGAGCGCGATGTGATGACGGCAAGCTCCGCGTTCGGATGCTGCACGAGCAGCCGCAAAAGCTCGACGCCGGTGTATCCAGTGCCGCCGACGATGCCGACTTTGA
The DNA here is from genome assembly GCA_963808765.1 of uncultured beta proteobacterium. GTDB lineage: Bacteria > Pseudomonadota > Gammaproteobacteria > Burkholderiales > SG8-41 > JAQGMV01. The sequence goes on from CAWEHH010000030.1 coordinate 287,010, forward strand.
TCGTTTGCTGTGCCATCGTGAACCCGTCCCGCAGGGGGGCGGCGCTCGCCTTCGGCTCGGGCCTCGCCGCCCTACGGAATGCAGGGGATCAGCGCTTGGAGAACTGCTTGCGGCGGCGCGCCTTGTGGAGGCCCACTTTCTTGCGCTCCACCTCGCGCGCGTCACGCGTGACCAGGCCGGCCTTCTTGAGCGGCGCCTTGAGGGATTCGTCGTAATCGATCAGCGCGCGCGTGATGCCGTGCCGGACCGCGCCCGCCTGTCCCGACTCGCCGCCGCCGTCGACGTTCACGGTGATGTCAAACCGGGCGAGGTTGTCCGTCAATTGGAGGGGCTGGCGCACGATCATGCGGCCGGTTTCGCGCGAGAAGAACTGGTCCACCGGCTTGCCGTTCACGATGATGTCGCCCTTGCCGGGCTTCAGATAGACGCGTGCCACCGCGCTCTTGCGGCGTCCCGTCCCATAGTTGTTCTGCTGAACTGCCATATGCGACTCGCTTAAACCTGGAGCGTTTTGGGCTGCTGCGCCGAATGCGGATGGTCTCCGCCCGCGTAGAGTTTCATTTTCTTGATCATGGCATAACCCAGCGGCCCCTTCGGCAGCATGCCTTTCACCGCGAGCTGGAGCACGCGCTCGGGATGCTTCGCGTGCAGCTTCTCGAAGCTCGTGGTGTAGAGACCGCCCGGATACGTGCTGTGGCGGTGGTAGAGCTTGTCTTTCGCCTTGTTGCCGGTCACGCGCAGCTTATCGACGTTGACCACGACGATATAATCGCCCGTGTCCACGTGCGGCGTGAATTCCGGCTTGTGCTTGCCACGGAGCCGCCGGGCGATCTCCGCGGCGACACGCCCGAGCACCTTGTTCGTCGCGTCAACGACATACCAGTCGCGCTTGACTTCGTGCGACTTGGCGGAAAACGTCTTCATGATGACTCGCAGGCGGTGGATTTTGCGGAACCGCGAATTCTATTGGGAATCAGAGGACTGTGTCAAACCGCCGGGACGGCGGCGGACCGTGCCGCAGCCCATCCCGCGCCGGTCGAGCGAGCCTTCAAGCCGCCGCTAAGTGTCCCCCTCCGAGCTCGCGAATGTCATCGCGCGGCTCGTCCTGCCGCCGGGCGGCCTCATTCTTCTTACTCTGCTCGGCATCGCGTATATCCGGGTAAGGCCACGTTGGGGTCTTGGCGTGACGCTCGCCGCAACGCTAAGCCTCTACGCGATCGCGACGCCGTTCGTCGCCACGCGGCTTGTGCATTCGATCCAGAGTCCCTATGTCGATCCGATGCAGGATACGACGGGGCAGGCGATCGTCGTGCTCGGGGGCGGCTTGTATCCGCGCGCGCTGGAATACGGCGGCGACACGGTGAGCCGGCGGAGCCTCGAGCGCGTGCGTTATGCGGCGCATCTTCAGAAGCGCATCGTCAGGCCCGTCCTCCTCACGGGAGGCAATCCCCTGCGAGCGGACTCCACCGAAGCCGAGCAAATGAACACGGTGCTGCGCGAGTTCGGCGTAACGGCTGAATGGCTGGAGAACGCCTCGGACAACACCGCGGAGAACGCGCGTCTCACGCGGCGCACGCTGCAGGAGAGCGCGATCGAGCGCATCTATCTGGTCACGCACGCCTGGCATGTTCCACGCGCCCGGCTGGCATTCGAAGAAGCCGGCTTCCAGGTGATACCGGCGGCCACCGGTTACGTCAGTCCGCTCGACGCGAGGCCCGCCTATCTCGTGCCCGACGCGCCGGCGCTCGAGCTGAGCGGTATTTTCTTTCGGGAGATCGGGGCAATGGCGTGGTATCGCCTAAAATCCGCGCTCGGCCATTGAGCGTGCAGCGCAAATCATGAAGGCCCGGGTTAAGTGGATCGAGAACGTGAGCTTCGTCGGCGAGTCCGAAAGCGGACACGCGCTCGTCATGGACGGCGCGCCGGAAGGCGGCGGACGCAATCTCGGTCCGCGGCCGATGGAAACCGTGCTGATCGGCACCGGGGGCTGCACGGCATACGACGTCGTGCATATCCTGCGCAAATCGCGCGTGCCGGTCACGGACTGCGTTGTCGAAATCGACGCGGAACGCGCGGCCGAAGACCCGAAGGTCTTCACGCGGATCCACTTCCACTTCATCGTCACCGGCAAAGGGTTGAAGCCCCAGCAGGTCGAGCGCGCCGTTCACCTGTCGGCCGAGAAATACTGTTCGGCTTCCATCATGATGGGGAAGACGGCCGAGATCACACATGACTACGAGTTACGCGAGGCGGTTTAGCTCCTCTGGTGAGCGGCACGCCTGCGACAGGCTGCGCCGCGAACGAAACCTTCCCGCGCCAGTTAGCATTTCCATCAACAGTAAGAGGCCTGCAGTGGAAGCGAGCGCCTCGCGGCGCGCTACTCCTCCTTCTGCCTTGGGCCTCGTCCTTTTGGACGAGAGTTCTCATAAACGCCCGAATGCTACGTTCGCGGGGACCCCGCCTTCGGCCCCCGCTCACCGAAACTAGATCCAGTAGCTCGATCGAGTCATAACCCCCGACACGATGCGCATCAGCCCCTTCACTGGCAGCGGCAACTCTGCGGCCCCATGCTCGATCGCAGTCGTCGCGTGCCGCGCCTCGTCCAGGCGCATCTCGCCCAGGATCGCAATGCTCTTCTCGTCTTCACGCGGCAACTTGCGCAGATGCCGGTCGAGGTGCTCGACGACCTGACGCTCCGTCTCGGCGAGGAAGCCCAGGTTCCAGCGATCTCCGAGCAGACCGGTGGCAGCGCCCATCGCCATCGACCCCGCATAGAAGAGGGGATTCAACAGGCTCTTGCGCCCGCCGAGCTCCGCGATGCGCCGTTCGGTCCAGGCGAGATGCTCCGACTCTTCCTGCGCCGCTCTCTCGAGCGCCGCGCGCGCCGCTGGATTTCGCGCGGTCAGCGACTGACCCTGATAGAGCGCCTGCGCGCAAATCTCGCCGGTATGGTTCACGCGCATGAGCGCGGCCGCGTGTTCACGCTTCCCTGCATCCATTTCGGGCTCGGGCAGATCTTCGCCTGGCACCGGTCGCGCGGAGGCGGCCGGCGCGAACAGCGTACGCAGCGTGCGGTCGAAATTGATGATGACGCGGTCGATGTCGATCATTGCGTTTCCTTTACTGACGAGCCGAACAGTCGCTCGAGCGCAGCGCCGGGATCTTCGGCGCGCATGAATGCCTCACCCACGAGAAAGCAGCCGACGCCGGCTACGCGCATGCACTGAACGTCTTCGGCTGTGAGTATGCCGCTTTCGGTCACGACGATGCGATCTTCGGGAATGGCGCCGAGCAGATCCAGCGTGGTCTCCAGTCGCGTTTCGAACGTCTGGAGATTCCGGTTGTTGACGCCGATGAGCGGCGTTCTCAGCTCGAGTGCACGTTCGAGCTCCGCTCCATCGTGCACTTCGACGAGCACGGCGAGCCCGAGATCGTGTGCCTCGCCTTCGAGCGCCTTCATGGAAGACGTGTCGAGCGCGGCGGCAATCAACAGAATGCAGTCCGACCCGGCCGCGCGTGCCTCGTGCAGTTGATACGGATCGATGATGAAGTCCTTGCGCAGGATGGGCAGGCTGCAAGCTGCGCGTGCCTCTCGCAGATGGTCGAGCGAGCCCTGGAAGAACTGCGTGTCGGTCAGGACAGACAGGCACGCCGCACCGTGACGCCCGTAACTCGAAGCGATGGCCGCCGGATCGAACGCGTGGCGCAATATGCCTCTGCTGGGGCTCGCTTTCTTCACCTCCGCGATCACCCCCGCAGCGCCCACCTTCAACCTCGCCCGCAGCGCCCCGACGAAGTCACGTGGCCCGGGTGCCGCACGCGCCAGTTCCTCCAGCGCCGAGAGGGGTCGAATGCGTCGCGCAGCTTCGACCTCGCCGGCCTTTACGGTGAGGATGCGATCGAGAATGCCGCTCATTGCGCGGCAAGCGATTGCGTGGACGAAACAAACTCGTCGAGCTTGCGGCGGGCGGCGCCGCTTCGAAGCGTGTCTCGCGCACGCGCAACGCCTTCCTGGACCGTCCCTGCCAGTCCGGCGATGTAGATGCTCGCGCCGGCGTTGAGCGCGACGATGTCCCGCGGCGGACCCTCCTGGTTCTCGAGCGCTGCGAGGAGCATCGCCTTCGACTTCTCCACACCGTCGACACGGACTGCCTCCGCGTCGCAGGCACGAAAACCGAAGTCTTCGGGCGTGATGGTGTATTCGCGCACGTCTCCATCACGCAATTCGCCGATCAGCGTCGGGCCGGAGAGCGAAATCTCGTCGAGGCTCTCCATTCCGTGCACGATCATCACGCGCCGGCTGCCCAGCCTCTGGAGCACGCGCGCCTGGATGCCGACGAGATCCGGATGGAAGACTCCCATCACCTGCTGGCGGGCGCCGGCCGGATTGGTAAGCGGGCCGAGGATATTGAAAAGCGTCTTGACGCCGAGCTCGCGCCGCACGGGCGCGGCATACTTCATCGCCGCGTGATGGTTCGGCGCGAACATGAAGCCGATGCCGGTCTCGTCGATCGTGCGCGCGACGCCTTCCGGCTTCAGATTGATGTTTGCGCCGAGCGCTTCCAGCACGTCCGCGCTGCCGCTCTTGCTCGAAACCGAGCGGCCGCCGTGCTTCGCGATCTTCGCGCCCGCGGCCGCAGCGACGAACATCGCAGCGGTGGAAATGTTGAACGTGTGCGCGGCGTCCCCACCGGTTCCGCACGTGTCGATGAGTGAGGGCTCGTCGGCGACCGGCACGCGTGTCGCGAACTCGCGCATCACCTCCGCGGCCGCAGCGATCTCGCCGATGGTTTCCTTTTTGACGCGCAAGCCCACCAGAATGCCCGCGATCAGCATCGGCGGCACCTCGCCCGTCATGATCAGCCGCATGAGCGAAAGCATCTCTTCGCGGAAGATCTCGCGGTGTTCGATCACGCGCGTCAGTGCTTCCTGCGGCGTCATGGCTTGCCTTCCTCGAGGAAATTGCGGAGCAGCTCGTGGCCGTGTTCGGTGAGGATCGATTCGGGATGGAACTGGACGCCCTCGACCGGAAGCGTCTTGTGGCGAACACCCATGATTTCGCCGTCGGGCGTCCACGCAGTCACTTCCAGGCAGTCCGGCAGCGAATCGCGTTCGATGACGAGCGAATGATAGCGCGTCGCTCTGAGCGGATTCGGCAGATCGCGGAACACACCCTGACCCTCGTGGGCGATGTCCGACGTCTTCCCGTGCATGAGCTCCCGCGCGTGCACGATGCGCCCGCCGAAGGCCTGTCCGATGCTCTGGTGGCCCAGACAAACGCCCAGTAGCGGAATTTCGCCGGCGAAGCGCTCGATCACCGGAACGGAGATGCCCGCCTCCTTCGGCGTGCAGGGGCCCGGCGAGATGACGATTCGATCCGGCGCCATCGCCGCAATCTCGTCGAGCGTCACCTCGTCGTTGCGGCGAACGACGACCTCCTCACCCAGCTCGCCCAGATACTGCACGAGGTTGTAGGTGAACGAGTCATAGTTGTCGATCATGAGCAGCATAAGCGGCCTAATGCATTGATTTACTTCCTGAAGTGGGACGGAAGGGGGCTGACCTCCTGCCCGGCACGGATCCTGAGCGCCACACGCCGACACCGGATGTCGCAACGAGGATCCTGGCCGAACGCTCGAAGAGCGTATCGTAAACTGCGAACCCGCGCCCGGGGCGCACAGTCGACAGATCGACGCCGGCGCGGATAGGCAACAACCCGGCAACACATGAAGTTCGAACGCACGCGCGTGGTGCATCCAGTCGCGGCTAACGCGTTCCGATCATGCACCGTTCGCGTGCAGCGAGGGCCCGAGCCGCAGGCGAGCGCCGCTTACTCCCAGCGCGTATCGAGTCCCGACTCAGCCATCTCGGCCGCACGCAGGAGCGCCTTCGCCTTGCTCTGCGTCTCCTGCCACTCGGCGTCGGGCTCGGAGTCCGCCACGATGCCGCCGCCCGCCTGCACGTGCAGCATGCCGTCCTTGATGACGGCGGTGCGCAGCGCGATCGCGACGTCCATGTTGCCGTGGAATCCGAGATAGCCGACGGCGCCGGCATAAACGCCGCGCTTCACGGGCTCGAGCTCGTCGATGATTTCCATCGCGCGGACCTTCGGCGCGCCGGAGACGGTGCCCGCGGGAAACGTCGCACGCAGCACATCGATCGCGTTCAGTCCGGGACGCAGCACGCCTTCGACGTTCGAGACGATGTGCATCACGTGCGAATAGCGCTCGATCACCATCTGTTCGGTCACGTGCACGCTGCCGGTGTCGGCGACGCGGCCGACGTCGTTGCGCCCGAGGTCGACCAGCATGATGTGCTCGGCGCGTTCCTTCTCGTCCGCGAGCAGTTCCTCGGCGAGCGCCGCATCTTCCTTCGGCGTTGCGCCGCGCCGCCGCGTGCCCGCGATCGGCCGCAGCGTGACCGTCTCGCCTTCGAGCCGAACGAGAATCTCCGGAGAGGCCCCGACGATGTGGAAATCGCCGAAGTGGAAGATAGAACATGTAAGGCGACGGATTGAGCGTCCGCAGCGCCCGATACAGCGCAAGCGGCGTTGCACGGAAGCGCTTCGACATGCGCTGCGAGGGCACGACCTGCATGATGTCGCCCTCGTAGATGTAGCTTCTTCGCGCGCTCCACCGCCACGTGATACGCGGCCTCCCCGAAGCCGGAAACCGCCTCTTCGGACTCGCCGCGCGCGTCGGGCGGGATCGCGACGGACTCGCGCAGGCGGTGCAGCAGCTCGGCGAGGCGCTCGCGCGCGCGGCGGTACGCGTCCGGCTTGCCGGGCTCCGCATAGACGACCAGCGAGAGCTTGCCCGACAGGTTGTCGACGATCGCGAGCTCTTCCGAAACGAGGAGCAGGATGTCGGGCACGCCGAGCGGATCGGGCTTCCACGTTGCGCAGAGCCGCTTCTCGATGTAGCGCACCGTCTCGTAGCCGAAGTAGCCGACGAGCCCGCCGCAAAAACGCGGCAGGCGCGGGTCTTTCGCGACGCGAAAGCGCTTCAGATACTGTTCGACGAAGGCGAGCGGGTCCTCCACCGTCGTGCGCTCGACGACGGTTCGCCTTCGAATTCGACGCATTCGTAGCCGCGCACTTCGATGCGACGCCGGGCGGCCAGTCCGATGAACGAGTAGCGGCCGAAACGCTCGCCGCCGACGACGGATTCGAGCAGGTACGTATGCGGCTCGTTCGCGAGCTTGAGATACATCGAAAGCGGCGTGTCGAGATCGGCGAACGTCTCGAGCACGATCGGCACGCGGTTGTAGCCGGCCTGCGCGAGCGCGTTGAATTCGCTTTCGGTCATGCCTTTTCGATGAGGTCCACCGCTTCGTCGAGCGAGCTCACGAGAGCGTCGGTGTCGAGCGTGCGGAGTCGTGGCCTTCGTTGTAGCCGTAGGTCACACAGAATACCGGACAACCCGCGGCGCGCGCGGCCTGCGCGTCATTCAGCGAGTCGCCGATCATCAGCATCGCGCGGGGCTACGCCGAGCGCCCGGCACGCATCCAGGAGCGGCGCGGGGTCCGGCTTTTTCTGCGCCAGCGTGTCGCCCGAGACGACGTGGCTGAAATACCCCGCGAACCCGACCTTCTCGAGCAGCGGCGGCGTGAAACGCTCCGACTTGTTCGTGACGCACGCGAGCGGGAAGCCTGCCGCGCAGGCGCATCGAGTCCCTCCTGCACGCCAGGGTAGATCGTCGTGTGCTTGCCGTTCACGGCGGTGTAGTGGCGCTCGTAGATCGCGAGCGCCCGGCTGCGCAGGCCATCCGCGGGCGGCTCGCCCAGTCGCGGCTCGAGCGTGCGCTCGACGAGGCGCGCGATGCCTTTGCCGACGAACGTGCGGATGCGCGCTTCGTCGAGCGGCGCGCGGCCGAGCTCTTCCAGCATCATGTTGCGGCCGCGGCGAGATCGGGAATCGTATCGAGCAGCGTGCCGTCGAGATCGATCGTGACGGCTTTCACCGGCAGCGGGAAGTTCATCGGCACGCGCCGGCTCACGTGACATGCGCGAGCTGCGCGCGCATCGCGCCGATCGTCGCCTCGTAATCGGCGCTCTCGAAAATCGCCGAACCCGCGACGAACGTGTCGGCGCCGGCACGCGCGATCTCCCCGATGTTGTCGACTTTCATGCCGCCGTCGACCTCCAGCCAGATGTCGCGCCCGCGCGGTCGATGCGCTCGCGCACCGCACGCAGCTTGTCCAGCGCCTCCGGAATGAACTTCTGTCCGCCGAAGCCCGGATTGACCGACATGATGAGCACGAGATCGAGCTTGTCGCAGCACGTGATCCAGGCACGAGAGCGGCGTGGCGGGATTAGAACACGAGCCCCGCCTTGCAGCCGCTCTCCTTGATGAGCTCGATCGTGCGGTCGACGTGCTCGCTCGCCTCGGGATGGAACGAGATGATGTTCGCGCCGGCTTTGGCGAAGTCGGGCACGATGCGATCGACCGGCTTCACCATGAGATGCACGTCGATCGGCACGCGTGCAGAGCGGCGCGATCGCTTCGCATACCGAGGGCCCGACGGTGAGATTCGGCACGTAATGGTTGTCCATCACGTCGAAGTGCACGAGATCGGCGCCGGCCGCGCACGACGCGCCTCGACTTCTTCGCCCAGGCGCGCGAAATCGGCGGACAGGATGCTCGGCGCGATGCGGAAGGTCATGTCGAATTGTACCCGGTCGTCGCGACTCGAGGCGACGGTCCGCCTTGTCGCTCGTTCACGATTCGTGTGGAATATTCGCATGGCCGAAGAGAAGCGCAACATCACCGTCACGGCAAAGGTCGCGTTCGTCCCGGAGCAGTCCGACGTCGAACAGGACCGCTACGTCTTCGCCTATACGATGACGATCACGAATACCGGCACGGCCGCCGCACGGCTCGTCAGCCGGCACTGGATCATCACCGACTCCGACAACAAGGTGCAGGAAGTGAGAGGCCAAGGGGTGGTCGGCGAGCAGCCGCTATCTGCGCCCGAGCGAGACGTTCGAGTACACCAGCGGCACGGCGATCGCCACGCCGGTCGGGCACGATGCGCGGCAGCTACCAGATGGTCGGGGACGACGGCGTGCAGTTCGATGCACCGATCCCGGAGTTCACGTTGTCGATGCCGCGGGTGCTGCACTGACGTGCCGGCGTGCAGGCTCGCGAGCGGCCAGGTTCATTTCTCGTCGCGGTGTTCTTCGCCCCGGTCCTTCCGGCGCCGGGCCGCGGCCACGTCCACCACACGATGAAGAGCAGGAGCGCGAGGGCCACGCCCGCTTCGAGCAGCAACCAGAAGAGGTCCATGCAATCTTATACGCGATTCATTGCTGGCCGGCGCGCATCGAGATGTGCGTTAGCGCTGATCGGCTGCGCATCGGTGCTCAGCGGCTGCGCGACGAGCCGTCCCGCCGAGCCCGCGCCGGCGGAAACGAGCGCGCCCGTCGTGCAGCGGGCGCCCGCTCCGTCGGCGCCGCACTCCGGCGTCAGCGCGCCGCGCCACTACTCGCGGCATGCCGCCTGCCAGCTTCGATACCGGCGCCGATTCCCGAGTCGCCCGCACGTCCAAGCCGGTGCCGCCGGCTCCCGCCGCGGTGTTTCGCCCCGCCGCCTGGACCGACTTGCCAGGATGGACCGACGACAATGTCGCCGAAGCCTGGGCCGGCTTCTCTGCCGGCTGTTCGGCCGTCGGCGCGAAAGATCCGTGGCGCGACGTCTGCGCAGCGGCCGCGCGGATCGTGAATCCTTCGGCCGACGACGGCGCGGCGCTTTTTCGAGACGCACTTCGCGCCGTTTCGCGTCAGCAACGAGAGCTCGCGGCGATGAAGGTCTCGATCACCGGCTACTACGAGCCGCTCCTGCGGGGCAGCCGCAAGTCGACGGCGCGCTATCGATACCCCTTGTATGGCGTGCCCGATGATCTCGTCGTCGTCGATCTCGGCGAGCAGTATCCGGAGCTGAAGAACATGCGGCTGCGCGGTCGCATCGAAGGCCGCCGTCTCGTGCCGTATTACGACCGGGCGCAAATCGAGGGCGGACATGCGCACGCTGCGCGGCAGGGAGATCGTCTGGGTGGACGATCCGATCGAGCTTTTCTTTCTGCACATACAGGGCTCGGGGCGCATCGTTCTCGACGCCGGCGAGACGATCCGGGTGGGTTACGCCGATCAGAACGGCTATCCGTATCGATCGATCGGACGCCTTCTCGTCGAGCGCGGCGAGCTTCCGCTCGAACAGGCGTCGATGCAGTCGATCGTAGGCGTGGGCGCGCCGCAACCCGGCGCAAGGTGACCGAGCTCCTCAACAGCAACGCGAGCTACGTTTTCTTCCGCGAGCTGCCGGCGAGCGAATGCGGGGCCGCCCGGCTCGCTCGGCGTTCCGCTGACGGCCCGCCGCAGCATCGCGGTCGATCCGCGTTACGTGCCGCTGGGCGCGCCCGTGTTCATCGCGACGACGTGGCCGAATTCGGCGAAGCCGTTGAATCGCCTCATGCTCGCGCAGGATACCGGCGGCGCGATCCGCGGACCCGTGCGCGCCGACTTCTTCTGGGGCTTCGGCGAGGCGGCCGCGCGAGAAGCGGGCCGCATGAAGCAGCGCCTGCGCATGTGGATGTTGTGGCCTCGGGAACGGCGCCGCAGGGGCCCGCATTAGAACCGCCTTCTTTCCGGTGAGCGGCGGCCTGGAACAGGCTGGGTCCCCGCAAACGTGGCCTTCCGAGGCCGATTAGTATTTCGAGTCAGGACAGAACGAGGTGAGCGGAAGCAGCAGCGCGGCGCACGCACCTACTCAATCCGCACGAGCACCCGACTCCTGACCGCCCGTCCGTCGCGTATCGCCGGCGTGAAGCGCGCGGCCAGAAACGTCCTGGTGAGCTCGCCTTCGTAATGCCCGACTGGATGCGCTTCGATCACCTTCGCCGCGTCTACGCCACCGGTTTCACTGATGTGAAGCTCCACAACAGCGCGTGCGAGCCCATCGCCCGGAACGGCATGCGCCAGGTTGCCGAGCCGCAGCGGCTCTGCGGGAACAGGATAGATGTCGAGCTGGCGGATCGAGTAGTAGGTCGTATCGAACGAGTGCGCGGCGGTCTCGCTCGCCTTGGGAGGCGCTTCAGCGAGCGCATGCGGCAACGGCGGCAAGCGAGCGATCGGCCGCCGCCGCTCGGCAGGCGCGAGCGCGAGCGGTTCTTTCGCGACAGATGTAATCGCGCCGGCGGTGGGCCGGCGCGTGCGTTTCCACCGCTTCCGGGGCCTGGAGCTCCTGCTCTGGAAAGCTCGGACGCGCATCCGACAACGTGACGCTCAGCGCGGGATGCACGGCGTGCGCCGCGCGCCTCGAGACAGGACCCACGGCCCCGCCATTCATGAGCAGCGCATGAACGGACGCCGATAGCGCAACGGCCAAGAGAATGCGCCGAGTGCGGGCGCGGTTCGGAGCGACGTGCGGGAATGCCGGCGAGCAGCACGAGGACATGCTGCTCTAAACGCGCGCTCAGCGCGTCATGTTGACGTCGGGGCGCGAGCTCTGCGCGTGATGTTGACCTCGACCCGCGCTGGCGGGTCCAATCGACGTTGCGGGGCGCCGATCAGCGCGCTGCGGCGAGTGCAGCTTCCAGCTTTTCCGCGGGAACGAATCCCCCGACCTGCTGCCCGTTCACGAGGAAGACGCCAGGCGTGCCCCGAATGCCGAAGCGCTGCGCGAGCTCCGCATTGCGTTCGAACGGCGCATCGCAGTCGCGTTTACCTGACGGGCGTGATGCCCTTGAGCATGTAGTCGTCCCACGCCTTTCGCGCGATCGGCGGCGCACCAGATCGCCTTCGACTTGTCCACGGAGTCCTGCGACAGGATCGGCCACAGGAACGTGTAAATGGTGACGTCGTTCAGTTTCACGAGCTCTTTCTGCAGCTCCTTGCAATAGCCGCAGTTGGGATCTTCGAACGTATAGATCACGCGCTTGCCGCTGCCCTTGACGCGTTTCACGGCCGAGCCGGTCGATTTCGAAAGCGCGGCTGCGGCGAGCTTGCCCATCGTCTCCTGCGTGAGATTGCGAGGCTGCGCGCCGCGCATGTCGAGCAGATTCCCGCTGAAGAGATACGAAGCCTTCTCGTCGGTGTAGAACACCTGGCCTTCCACGACGACCTCGAAGAGGCCCGGCGAACGGTGTCGGCGTGACGGTCTCGACCGTCATCTTCGGAAACTTCTTCTGAAATGCCTGACGGATCGCGCTCTCGTTCGCGGCAACGCCCGTCGCGACGAGCAGAAAGCAAGCCGCGCAGAGTTCGGCGACGATCTTCATGGGATTCGACATGGTTTTTCCTCGATCAGGCCGGCTCAGGCGACAGCCTGGCGAATAAGAAGGTTCTTCAAGGGTGCCTGGGCGTTCACCAGCGTGAGTCCGAAATTGCGCAGTCCCGCCAGCCAGACCGCGGGGCTCCCGAAAAGTTTCTGCAAACCGTCGGTCGTGACCTCGAGCGCCAGGATGTCTTCCCTGCGCGCGCGCTCGTAGCGGCGCAAAAGCCCGTAATCCCCGCAGTCGGACACCGGTCCGCGGGCAGCCAGCACGCGCCGCAAGCTCCCGGACGTCGCGCAGGCCGAGGTTCAGGCCCTGCCCCGCCAACGGGTGCACGATGTGCGCGGCATCGCCGACGAGCGCCGCCCGTGGCTCGACGAGACGTTCGACCCGTTGCCGCCTTAACGGAAATCCGGCGGCGGGCGTGATGAGCCGCAACGCTCCCAGCGCGCGCCCGCTCGCCTCTTCGACGGTGCGGCATAACGCGTCCGGGCCGAGAGCCATCAGCTCGCGAGCGTGGCGCGTTCCCGATTGACCAGACCATCGAGGTGCGATCGCCCGCAAGCGGCAACAGCGCGAGCACGCCGTCCGCCCTGAACCACTGGAAGGCGGTGCCGTCGTGCGGCCGCCCGCATTCGTAGTTCGCGACGACACCGATCTGATCGTAGTCGTGAGCTCTCACGGCGATCCCCGCCTGCGCTCGCACCCAGGAATCGCCGCCGTCGGCACCGACGACGAGCCGCGCGTGCAGCTCGGTACCGTCGCCGAGAGTAAGACGCGCATGCTCGCGCTCCCACAGCACGGAGGCACAGACCGCCGGATAAAACGCGTCGACATGCTCCGCGCCCTCGAGCGCCTTCCACAGCGCCGTGACCAGGGCCCGGTTCTCGACGATGAAGGCGAGCTCGCGCAAACCCGCCTCATAAGCCTCGAACTCGAGGTGCCCCGATCCCCTGTCGCCGAAGATGCGCATCGACTCGACAGGCATCACACGCGAGTGTGTCATGTTCTGCCAGGCGCCCAACTCATCGAGCCACCTTGCATTGCCGGGCGTGAGTGCGTAGATGCGAGCATCCCAGCCCAAAGCATCGCTTGCGGGAGGACTTCGCTCGGACGACACCCAGGCGACGGTCACATCGCACGTCCGCAGTGCGAGGGCCAGGCTTGCGCCGACAGCCCCTCCGCCCACGACGACGACGTCGAAGTCTCTCATTGCGCGAAGCCGGCCAGCGCCAGCCGAACGCCCGCGCTCACTGCGCCCGGAGGCAGTCGAATCTTGTCGAGAAAGGCTGTCGGAATCGAATTTAGCATGCGAAATCAGTTGCCTGGCGTGCTCACCTTGACAATGCAAAAGCTGCTCTTTAGACTGCCGCTCCCCCTGGCGAGTTAGCTCAGTCGGTAGAGCAGCGGGGTCATAATCCGTTGGTCCGGGGTTCGAATCCCTGACTCGCCACCGAATCACGTGACAGGCGCGCCGCGTACCGCTTACGACGATCGTATTTGCGGGAAGAACGCCAGCGCCAAGTGTGACACGGCGCGTGCCGGCGGCGATAGCTGTACACACCCGCCGCGGTGATACCGCTTCTGCGGGAATATGTTGCGACGCTTTCTTGCCCGTTTCGCCCGATCGCAGATCGAGCCGTGATCGGCAAACGGTATCCCGCGCCCTCCATCAGCCTTGTGGCGGAGAGCACGGTGTCGCCTGGCAGCGACTTTTTTCCTCAGGCCCGAAGCTGCCAACGCCGTTACCGCATTCACGCGCCACGAGGTGCATACGCGGAATCCGATGTGGTGTCGTGTGGAGGCGGGGGACCATTCCCGCCTCCTCCTTCAGATCGGCCGCACACTCACCGCTTCAGGCAAGTTCAGCTTCCGCGACCGTCGGTGGCCCAGACGAACATTGATTGAAATCAATGTTTGCGACAAGTCGCCCGGCGCCCCTCTTGCCCCCGCCGGCGCCGTGCCTATAATTCCCTGAGCAAAAATTACAATGATCCTGTGTCATGCCGCACGTCGAACGGCAGGGGCACGCGACAGGGAACGGGAGGGGAGGGACATGCATGGGCGTAAGTGCATGGGATCGTCCAGGTCCAGTCGCGCAGCCGGGCCACGTTAACCCGCTGCCGAATGCGGCGTTACGGCGTCCTGTTTTCATCGATCGGCCGGTGCGCGGAGAGCGCGTCGGCAGCTTCCGCGTGCTCTGCGGAACCTACGTATTACAGGCGCTCTCGGCGATCGGATTGTTCGTGAGCCTCGTCTGGATCGTCGGAGTGACGTAAGGGGCGGCGCTCGCCTCAAGGCTCGGGCCTCGCCGCCCTACGGAACAGAGGGACACGGTTTCCCTGCCTCAGCGGCGGCGCGGGGACTTCAGGTGCGAGCTGACGGGCTCCAGCGTCCGGAAGTGGCTCTTCCCATACACGGCCGCGTATTCACGCTTGCCGTTCGGCAGAACGCGCCACGGCCGCGTGACCCAGTGGTATCCCGGCGGGGGCGTTTCGCTTTGCTCGGAGACGATCGTGTGCGCCGCGGCGGCGTGTTCGCTCTTGCTTACCGCAGTAGCAGCACGTTCGTCGCTCTTGCGCACCGCCGCTGCCGCAAACCATTTGCCGGCCAGAACCACGAGCCCGGTTGCACCGACGGGCGCGGCGATATGCAGCCAGTGCGCGTTCACGTCCACCCAGGAGCCCACGGCCGGGTCGGTCACCAGCATCTCACCGGCCACCCAGCCCAATATGCCGCCGCCGATCGTGACGATGATCGGATAACGGTTCATGAGCTTGAGCAGGAACGTGCTGCCGTAGACGATGAGCGGGATGCTGACCGCGAGGCCGATCACGAGCAGCGGCACATTGCCTTTCGCCGCGGCGGCCACACCAAGCACATTGTCGAGACTCATCACGAAGTCCGCGACGATGATCGTCTTGACGGCGCCCCACAGATTGGAGTGCCCGTCGAGCTCCGCTTCCTCGGTGTCGGGTACCAGCAGTTGTATGCCGATCCAGCCGAGGGCTACGCCGCCGATGATTTTCAGGAACGGCAGGGCAAGCAGGAAAACGGCGAAGAACGTGAGGATGATCCGCAGCCCGATCGCACCGAAGCTACCGAGCATGATCGCGTGCTTCTGTTGCCTTGTGGGCAGAGCGCGACTCGCCATCGCGATCACGACGGCGTTGTCTCCACTCAGCATGATGTTGATCATCATGATCTGAGCGAGCGCCACCCAGAAAAAAGTGCTCGTAAACATTTCCATGTCAGTCCTCGATTTGGTAGGCCCGCGCGACTATCGAGCGGCACTGCGGAGCATACGAAAGCGCGATGACATGCCGCTGACCGCAGACTGAAGCGCGGCTGAATGCAGAATGACTCGAGGCTGACCCCCGGCTGACGCGAACCTGAGGTCTGGATGAACGGAAGCTTACAAGGCGGGGTACCGGCTGCGTGAGAGGCGCCGGTATCAGGCAGCGGCAGACTCAGGGCGAACGTATTGCCCACGCCGTCGGCGTCCTCGTACAGGCAGATCTCGCCACCGTGAACGTAGGCGATCTCCTGGGCGATCGCGAGTCCGAGTCCGCTGCCCTCGACCGACGTGCCGAGCCTGCGGTGGAAGCGCTCGAAGATCAAGGTCTGTTCTTCCGCCGGGATGCCGGGACCGTCGTCGCTCACCGACACGGTGGGCTGCGGTTGTGCGCTCACACGCACGGTGACATGCCCGCCTTCGTTGCTATAACGCACCGCGTTGTCGACCAGGTTGTCGAGCAGTTCTCTCAAGCGTGCGGCGTCGCCCTTCACCATGACCGGCGCCTCAGTGCCCTCGAAGCCGAGATCGATACGGCGCTTCAGCGCCTCGTGCACCCATTCGCCCGCGCATTCGAAAACGAGCGCATTCAGATCGACCGGCCGCATCGTGATGTTGTTAACAGCCTCGGGCTCGTTGCGCGCGAGCGCGAGCAGTTGCGAGACGATGCGCGCCAGGCGCTGCAGACCCGTGTGCACCGTGCCGAGCGAAGCGCGAACACGCACCGGATCGTCATCCCGCATGGCGAGCTCGAGCTGCGCCTGCACCGCAGCGACCGGTGTCTTGAGTTGATGCGCGGCGTCCGCGATGAAACGATTCTGAAGCGTGAGAATGCTGTCGATGCGCTCGAGCAGCGCGTTGATCTCCGTCATCAACGGTTTCACTTCACCGGGAACCGTGCCGACCTCGAGCGGGCGGCGATCCCGGTGCGAGCGTTGTGCGATCGCCTGCTCGATGCGTTCGAGCGGCGCGAGCCCGCGCACGACGCCGAACCAGACGATCGCGCCCGCGATCAGGATCAGCACGACCTGGGGAAGCACCACGCTCAGGAGAATTTCGCGCGCCAACTCGTCTCTCTTGTGTTTCGTCTCGGCGATGCGCACGATCGCGTCAGGCCCATTGCCTGCAGCCGGCTGGGCGACGCGCGACTCGACGACGCGCACGCGCTGCTTGTCGATCTCCGCGTCGTACAGCGTCTCGCCTCGGGCAACCAGCGACGCCGGGAGGCGGTGGAGGGATGTGTTGGCCGGACACGAGATGACCGTCACTCGTCGCGATGCCGTAGTACAGCGTGTCCGTGGGATCCGTGAAGAGCACGCTGCGCGCCGCCTCCGGCAGATCGAATTCGAGGCCCGCGCCGCTCGAGGCGAGATGCAGCGAAACTTCGCGGACGAGCTCGATCAGCGATCGGTCGTACGCGCGCTGCGAGAAGCCGAGCGCCATCCAGTAGCTGAAGAACGCGTCCGCCGAGAGCAGCGCGCAGAGCGGCACGAGGAGCCACTTGAGTAACTGCGTTCTGAGCATCGGCTGCTCACGACTCATTCGGCTTCTCGATGAGATAGCCCATCCCGCGCACGGTTCGGATATCGACGCCGCATGTCTCGAGCTTCTTGCGCAGGCGGTAGATGAAAACCTCTGCCGTATTGCTCGCCGACACGTCTTCCCAGCCGTACAGGCTCTCCAGAATCTGCTGCTTCGTGACGACTTTGCCCGCACGCAGCAACAGGAGCTCGAGCACGGCGAATTCACGCGCGGAGACGTCGAGCGGGTCGTTGTCGCAGAAGAGCCGCCGCCCCGATGTATCGAGCTTCAGGCGACCGTGCACGAGATCCGGACTTCCCGCGAGATGCGCGCGGCGAATGAGCGCACGCACGCGCGCTTCGAGCTCGGACAGGTGAAAGGGCTTCGTGATGTAATCATCGGCGCCGAGATCGAGGCCGCCGACACGGTCCTCGACGGTGTCTCGCGCCGTCATCATGAGCACCGGTACCTTCGAGCGGCGCATGCGCACGCGCTTCAGCACCTCCAGGCCGTCGATGCCGGGAAGACCGATGTCGAGGAGCACGATGTCGTAGTCCGTCGTGAGGATGGCGCGATCGGCCGCTTCCCCGTCGCTGGCGAGGTCCACCGCATGCGCGGCTTGAGTAAATGCGCGCGCAATGGCATCGGCCAGCATGGCGTCATCTTCCACCAGCAGAATACGCATCGAGCTACTCCGGAGGCGCGGGAACGCCCATCTAACACGATTCGGACTTCACTGCTCTCGCCGCCCAACGACTTTCGCCCGGCGCCTGCAACCGATGCGGCTCACGCTTCGTTCGATCGCAGCATCGACTCCCGCCTGCAAGGACGAGCCGCGACTTTGCTACAATGGCCGGACGGTTTTACGCCAAGGCTCCCGCCCGAGGTGGAGGCAAGCCACAACGGCCTGATTCGCAGTGACAAGCTCGCACGAAGGCGCATCTTACACACTGAATTCCGCAAGCAGACAATTCCGCGACGACGCAGGGCCTCCGCCGCTATTGCATTTGTACGTAGCGCGCGAAGCCGCAGGGCGCGGCTGCGCCGGTAATGCGTAAAGCTCACCTGTTGCTGTGCCTGGGATTGATGTGGGCAGGCGTCCGCGAGCGCCCAGTTCGTCTCGCAACGGTTCCTGCCGGAGAAGGGCGAGCGCGGCCGGCTCGGTGAAGCGCAGCCGCTCCCGATGGTGAAAATCGGCAACCGTGTGCTGCGCCTTGCGCCGGGGGCGGTCATCTACGATCAGCAGAACCGGTCTATCGTTCCCGCGCATTTGCCTCAGGGCGCGGACGTGTACTTCACCAAAGATCTCACGGGCAACGTCCTGCGCGTGTATATCCTGACCGAACAGGAGCGCGCGCGTCTCGCCGCGGCCGGTAAACGCTAGCGATGACGCGCAAAGTCTATATTCGGACCTTCGGGTGCCAGATGAACGAGTACCGACTCGGCGAAGATCGCCGACGTGCTTCGCGCGTCTCATGGATTCGAGCCCACGGCCGATCCGGCGTCGGCCGACGTGATCCTCTTCAACACCTGCTCGGTCCGCGAGAAGGCCCAGGAGAAGGTCTTTCACGATCTGGGACGTGTGAAACATCTGAAGCGCGAGCGGCCCGACGTGCTGATCGGCGTCGGCGGCTGCGTGGCAAGTCAGGAGGGGCCCGCGATCGTCAAGCGCGCCCCTTACGTCGATTTCGTGTTCGGCCCGCAGACGCTGCACCGGCTGCCCGAAATGATCGAGGCACGGCGCGCGACCGGCCGATCGCAGGTGGACATCTCGTTTCCCGAGATCGAAAAGTTCGACCGCCTCCCGCCGGCGCATGTGGACGGGGTGACCGCTTTCGTGTCGATCATGGAAGGCTGCAGCAAGTACTGCACGTTTTGCGTCGTGCCCTACACGCGCGGAGAGGAAGTGTCGCGCGGCTTCGAGGACGTCCTGACCGAGGTCGCGGAGCTCGCCGTGCAGGGCGTGAGGGAGGTGACGCTGCTCGGCCAGAACGTGAACGCGTTCCGTGGCAGAACCGAGGACGGCGAGACGGCGGATCTCGCGCAGCTCATCGAGTACGTGGCGGAGATTCCGGGTATAAACCGCATCCGCTACACGACATCGCATCCGCGCGAGTTCACGCAACGGCTGATCGACAGCTACGAGCGTGTTTCCAGTCTCGTGAGCCATGTCCACCTGCCCGTCCAGTCCGGCTCCGATCGCGTGCTCGCGGCGATGAAGCGCGGCTACACCGCGCTCGAATACAAGTCGATCGTGCGCCGGCTGCGTGCCGTGCGGCCGGAAATCTCGATCTCCTCGGATTTCATCGTCGGTTTCCCCGGAGAAACGGAACGCGATTTCGCGGCGACGCTGAAGCTCGTCGACGATATCGGATTCGATTCGAGCTTCAGCTTCGTCTACAGCCCCCGTCCGGGCACCCCTGCGGCCGATCTGCCAGACGCGACGGCGCAGGAGGTCAAGCTCGAGCGGCTTCAAACGCTGCAGCAGAAGATCGAAGCGCCAAGCGCAGGCGATCAGCGCCGCGCTCGTCGGCACGCGGCAGCGCGTGCTGGTCGAAGGCCGGTCCCGCAGAAATTCCGATGAGCTCATGGGCCGCACCGGCAACAATCGTGTCGTGAACTTCAGCGGCCCGCACAGCCTGATCGGCGAGTTCATCGAAGTCGCGATTACGGCAGCCCTTGCGCATTCGCTGCGCGGAGAAATCGATAACGATGCCCCAAAGCCTCGTACAGATTGATGTGAATACTCAAGGACGTTCGAATGTTACGTTCGCGAGAGAAGCCTGTCCCAGGCGCGCCGATCGTGCTCTCCAAAGCCTCGTACAGATGATGTAAAGAATACTCAAGTACGTTCGAATGTTACGTTCGCGGCGACAGCCTGTTCCAGGCGCGCCGCTCACCGAGAAAGGGGTGGTTCTAATTGCTGAGGCCCTCGAACTCAGCTTCACGCCGGTCAACAACCAGCGGCTCGCGAATCTGTGCGGCGCGCTCGACGAGAACCTGCGCCAGATCGAAACCGCGCTCGACGTGACGATCGCACGACGCGGCGAGAACTTCGCGGTCAGCGGAAGCGCCGCGCCCACGCGGCTCGCGGCGAAGCTCCTGCAGCGCTTCTACGAGCAGGCCGATGAAGCGCTCTCCCTCGAAGACGTGCAGCTCGGCCTGATCGAGGCCGGCGCGGAACAGTCCGGCAAGACGAAGGTCGCGGCGCCGACCCTGATCACGCGGCGGCCCGATCTGCACGGCCGCACGCCGCACCAGGTCGAGTATCTGCACAACATCCAGACGCACGACATCACCTTCAGTGTCGGCCCCGCCGGCACCGGCAAGACGTATCTCGCGGTCGCCTGCGCGGTGGACGCCCTCGAGCGGGAGAACGTGAAGCGCATCGTGCTCGTGCGCCCTGCCGTCGAGGCTGGCGAACGCCTGGGCTTTCTTCCGGGCGACATGGCGCAGAAGGTCGACCCGTACCTGCGTCCGCTCTACGATGCGCTTTACGACCTCATGGGCTACGACAAGGTGGCGAAGATGTTCGAGCGCGGCGCGATCGAGATCGCCCCGCTTGCATTCATGCGAGGCCGCACGCTCAACCACTCGTTCGTGATACTGGACGAAGCGCAGAATACAACGCCCGAGCAGATGAAGATGTTTCTCACGCGCATGGGCTTCGGCAGCAAGGCGGTCGTTACGGGCGACATCACGCAGGTGGACCTCGCGCGCGGCCAGAAAAGCGGGCTCGTCGACGCGCAGGAAGTGCTGAAGAAAATCCGCGGCATCGCCTTCACCCATTTCGGCGCGGAAGACGTGGTTCGCCATCCGCTCGTGCAGCGCATCGTAAATGCTTATGGAAACCGGGAAGCACGCGACGCGCGCACGCGCGCGCGCAAGCCACCGGAGTGAGCGGCGCGTGCAGCGGCCGCTCCTCGACCTGACGGTGCAATATGCGACGACTGCGCGCGGCGCGCCCACCCATGACGATTTCTGCGAGTGGGCCGGTTCGGCGCTCGAGCACGACGCTCGGATCACGGTGCGAGTGGTCGGGCTCGCGGAAGGCCGCACGCTCAACCGCACCTACCGCGGCAGGGACTATGCAACGAACGTCCTCACCTTCGTGCTGAACGATTCGCCGCCTTTTGCGGGGGATCTCGCGTTGTGCGCGCCGGTCGTGGCGCGTGAAGCGCGCGAGCAGGGAAAGACGCTCGCGGCCCACTACGCTCACCTCACCATCCACGGCGTGCTGCACCTGCAAGGCTACGACCATGCGGGCAACCGCGCTGCGAAAGTCATGGAAGCGCTCGAGACCCGCATACTGAAGGGCCTCGGCTACCCGGATCCGTACGCTCCTCTTACCCATCATGGATGACACCCACAGTAAACCGTCGCTCCTCGAGCGCATCTCCGCATTCATCATGCGCGAGCCCGAGGACCGCGACCAACTGATCGAAGTGCTGCGCCACGCCCACGAACGCAATCTCCTCGATGCGGACGCACTCTCGATGATCGAAGGCGTTCTTCAAGTCTCCGAGCTTCAGGCGCGCGACATCATGGTTCCCCGCTCGCAGATGGACGTGATCGACATCAACGATGCACCCGATGAGTTCGTGCCGCTGGTCATTCAGACCGCGCACTCGCGCTTTCCCGTGACGAGCGGCAACAAGGACGACGTGCTCGGCATCCTGCTCGCGAAGGACCTGCTGCGCTACTACGCCGGCGAAGAGGAGTTCAACGTGCGCGAGATGCTGCGGCCGGCCGTTTTCATCCCGGAATCGAAACCGCTCAACGTCCTGCTGAAGGAGTTTCGCAAAAACCGCAACCACATCGCGATCGTGGTGGACGAATACGGCGGCGTGGCGGGCCTCGTCACGATCGAGGACGTGCTCGAGCAGATCGTCGGCGAGATCGAAGACGAATACGACTACGACGAGGACGAAGACAACATCGTCCAGGAACGAACCGGCCACTATCGCGTGAAGGCGGCCACCGAGATCGGCGACTTCAACGAGAAACTCGGGACCCGTTTCAGCGACGAGGAGTTCGACACGATCGGCGGGCTGGTGCTCAAGCATTTCGGCCGCGTTCCGAAGCGCGGCGAGCAGGTCACCATGGAGGGCCTGACCTTCAAGGTGCTGCGGGCCGACAGCCGGAGACTCGATCTGCTCGAAGTCGAAGCGCGCAGCTCGGCCGAAGCGTGACCCGCATGCAGCAGGCTGACGACGGCGCCGCCAGGGCAGCCGGGACGGCGAGCGGAAAGCGGGCGCGCTGGATGCCCGATCGTGCGGCCCTCCTCGCCGGTGCGCTCGGTGCGGCGAGCGTCGCCGGCTTCGCGCCGCTCTATCTTTTTCCGCTCCCGATCGTGACGCTCGCGTTTCTGCTGCATCTGTGGACGCGAGTCTCCGACGCCAGGTCCGCGGCTCGGCTGGGCTGGTGGTTCGGGCTCGGATTCTTCCTGACGGGCGTCTCATGGGTCTACGTGAGCCTGCACGATTTCGGCGCCATGCCCGCCCCGCTCGCGGCGCTCGCCACGCTGCTTTTCTGCGCTTATCTCGCGCTCTTTCCGGGCGTCGTCGGCTACGCCTATAAACGCCTGCCTGGCACGCTGGCGCTGAAGGCGCTCGTGCTTGTCCCGGCCATGTGGACGCTCGCGGAATGGACGCGCGGATGGCTGTTCACGGGCTTTCCGTGGCTCGGCATCGGCTATTCTCAAGTGCCTGTGAGTCCCCTCGCGGGCTACGCGCCTGTCGCCGGCATCTACGGCGTCACGCTCGCCGTGACTGCCAGTGCGGGGATCGTGTTCCTGTTCGCGCAATGCGTTCTCGAGCGCCGCCGCGCGCAGGGGCGCAACGGCACGGGCTTACTCATACCCTCAGTCGTCCTCCTCAGTCTGTGGCTCGGCGGCTTCGCGTTACAACAGGTGCGCTGGACGTCTCCGGCGGGCGATCCCGTCTCCGTCGCGCTGCTCCAGGGGAACATTCCGCAGGAGATCAAGTGGACCGACGAGGGCCTGCGCACGACGTTGATCACGTATCGCGACCTCGCGCTCGCAAGCGATGCGCGGCTCATCGTGCTGCCCGAGACCGCGCTGCCGCTCTTTCTGCATGACGTCCCCCCGGACTACCTCCGCGGCTTCGCCGCGCATGCGCGCGCGAACGGCGGTGACGTTCTGATCGGCGTTCCGGAGCGCGAGCCCGCGGGCGACTATTACAACTCGCGTGGTTTCGATCGGCACCTCGCCCACGCAGGCGTACCGCAAGTCGCACCTCGTGCCGTTCGGCGAGTTCATTCCGCTGCGCCCGGTGCTCGCGTGGATCGTCGGCATGCTCTCGATCCCGCTCCAGGATTTCTCGCCCGGCACCCGCGCGCCGCGCCCGCTCGAAGTGGCCGGCCAGCGCATCGCCGTCAACATCTGTTACGAGGATGCCTTCGGCGAGGAAATCATCCGGCAGCTTCCCGACGCCACGCTGCTCGTCAACATGAGCAACGTCGCGTGGTTCGGGCGATCGATCGCGCCGCGGCAGCATCTTCAGATCTCGCAGGCGCGCGCGCTCGAGACGGGCCGCTACATGCTGCGCGCGACGAACACCGGCATGACCGCCGTGATCGACGAACGCGGGGAGGTCGTGGCGGCGGCACCGCAGTTCTCGACTGCCGCGGTGTCCGCCACCGTGCGCGGCTATACCGGCGCGACGCCCTACGTGCGCTGGGGCAACAGCGTCGCTCTTGCGCTGTGCGCGGCGCTCGTCGCGGTGGCCGTATGGCGGGGCCGCACGCGGCGCGGCTGATTCGGCCACGTGTCGGATAGCAAGTCCGACACGCTGCTAGAATCCGCCCTTCGCGTAAAGCCCTCATGCTCACGTTCCAGCAGATCATTCTCGCGCTCAACCAGTACTGGGACCGCCAGGGCTGCGCGCTGTTGCAGCCGTACGACATGGAGGTCGGCGCCGGCACCTTTCACACCGCCACGTTCCTGCGCGCGATCGGCCCCGAACCGTGGAACGCCGCCTACGTCCAGCCTTCGCGGCGGCCGAAGGACGGCCGTTACGGCGAGAACCCCAACCGGCTCCAGCACTACTATCAATATCAGGTCGTGATGAAGCCCTCGCCCGAGCGTCTCCAGGATCTCTATCTCGAGTCGCTGTATGCGCTGGGCATCGATCCGCTCGCCAACGACATCCGCTTCGTCGAGGACGACTGGGAATCGCCTACGCTCGGCGCGTGGGGGCTCGGCTGGGAAGTCTGGCTGAACGGCATGGAGGTCACGCAGTTCACCTATTTCCAGCAGGTCGGCGGCCTCGACTGCCGTCCGGTGCTGGGTGAGCTCACCTACGGGCTCGAGCGGCTCGCGATGTACCTCCAGGCGCGCGAAAACGTCTACGACCTCGTCTGGGTCGACGGCGTCACGTACCGCGACGTCTACCACCAGAACGAAGTCGAGCAATCGCACTACAACTTCGAGGTCGCGAACGTGCCCCTGCTGTTGCAGCAATTCGCCGCATGCGAAAGCGAGTCGAAGCGGCTGGTCGAAGCCGGCCTCGTGCTGCCGGCGTACGAGCTGGTGCTCGAGTGCTCGCACACGTTCAACCTGCTGGATGCGCGGGGCGCGATCTCGGTGACCGAGCGGGCGGCGTACATCGCACGCGTGCGCACACTCTCGCGGCTCGTCGCCCAGGCCTATTACGCTTCGCGAGAAGCGCTGGGCTTCCCGATGTGCAGGCGGGAAGTGGCGGCCGCATGAGCACGGATACGCTTCTGGTCGAGATCCTCACCGAGGAGCTTCCGCCAAAGGCGCTCGCGCGCCTCGGACAGGCGTTCGCGGACGCGCTTTCGAAGGCACTCGCTCAGGATGGGTTTCTGAGCACCGACAGCGCCGTTCGCTGGTTCGCGACGCCGCGCCGGCTCGCGGTCGAGATCGGAAACGTGCGTGAGGCGGCGCCCGACAGGACCGCCGACGTCGCCGGGCCATCGGTCAAGGTCGGCCTGGATGCGGCTGGCAAGCCGACACCAGCCCTGCTGGGATTCGCGCGCAAGAACGGCGTCGCTATCGAGTTGCTCGAGCAAAGGGACACGCCCAAGGGCCCGGCATTCTTTTATCGCGCGACGACGAAGGGGAGCACGCTCGCGAGCGCACTCGAATCGAAAGTGGCGGCGGCGCTTCGGGCGTTGCCGATTCCGAAGGTGATGCGCTGGGGCGCGAGCGACGCCGAGTTCGTGCGCCCGGTGCACGGCCTCATGATGATGCACGGCGCGCGCGTGGTGCCCGGCACGGTGCTCGGTGTCGCGAGCAGCAGCTCGACGCGCGGCCATCGATTCCTGTCGCGCGGCGCTTGGGGGTTGCCACACGCGCGGGACTACGAGCAGGTGCTCGCAAGAGGCGTGGGTGGTGGCGAACTTCGAGAAGCGCAAGGCGCGCATTGCCGAGGCATTGCGTAAATCAGCGGCTGACCGTGCCCGCGTCGCGGCCGACGACGCGCTGCTGGACGAGGTGACCGCGCTCGTCGAGTGGCCTGTGGTGTACGAAGGCCGCTTCAGCGAGGCGTTCCTGGAAGTGCCGCAGGAATGCCTCGTGCTTTCGATGAAGCAGCACCAGAAGTACTTTCCGCTCACGGATCCGGCTTCATCGAAGCTCCTGCCGCGCTTCCTGCTCGTCTCGAACCTGCCGACCGACGATCCCGCCGAACATCGTTCACGGCAACGAGCGCGTGCTGCGCGCGCGGCTCGCCGACGCGAAATTCTTCTACGACCAGGACCGAAAGACTCGACTCGAAGAGCGCGTGTCACAGTTGGCGCAGGTCGTCTATCACAACCGGCTCGGCACGCAGCTCGAGCGCGTCGAGCGCGTGGAGCGGCTCACGCTGCCGATCTCGGCCGCGCTCGGCATCGACGTGAAACCGCCGGCACGTGCGGCAAGGCTCTGCAAGGCGGACCTGCTCACCGGCATGGTCGGCGAGTTTCCGGAACTGCAGGGCATCATGGGGCGCTACTACGCGCTGCACGACGGCGAGCCGGCGGCCGTGGCGGACGCGATCGAAGAGCACTACCGGCCGCGCTTTGCCGGCGACGCGCTCCCCGAATCGACCGAAGGTTGCGTCGTCGCGCTCGCGGACAAGCTCGAATCGCTCGCGGGCCTCTTCGGGATCGGCCAGCAGCCGAGCGGCGACAAGGATCCGTTCGGATTGCGCCGCCAGGCGCTGGGCGTCATTCGCATCCTGGCCGAGCGCAAGCTCCCGCTCGCGCTGTCGCAACTCATCGAGGCGGCGTTCGGTGTTTTCCAGGAGTCGTTCGAAGCCGCGGCTGGAAAGAGCCAGGTTTCGAACGCGCCTGCCGTGCAGCGCAAGCCGAACGATTCCACGGCGGATGCCCAGCTTCTCGATTTCTTCTTCGACCGCATGCGCGGCTATTTCGCCGAAGCCGGCTATTCCGCGGCCGAGATCGATGCGGTGCTCGCGCTGAGACCGGATCGGATCGACCTCGTGCCGCTGCAGCTCGAAGCGGTGAAGATGTTCAACACGCTGCCCGAGGCGCCGGCCTCGCGGCGGCCAACAAGCGCATCGGCAACATTCTCAGGAAGGCGACGCGGGTTCCTGCGAGTTCGACGAGGCGCTTGCTGGTCGAGCAGCCCGAGCAGCGCCCTCGCCGCACAGTTCGCCGCCGCCGCGCAATCGCGGCCGAGCGCACTACGCGGCGCAGGACTATCGAGCGCATGCTGAAGACGCTTCGCGGCGCTGCGAGGCCCGGTGGATGCGTTCTTCGACGGCGTCATGGTGATGACGGACGACGAGCGGCTGCGCGACAATCGCATCGCGCTGCTCGCGCAGCTGCGCGAGACGATGAATCGCATCGCGGACATTTCGAAGCTGGCAGTGTGAATCGATCACAGTCGACATCGATCCCGGGGCAGTCCCGCTGCGGGGGCGGTCCCGCGGTTTCCAGCCACGTGTACAGGGGTCAGTCCCGGTTTTCGGGCTGGCTTTCGCGAGCGCCCCAAAACTCCGGGACAGACCCCATCCCAGACCCCATCCCAGACCCCCTCCCATGAAGCTCGTCATCCTCGACCGCGACGGCGTCATCAACCACGACAGCGACAGCTACATCAAGGGGCCGGACGAGTGGCGCCCGATCCGCGGCAGCCTGGAAGCGATCGCGCGGCTGAACCATGCCGGCTATCACGTGGTGCTCGCGACGAACCAGTCCGGCGTCGGGCGCGGCCTTTTCGAAGTCTCCACGCTGAACGCGATCCACGACAGGATGCATCGCGCGCTCGCCCAGATCGGCGGGCGCATCGACGCGATCTTCTTCTGCCCGCACGCGCAGGACGCGAACTGCGCGTGCCGCAAGCCGCGGCCGGGGCTGCTCGAGGAGATCGCACGCCGCTTCAACATGGACCTGAAAGGCGTTCCGGCGATCGGCGACTCGCTGCGCGACTTCCAGGCCGCCGCCGCGGTCGGCGCGGTGCCGATGCTCGTCCTCACCGGCAAGGGCGAGAGGACGCGAGCGGCGGGCGGGCTGCCCGAAGGCACGCAGATCTACGCCGATCTCGCCGAGGCCGTGCGCGCGATCGTGCGATGAGCGCGTGCGAGTTCGTCCGCTCGGCGGCGTATGCGCTGGTGCAGTTCGGCGTCACGCCGCCCTATTCGATCGTCGCGCTGCTCACGTTCCCCCTTCCGCGGCAAACGCGTTATCGCATCATCACGCGCGTGGTCGCGGTTCATGGTGTGGTGTGGCGAGCGCATCTGCGGCATCCGCTATCGGGTGCTGGGCGCCGAGAACATCCCAGCGGTCCATCGGTCATCCTTGCCAATCACGAGTCGGCCTGGGAAACGATCGCGTTGCAGACTGATTTTTCCGCCGCAGGTCTGGGTGGTGAAGCGGGAGCTCCTGTGGATCCCGTTCTTCGGCTGGGGCCTCGCGATGCTTTCGCCCATCGCGATCGATCGTCGCAGGCCGGCGCGCGCGCGCTCAGACAGACGCTGGAGCAGGGCCGCGAGCGCCTGCGCGCAGGGTTTCAGCATCGTCATGTTTCCCGAAGGCACGCGCAGCGCGCCGGGCGCGACGCGGCGTTTACCAGGTCGGCGGCGCGTGGCTCGCCGCGCAAACCGGTGCGCCGGTCGTGCCGGTGGCGCACAATGCGGGGCGGTGCTGGCCGCGCAACGCGTTCCTCAAGCGTGCCGGCACGATCACGGTGAGCATCGGCCCCGTCGTGCCCTCCGCGGGGAGGAAAGCGCCGGAGCTCATGCAGCGACATGGAACAATGGATCGGCGAAGAAAAGCGACGGATACGAGGCACATGAAACGGATAACGCGGTAGTCAGCTCGAGCTGCCGCTCACCTTCCGGCAGCAGCAGGTCGTCGGCCGCGCGCATCTCGCGCTCGAAGGCACGCTCGTCAGCTACACGATCAAGCGCAGCCTGCGGCGCCGCGCGATCTCGATACTGGTCGACGAAGAGGGCGCTGCGCGTGGGCGCGCCGTGGCACGCGACGCACGGCGCGATCGAGCGGCTGCTGCACAAGCACTCGGAGTGGGTGCTGCGCAAGCTCGAGGAATGGCAGGTGCGTCGCGCCGCGCCGCGGCGCTGGGCCGACGGCGAAGCTCTCATGCTCCTGGGTGAGCCGTTGACTCTCCGGATCGCGGAAGCGGCAGCCAGCCGACGCGGTGCACGTGCACGGCGCGGAGCTGATCGTCGGCCCTGCGCGGAGCGTCCCGCGGTCGATCGCGCACGCCGTCCACGACTGGCTGCACGAGCAGGCGCTCGCGTGTTTCGAGGAGCGGGTCGAACATTACCGGCTGCTGCTCGGCGTCGACCGTCTTCCCGCAGGTGCGACTCTCCGAGCGCCCGCACGCGCTGGGGGAGCTGCCACGTAAGCGGGCGCATCCATCTCAACTGGCGGCTCGTGCAGATGCCGCGCGCGCCTCCTCGACTACGTCGTCGCGCACGAAGTCGCGCACCTGATCGAAATGAACCATTCGCAGCGCTTCTGGCGCATGGTCGGCGCAGCTCGTGCCCGACTATGCGGCGCGGCGCAAGGAGCTGCGCCACGAAGGCCATCGCTACCTGCTGGTATAGAATCGGCATGCGCGTTTCTCCTCATCGTCATCGCGACCGGGCTCTTGCATGCGGCGGCTGCGGCTACAAAGGGCCGCTGTACCTGCCGAAGCCCGACAGCTGGCGCGCAGAAGCCGGCGCCGATCATGCCTGCCCCGGCGCCGCCCGAACGGCCGACACCCGCCGAAACGGCACCCGCTCCGAAGTGAATCCTTACGACTATCGAGCGAGGCGAGCTGCACGTCGAAGAGGTGCCGCTTTCGCGCATCGCCGCCGAGCTCGGCACGCCGTGCTACGTCTATTCGCGCGCGGCCCTCACGGATGCCTTCACGAGCTTCGACGCCGCTTTCGCCGGCGCGATCCACCTCGTCTGTTACGCGGTGAAGGCGAACTCCAACCTCGCGGTGCTCGACCTCTTCGCACGGCTGGGCAGCGGCTTCGACATCGTGTCGGGCGGCGAGCTGCAGCGCGTGCTCGCCGCAGGCGGCGACCCGGCGAAAGTCGTCTTTTCGGGCGTCGGCAAGTCCTCCGAAGAGATCCGCCTGGCGCTTGAAGGCCGGCATACTGTGCTTCAACGTCGAATCGGAAGCGAGCTCACGCGAATCGATCGCGTCGCGGGCGAGCTGGGCAAGCGCGCGCCGGTCAGCCTGCGCGTGAACCCGGACGTCGATCGCCGGCACGCATCCTTACATCGCGACCGGTCTCAAGCAGAACAAGTTCGGCATCGCGTATACCGAGGCAGCCGCCCTTTACGCGCGGGCGGCCGCACGCTCGAACACGTGCGGATCGAGGCATCGACTGCCATATCGGCTCGCAGCTCACCGACATCGCGCCGATCGCCGAGGCGCTGCGGCAGATCGCCGAGCTCGTGGCACGGCTCGAAGCGGACGGCATCGAGCTCGCGCACATCGACGTCGGCGGCGGCCTCGGCATCCGCTACACAGGCGAGACGCCCCCCGACGTCGCGGGAGTACGCGCGGGCGGTCATGAATGCGTTTCCCGATCCACGGCACAAGCTCTCTGTTCGAGCCGGGCGCGGCTGCTCACCGGCAATGCCGGGCGTCCTCCTGACCCGCATCGAGTACCTCAAGCGAGGACGAAGACCGCAACTTCGCCATCGTCGACGCGGCCATGAACGACCTCATGAGGCCCGCCCTGTACGATGCGTGGCACGAGGTGCTGCCGGTGCGGGAGGGCGACGCAACCGGGACCTACGACATCGTCGGTCCGGTGTGCGAGACCGGAGACTTCCTCGCGCAGGGACGCGCTCTGCCCGCCCGGGAAGGCGATCTCCTCGCGATCATGTCGGCGGGCGCATACGGCATGAGCATGGCGTCGAACTACAACACGCCGCCCGCGCGCCGCCGAAGTGATGGTCGATGGAGACCGCATCCATCGTCGTGAGCGAGCGCGAAGAGCTGTAGCCGATCTCATCGCTCGCGAGCGGCGGCTGCCTCTCGTGAGCGTGACGAGTGATGAGTGAGTAGCGAATGACGTGCATGATACGATTCGATCACGTCATCGCTTCATCATTTCTCACTCGTTCATCGCATTCGAAGTGTTGCGATCAAACACACAAATCGATATTCCATCGTCAAACAGCATTTGACAAAGGTGTTGCTTTTTTTTTGAGCTGTAGCATAGAATTGGCGCACCACGCGCGGTTTTTCCGAAATTTTTTTCGGGAGAACGATGGAAGAGACGACTGCTAACAACGTTCGAAAAGTCGTGCGATGGGAGTGCGGAGCCAACCAGTCGCACGTGATGCATGCCTAGGTTAACTTTAAAGGAGACTACAATGGCAGCGAAGAAAAAAGCTAAGAAAAAAGCAGCGAAGAAAAAAGCAGCGAAGAAGAAGTAGTAGTCAGTAAAGCGGGGGCTGGGTAACCCCCGGCCTCCCGCTCCCCCTCCTCCGTCTGTTGTCCCTTTCGTCCGCCAGTCGCTCGTTCAGCAGTACCTTCGCGGAAGCCGCGCCGTTCATCTTCTCAGGGATTGAGATGCTGGTACACCGCCGTCGCGACGCGCAGCAGATCCTCTTTCCTGATCTCGCCCGAAAGCGCATAGCCGAGGCCGCGGTCGATCCAGTAGAAGACCCGCACGTTGCCTTCCTGCGCGAAGCGGAACGCCGTCTCCTGGTTGTGCTCCCGGTTGGTCCGCACGTACAGCGTCAGCCGCTGGCCCTGCGCATCCTGGTACATGAACTGCGCCACCGGCGCCGTCCTCGCCGGGCAGCAGCCGGCCACCGACCAGACGCGTAACCCCGCGATCGAGATGCGGGATCTTGAGCGGCGTGCCGAGGCGCTTGGAAAGCCATGCCGACGAGATGCGGCCTCCTGGTCCGCCGCCACCTCCACCGGATGCCGGACCTCCGGGCGTGTATACGGCGTGGGCGACGGCGGCCCGCTGCGCCCATGACAGGAGCGGTCGGCGCGCTTGTCGGCGCGGCTTGCAGTTCGTGCACATGCCAGCCGGCGATGCCGCCGAGCGCGAACCAGGCGAGCGCCGCAGCGAGCCGCAGGCCACGCCGCATGGCGCAGCGTTGCCGGCTGAAGCGCGCCGGCACCGGCTCGTCGAGCACGGAATCGAACTGCGCGCGGTCGAGCGCATCGTCGTTACGCCGGTAGGCGGCAAGCCGCGCGGCGTCCTCGGGATGCGCCGCCAGATACGCTTCGACCTCGGCGCGCCGCTCGGGTCGGCAGCTCGCCGTCGAGCCACGCGTGCAGATCGGCTTCGGTAATCGAGTGTCTGCTCATTTCACGACCTTCAGGCTGGCCGCGCCGCATCGGCCTCCAGCAGCATGCCGCAGCCGTTCGCGCGCCGCGCGCGAGGCGCGACATGACCGTGCCGATCGGGATGCCAAGCGTATCGCGCCGCTTCCTCGTACGACATGTGCTCGAGCGCGACCAGCAGCAGCACCTCGCGCTGCTCGAGCCGGCAGGCGCCGCAGCGCCGTGTCGATGTCGCGCACTTCGAGCATGTCCGATCTGCGTGGCGCGCACCGGCGCTGTCGCGACATCTCGTCGTCGAGCGGCAGCGTCGTCGGCCGCCGGCGCGAGCGCACCTGGTTGACGTGAACGTTGTGCATGATCGTGAAAAGCCACGCCCGCAGATCGCTGCCGCGGCGCCACAGGTGAAGCTTCATCCAGGCGCGCTCGAGCGTGTCCTGGACGAGATCGTCCGCCGCGCTGCGCTCTCCCGTGAGTGCGCGCGCATAGCGGCGCAGCCGCGGGATGAGCTCTTCGACGCGGCTCGCGAAATCGTTCAAGGCATTGGCACCATGTGGCGCACTTCCTGACCAACAGACACCGGCGACCCTTTATTCCGGAGAACAACGTTGCTTTAGAATCACCCCATCATCGGTAAGCGGGGCTGCGGAGCAGCGGGCCCCGCGAACGACGCATTTCGGCGTCAGTCAGTATTTGCATCAGTATGTACCAGGCCTCGAGCAGAACGTGCGGGGCCTCGCCGCCCTACGGACGAGGAAAACCAAGGTTTTCCTCCGTAACCTCCTTTCACGGGGGCGGCGCTTGCCTTCGGCTCGGGCCTCGCCGCCCTACGGAACAGAGGAAAACCAAGGTTTTCCTCCGTAACCTCCTTTCACGGGGGCGGCGCTTGCCTTCGGCTCGGGCCTCGCCGCCCTACAGCAACAGAGGAAAACCAAGGTTTTCCTCCGTAACCTCCTTTCACGGGGGCGGCGCTTGCCTTCGGCTCGGGCCTCGCCGCCCTACGGAACAGAGGAAAACCAAGGTTTTCCTCCGTAACCTCCTTTCCTTTGGCTGCGTGTCGGGTAGCAAGGCCGACACGGTGCTACCGCTCGGCGTCATATCAGAAACAGGGTAGCAAGCCCGAGGAAAATAAAAAAGCCGCCGCTGTCGGTGATGGCCGTGATCAGCACGCTCGAGCCCAGCGCGGGGTCCCGGCCGAGCTTTTCCATGAGCAGCGGAATCGAGACCCCCATTACGGCGGCGAGCAGGAGATTCAGCAGCATCGCGGCGGTCATCACCACGCCCAGCTCCCAGTTCTTGTAGATGAGGAACGCAAAAAGGCCAACGACGGTCCCCCAGATGAAGCCGTTCAGGACGCTCACCCCAATTTCCTTCATGAAGAGCTTGCGGAAGTTCTCGCGGGTGATCTGCCCCAGCGCGAGCGCACGAACGATCATCGTGATGGTCTGGTTGCCCGAGTTGCCCCCGATGCCCGCGACGATCGGCATCAGCGCGGCGAGCGCAACGAGCTGAGCGATCGAGTGCTCGAAGAGCCCGATCACGCGCGAGGCGATGAAGGCGGTGACGAGATTCACGGCGAGCCACAGTCCAACGGTTCCGCACGCTTTTCCATACCGAGGCAAAGAGATCCTCGTCCTCCCGCAAGCCCCCGGCGGACAGCATGTCGAAATCCTGCGACGCGCGGATATAGTCGACGACCGCGTTCACCGTCACGCGGCCCACCAGCCGCCCATCGTCATCCACCACGGGAGCGGACACGAGGTCGTAGCGTTCGAAGGCCGTGGAGGCTTCCTGAGCGTCCTCCCATGGATTGAACTGGGCGAACTCGCGGAGCATGAGCTCGCCCACGAACGCCTCCGGCGAGCTCACGAGCAGCCGATTCACGGGCAGCAGGCCTTTCAGGTGCGCGTCGCGATCCACCACGAAAAGCTGATCGGTATGGTCCGGCATATCGTCGAGCCGGCGCAGATATCGCAGCACGACCTCGACCGTGACATCCGCGCGCACCTCCACCATGTCGAAGTCCATGATCGCGCCGACCGAGTCTTCAGGGTAGGACATCGCCGAGCGGAGCTGCTCGCGCTCCTCCACCGACAGCGACTTGAAGACGTCCTGGATGACCTCCCGCGGCAAGTCCGGCGCGAGATCGGCGATCTCGTCGGTGTCGAGCTGCTCGGTCGCGGCGACGAGCTCGTCTTCGTCCATGCTCGCGATGAGCGACTCGCGCACGGCATCGGAGACTTCGAGCAGGATCTCGCCGTCGCGCTCGGCTTTCACGAGATCCCATACGACGAGCCGCTCATCCAGCGGGAGCGCTTCGAGGACGTAAGCGACATCGGCTGGATGCAGCCGATCGAGCTCGGGCTGAAGCGCTTTCAGGTTGCGCGTGCGCAGCGCGTCTTCCACGCGCTCGCGTGCTGGCGACTCGTGGCCCGCGAAGAGATCCTCCTCCAGCTTCAGACGGCGCATGAGCTCCGTCACCTGCTGCAGCAGTTGCTCTCTGGAGTGGGTTGCTTCTGCGCGCTGTTCCATGTGCCGCGATCGGGGGATACGGTGCCGCGCAGGCGATCGCGCGGCAGTCGTGGAGCTTTCGCTCCGGCTCGGGCGGTATTGTAGTAGGAGGCCCGCGCCGAAGTGGTACAGTTTGCGGCCTGCCATGCAACGGCCATGACCTCGCCACCACGCCCTCGATGTCCGCATCTTTGAACAGGAAACTGAAGCAGGCTTACGAGCTCCTGCGTGAGGGCGCGCCCGCGCGTGCACGGTCGCTCTGCGATGACGTTCTGCGTCGCGCGCCGCGTAATGCGGAAGCGCTGTACCTGCTCGGGCTCACCCATCTCACGGAAGGCGATGCACACCGTGCCGTGACTCCGTTCGTGCAAGTGCTTGCGGCAGCTCCGCGTCATGTCGCCGCTCTCGAATACCTCGGCCTCGCTTATCTCATGCTGGGCCGGTTCGCCGATGCGGAGAGCGCACTGGCGAAAGTGGTCGCTTCACCGGACGCGCCACCTTCCGCCTTCATGCGGCTGGGCGCCGCGCTGATCGAGCAGGGGCGCGCGGCCGATGCCATCCCCATACTGAGGCAAGGTCTCGCTCTGGACCCGCGGGGCATCGATTGTCATCTCAATATGGGACGCGCGCTTGCCCAGAACGACGACAGTGAAGGAGCGCGCGACCACTTCGAAACAGTGCTGCGGATCGATCCTCATAACCTCGATGCGGCTTTCAATCTGGGTGTGCTCGCTTTGCAGCACGATGCGCTCGATGAAGCGGCGCGGCACTTCGAGCGCGTATTACGCGCAGAGCCGCGTTACGTGGATGCACTGGTCAATCTCGGCATCGTGCTGCAAAAGCAGTCGCGTTGGGATCTCGCGGTCAAGCATCTGAGCGAAGCGCTCTCGCTCGCGCCGGCGAACGCGGCTGCCCGCAATAACCTCGCGCTCACGCTCGCGCTGCAAGGTAAGCTCGAGGAAGCGCGCGATCAATACACCGCCGCACTGTCCGCGGCGCCGGACTATGCCGCTGCTCACGAGGGTCTCGCGTCCGTCTGCATCGCTCTCGGCCGTGTGAGCGAAGCGGTCGAGCATCTGAACGCAACGCTTCGGACGGAGCCGGACAATCGAAACGCGCTTTCAGCGCTGGCCGGCGCGCTCTTCGACAGTGGCCGGCTCGATGAAGCGCTGGAGGCCGCGCAGCGCGTCGTCGCGCTCGACCCGTCCGCCGCGGCTGCGTACGCAACGGCAGCCAATGTTCACATCGTCCGCGGCGAGCTCGACCGCGCCATACCGATACTCGAGTCCGGTTACGAACACACACAGTCGAGCAATCTCCTTGGCATGCTCACGTACCAGTTGCGGCACGCGTGCGAGTGGACGAAGTGGCGCGCAGCGTGGGAGAAGATGCAGCCCGAGATCGAGCGGGGCGCCGCATTGGGAAGTCCGTTCTGGCTGCTGTGCGAGCCCACGACGCCGCGGCAGCAGCTCGACTACACGCGCCGATGGGCCGAAGCGCGCTTCAACAGGGCGAGTGAGGCACCTGCTTCCGCGTCGAGGATGCGCAACGCGCGGCTTCGCGTCGGCTATCTTTCGTCCGACCTTCAGGAGCACGCAGCGGCGTACCTCATAACGGAAGTACTCGAGCTGCACGACCGCGACCGCGTCGAGCTATTCGCCTACTCCCACGGACCGGACGACGGCGGTCCCATGCGCGCGCGGCTCCGTGCCGCGTGCGAGCATTTCGTCGATATCGCATGGGAGCCCGATGACGTCGCAGCGGAGCGCATCCGCGGGGATGCGCTCGATGTGCTCGTCGATCTCAAGGGTTACACTGCCGGCGATCGGCTGACCATCATGGCTCGCCGGCCGTGCCCGGTGCAGATCACGTGGCTCGGCTATCCCGGCACCACCGGCGCCGCTTTCATGGATTACCTGATCGCCGACACCTTCATCATTCCTCCGGGCCGCGAGGACATCGGTCTCGGAACGCATCCTGCGTCTGCCGCACTGTTATCAGCCGAACGACCGCAAGCGCCCTCATGCAGAGGCGCTCGACCGCCGCGCATACGGCATCCCTGAAGAGGGCTTCGTCTTCTGCTGTTTCAATCAGACTTTCAAGATCGCTCCGGACGTGTTCGAGGTGTGGCTGCGGCTGTTGCGCAACGTCCCGGGAAGCGTGCTCTGGCTCGTGGACAGCAATGCGCAGGCGAAGCGCAACCTGATCGAAGCCGCACGAGCGCAGGGTGTCGCTTCCGAGCGGTTGGTGTTCGCACCCCGCCTGCCCTACGCGCAGCATCTTGCCCGCTATCGCGTCGCCGACCTCGCGCTCGACACGTTTCCCTACACGTCGCACACGACGCTGAGCGACGCGGTGTGGTGCGGGTGTCCCACTGTCGGATTGTGTGGCGAAACTTTCGCCGCGCGCGTCTCGGGCAGCCTCCTTACGACAGCGGGGCTGCCGGACCTCGTCACGTATAGCTTTGAAGAGTACGAGGCGCTCGCGCTATGTCTTGCGACCGACCGGCACTCGCTTCAGGAAGTGCGCGCGCGGGTCACTGCCGCCCGTGATCGCTCTCCTCTCTTCGACTCTGCTGCATTCGCCCGCGACCTTGAAACGCTCTATAACGCAATTGCGCGCGGCGAGCACAAGCAAGCGGGTTGAGCATAAAAAAACGGGCGCCGAAGCGCCCGTCGAGTGAAACCAGCCGAGTTATTGTTTTAGAACGAGTGGCTGACGTGGAACGCGGCGCCCTGGCTGCTCTCGCCGCGCGCCGCCGGGTCGCGTGCCGAGTTGCCGACACGGAACGTGCTGTTGCTGCCGTCGGGGTCCACGTACACGTAACCGATCTTAAACCGCGTCCGTTTCGAGAAGTTGTAGCTGTACGAGATCGAGTACGCATTGCCGCCGGTACCCCCACCGGAGGGGTCAAGGCCGCCGTTCGCACCCTGCGCGATGCCGACGGCGCTGTTGCCCTTGACGTCGCCAGCGTCGGCGTATTGCGCTTGCAAGCCGTGCGCACCGAAGATCCTCCAATCGACGCCGAGTGTCCAGGTTTTCCGCTTGGCTTCCTGGCCAGGCAGACCCTCGTATTCCGCATCGAGGTACGTCCCACCAAACTTGACCGGGCCGAACGTAAACGCCGCCGAAGCACCCCAAGCGGTGTCATCGCCACCCCTGCTGTTCGCCGGTGTGATCCCGTGCACGTTGAACTCTTTGTGCTTCTCGTAACCTGCGCCGATGCCGAACGGTCCTGCCGTCCAGGTCACCCCGGCTGACCAGACGCGAGGCTTCGCGTTGTGCGAGTTGGCAGCGGTCGGGGTGCTGTCGAGGATGGCATTGTCCGCCGCGAAATTGCCGGACGAGACCGCGGCCAACGCCTGGAATCCGGCGATGGTCGGAGATTCGTAATACGTCAACCCCGCTTCGCGCCGCTTCCAGCGCTGGCGCTGCGGGCCGTCCGCCGAGTTCGTGGCGTCCGCACCGCCCGAACCGCCGAACGGCAGGAACGACATGCCGAGAATGCCGGTTTCTTCCGCGCCGACCGTGCCGACGTTCAAGGCGCGTTTGAACGGCGTATCCCAACGGCCGAAGTGGAGGTTGCCGAAGCCGCCTTTGAAACCGACCGCGCTGTTACGCGTGCACCATCCGGTCTGATCCATCCCCCGAATGTCGGCCGAGCTCTCGCACTGGAACCATGCAGAAAAATTGCCGCCGAGCTTCTCTTCACCGCGGAAACCGATGGCGCTGCCGCCCGGGGTATCGGCGTAATCGGTGTCTTTCGCGCGGCCCATCGATTTGATGTAGCCGTATTCGTAAGTGACCCGCCCATATAGCTGTACCGTGCTCGACTGCGCATAGGCAGCCGCGGCCGGAAGGGCCAGCGCGCCTGCGACAGCCGCCGCGATGATTTTCTTCTGCATAACGATCTCTCCTTTTTGAGTTCCCATCTTCGGAGCGCTACCTGAAGCTCCAAAATCCTGCCCCTCATTGAGGCCTCGGGCGTAGTTTGCAGGAGACAGTATCGCCGCAGCAACAGAAAGGCGGGCTGTTCGTTAACCTTTCGGCGGCTTTGTTGCGCGGACGCAACAGTTCGTGACGCTTGAGACTTGGCCCCGAGCGCGCGGGGCAGTGTGTCGGAGGGAAGCCCGACACACTGCTAAAATCGGCCCTTTGTCAGGAGTCGTCTTTGAGCAAGAGCACGGGCCCGCGGGAATGCCAGCCGTGCACCGCCTGTTGCGACGGCTGGCTTCAGATCCAGGTGGACGGGGTGCCGGTCCATCCCGGTCGGCCGTGCCCGTACAGCACGGGTTCGGGCTGCAGGAATTACGAGAACCGGCCGGTCGATCCCTGCCGGCACTTCATCTGCGGCTGGCGGATGGAAGGCAGTCCGCTGCCGGAGTGGATGAAGCCGAACAACGCCAAGGTGATCGTGCTTTTCAATCAATGGACGTGGCGCGGGTGGCCGGTAGACGTGGCCGTTCCGGTCGGGCGCCGGATCCCACCACGGGCGCTCAAGTGGCTGCAGCAGTTCGCCCAGGAGAACGGGCGCCTTCTCCTCCACTCGGAGCAGATCGTGAAGGACGGCGCCTACACCAACCAGCAGGCGGTTTCCGCTTACGGCCCCCCCGAGTTCCAGCAGGAGATGGCGGAGCGCGCCGCCAAGGGCGAAACGATCGCGGAGGCGCTCGCCGTGGCGAGTTAGACGGCGCTCGCCGTGCCACGGCCTCCCAGTCGTTCTGCCGTGAGCCTCGTACACTCCGACGAGAGTGCTGATCGCCGAAGCCGGAATGCTCTCGTTCGCGGGGACCCGCTGCTCCGCGGCCCCCGCGTTCTGCCCTGAGCCTCGTACACTCGGACGAGAGTGCTAATCGCCGCTCGAATGTCACTTCGCGACGGACACGCTGTTCCAGCGGCCGTCGCTCACACACGGATAGGGTGGTTCTACTAAATCCCTAGACCCTGCAACTGCTTCTCCGGATAACGCGTGCCGGCGGTCACCTCGGCTGAGAACGCTTTATCCAGCGACGCGAGGTCCTCGGCCGTGAGAGCGAGTTCCGCCGCCGCACAATTCTCTTCGAGGTATTTGCGCCGTTTAGTGCCGGGGATCGGCACGATGTCGTCGCCTCGCGCCAGCAGCCAGGCAATTGCGACCTGCGCCGGCGCCGCCTTGTGCGCCTGCGCGATTGTCTCGAGCGGCTTCAGCAGCTCGCGGTTGCGTTCGATGTTGGACGCCTCGAAGCGCGGGTGCTCGCGCCGGCGATCTTTCGGAATCAGCGCGTCGAGCGTCTTGATCGTGGCCGTCAGGAACCCGCGCCCGAGCGGCGCGTACGCCATGAACCCGATCCCGAGCTCGCGGCACGTCGGAAGAATATCGCGCTCGACGTCGCGGCTCCACAGCGAATATTCCGTTTCGAGCGCTGCGATCGGATGGACCTTGTGCGCGCGCCGGATCGTCTCGGCACCGGCTTCCGACAACGCGAGATAGCGCACCTTGCCCTGCTCGACCAGGCGCGACATCGCGCCGACGGTCTCTTCGATCGGCACCGAGCGGTCAACGCGGTGCAGCCCGTAGATGTCGATCATATCGACGCCGAGGCGTTTCAGGCTCGCATCGCACGCCTGCGGCACCCAGTCGGGATGCCCACCGGAGAGCGCGGGGGCACTTCCGCCCGCACCGCGGCCGGCGAGCGCGAGATTGCCGAACTTCGTCGCGACGAGATAGCGGTTGCGCTTGCCCTTGATCGCTTTGGCGACGAGACTCTCGTTCACGCCCGCGCCATACGCATCCGAGGTGACGAGCAGGTTCACGCCCAGCTCGAGCGCCAGGTGCATCGTCGCAATCGACTCTTCGTCGTTCGGCTCGCCATAGCTGATCGACATGCCCATGCAGCCGAGACCCACCGCCGGCACATCGGGACCGTTCTTACCCAGCTTACGTGTCTGCATGCTCACGCCTCCTTACGAAATCAGCTCAGTGTGTGCGCTCGCGCGGGGCGCCTCTCACCCGGCATACGAAACCGTGAGATCGCCCACGCCTTCGACGTGCCCGTGCAGCTTGTCGCCGGCTTTGACGGGACCGACACCCGCCGGCGTTCCGGACATGATGACGTCGCCCGCGCGCAGCGTGACGAGCTTCGAGAGATACGAAATCGTCTCGGGTACGTTCCAGATCATCGCCGAGAGATCGCCCTGCTGACGCAGCGCTCCGTTGATCTCGAGCCAGATCGCGCCTTTGGCCGGGTGGCCGACCATCGCGACGGTTTTCAATGCCGTGCACGGCGCCGAGTTGTCGAAGGCCTTGCCCATCTCCCACGGCCGGCCCATCTTTTTCGCTTCGCCCTGGAGATCGCGGCGGGTCATGTCAAGACCGACGCCATAGCCGAAGACATGTTCGAGCGCGCGATCCACGGGGATGTCGGCGCCGCCCTTGCCGATCGCGACGATCATCTCGATCTCGTGGTGCAGGTCGCTCGTCATCTGCGGATACGGGATCGTCGCACCGTTCTGGACGATCGCATCCGGCGGCTTCATGAAGAAGAACGGCGGCTCGCGGTCCGGATCGTGCCCCATTTCCCGAGCATGTTCCGCGTAGTTGCGGCCCACGCAGTAGATGCGTCCGACGGGAAACGACTGATTGCTTTCGGCAACGGGCAGCGTCGTCGGCCCGGGAAATTCGATCGCGTAGTTCATGTCTTCCTCGTGAAAGATCCGGTCGCGCGGGGAGGTCATGGGTGAGCACATCGGTGCGGCGGCGATGAGGGCGGGACAAACCGAGGTCCACTTCGCGCCGACCGACCGAAATGATGGACGCGATCTTAACATGCAGGCGGTGCGCAACCGCCTCGCTGCTGCGGCTCGCGGACGTCAGGCAGGAGGCGCGCACGCTCCTTGCTCCGACTCACGCATTCACAAGACCTTGCGTGTCCCGGGGTTTACGCTATAAGAGCGCGACCGCTACCATAAGTGCAGAGCGGCTCACCCGGCTCTCGCTTCCGGATTCCCTCCATGAGTACCCGCCTCCGCGAAATCCCTTACAACTACACCTCCTTCTCCGACCGCGAGATCGTGATCCGGCTGCTCGGCGAAGCGGCGTGGGACATGCTCGACGCGTTGCGCAGCGAGCGTCGCACGGGGCGCTCGGCGAAGATGCTCTACGAAGTCCTCGGCGATATCTGGGTCATCTCGCGCAATCCCTATATCGAAGAAGAGCTCATCAAGGATCCGAAACGGCGCGCCGCGTTGATCGCGGAAATGCGCGAACGTCTCACTGCGATCGACGCGCGGCGGCGCAGGCGCGCGGACGATCGCGTGACGACGCTCCTCGCCGCCGCGAGCAAGGCGGTCGATGCGTTCGAAGCGCAGTTTCGCGCCACATACGATCTGCGCAAGCGCATCCGCGGCCGGTTCTCGGGCGTCACACACCGCGACAACGTCATGTTCGACGGTTTCGCGCGCGTCTCGCACGTCACCGACGCCACCGACTGGCGCGTCGAGTATCCGTTCGTTGTCATCGCGCCGGACACCGAAGAGGAAGTCGCGCCGATCGTTCAGGCGTGCATCGACCTCGGCCTCACCATCATCCCGCGCGGCGGTGGCACCGGATACACCGGCGGCGCGATTCCGCTCACGCGGCTCTCGGCGGTGATCAACACCGAGAAGCTCGAAACCATGAGCCCGGTAGAGGCGGTGATGTTGCCGGGCCTCGATCGCGCAGTGCCGGTCCTGCGCTGCGGCGCGGGCGTGGTGACGCGCCGCGCGATGAACGTCGCCGATGGCGCGGGCCTCGTCTTCGCGTGCGATCCCACGTCATCCGACGCCTCCTGCATCGGCGGCAACGTCGCGATGAACGCCGGCGGCAAGAAGGCGGTGCTGTGGGGCACGGCGCTCGACAATCTCGCCGCGTGGCGCATGGTGACACCGGACGCGACGTGGCTGCACGTCGAACGGCTCGAGCACAACCTCGGCAAGATCCACGACGTGCCGCTCGCGCGCTTTCGCCTGAGTCGCTTTGCGCTCGATGGAAAAACGCCCCTCGGTGCGCCCGAGGTCCTGGAGATACCGGGTTCGTGTTTCAGGAAGCCCGGCCTCGGCAAGGACGTAACGGATAAGGTGCTCTGCGGGCTTCCCGGCGTCCAGAAGGAAGGCTGCGACGGCCTCATCACCCAGGCGACCTTCGTCCTGCACCGCATGCCGCCCGCGGTTCGCACCGTGTGTCTCGAATTCTTCGGTCCGGTGCGAGAAGCCGTTCCGGCGATCGTGGAGATCCGCCGATACCTCGATGCACAGCCCGGAGGCGCCAAGCTCGCGGGACTCGAACATCTCGACGAGCGCTACGTGAAGGCGGTCGGCTACGCGACCAAGGCGCGGCGCCCCGGCCGTCCGAAGATGGTGCTCGTCGGCGACATCGTCGGCGAGGAAGAGGACGCGGTCGCAGCGGCCGCATCCCAGGTCGTGCGCAT
The DNA here is from genome assembly GCA_963808765.1 of uncultured beta proteobacterium. Classification (GTDB taxonomy): domain Bacteria; phylum Pseudomonadota; class Gammaproteobacteria; order Burkholderiales; family SG8-41; genus JAQGMV01. The sequence continues at coordinate 329,814 of CAWEHH010000030.1, forward strand.
CGCGAACGCGCGGCAGGCCGAGGGCTTCATCGCCGTCGCGCCGGACATGCGCCGCAAGTTCTGGCTGGATCGCGGCCGCACCGCCGCCATCTCGAAGCACACCAACGCGTTCAAGATCAACGAGGACGTGGTGATCCCGATCGAGGGCCTCGGCGGCTACTCCGACGGTGTGGAGCGCATCAACATCGAGCTCTCGATCCGCAACAAGCTGAAGCTGACCGATGCCCTCGAAGCGCTGCTGCGCGGCGACCTGCCGCTCACGAGCCGCGAAGAAGTCGGCTCGGCCGCGGAGCTCCTCGGCGATCGCGTGAACATTGCGCTCGGTCTCATCGACGAGACGCGGGCACGCTGGCGCTGGCTCATCGATTCGATCGATGCTCCGCTTGCTTCCCTCTCCGATAGCGCGCCGCCGGCCTACGCGCAGGTCATTGCCGACGCGCTCGCGAGTCATGAGTCGGGAATCACGCTCTTCGATGTGTTGCAGGACCACCGCATCCGCGTCTCATGGAAAACGGAGCTTTGCACACAGCTTGCGGACGTCTTCGACGGACGCCCGTTCGTGAGAGTCCTGCAGGCGATCGAGGCGACGCACAGGCAAGTCCTGAGGAGCCGCGTCTTCATCGCGCTTCATATGCACGCGGGCGACGGGAACGTGCATACGAACATCCCGGTCAACTCCGACGATTACGGGATGCTCCAGGAAGCCGCGGAAGCTGTTGCGCGCGTCATGCAGCTCGCGGTCTCGCTCGGTGGCGTCGTCTCGGGCGAGCATGGCATCGGCATCACCAAGCTCGAATTCCTCGACGCGGAGAAAGTCGAGGCGTTCCGTGCATACAAGGCGAACGTCGATCCGAACGGCCACTTCAACAAGGGGAAGCTGCTGGCCGGAGCCGATCTGCACAACGCGTATACGCCGAGCTTCTCGCTCATCGGCGCGGAGAGCCTCATCCTCGAACAGTCGGACATCGGCCGCGTCGCCGACATGATCAAGAACTGTCTGCGCTGCGGCAAGTGCAAGCCGGTATGCATGACGCACGTGCCGCGTGCGAACCTGCTCTACAGCCCGCGCAACAAGATCCTCGCGACCAGCCTGATCACCGAGGCGTTTCTCTACGAAGAGCAGACGCGGCGCGGGATCTCGCTCGAGCATTTCGACGAGTACGGTGACGTCGCGGATCACTGTACGGTCTGTCACAAATGCGTGAACCCGTGTCCGGTCGACATCGATTTCGGCGACGTGTCGATCGCCATGCGCAATTACCTCCGGCGCAATCGCAAGCGGCGGCCGAAAGTCGGTCTCGCCGCGGCCATGATGTTCCTCAATGCGACCGATCCATCGACGATCAACGCGCTGCGGCTCGGCATGATCCGCATCGGGTATCGCGCGCAGCGTTTCGCCCACCGATGTGCGAAGGCGGTCGGTCTCGTGCAGAAGCAGACGCGGCATCCGCCCTCGACGACGGGCCGCACGCCGGTACGCCAGCAGGTGATCCACTTCATCAACAAGCCCATGCCGGGCAATCTGCCCAAACGCAGCTCGCGCGCGCTCCTCGACATCGAGGACCCGCGCATCGTGCCGATCGTGCGCGACCCGGTGAAATCGCAGGACGCCGAGGCCGTCTTCTATTTCCCCGGCTGCGGTTCCGAGCGGCTCTTCGGGCAAGTGGGGCTCGCGACGCAGGCGATGCTCTATGACGCCGGCGTGCAGACGGTGCTTCCGCCGGGCTACATCTGCTGCGGCTATCCGCAGACCGCGGCCGGTGAAGAACACAAGGGCAAGCAGATCATCACCGCGAATCGCGTGCTGTTCCATCGCGTCGCGCACACGCTCGCCTACCTCGACATCAAGACGGTCATCGTCTCGTGCGGCACCTGTCTCGATCAGCTGGAAGGCTACGAGTTCGACAAGATCTTCCCCGGCTGCCGGCTACTCGATATCCATGAGTATCTGCTGGAGAAGGGCGTGAAGCTGGATGGCGTAAACGGTGTGCGCTACATGTATCACGATCCGTGTCACACACCGATGAAAGTGCATCAGCCGCTGAAAGTCGTGTCGACGCTCATGAATCAGCCGGTGCCGCTCAACGATCGTTGCTGCGGCGAATCGGGAACGCTCGCCGTGAGCCGTCCCGACATCTCCACCCAGGTCCGTTTTCGCAAGGAGTTCGAAATGCGCGCCGGCGCGGATGCTCTGCGCGCCGACGGCTTCAAGGGCGACGTGAAGGTGCTCACCTCCTGCCCCTCGTGTCTCCAGGGGCTCGCGCGTTACGACAACGACTCCGGCACGCAGGCCGACTACATCGTCGTGGAGATGGCGAAGCTTTTGCTCGGGGAAAACTGGATGGCCGAGTACGTGAGCAAGGCCAACAACGGTGGGATCGAGCGCGTGCTGCTCTAGCCTGAAGTCCCGTCGATAATCCAGCATCGAATCAGTTGAGTCCCCAGAGCCTCCGTCCATGGAGACCCGCCGGCTTGCCGCTATCCGTCAACCATTGGTTGTCGATCGGAGAAGGCTGTATCTGCATGAGGTGAGGTCCGGTGGATGTTTCGGCTATTCCGCTCGTATTCCCGCCGCCTTGATAACTTTGTCCATGGTGGCCATCTCTGCCTTGATCGTTGCTGCAAAGTCCCGCGGCGAGCTGCCGACGATCTCGGTGCCCTCCTTGAACAGCAGATCCTTCAGTCGCTGCGTGTTCAGCGCCTGCACGGTTTCGCGGTTGAGAAGCTCGATGAGCCGGGGCGGTGTTCGAACGGGCGCAAACATCCCCGCGCTCGTCGTCGACTGGTAGCCCGGCAGACCGGCTTCTGCAACCGTAGGCAAGCCCGGCGCGACCGCAGACGGCCGGGCACTCGTAATCGCCAAAGCGCGCAACTTGCCTGATTTGATGTGTCCGGCGACCGAACCGGTACTCGCAAAGCCCAACTGAACTTCGCCGCCAAGCAGGCCGAGCACCGCGGGACCCTGCCCTTTGTACGGGACGCGAACGATATTCACCTGCGCCATGTGTTTGAAGAGCTCCGCGGCGAGGTGAGACGCCGCGCCGGTAGCGCCGGAACCGTAGTTCAGCGTGCCCGGTTTCGCTCTGGCGAGCTCGATCAGCTCTCCGATCGTCTTAACCGGCATCGCGGGATGTACGACGACCAAGTTGGGTGTGCTCGTCGCAAGCGTCACCGGTACCAGATCCTTCACCGGATCGAAAGGTACTTTCTGCAGCAGCGGCATCATCCACAAGCTGCCGCCGTGGAAGAGCAGCGTGTAGCCGTCCGGCGGCGCCTTTACCACGATCTCACCAGGGACGATGCCCGTCGGGCGATTGTCCACGATCACCTGCTGACCGAGGCGCGCCGTAAGCCCTTGGGCGATAGTCCGTGCAACGAGATCGGTCTGTACCGCCGACCGCAGAAGTGACGATGCGTACCGGCCGCGTCGGAAAGTCCTGCGCAGCCGCCGTGCCGCAGAGCGCAATGGTGCTCAGCGCGAAAATCGACTTCAGGTGACGAGACATCGCAAGTTTCTCCTCGAAGTTTGGAAGCCCTAAGGCCGATACACCACGGAGTGGATGGCCAGCTCGTCTAGTGTCCTGAATCGTAAATTCGCCCCACAGTCGTCATTCCGGCGCAGGCCGGAATCCAGAGCTAGTTTGGTTCTGGCCCCGGCCTTCGCCGGGGTGACGTCACTAGGACGAACTTCTGAATCACCATACGAGCGCCTCATGCAAGAATGGCGGCTTCCGGCTCCCGTCCGCCGGCGTAACCGCGGTATCATGCTCATGACAGCTTCGGGGGTTTCTGAAGCCTCGGCCCCTCAAGAAGCCACCCGGCGGATTCGATGGAACGCTTCGAACTTTCCATGACCATGCGACTGTCAGATTTCATCGTGCGTGACATGGAGGGTATCTTGACGCGCTGGGAGGCATTTGCCGCTACCAGTCTGCCGGCTGCGGCAAGGATGAACTCCCTCGCGCTGCGAAACCACGCGCAACAGATCCTGGAAGCTGTCGTGGCCGATTTGCGGACTTCGCAAAGCAGGGAAGCGCAGGCGGCGAAATCGATGGGACTCGCGCCGAAGATTCTGGCGGCACCAGAGACGGCGGCACAAACCCATGCGCTCTTGCGGGCGAAGAGCGGCTTCGACATCAGACAGTTGGCTGCCGAGTATCGCGCTCTGCGTGCAAGCGTCCTCAGTCGATGGCTGGATGATTGCCCCTCGGAAGCCACGCACCTCGACGATGTCATCCGTTTCAACGAGGCGATCGACCAGGCGCTCGTCGAGTCAATCGATTTCTTCACCGCGCAAGTCGACCAGGGCCGCAACCTGTTGCTTGGAACGCTCGGGCACGACTTGCGGACACCTCTCCAGAGCATACAGATGACCGCACGCTACCTCGCGGCCCTCAACGCGGGCGACAAAGTCTCGGACGCCGCGACCCGTCTGATCAACAGCGGTGCCCGGATGAAGACACTACTGGACGATCTGCTGGACTTCAACAGAACCAGGCTGGGTCTGGGTATCGGTATCTCGCGCACCCATGTCGATCTCCGGAGCTTGTTTGCCGATCAAGTGAAGGAGTTGCGCAGCGCGCATCCCGATCACCCGCTTCAGCTCGAAGTGCAGGGCGATTGTCTGGGTATGTGGGATGGGCATCGCCTCGAGCAATTGCTGGCGAATCTGGTCGTCAATGCAATGAAGTATGGAGCCCCACGCGCACTCGTGCGTGTTGTAGTTGCTGGGGAGGAGAACGACGTTCGCCTTGAAGTCATCAACAGCGGGCCGGCTATCGATCCGGCGATGCTGGGCGAGATCTTTGAGCCTCTGAGGCGCGGGGCGCAGCACGCGAGCACCGATGGCAGCCTTGGGCTGGGCCTGTACATCGCAGCAGAGATTGCCAAGGCCCACGGCGGCGAGATTACTGCGCGGTCCGCCGGCTCTGAGACGACGTTCACGGCGCGCCTGCCGCGTTTCCCTATCACTTAGCCCCTTCAGATCTGCGCGTGCCGTCAAGGAGAGTCCGGCGAGCCAACCGATGAGCGCACGCAGCCGGCAGGACGCGTCCGAAGACTGCTTTTCCGCCGACTACCAAACCGCGCGTGACCGCTTTCGCGCGGCAGCGACCCGGGCCGGCGCCGCATTGCATTCGATTGGCCTCGCCGCCGCAGGCCCATATGGCGAAGCGCTGTCCATCGATGTCGCGTGGCTGGGCGCCGCACGCCCGCGTCGCGTCCTGCTTCACACGAGCGGTATGCACGGCGTCGAGGCGTACACCGGATCCGCCGTTCAGCTCGCGCTGCTCGCCTCGCCTCCGCTGCTCCAAGGAGACGATGCGCTGGTGCTCGCACACGTGCTCAATCCGTACGGAATGGCATGGCTGCGGCGCGCGAATGAAAACAACGTCGATCTCAACCGCAACTTCCTGGTGAACGGCGAAGCATTCGCAGGCGCGTCGGCGCTCTACGCCGCGCTCGATCCGCTGCTGAACCCCCCGTCGCCCCCGATGCACGACGGCTTCCTCGTGCGCGCCGCGGCGATGGCGATGCGCCACGGCTTTCAGCGCGTGAAGCAGGCGATCGCGGAAGGACAGTACGAGTATCCAAGCGGCCTCTTCTACGGCGGGCGCGAGCTGCAACCCGGACCCTGTGCGCTCGGCGAGTGGCTGAGAGCGCACTTGCGGGGCGCTTCGTACGTGTTCGCGCTGGACCTCCACACCGGTCTTGGACGGCGCGGCACGGACACGCTGATCCTCGAGCGGGGCGTGGCCGCAACTGCGCCGGGCGCACTTTCCGCGGCGTTCGAACGCACCCTCGTCGATCCGCATCTGCCTTCGGTCGCCTACACCGTTCGCGGCAGCTTTGGCTCCGCGCTCCCGCATTGGCTGCCGGACACGCGCCTCGATTTCCTCCTTCAGGAGATCGGCACCTATCCGCCGGTGCATGTCATCCATGCGCTGCGCGAGGAAAACCGCTGGCATTTTTTCGGTGATGGCAGCATAGTCCACCCGGCCAAAGAACGGCTGCGGGAGGCTCTGTGCCCGGCGGCTGTCACGTGGCGGCGGCAGGCGATCGCACGTGGATTGACCGCGGCACGCGCAGCCGCGAAATGGGCTTTCGGCGAAGGGACGCGTTCATGAGCTGCGAGCTTTGCGAGCGCACCGGAGGTGAGTTGCTGTGGCAGGGCGAGCGGCTGCGCATCGTGCACGTGGACGAGCCTGGCTATCCCGGTTATTGCAGAGTGATCTGGCAGTCTCACGTGAAGGAGATGACCGATCTCTCGGAAGACGATCGGCTGTATCTGATGGAAGTCGTGTTCGCCGTCGAATCGGTGATTCGTGAACAGCTCGACCCGGAGAAGGTGAATCTCGCGAGTCTCGGCACGCTCGTGCCGCACCTTCACTGGCACGTGGTTCCGCGCTTTGCCGACGATCCCCACTATCCGCAGCCGATCTGGGCGACCGCGCGTCGTGCGCCGGAACGCACGCTGCGCGAAGTGAACACCTCGGCACTGGCAGGCGCGCTCGCCGCCGCGCTCGACTGACGACACGTTCCGCCATGGCCGCACCGACCCAGGCGTCGCCGACCGAGATCAAGCTGCATCAGGTCTCGCAGATACTCGAAATCACGTACGACGACGGAAAGTCCTACCGTCTGCCAGCCGAATTCCTGCGCGTGTATTCGCCCTCTGCCGAGGTCCGCGGCCACGGCCCCGGCCAGGAAGTCCTCCAGGCAGGCAAGAAAGACGTGCGCATCGTCGCGGTCGAACCCGTCGGGCACTACGCCATCCAGCTTCGCTTCTCCGACGGCCACGATACCGGCCTCTACTCGTGGGACCTCCTCTACGACTACGGCGAGCGGCAGGACAAGATGTGGCAGCAGTATCTGGATCGGCTCCGCAGCGCCGGAGCGTCTCGATGACCGACAAAACCCACTTCGGCTACCAGGAAGTCCCCGAGGAGGAGAAGGCGAGCCGCGTCGCCGGCGTTTTCGACTCGGTCGCGCGCCGCTACGACCTCATGAACGATCTCATGTCGGTCGGCCTTCACCGCTACTGGAAGCGCTTCACGATGGCACAGAGCATGGTGCGGCCCGGCGAGCGCGTGCTGGACGTCGCGGGAGGCACCGGCGATCTTGCACGCCTTTTCGCGGAACGGGTGGGACCCACCGGCACCGTGGTGCTCACCGACATCAACCGCAACATGCTCGAGCTGGGGCGCGATCGTCTTGCCAACCGCGGCAGGGTCGTGCCGGTCGTGCAGTGCGACGCCGAACGCCTGCCATTCGCTTCCGGGACGTTCGATTGCATAACGGTCGCCTTCGGACTGCGCAACATGACCCACAAGGATCTGGCGCTGGGCGAGTTTCGGCGCGTGCTGCGTGCCGGCGGGCGATTGCTCGTCCTGGAGTTCTCCCGTGTATGGCGCCCGCTCGAACGGTTGTACGACGCGTATTCGTTTCAGGTTCTGCCGCGCCTGGGGCAAGCCGTGGCGGGCGACGCGGACAGCTACCGCTATCTCGCCGAATCCATACGCATGCACCCCGACCAGGAAACGTTGAGGCTCATGATCGAACGCGCCGGCTTCGACCGGGTCGAATACGCGAATCTCGCAGCGGGCGTGGTCGCGTTGCACCGCGCGATGAAGTTCTGATCGCCTTCTTTGCCACGACCACGTCAGGAAATCCTGAACCCGCGCGGCGCGATCCTGTCCAACCCCTACAAGAAAAGGGCTTGCCGAACACCTCGGCGCGAGTTTCGCGTGCCACCCATAGCTCGCTGGCGCGCTTATAATCCCCGGGTTAACTCCAGTGAAGGAGCGGATTCATGCGTAAATTACTGACTGTTTTCGTTGCTCTAATCGGTCTGTCGTTCGTCGCGATCGACGCCGATGCGCGCCGGATGAGCGGCGGCAAGAGCATCGGCAAGCAGCGCGAAGCCATCAACCCGAATCAGGCCGCGCCGCGCACGCCGCCGCAACAGCAGCAGGCAACGCCGAACACGCCCGCGCAGCAGCAGGCCGCTCCGGGTGCCGGTGCCGCCGCTGCGCAGCCGTCCGGCATGAGCCGCTGGCTAGGGCCTCTGGCAGGCCTCGCGCTCGGCGCCGGCCTCGCGTCGCTGTTCCTGAACAACGGGCTCGGCGGGGCGCTCGCCGGAATACTGCTGGCAGCCGCGCTTGCGTTCGGCATCTTCCTCCTGTTCCGGCTGCTCACGCGAGGCCGCGCTCAACAGGCGCCGCTGCGCTACGCGGGGGCCGGTGCGCAGGGCACGCAGGAAATGCCGCGTCAGGCTGTCGAACCGGTGCTCCAGCGCACCAGCGCCGCTGCACCGCATTCCGTCGCGGCAACCACCGCGGCAACACCTGCGGCCGCGCCCACAACGCGCTGGCCAGGCTTCGACGAAGCGCAGTTCGTGCGGCACGCGCGCATGAATTTCGTCGACCTGCAGTCCGCATACGACCGCAACGACCTGACCGCGATCCGCGACTTCGTCACACCGGAGGTGGCCGCCGAGATCGAGAAAGATATGCGCGCGACGGGACCCGGAGAGAAAACCGACGTCGTCACGCTCGAAGCCGATGTCCTCGACGTGACAACGCAAGACGGACTCCACGTCGTGAGCGTCCGGTTCTCGGGGCTGATGCGCGAAGGAGCGGCCGAGCCCAGCCGTTCAAGGAGCTCTGGCATCTCGAGAAGCCGGTCGATGGGCAGTCCGGATGGGTCGTTTCCGGGATCCAGCAGGCTTGACACGATTGGAGCCGGACGCGGCTTTCGACAGGGCCGTCGAATTTCGAGTTTGACCATGCTGCAAAAGCCCGGGCTCACCGCCCGGGTTTTTTTATGTTCGAAACATTCGGTCTCCCACCGTTGAACCGCCTGCTGCGCTCGAGTGGCTGGGCGCTCCAGCGGCTGCAGCCTCACGCGGGCAAGACGGCCGTGCTCGCCTGCGCACCCTGGAACGTGCGAGTGACGGTATCCGCGTCGGGCGAGCTCGCGCCGGCAGACGCGGAAGCCGCCCCGGATGTGGTGATCGTGACGACGCCCGGGTTGCTGCTGCGCGTTGCCTCGGGAGACCACGCCGCGTGGAGCGAGGCGAGGCTGGAAGGCGACATCCAGTTCGCCGGCGCGATCGACTACGTCCGGCGCAATCTCGGGTGGGACTACGAGGAAACACTGAGCCGTTTCGTCGGCGACGTCGCGGCGCACCGGATTGCCGGCGCCGTGCACGCAGCCGATCGCTGGCGGCGCACCGCCAGCCTCAACATGGCGCGCGGCGTCGCCGAATATGCCGCGCACGAGAACCCGCAGGTGGCCAGTCCGCAGGCGGTGGATGAATTCAATGCCGAAGTCGATCGCACGCGCGACGACGTCGACAGGCTCGAGAAGCGCGTCGAGCTTCTTGCGCAGCAGCGCGCCTCCCGAGCCTGACCTTGCGCCTCTTCCGGCTCCTGAAAATCCTGTCGGTGAGCGTGCGCTTCGGGCTCTACGAATTCGCTTTCGAGCACGAGCGCACACGTGGCGTGGGGCGCATGCTCCAGTTGTCGCCGTTTCGACGGCGACATACGAGCCCGAGAGCGGTACGCCTGCGCCGCGCGCTGGAGGCGCTCGGTCCGATCTTCGTGAAGTTCGGACAGGTGCTCTCGACACGCCGCGATCTGCTGCCGACCGATATCGCCGACGAGCTCGCGCGACTGCAGGATGCCGTCGCGCCGTTTCCGGCGGAGGAGGCGCTCGCGACGTTACAGCGCGTCTACGGCCGGCCGGTGGACAAAGTTTTCCTGCGCTTCAACCGCGAGCCCGAAGCGAGCGCTTCGGTCGCGCAAGTGCATATCGCGGCGCTTCCCGACGGGACCGAAGTCGCCGTCAAGATTCTGCGGCCGGGCATCGCGAACATCATCGCGAACGACGTTTCGCTCCTGCGCGCAGCCGCCTCTTTCGTCGAGCGCCACTGGTCGGAAGGCAGACGCCTCAAGCCGCACGCGGTGGTGCACGAGTTCGAGAAACATCTCGAGAACGAGCTCGACCTCCTGCGCGAAGCGGCGAATGCGAGCCAGCTTCGGCGCAACTTCGAAGGCTCGCCGCTGCTGCTCGTCCCCGAAGTCTATTGGGACTACTGCGCCGAAGAAGTGATGGTCATGCAGCGGATGCACGGCACGCCCGTGAACCAGGTCGAGGCGCTGCGCGGACAAGGCGTCGACATCAAGCAGCTCGCCCGCTCGGGCGTCGAGATCTTTTTCATGCAGGTGTTCCGCGACGGGTTCTTCCATGCCGACATGCATCCCGGCAACATCCTCGTCTCGCCGCAGGGGCGCTACATCGCGCTCGACTTCGGGATCATGGGCACGCTCTCGGAGCTCGACAAGCATTATCTCGCCCAGAACCTTCTCGGCTTCCTTCGACGAGAATACCGGCTCGTCGCGCTCGCGCACGTCGAGTGCGGGTGGGCGCCCCCGAATACGCCCATCGACGAGTTCGAAGCGGCGATCCGGGCCGTATGCGAACCGGTCTTCGATCGGCCGCTCAAGGAGATTTCGTTCGGACGCGTGCTGCTGCGCCTCTTTCAGACCTCGCGCCGCTTCAATATCGAGGTGCAGCCTCAGCTCGTGCTCCTTCAGAAGACGCTGCTCAATATCGAAGGGCTGGGACGTCAGCTCGACCCGGACCTCGACCTGTGGTCGACGGCCAAGCCGTATCTGGAGCGCTGGATGTCGGAGCAGATCGGCTGGCGCGGCTTCGTGCGCCGCGTTCTCGACGAGGCGCCCGCTTGGGCCGTCGCACTGCCCAAGCTCCCGCGTCTTGTCGAGCAGGCGCTCGCGCGGCAGGCAATGGCGCCGCCAGCGGAGCTCACGCTCGCGATCCTCGGCGAGCGGCGGCGCACGAATCGGTTGCTGATCATCATCGCGGTCATGCTTGCGGTGATCGCGCTCGGACTTGCGCTCGGTCTCGCACTTCTCTGAGAAATCGCTCGCAGCGCGGCGCCGTATAATGCCGTGAACTCACGAAAACGCCCCCGCTTCTCCAGCAGTCTATGGCTTCGAATCTGATCTGGTTCGTCGCGATCTATCTCGGCGTGTCGATCGCGATCGGCCTCGCTGCGGCGCTGCGCGTGCACAGCGCACGCGATTACATCACCGCCGGGCGACATCTTCCCGTGTACGTCGTGTTCGCAGCGGTTTTCGCCACATGGTTCGGCGCGGAGACCGTGCTCGGCATTTCCGCAACGTTCGTGCGTGAAGGCCTGTCGGGGCTGGTCTCGGATCCGTTCGGCGCGTCCTTGTGTCTGGTCCTCGTGGGTCTCTTCTTCGCGCGTCCGCTGTACCGGATGAATCTGCTCACGATCGGCGATTTCTACAGGCAGCGGTTCGATCGTCGGGTCGAGCTGATCGCGAGCATCTGCTATCGCGCTTTCGTATCTGGGCTGGGTGTCCGCGCAGATCACCGCGCTCGGCCTGGTGTTCAACGTGCTCTCCGATTCTTACATCACCCCGGCGTGGGGCATGATCATCGGGGCGAGCGTCGTGCTCGTCTATACGCTGTTCGGGGGCATGTGGTCCGTCGCGGTGACGACCTTCATTCAGATGATCTTGATCGTGCTCGGGCTGCTCTACATCGCCTGGCTCGTAAGCGACATGGCCGGCGGCGTCGCGGCGGTGGTCGGACATGCCGCGGCCGCCGGGAAGCTCGACTTCCTGCCGCAATTCTCGCCTGCGGAGCTGATCGGCTTCGTGGCGGCCCTCGTCACGATGGGCCTCGGGTCGATCCCGCAACAGGACGTCTTTCAGCGCGTCAATGCATCGCGCAGCGAGGGCATCGCCGTCTACGGCACCATCCTAGGAGGAATCGCTTACTTCATGTTCGCCGCCGTGCCGCTCTTTCTCGTGTATGCGGCGACCCTGATCGATCCGAAGATGGTGGCGGATTTGATCGACACCGATCCGCAACGCATTCTGCCGACGCTCATCATCGATCATCTGCCGCTCGCCGCCCAGATCGTTTTCTACGGCGCGCTTCTCTCCGTGATCATGAGCACCGCAAGCGGTACTCTGCTCGCGCCGTCCGTCACGATCGCGGAGAACGTGTTGAAGGACCAGTTCCGAAGCCTCACCGACCGGCAATTCCTCTGGATGACCCGGGCGGTCGTGGTGTCGTTCGGGCTGCTCGTGACGCTGTATGCCCTGTTCACCGACGCGACCATTCACAAGATGGTCGAGAACGCATACAAGGTGACGCTCGTCGCCGCGTTCGTGCCGCTCGCCGCGGGAATCTACTGGAGCAGAGCGACGCGTCAGGGCGCGCTTCTCAGCTCGGTTGCGGGTCTTGCGACGTGGATCAGCCTGGAGCTCGTGCTGCCGGACGGCATCCTTCCGCCGCAGTTCGCGGGGCTGCTCGCAGCCATCGCGGGAATGATTGCCGGCTCGCTGCTGCCGCAGTGGTACGGCGGGTCGCATGCAGGCCCGCGGCCGCGCACGGCGTAGGGGCGGCGCTTGCCTGCCGCGGCAAGATTCCTCCGGGCGCAGGCGCCCGAGCCGCGGCTCGGTGTACGAACGGAGGGAAACCGAGGTTTCCCTCCGTTACCTCCTTTCCTTTTGTCGCGTGTCGGATGCAGAAGCCCGACACATGGCGGTGACGCCGCACGAGGCGCGATAGCACGCGATGAGCCTCGCGGCGATCGTCCACGGACCCGCCTATCGTGCGGCGCTCTACGCGCTGCTCCTCGCGAACGCGCTCTACTTCGCCTGGGCCGGCACGCGCAGCGAGGCGCTCGATGCGGCGGCATGGCTCGTCCTGCTGGCGTTATTCGAGCTCGAGGCGCGGCGGGCAGGGTGGCTCGCTCACGGACGCCGCCGCGCGATACTCCGCATGACGCGCCTCGTGGCAGCGGCCGGGGTCATCGCGGCAATGCTGGGCTATGCGTTCGAAGACGACGTCCTCGATGCGGTCAACAGCGTGCTGTGGATCGCCGTCGTCATTCTTCTGGAGGCCGAAGTGCGTTTTCCGAGACTCGTCTCGAACGCGCGCAGGACGTTCGGTGCCATGGCGGCGCTCCTCTACAGCGGACTCGCGGTGCTCGTCGTGCTGTGGGCAGTGAACGGGCTGTGGTTCGACGCCTACGACGCGCTCCTGTGGCTGATCGCGTTCGCCACACTCGAGCTGAATCTCATCAAAGCGCCGCGCGCAGCGGGCAGGGCGATCGGACAAGCAACGCCGTAACGCGACTGCTGCGCCGAGATGCGCTTCCAGTCCGCCGCGGGAGCGGCCGCTTTCGCGGGCACATCGCGGTCGCGGCTCTTTCCTGCGTCCTTACGCTTTACTGTCGTACGCGTGCTGGAACGCCGCGATGAAGCGATCGAGATCCGCCTCCGGCAAGTCGTTGATCCCGCCTGCGGCTTCGCGTCCGCCGCCGCTCTCGAACTGCTCGCACAACGCGGCCGCGCCGCGTGGGCGCTCCGTGGATGCGCGCACGCTCACGACGAAGCCCGCGCCTTTTGCGACGAGAATGGCGTGGGCCCGCCGCGGATGCGCCTGCGCGAGCCGGTTTCCGTAAAGGCCGTTCACGCGACGCGCCCAGGCGGCATCGGGCAGCAGATAAACGGCCGCCGAGTCGGTCGCCCGGTGCGGTTCGATCCCCTGTGCGCGGTAGAGATCGTCGGCATACGCGTTCTTCAGCACGTTGAACACCGGCTCGTCGAAAATGAAATGCCGCGGATCGCGGTAGCGCGCGAGCGTCCGGTAAAGATCGGCCGGGTGGTAGTGGAGATCGTCCAGCGATTCGCCGTAGGCGTTGTAGTTCAGACAGTCCCCGAGCTCATGCAGCCGCGCGAGCTCGGTACGATCGAGGCGCAGCGGCTGAGCGGCGCTCAGCGCGGCGGCGACGAGGTTGTCGCCGAACGCGCCGACCACGGCCCACATGCGGTGCTTTCCGGAGAGGTGCTTGTCCACGATCAGGCTCGTGCACACGTCGGGCGACGTGTCGATGTGGGCTTCGAGCAGCGCATGCCGCGGAATGGCGCCCGCTGTGTGGTGATCGAAGTAGAAGACACGGCCGCCGCGCGCGAGCAGGCGGTCGAGCGCCGCTGCATTCGCCTTCATGGAGATGTCGAGCACGGTCAGTTCGTCGCCGGCATCGGCTTCGACGCGGTCGAGCAGCCGGATGTCGCGTTTTACGCCCGTGACGAGCTCGGCCGGACGCGGCGCGTCGAGACGCAACTGGTGAAGAGCGCAGATGCCGTCCGCGTCTCCGTTGAAAATGTCGTACGATTTCGCCATGGTATCCGACAGCGAAAGGCGGCTTGTCCTTCGATCGCCGCGCCCGATGCGCCTGGCGTCGTCGCTCGCGGTAGCTTACCTGCTCGTGATTGCGTATGCCAGTTTGCAGCCTTTCACGGCGTGGTGGATTCCGCCCGAAGAGATCCGGCAGTTTCTCATCGCGCGCTGGCCTCGCTACATCACCGTCGAAGATGTCATGGTGAACATCGGCGCATACGTGCCGCTGGGCTTTCTGCTGGCGCGCTCGTTCATGCGACGCACGGACCACCGGCGTGCCGTTCTGCTCGCGATCGTCTTATCGTGCCTGGTGTCCATCGCCATGGAGAGCGCGCAGATGTTCATGCCCGCGCGCATCGCGTCGAATGTCGACGTGCTCACGAACTCGATCGGGGGCGTGATCGGAGCGCTCGCGGCTCCGATGTTCTCCCCGACGCGCCTGCTCGGGGCACGTTTGACGCGGCTGCGGCGCGAATGGTTCGTCTACGGTGCGAGCGCCGATCTCGGCGTGGTGCTGCTTTGCCTGTGGATCGCGACCCAGCTTCACCCCACGTCGCAACTCTTCGGCACGGGTGACCTGCGCGGCACGTTCGATCTGCCGGACTGGGTCATTCACACGCCGACGCTTCTGCTCACGACCGAAGCCGCGATCGCCGCGTTGAACGTGCTCGGCGTCGGATTGATCGTGCTCGCCTTGACCCGCGACAGCAAGCCGCGGACGATTGCACTCGTGATGCTGCTCGCAGCCGCATTGCTGACGAAGACGCTAGCGGCGGCCGCGATCGTGAAATCGAGCGCACTCTTCCCGTGGCTTACGCCCGGGGTTGCGATCGGCCTTCCCGTCGGCGCGATCGCCCTGTGGATGTGCGGGGCCATGCGGCGCCGGACGCAGTGGATTGCGGCGGCATGCTGCTTCGTGGCAGCGATCGCGGCGATGAACATCGGGCCGGACAACCCCTATCAGACGGTCCCGTCGCACTTCCTCACCGGATCGAGGCATTTTCTGAGCTTTTCAGCCATCGTCCGGGCCCTGTCCGAATTGTGGCCTTTCCTCGCGGTGGCATACGCGGGCTACGCCGCCACCGAACAGCCCGCAGGCTAGTGGCGAGGGTTCGGGCCTCACAGCTTGCGCAACCCCAGGTTCTGCTCGAGGCCTCGTACATCTCGATGGGAATACTGACCGACGCCGGAATGCTTCGTTCGCGGGGACCCCGCTGCTCCGCAGCCCTACGTCCTGCTCGAGGCCTCGTACATCTTGATGGGAATACTGACTGACGCCGGAATGCTTCGTTCGCGGGGACCCCGCTCCGCCCCCCGCTCACAAAAAGGGGTGGTTCCAAGCAAGATTCTTCCCCTCGTCTATAATGAGCGGCCGCGGTTCTTTAACTCTCCAACCTTCTCGGGACCGACAGTGAGCTACTACCAACGCCATATCTTCTTCTGCTGCAATCAGCGGGAGCCGGGTGCGAGGACTTGCTGCAACAATCACGGCGCATCGGAGCTTCGCGACTATGCCAAGGATCGCGTGAAAGAGCTCAAGCTATCGGGCAAGAGCAAGGTGCGCGTCAATATGGCCGGCTGCCTCGACCGCTGCGACGAAGGTCCGTGCATCGTGGTGTACCCGGACGCGGTCTGGTACACCTACGTCGACCGCGAGGACATCGACGAAATCATCACCGAGCACCTCCAGAACGGCCGTATCGTCGAGCGGCTGCGGATCTGACCCTTTCTCGCGCATGATGCGTGACGCCGCGTGCCGTCACGCGTCGTTCGTTGGGCCGCCGACGTGAGAGCAGGCACGATGCAGATCAGGCCGATGCCGCCGGCAAGCCTCGAGCGCGTGATGATCGACGGCCCCGCCGGCACGATCGAGACCGATCTGAACGACCCGGGCCATGATCGTCGCGGCATCGCTCTGATCGCGCACCCGAATCCACTTCAGGGCGGAACGAAGGACAACAAGGTCGTCACCACGCTCGCGAAGACGTTCTACAACCTTCGTTACGTCGCCGCGCGTCCGAATTTCCGCGGCGTCGGCGCGAGCGCCGGCGTGCATGATGAAGGCCGGGGCGAGAGTGACGATCTCGTGGCGGTAGCCGACTATCTGCGCAAACGCTATGGACAAGGCGAGCTCGTCCTGGCCGGCTTCTCGTTCGGCAGCTTCGTGCAGACACGCGTTGCGAAGCGCGTGGATGCGAAAAGCATGGTGCTGGTGGGTACTGCCGTCAATCGCTTCGACACGGAAGCCGTGCCCGACGACACGCTCGTCGTTCATGGCGAGCACGACGACGTCGTGCCGCTCCAGGCGGTGCTCGACTGGGCACGGCCGCAGCACCTGCCGATCGTCGTCGTTCCCGGCGGCGAGCATTTCTTCCATGGGCGGCTCAACCTGCTCGCGCAGATCGTCATGCGCCACTTCCGGGTGTCCTGAATGCCGCATCTGAAGGTCGTCGGCTTGCGCAAGGCCTACGACGGGACGGAAGTGGTTGCAGGTCTGGATCTCGAGCTCGAAGAAGGCACATGCTTCGGATTGCTCGGGCCGAACGGCGCAGGAAAGACCACGACGCTGCGGCTGTGCCTGGGACTCATCGAGCCCGATTCGGGTGAGATCAACGTTCTCGGGCTTCCGATTCCGCAGCGTGCACGCGAAGCCCGCGCGCGCATCGGCGTGGTGCCGCAGGTGGACAATCTCGATCCGGATTTCACGGTGCGCGAGAACCTGCTCGTCTACGGCCGCTACTTCGGGATCCCTCGCGCAGAGGTCGAACGGCGCATACCCGCGCTGCTGGAATTTGCAGAGCTCACCGCGCGCGAGCACGCCCGCATCCAGACGCTCTCCGGCGGCATGAAGCGCCGGCTCACACTCGCGCGCGCGCTCGTGAACGATCCCGACCTCGTCTTCCTGGATGAGCCGACCACCGGCCTGGATCCGCAGGCGCGCCATCTCATCTGGCAGCGGCTGAGGCGGCTCACGAACGAGGGCAAGACGATCATCCTGACGACGCATTTCATGGACGAAGCCGAGCGCCTGTGCCACCGCGTTGCGATCCTCGACCACGGCCGCAAGATCGCCGAAGGCGCGCCGCGGGAGCTGATCGCGCAGTACATCGAGCCGCAGGTCGTCGAAGTGTACGGCGACGGCGCCGCAAGCTGGGCCGACCGCGTCGGACGCGACCGGTGCGATCGCTGCGAGCGGACGGGTGAGACGGTCTTCTGCTATGCGCGAGACGCGGACGCGCTCGTGCATGCGCTCGATCGCGAGCCGGGGCTGCGTTACCTCCATCGGCCGGCGAATCTGGAAGATCTCTTTCTCAAGCTTACGGGTAGGGAGTTGAGAGATTAGGGCCTGTACACAATTGATTGCTCTCGGTACATTCTGGTCTTTCCGCGAGGACCAGAGGCGATGCGCAAGATGCTGCGGAATGACCAATGGGAACGTATCGAGCACTTACTGCCAGGTAAAGCGACAGATCGGGGTGTCACAGCGAAGGACAACAGGTTGTTCGTCGAAGCGGTTTTATGGATCGCCCGCACCGGCAGTCCCTGGCGAGATCTTCCGCCGCAGTTCGGCAACTGGCATAACGTGTATACGCGCTTCTCGCGCTGGGGCAAGAGCGGCGTGTGGCAACGCGTGGTCGAAGCGGTGGGTATGGATGTCGACTTGGAGGCGCTGTTGTTGGATAGCACCATTGTTCGTGCCCACCAGCATGCTGCTGGCGCCCAAAAAAAGAAGGCACGCAAGCAATCGGGCGCTCGCGCGGAGGACTGAGTACCAAGATCCACATGGCTGTGGACGCGTTGGGCAATCCCGTGCGATGGCTGCTTACGGGCGGTGAGGTGCATGACATCACCCAAGCGCCGGCGCTTATCGCCGGCATTCACCCTAAACAAGTGATCGCGGACAAAGGCTATGACTCGGATGCATTTGTCGTTCACATCGCAGCCAGCGGCGCACAAGCCGTTATCCCGCCACGCAAAGCCCGTCGCCAAGCGCGGCCTTATGATCGCGTTGCCTACCGTGAACGCCATCTCATCGAGTGCTTCTTCAGTCGTCTCAAGCAGTTTCGCCGGATCGCCACACGTTATGAAAAGCTCGCACGCAATTTCCTATCGATGCTTAACCTTGCCGCCGCCTACATCTGGCTGGCGTAATTGTTAACAGCCCCTAGTATGCTGACGCACTGATTCGCCCGATTCGTCATCCCGGCGCGAGGCCGGGAGCCAGGCAGATTCGCCCTGGATTCCGGATCCTTCGCCCCCGGATCGCGCTCCGCTGG
This sequence comes from uncultured beta proteobacterium, assembly GCA_963808765.1. Lineage (GTDB taxonomy): Bacteria > Pseudomonadota > Gammaproteobacteria > Burkholderiales > SG8-41 > JAQGMV01. The sequence goes on from CAWEHH010000030.1 coordinate 348,338, forward strand.
TCCGGGGGTGACGAGCGTACGGTCCGGAATGACGACTCGAATCCGTCGAACTTGCGGGGCGGCACACTAGCCTGGTTCAGTATCACCCCATCATTTACAAGGCCCGGACTGTGTCCCTCCAAAGCACCCTTCATTTCCCACAGCTCAGCTTCCGTTTCATCCACGTCTGGCGCCGCAACCGTCTCGTGTGGCGCAAGCTCGCGATCCCCTCCATGCTCGGCAATCTCGCCGATCCGATGCTCTACATGCTCGGCCTGGGCTACGGGCTGGGCGCGATGCTGCCGGAAGTCGGAGGCATGTCCTACATCGCCTTCCTCGCGGCGGGCACGGTGTGCTCGAGCACGATGATGAGCGCGACGTTCGAATCGATGTATTCGAGCTTCTCGCGCATGCACGTTCAGCGCACCTGGGATGCGATCATGAACGCGCCGGTCGTGCTCGACGACGTCGTCTTCGGCGAAGCTGTCTGGGCAGCCAGCAAGGCATTCCTGTCCGGCAGCGCGGTGCTCGCGGTCGCAGCGGTTCTCGGGCTCGTAAGCTCCGCTCTGGCTCTGTGGGTGCTGCCGCTCGTGTTCCTGACCGGACTCACGTTCGCCGGGCTCGGGCTCATCATGACGTCGCTCTCGCCGAGCTACGACTTCTTCATGTACTACTTCACGCTCGTCATCACACCGATGATGCTGGCGAGCGGCGTGTTCTTCCCGCTCGAGCAATTGCCCGCGTGGCTCCAGATGGTCGCGCAAGCGCTCCCGCTCACGCATGCGGTCGCGCTCGCCCGCCCTCTCATGACGGGCGTCGTTCCGGACGCGATCGCGTGGCACGTCGGCGTGCTGGCGATCTACGCCGTGGTGGCGACGTACGCCGCCCTCGTCCTTGCACGACGGCGGCTGCTGAAGTAGCGGAGAATCGCAGGCGCTCCGCGTGATACACGCTACCATCGCCTTCGTTCTCGCGCTCGCCGCCGGTCAAAGCGCGGGCGCGGACGCGCCGACCGCGCGCATCGTCGTCCAGGATGCGCCCATTGCCGGTTTCGTGTATTACGACGGGCGAACGTCCTGGGACGAAATCAGGAAAGGCGATCGCCTGACGCTCGTGCGCGAGCTGGCCAATCCGCACGACGCGAACGCGATCCGCATCGAATGGCAGGGACGGATGCTCGGATACGTCCCGCGGCGCGACAATGCCGATCTCGCCCGCCAGCTCGATCGCGGAGCGCGGGTGGAGGTGCGCGTGACGGGGCTCACGCGCGCCGCGAACGGCCGGCACCGGCTGTCCTACGAGATCTATGTTCCACTCACACAGGAGCGACCATGAAACTCGGACATTTCGAACAAGAGGGGCGTGCGTTCTACGGCATCGTCGAAGGCGATGACGTGCTCGAGCTCGAGGGCTCCCCGTTCGCGGGCGGACGCCGCACCGAGCGCCGGCACGAGCTTGCCGAGCTGAAGCTGCTCGTGCCGTGCACGCCGCCCAACTTCTATTGCGCGGGACTTAACTACGCCGCGCACGTGGAGTGGGCCAACAAGCGAACCGGCGGCAACATGAAACTCCCGCAGAAAGCCGACATCGGCTATCGCTCACCGTCCGCGCTCATCGCGAGCGGCGAGACGATCGTGATTCCCGCCGATTCGACCGGCCCGGTGCAGTTCGAAGGCGAGCTGGTGGCCGTCATCGGTCAGAAGGCGCGCAATCTCTCGGAATCCGAAGCGCTCTCGTGCGTGCTCGGCTACACGCTCGGCAACGATCTCTCCGAGCGTTCCTGGCAGAAGCAGGACCGCACGCTGTGGCGGGCGAAAAACTGCGACACGTGGAAGCCGATGGGACCGTACATCGTAACGGGGCTCGATCCGCTGAAGCAGATCGTCTCGGTTCGCGTGAACGGCCAGAAGGCCTCCGAGTACGACACCGGCAAGATGCTTTTCACCGCGCAGCATTTCATCGCGCGCATCACGCAATACACGACGCTTTATCCGGGCGACGTCCTCTGGCTCGGCACGGACGGGGCGACCGAGCCCGATCTGAAGGCCGGGGACGTGGTCGAGATCTGCAACGATGCGATCGGCGTTCTGAAAAATCCCGTCGCGCGCGCTTCGATGTGACGGAGCGCTTCTTCGCGCCTTGTCCGCGCGGGCTCGAAGGCGTACTGCAAGACGAGCTCGCGGCGCTCCACGCGCAGGACTGTCGCTCCGTCGATGGCGGCGTCCAGTTCGCGGCACCCTTCGAGCTCTGCTACAGCGTCAATCTCGAAAGCCGCATCGCGAGTCGTGTCCTCTGGCAGGTCGCCCACGCGGCTTATAAGAACGAGCGCGACCTGTACGATCTCGCGCGCGGCCTGTCGTGGCAGCGTTGGTTTCCAGTCGAGAACTCGATACGCGTAGACGTCGCGGGAATCCGCGCGCCGGTCAAGAGTCTCGATTTCGTCACGCTCCGGGTGAAGGACGCGGTGTGCGATGCATTTCGGGCCGCGTGCGGCCAGCGTCCCGATGTCGATACGCAGGCGCCGGACACCCGCATTCACGTCTTCCTGACGGCATCGCACGCGACGGTTTATCTGGACACGACCGGCGAGCCGCTTTTCAAGCGCGGATACCGCAAAGCGACCGGAGAAGCGCCGCTTCGCGAGAATCTCGCGGCAGGGATTCTGCGTCTCACGCGATGGGACGCGCAGTCGCCCCTGCTCGATCCGATGTGCGGCAGCGGTACGTTTCTATGCGAAGCGGCGATGATGGCGCTCGACAAAGCGCCGGGTCTGGAACGAACGTTCGCGTTTCAGAAGTTGCACGTCTACGACGAAGCAGTATGGGTCGGGCTGAAGGGGCGCTCGCGTGAGCGCGTGCGTTCGGTTGCAGCGCTCCCGATATTCGGCAGCGACCGCTACGGCGAAGTGCTCGAGCTCGCGCGATCGAACCTGCGAGGCCTCGGCGTCGAGCGCCTCGTGAAGTTGAAGCAGGCGGACATCCTGGAGATGCCCGCGCCCGCTCGATCCGGCATCCTCGTCACGAACCCGCCTTATGGCATGCGCCTCGACGATCAGGAAGTCCTCGCAGCGCTGTATCCGAGGCTCGGCGACGCACTGAAGAAGAAGTATGCCGGCTGGAATGCATACATTTTTACGGCGGATCTGCGGCTGCCGAAGCTCATCGGACTCGCCGCATCGCGCCGCACGCCGCTCTACAACGGCGCGCTCGAGTGCCGCCTGTTCGAGTTCAAGCTCGTGGCGGGCAGCATGCGGCGGGCTCGTGCGGTGAACGGTGAAGGGTGAAGGGTGAAGGAGTGAGTTCTCGCGCGTTGCCGGGCATCATTCCCGTGATCGCGTCAACGCCCGCATCCGAGCCGACGTTGTTCTCCCTGCGCTCACGACAACGAGCACCTGCGAACAACATCATAGGGAGGATGACATGGAACGAGAACAGACGTTGAAGATACTCAATGCGCTCGCGAACGGCGTGCATCCCATGACGGGAGAAGTCTTCGCTGCGGACAGCCCCTATCAACAGCCGGACACGGTGCGCGCATTGTTCGAAGCCGTGCGCACGATCGAAGCCTCTCCGATCACACGCGACGGTCAGACCCCGGAGCGGCGCACGGGCGAAATGCCGGCCAACACATTCGTGCGCTGGACGGCGGAGGAAGAGGAACGTCTCGCAGCGGGCTTCGATGCAGGCAGAACGTCCGCGGAGCTTGCGAAGCTGCACAATCGCTCGCGGGCGGCGATCGAAGCCCGCCTGCTGAAGATGGGGAAGATCGACGTGTCCGCCCTCACCGTGCAGTTGCGCTACAAGCCGAAGAACAACGACGGCGCGCCGGCCTGAACTTCGGACACGAGGGCTCGTTACGGCGTCTGGATTCCAGCCCCGGATCAGGGTCCGGGGTGAACCTGCGCGCTGGAATGACGATCAGTTAGCGGTCACGTCAAATCGCGCGAGCTGCCCATTCATGGCGACCGGTAGAGAGCCGAAGGAAGGGAGGTAACGGAGGGAAACCATGGGTTTCTCTCTGTTCGTGACTGGCGCCGAAGGCGAAGGAGAAAGACCTTGGCGGCCTGATCGAACATCGCCTGAGCGCACCGCGCTTACACGATGTTCAGATGCGAAATGCCGCCAAGGACGTCTTTCTCCTTCGCTTCCTTGCTGTTCAGCTTGATCATGAGACGCAGCTCGTTCACCGAGTCCGCGTTGCGCAGCGCATCCTCGTAGGTCACGAACCCGGCGTCGTAGAGATCGAACAGGTGCTGGTCGAAGGTCTGCATGCCGAGCTCGCGCGACTTCGACATGATGTGCTTGATCTCGTGCACTTCGCCTTTGAAGATGAGATCGGAGATGAGCGGCGTGTTGAGCATGATCTCCATCGCCGCAACGCGCCCTTTGCCGTCTTTCAGCGGAATCAGCCGCTGAGCGATGAAAGCGCGGATGTTGAGCGACAGATCCATCAGCAGCTGCTGCTTGCGGTCCTCCGGGAAGAAATTGACGATGCGGTCGAGCGCCTGGTTCGAGTTGTTGGCATGCAGTGTCGCCATGCACAGGTGCCCCGTCTCGGAGAATTCGATTGCATACTCCATCGTCTGCCGGTCGCGAATCTCGCCGATGAGAATCACGTCGGGCGCCTGCCGCAGGGCGTTCTTGAGCGCCGCGAACCACGAGTCGGTGTCGACGCCGACGTCGCGCTGCGTGACGACACAGTTCTTGTGATCGTGCACGTACTCGACCGGGTCCTCGACCGTGATGATGTGGCCGTAGCTGTTCTCGTTGCGATAGCCCACCATCGCGGCAAGCGTGGTCGATTTGCCCTGTCCGGTGCCGCCGATCATGATGACCAGACCGCGCTTCATCATGCAGATGTCGCGCAGTTGACCGCGGCAGATTGAGCTCCTCGAAGCCGGGAATGCTCGTATTGATCGTGCGCATCACGAGCCCGACGCGTCCCTGCTGAATGAACGCGCTCACGCGGAAGCGGCCGATGCCGCCCGGGCTCACGGCGAAATTGCACTCCTTCGTGGCCTCGAACTCCGCCGCCTGCTTGTCGTTCATCATCGCCCGGGCGATCTCGGCGGTGTGCTGGGGCGTGAGCGGCTGGTTCGCCACCGGAGAGATTCTGCCGTCGATCTTGATCGCGGGCGGAAAACCGGCAGTGATGAAGAGATCCGAGGCGCTCTTCGCGACCATGGCGCGGAGCAAGTCCTGCATGAACTTCAGTGCCTGGTCTCTTTCCACGTCTTGCCCGCGTATTGAAGCGTCGCTGAAAGCTTACCTGAAAGCGTCCTTGTTGACTGCGCGCGCGCGTGCCTCTTCGGACGCGATCTGATTGCGCCGAACGAGATCCATCATGCACTGGTCGAGCGTCTGCATGCCGAACTGCTGTCCGGTCTGGATCGACGAATACATCTGCGCGACCTTGCTCTCGCGAATCAGGTTACGAATGGCGGGTGTGCCGATCATGATTTCGTGCGCTGCGACGCGCCCGGTGCCGTCCTTGGTCTTGATGAGCGCCTGAGAGATGACGGCCCTCAGGGATTCGGAGAGCATCGACCGGACCATCTCCTTCTCTTCCCCCGGGAAGACGTCGATGATCCGGTCGACCGTCTTGGCTGCGGAGCTCGTGTGCAGTGTTCCGAACACCAAGTGGCCCGTCTCGGCAGCGGTCATCGCGAGTCGGATCGTTTCCAGGTCGCGCATCTCGCCGACGAGGATGACATCAGGATCTTCGCGCAGCGCCGCTCGCAATGCATTGGCGAACGACAGCGTATGCGATCCGACCTCGCGCTGATTGATGAGACATTTCTTCGCTTCGTGGACGAATTCGATGGGATCCTCGACGGTGAGGATGTGGCCCTGCTCGCTTTCGTTGACGTAATTCACCATCGCTGCGAGCGTCGTCGACTTTCCCGACCCGGTCGGCCCGGTCACGAGCACGAGGCCGCGCGGCTGCTGCGCGATCTCCTGGAAGATCTTCGGCGCCTTCAACTCTTCGAGCGACAGCACGGTCGACGGTATGATGCGGAACACGGCGCCCGCGCCGCGCTGCTGCACGAACGCGTTCACGCGAAAACGCGCGAGATTCGGAATGGCAAAGGAGAAATCGCACTCCAGATTCTCCTCGTAGAACTTGCGCTGGCCGTCGCTCATGATGTCGTAGACCATCGCGTGCACTTCGCCATGATCGAGCGGCGGGAGATTGATGCGGCGCACGTCGCCGTGCACACGAATCATCGGCGGCAGTCCCGCCGAAAGATGCAGGTCCGACGCCTTGTTCTTCACCGTGAAGGCGAGCAGCTCGGAGATGTCCATTATAATTTCTCCACGAGTAGCGCAAGTTCCGGCGCGGCTTGAGGAGTGGTTCGCAAGCGTCTGATTTCAGCGACTGAAAGCCGGGTGCCGAAGCGCCGGGAAGTATGGGCACAATTGCCGCCAACTTGCAAGCCGTACACGACCGCATTCAGCGTGCGGCGCGCGCCTGCGAACGTGATCCAGTCGACATTTCTCTGCTCGCGGTCAGCAAGAGCTGTTCAGTGCGCCACATCGAAGCGGCACGCGCGGCCGGCCAGGTCGCTTTCGGCGAGAGCTACGCGCAGGAAGGTGTGAACAAGATCACGCAGCTTGCCGCCCTCGCCTGTGAATGGCATTTCATCGGTCCGATCCAGAGCAACAAGACACGCGTGATCGCGGAGCACTTCCAGTGGGTGCACAGCATCGACCGGGAAAAAATCGCGGCGCGGTTGAACGAGGCGCGTCCGCCGCATCTCGCTCCGCTCGAAGTGTGCATACAGGTTAACGTGAGCGGTGAAGCCACCAAGCGCGGCGTCGCGACCGGCGATGCATACGCGCTCGCGCGCGTGATCGCGGCGATGCCTCGGTTGCGTTTGCGCGGATTGATGGCGATACCCGAACCGACCCCTGACGTGGCGCTCCAGCGCGAACGGTTCGAATCGGTCCGCAGACTGAAGGATGACTTGAACGCGGAGGGCTGCGGGCTCGACACGTTGTCCATGGGCATGTCGGACGATCTCGAGGCGGCGATCGCGGAAGGCGCGACGATGGTGAGAGTCGGTACGGCGATCTTCGGACCCCGATGAAACGTGAGGCCGCGCGGCTGATACCATGCGTCCTCGCGGCATCCATGCTCTCGGGCAACCATCGCGCACATTCCCTTCACTACTTCACTCCTCACTCCTTCACTATGAAAATCGCCTTCATCGGTGGCGGCAACATGGCGAGCGCGCTGATCGGCGGCCTGTTGCGGCAGGGGTGGGAGCCCACACACATACGCGTGGCCGATATCGACACGGCGGCACGCAGCCGCCTGAGCGGCCGGTTCGGCGTCTCCACCCACGAAACGCCGCGTGGGGCCGTGGAGGACGCCGATTGCGTCGTGCTTGCGGTCAAACCTCAGAACCTCCGCGAAGTCGCACTGGGTCTTTCCACTCTGATCTCCGACAAGCTCGTGTTGAGCATCGCCGCGGGCATTCGCGCCCGCGACATCTCGCGCTGGCTCGGCGGACACACGCGTGTCGTGCGCGCCATGCCGAACACACCCGCGCTCGTCCTTAAAGGCATCACGGGCCTGTTCGCGCAGAAGAGCGTCGACGCCGCCGATCGAGAACGCGTTGAGCAGGTGATGGCGGTGGCCGGACCGACGCTGTGGGTCGATACCGAGGCACAGATGGACGCCGTCACGGCGGTGTCCGGAAGCGGACCGGCGTACGTGTTCTACTTTCTCGAAGCGCTCGAGCGTGCGGCCCTGGAGCTCGGTTTCGACGAGCAGGCGGCGCGTCGACTCGCCGGTCAGACGTTCGTCGGTGCGATCGAGCTCGCCACCGAGAGCGCCGAGGACTTCGCCACGCTGCGCGCCCGGGTGACATCGAAAGGCGGCACCACGGAGCGCGCCGTTTCGACGCTGGACGCCCTGGGCGTGAAGCCTGCGATCGTGCGCGCCATCCACGCCGCTGCCGAGCGCTCGCGCGAAATGGGTGACGAGCTCGGCACGGACCCACCAGCTACCAGGAACGGGTAAGCATGCTAGAGAACGCGCTGATCTTCCTCATCGAGACGATCCTGGGGCTCTTCACGATTGCGCTCCTCGTCCGCTTTTACATGCAATGGGCACGCGCACCGCAGCGCAACCCGGTATCGGACTTCGTAAATGCACTGACGAACTTCGCCGTCCTGCCCGCGCGACGGGTGATTCCCGGCTTATGGGGCCTCGATCTCGCCACGCTCCTGATCGCATGGCTCGTCCAGGTGATCGAGCTTCTCCTCGTGCTGGTGCTGAGCGGCTTCCCCATGCGGGCCGATCCCGGGCAGGCGATCGCGGCAATGGCGCTGCTCGCCGTCGTGAGGCTCCTGCGGCTCGGACTTTACGTCGCGATCGCCGTGTTGATCGTACAGGCGGTGCTTTCCTGGGTGAATCCGTACAGTCCCGTTGCCGCACTCGCCAATGCGCTGACGCGTCCCTTCTTGCGACCCGTGCAGCGCATCATGCCGACCATCGGCAACGTCGACCTGTCGCCGCTCGTGGTAATCGTGATCTGTCAGCTCGTTATCATGCTCCCCGTCGCCTGGCTCGAGATGGTGTTCATGCGACTGCTGAGATGAGCACCGCTTGGGTCCGTTACGATGCGGTCGCGAGAACGCTTCGACTGTCCATCTACGTGCAGCCGAATGCGCGCACGAGCGATGTCGCGGGACTGCACGGCGAAGATCTCAAGGTCCGCATCGCCGCCCCTGCCGTCGATAACAAGGCGAATGCCGCGGTGAGGACGTTCTTCGCGCAAGTGCTCGGCGTGCCTCCGGGCAGTGTGACCGTGCTGCGCGGTGCGGCCAGTCGTCGCAAGATATTGGAAGTGTGCGATGCCGGCGCGGAGCAGGAGGCGCGGGCCATTGCTCTTACGAAGGGCTCCGGCTGAACTGGTCACAACTGCTTGTTCGCCCAACAGTTATGCCAGACGCAGTGAGCCTTTGGTACAACTCTGGGGAGATACCCGGGCTAGAAGCGCCAGGTGAGACCCACCGTTCCGAGCGTCGTGCGGGCGTGGCCGTCCCGCAAATTGCGCACGACGCCCACGGCGAGATCGAGTTGCTTGCTCGGTGAATAGATTGCGCCGATCTCGACATAGCCCATGCTCGCGCGTTCTGCACGATCCGCATTCGTCGTAATACCTGCGTCGAGCGCGAGCTTCCAGCGGTCTGTCACGTCCCAGACGGGCGCTACCGACAGGCTCCACAGCGTGCGTCTTTCGGCCGAGTTCAAGGCATCATCTTCGTAGCGCACGCGCTCGACCGAGAGATTCGCATGCACCGCACCGAAGCCCGTCTCCCGGGTAGCGATCAACGTCGTGCCGTAGGAGATCTTTGCCGCGCCGAGCCCGCGGGCCTCTCTCTCGCTCGAGACAGGCATCAGCACTTCGGGCTTGAGCGCGAAGCTCAGTTTGCTAGCCTCGTTTTCGTAGAAACGCCACTTGGCGCCGAGTGCGGCGTTGCCCAGGCCGCGCTCGGGAGCCGCGTCCTGCGGCGCTATTCTGAGGTAGCCCACACCGATATAGAGATCGAGCGCATCGGTGATACCGCGCGTGTAGACCAGCGGCAGCTCGCGTGTGACGTCTCTCGTACCCGGCGCCTTGTCCACCGTATGGTTGTACGCGATCTCGATCTGATTGCCGCCCGTGCCTTGCGTGCCGGTGTCGTCTGTAACAAGGGGCTGAAAAGGCGAGGCCGCGCCCGGCAGCAAGCCGACACAAGCCGCCAGGGCGGACGCGAGCTTCATTCGGCGACGAGCCGACTTCGTTCCCTGCGCGGCATGCATATTCTCAGCCTTCCCGGGGCTGCGAGGTGGTTTCGATTCCCGTGGCCGATGCTTCATCGGCCTCGTTCGGTTTGGTAGCGCTCGGCAGTCTCGACACGTTGCGCGCACGGTTCGGCCCGCGCCGTTCGGCGAACTTTGCCTGCGCGGAGGGTGTGAGCTCGCTGCGCAGCTTCCGCGGCAACCCTGGCTTCTCCTGCTTCGCCGGCACGACCCCTTGCGCGTCGAGTATCTTGAATAGCGCCACGGCCCCGGTGAGGTTTTGCGTTTGCGCCTGCATCGATTCGGCAGCCGCCGCCGCCTCTTCGACCAGCGCGGTATTCTGCTGGGTCACCTGATCCATCTGGACGATGGCCTGATTGACTTGTTCGATCCCGGAGCTCTGTTCGCGCGAAGCCGTCGCGATTTCCGCCACGATCTGCGTCACCCGGTTCACCGACGCGACGACTTCGTCCATCGTCCTGCCTGCCTGGTCGACGAGGCGCGTGCCGTCTTCCACCTTGTGCACCGAGTCCGTGATGAGCTCCTTGATCTCTCGTGCGGCCGCCGCGCTGCGCTGCGCGAGCGCCCTCACTTCGGCGGCCACTACCGCGAAGCCGCGGCCCTGCTCACCTGCCCGGGCGGCCTCGACGGCAGCGTTCAGCGCGAGGATATTGGTCTGGAAGGCGATGCCATCGATCACCGCAATGATGTCCGCGATCTTCTTCGAAGCGTCGTTGATTCGGCTCATCGTCGCGACCACTTCGCCGACGACTCGTCCGCCGTTCACGGCGATGTCGGATGCGCCTGCGGCGAGCTGATTCGCCTGCTTCGCGCTTTCCGCGTTTTGCCCCACCGTGCTGCTGAGCTCCTCCATCGAGGAGGCCGTCTCCTCGAGCGACGACGCCTGCTCCTCGGTGCGCTGTGACAAGTCGGCGTTGCCCGCGGCAATCTGCCCGGCAGCCGTCGTAATCGCGCTGCTCGAGCTCATGATGACCGATACCGCTCGATACAGGTAGTCGCGCATGCTCTTCATTCCTGCAAGCAGGCTCGTAGTGTCGCCGCCGCGCGTCGTGACTTCGGTCGTAAGGTCACCCGCGGCGATGCGTCGCACGACCTCGACCGCATAGGCGAGCTCTCCGCCCAACCGGCTCAGCACACTGCGCACGGTGAGGAATGCCGCAATCAGGCCGAGCAGGATGGCGATCGCTGAAACCACGAGAATGACGAGTTTCGACGTCTCCGAGCTTCTTTCGGCTGCCGCGCTGGTCTGCTTCGTACTTTCCTCGATGACCTCGCTCAGGACCTCCATTTCCTTTTCGACGCTCGAGAAGGCCGCGTTGAACTGCGGCAACTTCACATGTGCAGCGGCGACCTCAGCGAAAGCGAGGCCCACCATTTCTTCTGCGCTTTTCAGGTAAGCATCGACCGGCGGCTGCACTTTCGCGAGCGCCTGCCTGATCTCGGCATTGAGCGGCGCGGCTTGCAAGCTCTTCATCGACTCGCGGAACGTGTCGACGTGCTCTTTGGCGGTGGTACGGATCTTCGTTTCGCTGTTCTGATCCTTTTTTTCGGCCGCCAGCAGCGCGGCATACACGTCGGCCTGGAGCCCCTCGTGCACCATGTCCGCCATGAGCTGGTCCTTCAAGGCCGAGCTGTTCAGGACGATTTCGTCCTTCGCTGCGCTCAAGTCGAGTGCAGCGAGATAGCCGGTGACCGCAACTGCCAGAATGGAAAGAATGAAAGTAAGGCTGAGACCGAACAGCCGCTGCTTTACGCTGAGATCGAACTTCATGCCTGTTGTACTCCCGTCCTGTCAGTTACCGGCTTCGTTATCGAACAAGCTCAGGACCTGTCCCAAGGTGTGATCCGTGCGGAATCAGGCAGTGCTGACCTGCCCAGGTTTTTAGGACCAGCCGGAACTTGAGAGAATGGCTCCCGCGACATCAGGGAGCCCCATGAAGAAAGTCCGTTTCACCGAAGAACAGATGGTCACGATCCTGCGAGAGGCCGATAAAGCGCCGGTCGCCGAGGTCGCGAAGAAGCACCGGATCAGCGAGCAAACGATCTACAACTGGCGGCGTCATTTCGGGACACTGGAACCCGCCGACATCAAGCGGCTGCGCGGCCTGGAATCTGAAAACTCGAAGCTCAAACGCCTGCTGGCCGAGCGCGATCTGGAGATCGACACGCTCAAGGAGATCAACCGGCGAAAGTGGTGAGCTCGCAGGCGCGTCGGGAACAGGTTGCAATGGCGTGTGAACGCGGCCTGTCGCAGCGACGTGCGTGCGAGCTGCTCGAAGTAGCCCGGTCGGCGTTGAAATACGAGTCGGTGCGAAGTGAGCGTGATGCACCGATGATTGAGGCGATGAAACGCCTGGCGGCGCAGTATCCGCGCTACGGCTATCGGCGCATCCGCATCTTTCTGCGGCGGGAGGGCTTCCACATGAGCCGGCATCGTGCACATCGGCTGTGGCGATTGGCCGAGCTGCAGCTGCCGCGACGACGCAGCCGACGCCGTGTGGCAACGTCCAGACCGCGGCCGATTCCGGCCACCGGTGCCAATTTCCTGTGGGCCTATGACTTCGTATTCGATGCCTGTGCCAACGGGCAGAACCTGAAATGTCTGACGATCATCGACGAATTCACTCGCGAGTGCCTGGCCATCGACGTGGCCGGCAGCATCCGTTCGCAACGCGTTATCGAGGTGCTGGCGCGGTTGATCAGCGAACGCGGTGCGCCACGCTACCTGCGCTCGGACAATGGCCCGGAATTCGTGAGCAAAGCGATCCTCGAATGGCTGGAGAAGGCAGGCATCGAGACGGCGCTGATCGATCCGGGCAAACCGTGGCAGAACGGGATGGACGAGAGCTTCAACGGCCGCTTCCGCGACGAGTGCCTGAGCCTCGAGTGGTTCCGCAGCCGACGCGAAGCGAAGGTCATCATTGAAACGTGGCGCCGCCATTACAATGAAGTCCGGCCGCATTCGAGCCTCGATTACCTCACGCCACACGAATTCAAACAGCAGCACCCATTCATCAACCAGGGAGCCGTTCTAAAGTAGCCACTGGCCCGAAATTCCCTGGGCAGGTCAGTGCGCGCCTGACGCGCGGTCGGATCGCGAGCGATTCGGCCGCGGCCGAGTTTTCGGTGGCTTCGACGAGGATCGATGAGCGTTGATCGGGCGGGAAGCCGCTCCTGAGCGCACCAATAGGAGTAACGGAGGACAACCGAGGGGCTTGAGCAGAGCGTCGGGCGGCTCCGCAGTAATCTTGATCTACCTTAAACGGCCGCGCATGGGCGCGGGGCCTTCTGGCGGATTTCCGGTGCGACGCTTTTCGATTAGTTTAGTTAGGACCGGGACGCGGCCATGCTCCATCCACCCTCAAGCTTTCATACCATCGGACTGAGCGTTAACGGCGGCTCGAATGCTTCGTTCCTGGCGACAAGGTGTCCCAGCGCGGACCGTTCGTTCCGCGCTGCCCCGCGTACGATCGGACTGAGTGTTACCGGCGCTCGAAGGCTTCGGCCGCGGCGACAGCCGCTCCCAGACGCCCCTGCTCGCGGTTACGAGAGAGTAGTGGTTCTCTTCTTCTCTTCGGCCGCCGGCTTTTCCCCCAACGGCCGCACGTACACCTCGATCGCACGCACGACGAGCGCGATTCCGACCCAGCCGGCCAGTAGCACGATCGGCGCGGCAAGCACGAGCGGCCACACGATGCCGACGGCCGTCGAGCCGAGAAGCGCCGCGCCGACGACGGCCATGATGCCGGCTTCGGTGCGGCCGAGCACCCTGCGATTGGTGATCGCGGCACCGACCGTGTGGCCGATGCGCAAGCGCGCCCGCGGCGGCGCGCACGGCGCGCTGCCCTTCGCGCGCGCGAGCGCCGCGCCCGCGCGGCGCTCACGCGCGGCGCGCACGCGGCTGCGCGGGTCCAGCACGATCTCGGTCGCGTGCTCGAGATCGCTGCTCGTACATCTCGGCCATCGCGCGCGCGACGCGGCACGTCTTCGATCGCGACGTCGAGCTCGTAGTTGCCGATCCAGCTCGCGAGATTGAGATTGGTCGAGCCCACACGCGCCCACCGCCCGTCCGCGACCGCCGTTTTCGCGTGCAGCATCGAGCCGTTCCATTCGAAGACGCGAATGCCGGCTTCGAGCAGCGACCGATAACCCGAGCGCGACAGATGCGACGACCAGCGGCACGTCGCTCGTGCCGGGGACGAGCAGCCTCACGTCGACGCCGTCGAGCGCCGCGGCCCGCAGCGCCTGCACGTACGGCGCGACGCCGACGAAATACGCATCCGGTCAGCCACAGGGTGCGCGTCGCCATCGCGGCGATGAGTTGATCGAGGCGATAGAGCCCCGCCATGCTCGGCGCGGTCGCGAGCACGCGCAGCGTGACATCTCCGCGCGCCGCGATGCTCGGCCGCCGGAGTGAGCTCGTCCGGGGCGAGCGGCGCGCCGGCAGCCGCCCACACCTGTGCGAAAGCCTCCTCGAGGTCGGCGACCGCCGGGCCCTCGCAGCTCGATGCCCGTGTCGCGCCAGGGCTCGATGCCGCGCGCGGGATCGCCCACCCATTTGCGGCTCACGCACAGGCCGCTCACGAAACCGACCTCGCCGTCGACAGCGATCAGTTTGCGGTGATCGCGGCGTAACCAGCCGAACGGGCTGTCGAGCGCGGCGGATTGAAGCGCCGCACCTCGCCGCCCGCTGCGACGAGCGGCCGCCATAGACGCGAGCTGCGCGACGCCGAGATCACCGAACCAGTCGTGCAGCACACGAACACGCACGCCCGCGCGCGCGCGCTCGGCGAGCGCGGCGACGAACTCACGCCCGACCTCGTCATCGGCGACGATGTAATGCTCGAAGAAGATCGCGCGCTTCGCCTGCCGCGATCGCCTGCCAGCCACGCCGGGAAGTTCTCGCCCGCATCCTTGAGCAAGCGCACGCAGTTGCCGGCCACGAGCGGCGCGCCGGCAGCGCGCGAGAACGCCTGCTCGGCGAGGATGCGAAGCGGCGTGGTGACGGCGCGCCTTTCGGGCAAGTCAGGCATGCAACCGTCACATCAGAACGATGTCGAACTGTTCCTGGTTGTAGGCGCTCTCGACCTGCAGCGAGACCGGCTTGCCGATGAAATCCGACAGCATCGCGAGGCTCTGCGACTCCTCGTCGAGGAACATGTCGATCACGTGCTGCGAAGCGAGGATGCGGAACTCGCGCGCGTCGAACTGCCGCGCTTCGCGCAGGAGCTCGCGCAGGATCTGGTAGCAGACGGTCTGCGCGGTCTTCAGCTCGCCGCGGCCTTCGCACACCGGGCACGGCTCGCACAGCACGTGCGCGAGCGACTCGCGCGTGCGCTTGCGCGTCATCTCGACCAGCCCGAGCTGCGTGAAGCCGTTCACCGTCATGCGCGTGCGGTCGCGCGCGAGCGCCTTGCGGAATTCGTTCAGCACCGCGTTGCGGTGCTCCTCGCTGTCCATGTCGATGAAATCGATGATGATGATGCCGCCGAGGTTGCGCAGCCGCAGCTGGCGCGCGATCACCTGCGCCGCTTCGAGATTGGTCTTGAAGATCGTGTCGTCGAAGCTGCGGCCGCCGACGAAGCCGCCGGTGTTGACGTCGACCGTCGTCAGCGCTTCGGTCTGGTCGATGATGAGATAGCCGCCGGACTTGAGATCGACCCGCCGCGCGAGCGCTTTCTCGATCTCGTCCTCGACGCCGTAGAGATCGAACAGCGGCCGCTCGCCCGCGTAGTGCTCGAGGCGCTGCGCGACGTTCGGGCGTGAACTCGAGCGCGAACTGCTGCGAGCGCCTGAAAGGTCTCGCGCGAATCGATCAGGATGCGCGCGGTGTCTTCGTGCACGAAATCGCGCAGCACGCGCAGGCTCAGATTGAGATCCTGATAGAGCGAGCGCGAGCGGCGCGCGCCGTCTGCGCGCGCTCCTGTATGCCCTGCCACAGCTTGCGCAGGTACTCGACGTCGGCACTCGAGCTCGCGATCGCTCGCCGTCTCCGCCATCGTGCGGATGATGAAGCCGCCTTTCTCTTCCGGCGGCAGGAGATGCTGCAGCTTCTCGCGCAGGTGCTGGCGCTCCTCCTCGTCCTCGATGCGCTGCGAGATGCCGATGTGCGACTCCTGCGGCAGGTAGACGAGCAAGCGCCCGGCAATGCTGATCTGCGTGGACAGGCGCGCGCCCTTGGTGCCGATCGGATCCTTCACGACCTGCACGACCAGGTTCTGCCCTTCGGCGAGCAGGCGCTCGATCGGCGTGCCGCAGCGCCACGCCGTTGTGCGCGACTGCCCCAGATGTCGGCGACGTGCAGGAACGCCGCGCGCTCGCCGCCGATGTCGATGAACGCCGACTGCATGCCGGGCAGCACGCGCACGACGCGTCCCATGTAGATGTTGCCGACGAGCCCGCGCGCGGTAGTGCGCTCGATGTGCAGCTCCTGCGTAACGCCATGCTCGATCACGGCGACGCGCGTCTCCTGCGGCGTGACGTTGATCAGGATTTCCTCGGTCGTGGAATAGCGCGCGCCCACTTCGACATGCGCGTATCCCGTCGGCTGGATCTTTTCCGCTTTCATCGCGTTTACATCACCGGCACGCCGAATCGCCTCAGAAGCTCGGCGGTTTCGGCGAGCGGCAGCCCCATGATGCCGGAGTAGCTGCCCTGAATGCTG
This sequence comes from uncultured beta proteobacterium, assembly GCA_963808765.1. Taxonomy (GTDB): domain Bacteria; phylum Pseudomonadota; class Gammaproteobacteria; order Burkholderiales; family SG8-41; genus JAQGMV01. The sequence goes on from CAWEHH010000030.1 coordinate 364,797, forward strand.
CTGCACGAAAACCGCGGCGCGCCCCTGTATCGCGTAGGCGCCGGCCTTGTCGAGCGGCTCGCCGGTCGCGACGTAGCGCCGGATCTCCTCCTCGCTCATCGGCTTCAACCACACTCGAGAGGTCGAAATCGCGCGTTCGAGTGCGAGCGGCAGCGCAAATGGCGACCGCCGTGAGGACCTGATGCTCGCGCCCGGCCAGCCCGCGCAGCATGCGCACCGCGTCTTCGCGATCGGCCGGCTTGCCGATGATACGGCCGTCACTCACGATGGTCGTGTCGGCCGCGAGCACGGGGGTCGCAGGCAGCGTGCGCTTGCCGAGATAGTGAGACGCAACCTCGGCCTTCGTAGTCGCGATGCGCAGGACGTAACTGTCCGGCGGTTCGTTCGGCATACGGCGTCTCGTCGACGTCGGCGCCGCGTGTGAGATCCTCGCGCAGCAGCACGATCTCGAAGGTGACGCCGATCTGCTTCAGCAGCTCGCGGCGGCGGGGGCTGCGCGAGGCGAGATAGATCCTCATGATCCGGGTCGATCGTAAGAAAGCGGAAGCTCAATGGTAAAGGGTCGCGGCCCTGCCGGTGTGAAACGCGCGATGGCGGTCGCTTAGAACCACCCCCCTTATCGGTGAGCGGCGCGCCTGGGACAGGCTGTCGGCGCGAACGTGTCATTCAGGCCCCAATCAGCACTCACGTCCGAGTCTACGAGGGCTAAGGCAGAAGGAAGCCGCCCGAGCCGAAGGCGAGTGCCGCCCCCTAGCCACGATGGTAGGGCAATCCTTTGCGTATCGACACGGCACGGTAGAGCTGCTCGGCGAGGATCACGCGCACGAGCGCGTGCGGCAGCGTGAGCGGGAGAGCGACCATCTGAAGTCGGCCGCCCGCACGATCGTCTCCGACAGGCCATCCGCGCCGCCGATCACGAATGCGACATCGCCGCGGCTCTGCCACTCGGAAGGCGCGATGCCAGCGCCTCGGTCGTGCAGCTCCGACCGCGCTCGTCGAGCACGACCATGAAGCAGCGCGGCGACAAGGCCGTGACGATGCGCTTCGCTTCCGCGTCCAGTATGCGCTTCACTCCGGCGGCGCGCTCCGATCGCTGCCGCGCGGCTCGGGCTTCACGTCAATCAGCTCGAGTCGGCCTCCCTCGGCATGCGGCGTGCGTACTCCTCGAAGCCCGCTTCGACCCACGCCGGCATGCGGTTGCCGACGGCGACGACCAGCAGGTTCATACCCTAGAACCACCCCTTATCGGTGAGCGGGGGCTGCGGAGCAGCCAGTATTTCCATCAATATGTACGAGGCCTCGAGCAGAACGTACGGGGCGCCGCGCGGCTGCCGTCGCGAGCGTGACAGGAATCCCCGACCGCTCAAGAGGTCGCGGGAGCCGCAGCGCGCTCTTGCGCCGCCCCCTGGCGCGCGGTGGCGTCCAGAGCTCTTCGAGGTTGTAGTGCTGGCGCACGGCGGGCTGCATGATGTGCACGATCACCGCGCCCAGGTCGACGAGCACCCATTCGCCCGTCTGCTCGCCTTCCACGCCGCCGATCCGGTACGCCCTGCGCTTTCAGCTTTTCCTGCACGTTGCGCGCCATCGCCTTCGCCTGGCGCGCGAATCCGCGCTCGCGATGATGATCTTGTCGAACAGCGACGTCAGTTTGCGCACGTCGAGCACGACGATGTCGCGCCCCTTGATGTCCTCGAGCGCGTCGACCGTCGCTTTACCAGTTTGTCCAGTCTCATCAAATCCTTGCTATACAGGCCTTGCGAACGAATATAGTCGAGAACCGAGTCGGGAAGCAAATAGCGCGCGCTCGCGCCGTCGCGCACGGCGTGCGCACGAACGTCGCCGAGATGTCGAGCCCGGTCATCGAGACCGCCGCGATACCGCCCGCGGGCGCGAGATGCACGGCGAGCGGCTGCTGCATGGAGCGGGCCGCGTACTCGTGCGCGAGGGGCTCCGGCATGCGCGCCTGCCACGTGTCGATGGGGAAGCCCGGGCGATACGCGACGACGATGTGCGCGAGATCGAACAGCGCGTGCCAGCGATGCCACGTCGCGAGATCGAGGAAAGCATCGGCGCCGAGCAGCAGCACGAGCGAGCGGTGCGCGCCGAGCTCGCCGCGCAGCTCGGTCAGCGTGTCGAAGGTGTAGCCCGGGCCGGCGCGCCGCGTCTCGCGGTCGTCGACCGCTGAAGCGAGGATTGCCCGCGACCGCGAGCCGCGCCATCGCCGACGCGGTCGGCGGCGCTCGCGCCCGGGGCGCGTGCGGTGCGGCGGCGTGCCGCTGGGCATGAAGCGCACTTCCGCGAGCTTCGCGGTCTCGGCGATCTCCTCGGCGAGCCGCAGGTGCCCGTAGTGGATCGGATCGAAGGTGCCGCCGAAAATGCCGATGGGGCTGTCACGGCGTGAGGCGTGAGGAGTGAGGCGTAACGGCTCGGGCGCCACGTGCCCCACTCCTCACGCATCTTACAAAACAGCTTGCGGATATCCGCCAGCACGCCCGGCAGATACGCAGATGAAGCGCGCGCCCTGCGCGCCGTCGATCACGCGGTGATCGTAGGAGAGCGACAGCGGCAGCATGAGGCGCGGCGCGAACTCCTTGCCGTTCCACACGGGCTTCGTCGCCGCCTTTGCCGACGCCGAGGATCGCGACTTCGGGCGCGTTGATGATCGGCGTGAAGAAACGTGCCGCCGATGCCGCCCAGGCTCGAGATCGAGAAGCAGCCGCCCTGCAGATCGGTCGGGCGCGATCTTGCCCGCGCGCATGCGCTCGCTGACTTCGCCCAGCTCGCGCGCGAGCTCGAGGAGACCTTTCTTGTCGACGTCGCGAATGACCGGCACGACGAGTCCGTTCGGCGTGTCGACCGCGACGCCGATGTGGTAGTACTGCTTGAGGATCAGGCTCTCGCCGTCCGGCGAGAGCGAAGCGTTGAAGTCGGGAAACTGCTTCAGCGCCGCGACCGACGCTTTCATCAGGAAGCCGAGCACGTGAAGCGTATGCCCTGCTTCTTCGCTTCGTCCGCCTGCGCCTTGCGGAAGGCCTCGAGCTCGGTGATGTCCGCTTCGTCGTGCTGCGTGACGTGCGGGATCGCGACCCAGTTGCGGTGCAGGAACGCGCCCGAGAGCTTCTTGATGCGCGACAGCGGCTGCGTCTCGACCGGGCCGAACTTCGAGAAATCGACCTGCGGCAGCGGCGGCAGCGTCGAAGCCCAGCCGGCGGCTCCGCCGCGCGCGGCGCGCGGGCGCTGCGAGCTCGGCTTGACGTAACGCCTGCACGTCTTCCTTGAGGATGCGCTCCTTTGGGCCCGCTGCCCTTCACTTTCGACAGATCGACGCCGAACTCGCGCGCAAAACGGCGCACCGAGGGGCTCGCGTGCGCTTTGCCGAAAGCCGCTTCGTCGACGGCACGCGCGATGCCTCGGCGCTCGGCGCGGCGGCGCGCCGGTGCCGCCGCTCGAGCGCTCCGCTGTCGGCCGCGGCGTCTGCGCGGGGCCGCTGCGCTGCGCTCGGCGCTGAGGCCGCAGGCGGCGGACTCGCCTGTAGCCGGTGCGCCTGCGGCGGCGGCGACTGCGCTTGCGTCTGACCGCGGCGCTGTCGCGGCGCTCTTGCCCGCGTCGGACTCGAGCATCAGCACAGCGAGCCCTGCGAGACCTTGTCGCCGACCTTGACTCGAGCTCCTTCACGACGCCCGCGGCGGCGACGGCACTTCCATCGTCGCCTTGTCCGATTCGACGTGACGAGCGAGTCTTCGGGCTTCGACCGCGTCGCCCGGCTTCACCAACACTTCGATCACCGGACATCCTTGAAGTCGCCGATGTCGGGGACTTTGACTTCGACTAATTCAGCCATAGCAGTGAGAGCGGTACTCGGATCTGACTGGTAAGGCGTGAGCAGTCAGGGAAGTGAGACGGAGGAGTCAACACGTGCTGATCGTTCCCGCCTGACTGCCTCACGCCTCACCACTTCACGCATTCAAACGGTGGTCGGATCCGGCTTCTCCGGATCGATCCCGAACTTGCTTGATCGCCTCGCGTGACCTTGCTGCTGGGGCAGCAGCTTCCTCGATCGGCGAGCGCCTTCAACGCGGCGACGGCGACGTAGTGGCGGTCGACTTCGAAGAAGCCGCGCAGCGCCTTGCGCGTGTCGGAGCGGCCGAAGCCGTCGGTGCCCAGCGCGACGAAGTTGCGCGTCGGCAGGAACGGGCGGATCTGATCGGCGAAGACCTTCATGTAATCGGTCGCGGCGATCACGGGCCCGGCGCGATCCTTCAGGCACTGCTCGACGTACGAGATGCCGCGGCTCGGCTTCCGGGTGCAGCATGTTCCAGCGCTCGGTTTCGAGCCCGTCGCGGCGCAGCTGGTTGAAGCTCGTCGCGCTCCAGATGTCGGCGGCGACGCCGAAATCCTTCTCGAGCAGCTCGGCGCCCGCGATCACTTCGCGCAGGATCGTGCCGCTGCCGAGCAGCTGCACCTTCGGCTGGCCTTTCTTCGCTTTGCCTTCGGGGAGCAGATACATGCCTTTCAAGATGCCCTTCTCGACGCCCTTCGGGCATCGCCGGATGCGCGTAGTTCTCGTTCATCACGGTGATGTAGTAGATAGACGTCTTCCTGCTCCTGGTACATGCGCCGCATGCCGTCCTGGATGATCACCGCGAGCTCGTAGGCGAACGTCGGATCGTACGCAGATGCAGTTCGGGATCGTCGAGGCGAGGATGTGGCTGTGGCCGTCCTCGTGCTGCAGCCCTTCGCCGTTCAGCGTCGTGCGGCCCGCCGTGCCGCCCATGCAGGAAGCCGCGCGCGCGCATGTCGCCCGCCGCCCACGCGAGATCGCCGATCGCGCTGGAAGCCGAACATCGAGTAGAAGATGTAGAACGGGATCATCGACTGGCCGTTGCGTGCTGTACGAGGTCGCCGCGGCGATCCAGGACGACATCGCGCCCGCCTCGTTGATGCCTTCCTCCAGGATCTGCCCGTTCTTGTCTTCCTTGTAGTACATGAGCTGGTCGGCGTCCTGCGGCGTGTAGAGCTGGCCCACGTGCGAGTAGATGCCGAGCTGGCGGAACATGCCTTCCATGCCGAACGTGCGCGATTCGTCGGGCACGATCGGCACGACGAGCTTGCCGATCTTCTTGTCGCGGATGATCGTGTTCAGGATGCGCACGAACGCCATCGTCGTCGAGATCTCGCGGCCTTCGGTGCCTTTCAGCTGCGCTTCGAACGCGGAGAGCGCGCGGCACTTCGAGCGGGGCGGCCTTGCGCCGGCGCGCCGGCAGCGAGCCGCCCAGCGCCTCGATGCGGCTCCTCATGTACTGCATCTCGGGCGCGTCTTCGGGCGGCTTGTAGAACGGCACTTCGTCGAGCTTGTCGTCCGGAATCGGCACCTTGAAGCGGTCGCGGAACGCCTTGATCGAGGACGTGCCCATCTTCTTCTGCTGGTGGGTGATGTTCTGGCCTTCGCCGGACTCGCCCATGCCATAGCCCTTGATCGTCTTGGCGAGGATCACCGTCGGCTGGCCCTTGTGCTTCATCGCCGCCGCGTACGCCGCGTAGACCTTGTGCGGGTCGTGGCCGCCGCGGTTCAGCCGCCAGATGTCGTCGTCGGACATGTTGGCGACCATCTCGAGCAGCTCCGGATACTTGCCGAAGAAGTGCTTGCGCACGAACGCGCCGTCGTTCGCCTTGAACGCCTGGTATTCGCCGTCGACGCACTCTTCCATGCGCTTCAGCAGCAGCCCGTTCTTGTCGCGCGCGATGAGCGGGTCCCAGTACGAGCCCCAGATCACCTTGATCACGTTCCAGCCGGCGCCGCGGAAATCCGCCTTCGAGCTCCTGGATGATCTTGCCGTTGCCGCGCACCGGCCCGTCGAGGCGCTGCAGGTTGCAGTTGATGACGAAGATGAGGTTGTCGAGCTTCTCGCGGCCGGCGAGCGAAATCGCGCCGAGCGATTCCGGCTCGTCCATCTCGCCGTCGCCCATGAAAGCCCAGACCTTGCGGCCCTGCGTGTCGAGGATGCCGCGGTCCTTGAGATAGCGCATGAAGCGCGCCTGGTAGATCGCCATCAGCGGGCCCGAGCCCCATCGACACCGTCGGGAACTGCCAGAAATCGGGCATCAGCCACGGATGCGGATACGACGACAGTCCCTTGCCGCCGACTTCCTGGCGGAAGTGGTCCGAGCTGCTCTTCGGTGATCCGCCCTTCGAGGAACGCGCGCGCGTAGACGCCCGGCGCGGAATGGCCCTGGAAGTACACGAGGTCGCCGCCGAACTTCTCGTTCGCGGCGCGGAAAGAAATGATTGAAGCCGACGTCGTAGAGCGTGGCGGCGGAAGCGAAGCTCGCGATGTGGCCGCCGAGCTCGGACGATTCCTTGTTCGCGCGCACCACCATCGCCATCGCGTTCCAGCGCACGAGCGAGCGGATCTTGTGCTCGAGCTCTGCGTCGCCCGGCGAGCGCTCTTCGCGCGCAGGCGGGATGGTGTTGATGTACGCGGTGGTCGCGTTGAACGGGATGTAGGCGCCGGAGCGGCGCGCTTTCTCGACCATGCGCTTCGAGCAGAAAATGCGCGCGCTCGGGACCTTCCTGCTCGAGCACCGAATCGAGCGCCTCGAGCCATTCCCGCGTTTCCTGCGGATCGACGTCCGGAGATGATGTCCTTCATGTCCATGGCGAGCACCTTCCTCGGGACAGCGACGACCGCGCCGGCAACGGATGCCGGCGAGCGCACAAGGGCGAGTCGATTATACGCGGCGCGAGATGCGCGCAGCATGTTGCGCTGCGGGGCTCGTGCGCTCTGCCGGAGCAATGAGCGCACCGGAGGGCTCGTGACCGTGTGATCTTGGATCCGTGACGAAGGTGACCAGGAAATCGTCTGACAGGCGATCGGTGCTCCGTGACCGGTTGAGCGCTACAGAGCCGGCGTGCTGCCTGTGCCTTCACCCTTCACGTTTCACAGCAGTTATTTCTCGTCCTCGCGCAGGCGCCGCGCGATTGGCGCAGACGCGTGAGCGCGGCGGGTCGCGCGGTTCCCAGTAGACGAGGTGGCGGGACAGCGTGCGCGCAAGCGGCCAGCCGACGATCGCACAGCACACCGCTGCGAAAGCGATGGCAATCCGGTGCTGGCCGACTGCCAGGTGGCGGGAAGCGCCTCGAGCGCGAATGTCGCGACCATGGCCATCAGCGGCCCGTAGACGGCGCCGAAAAGCCACGTGTCCCGCGCGCGCACCGCGATAGACTGCAATGCTCGCACCAGTACGGCGGGATCCCACATCGGACCTTGGGTCGGCCCTTCGACGATTTGCGCAGCGTAGTTCACTTTGTTTTCCGCAGCACGGGCAGCGGAACACCAGCGTGTGCCATTTCCAGAGCTTCACGGGATCTTTCCCAATGCGTGTGAGGTATTCGTGCGAGCGCACCGCTCCATCCGCAGTACTGGCTCGGTCGCAACCGCGGTTTCGAAGGCCTGACGCTGGGCGCGGTCAAGCGGGACAACTGCATCGTGCGCCGTCTGATCGAGTAAAACAGCCCATCGAATCTCACCCTCGGAGATCGGGGCGAGCCGGCTACATTGACCGCAGTCTAGCGCCGCAGCGGGATCCGCGCGCATCGTCACGTACGATCCGGGCGCGTCCTCGAGCGCGGCGAGCTTGCCGGCTCCGGGCTTGCGCGCCGGGCACTTTCTCGCTGCCCTGTGCGCTTCGACCCACTCGCCCAGTCGGTCCACCACGAGCCTGCATGCTGCGTCGCGCCCTCGAGCCAGGCCTCGGGCGACTCGCGGGCAGCGCATCGTTGGTCCAGTAGCCGTACTTGTTCGCGGCCGGCGGATTGATGATGCCGGCGATGTGTCCCGAGCCGCCGAGCACGAAGCGCACGGGGCCTTTGAAGAGGCGCGCCCCGGCGTAGCACGACTTCCACGGCGCGATGTGATCTTCGACCGTCGAGATGAAGTAGAGCGGCATCGTCGACGCGCGTCGAGATCCACCGGCGTGTCGTTCGAGCACGAGTCCGCCCGGCTGCGCGCAGCAGATTGCGCAGATACATGTTGCGCAGGTAGTAGCTGTGCATCGCCGCCGGCATGCGCGTCGAATCCGAGTTCCAGTAGAGCAGGTCGAACGGGAACGGGTCGCGCCCGAGCAGGTAGTTGTTGACCACGAACGACCAGATGAGATCGTTCGCGCGCAGCATGTTGAAAGTCGTCGCCATCTCCGAGCCTTCGAGATAGCCGCGTTCCTCCATGCGCTTCTCGAGCGCCTCGACCTGCTGCTCGTCGACGAACACTTCGAGCTCGCCCGCCTCGCTCGAAATCGATGCAGCGTCGCGAAGAACGTCGCGCTGTGCCACGCGCTTGTCGCCCTTCGCCGCGAGATAGCCGAGCGCCGTCGCGAGCAGCGTGCCGCCGAGGCAGAAGCCGATCAGGTTCGACTTCGCTGCTCGCCGGTCGCGCTGCTCGATCGCGTCGAGCGCCGCGAGCGGCCCCTCGTTCAGGTAATCCTCGAACGTCTTGCCGGCGAAGCGCGCGTCGGGATTCACCCACGAGACGATGAACACCGTGTGGCCCTGCTCGACCGCCCACTTCACGAACGAGTTCTTCTCGCGCAGATCGAGGATGTAGTACTTGTTGATCCACGGCGGAACGATGAGCAGCGGCCGCTTGTAAACCTGCTCGGTCGCCGGCGCGTACTGGATGAGCTGCATCAGCTCGTTCTGGAAGACGACTTTGCCGGGGGTCACCGCGATGTTCTCGCCGAGCTTGAACGCGCGTCTCGTCGGTCATGCGCAGCTTCAGCCCGCCGCCGTTGCCGCGCGTCAGATCCTCGAGCAGGTTGGCGAAGCCTTTGACGAGATTCTGCCCGCCGCTCGCGACCGTCTCGCGCATCACTTCGGGATTGGTCAGCACGAAGTTCGACGGCGAGAGCGCGTCGATGTACTGGCGCGTGTAGAAATCGACTTTCTTCGCGGTCTGCTCGTCGAGGCCCTGCACGCCGGCGAGCGAGTCGATGCAGGTGCTTGGCCGCGATGAGATACGACTGCTTGATGTAGTCGTAGAGAAAGTTGTTCTGCCAGTCTTCGTGCTTGAAGCGGCGGTCGCCGCCCGCGGCGTCTCGGCCACGGGGGCCGATTGCTGGCCCATCAGCTGCAGCATGCGAGCTCTGCCACAGCGACCAGTAGTCCTGCCACAGCTTCATCTGGGCTTCGGCCATACGCATCGGATCGGCCAGCATGCGCGACCACGCTTCGAAGAAAGCCTTGCTGATGCCCAGTTCGTCGGCCATCGAACGCGGTGGGCCTCCGGAACCGTTCGCGAGGACGTTCGTGAGAAGCGCGGCGCTCTTCTGCGCGATGTCGCCGTAGAGGCGCGCAAGCTCCCCGGGATCGAATTTCGCAAGCTGTTCCTGTTCCTGCTGGTCGCCCATGTTTCCTTTCGCTGCCATCCCGCCCCCATTGCGTTTACGTACAGGCAAGACTATGCTGAACCCGTTGATTCTACATGGTGATATTGCGAAGCACAATGCTCAGCCGACGCGCAGTCTTGCCAGCGGCAAGCGAGACGTCCGTCAACTTTAACGTGCTCCCTTTGAACCGAGTGAAAGCCTACCCCTCCCTCGATTTCGAGCTCGGCGAGACCGTCGACATCCTGCGCGAGACCGTCAGCACGTTTGCCGCCGATGAAATCGCCCCTCGCGCCGCCGAGATCGACCGCAGCAACGAGTTTCCCCGCGACCTCTGGCCGCAGCTCGGCGCGCTGGGGCTCCTCGGCATCACGGTCGAGGAGGAATGGGGCGGCGCCGGCATGGGCTATCTCGCGCACGTCGTCGCGATGGAAGAGGTAAGCCGCGCCTCGGCTTCGGTCGGGCTCTCTTACGGCGCGCATTCGAACCTGTGCGTGAACCAGATCCGACGCCACGCGACGCGGGAGCAGAAGCGCGCGCTATCTGCCGCGGCTCGTCTCGGGCGAGCACGTCGGCGCGCTCGCGATGAGCGAAGCGGGCTCGGGCTCGGACGTGGTGAGCATGCGGCTCGCGGCCCGAAAGCGCGGCGACCGCTACGTGCTCGACGGCACCAAGATGTGGATCACCAACGGGCCCGACGCCGACGTGCTCGTCGTCTACGCGAAGACCGACGCCGGAGTCGGGCGCGCGCGGCATCACCGCTTTCCTCGTCGAGCGCGGGTTCGGGGGATTCTCGACTTCGCAGAAGCTCGACAAGCTGGGCATGCGCGGGTCGAACACCTGCGAGCTCGTTTTCCAGGACTGCGAAGTGCCGGCGGAGAACGTGCTCGGCGGCGAAGGCAAGGGCGTGGAGGTCCTCATGAGCGGCCTCGATTACGAGCGCGCGGTGCTCGCCGGCGGTCCGCTCGGCATCATGCAGGCGTGCCTCGATGCGGTGCTGCCCTACGTGCACGAGCGGCAGCAGTTCGGCAGCGCCGATCGGCTCGTTCCAGTTGATGCAGGGCAAGCTCGCCGACATGTACACGACGCTTTCGGCGTGCCGCGCCTACGTGTATGCGGTCGCACGCGCGTGCGACGCGGGACGCGTCACGCGCAAGGATGCCGCCGGTGCGATACTGTATGCGGCGGAGCGCGCGACGTGGATGGCGCTCGAAGCGATACAGGCGCTCGGCGGCATGGGTTACGTGAACGAAAGCCCCACCGGACGCCTGCTGCGCGATGCCAAGCTCTACGAGATCGGGGCGGGCACGTCCGAGATCCGGCGCTGGCTGATCGGCCGTGAGCTCTTCGAGGAGACATCGTAATGACTCCACTGTGCAGGCAACTCGGCATCGACGTGCCGATCATCCAGGCGCCGATGGCGGGTGGCCCGACCACGCCCGAGCTGGTCGCGGCCGTGTCGGAAGCGGGCGCGCTCGGCTCTTTCGGTTTCGCGTACACGCAGCCCGAGGCAATGCAGCACAACGCGGAGCTCGTGCGTAGCCGCACGAATAAGCCGTTCTGCGTAAACATGTTTCTGTCCAAGAACGCGGGCCCGATCGAGCCGTCCGAGCAACGCGCGGCGCTCGAAGCGCTGGGGCCGTATTTCGAAGAGCTCGGCTTGAAGCGTCCGGAGACCGTTAAGCCGCCCTACGTGCCGGACCACACCGCGCAGCTCGACGCGATCGAGACGATCCGTCCCGCCGTCTTTACGTTCCACCTCGGCTACGCGCCGGGCGAACGCATCCGCGTTCTCCGCGAGAAGGGCATCAAGGTCGCGGGCAGCGCGACCTGTGTGGCCGAGGCGCAGCATCTCGAATCGCTGGGCGTCGATTTCATCATCGCGCAGGGCGTGGAGGCGGGCGGCCACCGCGGCACCTATCTGCGCGATCCGCAGGAGGCGATGACGGGAACGCTCGCGTTGACCCGGCTCATCGTGCGCGCGGTGCGCCTGCCGGTCGTGGCGGCAGGCGGCATCATGGACGGCGCCGGCATCGCGGCGGTTCTCGCGCTCGGGGCGCAGGCTGCACAGCTCGGAACGGCATTCGTCCCGTGCACCGAGAGCGGCGCATCGCCTGCTCACAAGGCGGCGATCCTCGCAGCCGAAGACGATACGACGCTCATCACCGAGAAGTTCTCCGGCAAGCCTGCGCGCGGCATCGTAAATCGCTATATGCGCGAGATGAAAGACGCGCCGCACCTCGCATTTCCCGCGCAGAACGCGGTGACCGCGACCTTGCGAGCCGCCGCCGCGAAAGCCGGAAACGCTGACTTCCTTTCACTGTGGGCGGGACAAGCCGTGCCGCTCGCGCGAAGCCTCGGTGCGGCCGAGCTCGTCGCGACCCTGTGCGAGGAGACACGCGAAGCGATCGCAGGACTCGCTCAACTGCGCGTGTAGGTTTCTGAGAAGAGAACGCGAGAGTATGTCACCCGACACCCCGGTCATCGTCTCCGCCGTCCGCACACCGATGGGCGGCTTCCAGGGCGCGCTGAAAGACCTGTCGGCGCACGCCCTCGGCGCGGCGGCGATTCGCGCAGCGGTGGAACGGGCCGGCATCGCGCCGGGCGACGTCGACGAAGTCATCATGGGCAACGTCCTTCCGGCGGGTCAGGGACAGGCGCCGGCGCGCCAGGCCGCCCTCGGCGCGGGACTTCCGGACTCGACCGGCTGCACGACGATCAACAAGGTCTGCGGCTCGGGCATGAAAGCGGCGATGCTGGCCGCCGACCTCCTTACGCTCGGTCGCAATCGCGTCATGGTCGCAGGCGGGATGGAAAGCATGTCGAACGCCCCCTACCTCCTGCCGAAAGCGCGCAACGGCTTGCGGCTGGGACACGGCGAAGTGAAGGACCACATGTTCCTCGATGGTCTGGAAGACGCGTACGATCCGGGGCGTCTCATGGGCACGTACGCCGAGGACACCGCTCGGAAGTACGGCTACACGCGCGAAGCGCAGGACCGCTATGCGATCGATTCGCTCGGGCGCGCGCAGGACGCGATTCGCTCGGGGCGTTTCAGGCAGGAGATCGTCCCCGTGGACAGCCGCAAGGTGTCGGTGGTCGACGATGAGCAACCGTTCAAGGCGAACCTCGAGCGCATCCCTCAACTGAAGCCCGCCTTCCGCAAGGACGGAACGGTGACGGCGGCGAATTCGAGCTCGATCTCAGACGGCGCCGCGGCACTCGTGCTGATGACGCTCGCGGAAGCGGAGCAACGCGGAGTGCGACCGCTTGCACGCGTGGTCGCGCACGCGACGCACGCGCAAGCGCCGGCCTGGTTCACGACGGCGCCGGTCGGTGCGATCCGCAAGCTCTTCGCGAAGACAGGCTGGGACGCACGCACGACGGACCTCTTCGAAATCAACGAAGCGTTCGCCGTCGTCGCAATGGCGGCGATCGACGAGCTCGACCTCACGCGCGATCGCGTGAACGTGAACGGTGGCGCGTGCGCGCTCGGGCATCCGCTCGGCGCTTCGGGCGCACGTATCATGGTCACGCTCCTGCACGCGCTCGAGCAGCATGGAGCGAAGCGCGGCATCGCAGCGCTCTGCATCGGCGGTGGCGAGGCGACGGCGATTGCATTGGAGCGCTTTGAATGATCGACCGATGCCGCCGCAATGGGCGAACGCGTCGCCCACGCGTGACGTCATTCCGGTGCGAGACCGGAATCCAGGCGTCAGGCAGGCCGATAGCCTGATCAACGTGCGAATCGTGCGATGAAGACAGCGGTCGACTTCTACTTCGACTTCTCGTCGCCCTACGGCTACTTGGCCGCGATGAAGATCGATGCGCTCGCGCACAAGCACGGTCGCAGCGTGAACTGGCGGCCGGTGCTGCTCGGCGCGGTGTTCAAGGTGACCGCTCAGCAGCCGCTCTCGACGATTCCGGTAAAGGGCGAGTACGCGAAGCGGGACTTCGCGCGTTCGGCACGCGCTGTTCGGGGTGCCTTTCACGCTTCCGTCCGAGTTTCCGATCAGCACGCATCGCGCCGGCGCGTGCGTTCTACTGGATCCACGATCGCGATGCGGCGCTTGCGAAGCGCTATGCGACCGCCGTGTACCAGGCCTACTTCGTGCACGATCGCGACATCTCGTCTGCCGAAGTCGCTGCCGACATCGCCGCGGAGCTGGGCCTCGACAGGGAAGAGATCGCGGCCGCGCTGAAGGAGACGAGCGTGAAGGACCGCGTGCGGCGCGAAGTCGATGAAGCGATCTCGCGCGGCGTATTCGGCTCGCCTTACATCGTCGTCGACGGCGAGCCGTTCTGGGGACGCTCGATCGGACCGCTGGCTCGGTCGGGCTTATGGATACGCGCCGAGGAGTGGCAATTCGCGTCAGTCGCGGCAGGCCGTGATAAGCGCTGCTTTGCGCCCGAAGGCAACGCGGCCAACGCCGCAGCGCCGGAGGAGCGGGAAGGTTCATCGTTCCATGTTCGCGGCACGGCCGGTAAGCCTCTTTCCCGAAGCGGCAAGCACGCGGAGAGGAAGCTCGAAGCGATCCAGGCGAACATCGTCACGCTCGACGTCGACGCGATCGTCAATGCGGCGAACACGACGCTGCTCGGCGGCGGCGGTGTGGACGGCGCGATTCATCGCGCAGCGGGACCCGAGCTGCTCGCCGAATGCCGAACGCTCGGCGGCTGTCCGACCGGCGAAGCGCGCATCACGCGCGGCTACCGCCTGCCGGCGCGTCACGTCATCCATACCGTCGGACCGGTCTATCGCGACGGCGAACACGGCGAGCCCGAGCTGCTTGCGTCGTGTTATCGCGAAAGTCTCGAAGCTCGCCGCCGCAAACGGCGTGACGCACGATCGCGTTTCCCGCGATCAGTTGCGGCGTGTACGGCTATCCCTGGACAGAGGCCGTACAGATCGCAGTCCGCGAGTGCGCAGCAGCGCTCCCGGGCTATCCCGCGATCGAAAAGATCATCTTCGCTTGCTTCGACGGCGAGATGCTGAAGCTCTATCAGGAAGCGCTTGCCGAAGCCGGAGCGGCCGGGCTTGAGTCCCCGCGATACCGCCGCCGAACGCCATGCCTGCTATCCGTTCGAAGCTAAAGACCGACAGCGATGAATTCAGGAGCGCCGCCGATGCCATGCGCGAACGCGTCGCGCAGCTCGAACGACGCGTCGCCGAAGTGCGCGAAGGCGGCGGCGAGGCCGCTCGCGAGCGCCACCGCTCTCGCGGCAAGCTCCTGCCGCGCGAGCGTGTGGAAGGCCTCCTCGATCCGGGCAGCGCGTTCTTCGAGCTCTCGCCGCTCGCGGCATGGCAGGCGTACGACGAGCCGGTTCCGGCAGCGGGACTGATCACCGGCATCGGCACTGTCTCGAACGTGCGCTGCATGATCGTCGCCAACGACGCGACAGTGAAAGGCGGCACGTATTTTCCGCTCACGGTGAAGAAGCACTTGCGCGCGCAGGAAATCGCGTTCGAGAATCGCCTGCCGTGCATCTATCTCGTCGACTCGGGCGGCGCGCACCTGCCGAGTCAGGATGCCGTCTTTCCGGACCGCGATCATTTCGGCCGCATCTTCTACAACCAGGCCAACATGTCCGCCGCGGGCATCGCGCAGATCGCGTGCGTGATGGGCTCGTGCACCGCGGGCGGTGCTTACGTACCCGCGATGTGCGATGAAACCGTGATCGTGCGCAACCAAGGCACGATCTTCCTCGCCGGACCGCCGCTCGTGAAGGCGGCCACGGGGGAAATCGTCACCGCGGAGGAACTCGGCGGCGCCGACGTCCACACGCGCACCTCCGGCGTCGCGGATCATCTGGCCGACGACGATCGCCACGCGCTCGAGATCGTGCGGCGCATCGTTTCGCACGTGCGGCAACCGTCGGCGCCTCGGCCCGATCCGCAATCCCCGGCTCCGCTCTACGACCCGGGCGAGATTTACGGCGTGCTCCCGCAGAGCACGCGCACGCCGTTCGACGTGCGGGAGGTGATCGCCCGCATCGTCGACGCGAGCGAGCTCGACGAGTTCAAGGCACGCTACGGCGCGACGCTCGTCTGCGGCTTCGCGCGCATCGAAGGCCAGCCGGTCGGCATCCTCGCGAACAATGGCATCCTCTTTTCCGAGTCGGCGTTGAAGGGTACCCATTTCATCGAGCTCTGCTGCCAGCGCGATCTGCCGCTCGTCTTCCTCCAGAACATCACCGGCTTCATGGTCGGCCGCAAATACGAAGCAGGCGGCATCGCGAAGGACGGCGCCAAGATGGTGATGGCGGTTGCCTGCGCCCGCGTTCCGAAGTTGACCGTCATCATCGGAGGCAGCTTCGGGGCGGGCAACTACGGGATGTGCGGGCGGGCGTATGGCCCGCGTTTCCTCTGGACGTGGCCCAATGCGCGCATCTCGGTCATGGGCGGCGAACAGGCGGCCAACGTGCTCGCGCAGGTGAAGCGCGAACAGCTCGAGAAGAACGGCGTGAGCTGGCCGCCGGAGGAGGAAGTCGCGTACAAGGCGCCGCTGCTGGAACAGTACGAGCGGCAGTCGAATGCCTACTACGCGAGCGCCCGATTGTGGGACGACGGCATCATCGATCCGAGGGCGACGCGCTCGACGCTTGCGTTCGGGCTTGCCGTCGCCGCAGGGGCACCGCTCGAAGCGACGAAGTTCGGCGTGTTCAGGATGTGAACTGCCGACGGCCGCCTGCCGTTAGATATACGGACACCGGTTACGGATTGCCATCTGGTGTCATAATCCATGGTTGTGCAGCACAACAACCGTTCCTGGCAGCGGCAATAGCCGAGGCCCCGGACAAGTGAAACGCGATCCGGGGGTCTCGAAGCACGAACAACCGCGTCCTTCGAGACCGCCATCGGCTTGGCTCAGGGCGAACGGCTTGGGAACCGATCGTTCGCTTCGCACATCTCCGTGCGGCGCGTATTGCACCACCTGTATGACAGACAAGATTCTCACCCGCATCGACGAGGACGGCAACGCGACGGTGCTGCTCAACCGTCCCGAGGTCCACAATGCGTTCGACCCCGAGATGGTCGAAGCGCTCGGAAACGCGCTCGAAGTGCTCGGCCGCGACGCGAACGTGCGCGCCGTGGTGCTCGTGGGCGCAGGAGCGAGCTTCAGCGCCGGTGCGGACATCGCGCACATGAAAAAAAGCGCGAAGTTCAGCCCGAAGCAGAACCACGACGCCGCTTTGCAGACCGCGCGCATGCTGCACACGCTGCACACCATGAGGAAGCCCACGATCGCGTGCATCCGCGGCGCCGTCCGGGGAGGCGGATGCGGCCTCGTCGCGGCGTGCGACATCGCGGTGGCCGCGCGCACGGCGACGTTTCGCCTCTCGGAAGTGAAGCTCGGCATCATTCCGGCGATGATCAGTCCGTACGTGCTCGCGGCCATGGGCGAGCGCATGGCGCATCGCTACATGCTGACGGGGGAGGAATTCGATGCGGCGGAGGCCTATCGCATCGGATTCATCCACGACATCGTGGAAGACGAAGAGCTGAACGTGCGCATCGGCACCCTGCTCGCGCATCTGTATTCGAGCGGGCCGCAGGCGCTGATCGCGGCGAAGCAGTTGATGTCGCGCACCGCAAACCGGACGATCGACGAACAGATGATCGAGGAAACCTCGCGGCGCATCGCGGAGATCCGCGCCACCCCGGAAGCGCAGGAAGGCCTGTCGGCGTTCCTGGAGAAGCGCCAGCCCGAGTGGGTAACGCCGCCCGCGAAGCCGCGCAAGGCTGCGAAAAAGCGAGGAAAAACCCGGTGAGCTTGCCGCAACGGGTGAAGATCGTCGAAGTCGGTCCGCGCGACGGTTTGCAGAACGAGCCGCAGCCGGTTTCCGCGACGGTGAAAATCGAGCTGATCGAGCGGCTCGCCGACGCGGGCATACCGGTGGTCGAAGCGACGGCGTTCGTCTCGCCGAAGTGGGTTCCGCAGATGGCGGACAATGCCGAAGTGATGGCCGGCATTCGACGCAGGCCAGGCGTCGCCTATCCCGTGCTGGTGCCGAATCGCAGGGGACTCGATGCGGCGATCGCGGCCGGCGCGGATGAAGTGGTCGTATTCGGGGCGGCGACCGAGTCGTTCTCCCGGCGAAATACGAACTGCTCGATCGACGAGGGGCTCGCTCGCTTCTCCGAGGTGTGCGCCGAGGCGCTGCACCGCGGCCTCAAAGTGCGCGGCGACATCTCGGTATGCCTCGGCTGCCCGTATGAAGGCGAAGTCGCGCCCGAAGCGGTGGTGCGCGTCGCGCGCGCGCTCGATGCGATGGGCTGCTACGAGATCACGATCGCCGACACGATCGGCACGGGCACTGCCGGCAGCACGCGCAGCGTCGTCGAGGCGGTCGCCGAACACATCCCGGTTTCGCGCCTCGCCGGACACTTTCACGACACCTACGGACAGGCCGTGGCGAACGTCTACGCGGCGCTCGAATGCGGCGTCGCGACCTTCGACAGCTCCGTGGCGGGCCTCGGCGGGTGTCCCTATGCCAAAGGTGCGACGGGCAACGTCGCGACCGAAGACGTGCTGTTCATGCTGAACGGGCTCGGTGTCGAGACGGGAATCGATATGGACAAGCTGATCGAAGCCGGCGAGTTCATCTGCCGCGCGCTCGGCAAGCCCACGAACTCGCGGGTGGCGCGAGCGCTGGCGGCGCGGAAGGCGGCATAGTGCGTGACTCGTGTCCCCTCCCCGACCGCTCCGCTCCCTGACCCTTGCGCGCGCACGGGGCGAGGAAACGTTCTGGTCACTCGTCACTCAGAAGTCACGTTTCATTCCTTTCAGTCTTCACTTCAATAGGAATCAAAGATGCCGCTCTCCACCCCCGCCCCCCGCAAGCTCATCCACACTCGCAAGATCGAGTGCAAGGGATACGAGCGTGAAGACGGGCTGTGGGACATCGAAGCCCAGTTGATCGACACGAAGACCTTCGTTCACTCGCGCCGCTCCGGCGCCAACGCACGGCAGCCCGGCGAGCCGGTTCACCACATGTGGCTGCGGCTCACGATCGATCTCGACATGATCGTTCACGACGCCGAGGCGGCGACCGACCAGGGACCGTACCCGTACTGCGGCAATATCACGCCCAACTTCAAGCGGCTCATCGGTGTAAAGGTGGGGCCCGGGTGGCGCCGCGAGATCCGTGCGCGCCTGGGCGGCATTCAGGGATGCACGCATCTGGTCGAATTGCTGGGGCCCATCGGCACGATCTGTTTCCAGGCAACGGGCCGTGCGCGTGAAGCCCGCAACGCCGGCAAGCCCCTCACGCGCAAGCCCAACCAGCTCGGCTCGTGCCACGTTTACGCGGAGGACTCTCCAGCCGTGCTGGAAAGATGGCCTCAGTTCTACAAGGGCACCGTCAACTCTTAAGACGGCGCGCTTCGAGCTTTCCAGTCTCTTGCGGACGAGATTCCTCAGGAACCGCGATCACGCATCCTCTGCAGGCAAGCGATTGCGCCGCGCAATCCACCGCACACCCGGTGCGAGCACGCCGAAGATCCCGATGCTCGTGAAGGCGAGTCCCCAGGCGACAGTGCTCTGATTGCCTCCGGCGACGTCGAGTGTCACACCGAAGACGAGCGGCGCGAGAAACGCCGACGTGAATCCGATAAACGAATACACCGCCATCGTCGAGCCGCGCTGATCCGGCGGCGTCGAGGCGATCGCGCCCGAAGTGAGCGCGGCGGAATCGCCCAGCATGAGACCGTAGTGGAACGCCATCAGGATCACGACGATCCACCACGGCAATCCAGCGGCGTATCCGAGCATGCACGCGACGAGCCCCGAAGCGGTCATGAAGGTGAAGATCACGCGCTCGCGTCCGAAGCGCAGTGCGAACTCGTTGCCCACGACGCTCATCACGGGCCCGAGCATGTTGATACAGGCCGCGAGCGTCGCCGCTGCGATCATCATCGGCGCATCCGCCGGCTGAAGCGTCGCGCAGAAAACGAGGAATGCAACCATCCACGAGCGCTGTCCGAACAGCTCGTAGTTGTGTACGCAGTAGCCGGCAATGTAAGCGACCGTGGACCGCCGTTTGAAAACCGGACGGAAGTCGAGGAGCGGCGGTGACGGCTCGTGCCTGGGCCGCGTGCGGCCGGGCGGCATCGCGAGCTTGACGAGCGCCGCGGCGAGAAACGGGCCGAGCGCTCCGTACGCGAACGCCCACTGCCAGCCCCACTCCGTCCCGATCTTTCCGCACACGAGGATCGACAGCGAAGAGCCCACGCCGAAGCTCGCGGTGTAAAACGCGGTGGCCCTCGACTGCACGCTGCCTTCGAGCTGGTCGGTGAGGGTCTTGAGTCCCGGCATGTACGTGCCGGCCAGGCCCGCGCCGATGAGGAACTGGAACAGGAGCGCGGTCCACAGACCCTGCGCGAAGAACGCGAAACCGGCAGCGCCTGCGAGCGAAAGCAGGCACGCCCACGCATAGATGCGTCGCGAGTCGACGCGATCGGTGAGACTCGTGAGCACCGGCACGGCGGCCATGTAGCCCGCGTAGAACACGCCGCCGATCAGGCCTGCCTCGGAATTCGAGAGGCTCCACTCACGCTGCATGAGCGGCAGGAGCGACGTGAACGCGGCGAAGCCGGTCATGCTCGCCGCCTCTGCGCTGCACATGATCGCCGTCAGCCGCACGGCGGACGTCGGACTCCGCTGCGCCGTCATGCCGTGCGAGGTGTGCGCTTTCTTCTCTTCACGTCATCGAGCAGGATCGACGCCGCGTTCGCGCCCGCCGCACCGATGACGGGCCCACCCGGGTGCATCGCCGGACCGCACAGGTAAAGGCCTTCCAGCGGCGTGCGGTACTGCGCCAACTGCGGCACGGGCCGCATCCACAGCGCCTGATCGAGAGCGATCTCGGCGTGGTAGGGCTGCCCCTGCGGGAAGCCGCATTCATTTTCGAGATCGCGCGGCGTCATCGCGCTCGCCACAGGCGCGTCGGCGATGCCGCTCACGCAGCGCGACAGGCGCTCGCGAACCTGCGCGACGAGCGACGCCCACGCGGCGTCGTCCATGCGTCCATCGCGCTCGTAGGGCACATACTGAACCTGCGCGTCGAGATGACAGCGCCCGGACGCGTCGGTCCTCACGTGCGCCTCGATCAGAAGGTTGCCCGATGCACGTCCGTATTTCACGTCGTCGTAAGCGCGTTCGAGATGATCGAGCGACGGCGCGAGCACGAGGCGCGGCGATGCCGGTGTTTCCGGCAGCTCGAAGGTGAGGCGCGCCGCGACGCCACGGCTTCTCAGGTGGCGCAGTGCGCGCACCAGCTCCGGCTCGAGCAGCCCCGTATCGCCGAGCTCGCCGAGCGTTCGCCGCGGCTCGAAGCCCGACACGACGCAGTCGGCCGGGAGGATCTCGCCGCCTGCAAGCACGACGCCGGCGACCCGGCCGTCGCGACCGAGGATCCGCGTGACGACCCCCTCTCGCACATGCAAACCGGGCAGCGAGCGCAGCACAGCGCGCGCGTTCGAACGTGGCGGCACGAACACGCCTGGCGGACTGCCGACGTGGTGATGCAGGAAATTGAACGCCGTGCCGCCCGAGCGCGGACCCTGACACAGATTCCGCACGCCCGTCGCAGCCAGCGCGCCCTTGAGCACGGCGCTTTCGAACCAGTCGTCGAGAAGGTCGGCGATGGACATCGGCATCCACCGCAGCAGGTCTTCCATGCCGCGACGTCCGAGCTTGCGGACGCGCAAACCCGCACGGGCCGCGTGCAGGAGACCGCCAAGCCCGGTCGCGAGCGGATCGGGCGGCGGCGCGGAATAGAGCTCCGCCAGCAGCGACGCCACGGCGTGCATTCGCGTGCAGAACGCCGGCCAGCGCTGCGCATCGGCGGGACTCAACCGGTGGATCGCCTGTGCGGTCGCGCCGACGTCGGCGGAGAGGTCGAGCGTCTCGTCTCCATCCAGCGCCGCACGCGCCCAGACCTCCGTGACGGGAGAGACCAGCCCGCGCCTCTCGAGCCCGAGCTCTCTGACGACGTGCGGCGGCATCCATCCCGACTCGAATCCCGTCTCCTGCGCGGGCTCGCGAGCGCGCACGAGCGTCACGTCGTGTCCGGCGCGTGCGAGGTACTGCGCGGCGACGAGCTCGTCGGCGCCCTCGCCGATCACGACGGCAAGCATCAGGTTCGCCCCTCGATGATCGTCAACGCCGCGTTGCGTCCCGAAGCGCCCATCACGCCGCCGCCGGGATGCGTTCCCGAGCCGCACTGATAGAGGCCTTTGATCGGCGTCGCATAGCGTGCCCATGCGGGAACCGGACGCAGGAAGAACATCTGCTGCAACGCGAGCTCGCCCTGGAAGATGTTGCCTTCGGTCAGGCCCACCGTGCGCTCGATGTCGGCAGGCGTGATGACCTGCCGGTGGAGGATTACGTTCTTCAGGTTGGGCGCGTATTCCGCGAGCGTATCGATCACCGTGTCGCCGAACGCTTCGCGCTTCGCGTCGGTCCATCCGCCGTTCACGTGATACGGCGCGTACTGCACGAAGATCGACATCACGTGCTTGCCCGGCGGGGCCATCGACGGATCGATCATGGAGGGGATGACGATGTCCATGTAGGGCTTGCGGGAGACTTCGCCGTACTTCGCGTCGTCGTAGGCGCGCTCGAGATACTCGACGCTCGGGCTGATGGAGATCGCGCCGCGCAGGTGCGGGCCCGCGCCGGGCAGGCACGTGAAATCCGGAAGCGCATCGAGCGCGAGATTCACCTTCCCCGACGAGCCGCGGAACCGGAAGCGATCGATGGCGCCCATGAAGTCTTCGGGCAGATGCGCCCGTCCGACGAGCTTATCGAACGTGCGGCGCGGATCGGCGCTCGAGACGACATACTTCGCACGAATCTCTTCGCCGCCCTCGAGCACGACGCCTCTCGCATGGCCGCGCGCAAGGAGCACGCTCGCAACGGGCGCGTTGGTGCGAATCTCCACACCGGCTTCCTGCGCGGCCGCGGCGATCGCCGCGCTCACCGAACCGTTGCCGCCTTTCGCGAAACCCCAGGCGCGGAACACGCCGTCGATCTCGCCCATGTAGTGATGGAGCAGCACGTAAGCCGTTCCCGGCGAGCGCGGCCCGAGAAACGTGCCGATGATCCCGCTCGCGGATTTCGTCGCCTTCAGCGCTTCGGTCTCGAACCATTCGTCGAGATAGTCCGCCGAGCTCATGGTCAGCAGCTTGTGAAGCGTGTGAAAGCGCTCTCGCCCGAGGCCGCGCAGATGAGCGCCGAGCCGCGCGAGCGCACGCACGTCACCGAGCCGGCGTGACGCCGGGTCGGGCGGCGACATCGCGAGCAGCGGTTTCACCGCCCGCGCCATCTGATACATGAGACGGCCGAAGTCGTCGTAGGCTTCCGCATCGCGCAGGGAATGACGCGCAAGCTCGTGACGATTCTGGTCGTGGTCGCCCCACTGCGCGAGATAGTCGCCGTTGGGCAGCGGCGTCACCGTGCTCTCGAGCGGCAGGATGTGCAGCCCGTGCCGCGCCAACTCGAGATCGCGGATGATCTCGGGACGCAGCAGGCTCACGACATAGGAGAAGACAGAGAAGCGAAAGCCGGGGAACACCTCCTGCGTCCGCGCGGCGCCGCCGACGAGCTCATCGCGCTCGAGCACGAGCACGCGCTTGCCGGCGCGCGCAAGATACGCCGCGCACACGAGGCCGTTGTGGCCCGCGCCGATGATCACCGCATCGTAGTTGATCGACATGCCGTATGGTGATCCAGAAGTTCGAGCGAGTACGTCACCCCGGCGAAGGCCGGGGTCCAGAACGGATTCGCTCTGGATTCCGGCCTGCGCCGGAATGACGAATGTGCGGCCATTTACGGATCAGCACAGTAGCTCGCAGAGTCACGCTCTCTTCCGCTCCGGATCGAAGAACGGCTTCTTCACGATGCGCGCCGCCGCGCGCTTGCGCTGATGTTCGACCGTGAGCTCCATTTCGACCTCGATCCCGGTACGGGCCCACTTCGCGCGCACGTGGGCGAGCGCGATGTATTTCTTCAGCAGCGGCGACCAGGTCCCGCTCGTGGCGTAGCCCGCCTGCTCGCCTCCGGCATGGATCGGCACGCTCATCCGCCACGCGGTGTGCGGCAATTGCGGCGCGAGGCCGACGGCGCCATACAGGCGCTCGAGCGAATCCCAGTCCACTTCCACGCCGACGAACTGCCATTCGGGCTTCCCGTGGGCTTCACGCGCGAGCGCTGCCTTGCCGACGAAATGCTCCTTGCGCAGATTGACCGTCCATGCGAGGTCGAGCTCGTAGGGCGAAGAGGTCTGCCGCTCGATGAGCGCCTTGCGCGCCGACACGTAATCGACGTCGAGCAGCATGAGCCCCGCTTCGATGCGTGCAACGTCGAGCGCGAGGATGCCGGCGACGGTGAGCCCGAATGGCGCACCGACATCGATCAGCGCGTCCCAAACCGCCAGCGCGTGTTGCGCGTCGAGCCAGACCTCGTAGCCCAGATCGCCGGTGTACCCGGTGCGCGAGATCTCGACCGGAACGCCGCGCAGGACGGCCGGGGTGATGCGGAAGTACTTAAGGGCGCCGAGATCCTTGCCGGCAGCCCGCTCGAGTATCGCGCGCGCGCTCGGTCCCTGAAGCGCGAGCGCCGCGACGCGCTCGCTCACGTCGAAAATCTCGACCTCGAGACCGGCCGCGTTGTCTTCGAGCCAGCGCAGGTTCGGCTCCGCGGACGTCATACGGAAGCGCTGCTCTTCGAGTCTCGCGATCGTTCCGTCGTCGAGCACCTTGCCCGCGGCATCGCACCAGCACGTGTACAGCACCTGTCCGATGCTCGACCGGCCCACGTCGCGCGTGACCACGCGATCGAGCAGGGTCGCCGCGTCCCTTCCGGTCACCGCATACTTGTAGAGCGGGGACACGTCGAGGAGCGCCGCCGAGCTGCGGATGGCATGGTATTCCCGCTCGTGCGTAAGCTCGTAGGAGCTCGCTACCACGTAGCCGGCCCACCGCCGCCAGGCATGGCTCAGGCAGAGCGAGGAGGTACGTGGGTGAAACGGGGTCGTCCTCAGCATCGGAATTCGGCGGTCATATAAATCCATAGCGGGGTGTCGCCTGGATTTCGGCTTCGCGCCGGATGACGAATCGAGCGATTCACTGGGACGCCACACTGAAACGCGGGCGCCCGATGCGACTTCCGGAGGCGCGCGCCGGCTGGAACGACTCTGGCAGGGAGGATCCCGCGAAACGCCCCTCCGGACGTATGATTCGATCCGTCGTCCCCGCGAAACGCTCGGCCGTCTGCTCTGTCCAACGTGTCTATGATCGCCTCTCGTGTCCTTCTCGCCATCGCCGTGCTTGCACTCGCCGCCTGCGAGACCGTATCGACCCGCGTCGTCGAGCTGAACCCCGCTCAGAAGCACCCGCCCACGAAACATGTGGACGTGTTTCTGCAGAAGCCCGACCGCCCGCACACGGAGATCGCGCTCATCGAGTCCCGCGGCCAGTCGGAAGTCGAAATGCTCAACGACGCCCGCGACAAGGCGCAGCAGCTCGGCGCGGACGCGATCGTGCGCACGCAAACCCACACAGAGTACCACCCGCCGTACGCAGTCTACGACCCCTGGTATGACCCGTGGTTCTGGGGCTACCGCTATCGGCCGTTCTCGCCGTTCTATCCCCACCCCTGGAGCAGCTACCGCGTAGTCGGGGGCTACCACACCTACGTGCTGCAGGCGGTCGCGATCAAGTACCGGGACGCGAAGTAGGCCGCCGAGAGGAACCCGGGCACATGTCGAGAGCTGGTGGCCTCAGGTCTTCGATAACGCACGTGCGGCCCAGCCGGTGGAGTCAGGCCCGGCGCACGCGGCAAGCCGCAGCGAATCGGAGTCGTTCGGTCGCAGGGCATCGGGCGTGAGCCTCGGGGGACGCTGTCGCTTTGCGCAACGTGCCGGCGCGTGCGCGTTCCTTGTCGTGCTGTTCAGTGTTCTCACCGCCTGTTCGCGGCCGGCGCCGGTGACCGCCGTCACGTCCATCAAGGCATCGAATCCGGCCGAGTTGCACACCTATCTTCTTTCCCGGAAGCCAGATCTGGAGCTGTTCAGGTTGCGCGGGCCATTCCTGGTGAGGCCGTTGAAGGACGTCGACGTCAAGGTGGGAACGAACGCGCACGTCAGCGCAGACCTGTATCTCTGCGAGATCGCGGACAAGGCGCCTCTTGTCATCCTGCTGCACGGACACGGCAACTCGAAGGACGATCATATCTTTCAGGCGCTGCACGTCGCGACGTGGGGCATGCATGCGATGGCGATCGATCTGCCCAATCAGGGCTCCTGGATCGCCAACGGGAAAACGCTGGCAAGGCTCGTCGAGGCGATCCGGCGCACACCGGAATTCGGCGACAGGCAGATCGATGCGCAGAAGATCATCCTCGTCGGCCACTCGTTCGGCGCGACGGCGGTTTCGGCCGCGTTGGGTGAAGGCGCACCGGTGTCCGGCGCCGTCCTGCTCGACCCGGCGGGCATCGGGCGTCAACTGCCGGGGCTTCTCAAGAAGGTGAGCGCGCCGGTGATGCTCGTCGGAGCGGACGAGGAGATCTGGCCCACGCGAAACCGCGCCTACTTCTTCCGCTTCATTCCGCGCGGGATCGGCGAATTTTCGATTCGCGACGCCGTGCACGAAGATGCGCAGTACCCGACCGATCGTCCTGTGCGTCCGCCCGACGACGGTCCCATCGCGACGGAGGAGGCCCAGATCACCTTCGTGAGCGCGCTTACCGCGAGCGCCCTCAGCCTCGCGGCAACCGGGGCGCTCGACTATGCCTGGAGCAGTTTCGACGAAGCGCTTGCGAGCGGGCGGTTTTTCAATGCGAGGAGGAAGTGATTGACGTATGGGGGAACATCGCCGCCAGGCGCATCACGCTCCGGTCGAGCGGTGCCCTGCGGGGCGGCGGGCGGTCGCGAAAATAAATGTATTGACTCACCGGTACGCGACCTGTAAGGTGCTGCACCCTGTTGGGTTTCTGCTGTGAGAGTACCTGTTTTTCGTTCGACTTACGGGCCAGAGATTTGACGCGGTTTTTTCGGGCTCGGCCCTTTCTAACGGAAATGACACAGATGGCTACAGGTACTGTTAAGTGGTTCAACGAATCAAAAGGCTTCGGCTTCATCACCCCGGATGCGGGCGGCGCGGATCTCTTCGCGCATTTCTCGTCCATCAACATGCCGGGCTTCAAGACGCTGGCCGAAGGCCAGAAGGTCTCGTTCGAGGTCACGATGGGCAACAAAGGCAAGCAGCAGGCGAGCAACATCCAGTCGGCATAGCAGCCGCAGGATCGTTACGAGAAGCCGGGGTCGTCCCGGCTTTTTTCGTTGCGGGCGCCTGATTCGCTCGCCAACTCCAACCTTTTATTTCACAGTGGTGACGCACCGTCGGTCCCCGCACGGGAGCACGTATTGGCCAAGGAAGACATGATCGAGATGGAAGGCGTTGTCAACGAAGTGCTGCCGAACACGATATTTCGTGTGACGCTCAACAACGGGCACGCGGTTACGGCGTATGCCTCGGGCAAGGTGCGCAAGCATCGCATCCGCATCCTCGCGGGCGATCGCGTAACGCTCGAGATGTCGCCTTATGACCTCACGAGGGGCCGAATTTCTTTCCGGCACAAGGACACGAACGCCCCCACCATGGCGCCCCGCGCGAGGCCGTATCGGCCGCGGTAGCGGGTGCCGGCAGCGATGAGCGGGAAGTCGTGGCGCGCGCGGCTACACTGCTCGGCGTCGTCCGGCGATCAACCTGTAGAGAACAAGCAGGATGATGGCTCCGAGGATGGAACCGATCCATCCTGCGTAACGCTCGCCCCCGCCCAAGCCGATGCTGTTGAACAGGAATCCGCCGAGCAGCGAGCCCAGGATGCCGAGGATGATCGTGACGATGATGCCGCCTGGATCCTTCCCCGGCATGAGGAATTTAGCGATTACACCGACGACACCTCCAAACAAGATCATTCCCAGGACTTCCATGATTTCACCTTTCACAGGACGGGTGCGCAGCGGTAGCAAGCGCCGTGCCGCTGAAATCGCCTGAGCCGTTGTGGCATGACGCGAGGCGGGCCTCCCGATTGCTGCATTGCACGATCATCATCATAACGGAGATCCTGTGCCTTCGCTTTTTTCCAATCCATACCCTTCGACGCGGCGCGGCCGACTTAACGCCGTCGCCGGCCTTTCTGCCGCCGCGCTGGCTGCGACTGCTGCGTGGACCGCTCTGAAAGCCAAACGGGCGGAGCGAGACAACCCTCCGAAGGGCGCGTTCGTGCGGGTCGATGGCGTGGACGTGCATTACCTCGAGCGTGGGAGTGGCTCTCCAGTCGTGCTCTTGCACGGCAATGTTGTGCGCCTGGAAGACTTCGTCGCGAGTGGCCTTGTCAATCGGCTGGCTCAAAACCACCGCGTGATTGCTTTCGACCGTCCGGGTTTCGGGCACAGCGAGCGTCCTCGTGATCGGCTGTGGACTGCCGGCGCTCAAGCGACGCTGCTGCACAAGGCTCTCGTGCAACTCGCCATCGAGGAGCCCATCGTGGTGGGCCACTCATGGGGTGCGTCAGTCGCACTTGCACTCGCGCTCAACAAGAACGCCGCCGTGCGAAAGCTCGTTCTTATCTCCGGCTATTATTTTCCAACGCTGCGAATAGACGCGCCGGTGTTCGCGACGCCTGCCATCCCACTGGTGGGTGACGTGATGCGCTACACCGTATCGGCAGTATTTGCCCGGTTAGCGCTGAACCGTATCGTGAAAGGGATGTTTGCCCCTCAGGCTGTTCCACCCGCTTTCCTTCCCACGTCTGGCGCGCGAGATGTTGGTTCGCCCATCGACGATTCGAGCCGATGCGGAGGACGCTGCGTTCATGATTCCCGCGGCAATCTCGTTGCGCAAGCACTACAGGGAACTCACGATGCCCGTAACGATATTCGCGGGGGAAGCGGACAAGGTCGTGGATCCGGACGCTCACGCGCGACGATTACACGCGGAACTGCCTGACAGTGAACTGCACGTGCTGCCGGGCCTGGGACACATGCTGCACTATGCTGCCGTGGAATCCGTCGTGTCGGCAATCGGATCCACCGATACGCGACTCGAGACGGTCAGAACTGCGGATCGCATGACTGCCTGATCTGGAATGGCGCGCCCGGCGGGACTCGAACCCACGACCTTCGGCTTCGGAGACCGACACTCTATCCATCTGAGCTACAGGCGCGGCGCGCGACGGATTTTATCACGTCTCAAATCAAGCTTTTACCGCCTTTTTGCGAGCCGCTATAATCGCGCCTTTTCCCCTCGCGGCCCGCACCCTGAATCCCGATGAGTGAGCCTCACGCGCACGACGAGCATACGTCGTTCATCAAGACGCCCAAACAACTCGCGATCGTCATCGTTCTGGCGTTCGTCGTGCCGGTCGTGCTCATCTCGATGCTCGCGAGCCTCGTCTCGCGCAGTGTCGCGCCGGACCCTGGCGCTTCGTCCGAGCCGGCGATCGCCAAACGCCTGAAGCCGGTCGGCGAAGTGGTCGTGGCCGAAGGGAGCGACAAGCCGGGACAGCGCTCGGGCAAGGAAATCGTGGAGAGCGTGTGCGCCGCCTGCCATACGACCGGTGCGCTGAACGCGCCGAAGGCCGGTGATACCGCCGCCTGGGCGCCGCTCATCAAGCAGGGTTTCGAACATCTCACCGGGACGGCCATCAAGGGCATACGCCAGATGCCCCCGCGTGGAGGCAATCCGGAGCTGACCGACATCGAGGTCGCTCGCGCCGTCGCGTATCTCGCGAATCAGTCGGGCGCGAAGTTCACCGAGCCTGCGCCTCCGAAGGAGGCCCCCACGCAAACAGCGGCCGCACCCGCCGCCGCGCCTGGGGCAGCGCCCGCAGCGCCTGCAGCCAAAGGCGCTCCGGCGGCAGGCGGAGGCGATGCGGGCAAAGGCAAGGCGACCTACGACGCGGCGTGTGTCGCGTGCCATGCCGCGGGTGTCGCCGGCGCGCCGAAGAGTGGCGACAAGGACGCATGGACAGCGCGGTTGAAGCAGGGCGCGGATGCCTTGTATCAGGCCGCATTGAAAGGCAAAGGCGCGATGCCTCCGAAGGGCGGAAACACCTCGCTCGCCGATGCCGACGTGAAAGCGGCGGTGGATTTCATGGTGGGGCTTGTGAAGTGAATGTCCACCTACGCCATCGGTGACGTACAGGGCTGCTACGACGCGCTGCGTCGCCTGCTCGACGCGCTCCGGTTCGATCCTGCGGCCGATGCGCTGTGGTTTGTCGGCGATCTCGTAAACCGCGGACCGCAGTCGCTGGAGACGCTGCGCTTCGTACGGGGACTGGGTGAGCACGCCGTCACGGTGCTCGGCAATCACGATCTGAGTCTGCTCGTCATCTCGGCGGGCCACGCCAGACCTCATCGGGGCGATACGATCGACGCGGTTCTCGCCGCGCCCGACCGCGATGAGCTGCTCGACTGGCTACGCCATCGGAAGTTGATGCACGTGGCGGAGGGCTTTGCCATGGTGCACGCCGGGCTCCTTCCGCAATGGACGATCGAGCGCGCGCTCGAGCTCGCCCGCGAAGCGGAAACGGCGTTGCAAGGACCCGACTACTCCGATCTGCTGCGGCACATGTACGGCAACAAACCGGACCGGTGGGACGACTCGCTCGAGGGGCATGACCGCCTGCGCGTCATCGTGAACGCGATGACGCGGCTGCGGCTGTGCGACGCGCAAGGACGCATGGAATTCAGTCACAAGACGGGACTCGACACCGCGCCCCGCGGCTTCACGCCGTGGTTCGAAGTACCCGAACGCGCGAGCGCCGGCACGCCCATCGTCTTCGGGCACTGGGCGGCGCTCGGACTCGTGGTGAGATCGAACCTTGCCGCGATCGATACCGGCTGCGTCTGGGGGCGCGACCTTACTGCGCTACGGCTTCACGATCGTCGACTGTTTCAGTGTCCGTGCTCGGAGCTTCTGGGTACAGCGTCCGATGAATAGCGTGCCACGCTTGAACCGCGAGGACGCGACGGTTGGGAGCGCCGGGCAATATCGGCCGCAGCATGCAGACATGCACGATGATGGAAGGCTCGCTCACGATGCCGATCAACGCGTCCCACATGGATTTTCCGCCGTCGTACGCGGCCTCGGTGCATAGAGACCCGTCCTCCCGTTCGTAGCGCAGCGCGACCGGCTGGACAGCCGCCCCGGATTGGACGGCCGGTTCGAGCAGCGAGCTGTGAAACTTGAGCAGCGTGGAGCCGTCCGAGGTCGTGCCTTCCGGAAACACCGCGAACAGCTCGCCCGATCGCAATGCCTCTGCGACCACCGCGTTGATGCGCAGCGTGTCCTGCCGCCGCGCGCGATCGATGAAGATCGTCCCCGCGCGTGCGCTGAGCCATCCCATGAACGGCCACTTGCGGATCTCCGCTTTCCCGACGAAGCGCACCGGAACGACGGCGTTGATCGCGAAGATGTCCAGCCATGAGACGTGATTCGCCACGATCATGAGCGGGCGCAGATCGTACGTCGGCGGCGAGCCGTGCAGAAAAACGCGCACGCCGAGAATCTCGCACAGGCGGGTCGACCAGCGCTCGACCTCGCGCTTGCGGCGCGCGCCGCTTTGCAGCGGAAAAAGCAGCCCCGCGACGAGCGCACCTTTCATCAGGTGAACACCGAGGAGGGAAACGCGCGCCCAGCGCGAGAGGAGCTGATTGAATTTGCCGCTCATCGTAAGCTAGAACGACCGCTTACTGGTGAGCGGCGCGCCTGGGACAGGCTGTCGCCGCGAACGTGACATTCAGTCGCCTTTTAGCACTCTCGTCCAATTGTACGAGGGTCAGGGCAGAAGGAAGACCGAGCAGTCACCAAATACGGTTGCCGAACGCCTCCCGATAGCGCTCCCCGATCTCCTCGCGCGTGAAGTGATGGTTCTGACCGCCCCGATGCGCGATCTTGATCGAGCCGAGCAGCGAAGCGAGCCGTCCGACCGTCGGCCAGTCGAATCCCGACGCGATGCCGTAGAGTAGCCCCGCGCGGAAGGCGTCACCGCAGCCCGTCGGATCGACGACCGTCTGCGCTTTGACGCAGGGAATCTCGATCGACTTGCCGTTCACATGGATCAGCGACCCGCGGGAACCCATTGTGACCAGGAAAGCCGTGGTGAGTTTCGCGAGCGCCTCGATAGACAGGCCGGTGCGTTCCTGAAGCATCTGCGCCTCGTAGTCGTTCACCGTCACGTACTCGGCCATTCGCACGAAGTCGAGCAGCTCTTCACCGCTGAACATCGGCAGGCCCTGCCCGGGATCGAAAATGAACGGAATCCTTGCTTCGTAGAACTCGCGTGCATGCTGGAGCATGCCCTCGCGCCCGTCCGGCGCGACGATGCCGAGGGTGGCATCCGTCGCCTCGGTCACGCTGTTTGCATGCGAGTGATTCATCGCGCCCGGATGGAACGCCGTGATCTGATTGTCGTCGAGGTCGGTGGTGATGAACGCCTGGGCCGTATACGTGCCCGGGATGTTGCGGATGTGGCGCTGCTCGATCCCGAGCTTGTCCAGGCGCAGGCTGTATGTGTGGTGATCGTCGCCCACCGTCGCCATGATCAGCGGATCGCCCCCCAACATCTTCAGCGAATAGGCGATGTTGCCCGCGCAGCCGCCGAATTCGCGCCGCATGTCCGGCACGAGGAACGCGACATTCAGTATGTGGAGCTTGTCGGGGAGGATGTGGTTCTTGAAGCGGTCGCGGAACACCATGATGGTGTCGTAGGCGACCGAGCCGCAGATGAGTGTCGACATGATGGACGGCGCGGAAGGGAAACGCGCGATTATAGCGAGCGCGCCGCTCAGGGGGGCGGCGCTCGCCTTCGACTCGGGCGTTCCGCACGAGGCCTCGTACATCTGGATGGAAATACTGACCCACGTCGGAATGTTTCGTTCGCGGGGTCCCCCCTGCTGTGCAGCCCCCGCTCACCGTAACGGGTGGTTATGAGCGAAGTTCTCGCTCCGTAACCTCCTTCCTCTGGTTGTGTGTCGGATAAGTCCGACACAGTTAGGGCACGAGCACGAGCGTCCACACGACGGGAACGTTGACGAGCGCGATCATGACGGCCGCGCTCCCCATGTCCTTCGCGCGCTTCGCGAGCACGTGGTCCTCGAGCGAGATGCGGTCGGTCACCGCCTCGATCGCGGAATTCAGGAGCTCCACGATCAGCACGAGCAGCACGCTCGCCACCATGAGCGCCCGGCCCACTCCGCCCGCAGGCATGTGCAGCGCGATCGGAATCAGCACGAGCGCCATCAGCACTTCCTGCCGGAAAGCGTCCTCGTGGCGAAACGCGGCCGAAAGGCCGTCGAGCGAATAGAACAGCGCGTTCCACAGCCGCGCGAATACGCCTCTGCTTCGCTGCGGGTACTTCATACGAAGTCGACGACCCCCTTATCGTGAGCGGGCTCTGCGGAGCAGCGGGGTCCACGCGAACGAAGCATTCCGGCCTCAATTAGTATTTCCATCAAGGTGTACGAGGCCTCGAGCAGAACGTGCGCCGGCTGCTTAGGGCGGCGAGGTCCGAGCTGAAGGCGAGCGCCGCCCTACCCCCCAGCGCTCGCAGAGGCGTTGCCGCCGAGGGTTACGCTTGCCATCGATACTCCTTTCGTAGGGGGACGGGCTAAGGGTAATCCGAGGCGCCGGTCACTTCTTGTCCGCCTCCGCGAGCTTCTGATAAGCCGCTGCGTCGAGCAGCGCCGCGAGCTCCGCCGGATCGGACGGTTTGATGCGAAAGAGCCATGCGTCGTACGGCTCCTGATTGATTTTCTCGGGCGCGTCCTCGAGCTCGTCGTTCGCCGCGGCGATCTCGCCGCTGAGAGGCGAATAGATATCCGCTGCCGCTTTCACGGATTCGATCACGCCGCACTCTTCGCCTTTCGCGACCCTGCGCCCGGGCTTGGGATTCTCGACGAACACCACGTCGCCCAGCATGTCCTGCGCATGGAAAGTGATGCCGACGGTCACGAGTCCGTCCGCTTCCTGCCTCACCCACTCGTGGCTGTCGGTGTACTTCAGGTTCTCGGGTGTCATGCTCATCGATGAGGATTCACTCAGGGTGCGGCGAGCAGATCGAGCCTGAAGCCCGCCGCGTTTTCGTTTCCGGTATCGAGATCCAGCGCGATGGTGATTTCCGCGTGCGGCGCAAAGCCCGCGTTCGGGTCACGATTCGGGCCCAGGTATTCTTGCGGAACGAAGACTCGACGCGCAAGAGCGTGCTCGTTGGCATTGGTCAGAACGAGATCGAGTGCGGGATAGGCCAGATAATAGCCTGCGTAGCTGCGCAGGGTCGCAGTGAGTTGAACGAGCTCGCGCCGGCTCGCGTCCACCATCCGCACGTCGGAGGCCTCGATCTTGACGAGCTCGGGATGGTGGGGAAACGACAGGGTGCAGCCCACGCGGGCGCACACGCTCGAAAACACCGCCTTGAGTGTGGGGTTCCGCGCGGCCAGCTCGCCTCGCGCGGCGTAGACGAGTTGCAGTGCGAGGACGATGAGCGCAAGCGCACATGCCGCGACCCATCCGGTGGCCGCGCCCGGTTTCGCGAGCGCCCATGTCTTGGGCGAGCGCGGCCGTGTCCTGTGCGATGGTGCCGGCGGCGCCGGATCGAGGAGCTGCGGCTCGGCCGGTTCTTGCGGCTCGGCTCTGGCGGCTTCGTGCGGCTCGGCCGGTTCGTGCGGCTCGAGCACGGTCGATGGCCGTGTCGCCGGGCGAGCGTCTGCCGCCGGAGCATCCGTTACTGGGGGTGGCGCGTGCTCGGCCTTCGGCGCGGTGTCGTGGAAGATCTCGGGCGGCGGTGACGGGGGCGCCGGGCGCTCGTCGGCAGACGCCGCGGCTTCGAAACGCACCGGTTCGCTGGCTGCATCTCCCTGCTCGACGGCGAGCGCCTGAAAGCCGTCGAACACGTTCATGCAACGCCCGCAGCGCACCTTGCCGTCGCGTGTCTGCAACTGCGCGGGTGTCACGCGGTAGAGCGTGCGGCAACGGGGACAACGCGTGAGCAGACTCATCGCGACGAAGAAGGGTTATTTTCGGACGGCGGACAACAGTACCCAGCCGTCCTCGTGAGCGGCCGGAGCGAAATCGTACCACGGGCGGTATGCCTGCATGACTTCCTCCGCCTGCGCAGCCAGTATGCCGGAAAGCGCCACACGGCCGCCGCTCGCGTTCAACTTCGCGATCACGGGCGCGAGCACGATGAGCGGCTGTGCGAGGATGTTCGCGACGACGACATCCGCCGGCTCGTGCAGGCCCTCCGCGGCCGCCACGAAGGCCGCGTTCACGCCATTGCGCGCGGCATTCTGGATGGCGGCAGCCACGGCCTGAGGATCGATGTCGACGCCGCAAGCGCGCGCGGCGCCGAGTTTCAAAGCGGCGATCGCGAGGATGCCGGAGCCGCAGCCAAAATCGATGACGGATGCGCCGGCGCCAAGCTCGCGGGCAAGCCATCGCAGGCACAGCCGCGTCGTCGGATGCGTCCCCGTTCCGAAGGCGAGCCCCGGATCGAGCACGATATTGATCGCGTCGGACTTCGGCGGCTCGTGCCAGCTCGGGACGATCCACAGATGCGGCGTGATTTCCTGCGGCGTGAATTGCGCCTGCGTGCGTCGCACCCAGTCTTCGTCTTCGACTCGCACGACTTCATAGGCGCTCTGCGCCGCAGCCCCGGCCGCGCGCAATGCCGAATGCATCGCCGCCGGAATGTCCGCTGTCTCGACGAACAGCGCAGCCACGCGCGCGTGCGCCCAGCCGGGCGCTGCCGTCTGACCCGGCTCGTCGAAGATGGGTCGCTCCCATGCAGTTTCGGCGTCGGCATCGGAGACGTCGACACTCACCGCACCCGCTTCGAGAAGCGCGTCAGACAACGCCTCCGCGAGCGGCGTCTCCACGACGGTCTGAACGCAGAGCCAGGGCACTCCCGTCTCCTACGACCTCTCGCCTCTCTGCATCTTCTCGAGCTTCTCTTCGAGATAGTGAATGGTCATCCCACCGCGCACGAAGGCACCGTCGTGGAGCAGATCCTGATGCAGCGGAATGTTGGTCTTGATTCCTTCGATCACCGTTTCGGAAAGCGCGATGTACAGGCGCGCGATGGCCTGCTCGCGCGAATCGCCGTAAGCGATGATCTTGCCCAGGAGCGAATCGTAGTACGGCGGCACGAAATAGCCGTTGTAGGCATGCGAATCGACGCGGATACCCGGTCCTCCGGGCATGTGCAGCGAGGTGATGCGGCCGGGCGAAGGCGTGAAGCGATACGGATCTTCCGCGTTGATGCGGCACTCGATGGCGTGGCCCCTCAACTGCACGTCGCGCTGCTTGATCGTGAGCCGCTCGCCGCACGCGATGCGAATCTGAAGTTGCACGATGTCGATGCCGGTGATCATTTCGGTGACCGGATGTTCGACCTGCACGCGCGTGTTCATCTCGATGAAATGGAACTCGTCGTTTTCGTACAGGAACTCGAACGTGCCCGCGCCCTCATAGCCGATCTTGCGGCAGGCTTCGGCGCAACGCTCGCCGATGCGCAGCCGGGCGCGCGGATTGACGTGCGGCGCGGGCGCCTCCTCGATCACCTTCTGATGCCGCCGCTGCAGCGAGCAATCGCGATCGCCCAGATAGATCGCGTTCTTGTACCGGTCGGCCAGGACCTGCACTTCGATGTGCCGCGGCCTCTCCAGATACTTCTCCATGTAGACGGTGCCGTTGCTGAACGCCGCCTGCGCCTCGGCGCGTGTGGTATTGACCGCGTTCACCAGGGCCGCTTCGGTGTGCACCACGCGCATGCCGCGCCCGCCCCCGCCGCCCGCCGCCTTGACGATGACCGGATAGCCGATCTGGCGCGCCATGCGGATCACTTCTTTCGGGTCCTCCGGAAGCGCGGCGTCGATGCCGGGCACGACGGGAATGCCGGCCTTCTTCATCGTGTTCTTCGCGCTCACCTTGTCGCCCATCAGCCGGATCGTGTCCGCCCGCGGTCCGATGAACACGAACCCGCTCTGGCTCACGCGCTCCGCGAAGTCCGCGTTTTCCGAGAGGAAGCCATAGCCGGGGTGGATCGCCTCCGCGTCGGTCACCTCGGCGGCACTGATGATCGCTGGAATGTTGAGATAACTCGCGCTCGAAGCGGGCGGGCCGATGCATACCGACTCGTCGGCAAGTCTCACGTACTTCGCGTCGGCGTCGGCCTCGGAATGCACGACGACCGTCTTGATGCCCATCTCGCGGCACGCCCGCTGGATGCGCAGCGCGATCTCCCCGCGGTTGGCGATGAGGATTTTTCCGAACATCAGATGGGGTGAAGACGCTTACCCGATGACAAAGAGCGGCTGCCCGTACTCCACCGGCTGGCCGTTCTCGACGAGTATCTCCTTCACCACGCCGTCGGCATCGGCCTCGATCTCGTTCAGGAGCTTCATCGCCTCGATGATGCACACCGTATCCCCCGCCTTCACCGTGTCGCCCAGGTCCACGAACGGCTTCGCGTCCGGCGCCGCCGACCGGTAGAAGGTGCCGACCATGGGCGACTTGACGACGTGGCCTTCGGGTTCCGCGGAGGCCTCCAGAGCCGTCGCGCTCGAGGCCTGGCCGGCGTCGGCAGTCATCATCTGCCCGGCGGGAGGCGCCGCGACATAAACCGTTCCCGGCTGCGGCACCGGGTGCGCGAGGGCCGTCGGCACACCCCGGCTGATGCGCACCTTCTCCTCGCCCTCGGTGATTTCCAGCTCGGCAATGCCTGACTGCTGGACGAGATCGATCAGAGTCTTCAACTTGCGGAGGTCCATCGCCCTAGCCTTTCGCGTCTTGGTCGAGGACATACGAGAGCGCGAGGTCGTAACCACCTGCACCCAGGCCGCTCACGACGCCGGTCGCGAGCTCGCTGAAGAAGGAGTGCCGGCGGAACGGCTCGCGCGCGTGCACGTTGGAAATGTGGATCTCCACGAAAGGAATGCGACCCGCGGCCAGCGCATCGCGCAGTGCGACGCTGGTGTGGGTGAATGCGCCGGGGTTGAACAAGATGAAATCCACAGCCTCGTGTGTCGCCCGCTGGATGCGCCCGATCAGGTCCGCCTCCGAGTTACTCTGGAAGGCGGCGAGCTTCGTTCCTCTCGCTTGTGCCTGGCTCTTGAGACGCGCTTCGATCTCCTGCAGTGTCACCGTACCCGTAACGCTCCGGCTCGCGTGTCCCGAGCAGGTTCAGATTCGGTCCGTTCAGCACCAGCACGCGTTTCGCCACGGTCCTGTCCCCGCCCGGCGACACCACCGAGCGCCGCGCAGTTTGAGAGGAATATGCGCAATTGTCCAGTGTTTTGCCGCAATTGGCAGCGCTTCGGCGAAACTTGCGGCTGAACGGCAATGGCTAGAACGGACCGGAGTTAGTGCTTGCTCACTGATTCGCGAGGCGAGGGCTTATCAACGCATAACAGGTCCAAATGTCGCGCCTGTAAAACCGCGAAGATCAAAGACGTTAAAGCAAAGACGCAAGAAATGACTCGAAGCGGGCTTCCTTGACAGCACCGGTCTCGGTCGCCGCGATGCGCCCATCCCGGGTGAGGATCACCGTGAAGGGCAGGACGGAGGCCCGGTTGCCGAGCGTCCGGGTAAGCCCGATTGCGTCGGCCCCTCCGATCAGGACCGGAAAGTTCATCCCGAACTCGGAGGCGAACGGGGCCACCTTGCCCGGCTGATCGATGGCAACGCCGACGAACTGAAGCCCCCGGCTGCCGTACTTCTCCTGGAGCTTCACGAAGATCGGAATTTCTTCGCGGCAGGGCGCGCACCACGTGGCCCAGAAGTTCACCACGACGACCTTGCCTCGCCATTGCTCGACCGACTGGGCCACACCCTGAAGGTCCGCGAAGCGCGCTTCGTGGAGCGCCTCGATCGCGGCCGAGCCCGGTGTCCCGGCGATCCGCCACTGGTGGTAGCCGAAGCCCGCCGTCGCAGCCAACGCCGCCACCGCGATCACCACCAGCCACTCGCGGCGGCTCAACGCTCGAGCACCCGGTCGAGCACGCCCCCGAAGCGTGCCGCAGGCTGGAAGCCGATCACCCGCAGTCCCTGCAGTTCCCGCCCCTCACGATCGAAGAAGATGATGCCGGGCGGGCCGAACAGGCGAAAGCGCTGAAGCAGCGCCTGGTGCTGCGCCGAGTTGGCCGTGACGTCCGCCTGAAGCTTGACCATGTCCGCAAGACGCTTCTGCACGTCCGGGTCACTGAACGTGTAGCGTTCCATCTCCTTGCACGCGACACACCAGTCGGCATAGAAGTCGAGCATGACCGGCCGTCCCGAAGAGGACGCAAGCGCGCTTTCGAGCTCCGCTGCCGATTCGACACGAGTGAACGCCACCGCCTCCCCGGCCGAACCGGCAGCGCTGCGCAGCCCCGACAGTGGCTGCAGCACATCCCGGCTGCCGGAAAGCGCGCCGATCAGGAACGCAACCCCCGCGACCAGCGCGAGCACGCCGACGCCCTTCGCGAACCGATCGAATCCCCGGGCGTGCGCAGGGAGCGGGTCGATCGCGCGCAGGAAGACACCCGTCAGCGTAAGCAGCGCGGCCCACGCGAGCATCTCGATCGCGATCGGCATGAGCGGCGAGACGAGGTAGATCGCGACGCCGAGCAGCAGCACGCCGAAGAAGCGCTTCACCGTGTCCATCCAGGGGCCGGCCTTGGGCAGCAGCGCGCCCGCCGATGCCCCCACGATGAGGAGCGGCGTGCCCATGCCGAGCGCCATCGCGAACAACGCGGAACCGCCCAGCACGACGTCGCGGCTCTGGCTGATGTAGAGCAGCGCCCCGGCAAGCGGCGCCGCAACGCACGGACCCACGATCAGCGCCGACAGGGCGCCCATCCCGAACACGCCGGCGAGACGCCCGCCATGCAGACGATTGCTCGCGTCCGCGAGACGGCTCTGCAGAGCGGCGGGCAACTGAAACTCGTAGAACCCGAGCATCCCCCCGGCGAGCAGCACGAAGAGCGCCGCGAACGTTCCGAGAACCCACGCGTTCTGGAACGCCGCGGAGAGCATCGCCCCCGAGAGCCCGGCGAGCACGCCGGCAGCCGCATACATGACGGCCATCCCGAGCACGTAGGCCCCCGACAAAGCGAGCCCGTGCATCCGCGTAATGCGGTGCCCCTGCCCCACGACGATGCCCGAGAGGATCGGGATCATCGGCAGGACGCACGGCGTGAACGAAAGAAGCAGGCCGAAGCCGAAGAAGCTCAAGACGAGCCACCCGAATCCGCCCTGGAAGAGGCGCGTCACCGCGCTTTCATCGTCACCGGGCGTGCTTGCGCCACGGCTCGGCGCCGGGGACGCACCTGCAAAGAGGCCGCTCGCGGCGCTCACGTCGCTGCCCGCGGCCGCCAGCACGACGCGCGCTTTCTGCTCGTGCGGCACGTAGCACACACCGACGTCGGCGCAACCCTGAGAAGTCGCGTTGAGCGTGACGGTTTCACCAGCACTCGCGTTCCGAACCGGCAGCTTGATGCGCAGCTCACCGCGGTAGGTCTCGACCTCGCCGAAGAACTCGTCCTTCTTGCGCTCGCCCGGCGGGAGCTCCGGCACTCCGACCTCCACCGTCGCGGGCGCCACGGTGAACTGGAACTTGTCGCGGTAGAGGTAGTAGCCCTTTGCCACCTGGTAGCGCACTTCGATCGCGTCGGGGCCGAGCGCGCGCGCGGAGAAACGGAACGCCTGGTCGGGCTCGAGCAGATCGGGCGAGGCGCCGGGCAAGGCGCCGTGCGCAGCCGCCGCGACAAATAGCAGCCACGCGCATACGGCGCACAGTCGAAGCAGTGGAAACCGGTCGAGGGTCGGCACGTCAGCCTATCGGAATGGCGGTCTCCTCCGCGACCCATTCGAGGTATT
Source organism: uncultured beta proteobacterium (assembly GCA_963808765.1). Lineage (GTDB taxonomy): Bacteria > Pseudomonadota > Gammaproteobacteria > Burkholderiales > SG8-41 > JAQGMV01. The sequence goes on from CAWEHH010000030.1 coordinate 405,103, forward strand.
CGGGGAGACCGTCCACCACTGGGACCGCGAGGATTTCCGGGAGTTCGTGGGGGTGGAGCCTGCGGATCGCCGCCTCGACCTCGGCGTAGCGGCCGGCCCGTGTCTTGATGATGATCGGAAGCTCTTCGGCGGTTTCGACCGCGCCGTCCCACCGGTAAACGGACGTGCAGCCGGCGAGCACGTTCACGCATGCGGCGAGCCGCGCGTCGACGAGCGCCTGCGCGATCCGCGCCGCCACGGTGCGATCGGGCGCGTTGGTAAAGACGAGCAGCTTGTCGTTCGCGTCACCATCCATGGAAAACCTCTTCTGCTAATCGACCGCGTGAGTCTGGATCCGCGCGGCCGCGATGCCCGCGTGCACCGACGGATAGCGCAGCGCGATGCGCAGCTCGCGCTTCATGCGCGCATTGACGAGCCGCCGGGACTCCTGCATGAACGACCAGAGCGCCAGCGGCAGCGTGCGCTCGGCTTCGTCGCGGCCGATACGCGGCGGCCGGGGGAGCCCGAAGCTGTCCGCGACGCTGTCGAAGTAGTCGCCCATGCGCTGGGGCTCGTCATCAGCCGCGTTGTAGCTGCGGTTCGGCTGGCCGCGCCGCAGGGCCGCGACGACGATCCGCGCGAGGTCGTCGGCATGGACGTGATTCACGAACGCGTCGTCCTCGACTGCAAGGGCGGGCGTTCCGCGACGCAGACGCTCGAGCGGAAGCCGATCCGCGGCATAGATCCCCGGTACGCGCACGATGGTCACGCGCACGCCGCTCCGCGCGCCCCACGCCCTCAACCTCTCCTCGGCGTCGGCGCGGCGCTGCGCCCGCTCGCTTCGTGGACGCAACGGCCGCGTCTCGGAAACGAGCTCGCCGCCGCAGTCGCCATACACGCCGCTCGTGCTGAGGTAGACGAAGTGCTGTGGTAGACTTTTTGCCTTCGCAAGCGCCGCGATGAGATGCGCAGTGCGTGTATCGTGCACGCCGGAACGCGGCGGCGGCGCGAAGTGCACCACGTCGTGCGCCAGCCCCGCGAGCGCAGCGAGACTGTCCGGACGATCGAGATCTCCCCACACCGGTTTCAGGCCCAGTGAGCGCAATCGAGGGAAGCGATCGCGGTTTCTCGCGAGCGCATAAAGGGCGTAGCGGCCGCGCACGAGTCGAACCATGCGCAGCGCAACGTCTCCGCAGCCGATGATGAGCAGCCGTCGCATGCCCGAATTCTAGCCGAAGGCCTCTTGCCCGACCCGCATGTCCCACCGCATAACCATCAAGCCGAGCAATCACGCGTTCGAAACGCAGGACGACGAAACCGTACTCGAAGGGGCGCTCCGCGAGGGCTTCGTCATCGCCTATGGGTGTCGCAACGGCGCGTGCGGCACGTGCAAAGGCAAGGTGCTCGACGGCACCGTCGACTACGGCACGTATGAGGCAGACACACTGCCGGACAGCGAGAAGGAGCAGGGCTACGCGCTGTTCTGCCAGGCGAAGCCGCTCACCGATATCGTCATCGAATGCCGCGAGATCAGTGCGGTGAAAGACATCCCGGTGCGCACGCTACCCTGCCGCGTACAGCAGATGGAGAAGCTCGCGCCCGACGTGATGCGCATATTGCTCAAGCTCCCGGCGAACGAACGCCTCCAGTTTCTCGCCGGGCAATACATCGACATCCTCATGCGCGGCGGCATGCGCCGGAGCCTCTCGATGGCCAATCCGCCCGAGAATGACGCGCTGCTCGAGCTGCACCTTCGCAACTACGGCGGCCCGTTCAGCCAGCACGTCTTCGAGAAGATGAAGGAGAAGGAGATCCTGCGCTTCGAAGGCCCGCTTGGCACGTTCTTTCTGCGTGAGCAGAGCGCGAAGCCCATCATCCTGCTCGCGAGCGGCACCGGGTTCGCGCCGATCAAGGCCATGATCGAGCACGCTTTGCAGAAGGGTGTCACGCGTCCGATGACGCTCTACTGGGGCGGACGGCGCCGCGGCGACCTCTACTTGAGCGCACTGCCCGAGCAATGGGAACGCGACCACGGCATCCGATTCGTGCCGGTGCTCTCCGAAGCGCAGCCGGAGGATGAGTGGCGAGGGCGCACCGGATTCGTCCATCGCGCGGTAATGGAGGACTTCCCGGATCTGACGGGTTACCAGGTCTACGCGTGCGGCGTTCCGGTGATGGTCGAGGCCGCGCACAGGGATTTCACCAGCCAGTGCGGCTTACCCGAAGACGAGTTTTTCTCCGACTCGTTTACACCCGCGAACCCAGCGCCCGGGAGCTGAAGGAAGGCTTCACGGGCGTCCGATCTTCGAGGGCAGGTTCGGGTTCTCGCCCTCCGCGAGAGGGTATTGTGCGCGATGATCGTCCGGCAGGAACGCGGCTTCGGTCGCGACGCGAAGCGCGTCATCATCCAGTCCCATTTCAGCGAGCTCGCGCAGATAGTGATCCCTGCGGTCGTACGCGCGCTGCTCGTGAGCGGCGCGCGCGGCAATGACCGTTGAAAGACGTTTGTGCTCGCCCAGCGCGATCGAGTGCGCGGCCGCCTGCTCCGCACGCGCGTAGTGGCCTTCGAAGTACGATTCCAGCGCGGAGGTGAGTGTTTCCTGCGCTCTTTCGCGCTGGCGCGCGAGGCGATATTGGCGTACCCGCTCCGGCATCTGCACCGCGCCGCCTACGAGGCGCACGAGGCTATAGAACAGAATGAATGCCGCAATGACGAGGATCACCAGCAGATTGAGCGCGATCTCCACCCGCCAGGGCGGCAGCACGACGAGCGCGTAGCCCTCGTTGTAGCGCGCCGCGACGACGAGCCCGACGGCGAGCGCGAAGAGTGCAACGACCCAGAAGAGAATCTTCATCGCGCTAGCGTGGCGGCCGCTCCTGCGTAAGCCGCAGCGCGCGCAGCGCGTCGAGCGTTCCGGAAATGTCCGGCGTCTCGACGATGATGTCGCTCTCGTGCAGGTTGCGCAGTGTTGCGAGCACGTTGGTGACCGCTTTGTCGCGCGTGTCGTAGTAGCGCGTCATCCACTCGCGCGCAGCAGTCAAATCGGCCTTGAAGCTCGTCTGGTCTCGCGCGAGCAGCGCAAGCCGTGCGCCCAGCAGCCTCAACTTCAGGTTCTCGCGAAGGAAGAACTGCTGCGAGGGCGTGAGCAGCGGCATCACTGGACGATCCATGTTCTGGATGCGCACGAGCTGCTTCAATTCCGTCCAGGCTTCGCCGAGGAACCGCTGCCATGGGCGGACCGACGGATCGCGCGGCGGCTCGCCCGAAATGGACGCCGGCGGGCGCACTTCGATCGCGAGCGGCAGCGCATCCACCGCGGCGACGACGTTGTCCAGCTTGACACTGATTCCGACGCTGTCCACGAACGGCAGCGCCTTCAGCCGATCGATGTCGCGGTTGATCGCCTTGCGCAGCGCCGTAAGCTGCGGGCGATCCATGCGCTGGAGGCGCGCGTCGACATTCTGGAGCGCGATCAGCGCCGACTTCACGTTTCCCGCAAGTTGAAGCTGCTGGCCCGCGATGAGGAGCGTCTGCTCGACTTCGGCGAACGCCCATTCATCTCGATTGCGCGCAAGCTCCTGATAGAGGGCCTCCAGTGCGATCTGCTGGCTCTGCGACTCGGACAGGCGCGCTTCGAGCACGCCCAACTTCACTTGCGCATCGGTGCTCGCTTCTTTCGCCTGATCGGAGAGGAGCTTGGCTGCCTTGTTGAGTGTGTCGGCTTCCGCGAGTTTCCTGGCGAGCTCCTGCCGCAGGGCCTCGATTGCGCCGCGCGTATCCTGCCAATGCCATGCGGCGAGAAGCAGCGCAACCACGGCAAGCACGAGCGCGAGCACGCCCGCGAATCGCGTCCATACGCCTGAAGAGGGGGCCGCTGGCACAGGCGCTGCTGCCGGAGCTGCGGCGGCCGCAGGCGCCCCGGGCGGCGCCGTGATCTGCGCCGGAGCGGTCGGGTCCGACGTCGTGCTGTCGTTCATCGGCGGGACTGTCGCAACAAAACAGCCTCTACGCAACCGCGCAGAAATGCGCCTCGAGCGTGCGGGCGATGCCTTCGTCCCCGCGCTCGGTGACGACCACCTGTGCTACACCAAGCCTGCCTGCGGCCGCAGCGATCCGCGGATGCGGGACAAAGAGCGGGGTACGCTTCAAAAATGGCTCGCCTTCCGGCCCCAGCATCGCGTGGAGGTTCGCCACGCCTTCGCTGCTCGTGCACACGAACGCTTGGGCCACGCCGGTGCGCAAGTCCTCCAGGAGCGCTCCCACGTCCGCGCGCGGCCGCAAGCGCTCGTAACACTCCGCGTACTCCACGACGGAGCCACGCGCGGTGAGCGTCTCTCGCAGCAACTCGCGCCCGCCGACGCCCCGGAAAATCGCGATGCGCTTACCCTGGACGTCGCGCAAGAGCGGCAGCTCCAGAACGCCTTCGCTGTCCGCGCGCAACTGAGGGGCGACCACGGTGCGCACACCCTGGCGCTCGAGCTCGCGGGCGCTGCCGCTACCGATCGCCACCACTGTGAGGTCGGAGGGCAACGTGCGACGCGCTCGAATCGCGCTCATGCCCTTCGCTGCGGCGTTGGGGCTCACGAAGATCGCGATGTCGAACGTGTCCAGTCGATCGATCAGCGCGTTGATTTGGGCGAGATCGGGCACGTCGACAATTTCGATCACGGGAAAGAGGATTGCGCGGCCGCCGCGCTCTTCGATCAGTCGCGCGAGCCCGGCCGCCTGGCCGGCGGGTCTCGTGATGACGATGCCGCGGCGCGCCAGCGGCGAGGCAGACGCAGGATCAACCACGACAGGCTCTGCGTGAGCGCCGATTCATTGGCCGCCTGCCGCCGCGAGATCGGCGAGAATCGCTTCGGCGCCCGATTGGCGCAGCTCATGAGCGAGCGCGACGCCGAGCGCTTCGGCGTCCGAAGCCGCGCCCTCACGCGCGCCGCGCGCGGTTCGTATGCCGTCGGGCGAGCCGACGTAGGCGCGCAGGCGCATCCGCTCTCCGTCGACTTCCGCGTACGCCGCGAGCGGCACGTTGCAGGAGCCCGCCAGCGTGCGCGATACCGCGCGCTCGGCGCGCACCGCGGCCGCGGTCGGTGCGTGATCGAGCGGCGCGAGCAGCGCCAGCACGTCGTCGCGCGCCGCGCGGCACTCGATCGCGAGCGCGCCCTGGCCCGCGGCGGGCAGGCTCTGGTCCGTCGTGAGCAGCGCGCGAATGCGATCTGCGAGACCCAGGCGCTTCAGCCCGGCAGCGGCCAGGAGAATCGCGTCGTACTGGCCTTCATCGAGCTTGCGCAGCCGCGTCTGCACGTTGCCGCGCAGCGGCTCCACAACGATGTCGCGCCGCCATGAGCGCAGTTGGCTTTCGCGGCGCAGGCTCGACGTGCCGACGCGCGCACCCGGAGGCAAAGCCGAGATATCCGAATAGCGATTCGAGACGAACGCATCACGCGGATCGGCCCGCTCCGGAACCGCGCCCACGACGTGTCCCGGCAGAAGATCCATCGGCACGTCCTTCATCGAATGCACCGCGATGTCCGCCCGTCCGCGGGCGAGCGCGTCTTCCAGCTCCTTGACGAAGAGACCTTTGCCGCCGATCTTCGCGAGCGAGGAGCCGAGCTTGCGGTCGCCTTCGGTCGTCATGCCGAGAATCTCCACTTCGACGCCCGGATAGAGCTCGGCGATGCGCGCCTGAACGTGCCGCGCCTGCCACAACGCAAGCGCCGACTCGCGCGTTGCGATGACGATGCGGGCAGGACGTTGCATCTAGAACCACCCCCCTTGTCGGTGAGCGGGGACTGGAGAGCAGCGGGGTCCCCGCTCACGAAACTCTCCAGCGCCGATTAGCATTTCCATCAAATTGTACGAGGCCTCGAGCAGAACGTGCGGAGCCGCGGCGCGCGGCGAGGCCTGCAGGCGAGTGCCGCTCATGGTTTCGAGAACTCACGCACGACGTGATTCTGGCGGCGGCTGACCGGGATCCTCTCGTCGCAGCCATTCAGCACGACCTTCCACTGCGCTTCGCCCTCTCCGCTCATGCGCTCGAACCCGCGCACCGCCGCGCGCGCAACGAGGCAATTGCGATGCACGCGGACGAAGCGTTCCGGATACTCCTGTTCGAGCTTCGCGAGTGCGTCCTCGATGAGGTACTCGCGCTCGGCCGTACGCACCGTCACGTACTTCAATTCGGCCTTCAGGTAGATCACGTCCTCGACCGGCACGAGATGTATCCGGCCGCGCTCCTGGGCCGAGAGAAACGCCGCCGGCCGGTTCTGAGCGGCGCGCAGCGCTTCGACGCTCGGCGCGCGCGCCGAGCGCGCACGCATGAGCGCATCCTTCAGCCGAGCCGCGCGAATCGGCTTGAGCAGGTAATCGATCGCATGCACTTCGAACGCGCGGATCGCATACACGTCATACGCCGTCGTGAAAATAACGGCCGGCGGGCGCTCGAGCTTCTGAAGATGCTGCGCGAGCTCGATGCCGTCGATCTCGGGCATGCGGATGTCGAGCAGAACAACGTCCACGTTCGACGCCGCCAGCATGTCGAGCGCCTCGCGCCCGTTCGCCGCCTCTCCCACGAGCTCGTGGTCGACCTCCCCGGCGCAATCGGAAAGGAGGTCCTTCAGACGCGCGCGCGCCGGCGCCTCGTCGTCGACGATGAGCAGTCGCAGCGGATCGTTCGTCATGAGGCGGCTTTCACGTAGGGAAGCACGATGTGAACCTGATAGGCATCGTCCAGCACGCGGGTCTCGAGACTCGCCTCCGAGTCGAAGTGGAGCTGCAAGCGCTCGCGTATGTTATCGATCGCCATCTTGTTGCCTGAATGATGGGTGCCGTGCTGCTCGAAGGGATTGCGCAGCACGGCGTGCACCCGATTTCGGGCCGTGTAGATGTCGATCACGATTTCTCCGGGTTCGACGCGCGGTTCGATGCCGTGATAGACCGCGTTCTCGATGAGCGGCTGCAACACGAGCGGCGGCACCAGCGCGTCATGCGGCATCTTGTCGATGCGCCAGACCACCCGCAGGCGATCGCCGAGACGCAACTGCTCGAGCTCGAGGTAGCGCTGGCAGAGCTCGATCTCGCGCGAGATGGGCAGAAGCTCGCGATTGTCGCCCATCACCACGCGAAAGAGCTCGGCCAGATCTTCCAGCGCCGTCTCGGCGCGTTTGGGGTGCTGGCGAATCAGCGACAGCACGGCGTTGATGCTGTTGAAGAGAAAGTGCGGCCGTATGCGTGCCTGGAGCGCCTGGAGGCGCGCCTCCGAGAGTGCCGGGGACAGCGCGCGTGCCCGCAGGTTGAAGTACGTGAGCAGCATGGCAATCACGAGCAGCGTGAGCAACGCCGAGCGCCCGAGTTGCGCGACGATATTCGTGTAGGCCGGCTGGATCAGCAGAACGACCGATGCGGTCAACGCGAGCGCGATCAAAACGACGGCCGCGACGCCGGCGCGATACGGCAATCGGTGCAGGAGCCCATTCAGTCCACTCAGCGCGAGCAGCGTGGCGATGAGGAGTGGCTGCACCACGGCGGAGATGTCGAGGAGCGCGTTCCACGAGCCCGCGAGCGTCGGCGCCTCCACGACGGCGGCGCTTACCGCAGCCAGGTTCACGATGAGGAGCGTGCGCAGGAGAATGCCCAGGTTCCTGAAGTTGGGCAAAGCGCTCGTGTAGGCGTTTTGATTTATACTTGCCACTCGCGAACGTTCAATCGAACATCCAACCGTACGCGCTGCCTGCGGCGCGTATGAGCCCCGAAGTGATGACTCCGCCGCTTCAATTCTACAGGGCCTATGTCGTCCGGTGACAAGGCGGCACCTCGGGAGCGGCTCTGGTCGGGCCGTTTCGACGAGCCGGTGAGCGATCTGGTGAAGCGCTTCACCGCGTCGGTCTCATTCGATCGCCGTCTTGCGCCGTTCGACATCGAAGGATCGATCGCGCATGCCCGCATGCTGCATGCGTGCGGCATTCTCGCGGAAGCCGATCTTCGATCGATCGAGAGAGGTCTCGCGCAGATCGGCGACGAGATCGAGCGCGGTCTGTTCGAGTGGTCCGTGGATCTCGAAGACGTGCACCTGAACATCGAGCGGCGGTTGACCGACCTCGTGGGCGACGCTGGCAAACGGCTGCATACGGCGCGCTCCCGCAACGACCAGGTCGCGACCGACGTCCGCCTCTTCCTGCGCGCGCAGATCGACGACATCCGGTCGCTCATCCGCGCGTTGCAGGGCGCGCTGCTCGACGTTGCGGAGAAGCACACCGAGACGATCATGCCCGGCTTCACGCACCTTCAGGTCGCACAGCCGATCTCGTTTGCGCATCATCTGCTCGCGTATTACGAGATGCTCGCGCGCGATGCGGAGCGCTTCGCCGACTGCCGCAAGCGGGTGAACCGGCTGCCGCTCGGAGCGGCGGCGCTTGCCGGCACGTCGTTTCCGATCGACCGCGAGCACGTGGCGAAAGCGCTCGGCTTCGAAGGCGTTTGTGACAACTCGCTCGACGCCGTCTCGGATCGCGATTTCGCGATCGAGTTCTGCGCCTGCGCGGCGCTCCTCATGACGCATCTCTCGCGCTTCTGTGAGGAGTTGATCCTCTGGATGAGCCCGCGCTTCGGGTTCATCGATCTCGCCGACCGTTTCTGCACCGGCTCGTCGATCATGCCGCAGAAGAAGAACCCGGACGTTCCCGAGCTCGTGCGCGGCAAGACGGGGCGGGTGAACGGTCATCTCGTCGCGCTCCTCACGCTCATGAAGGCGCAGCCGCTCGCCTACAACAAGGACAACCAGGAAGACAAGGAGCCAATCTTCGACACGGTCGATACAGTGGCAGCGAGCTTGCGCGTGTTTGCCGAGATGGTGAGAGGAATCGAGGTGAAGCCCGAAGCGATGCGCGAAGCCGCGCGCGAGGGTTACGCGACGGCGACCGATCTCGCTGACTACCTCGTGCGCAAAGGCGTGCCGTTTCGCGAAGCGCACGAAGCCGTCGCCCGGGCGGTGCGCCATGCCGAAAGCCGCGGCAAAGATCTATCGGAGTTGTCGCTGGACGAGCTCCGGCAATTCTCTTCGCTGATCGGTGAAGACGTGTTCGGCGCGCTGACGCTCGAGGGCTCGCTCGCCGCGCGCGATCACATCGGCGGCACGGCGCCGGCGCGGGTGAAGACGGCGATTGAGAGGGCGCGCGCGGAGCTCGGGCAGACAGAACCACCTCATTGACGGTGAGCGGGGGCTGCGGAGCAGCGGGGTCCCCGCGGACGTAGCCCTCCAGCGCCGGTTAGTATTCTCATCAATACCTACGAGGGTCAGTGCAGAAGGAACCCGGGGGCTGCGGAGCAGCGGCGCGTCTGACTAACCCTCGAAGTAGATATCCCGATACGCCGCGTAAACAGAGCCGAGAATCACCGGCCCGAGCACGAGCCACCCGAGCCCCAGTGGAATCGAGGCAACGAACCCAAGCACCAGCAGAACGGCGCCGTAGATCAGGAAGGGCACGACGTTTCGCAAGCACGCCTTGAAGCTCTGCACGATGGCCCCCATCGCGGTCTGGTCCTGAAGCATGACGAGAGCCGGCGCGAACCACAGCGCCATGTTCACGGGAACGACAAGCGCAGCCACGACGAGGACCGCGAGGACCGTGCCCGGACCGTAGGCCGCCGGAGCGGCTGCCGCGTCGGTCGCCGCCGCGAAGAAGCCGCCGATGCCGAACACCACCGCCACAGGCACCATGATCGCGATCGTCAGCACGAAGCCGATCAGGCCGATCAGCATGAGCTGCGCCGTGTTGCGGCGGAAACCCGCGAACAGATGCGCGAGCTCGAGCTCGCCGCCGCGCTCGATCGCCTGGCACCCCGCCATCAACCCGCCTACGAGCACCGGCATGAGCAGCGTCGCCGCGATCCAGCCGATGAATGGAATCAACTGCAGGCCGATCAGCATTGCAAAGAAGATGACCGTGAGCAGGATCCACACGCCCATGCTGCGGCCGAAGTAGCGATAGCCTTCGACGATCCATGCCCAGCCCTGCGCGGGGTCGCGCACGCGCCCCGCAGCGGCATAGCCAGGCTGCGTGGGAGGAATGACGTCCGCGGCGGTCGCTGCGGACAGTTCTGCGGATGGATCTTCTCTGATCGCCATAAGGGTCTCGTTCGCGGCCGATGCTAGTGGAATCGTTTTGCGATGGCAAACTACTGCGCGCGAAGGACAGCGAACAGGAATGACTCAGCGAAGATCACTCGTCGTGTGTGGTGAAGTCAGCCACCCGGATCCATCGGCCCCCCGATGACGGGATTCGAAACGCCCGGCCTAGGGGTCATCGCGTGGATCGTGGTCGTCATGATCGCGGCAGGCTTCGTGCAAGGCGCGCTCGGCGTCGGCTTCCCGATGGTTGCAACGCCGCTCATCGCGCTCGTGACGGATCTGCGCACCGCGGTGATCGTGGTGCTGCTGCCGTGCATCGCAACCATCGTCGTGGCGCTGCTGGGCGGGCGGGAGCTGCGTGCGACAGTGCGGCAATTCTGGATGATGCCGCTCTACATGGTGATCGGAGCCAGCATCGGGACCCATATCTTCATCGCGTTTCCGGAATTTCCGTACGCGCTGCTCATCGCCGGCCTGATCTTCACCTACCTGAATCTGGATCGCCTCGGACGCACCGACTGGAGCGTCGTGCGCGAGCATCGTCATCTGTTCGCGCCGGTGTTCGGCGTGCTGGGCGGCCTGTCCGAAGGCACGGCGAACGTGGCCGCGCCTCCGCTCATCGTTTACTACTTTGCGCTGAGTCTGCAGCCGACGATGCTCGTGCAGGCGCTCAACATCTGCTTCCTGACCGGCAAATCGACGCAGTTCGCAACGCTCGCGACGGCCGGCGGCGTGCCGGCCACGCAGTGGATAGAGACGCTGCCGTTCGCCGCCGTGGCGACAGCGGGCGCACTCTATGGCGTTCGCGTACGCGGCCGGATCGACGCTTCTACATACCGCCGCTGGCTCGTGCGGGCGCTCCTCGTGATCGCACTCGTGCTGTGCGTGCAGTACATCTTGGAGTAGCACCACCCCTTTTCCGTGAGCGGGGGCTGCGAAGCAGCGGGGCCCCGCGAACGTAGCATTCCAGCGTCTGTTAGAACTCTCGTCCGAGTGTACGAGGGCTCGGGTAGAACGAGCGGGGGCCGTGAAACGGCTGGGCCCCCGCGAACGGAGCCTTCCGGGGCGAATTTCTATCAATGTGTACGAGGCTTACTGCAGAACGGGGGTTCCGTAGGGCGGCCAAGCCCGGGCGAAGGCGCGCCACACTCCACCGCCGTTTTCGAGGCACCGGCTTAAGGCCGCGTCAGGCTCTCGAGCACCTTCTGGAGCTCGCCGCTCTGGTACATCTCCATCATGATATCCGAGCCGCCGACGAACTCGCCGTTCACATAGAGCTGCGGAATGGTCGGCCAGTTGGCGAATTCCTTGATGCCCTGGCGGATGTCGGAATCTTCGAGCACGTTGACGGTAAAGAACTCGTCCACGCCGCACGCGCGCAGGATATTGCAGGCGTTCGCGGAGAAGCCGCACTGCGGGAAGTCCGGCGAGCCCTTCATGTAGAGCACGACTTTGTTGCGGGTGATCTGGTCCTTGATATCGTCCTGAACAGACATAAGTTATCCATTAGTTGAGTAACTCTGTCGGGTATTTTATCGCCGCGGCTCGGCAGGCGTCAACCGGCCACCGGTTATGCGCTCGATGCCGGCCAGGTCGGCCGTGGACGAGACCGCCGAGAATCCCGCGGCCTGCATGATCGCGCGAACGTCCTCCGCCTGATCGAACCCATGCTCCAGAAATAACCAGCCGCCAGAAGCAAGGTGTGACGGCGCTCCGGCGACGATGTGACGGATCGCGTCCAGCCCGTCCCGGCCCGCCACGAGCGCCGACGAGGGTTCGAAGCGCAGGTCGCCTTCGGTAAGATGAGGGTCGCCCTTGGCGATGTAGGGTGGATTGGCAACGATCGTGTCGAACGCCTCGCCCGCAACCGCCGAGAACCAGTCGCTCGGGGAGAAACGAACGTTCGACGCGCCCAGCCTTGCCGCATTCTCCCGCGCCACCGCGAGCGCGTCGGCAGCACAATCGAGCGCGTGAACCCGCGCTTGCGGCCGGGCAAACGCGATGCTGATCGCAATACATCCGCTGCCGGTGCCGAGATCGAGCACGGTACTCGCCCGATCCGGCGCAAGGTGCTCCAACGCGCGCTCGACCAGGCCTTCCGTCTCGGGACGCGGAATCAACACCGCCGGCGAGACCTTGAAGCGATGGCCGAAAAACTCGCGCTCTCCGGTGAGATAGGCAACGGGTTCTCCTGCCGCACGGCGTGCGACGAGCCCGGCGAAGTCGGCGGCCTGCTCCGGTGTGAGCGGCGCCTCCGGATGCGCGGCGAGATAGGCGGACTCGCGCCGCAGGATGTGGCACAGCAAGACACGGGCATCGACACGCTCGATGCGTGCGGAAGCCTGGGCCAGTGCGCACTCCAATCTCGAAAATGGGGTCAGTGTGAGTTTATTTCGGGGTTCAGGGTCTGGCCCCCATCTCCAACCCGCTCTCTTCTCCAAGCTGCGCGAGCTGCTCCGCCTGATGTTCGGCGATCAGCGTGTCGGTGAGCTCGTACAGATCGCCATCCATGATCGCCGCGATCTTGTAGAGCGTCAAATTGATGCGGTGGTCGGTCACGCGGCCCTGGGGAAAGTTATAGGTGCGGATGCGCTCCGAGCGGTCGCCGCTGCCGACGAGCGACTTGCGTGTCGCGGCGAGTTTGCTCTGCTGCTCGCGGACTTGCTTATCCTTGATGCGCGCCGCGAGCACGCCCATCGCACGCGCTTTGTTCTTGTGCTGTGAGCGATCGTCCTGGCACTCGACCACGATCCCCGTCGGCAGGTGTGTGATGCGCACGGCCGAATCGGTCTTGTTCACATGCTGCCCGCCCGCGCCGGACGAACGGAACGTGTCGATCTTCAACTCGGCGGGATTGAGCACGACATCCTGCACTGCGTCGACCTCGGGCAACACCGCCACGGTGCACGCCGAGGTATGGATGCGCCCCTGCGTTTCGGTGTCCGGCACCCGTTGCACGCGATGCGCACCCGACTCGAATTTGAGCCGCGAATAGGCGCCCGTTCCGGTTAACTTGGCAATGATCTCGCGATAGCCGCCGAGGTCGGAATGACTTTGCGAGATGATCTCGACCTGCCAGCGGTTGCGCTCCGCGAAGCGTGAATACATGCGAAACAGATCGGCCGCGAACAGGGCAGACTCCTCGCCGCCCGTGCCGGCCCGGATCTCGAGGAAGATGTTGCGCTCGTCGTTGGGGTCTTTCGGGAGAAGCTGCTTTTGAAGCTCCGTTTCCAGCCGGCCCAGCCGCGCGCGCGTGTCGCGGATCTCGGCTTCCGCGAACTCCCGCGAATCGGGGTCCTGCGCCATCTCTTCGGCCGTGCGCAGGTCTTCTTCCGCCGTCCGGAACTGCTTGTAGAGATCGACGAGGGGAGCGATCTCCGAATGCTCGCGCGCCCGTCTGCGATAGTTGTCCATGTCGGCTGCGACGTCCGCCGACGCGAGCAGCGCATTCAGCTCGTCCAGCCGCAGCATGAGCTGCGCGAGCCGCGCCGAGATGCTCGCTTTCATTCCAACCGATCGATGTTGTAGAGGCGAGCGAGCGTCTCGAGGAGGGCGTCGCGCTCATGCTCGCCCGCGTGATTCAGGGCGTGCGTCGGCGCGTGCAGGAGCTTGTTCGTGAGCGAGCGGGAAAGCTCGTCGAGAACACGCTGCGGATCTTCGCCTTTCGCCAGACGCCGCGCGGCGCGCTCGACTTCATGGCGCCGCGAGCGCTCCGCCGCATCGCGCATGGCGCGGATAGCCGGCACGACGTCGCGGTTCCCCAGCCAGTGCATGAAATCGGTGACCTGGTTCTCGATGATGACTTCCGCCTGCGCCACGGCGTTCTGCCGCACTGTGAGCCCTTCGCGCGCGATCTTGCCGAGGTCGTCCACGGTATAGAGGAAGACATCGTTCAGCGTGCCCACCTCCGCTTCTATGTCGCGCGGTACGGCCAGGTCGAACATCAGCATCGGGCGGTGCTTGCGCGCTTTCAGCGCGCTTTCGACCAGGCCCTTGCCGATCAGCGGCAGCGGCGCGGCCGTCGAGCACACGATGATGTCCTGCAGCGCAAGCTGCCCCGGCAGGTCGTTCAGCGAGATGACGCGGCCCAGAAAGCGCTCGGCCAGGTTCTGCGCGCGCGTTTCCGTGCGATTGGCGAACGTGAGATGCCGCGGATGCTGGGCCGCGAAGTGCGCCGCGCAGAGCTCGATCATCTCGCCCGCGCCGACGAACAGCACGTTCTGACCGGCGATCGAGGGGAAGATACGCTCGGCGAGCTGGACCGCGGCGGATGCCATGGAGACGGTGCTCGCGCCGATGTCGGTCTCGCTCCTCACGGTTTTCGCGACCGAGAACGTTTTCTGGAACAGTTTGTTCAGGACCAGCCCGAGCGTGCCGGCAGCCTCGGCGGTTCGCACCGCGTCCTTGAACTGGCCGAGGATCTGCGGCTCGCCCAGCACGAGCGAGTCGAGGCCGCTTGCCACGCGAAACGCATGCTTGACGGCCCGCTCGCGGGGAAGATGGTACAGATACGGCTCGAGCTGCTGTGGCTTCAGACTATGGTATCCAGCGAGCCAGCTTACGGCTTCTTTCGGGTCGTCGGTGTTGCAGTACACCTCCGTGCGATTGCACGTGGAGATGATCGCCGCTTCGTTCACCCGCCGCCGGTCCACCAGATCGCGCAGCGCCTGAACAAGGCTCTCGGCATGGAAAACCACCCGCTCGCGCACGTCGAGCGGGGCGGTCTGGTGGTTCAAACCGAACGTAAAGAGCTGCATCAGGCGAACGGCGATCGGTAGCGTGCGGGCCGGGCCACGGCGCACCGCCGATCGAGCACGAAAGCGACGGACGACATTATACCCGCGAGGCCGGCTTTATGCCCCGAACTCCCCGAGTTTTGAAGTACTTACGACAAGAGGCTTACCTCCTGAGAAGGAGTATACGGCCCCGGCGGCCAGGTGGATTCCGCTAAAAGCGGGACAGACCCATTTTTGCCGAAAACGGGTCTGTCCCATTTATTGTTTGTCGCGCGCGAACAGCGTATCGAGCTTCTGCTCGTAAGCGTGGTAGTCGAGGTAGTCGTAGAGGTCGTCGCGGCTCTGCATGGCGTCCACCACGCTTCTCTGGTGTCCTTCGGAGCGCAACGCGCCGTAGACCTTCAGCATCGCGGCGTTCGCCGCCCGCCATGCCGAGAGCGGATACAACGCCATCGCCACGTTGGCGCTCGCCAGCTCCTTCGTGCTGAACAGCGGCGTTTTGCCGAACTCGGTGATGTTCGCGAGGATCGGCACCTTCACCGCGTCGGCGAACTTGCGATACATCTCGAGGTCGGTGATCGCTTCGGGGAAGATCATGTCAGCGCCCGCTTCCACGCACGCGCAGGCCCGGTCGATCGCCGCCGCGAGCCCTTCCACCGCCAGCGCGTCGGTGCGTGCCATCACGACGAAATCGGGATCGGTTTTCGCGTCGGCCGCCGCCTTGATGCGATCGACCATCTCGTCCTTGCTGACGATCTCCTTGTTCGGCCGATGGCCGCAGCGCTTCTGCTGCACCTGATCTTCGATGTGCATCGCGGCCGCGCCGAACTTGGTGAGCGACTTCACCGTGCGCGCGATGTTGAACGCACCGCCCCACCCTGTATCGACGTCGACGAGGAGCGGCAGACTGCAGACGTCCGTGATGCGTCGAATGTCGACTAGAACGTCGTCCAGCGTGCTGATGCCGAGATCGGGAAGGCCCAGCGATCCGGCGGCAACACCACCGCCCGACAAGTAGATCGCGCGAAACCCCGACCGCTGTGCGAGCCGCGCCGCGTAGGCGTTGATCGTGCCGACGATCTGAAGCGGTTTCTCCTGCGCGACTGCCTGGCGAAAGAGAGCACCCGGAGAGGTCCGCTCGGTGTGACGGGCTGCATCGTCCATGGATAGCTCCTGCGAATCAAAGGCCGCTCAAAAGGCGGGTAGAGGGACGGACCCGAAAGCGAGCCCTTCCGGTATCTGGACTGCGTGTGGAAAAGAGAGTCGGCCGCAGGCGGCGCGGCAACATAGCACAGGCGGCGTTCTTCCACCAGCGGGGAGCCGATGGCATAATCGGAGGGCTGCTCCCACGATCCGGACTTAAGCTTCAATATCGTGAACATAAATGGCCAAAAAAACTTCTGCGGACGACGCCAACCGCCTATCTGGAACGCAAAGTATCGAACGCGCGTTGCTGCTCATGCGTGAAATCGCGGCGCATAACCGCACCGGTTCGCGATTGCTCGATCTCGCGAGCCGCACCGGACTCCAGCGCCCGACCGTCCATCGCATGTTGAAGTGCCTCACATTCGAGAACATGGTCCAGCAGGATCCCGATACGCATCGCTATTATCTCGGGTCGATGGTGTTCGAGCTGGGACTCACCGCCGCGCCGCGCTTCAGCCTGCGCGAGATCTGCCATCCCGCGATGGGGCGAATCGCCGAGGCGACCGGCGACACCGTGTTCCTCACCCAGCGCAGCGGCCTCGACGCGGTGTGCCTCGACCGCCAGGAAGGCACGTTCCCGATCAAGACGTTCACACTGGAAATCGGCATGCGCCGCCCGCTCGGCGTGGGCACGGGCTCGCTCGCCATTCTATCCGCGCTCTCCGAAGACGAAGTGAAGCACGTGATCTCGAGCAACACGCCGCGGCTCCCGGAATACGGCCTCACGCCGACAAGCCTGCTCGCCCAGGTGCGGCGGGCGCAAAAACTCGGCTACGCGGTGCGCGAAATGCCCAGTCTCGCCGGCGTGCGCTCGATCGGCCACGCGCTGCACGATCAGAGCGGAGTCCCGTTCGCCGCGCTCTCCGTGTCGGCGATCTCCAGCCGGATGAACGAGAAACGCGTAACGGAGCTCGCGAGCCTTCTGAAAACCGAGACGCGCCTCGTCGAGAAACAGCTTTCGAACGCGGCGGAACGGCGGTAGAGGGGGGCGGCGCTCGCCTTCGTTGCTCGAGGCCTCGTACATATTGATGGGAATACTGACTGACGCCGGAATGCTTCGTTCGCGGGGCCCCGCTGCTCCGCAGCCCCGCTCACCGATAAGAGGTAGGTAGTCTAAACAAGGTACTCGCGCTGGAAAGGAACCGATGATGGAACGCGAACTGCCGGTCTGGCGCTCGCTCATGTACGTGCCCGTGAACGTCGAGAAGTACGTCGACAAGGCACACACCCGCGGCGCCGACGTGATCCAGCTCGATCTCGAAGACAGTGTTCCTGCATCCGAGAAAGCGCACGCGCGCACGTTGGTCGAGAAAGCCGCGGCTCGCGTGCGGCGCGGCGGCGGGGATGTGGTCGTGCGCATCAATCGCCCGCTGTCGCTCGCCGTGCGCGACCTCGAGCATTCGATCGGCCCGGACGTGAACGGGATCGCGTGCACCAAGATCGACAGCGCCTCGCACGTGAAACTGCTCGACGAGCTCGTGTCGGAGCTCGAAGAGAAGCGCGGACTGCCCAACGGCCACACGCGCTTCATCACGATGATCGAGACCGCCGACGCATTCGCTCGACTCGACGAGATTCCCCGCGCCAGTCCGCGTGTCGCCGCAATGAACATCGGCGGCGAGGATTTCGCGCTCGATTGCGACATGCAGCCCGACGACGACGTGCTTCTGCATCCCAAGCAGCGCATGATCATCGCGGCACGCGCCGCCGGTGTGATGCCGCTCGGCTTCATCGCGACGGTGGCAGGCTTCGGCGACTGGGAAAAGTTTCGGCTGATGGTGAGGCGCTCGCGGCGTTTCGGCTTCGACGGCGCAGGCTGCATCCATCCCGGACAGGTGACGATCGTCAACGAAGAGTACTCGCCGCGCCCTGACGAAGTTGCGTATGCGAAGAAGATCATCGCGATGAACGACGAAGCAACGCGTTCCGGCCGCGGCTCGTTCGCACTCGACGGCAAAATGATCGACATCCCGATCATCGTGCGTGCGCAGAGGCTTCTGAAACGCCACGAGGCGATTCAGGCACGCGAGGCCACAACACTCGCCGCCGCGAAAAGTTGAAGAAGGAGCTTCCTTTCAAGGTGCGCGTCACAGCTCTCTTCGGTGCCGCGCTCGGGCTCGCACTCGTCGGGGCAAACACGCTCGCTCACGCACAGCCGTACCCGACGCGGCCGATCCGCTTCATCGTGCCGAACGCGGCTGGCGGAACCACCGATCTCGTGGCACGGACGGTGGCGCAAAAAATGTCCGAAGGCATCGGCCAGCAATTAATCGTCGACAATCGGCCGGGATCCGGGGGTATCGTCGCGACTGAAATGGTCGCGAAATCCACGCCCGATGGCTACACCCTGCTGATGGCTACGATCGGCAACATCGCCATCAGCCCGCATCTGTATCCGAAGCTGGGTTACGATGCCGTGCGCGATTTCGCGCCGATTACCCAGCTTGCTTCCGCCGCGTACATGGTCATCGCCCATCCGGCCGTGCCGGCGCGCAACGTGAAGGAACTCGTCGCGGCGGCGAAATCGCAGCCGGGGCAGTTGAACTATGCATCCGCCGGCAGCGGCACCGGATCGCATCTCGCGGCAGAGCTCTTCAAATCGGTTGCGCACGTGGACATCGTGCACGTGCCGTACAAGGGCGGAACCCCCGGACTGCTCGACGTGATCGCCGGCAACGTTCAGATCATGTTCAATGGCATCCCTTCGTCGATGCCGCACTTCAAGGCCGGGCGCGTGAAAGCGTTCGCCGTGACGACGCCGGCACGTTCGCCCGCGGCCCCGGAGCTGCCGACGATCGCCGAGAGCGGTTATCCCGGCGCGGAAGCGACTTCATGGACG
Source organism: uncultured beta proteobacterium (assembly GCA_963808765.1). GTDB lineage: Bacteria > Pseudomonadota > Gammaproteobacteria > Burkholderiales > SG8-41 > JAQGMV01. The sequence continues at coordinate 423,990 of CAWEHH010000030.1, forward strand.
GGCGTACTCGCGCCGGCCGGCACGCCCGGGACGGTCGTTGCAAAGCTGCATGCCGAATTCACGAAGGTGCTGCAGCATCCGGAGATCGGGGCGAGACTGTCGGCGGACGGCGCCGTGCCTGTGGGCAGCACTCCGCTCGAGTTCACGCAGTACATCAGGTCCGAATTCGCGAAATGGGGCAAAGTAGTGAAGGCATCCGGCGCTACCGCAAACTAGTGCGGTGAGCACGAGTTCACTCAGCATAAACGCGTTCGTGCTGAGCAACGTGCGTGTCTCGAAGCACGAATGGACGTAATCCGAATCGACGGATCACTACGCTAAAGCGAGTTGCCGAACGTAAACCGTGTGCTTATGACAACCCTTACCGAACGCTTCATCGACGCCATCATGGCGCTCGACTACGACGCACTGCCCGAGGCGGCGATCGATGTGGCGAAGCACGTCACACTCGACGGGCTCGCGGTCATGCTGGCCGGCGCGACCGAGCCCCTGGGTGTCGGGCGCATCTCGATCGAATATGTACGCGGCCTGGGTGGCGCCCCGCAGGCGAGCGTGATCGCCGGCGGCTTCAAGACTTCGGTGACGAACGCAGCGTACACGAACGGCACGATGGGCCACGCACTCGACTTCGACAACACATGGTATCCGCTCAACCATCCGACTTCCCCCACGTTGCCGGCGATTCTTGCGATCGCGGAACACGAGGGCCTCTCGGGCAGGCAGGTGATCGAAGCGATCGGCGTCGCGTTCGAGGTGCAGGGCCGCATCCGCATGGCCGCCACCGGCATGGAGACGGGCTCCGGCTTCCACAAGCCGGGTATGACCGGTACGTTCGGCGCAACGGCCGGAGCGGGCCGGCTGCTCCAGCTTACGCGCGATCAGATGCTGATGGCGTTCGGCCTCGCCGGCTCACGCGCCGGCAGTATCGCCATCAACACGGGCACGATGACGAAATCGTCGCACTCCGGTCACGCGGCGCGCATGGGCGTCGAGTGCGCGATGCTGACGAAGCTCGGCTGGACGGCGAGCCGCGAGCTCTTCGAGCCGAAAGGCTTCTTCGACACGTTCTTCGGCGGGCAGGGCGAGCCGGAGCTGCTGGTCGAGGGATTCGCACGGCCGCTGCGCATGGTCGATCCGGGCGTGGGTTTCAAGAAGCACCCGAGCAATTACTTCACGCATCGGCCGATCGATGCGGCGCTCGCGTTGCGCGAGGAACACGCAATCGATGCGTCACGGATCGAGAGCGTCGAAGTCATCTTTCCCCGCTTCGAATACGTGAATCGCCCGTCGCCGGAAACCGGTCTCGACGGCAAGTTCAGCGTTCAATACACGACCGCCGTCGCGCTCATCGACGGCGAAATCACCGTCGACTCGTTCACGAACGAACGGCGGTTCGCGGCGGATGTGGCGGCGCTGCTGCCGCGTGTGACGCTCGTGCTCGACGATGCCATCCCGAACGATTTCGATCGCATGCACGCGATCGTGACAGTCGTGATGAAGGACGGCGCCCGCCATTCGAAGCGCGTCGACAAGCTCTCCGGCTGGATCGGACAGCCGCTTACGCGCAGCCAACGCATGAAGAAGTTCTATTCCTGCGCGCGGCGGGTGCTCGACGCGAATGCTGCGAATCGCGTCGTCGAGCTCGTCGAGAAGCTCGATGCGCTCGCGGACGTGCGCGAGTTGATGGCGATCGTCGGACACGCCGCCAGGCGGGGCGAAGGTAGAATAGGACCATGACCTCCGACCTCGATCGTCTGACCCAGTGGATCGGTCGCACCGAAAGCGATCTCGACTACGTGACGGTTCCCGCTGTCCATCGTCTTGCGGCAACGCTCGATCTCGATCGGCCGATGCCGAAATTGGGCGATGCGTTACCGATCGGCTGGCACTCGATCCTCTTTCCGCGCGTGGTGCGACAGTCGCAGATCGGCAAGGACGGCCACCCGGAACGCGGCGACTTCCTGCCGCCCGTGCCCCTGCCGCGCCGCATGTTCGCCGGCAAGCGCGTCACCTACCGCGCGCCGCTGCTGATCGGCGACGAAGTGCGCCGCGAATCGACCATTCAGTCGGTCACGCCCAAGACCGGCCGCTCGGGTCAGATGGTGTTCGTGACGGTGAAGACGGACATCTCGAGCCCGCGCGGCGTCGCCATCACCGAAGAGCAGGACATCGTCTATCGAGAGGAGCCCGACCCGAACGCGCCCCCCGCCCCGCCTCAGCGCGCGCCGGGCACGGCGGTGTGGAAGAAGCCGGTCACGCCGGATGTGGTCATGCTTTTCCGCTATTCCGCGCTCACGTTCAACGGGCACCGCATTCACTATGACCATCCGTACGTGACCGGTGTCGAAGGCTATCCGGCCCTCGTTATGAACGGCGGGCTCACGACACTGCTCGTGCACGAGCTCGTCCGCGAGCACGCGCCGAAGCCGCTGCGCTACATCGCGTCGCGCAATGTCCGGCCGCTCTTCTTGAACCGCCAGTTCATGGTCTGCGGCGAACCGTCGGGCGACGGCTCGAAAGTGAAACTCTGGGTCGTCGACGACGACGAAGCGCTCGCCTTGAGCGCCGAAGCGGAGCTCGCCACCTGATCCTCGGCGCTACGTAACGAGCATGTCCGGCGGTCCCCTCGAAGGCATACGCGTCGTCGACCTCACATCGGTCGTCGTGGGTCCGCTCGCGACCCAGACACTGGCGGATTACGGCGCCGAGGTCATCAAGGTGGAAAGTCCGTCGGGTGACCTGGGACGCACGATCGGCGGCCTGGGCGTCACCCCCGGCATGGGTCCGAAGTTCCTGCACCTGAACCGCAACAAGCGCTCGCTCGTGCTGGATCTGAAGAAGCCGGCCGGCTATCAGGCGCTCCTGCGTCTCATCGGGCGCGCGGACGTGTTCGTGTGGAATGTGCGGCCGCCGTCGATGGCGCGCCTGAAGCTCTCCTATGACGAAGTGCGGGCAGTCAATCCGCGCATCATCTACTGCGGGATGTTCGGTTTCAGCCAGGACGGCCGCTATGCGGAGAAGCCCGCGTACGATTCGATCATCCAGGGCTCCGCGGGCGTGGCCGCGCTCTACCATCGCGCGGCGGGCGAGCCGCGGTATCTGCCGATGGTGATGGCCGACAAGACGGTGGGGCTCATCGCCGTGCAGATGATCCTGATGGCGCTTTTCCATCGCGAACGCACGGGCGAAGGGCAGTCGATCGAGATTCCCGATGTTCGAGAACATGGCGGCGTTCGTACTCTCCGAACACATGTATCAGAAGACGTTCGATCCGCCGCGAGGGCCCACCGGAGATCCGCGGCTCCTCGATCCCCAGGCAAAGCCCCTCGCGACAAAAGACGGCTTCATCTGCGTCTCGGCGAACACGCAGGCGCAGGCTTTCGCGCTCTTCGATGCGATCGGCCGTCCGGAGTTGAAGGACGATCCGCGTTTCAACACGATCGTGGCGCGGTTCAAGAACGTGGGCGAGTATTTCCGCATACGCGCCGAAGCGCTGAAGGAGAAGACGACAGCCGAGTGGCTGAAGATATTCGACGGCTGCGACGTGCCGGCGATGCCGTATCACACGCTCGACTCGCTCATGGACGATCCGCATCTCGCGGACGTGGGCTTCTTCGAACGGATCGAGCATCCGACCGAAGGCCGCGTCATCAACATGCGGCTGCCGAACAGGCTTTCGAAAGGCGCGCGGCAGCGACTTCGTCGCCGCGCCGAAGATCGGCCAGCACAGCGTCGAGATTCTGCGCGAGCTGGGCTACCCGGAAACCGAAATCGACCAACTCGTCACGCAGCAGGTCACGCTCGACGGCCGCCTCGCAAAGGACTGAGCCCGCTTCGTGAGTTGCATTCGGCCCCATCGCGATCGGGGCGTCAGGACACTCGCCGTACCGCGTTCCTCCCTACCACAGGAGCATTCATGAAGATCAACACGTTCTCGATGGCGGTTACGCTACTCGCGTTTGGCAACGCGATCGCCGCGACCCCTGACAATTACCCGACGAAGCCCATACGCCTGGTTGTACCGTTCACGCCTGGCGGCAGTACCGACATCCTCGCGCGCATCGTCTCGAAGCAGATCACGGACACGTTCGGCCAGCAGTGCATCACCGACAACCGGCCGGGCGCGGGCGGTGCCATCGGCATGGAAATGGCCGCGCGTGCCGCACCGGACGGCTACACGCTCGTCATGGGGCATATCGGCACGCTCGCTGTGAATCCGGCGCTCTATCCCAAACTCGCTTACGACCCGATCAAGGACTTCGCTCCGGTCACGCTGGTCGCGATGATTCCCAACATGATGTCGGTGAATCCCAAAGTCCCCGCGAAAACCGTCAAGGAAGTGATCGCGCTTGCGCAGGCAAAGTCCGGTTCGCTCAACTACGGCTCCGGGGGCAACGGCTCGGCCGCCCATCTCGCGACCGAATACTTCAAGCTCCAGACCAAAACCGATATCGTTCACATCCCTTACAAAGGGACAGCGCCGGCGGTGACGGACCTCATCGCGGGCAACATATCGATGATGCTAACCGGGGTGCCGCCACAGCTTTCGTTCGTGAAGGCGGGACGCCTGCGGCCCATCGCGGTCGCCACTGCGAAGAGGCTGGCGATGTTCCCCGATCTGCCGACGATCGGCGAGACCGTCAAAGGCTTCGAGGCGACGCAGTGGTACGGCATACTCGCGCCCGCCAAGGTGCCGAAGGCGCACATCGACAAGCTGAATGCAGCCATCGTGAAGGCGCTGCACAGTCCTGAAGTGCACGCGCTGCTTTCAGGCGACGCCGCTGAGCCCGTCGGCAATTCCCCCGAGGAGTTCGGCAAGTTCATCCGTGCCGAGATCGCACGGTGGGCGCCGGTGGTGAAGGCGTCGGGGGCAAAACCGAATTAGAAGCACGACGACCCTGCGGCATAATGGATGGTTCACGTCGATCAACCCTCACAGGAGATGCACTGATGGAATCGAATAACCGCCTCGAACGTGCACTGGCGGTCGGCCTGCTCGCGTTCGCGATCGCGTGCTCCGGCAGCGCTTACGCCCAGGCCGCCGCACCGGCCAGTCAGGAGTACGCCCCTTCGGTGGGCCAGGAGGGTAAGGACGTCATCTGGGTGCCCACACCGCAATCGCTCGTCGAGCGCATGTTGCAGATGGCGAAGACCACCTCCAGCGATTACGTGGTCGACCTGGGCTCGGGCGACGGGCGCACGGTAATCACCGCCGCGAAGAAATTCGGCGCGAGGGCATTGGGCATCGAATACAACCAGGACATGGTCGAACTTTCGAAACGCAACGCGCAGAAGGAAGGCGTCACGGACAAGGCGCAGTTCATGCGCGCGGACATCTTTCAGACCGACTTCAGCAAGGCCACCGTTCTCACGCTGTACCTGCTGCCGTCGCTCAATGTCAAGCTGAGACCCACGATCCTCGACATGAGGCCCGGCACGCGCGTCGTCTCGCACGCGTTCACGATGGATGACTGGTCGCCGGATCAGGTCGAATCGTCCGAGGGCCGCACCGCCTACATGTGGATCGTGCCGGCGAAGGTGAACGGCAACTGGCGGGTGGAAGTCCCCGGCGCGCAAGCCTACGAGGCGAGCTTCATCCAGCAGTTCCAGAACGTCGGCGGCAGCGCGAAGATCGCGAACAAACCTGCGCAGTTTTCCAACGGGAAGCTGCGCGGCGATGCGATCACGTTCTCGATCGCGGACGAGAGTAACGTGCGGCGCGATTTCACCGGCCGTGTGAACGGCAATCGGATCGAGGGCACGGTGAAAGTGGCAGGCGAAAACGCGGAACAGAAGTTCGTCGCCACACGCGCCGCTGACCCCCGCTAGCATGCTAAAGCACGAGTTCGCTCGGGAGATTCGAGCATGAGGCAGGAGCCTTCGGACGTTGTCATCATTGGCGGCGGCATCATGGGCGGCGATATCTCTATCGTATTCGCCGCGAACGGCTGGACAGCGCACGTGATGAGCCCGTCCAGCCGCACGCGCGATGCGCTACCCGGACGTGTGCGCGCCGGCCTCCAGAAGCTCGGAGCAGACGCCGGCAGCGAACAGAACGTGCGCACCTACGCGCGGCTCGACGAGATCGACTGGAAGCGCGTGCGACTGGTGGTGGAGGCAGCGACGGAAGACCTTCCACTCAAGCAGCGCCTCTTCGCCGAGATCGAAGGCCTCGTCGCCGCCGACGTGCCGATCGCGAGCAACACCTCCAACTTCCCGATCGGCGACATCGGGAAGGGGCTGAAGCATCGCGGCCGCGTGCTCGGGCTGCACTTCTTCATGCCCGCCCACCTCGTGCCGCTTGTCGAGATCGTGAGCGCGGATGCGACCGATCCGGATGTCGCGCAGGCGCTCGTCGCATTGATGGAGCGACTCGGCAAGGCGCCGATCTGGGTGAAGAAAGACGTCCCCGGTTTCGTCGGCAATCGGCTTCAGCACGCGATGATGCGCGAAGCGCTCTATCTCATGAACGACGGCATCTGCGACGCGGAAGCCGTGGACCGCGCCGTGCGCTACGGCTTCGGCTTCCGGTTTATCGCCTGCGGGCCGATCCTGCAGAAGGAAATGTCCGGCTGGGACACGAACTACTACGTGGGCAAGGCGCTTTATCCCAGCCTCTACAAGAACGACGAGCCGCCCCCCTTCTTGAAGGAGCTCGTGGAGAAGAATCGACTTGGCATGAAAACGAAGGCGGGATTATGGGAATGGGACGATGAGAAGATCGCGCGGGAAAAAGCGCGCATCGAAAAAGCCCTCCAGGCGGGCATGCAGATTCTGAAAGACGACAAGGGGTCGTGACCGGAGGGACTCGTCTTCACTCGGGCCTCCCCCGCCCGTTCTGCTCGAGGCCTCGTACAGATTGATGGAAATACTGACTGACGCGGGAATGCTTCGTTCGCGGGGCCCCGCTGCTCCGCAGCCCCCGCTCACCGATAAGGGGTGGTTCTCCCCTCCCTCCTTCGCGTGACGTACAGACGCACCTTCAGGCCGATAGCGCCGCCCCCCGCGGGGGCGGGAGGTGCGCCTTTCCGCTTGCTGGCCGTTATACGGGCACGGCACTATTTCGAGCGCAGGGAACGTGCCGGTCGCCCGGCAACAGGGCCCCAAAGAAGCCCGAACCGACGGAAGGAAGCAAGCGTGACGACCCAGTCCAGCGAGAGCACGTCGCTCGCCCACGTGCCTGCCTACATAGGCGAACGCGGCCGCCAGGCACTCGAAGCGGGTCTTGTCCTCGAGCGGCAGGCGAGCAAATCCGGCCTGCTGTCCACCTGGTATGTCGGCTCCGAAGCACAGATCCGCGCGGCGCGCTTCATCCGCCTGCCCGAGCGTTTTGTCTTTCCGGGCCGTGTCGGCGCGCGCCGGCTCTCCGCACTGTGCGTATTCTCCCCGTCCGCCCCGCGCGCAGAGCTTAAGTGCGCGCTGGTGAAGCTCGCCGGTGATCGCTTTCGGGTCGCGATCTCGAACGAGATCATGCCCGTCGTCTGGCGCTCGCTCAGTTCGAAGATCGACGTCTACAAATACTGCGAGTTGCAGGAAGGCGGCAACAGCGGGCCGGCCACCGTCTACATCGGCGCTTTCGCGGCTTTACAGGCTGCGGGCATCGCGCCGGCCGAAGCCGAACGTGAAACGCTGTCCGAGGGTGACGAGCAGGATCCGTATCCGTGGCAAACCCAGCCGCTTGCAAATGGCCGCCATCGCTTCGTCGTTTGCCACGAAGCAGAAGCCAAGGCGCGCGCACAAGACGAAGAACGCGGCCGTTCCAATTTCACCTCGCCCGAGGAATATCAGGACTGGCTGCGCGAAGTGGTTGCAGCGAGCGTCGGCATGATTCGCCGCCAGCTTCGCGTTAGAACGAAGCAGCGCTACATCTACACCGTTCCGACTCGAACCCTGAAAGAACTCGAGGCGCACTTCCTGCGGCTGCGCAAGGCGATCGCGCGCGCGGACATCGTCGTGCAGAAAGAAGACGTTCGAGCCGAAGAGCAGCGCGCACGCTTGCGCGACGGGGGCCTTGCCGCGATGCGCGACGCCGATTTTCAGCGCTTCCTTTCCAGGACGATGACCGCGCTGCCCGGCAAGAAGCGGTAAGTTCCCCGTTCTGCACTAAGCCTCGCACGATCGGATGGTGCTAACGGGCTTCTGACTGCTTCCGTCGCGGGGACCCCGCCGCGCCGTTTCACGGCCCCCGCACCTCCTGCTCGAGGCCTCGTACATATTGATGGAAATACTGACCAACGCCGGCATGCTTCGTTCGCGGGGCCCCGCTGCTCCGCAGCCCCCGCTCGATCTGCACTAGGAGTCTGCGCGGCAGACAGCCGCGCGACGAGTTGAATGGTTGATACGGCTGCGCGAGCGAGCATTTTTGGGCGAACGTGCGTGTGGTGCCTTGGCGCAGGGGATCTCGAACGGTGCTCGCAGCATGACGGGCGTGATCAACAGGCGTTTTCTCTCGGATGTTGCGATCAACCCGGCATCATGCGGGCCATTCTGCGCAGGTTCAGCGCAGTGCACACGAGCCGCCACTCGGCTTTGACCTTGGCCAATCCGCGCAGGCTGAACTGACGGAAGCCCAGCACGTTCTTCACCCAGCCGTTGGGCGGCTCGGAGAGCCACTTGCGGCGGCGGTAAGCTGCTCGCGCCTCATCCGTTTGCAGCTTGGCGGCTATCTGGGCGGTGTGCGGGTATTTCGCGCTATCGAGCGCGAGCTGCCGTTTACCTTCCTGCCCCAAGGCCACGATCAACTCCACGGCAGTCTCTGCAAGGTGTTCGAACTCCGCTTCCGAGCGAAACCCGGCATCGGCGAGCAGTTGTGTGGGAAGATCGCCGGTGCTGTCCTTGACCGCTTCCAGCAGAGGCGCCAAGCAGCCGCTATCAGCAGCGTTGTTGGTCAGCTCGGCCGCAACGATGATGTGTGCCTGGTCATCCACGGCGGCAAAGGCGTTATAGCTATAGTCGAAGCCGCCGCCCGCACGCTTCATCACCCGGCTGTCGCTATCGGTGAAACTCTCCTGCGCGTCGGGCTTAGGGGTGCCGAACTCGCGTTTGTAGCGCGGCCCCTTCGTGAGCGTGCCATCAGGCCCGCGACCCCGACGCTCATCATCGGGCGTTCGCCCCCGCGCCGCATCGGCCTCGCGGCTACGCTGCTCCAGACGTTCTTTGGCGGCACGGATCACCGCGAGCCGGTCCTCGTGCCGCGCGATCTCGGCCGGCACATCGAGCTCCGGTTCGTTCTTTTCGGTTTCATCCACCACACGCGCACGTGCCAACAGAGCGTCGATCTGCGCCGTGAGCTCCGTTTCGGCCTTTTGCATGCGCTCGTAGCTCATCGCCTTGTGCCGCGAGGCGTTGGCCTTGATCTTGGTGCCGTCCACCGCGATGGTGCCCAGCTTCACCAGCCCGCATTCGCGCGCGAGCTTCACGACCTGCACAAACAATCCGGACAGCTCTTCCAGGTGCAGTGCCCGAAAGTCGCAGATCGTCCGATGCGCCGGGTAGTTGCCTGCCGCCAGCACTCGAAACGCCACATCCTCGTGCAGCTTGCGCGCCAGCTTGCGCGAGGAGAACACTCCTGTCGCGTAGCCATACACCAACACCTTGACCATCATCGCCGGATGATACGGCTGGTTGCGCGCTCCGCCCTGGGCGTAGCGCGCGTGAAACGCGCTCAGCTCCAGGCTGTCGATCGTGTCGCTGATGAAGTAGGCCAGATGCCCCTCCGGCAACCAGTCTTGCAGCGCCGCCGGCAGCAGCATCTGCTGCCCCGGCGCATACGGAAGATAGCTTGTCGTCATCCCAAATCAACGTACCATGCGGTTTAATCGATGACAGCACACCTCAAAGTCTTCTGCCGCGCAGACTCCCTAGCCCAACTTCCACAGTTCGAAGGTCGGTATTGTGGAATATCAATAACTTAGTGTCACGGGTCGCCACTACATTTCGGCACTGTGTGGCGGGCGCAGGCGCTCCGGTAAGGTGAGGCCGAGATGCTGTAGAAGAATCGCCTGTTCGCGATCCGGGCGCACCACACACCGCAACCGTAACTCTCTGCGCGAAGCCTCCGCGAGCGGCAGCACGATATCTGCGGCGTGAATTCGTGAGAACTCGGTCAGGATGTTACGCGGTGCATCACCGAGGCCGGCGCGCGATTGCCATTGCTGCAGCGTCTTCCACAGCGCGTAAGCGAGGAAGCAGACCAGGATGTGCGCTTTGATGCGCTCTTCCTTGTGGTGCCAGATCGGGCGGATGCATAAATCAGACTTCTGAATGCGGAAGGCAGCCTCGGCTTCGCTCAGTTGGACGTAGGTCTTCCAGAGCTCTTCGTCGGACCACTCGTGGATGTTTCTTCGCAGGATGTAGGTGCCTTCGCTCACGCTGGCCCAGTCATCCCACTCGGCACGCGCGCTCCATTTAAGTCTCAGGCCCGCCGACACGGCTTTATTTTCGGTGATCGAGATCGCGTAGCGGCGAGCGGCACGCGAATGCTTTTGCAGCAGCCGGCCGATCTGTCGCTCGAGCACACCGCGATCGAGCGCACGTTTGCTCTTCTCGATGCGCCGTGCGAGTGAGTCGAGCCCCTCTTCGATGCGAGAAGCGAAGCGGCCGTGCATCGCCTTCTCTTTCTCCAGCCGGCTCGCCGAGCGACACAGCAGGAAGGTTTCGGCTCCGTCAGGGCCGCGGCAGATCTTGACCTCGACGTCTTCGCGAATGTGGCGCCAATCGTTCTTCTCAGCGAGCTCTCGGGACCAGCGCTTTAACTCCGCACGCGCGCTTCCTATGACGTAGCGCCGGCCCGTTTCATTGAGCCAGGCGATGTTCTCGGCGCTGACCATGCCCCGATCCATCACCCACACGCGCTGGGCTTTCCCGAAGCGCCGCTCCATACCGGCTACGATCTCCTGCACCGTGCTGACATCGGCCGTGTTGCCGGCGAAGATCTCGTAGCCCAGCGGCATGCCCTCGCGCGTGACCACCAGTGCGATGTTCACCTGCACGCAATCGGGACGATGATCGCGCGAATAGCCACGTCGCGCGATGTTCGGGTCGGCGACACCCTCGAAGTAGGTGCTCGTCACATCGTAGAGCAGCAGATCGTAGTCGAGCTCAAAGAGCTCACCCAGTCGTTTCACAAGGTGCTGCTCGATTGCCTCCTTGTGCGGCAACAACCGATCGAGCGCCCGGTAGAGCCGCTCGTCATAGATGTCTTCGCTCTTCACCCCGAGCAGATCTTCCAGTGCCGTGGTGCGATACCAGCGCTCGGCCACATGCAATTCACTCGAGGGCTCGCACAACCGACCAATCACCAGAATCGCAATTACATCGGCCCACGCCACCGCTTCACGACCCGGCGGCATGAGCGCGCTACACAGCTCATCGAACTTCAGTGCTTGCCACAGCAGCCAGCCCAGCCATACCGCACCGAAGCTGCGCGCGCGCTCAAGACGAACCCGATCGAGTTCTACCGCTACCGCGGCGCTCGGCTCATCGCCTTCAAAGAGCTTGCGCTGAGAATATCCACCCGCGTGACCCGATATGCTGCGCGCCAGCGCGGCCGCGCGCGCACGCCCCCGTGCATCCAGCTCACCGAGCTGCGCTACCGTCTCCTGCACCACCTTGCGGCCACGGCGCACCGAGCGCACCAATTGCCAATACACGTGCGTCTTGCCGTCTTTGCGTCGCGTCGTGTGTCGCAGATACATGAACACACATTCTCAGCACACACCCCATTCGCCGCAACCGACTGGGTCGCCACTACACGCCGCTTTTGCTATCGTTCACCCAAAATCAGCCCCGGCATCTGCATCTCGCTATGCGTTCTCACTCTGCGCACTCGTTGTTGCAGCTGCGCGACACCCCGCTGCTTTCGGCACTAACACTACCGAACTGTGGAAGTT